>JANQQU010000069.1 GCA_028284905.1 Calditrichia bacterium
TCGCTTAATTGATCGATATATCTTTTTTTTCGGCTCATAATCAAAAATAATAGCTAAAACTTTTATTCAAAACTTATTTTTGTCCAAGCACTTACTTAATTGTCTTCTGCTTACAACATAATATTCTTAACGAAAAATCTGCTAACACTCTCAATGCAAAAACTAACATTTTAGAAGCATTGGGGAAAATAAAGGGTTGAGGATTAAAGATTGGAAGATAAAGTAAATATTATTTTATTAAACCGACTCCAGTTAGTAAGAAGATTTTCATAAATATCTGGGTGAAACAAAGTAAAACCGGATTGTCAATTCGCTCCAGCAATATTGCCCTGATTTATTGATATTAAATTTATTCGAATTATGCATTAATTATTGATTTCACCAATTTTATTTTCTATTTAACTAATCAGTCTTCCTAAGTAAACGTCAAAAAAGATTTTGTTCGCAGCGCTTCAAAGAATCGAATTTAAGCGATATTTTTAAGAACGGGCAACAGGCCACCCATCAACTCTCTATCAATTTATTTTTATTAAGGTTAAGTAGGAAAAAATTTAATCCCGACAATATTTGATTTATTATATCAGTAAATAAATTTGTGTTTAAAATGGGGCTATTAACTATCCTCCATCAGAAATCTGTTGCTGGAGAGTAGTTATTCTATTAATCAAAAGAGATTTAACAATAAATCTTTTTCTGACGTGCAGGGTATTGTTTTTAGAAATAGATGAGGGAGAAATTTAAAATTAAAAAATAATGACTTATAATATTTTTTAGTCCAATAATTATTTTATTTGGGATTTTATTGAGAAAAATTTGCCTGATTGCAACTCTCTATATAGTGATGGGACTTTTAAAGGCCAACACTTTACAGATTGAAGTAATAAATTATCTACTGTAGTAATTGCCTGAACAATTTTTAATCAACTTAGATACTAGAAATTAGATCTAAGTTGATTAAAAAACGATGTTAATCGTTGAAACAATTCGATTATAACATAAATAGTATTTATTAACCTTTTGTGGCAACACCTGAATGATTGAAGCCAAAGGCCAAAGTCATAGAGAATAGTTAACTTCTGAAAATTTTCAACGGGAAATAGATTGCAAAAAAAGCTAAGAATTTTAGCGCATACAAATTGTTTCAACCTGATGATAGGGAATTAAAACATTCACGATGAATGATTTGAAAATATCATTTCAGAGGTAGAATCAATGCAGCTAACCCAGAATCAGAAACGTAGAGCGTCACTGGATAAGCAATTTGATTTTGAATGTATAATAGGCAATCATCCAAAACTACTGGATATCCTGGAGCTGGTTGGACAGGTTGCTATTACAAAGGCAACTGTTCTCATATATGGCGAAAGTGGCACTGGCAAAGAACTTATAGCCCAAACTTTGCATCGAAATAGTCAGCGAAAAGATAAACCATTTGTGGCATTGAATTGCGGCGCATTCCAAGATACACTTCTTGAGTCTGAATTGTTTGGTCATATTCGTGGCGCATTTACCGGTGCAACTAGCTATAAAAAGGGTTGGTTTGAACACGCTAATGGTGGCACAATATTCTTTGATGAAATCCACGACATGAGCCCGGCACTTCAATCGAAATTATTGAGAATTTTACAAACCGGTCAATTCGCCCCTTTGGGAAGTGTGGAGATTAAAAGAAGTGATGTGCGCATCATTGCAGCGACTAATCGTGATCTCGAACTTCTTTCCAAACAGGGTTCGTTTCGTGAAGAACTTTTTTATCGTTTGAATGTAATTGATCTGTATTTGCCACCACTTAGAAAACGCAAATCCGACATCCCTGCACTCCTTCGTTACTTCACCGCTTTGTTTGGTAATGAGTATGGCAAATTTGAGATGGATTTATGCAATGAAACTGTGAAGGTTCTTGAAAAGTATGATTATCCAGGAAATATACGCGAATTACGCAATATTGTAGAAAGGTTGGTAGTCTTATGTAAAAAAGAGGCTGTCCAAACAAAGCACTTACCACATAAGTTGCAGACACTTGAAAATTCGACAGAAGAGGTATGCGAAATGCTACATTTCCATGAAGCTAAGGAATCTGCAATAGAACAATTCGAACGTAGATTCTTAAAACGCAGCCTCGAATTAACGCACGGTAATGTGCGAGAAGCTGCAAGAGCTAGCGGACTCCACTTTACCAGCTTTCATTCTAAACTGCGTAAATATAGATTGGATCCTGATCTATTTCGCAGCAGTACTAATAATGCGTAGTATTTCCCCTACGCATTATGAACAATACTACGCTTTTTCCAATCAGATTTTATAAACGGCACCTTTCTTTCCTACATATATTTTCAATATAATTAATATTTTGCCCCTCACTTCCCAACAAGTAAAATCATTTTCTCTTCATTGGCATACATTTTGTTTTATTACCCAGGTAATACTTAAACAGAGGTTTAAGAAATGCCAAATGTACTCGTTTCCGGACCATCTGTAAGCAGCGATAAACGTCTTATAGATTTGCTAAAAAAATCAGCAAGGGTCGGGCTAAACAGAGATAATGCAGAACTAATCCCACTTGTTCAAACGAATAATTTTGATGCAATAATCCTTGAAATTCAAACAGGTGACGAAGCGCTTGTGCAACTTGGAATTGAGCAGATTAAAGAGATAAAAAACGTGCATACTATGATAAAAGTAGTAGTGGTGCACAAGAACGGGGAAAGAAAAGTGTTTGGACAAGCATTTAAGTTTGGTGCCAATGATGCATTTAGGAAACCATACAAAGTACCATTATTGGTTGAGAGATTATTTGCATTGTTGGATGAATCGTCAAAATAGAGTTAGATAGAATCACAAAAGAAAAATACCAATTAAAATGAATTTATATAAAATGCTTACAGGTAACAAGAAGGTAATATGTACACTGCGCTAAGAGCAACAAGTCTCACATTAGCAAACTTCCTGGAGCAGCGATTCGCACAACACCTTGTTCTCGCAAGTAAGTTTAATGGCAACGGGATGTCGGTATCGCTTAATAATCCTCAAGAGATGGCAGAACATAACATCGAAGGGGTATCTCTTTGGCTTTATCGGGTTGTACGTGATGCTCAGAGGTTGAATGCGCCACCTGAACGAATTTCGCAGGATCAGCTCAAGCGCACTCCCCTGCCCTTTTGCCTGTATTATCTGGTGACACCAGTCGTTTCAGTTTTGAGTACCGAAATCCCGGCAAGCCCGGAAACCGAACAGCTTATTCTCGGGAAAGTATTACAGACCTTTCACGACTATCCATATTTGCATGGCAGTACTCTCAGTAGTGAGTTTGCCGGAACAGAGGTTGAAATCAGAATCCGCCTCTTCCCCATGGATCTTGAAGAACTCACACGTGTTTGGGATGCATTGGAGCGCACCTTTCAGCTCTGTGTTTCTTACGAAGTCAGTGTCGTTTATCTGGAATCTGAACATCAGCCACAGTCGACAGTTCCTGTGAAAGTTGCGATACCAGACTATGGCGTTATTGTCTCCGGGGAGGAAAGTTAAAATGCCCCGACGAGTAGTAATGCACAATCAAGTTAACTATACGATTACTCCTGATGATGCAGTGCCGGTTACAGATCGATTCCAGGCTATAGTGAAGGCACGGTTGAAGGACGAAATAACCGATAATGCGCCTGTAGCTCAGGCACGGATAACGAATATAGTACCTGGACTAGTCCCCAAATACGTTCCCAATGGTCTCATTGGTTGCTCCGGTATTCCGGCCTCTCTCTTTCCTCTGCTTAGTTTACAAAATTATCCAGTAAGTTTTGATATTGAGGTTCCCGGGTACTTGCCATTATCATTTCAGTCGATAATTGGACCTCAGCCCACCTTCCCGGCAAGTTTTACCCCTTTGGAAGTACCGGACGAGGATCTTGTGCTCCATCGGGAGCCGGTCGTGATATGCGGACGTGTAATGGAAGGGAATGAGGTGACAATCGCCCCCTTATCTAGTGCCGAGGTAATGATAACTGGCATCTGGCGACTTCAATCAGATCCGGATGGTATGACTCCTCCGGAGGATATGATGATGTTATACACCTTGCCTTCACTTTACTTTGACCATGCAGCAGGAAGCGCAACAGTAGAGAGCAGCAATATAGAGAGAACAGTTAATGATAAAGTGCTGACAGATATTGCTCTCGCCGGTACTCGTCAGATCGAGCTTTCAGATAGAAACCATATTGGCACTGGATATAGAATAGCGATCCATGATGCAGACCCGGCCCGAACAGAATATCGCACCATACAATCACCAGCCCCCGACCCAACCCGTGGTGCTGGTCTGGTTGACTTAACTAGGCCGTTGGAGTTTGAACATCCCATCGATAGCCTGGTGGAAATTCTTCCTCCGGTTCTACTAGATTATGCCTACGCTGGAAGCAATGAACTGCATCTTTCCGAACGAATAAATATCGGAGCCGGTGATATAATAGTGATCGATGAAGATGATGAATATAAGGCCGAATACATCACAATCGCCGCGCCGCCCGCAACAGCGGACCGTGGCCCGGGCCCGGTGACACTGGTTCATCCACTAGCTTATAACCATAATATCAATACAACGGTACGCCGGGTGGACAAACAGCTGACCGCTACGACGCGACAAATCGCCCGAGACGCTATCACCAGAGATTCATCACTGTTCCTGAATAACGCGCTGACACCGACCGCAGTTCGTTTTGTGGAGATTGCCACGGGAATGGGGCCAACGGAGATTCACGCAATTAGACACTATTCAACAATGACCGATACAGCGGGATATTTTCGACTGCCACCGATTCATAGAGTTGCTGAAGTTGTAATTGAAGTCAGAGAAGGCACCAGAACAGCGTCGAAGAATCTTCCGCTTGATTACAACAATCGGGAAAATCGAATAGATTTCAAACTAGAAATTCCATGATCATAATCATTTTTGCCTAAACAGGAGGAAAGCATGCCTGAATATTTAGCACCGGGAGTATATGTCGAAGAAGTCGATACCGGCAACAAGCCTATTGAGGGCGTTAGTACCAGCACAGCCGGCTTGGTTGGCGTAACAGAGCGTGGTCCGGTCGGTGTGCCCATCTTTGTCACCAGCTACGGCGAATTTGAACGCATTTTTGGTGGAAAGTTAAATCACCTCTTCTACCTCAACCCCCACAACTATCTACCGCATGCCGTCGAAGGGTTTTTCACGAATGGCGGCCAGCGGCTATTTATCGTTCGCGTTCTCGATAGTGACGGGGCGGTTCGTGCGATTACCGAACTATTTGATCGTGGGAATGACACTTCTGCGAATACGCGATTGCTACGAGGGGCTGCTGAAAGTAGTGGTACACCTGCCTCCCCCCCGTTACTCTATGTATTGGATGCCAGCAACCTGAGCTTAGATGATTGGTTCCGAATTGGTGAAGGTAGCAAAGCAGAGTACCGCCGCGTATTGGATTTACCAGGCTCCCATCATGTAATGCTTGATCTCCCATTATTACGCAGCCATGATGCGGGAGTAGCTGCCGAACAGTTTACCCCTGACACTTCACCCGGTTACACCGCAGCAGTAAACATTACACTTGTAAACAACACCAACCCGGGCGCTCCAATAATCACAGTTGAAGATGCAGATGCAGCCAATATCAGCCAGCTTTATAATGAGGCAACCTCAGCCAACGGTCAGCTACTCGCAATCGGAGCTACAAACCTTGCTGAGTATAGATTCGCGATTGCAGCCACTATTGATCCCGCAAATCCAAATCGGCTGGAAGTTCAGTTAGATGCTGGATTAGCGCTTGCTCATGATGCTGGTTCGGCTTTGGAGCCGTTAGATATCTTACCGCCGGCTGCGGGCAGCCCTGAGAGCGGACTCCTTGAGACAGCAAGAAATGCAGGCAGTGGCCTAATCTTTTTACAGGATCGTGCCGGAGTATTCAATACAATAACCGACCTTGTCGTGATTAATCGTACCGACCTTGGATTACGCGAAGTGAGGCGAATTAGTGAATTGGGCGAGATTAATATTTCAACCGTTACTTATGAAAGTTATCCATCCGGTAGTTTTATAAGTGCCGTTCAATTGGCAGATCTGACTGTAGTAACCGATCCACCGAGAGTTATTGCTAATGCTGGGGTGGATTTGCCAGTTGGTTCAGAGATCGTGCCCCTCGACGATATCTCTTCCCTGCAAGTCGGTGATGTCTTGCGAATCGGTAATCCCGGAAGCACGGAAGATCGTGTCATCTTAAAAATTTTGGGGAACAATATTGAAATTGCGCAGCTTAATAATCCTCATCCTGATGGCGCGCCTGTAGTTCGTCTTGAAGCGCACCTGCTTACGGGAGAAGCAAGCGAATTTGCCCAGACTATTTCGCTGGATAGCAGGGCCGGGCTAACACCGGGGCAATTGCTGCAAATTGGCCAGACACCAAATGAAGAATATATTACGATCGAGGAAATTCCCGGTCAAAACCCTGACTTTCTACCGGATCCCGGTAATGTTCTCCTAACTCACCCGCTACAACATGCACACCCGGAAGATGCGATCGTTTACCTGCAGGAGACACCCACGGTAGTTGCTGGAACTGTTCCAATGGCCACTGTTCTGGAAGCCGCTAGCGGAGATGCTACCATAATTGTAAGTGGTGATTCGGGTTACGCAGTTGGCACATTTGTCGAAATTCAGACACCCGGAAATGAATTCTATTATCATCGTATCTCGGATGGTTTCCAAGCTGCGACAAACATTAGGCAGGTAGAATTGCACGATCCGGTGCTCGCGCATTCACATGCGATGAATTCTCTCATCGTAGGCCGGGCGCCTCTCCTGGAAATTCAGGCATTGGATGCTGGCCAATGGGGTAACCGGCTGCGAATCACCATTGAGCATGAGGAAGACGGCCTTGTTCAAGGTACTCAACTCCAAAGCGCCAATGTGTCAGGGTTCCTGAGTATCCACCTGGATTCTCCAGTTGGTGTAGAGCCAGGCACCATTCTGGAGCTATACCAGCCAGATCAAACCGTCGTCGGGACATTATTGAAGGTAGATGCGATCGATCGCAGAACCGGTGAAATTACTCTCGCCGGCACCGGCCTTGATGCTGCACAGCTTAATGCATTGCTACTCAATCCACTACAGGTTCGTTCGCGCGAATTTCGTATGACGGTCAACTTACTCCGCCAGCCGGACCCGGCTATCCCAACCCGTAATGAGACGATTATTGATAGCGAACTGTTCAGACACCTTTCAATGGATCCACGCCACAGCCGTTATATAGAACTGATTCCCGGAAGTATTGATGGAAACCTGCGCGAGTGGGACCGCCGGCCGGAAGGCCAGTCGTTATACATTCGCGTTCGCGATCTGGAGACCAATCCGATCAACCGGGAAAGCGTACGTCTCGGACCGGATTTACTGGTAGATTTACTACCATCCGGTCAGGAATCTCCCGGCCGCAGATCATTGATTAATGGATTCGATTCGCTGAACACCATCTATGCACCGGTCAACCAGTACGTTGGAATCGATGCCCCGGAGCCAGAAAACCGCACTGGCATTCACAGTCTTAGAAATTACGAAGAGATCAGCTTGATCGCCAGTCCCGGCCAAACCCGGACAGATATTCAACAAGCGCTTATCCAGCAGTGTGAGTCCATGCGATATAGATTCACTGTCCTGGACGGACCTCCTCCACCTGATGATACCCTTACCGATGTACGATCTCACAGGCAACAATTTGATACGAAATATGCAGCTCTCTATCATCCCTGGGTTCAAATTTGGGACCCGTATCCACAAAATCTCGATAATGTCCGGGAATACCCGATCCCACCTTCAGGCCACACATTGGGAATCTATGCAAGAACCGACATAGAGCGGGGCGTGCATAAAGCACCTGCGAATGAAGTTGTGCGTGGTGTGCTTGGTTTGCAACGAATTCTAAACAAACGCGAGCACGACATTCTCAACCCGTTTCCGGTGAATATTAATGTTATTCGCGACTTTCGCAGGAATAACCGGGGCATCCGAATATGGGGCGGCCGGGTAATCACCAGCGATCCCGATTGGAAATATGTAAACGTTCGACGGTTGATGATCTTCCTGGAAGCCTCAATTGACCGTGGATTACAATGGGTTGTGTTTGAACCGAACGCGGAACCGCTCTGGGCCAGGGTACGCCGGACTATTATAAATTTCCTGACAACCGTATGGAGAAATGGAGCACTGGAAGGCACCAAGCCGGAAGAAGCCTTCTTTGTCAAGTGTGACCGGACCACCATGACCCAAACAGATATAGATAATGGCAGCCTGATTATCCTTATTGGCGTGGCCCCGGTAAAACCGGCGGAATTTGTAATCGTCCGTATCGGATTGTGGACTGCATTTGCCAATGATAACTAATAAGGAGAAAAAAAATGGCAACAGGACAACGGACTGATCCCTATCGCTCATTTAATTTTCGAGCAGAGTTTGATGGCATAACGGTAGGCAACTTCAGTGAAGTCAGCGGATTAACCAGTGAGGGCGATGCGGTTGAATACCGGGAGGGAACGGATTTGCCGTTAACCGTTCGCAAACTCATTGGACTTCGTAAATACACAAATGTCACACTGAAACGCGGGTATACTGAGAATACGGAACTCTGGGATTGGTACCAAAATATTATTAACGGAGAAGCGGATCGTCGCAGTGGGGCAATTATTTTAATGGATGAGCAGCGAAACGATGTGATGCGCTGGAACCTCGAAAATTGCTGGATCAACAAAATCGAAGGGCCGGGATTAAACGCAACTGCCAGTGAAGTTGCAATAGAGACCGTCGAGTTTTGTCATGAAGGACTTGTGGTTGAGGTAAACGCATGACACCGTCGCCCCTTTGGAGTTCAACATGGCTGTAGCATACCATACACCGGGAGTATATTACGAGCAGATAGATGCCAATTTACCTGGCATCAATCTGCTTCGTATGGACATAGCAGGATTTGCAGGCATTGCCTCACGCGGGCCATTGGATACGCCGGTTCCTGTGGAGTCCTGGCGGCAGTTTAAGGCCTATTTTGGCGATTTTACCAGTGCAGGCTACCTCGCTTTTACCGTCAGAGCATTTTTCGAAAATGGCGGCGAGCGATGCTGGGTAGTGCGTGTCGCCGACCGGGAAACAGCTTCTGAGTCAGATATTACTTTGCGAAGCGCTTCCGGTGCTTTAGATATATGGCGTATCAGGGCATTCAGTCCTGGGATGTGGGGAAACAACCTGTCAATCCAGATAAAAGAGCTTAACAGAGCGCAAACAGTTTCATCCCCGCCCAATCTGGATGATCGATTTTTAAACGTCGCAACAACGAGTGGTTTCGAAAGAGCTGGTTTGGTAAGGCTGTCGCAGGAAAATGGCTATTCAGCTATTAAGGTGATCAGCCACGTTGATAGCGTCGAAGGTCGACTCTATTGGCTTCACCCAGATCCTGAAAAGCGGCTCCCTTATGACAGTATGCTCTCCGGTTTCAACAGGGATCGGCCTATATTCATTGAGTCGGTCAGCTATACGCTCCTTGTCCGGGAATCCGGGCAGTTAATAGAACAATACAGCAATTTGTCCCTGGTGCCGGAACATGCCTCGTACGGGCCACGAGTTCTAAAACAGGTTGTGACCCAACTCGCTCTCCAGAATACCGGGCGTATTCCTGCGGTTCCCCGCACAGTCGTCATTGAAGAGAAGCGCAACGTCTCATTAGCGAACCAGATCGTGGAAATTATCGATACCACTTCCAGTAGGTTTGAGCTGCTGCAAGGCGGCACAGATGGCTTATCCAAGCTGTCCGTAACAGATTTTATGGGAGAACAGGTCTCCCCCCTGGACAGCGATCTGATAAAAGCACGTAAGCGCCGGGGAATAAGAACATTTGAGCTTGTCGATGAGATCGCTGTAGTGGCTGTACCTGATATCCATATCAAACCGGCCGTTCAGCATGACCTTCTTCGCCCTGAAATAAAAGAACCTGATCCATGTGCTGTCGAAGAGGCACCTGCTATTGCTGGCAATCCGGAAGGCAATCTGCCAGCTGAAACTCCGCCGGAATTCACCAATGATGAGATTTATCGAGTTCAGTCGCTACTGGTCCAGCATTGCGAAGAGCAACAGAACCGGATTGCCCTGCTGGATGTCCCCTTCTTAGCATCACAAGAAGATGAGCATGGTATTGCGACGGTGCTCGGTTGGCGGCAGCGGTTTGATTCAAAATATGCTGCTCTCTACTATCCCTGGATAAAGGTTGTTAATCCGTTCAGAACAAGATCAACTCAGCTGACCCGTTCCATACCACCCTCGGGCTTTGTTGCCGGAATCATAGCGACAGGCGATTTCGAGGTAGGCATTTATAAAGCACCGGCAAATGTCGGGCTGAACTGGGTTCAAGATGTAACTAAATCAATTGGCGAAACGGCACATGGCGTGCTTAATCCGCAGGGAATCAATGTCATCCGTTCTTTCCCCGGTAGAGGCATTCGCATTTTTGGGGCACGGACGGTCAGCAGTGATCCCGATTGGCGATACCTAAATGTGCGGCGATTAATCATCTTTATATCCAAGGCAATTTATCAGTCGATTCAGTGGGCGGTATTCGAGCCAAACAACTTTTTGACACGGAATAAGCTCCAGCTATCCATCGGTAGTTTTTTGACCCATTTATGGACGCAGGGAGCGCTAGCCGGCGACTCAGTAGAAAAGGCCTTCTTCGTAAGATGTGATGAAACCAACAACCCGCCCCATGAGAGGGAGAAGGGCCGGTTGTTCATCGATATTGGCGTCGCCCCGAGCGAACCTTTCGAATTTGTGGTTATCCGCGTTGGCCGGGCAGAGAATGAAATTGAAATCCGTGAATCACTTTATGGTGGAAGGAGTTATTAATGGCGCTTCTTGGTGCAGTCGGGGTGCGAACCGATCCGATTCTCAGCCACAATTTTGTGATCAGCTTACTTGATGACAAAAGTGATACGAAAAGCATCGTGAAAAGTGCAGCAATTTCTGCTGCACTCGATGTGGCTCTCGGTGGTTTTAGTGAATGTAGCGGTGTCGAGATGTCGTTGGAGATTGAGAAGTATCAGGAGGGTGGTAATAATGGGAAAGAACTTATTTTTCCCAGTCGAATCACCTGGTCCAACATCACACTTAAAAAAGGCGTTGGTGCCGGTACTGGGTTGTGGGAGTGGTTTCAGGGATTTCTCGATGGAAACGGGCAACGTAAAAATGGAGTGATCGCATTAATGACCCAGGTAGATCGGGTTCCAGTACCCAACAACATCTGGTATTTTGAAAGGGGACTACCGGTCAAATATACCGGCCCGTCAATGAATGCAATGCAGAGTAATGTTGCTATCGAATCAATTGAAATCAGTCATGAAGGTGTTAAACAGATCCAATATAAAGGCGCCGGGTTTGGGGTAATTCCCGCTGCCGTAAACACAGGCCTAAACCTGCTGAGGTAATTATGGAATTTAATGTAAAAGATTTTAAAAGTACAATTCATGCCGTCGACAGTAACTCGCTAAACAACCCGCAGTTAATACGGTGGATTGTACAACTGGCCGTGGAAGAGTTCCAAAATCAAAAAGAATATGAGCAGCGTGTTGCCTGGGAGCAGCAAATATCTGCCGGTATTCGCGATCAACTTGAAGAGGAGTATTCCTGAGGATGTTGAAGGAGAAGACAGTAAAGACAAGCAGTAATAAGGCGAGCATTATCCCTTACTGGGGTAACAAAAAGGGTAGCGAGATCCATTTTAAGTACAACCCGAAAGAGCTTTCCTTTGACAAGAGTGTTCAGATCGCCGAAATAAATATTCCCGGATTGGATTCACCACTACAACAATTTGTCCGTGGTAATAGTGAAAAGCTAACCCTGGAACTCTTCTTCGATACAACCGATGAGGGAACCGGCAAAAAAGCGACCCCGGTTACAACCAGAACGGATCCAATATATAAACTGACCAAGATTGATCCCGATACGCATGCGCCACCCCATTGTATCTTTAAGTGGGGCAGCAGCTTTCCCGGAAGTTCCCTTATGGATAAAAAGCAAAACGGAAGTTCTCCCAAGAAAAAAGATAAAACCGGGAATCAGTCACGCGAAGGTTTTCACTGTGTTGTAGAAAGTGTTAAACAAAAATTTACACTTTTCAATCCAGATGGGGTTCCATTGCGGGCCACGCTCACCGTAGTGTTAAGAGAATATAAACCACTGAATTTACAACTCAGCGAGATTAACAAAAATTCACCCAATCGAACCCACAGTCACATAGTTGAACGGGGAGAAAATCTCAGCGATTTGGCCGCACGTTACTATCGCCTCCCCGGGGAATGGCGCCCGATAGCAACGGAGAATGAGATCGAAGATCCGCGCAGGTTGGAAAGTGGGCTTTTTCTCAGGGTTCCTCCAATTGAGTAGATGATTATAGCAATTAACTGACTGGTCCCAAGATATGCAAAAAGAACAAAGTAATGGTATCATGACGCTTCAAGAGGAAGCGAAAACATTTAATGGGTTCTATGTGCCGGAATTCGAGGTGCTTATCAACGGCAATGCTGTGCCTAATTACGTACTGCGGGATGTAATTCAGATCAGTTATAAAGATACTATCAAAGGACTCGACAGCTTTGACATGACCGTTAATAACTGGGATACGGCTACCAACAACCTCAAATATATCGAACCGGATCAAGCCCCTCCTGCGAAGAATGGGGCGGTTAAGCCAACTGCTTCGGGAGAGAAAAAATCCCCTGATAAAGAGCAGAAAGTGAATCTCTACAAACTATTTGAACCATGTGCAAATGAAGTGACGATCAAAATGGGATACCAAGGAAAGTTAGCGGTTATGCTGAAGGGGCAATTCACATCTATGGAACCTACTTTTCCCAGTGGGGGGGCACCGACTTTAACCGTTCGTGGCTTGAATATACTACATAAACTGCGCAAAAAACAGAATAGCAGATCTTGGAAGAGTAGCAAAAAAAAAGCCTTAAAGGACACCACAATTATCAAAAGCCTGAACAAAAAGGGATTCCCCTTGCCAATTTTTACCCCTGATGACCAGGAGCGAAAAGAGCCGAAAGTAGTATTTCTGGCGCAGAGAAGCCAGTATGATATTGATTTTATTCTCTCCCGGGCAAACAAGCGTGGCTATGTTGTCTTTTTGAGAGAAGAAAAGGATAGTGATGGTAATATAGTAAAAAAAGATCTCTACTTCGGGCCTTCAGATCATGAAACACTCCTGACCAGAAGGCCGGTGGTGTATAAGCTTGAATGGGGTAAATCACTAATTGATTTTAAACCGACACTAACAACTGCAAATCAGGTCCGATCTGTTACGGTACGTGGCTGGATACGAAGTGCAAAGCGCAAGATTAGTAAAACAGTGAAAATTGAAGAGCTGAAAGGCGGGTGTAACCAGGATCTGAATGATATCCTTATGAGATGTGATGCCCGGGAAGAAATTGTGGAGGATTATCCGGCTCACACTGAAAAAGAAGCAGAGGAACGGGCAAAGGCTATTTTGTGTGATTCCAGTAAAGAGAGAGTTAAAGCAAGTGGCACTACAGTAGGCTTGCCGGACCTCCGTGCGGGCAGTAAGGTCATTATCAGCGGAGTTGGAAAACGCTTTAGCGGCACTTATTTCGTTACGGAAACCACACATGCCATCAATGATAGCGGTTATCGTACCAAGTTTAAAGCTCGCCGGGAAGAAAAGAAGAAAGGATCCAAGTGATGCGTCGTGGCACTGCAATGTTAGAAATCGGCTTAGTGAAAAGCCTGGAAGATCCCGATGGACAAGGGCGGGTACAGGTCGAATTCCCACGCAGACCAGATATTCGCGAATACCCTCTGGTGCCTATTGCCACCCCAATGGCCGGCGGTTCCCGTGGTATGCATTTTATGCCGGAACCAGGTGATGAAGTACTCGTGGCCTTTGAGCACGGTGATTTTGCTCATCCATTCATTGTCGGTTTCTTGTGGAATGGAGCGGACCGCCCTCCGGAAACCGATTACCAGAATCGGGTAATCCTGACACCAGGCGGGCATACCTTACGATTTGAAGATAAAGATGGTAGCAAAAGAATTGTTATAAGATCATCTGGCGGCCATGAGATTGAGCTTGACGATTCCTCTGCCGGGCAATCGATAACAATCACAACAAATGGGCAGCAAAAAATTGTCCTGGACGATAAAGATCATTCGATCGAGATTCAGGGTGGTGGACGTTCCGTTGCCATGCGTGGCGGACAGTTCATGATCCAATAACAAAATAAGGAAGCAGGAATATATCCATGCCGGAAATATTAACGACTGGGCACACAATACTATGCCCACATGGCGGTCCCGGGACCAGTATTCCCCTGGACCCAACATTTCAGCTCGGGAATAATATCGGGCTACTCGAAGGAGATAGTGGAAGTATTGCTTGTCCATTTTTGCTCTTCCCTTGTATCGGCTACAATCTGGCTTCGATGGGCTTAAACGCTTCCACTGTCCGATCTCGCAGGGTGATGCTTATCAGCGATTTTAATCAAACGTTTACCGGATTACCATTGACGATACTGCCTGCAGGAACCGGGATCATTGACGACAGTGTGCCGGCAGCAATTCCAGCAGGACAACCCGTGCCACCTTTGTCCGCAGAATTGGCCGATGCCACCGCACCACAAGTTACTGCTGTCCCCACAACGCTATCTTTCAATACGGTAACGTTACAACCTGCACTGTTGGTAGTAACTTTCACCCTCTTCAGTCCCTTTCCAATGAATTGGCAGTTAACCCTGATCAAGGGAACACCGGCGCCCGGGAATGTAGATTTGACCGGAGGGATACCAGGGGCAACAGTGCTACCTTCCGGCGGCACCTGGAATCAACCAACCCTGGTTGTTACGCTGACGCTTACTGCGGTATTTATGTCCGCCCTGGGAATTGGCGTTCACCAGTTTTTTATGACCGGCATTAGTAAAAGAGGCTTGTCCGGCTTTAACCATCCACCTGTCACCTTAACAGTGAGCTAATTGATGGTAATTAGCTAATGTCAAAAATCATTGTGGGAAGCTTGTGATGGAAAAAACTCAAGCAGCAGGTCTGGATAGCCCGCAGAGATCCCCTGCGACTATGATACAAGATTTATATAAATACACCTAGAGGAAAATTATGGCAGAAAATTGGCGAGAGTTTCTCGGTGCAGGATGGAAGTTCCCACTTCAAGTTACGCCAAATGGGGGTATTGCCCGTTCACTGGCAGAACAACGGATAGAAGAGTCGATCTTTATGATCCTTTCCACTTCGAAAGGCGAACGGAAGATGCTACCGGATTTTGGATGCGGTATACACGATCTGGTCTTTGCCCCGAACAATGCCGGCACTATTGCCCAAATTGCCTATGATGTCCGGGAAGCCCTGGTGCTCTACGAGCCGCGCATCGACATCCTGGACATAAATATAGAAACGGTATCGGAAGCGCAGAATCTTCTTCTGATTAGAATCGACTACCATATTCGATCAACTAACAATACCGGAAATATTGTGTATCCATTCTACATTACCGAAGGAACATAAAGATGCCGCTTGATCAAAATCTTCCATCGATAGACAATCGCCGTTTTGATGATATTCTGGCTGAAATTCGTACCCGCATTCCGCGATATACGCCGGAATGGACCGATCTAAATGATAATGATCCGGGCATTGCCCTCTCCCAGCTCTTTGCCTGGCTTTCCGAAATGCTGCTCTATCGCCTGGAAAATACCCCTAAACTGAATTATATCAAATTTTTGCAGCTTCTTGGCATCGAGCTGAAACCGGCGGAGCCAGCCATTGCCGATATTACTTTTCCGGTTCTTGAAACACATAGTGAACCATTTGTCATTGTCCCCAAAAATACCCAGGTAACTGCCGATGCCGCCACTGGAGATGTGCCGTTAGTATTTGAGACGGAGCGTACTCTGATGGCTTTGACGGCCAAGCTTGTTGCGGTACAGGTATTTGACGGTTATGCATTCTCCGACCTGTCGCTGACAAATGATCAAACGGCCGAAAGCTATGAGCCATTTGGTCCACTCGCCAATGCTGAGAGTGCTTTAATGTTAGGCTTCCGGTATAATGGAGAATTCCCGGAAGTAGAGCTTAGCTTAGCCGTTTACGCGTCTGAAGCCACTGCTGAATTACCGGCGTTTTCGTGTGATTTGCCGGAAACACAGTTCTTCCCTTCTGCGGAGATCGTCTGGCAATATTGGAACGGAAGAGAGTGGCGAAATATGACCTTGTTAGAAGATGAGACCAGGGCTTTTACCCGATCCGGCTATATCTTTCTTAAATCACCGAACACGGGTGAGATGGAGAAAACAGTTTTTGCACCCGCGACTGAATCCCTTTACTGGATCCGGGCGCACCTGCAGAGGGGTTATGAAAAACCGCCGAAAATTACTACAATTAGGACCAACACAGTTACAGCCGTGCAGGCGGAATCGGTTTTCTCGGAGATATTGGGAGGCAGTGACGGTAGCCCGAATCAGCAGCAGTTAGTGTTGGAGAATGTTCCGGTTTTAGCAGGAACGCTGGAACTGGAGATCGATCAGGGTGAAGGATTTGAGCGCTGGACAGAGGTCGGTGATCTCTTTGGCTCTACTGCAAAAGACCGGCATTACGTACTGAATCGTACCACCGGGCAAGTAACCTTTGGAGATGGTGTAAATGGTGATATTCCGGTAGCGAACCCGGACAATCCCGGCGGAAATGTTGTCGCCCGCCGTTACCGGTTTGGTGGTGGTAAGATTGGCAATGTGACTGCGAATACTATAACCAGCTTGCAAGCTGGCATTGATGGCATTGATGAAAATGGTATCAGTAACTTGCGTGCTGCTCACAGCGGCCAGGATGAGGAGAGCCTTGAGGAAGCACAACTTCGCGCCCCCCAATCATTGAAGAGCAAATGTCGGGCGGTAACTGCAGAGGATTTCGAGCAACTTGCCAAAGCAGCTGCAAATGTACGGCGGGCGAAAGCGTTGCCGTTGTATCATCCCAACTTCCCGGATACCAATATACCTGGCGTTATCACAGTTGTGATCGCGCCGGACAGCGATGATCCAAAACCGATTCCCAGCGAAGGAACACTGCGGACAGTTTGCGCCTACCTGAACCAGCGGCGACTATTGACTACTGAGGTAATCGTCACCCAGCCGACCTATCGTCAGGTAGAAATTCATGGCGACGTCGTAGCCAAAAACGATGCGGATCTCTCCGTCGTGAGCCAAGCGATTGAACAGGGTTTGCTGGACTATTTTCATCCACTTAAGGGTGGTGAAGATGGCCAGGGCTGGCCATTCGGGCGTGATATTTTCTATTCGCTGGTCTACCAACGAATTTTTGCCATTGAAGGCGTCGACAGAATAGAATCTTTAACCATTTTCCTGGATGGTGAAGCGCAGGAAGCTTTCAGCAATCTGGAGATCAAAAGTGATGTTTTGCTTTACTCCAGTCAACACAGTATGCAAGTGAGGTATTCTTTTGATGAATGAGTTAAGATCCGCACAGGTTAGACGGCTGCCGGTGATACCGAAACCGCCTCATGATCCCAGCTGGCTCCTCTTAAATCAGCAGGTAGGTTGGCGCACGGCAACTGCGGTGAATATTGAGGTTCGTCCCCAAACAGGCGAACTTTCACTTGCTCCCGCAGAAGCATCGCTAAGAAATATGACTGAGTCCAGTGGTAGTTTTTGCGGATTGACTCACCCTGCGAATGTCTCCGTTGGCCCGGATGGTTCCGTTTTCCTGTTAGATAAATCGAATGCAAAATTAAAGATCTTTGATCCTTGTAAATGTGAATTCAGGGTACTCTCACATTTCGGCGGCAGTGGTACGGCGCCAAGGCAATTCCTTAATCCGTGCGCTATCGGGATTTGTGGCTCGAATCTCTATGTCTGCGACACCAACAACCATCGCGTCAGTGTATTTAGCTTACGCGGCCTGGCCCTTCGTGCGCACTGGGCGCCACCGGAGAACGCCGGCCTGCTGAATTCGTGGGAACCGTACAGCATCGCATTTAGTGGGGGAAGTGTATATGTAAGTGATGCTGCGAACGGCTGCATTCATAGGTTCCACATCGCTGGCATTTGGGAAACTTGTTTTCCCGGATTGGGTAATGTTTCCCACCTCGCTACCGACTGTCACGGACGAGTATACGCTGTTATACAAACTGGGAATTCCGTCGTACGTATATTCGACAAAAATGGAACTGAACTGGAGAGCGCAACCCGTCCCGAATCATTTTCAGTAAATTTTCCTCCACTCAATTTTACTGTTGATGCCAACGGAAATCTTGATCTCAGAGAACTTTGTGCCGCCACCTCTGATAACGATTCTGTGGAAGGCCGGCAAGTGTTCGATTTGCAGGGTAATAAAGTGCCAGAGAGCAGTGGTCAGAAGATGGCGCTAAACCAGCCCCTGTTTGAGAAAAACGGTATCTATTTCAGCACTCCGTTAGATAGCAGGATCTATCGATGCCAATGGCATCGGATTATACTTGATGGAGAGGTTCCCAATGGGGCAATGATTCAGGTATCGACTTTCGTTGCCGAAACAGCCTTGCCGGATTCCCATATAGCCTCACTTCCCGAGCAAAGCTGGGAAACGAATCAACGCTTCACCAACCTGCATAATGGCACAGATTGCCTGATTCGCAGCACAGCCGGGCGGTATCTATGGCTGAGAATCAAATTCAAAAGTGGTGGACAATCCACACCGTTTTTGAAGCGCCTGAAAATTGAGTTCCCACGCATCAGCCTGCGGCGATATTTACCAGCTGTCTTTGGGGCAGACCCGGTCAGTGCCGATTTTACCGATCGTTTTCTCAGCCTCTTCGATACGACGTTCCGAAGCATAGAGAAGCAAATTGACCAACAGGCAGCTTACTATGATCCGCTTTCTACACCTGCGTCCTCCGAGAGCGGTCCGGATTTCCTTTCTTGGCTGGCATCCTGGATCGGCATCACCCTGGAAAGGCACTGGCCGGAAACCAAACGACGCCAGTATCTGAAGCGCATTGCCAAACTTTTTCATATCCGGGGGACTACTGAAGGTCTGCGGAGGCAACTCCTAATCTTCCTCGGTTGGGACACTCCTTTATACACACAAAATATGCCGTCAGGAACAACATGCAGTTGCTGCAAACTCGATTCAGATAACACAACGGCCGGTTCCGGTAGATGGCAGACACCACCACTTATCCTCGAACACTTTCAACTACGCCGTTGGCTGTTTGTAGGTAAAGGAAGATTGGGGGATCAGGCCATTCTGTGGGGAAAACGTATAATTAACAGAACCCAGTTGGATGTCGATGCCCAGGCGGGCAGCACACAACTGAACACTATACAGGATCCGTTTCGCGATCCATTTCATAAATATGCACATAAGTTCTCGGTATTTGTACCCGCATCCTACCAGGCATCTGAGAGTCAACGGCGCGCACTTGAGAATTTACTCGCTGCGGAAAAACCAGCCCATACAGCGTGTTCGCTAAACTTTGTGGAGCCACGATTCAGAATAGGAATACAATCGATGATCGGTCTGGACAGCGTCGTTGGCCGCTATCCGGAGGGAGTTCAATTGGGCGAAACGTCGCTTGGACACGAATCCGTTTTGGGAAATGCACCGGAAAATCAGCAAAGGCCTTCCCTGGAAATCGGCAAGCAGGCTAGAGTCGGAACGACCACCAAACTAGAATAAAGATGACAAGCAAAGCATAAATCGTCGTTGGAAATGAGAGGTTTATTATGGCCGAATTAAAATTAGGGACCAGTACGTGTCCCACTTGCGGTAAGATTCCCTTTACCCGGAATAACTACTTTACCGGCAAATTGCTAACTGAACGGGATTTTACTGATGAACAGCGCTATCACCGTGAAAAACTGCGCCACCATCTTCAGACGTCGCATGGCTGGGGCGTTGTTTGCGGGCTCGAGGTCCGTGAGGATGAGCTCTGTCCGGATCGGTTTATCAATATATCTCCCGGTAGTGCAATTGATTGTTGTGGCCATGAAATGGTACTCAGGGAAAAGGCGCGACTCGATCTTAACATTTTCGAATCGATTAAGACGCTGCAGGATACCGGCGATACCGAAAGCCATACACTGCAAGTTTGCATTAAATACCGTGAATGCCCCACTGAGGATATTCCTGTCTTATACGATGATTGTGGATGCACAGATACACAGTGTGCGCCGAATCGTATTCTGGAATCCTATCTGTTTGATATTCTTGTTGACCCGCCTTTGCCAATTGAGCGAATTCGCGCACCGAAATTATCTCGTGAGCATACAGTGCCCATTGCGCAAACAATGTTTGTTGCTGTCCATTATGGCAGCCGCAGGCTCTATCTCCTGACCAGTCAGAATCCCGGTACATTCTACCAAGTATCGACCGATGACCATACAATTCTCTCAACCGGCTCACTGGATGAAAATTTTGTCGGCAAGGCACTTGCCGTTTCTAACGACGGTCAAAATCTCTACATCGCTGCGGAGGATCACAATAATCCTGCGGATAATCGTCAGCTCCTGGTGTTCGATACATCAATCGACAATCCGTTACCCGCCACACCAATAAATAGTGTTCCCATTCCGGATAGTGGCGACAGCGATATCTACCTGTCCGTTCTACCCGAGCCGGATAATCGGCTGATTGCCTTAGTTTTGGCAACAGGGACGTTTCAGCGCTGGGAAAGCGATATCAACAGCACACCTGGCACTCCTGCCGACCCGGTGGAGATCAGTACAGGTTCCGGAACCGGAAAGGATATTGCCCTTCGTCGGGATAGCGCCTCCGGCGAAATATACGCCTACACTGCCGACCCAGCAGGAATGTTGGTTGCTGCTGGTATCGTCACTGATGAAACACTCAGTACACCAAATAATATTGACCTCTCTCCGGCGATCAATCCAGGCGCGCTAGCAAGCGTACATATCGCCGGTACAGATTTTCTGATTGTCTTAGATGAGACAAACGCCACCTTACACTTACTTGATCCGCTGACCGAAAGTCTCTCAGCACCGATAAGTTTAAGCCATTCCCCAGTTGACGTACTGCCCAGTCCGGACGGGCACTGGGCATATGTATTGGAAAAAGATGAAATAACCGGAGACTCCTATATCCAGACAATCAATCTATTGCTCCTCAGGGAAGGAGAACCAATGCAGGCCGGGGAGCCATTCAAGATAGATAACAACGCCAACAGCATTGTCCTTAATAGTGCCGGCAACCGAATTTACGCAGCGTTCAATGGAGAGACCGGTGGCGTTGCAATTGTCGATGTCAGTGAGGATGATTGTTGTGATCTTTATGAACGTCATCTTCACTGTCCCGATTGTGAACAAGCGGATTGTGTTGTGCTGGCAACAATCGAAAATTACAATGTCGGCGATAGCATCCTGGATCAGACCGATCCACCTGCCGACCCGCAGGATGATGATTTAAACAACATCGCCCGCATTGATAATCGCCTCGGCAGAAAGATTTTACCCAGCACCCAGGTATTGGCGGAAATGCTCACCTGCCTCTGTGAAGGTGGAATCGGCGAACCAGGCCCTATAGGACCTCAGGGGCCGCCGGGAGTGCCTGGTGCAGATGGTCAAGATGGCCAAGATGGCCAGGACGGTATCGGCTTAGAGATCGACCTCACCCAGATCAATGGCTTAAGTTGGGTGCACAATGAGCCTTTCCGGTTTCCCGTAGATGCAAGCGGTAATCAGCTGCCGGTCATTGTAATTAGCTTCACTAACCCGGTGAACATTCGCAATGGCGGTACGCCGCTGATTGACGCTGCTCATATTTTTCAGGTGTTGATACCGCATATGTCTGCCCCTAATAGCGGGCTCGAATGTCTGTGCCGGGTGCGCGGTGAGATTCAGGCAGCGGCGGTAACTGGCGCGACAGGTGACCTGATCGAACAAATTGAACTGTTACCAGCAGATGACATCGCTGAGGCAGCCGCGTTTGTCCTTGATGATGAGATGTATGAACGAGTACTAGCGGCCAGGGAAGTTTGGGTTCGTTTTCGCGGAGATTTTGCCATCGATGTGAACGGCAATGCTGTAGACGCTGAGTATGTCCGGGCAGAACTACCATCCGGGGACCGGCCTGCTGGTAGCGCACATGGCATTCAGGGTGGCTTGTTCGAAAGCTGGATGATTAATGAACAATTCCAATCAAAGTTTACCTGCACCTTTGCTGCAACAGGTAGCATTGAACAGGGGGTTATAAATCAGGGGATAATCTCTCAACTAAATTGCGAATCCCGGAACGTGAATGCCCTTATGACCACGAATATCATTACTGGAAATTTAGGACCGGGATCCGCTGCGCTGGCAATCAACTCGCTGGGCGAGTTTTTCGTAACAGACTCCGTATTAGATCCAAACGGTTTTTCTGAAACGACACTTTACCGTTTAAACGCAAGCGGCCAGGGAACACTCTTACTGACATCGATTGGCGAAATCCATGCAATTGCCTTCGATGGCAATGACCTTCTATATCTTGTAAGAAATGCGTTCTCGGGTCTCACTGCCTTTTTCTCACCGATTTTGGCAGTTTTTGACCCGCAAAACGCTACAACCAACGTGATAGGAGAACTGCCTGATGTCATTCAACGCATTTCCGGCCTGGCTTTTGATCCGTTGAACGGCGATCTCTATGCCTCATCCGGAACGGATAGCAGAATATTTAGATTGGATCCATTTACCGCAGCATTTGAAGCGGAGATTTTTGTTGACGACGTGCCGGAGCAAATTATTCATGACTTGGCTTTTGATGAGAACGGTACCCTGTTCGGGTGTGCATTTGACAGCACAAATCACTTCTTTGAGATAGATAAGTTTAATAATGGGCCGATTCTAAACAGCACTGCTGTTTTTAATATTCCAGATCCGGTCCTTGGTCTATCCAGTTGCCTGACAGATCGCGTTGTCCGGGGAGGCAATTTCCCTCAAACGCCAATGTTAAACCTCAATACTGCTCCTATCGATGAACTGGTCGAGCTGCCCGGCATCGGCAATACACTGGCACGGCGACTTGTTGCCCGCCGGGAGCAAACACCGTTTACCAGCATTGAAGATCTACAAAGCGTGCAAGGTGTCACCGTAAACGTCCTGAAAAAAATTATCAGCCGCATCAGATTGAAGTAAAGGAGATAAAATATGGCCCAATATACCTATCAGGCATCGAGTATGCCGGTGCAAACCAAAAAGGGAACATCCTACAACTCCTGCCCATCATGCGGAGCACTGCAATGCCTCTGCCGACCGCGTTTCTTTGCCGGGCAATTATTGACGGAAGAAGATCTGAACCGGCTGGATCGTTATATCATTGAGAAAAACAAGCTGCACAACCGGCATTTACATGGCTGGGGCGTTGTTTGCGGTCTCGAAGTGCTTTGCCACCCCTGTGAGGGTCAGGTGACCGTTAAAAAGGGATACGGCATCAGCCCTTGCGGCGAGGATATCGTTGTCTGCAATGATGCATACATCGATGTATGTAAAATGATAAGGGAGTGCAGGGAGCAGGAAAAGGGAAACATTAATTGTCAGCCACCACTGCCGGGCGGAGATGAGGTAGAGGAGAAATGGGTACTTGCCATTCGGTACCAGGAACAATCTACCAGGGGAATTACTGCCTTGCCGAGCATTTCAACTAAAAATAGCTCAAAGTGCGGGTGCGGAAACTCTTCAAGAGGGTCGAATTGCAATTGTGGATGTGGCTCATCCTCAAACGGTTGCGGCTGCAACAATAATAAAAACAGCAGTTACGCAACCTCCTCACAGTCTTCTGCACAATCGACGCTCGCGCAATGTGAACCGACAATCGTCTGTGAAGGGTTCTGTTTTGATGTTTATCCTGCACCGGACACGGTAGACCGGGAGGAAGATCCTGGCGCATTGATCCGGCGTATCAGCGATTGTCTGGAAACGTTTACGGAACTGTTAGGAGATGTTCCCGGCATCGGTGACCCCGGCCTGGAATTGTGGTGTGCACAGACCAAACCAGTGCTAAACCGCTTTTTCGCCCAAAATCCTATTAATGATTGCACTGTTTTCGATGACATTGCAGCCATTAACTGCGCGGACCCTGAGAGCATACAACAAGGGTACTCATTGATTTTTATGAAATATATATTTCACTGTATCTGTTCTGGTCTGCTGCCACCCTGCCCGGAAAAAACAGATGATCCGCGAATCCCGCTTGCCACCATTACAGTAAGTGGAGAAGCGTGCAAAATTATGCGCGTCTGCAATTGGACAACGCTGCGTAAGTTTGCGACAACATTTCCGAATCTTCAGTACTGGCTCTCGCCATTTTCCTTTGTGCGCGCCTTGCGGGTTTCCCTGGAATCCATATGCTGCCAGACATCTGCGAGAGATGAAGAGGATGTCATTGGCGTCCGCGGAAGCCAGGCCAGCAGGCAAGCGGCCTCCCGGACAACATCAGCAAATTTCTCCAGCCTTTTGTTTGAGAGCTTTACCGGCCAGGCATCACGCCCCAGCGCAGCGTCCATTTTTAAAGGCGCCATGGGTCAGAAAGATGAAGACGGGCAACCATACTTAAAAGATTTGGAGCGGGAAAACCTGCCGCAGTTTATTCTAACACAATTGCTCCAACCTTCATTATCCGCGTTTATGGCCGGTGATACCCTCAAGACATTCGGCGCTTTCCAGGCGGCAATGGCCGCAAGTGGCAATACTGGTGCAGAAAAGGCCGAAATCGAAGATCTTAAGGCGCGGCTGGCAGAACAGGAAAAAAAGATAGATGAACTACTAAAGAAGAAGCCTGGAAAATAGGCGGAGGTTTACATGTCATTAACTCAAACAGACAGACCGCAGTTCTATCAGGGACAATTTCTCGGGCCGGATGAATTGGCAGCAAGTGTCGAATACGGCAGGCTCCAACGTGCCCGGCATATCCTGGGTGGGCACACCTGGGGAATTGCGATTGGCCTCGATCTTATCGAAATACCCGTACCGGGAGACGATGAACAGGTTGATGTATATATTCAACCCGGATATGCCTGGGACGGTTTCGGCAGGCCGATTGTGCTTTTTACACCTCAGAAATTACCCCTCGAACTCCTGAAAGATGAGCCGAGTGGCCTCGTAAAAATCTGGATCCGCTATACCGAACTGCCCACCGGCACCGTTAAACCCGGATTCGAGAACTGTCTTAACGAAGGATTTTCAAGGATTCGCGAATCGTTCCTGATTGAGATTGGCAACTTGGCACACTCTGATCAACATGACGAAATCATTTTAGCAGAGCAGTCTGTCGATGCGATGGAAACCTTTCGCTTTTTTGATGCGGACGACCCTGCCGACAATCCGTTGCTTTGCGATGAATCGGTACCCTTCCAAACTTTTCCGAAAGATAATATTGCCACCTGTTGGCGGATACCGCTTGGCTTCGTGAACTGGGAGAGAGGTATTGATGGTCAGCCTGGTTCCGTGGTAAAAATGGCCGACCCGCTTCAGCAAAAAGAAAGCCGCAGCGTACGTCGTTATATCGGCGCGGTTGCCGAAGATCTCTTTGCGGCAGATGGGATTATACGTTTACGGAACCGCAAAAAGGAAGCGCCGGCCGATGGCAACTTTACCGCGGCATGTGAAGCCGAGCGGATAGATCACCTCACGGATCTCGATCTGACGATAGTGGATGATCAACTCAAACCTACAGATCTGGTATGGATCGAGGGCAATTTGCGAACGATCGGAGATGTCAAATTATTTGGGGGAAGCCTGGATTTCCGGGATAGCGACGGACTTCCGTTTAACAATGATGCCGGATCTACACCTCGGCTATTTATTCAACGGGCGGAACATCTCTCCGGCGAGGAGTTGAGAGTCCTCCTTGGCAATTCCGGAGACGGTTCGAACCGCTTGGCTATTGGCGCCATTGAAACCGGCGAAGATCAATTTCCTGACCCACCCGATTCGCTTCAATTTGTACCCAGAGTGGTTATCCAGGATAATGCAAAGGTTGGTATTGGTACGGAGCATCCGGCCAGTTTTAGTCCGGAAGCGGACAATCTCGTCGTTTCTTCCAGAGCGTCCACCGGAATATCAATCGTCAGCGAAGCAAGCAGCAGCGGGAGCCTGCTCTTTGCAGATGGTGATCAAGCCAGTGGCGATAGCCGCCGCGGATTCATGGTCTACGATCATGGCCTGGATCAATTGCGAATCGGCACGGCAGGCCTGGATCAACTGACGATTCTCAGTAATGGTAATGTCGGTATGGGAACTACTGACCCACAATACAGTTTGGAAATCCGCCGCCCGGTTCATCAAGGATTTAGCGTGGGAATGGGTGGAGATACCGGGCGTATCTGGACTGAATATCAGGAGTTTGGGCCAAACCTGATCTTTTATGACCGGGATGATGTCGGTGGTATGATCCGCTTTCGGGAAAGCCCCACCACCGATGACGAGAACGTCCCGGAATTTGAAGCGACAATTACCGGAAGAAGAGGGAATATTGGCATTGATGAGACTGAACCTCGAGAAAAACTTCATATCAATGGCAGCATTAGAGGCAATCAAAGTGGTGCACTCCGGATCAGCACACAGAACGGCTGGGTCGATGTAGGTCCAAAAAACTCAATATGGTCGCATTTTATGACCGATCGTAGCAGATTTTGGTTCAACAAGGAAATTCAAGTAGATACAGGCCTTATAGGCAGTTACAACGAGAATCTGTCGCTACGGACATCAGGAATAACCCGCGTTACGATTTTAGAAAATAATGGGAATATGGGAATCGGAACACCATCTCCCAATTCCCGGTTGCATATTATCGATAATATTAACGAAAGTGCTGGAGAAGTTTCATCTCATGTAGCAACAATCGAGAATACTGCTTCCGGATCTAATGCCAGTGTTCTGGCACTAAAGGTCAATAATAGTACTCCCGGCGATGGTAATCATTTTATAACCTTTTTCGGTGATGGTAATATGAGAGGTCGAGTTGAAGGATCTGGTGCGGGTGTAGCCATCCTTTCCGGATCAGGTGATTTTGCAGAATGTCTTCCACGGCTCGACAAAGATGAAAAAATTGAAACGGGTGATATCGTGGGAATTTTTTCAGGTAAAATTACAAAAACAACCGCAGGCGCCCATCATCTTACCGCAATTACCAACCAGCCTATAGTTGTTGGGAATACGCCCTCAGATCCTGCCAAATTATCATTATACGAAAAAGTCGCCTTTATAGGTCAGTTGCCGGTCAAGGTACGTGGTAAAGTTCATAGCGGAGATTTTATTTTACCATCCGGATCGAATGATGGCACAGGTATAGCGGTATCTCAGAGTGCTATCACTCCTGATCAATATGCTAAGGTTATTGGGAAAGCCTGGGAAAGTTCGGAGGAAGCAGCTGTAAAGATGATCAACATCTCTGTTGGTTTACCGCTCAACAACCTTGGAGATGGTATAATTGCTTCGATTAAAAGCCAACAACTTGAAATAAACAAACTCCGGGCTGAAATCAACTACCTGAGATTAAATAACAATAATTAGGGTGAGGTCCCGTATGAAACACCTTCAATTAAGAGAGCGTCTCAATGAACTCAAAGCTGAATTTACAAACGGCCAAAAAATGCTGGCAGAGTTCAAGCGCAAACAAGTAAATCTGGAAAATTCGCTATTGCGAATCAGCGGTGCAATCCAGGTGCTTGAGGAACTCCTGGCAAAAGAGAATGAAGCGGAACTAACATTTGCAGATAATCAGAAACTTTTACCTGAAGAAGCTGATTAGGGGACGTTGATGGCACTGGATGAAGTTGAGAAGAACGTTCTGAATATCGGTCGGATTGAGGCTAACTATGTACTCTCAACTGAGTGCCCAAACCCGCAACAAACTAAAGATCGGCTGGATAGTGCTTTTCAGCAGGATCTTGGCGACAGGCTTTGTAGCATATTGAAACAATGGTTTTCCGAAAACGATGCCAGTATCTGGTTTATACGTAGCCTGGAGATTGAAGCAAGTGTTAATGCAGGGTGGGAGCGTGAGCAAATTGCCAGTACAATTACCCAGCAAGTTAGCGGGCAGGTTCGCCACACACTTACCAGCAAGCCGGATGGAGAAAACGTCATTCGCTTCCCCGATCGGACCGCTTTTTTGGCCCACTTTTTGGTGGAAATTCTCGCAGGCACTGCCTGGCAAAAATGGTATTTCGAAGCATTCGAGGGTTTAAAATTGTTGCCGCCGGCCGCTGCATTTCGCACTGCCGTTTGTGAGGATTCGAATATCGGCCTGGCTGCACTGCGCCAACTTCCGGAATCTCAGCTAAAAAACGTCATTCGTTCCCTTGATCATAATGAGATTCGACGTATTTTGGAAACCTTCGCACTCAAGAGTGATTCTGGTAGCAAATCCAACTACTTTCAAAAAGTGTGGGAAATTATTGATACCTCACCCCTGAATCTAATTCGCCGGGAAGAGGAGTGGCCGAACGCAATGCATATTTATCTGCAGATCTCTCGCGAAGATAGCAGGCATTCGGGCATTCCTTTACTAACCGCAATCACTTCCCTGCTCCGGCTGGCGCTATGCCTTGGGGAATCGTCAATCGAGCGTGGCAAGGGTCTGCTTGCTGCACTTATTGCAGGTAACCTGCCCGACCTATATAAACGAGCAGGTAGCGCAGATGGAGAGGCGCTCTCATCTCTCCTGGTACAGCCTCCTGATTGGCTCAAATCAGTCGGTACTCAATTGGAAGCAAGAATGAGCGGTAAAATTAAGGATAATTCTTTATGGGAAGATGAAAAGGGTAACACCCGATTCGGTGGCCTCTTTTTGCTTCTGCCTATACTGGATGAGCTACCTTTTGCGGAATACACTGAAGCCTGGGCACAACCGGGCGATACATCAGCTCCCAATCTGCTACGTTTCCTGATCCTTGTGAAATGTTGCGGCGGACGCAATATGCAGCAACTTTTTGTTGATCCGCTGGTTCGAAACTTACTGCATATCAATCCGGAACTTGCCATCAAAAGCATCGTCGCATGGCAAGATGAAATTAAGATAGATAATTTGCGTGAACTTTTGCAGGTAGCGGAACAGATCTACGCATCGCCACAGCAGATGCAAGACGATGAGCACATCTCTCTTACTTTTCCTGAGGAATTCGGCTTCGCAGAAGAGGTCGATCTTCTATTGAGCCAGATGGCTTATGCTGTCCTGGGTTCATTTAGACAACGGCTGCCGGGATTTGCAGCTTCCAGTATTCCTTTTATTTATCATAACTTTCTCGATTTTCCCGCCAGCATAGAAAAGAAGCCAGATCGATTGGTGGTGAGTCTTGGCAATCCTCCTTTGCGGCTGGTGCTCAACCTGACCGGCATGATGCGCCGCAGCTATCTGTTGGACTGGCTGGATAACCGCCCAATTGAACTGTTTGATCAGGGGGTATCATAAATGTCGACAACCGGTATTTCTCAGGCAACGAAAAAGAAGAAATTTGAATCCGCTTTCGAACATTTACAAGCGGAACTGGCAAGGTTGGATTTACTACTGCATCGTGAAATTCTTCGGCTTCGTGCCAGATACCAACTCTCTCTCGATGAATTCCGGGGACTCTATGTAAGCGATCAGCAAGTAGACGCATTAATCAACCACTCCAGCCAACATGATGATGTTATTCCCGCTATTGAAGAGCTCAATAATGAAGCGGACCAGATACGCCAGGAAAATGAAGCGCGTCTTAACTATGAATTGCCCTGGAATAAGTTCGCGAAGAAATTCACGCTTAGCGGGTTTGAACAAGATGTGCTATTATTGGCGCTGGCGCCGGAAATCGATTTAAAGTATGAAGTGCTATATGCCTATCTCAACAATGATGTTACCCGTAAATGGCCAACGATTGATTTGGCGCTCCGGCTCTTCGCAGATGACCAGCCGGCAAAGGCGAGTTTACGTTCCTATTTGCAACCCGGTTCACGGCTATTTTTTACCGGATTGTTAAGAACTCCCCAGGCAGATCAAAAAGCGACACACTGGCTAGCTTCCTTTTTGGAAGTATCCCCGATAGTGCAACGATATATTCTGGAACAGCACTGGATTGAGGGCTTTCAAAGCAATCTGGTGGAACGGGTATCGCAAAAAGTTAGCTGGGAGGATATTATTCTCCCGAAAGAGCTTAAAAAGTTATTGCGGAAGGTGCCAAAGCTGTTTCGCTCCAGAACAGCTCAGGGGGAAACTCCGCTTATCATTTTGGAAGGTATCTACGGTGCTGGCAGGAAACAGGCGGTACAGGCAATTATTGGAGAACTGGAGATTGAATTACTCTGCCTGGATTGGCAATCGCTGATCAGCCAGGAACAAGGCCATCACCAAACCCTGCTCAGAGAGCTCGCTCTATATTCGCACCTGACCGGTAGCGGAGTGCTGTTATCTTTGCCGGAGCGACGCGCCAGCGCCCAGGATGGTTTTATCCCCACAGGCCGGATACTTGAAACAAGAAAGTTTCTGCAACAACTGAATCAACTGGGAAGACCGGTCTTTATAAGCTGTTTTGAAGGATTTGCCTGGCGTGATCTGTTTCAGGGATGCCGCAGTGTAGCACTTAAATTTCAGGAACCAGGATATAGTGAACGGCTCAAGCATTGGGGAAATTATCTCCGTCTTTACGGTTATAAGCTGCCTGATGATCAATTACAAGCGCTTGCCGATCGCTTTGTTTTAACTCGCGGGCAAATTCACGAAGCGGTGGCAAGTGCGTTAGATGCCGGTACCTTGCTTTCCCAAAATAGAAAGCTTTCTCTGCAGGAAAATGCCCGCTATCTCTTCGATGCCGCCCGTATGCAATTCGGGAAGGACCTCGGCAAGCTCGCACAGAAAATACCTCCTCATCACACCTGGAACCATCTGGTTTTACCCGCCGCTGCCCTCCGCCAGGTAAAGGAGGTTGCCGCAGCGGTTCGCAATCGCCATCAAGTTTATTATGCCTGGGGCTTCGAGGAGAGTATGGCTTCCGGGAAGGGACTCAAAGTCCTCTTTAGTGGCCCTTCCGGTACCGGGAAAACCATGACCGCCAGTGTCATTGCTGCCGACCTGGAACTGGATCTTTATAAGATCGACCTTTCCGGTGTGGTAAGCAAATATATCGGGGAAACGGAAAAAAACCTGGACCGCATTTTCAATGCCGCGAAAAACAGCAATGCGATACTCTTTTTCGATGAAGCAGACGCACTCTTTGGAAAACGTTCCGAAGTAAAAGACTCACACGACCGTTACGCAAACATCGAGATCTCTTATCTCTTGCAGAAAATGGAGGACCACAAAGGCGTCGTCATTCTCGCGAGTAATCTCGGCAAAAATATTGATGAAGCGTTTTCCCGCCGGATGCACTACATTGTAAATTTCCCACTTCCCTCCGAACAGCAGCGTTATGAATTATGGCAGCGTATGATTCCGCCGCGGGCACCGCTGGCCGAAGATGTAGACCTGAAATTTTTCGCAAAACAATTCAAAATTGCCGGTGGTGATATACGCAATATTATTCTCAATGCAGCATTTTTGGCCGCGGAACAGGATAGCAGTATCACCATGGCGCTTTTGGTGAAAAGTGTCGCCCAACAAATGAACAAGCGTGGCAGCGTTCCCACGCCCGCCGAGTTCCGCAACTACTACCCATTGATCAGTGCGAACGGGAAGTAAAATGGGTGAGAAGGTTAAATCTGCGGCAAAAAAGCCACTGGCGCAAACGACGGCACCGCGTAAAACTAACATTGCGCCGCAATCCACTTACACCCCAGCTCAGGAAGAGGATTTATCTCACCGCCATGATGCTGCCGGTAACATGGCGGTTCAGAGAGCGCTGCACTCGCCCATCATCCAGCATAAAATGACCGTAAACCAACCGAATGACCGCTATGAGCTGGAAGCTGATCGCGTAGCGGAGCGGGTGATGCGTGCAGGGCATTTAGTCCAGCAGGATAAACCCACTACGCCCTCTATTGAGCAGAAGCCATTAGCGAGCAGCATCAGCCCGTATCGAGGCAGCGCCACCTCTTCCGCCACTGAGGCGACCCCCAAACAGATGAAAGACATCAATTTCCTTCGTGGCCAGGGAGAACCGTTGCCAGCTTCCGCACGCGCCTTTTTTGAGCAGCGTTTTGGCGCCGACTTTAGCGCTATCCGAATTCATACCGGCCCACGCGCAAATGCATCTGTCGAATCATTTGGCGCGCGTGCGATCACTGTTGGGAATGATATTATGTTTGGTGCTGGCGAATTTGCGCCGGAGACAGATGAAGGTAAACGGTTGATCGCGCATGAGCTGACGCACGCGATTCAGCAAGGCTTGAATTCTGAAAAAGCAAATGACCCTCAAGTAATGAATCAACGGTTGGAAGCTATAAATATGCTCAGCGCCAATCAAAATCAGATACAACGAAAAAATATCGAAGAAGAACCCCTAACCTACCAATTACGGCACTATTTGTACTACTCAAATCTGAATGAATCCATAAGAATCGTCCTTCGGTTGAACGATAGTGAAAAAGATTATGTACTGTCAAGTCAAATACATAAACAGAGAGCAACGAGAGAGTTTGACGATACTGAATTTGATGACGAAGACGTTGCCAAACTAATCACTGCCTTTGTAAAAAGTGGCTACCGAAATCTATGGGGACTTTTGGACTGGATGCTCACTGAATTTGACGAAAATTCACATTGGTGGGAAATTAAATGGATAGTCGGGCTGCATTCTCAAGCACAAAGAAGAGTACTCTTTGATGATGACAGGAAGAACGAGAATTCTCAAAACATGAAGTACCGCTTCAGTGTTCTTTATGGGGATAAAGAGATCTACGAGTTGATGAAACTCTTCATGGTTGGCATCAATCTGAAGAAATCTTTGGAATGGATGTTTTCGGAAGCCGATGCCAGGCGGCGGGAATTGAAACCGTATAGAGTCAAAGATATTTTAGATGCACATAATGATAAAGAAAGAAGAAGGATTGGAACAGATCAAGAAATGAAAAACTCCTTCTTCAAACATCTAACGATCCAGGGAATTGGGCAAATAGTCCCCTCATTGAATCTGCCGCTCGGTGTTCAGATAGACTGGATATACGAGAAAGAAAAAAAGGCAAGACACGGCCGCGGCCTCTATTTTAGCTATGCATCCCGAGCGATTACAGAAATAGCAGCCCTAATCGAGAAAGCCAGTCCAGCTGAGATCTTTGCGGCTAAAGCGGCGTATCGGATTATACACGGCCAGAAATTATCAGCAGCAATCATAAAAAATGCGGACGGTAAGGACAAGCCACCCACGGACCTGGTCCGGGCCGTTTACTTTTTGCATTCTAAAACGAAGTCTTCCCATACCCTGGAATTTGGTATAGCACTTCTGGCCGGCAATCCGGATAAAAATGACCGGGAAAACGAGATTTATCAAATTTTGGAAAGAGCTTTCTCTACCCTCGAACAAAGAATAGAACTGAAAAAAGATTACGAAGCAATATTTTATGATAACGGCATGACAGAATACAAACTCATCAAAAAACTAAAAAGGCGGTTTACTTATGACGCTGATAAGAAAATGTTGGCGTTGTTCCATCATAAACTCACAGAGGCCGATGAGTTAGTATATCATATCACGGGGGATAAGAACAAGGAGAAGGCCGTTGCCATTTTTACCGGTCTCTTTGAAGGCGAGGGTTTTAAGGGCATTCGCCAACTGGAAATGGATTGGAACGAATATATCCTTACCCCTCTTGAATATCCCGATGGTTCCACTGTCGGCTATCGTTTTCACGATAAACCCTTATTTGAGGCGGTGAAAAGCACATTCGGCAGGTCAAGTGTATGGGATATTATTCAGCCAATACACGAGAATTATATGAAGTGGAAAACGCAGGCAATCTCTCAAGATGATGCAACTGGAGAGAAAGCTGACAAAACCCTTGAAGAAAAGCTGATGATAGACGCAGCTGTCAAGGTTCTTGAAAATGCCACATATGAGGATACCAGATTCCCAGCGTACAATTATACTTACAACGATTTAAAGAATAACGATGACTCCATTCTGAAGGCGGTTACTGTCCTCAGTAAGTATCTGCCTGCCAAAATCAATAGTGCTAAAGGCGAAGAAAAAGAGAAGCTAAAAGAATTACAGACAAAAATTGAAAAGCAAATAGATGCGCATTACAAATATGCTGATAACAAGAAGCATATGCTTGCTGCCAAATTGACCCTCTACCGAGACGCGTCGACTACAAGTATCGATCCTCAAGCAGCAAAAGAACAGCAACAAGCAGCAAAAGAACAGCAACCAGAATCTAAATCTGATCATTTCTATGCCAAAATAAAAGGGAAAGACAAAAAGGGTGCTTTTGAGATTGCCAAAGAAATTTGGGCTGCAGATAAAGTAGAGGCCTTTGTGAATGCCTTGGCTGACCCCCGATATAATGCCAGTGGTGACAAAATCAAGGAGGCCATTCCTAGTCATTTTTCTTTTATCTATGATAATATATCATATGGCTACGTCCATAGGATTTATTCCCTGCTAATCACTGGAAATAAATTTGATCAAGCCAGGCGAGGAGGGACCTGGTTATATAGTGAAGTAATAAACCAAAAAAAGCCTGATCTCTCCCTCTTACAACAATTTATTTCCCTTGCTGAAGAAAAAAACGTTCTGGACGCTTGCATTACAGGGTTTTTTACTTATCAAGCCGGCGGTCAAGGAAATAATCGTAAAAACAGAGAAAAGCTATTAGACATCATTGAGAGGAAAAGATTTACGAAAAAGGAGAAGGTACTTATAGGAGATTTTAAGCGGGGGTTTAAAAAAGTTGAACAAGAAAAACGGACAAAAATCAATACAGATTTCCTCAGGCTCAAAGATATGTTGGTGCCTCCTTCAACAATTGATGAAGCAATAAACAGACTGGAAACCTATATCAAACATCAGGGGGTTGAAAAAGATAATGTTCAAGGGGTACTAACCTATCGAATTCTCGACAGGCTCAGGTATATGAAAGACCCCGATGAGTTAAAAGCCCTCTTGGAAGCCACCGGACGGGAAAGCTGGAAAAACCTCGCCAAAGTTGAATCAGATATAGCAAAAGACCGCGCGGATAAATACAGAAGAGACAAAGATGCCGAAGCAGCCTGGTTTGCCTTTATTGCTGAACTGATCGTCGTTGCCATCGTTCTTTTAGCCGTTCCGGGAGCAGGTGGCGTTATACTTGCTGGATTGCTTTCAAAAGCTGCCGGGATGGGGGTAAAAGAGGCTATGTTAGGGGATCGGTATGATTTGATTTCAGATGACAATTTCAAAGCCCTGCTTACAGGGGCAGCCCAGGATTTGGCCACGTTAGGTATCGGTTCGAAATGGAAAAGTATTCAAAAGTTAGAAAGTTTTCAGAAGCTAGGATCAGGTAAAAAGGCTGTGGCCTATTTAGCCAAAAATGCAGCAGATCAAGCAACCAGCGTGGCAATAGATAGTGTTATTAATCAAAAACGTCCACAATGGGAAGATGAGCTTCTCAAACTGGGACTCAGTATGCCATTTGAGGAATTTAAGAGAAGATTCGAAAGCAATTTGGCTAATTCTTCTAACTCTATCAAGGGTATGTTTCCGGAGTTTCTCCTTGATACAGCCAGCAGTGTGACACAAGAAATCGCTGTGGCAAGCGCCAATGAACGAGATTTCGATTATCAATCCATTATCGCTGGGGCCCAAAGGAATTTTCTGATGCAATTTAGAAGTACATACCAATCACAGTCTGGAGATGGCCAAGAGAACTTAGATGAAGCGAATGTGGATGAGGGCAAATCCAGACCAGATCAAGCCCCAGAAAAATCTGATTCAAGCTTACCTTCCCAAGCAAGAGATGTAGCCGAAGTTTCCGATGAAGGTGGCAAACAGTTGGCCCCCAGTGCGCAGCTTTCAGAACAAAAACCAAAAATAGAAACTAAAATAGAGGATAAAAATACAGCCCAAGATGATGAGGGTAAATCCAGACCAGACAAAACCCCAGAAAAATCTGATTCAAGCTTACCTTCCCAAGCAAGAGATGTAGCCGAAGTTTCCGATGAAGGTGGCAAACAGTTGGCCCCCAACGCGCAACCTCCAGAACAAAAACCAAAATTAAAGACAAAAATAGAGGACAAAAGCAGCGCCCAAGATGACGATAAATCTGAATCTATTAAACAAAGGCCAGAGCACTCTAAGAAAAAAGAGGATAAAGAACCTCCAGAGAGTTCTCGCTCATATAGAAAAATTGACACTCCAGAGGGACCTGTGTATCAAATGGATGATCCGGGCCGAAAGGTTACGAGACCGTCAAAGCCTATAGAAAAACCTGATATTCAGCCCCAAGGGCCTACCGAACCGCAACCGCGTCCGACTCCGGGTTCGCAAGGCAAATTGGAAGCGGCTAATGATAATAAACCTCCAACCCCACAGGAAAATGAACAGCTTTTGCAAAGGGCCAAGGTTGTTGGAGGGGAAGATATTACTTACCGGGGAAGATGGCAGGATGTAGACCCCACGCTTCCGGATACGCATGAGAGAACCAGAACCGTTGCTAGTGGGGGAAGCCACAAGCCACCGGAATCGGAGGGTAAGAAAAGCATTACATCACCAGAGTCGCAACTTGGCACCGTTATTCCTCGGCAAATTGAGGGCAGTGATAAAACGAGTGGAAAGACAGGAGGAGATAAAAGGCGCCCATCATCAAAACCGGAATCTAGTATAACGGAAGAAACCAATATAAATGCAAAAATTAATAATGCCGAGGCGGCGGTTAGGCAAGCCGAAGAAGAAAAAACATACTTCGAAGAACAAGCAAAATTTGCGAAGACAAAAGCAGCAAATGCTAAAGGCAAGGAAAGGGAATCTGCCCTAAAAGAAGCAGAAGAGGCTGAAAGTTTAGCAAGGTTAGCTAAAGAATTCAATGAAAATGCCGTTCAAACATTAGCTGCACTCAGAAAACGGAAAAGTGATTTACCGTACAAAACAGAAATTGAAGCCCTCGATGAGAAAAGAAAGCAGGTTGAACCTAATATTGAGCGACTGAAGAGAGTAATTGAGGAAAGAGAAAAAAGGCGTTTAAAACTTAAAACTGAAGCAGACACCCATAAACTAAGCAGGAAAAATATTACGAGAGAAGAAGGGCAAAAAAAAATAGACGAACTTCTCCCTGATCTAACCAGTGAAGAAATCGATAATATTTCTTGGGCAAGAAAAAAGACAGGAAAAAAGAAAATCTCTGAACGAGAAATACTCGCAAAAGTTTTTGATAAAAAAGCGCAAGAAGTTGAAGAAAAACTTACACAAAATCGTGCTGAATTGGAACCTTACACAAATGAATATAAAAAAGTCTCAGACAGAATAGGCCATTTAGAAAGAGTTATTAAGGCAGATTTATGGAGAATTGACGAAATCCCTAATATTCCCGATAAGCAAGGATTAGTTAAAGCCATCATAGCTTACGGTGATAAAGTGCTTGCTGTTAAATCGAAAAGAAAATTCTCATTTTTAGATCTTGCACATGAAAATCCTGATTATCTGGCTGCTGTATGGAATGATTTTAAAAATGCTAAGACAGAAACCCAAAAAAGGGGGTTTTATTCTTATTTAATAAATCATCAAAGAACGAGGGTTAAAGCCCATTATGGAGAGATGACGGAAGCCTTTAGACGAGGCAAACATGAAATCACGGTCATCGCGCCAAAGGGATTTGAAAAAGTTAATGAGGAGGGCATTGACATTATGACTTACGACAGCAGTACTGATCGTATTAAACTTATCGATAATAAAGCCTATCAAAGCGGCAGCACAATAGATGAAGTATCTGCACTGGAGTGGAATCTTCCTAAAAATTTGGATGATGCAATCGCCGAAATCGAAGGCTACATAAATCCGAGAGAAATTCCCAACCAAAATGCTTCCGACATAATACCAAGCAGTGAGCAAAATCTAAGAGAAATCGGAGATAAAGTTCTACCAAAACTGAAACAAGCACGGGCAGAATTACAAAACTATATCAATACTCTTCAGCAAAATTATCCAGGAATTGAAATTAAAGAACTCTTGAAAAGAACGAGTGTGCAAATAAGAATTGGTGAACTGTTGGAAAGAAATAATATAGATCGAATTGTAACAACTCGTGCTGGTGGTGAGAATGTCACACTTCATCAGGATCAGGTAGAGACAGGGTTTAGACTAGAGTAAACATTTTTTTTACAGTTAACTGAGAGTAATCCACTAGTTTAAAAACTTTAGTTTTGTCTTGTGTCTTAACATATGGAGGTACTATATCGGTACCATAAGAAGCAATTTCAAGTAATATTAAGTAATATTACCGGAAACAGAATCTAGCTATAAACCCAATAAAAACAGCCTAACAGCCTATTTTCCCTGAATCACCCAAAACACGTTCATTCGGACTCAAAATCCGGTTCGGGTGATACCGAGTGTGGGTTCGAGTCCCACCTCTGGTACTGAAAAAGGCTGATCGAATTCCGATCAGCCTTTTTTATTAGCCCATCTCCGGATTCACACTCCCCCTAACACATCAACTGTTTATGCAACTGCTCGTTTGTCCTTGTTTATCCCCGTTGCACATGTTATTTATCTACATCAACATTATTTATCTTAATCATTCTATCCCTTTTTATCTAACGGTCTATACCAGCATTTATTGATAATTGAAATTATCAACGGTATGTATCATCACAACCGGCATTTCGGTGGATGTTATTTTCTACATATTCATTATTCAGAATGCTTTCGAGACGGCTGATTCTCATGGATGAATCCAACTAATAGCCGTCAAATTCTACATTCCTAAAACACTTACATTTTTGGAGGAGAGAAATGGCATCGGTTATTGATCAAATTCGTGGTAGCGACCCGACAGCGCGGCAGCAATTCATCATTGATGTTTTCGTGAAAAATTTTGGTACGAATATGCAAGACGATCCGCAGGCATGGCGCGGAAAATTTCGAAAAATGGCTGCCAGTGCCTTCGCCTTCTATCGCGGCAGCGCAGCGCTTTTTTATGCGGATATGGCGAATGATGATGATCCGTTTGTTAATGAGCAAACTGGACGAGTGTGGATTCAGGGTGATCTGCACGCGGAAAATTTCGGGACATACATGAACAGCGAAGGCATTCTTGTTTTTGATGTGAATGATTTCGACGAAGCATATGTCGGTCCGTTTACCTGGGATCTGAAACGACTCGTTGCCAGTCTCAGTCTGCTCGGGTATCAGAAAGCCCTCAGTGACAATGAAATTCAAGAAATGATTTCTACTGTTGCTGACAGCTATTTCGATCAGGTGAAATTGTTTAGCGCCAGCGAAGAGACCCGCGACTTTGCTCTGACTCTGGAAAATACCACTGGTAAACTGCAGGAAACCCTTTTAGAAGCTCGCCTAAAAACCAGAGTTGGCATGCTCGATTATTTTACCCGAATCGAAAATTACGATCGGTGCTTAAATCTGGGCAAAGGTGTTGCCAGTGTGGATGATGAAACCATAAAAGCGATTCATAAGGCGCTGGAAAAATATTACGAGACAATACCAGCCCGAAAGCGTTTCGGAAAAACGCACTATCACGTGAAAGATATTGTTGTGCGTAAAGGGATGGGCATCGGCAGTGCCGGACTCCCCTCCTACACAATTTTACTGGAAGGCCCCACCCAGGCGCTGGAAAACGACATCATCATTTATATGAAACAATCGCAGCCGGCATCCCCGAGCAGAGTCATTTCTGATGCGCATATTAAAGACTATTTTCAACACGATGGCCATCGCACAGTAATTTCCCAGCGCGCTTTACAGGCTTATGCGGATCCCTGGCTGGGCTATACAACACTCAATGGCCTGGGACAAATGGTTGCCGAGGTTAAACCGAATGAAAGTGACCTGGAATGGGATGAGATCAATGAGATGGATGAAATTCTCGAAATGCTGAACTTCCTGGGAAGCGCTGTCGCAAAAATCCATTGCGTTTCCGATCAGGATAGCGATCAAACTCTGGTTACTTATTCCACCGATCAGGCGATTCGCGCTGTTCTGAAAGGCCGCCGCAGTGCTTTCCTGAAAGAGATGGTCACTTTTGGGGAAGGATACGGCAGCATTGTTCGGGATGATTATCGCCTATTCGTTGATGCATTTCGCAATAACATGTTTCCCGGCTTGGCGTAAATTAATGCGGCCAGTGCCGCTGCCAACAGATTGGCGCGGCATTGGCTGAATCAACAACCTTTCTCCGGGGAATCCGCTTCACCCCATACTTTTTCCTTTGATACTAATTCTGCCCATCTTAAACTTTGGCAGTCAATATGTAGGAAAGATACTTTTCCGGGAGATAATATGCTGAACTCTGCAGAGATTCTACACAAGCTACTGCCGATTTCAAAGAACAAGATCGAATATATCGGGGATATTCTGCAATACCTGCTTCCCTGGGGCGCATTGCTCGGTGTTGCCCTGGAGGGGAATATTCCCATGGCGCAACGCTGGCTATATGCAGGTCTGGCGACATCAATCCTCACTCACATCCTGAAATTTCTCTTTAACTTTACCCCGCTGGGCACACGTCCTGATGGCGGAAAGAACAGCTTTCCCAGCGGACATACCTCAACAGCTTTTATGGGCGCAGCATTTTTTCATCTCCATTGGGGAATTGCCCTGGCAATTGTGCCCTATCTGTTGGCCGCATTCACCGGATACAGCCGAATATATGCCCAAAAGCACTGGTTGCGGGATGTGATTGCCGGGGCCGCTCTGGCAATTTCAATCGTTTTTTTATTATAAATTAACAGCAAAAAACAAAGGACTCCCTGCAGGACTTACAAAATACCCGAGAATCCCAATAATCGCTTGTGAAAAATACTTTTTAAGCATATACTCTTTGCTAAACCATCTTCCGTAGGCCGTCCAATTTTGGGGCAGAAATTGGCCAAACGGAGCTTTAAAAACATTAATATCCAGAGGATTCAAATGTCTGAGAATCGCCAAACATCTTACAACTATGAAGAATTGATCAAGTGCGGCCATGGTGAGTTATTTGGCCCGAAAAATGGCAAATTGCCGCTCCCGAATATGTTAATGTTGGATCGCATCACCAATATTTCCATTGATGGCGGTGCAAATGGCAAAGGAGAACTCGTTGCAGAGCTGGATATTAATCCGGACCTGTGGTTCTTTAAATGCCACTTCGAAGGAGATCCGGTAATGCCCGGCTGTTTGGGGTTGGATGCCCTCTGGCAACTCGTTGGCTTTTTCCTGATCTGGAGTGGCCATGAAGGCCGGGGACGCGCCCTCGGCGTCGGAGAAGTAAAATTTCGCGGACAAGTATTACCTACCGCTAAAAAAGTAACCTATCGCCTGGACATAAAACGTATTATGGCAAGTAAACTTATTTTAGGTATTGCCGATGGTACCGTCAGTGTCGACGGCCGGGAAATCTACAGCGCCTCCGGTTTACGCGTCGGCTTGTTTACATCAACGGAGGACTTTTAAATGAGACGTGTAGTAATTACCGGTTATGGCGTAGTTTCCTGTTTGGGGAATGACAAACAGGCTGTGCTTAATTCGCTGCTGGAAACCCGCTCCGGCATTACGTTTAACGAAGAATACCAGTCGCTGGGCTTTCGGAGTCATGTTTCCGGTACGATTAAAATTGATCTGGCGGAATTGATCGATCGGAAAGTATTGCGCTTTATGGGAGACTCTGCAGCGTATACTTATCTGGCCATGAAAGAAGCGATTGAACATGCCGGGTTAAGTGAAGATCAGGTATCCGATAACCGCACAGGACTAATTGTTGGTTCCGGCGGCGCATCCCCACGAAACACTGTTATTGCTGCAGACACTTTGCGCAACCGGGGTATTCGGCGGGTCGGCCCGTATATGGTTACCAAATCTATGGGTAGCACGGTTTCCGCTTGCCTGGCAACTCCTTTCAAAATCAAAGGGCTGAACTATTCAATCAGTTCTGCCTGTGCAACCAGCGCACATTGTATCGGGAATGCCATGGAGCAAATCCAGTATGGTAAGCAGGATGTCGTTTTCGCCGGTGGTGGCGAAGAGGAAGCCTGGGAGTTAACCTGTACGTTTGACGGCATGGGCGCATTATCTTCCAAATACAACGACACACCAACTACGGCATCACGTCCTTACGATGCAACGCGCGATGGCTTTGTTATTTCCTGTGGTGGCGGCATTATCGTTCTGGAAGCATTGGAACATGCCCAGAAGCGCGGCGCTAATATTATCGCGGAAGTAGTGGGTTATGGCGCGACCTCTGATGGTCATGATATGGTCGCACCTTCCGGTGAAGGCGCCGAGCGTTGTATGCGCATGGCCCTGGAAACCGTTGAAGGCAAAATCGACTATCTCAATGCGCACGGCACCAGTACACCTGCCGGCGATATTACCGAACTCGGCGCCATTCGCAATGTATTCGGTGACGATGCACCGCAAATTGGCTCAACGAAATCTCTTTCCGGACACTCACTTGGTGCAGCCGGTGTTCATGAAGCAATTTATTGCCTGTTAATGATGGAAAATAACTTTCTAGCAGAATCCGCTAATATTGGCACTCTCGATGAAGGTGCTGAAGGCATGCCCATTGTGCGGGAAGTTCAACGCGATGTGACACTGAACCGAATTCTTTCCAATAGTTTCGGTTTCGGCGGCACCAATGCCAGCCTGGTGTTCCAACGCTATGATGGCTAAAAAACATAAGTTTCTTAAAAAGGGTAGTAGAAATTTTCTGCTACCCTTTTTTCATTATGATAGCTTTTCCAAATTTATCATTGCTTCCTGTAAGCTCTCCAAGTTATGGGCAGATGCAAACAAGTCGACATATGGCAAGGCAGCTTGCAGCCCGCGAACGGTGGGTTCGAAAGCGGGGTGCCCGGCCAGTGGATTTAACCAGACGATGCGGCCAACCCGGCGTTTCAAGCTTATCATTGCATCTTCCAGGCGATCGATTTCTCCGGCATCCCAACCATCACTCATTACAATCAGCCAGGTGTGTTTGTTCAACAATCCGGCGCTATAGTCTTCCAGGAATTGCTGCAGAGAATCTCCGATTTTTGTCCCGCCGGACCAGTCCGGTACAGTTTCGGATAAATCTGCCAGTGCTTCCTGAAAATCAACACTTCTTAACTGGTCGCTGATACGATGCAATGATGTGCTGAAAACAAATGCATCAATGCGGCGATAAACAGTTTGAAATCCATAAATAAATTGGATCAGGAAACGGCTGTAAAGATCCATTGATTTACTGACATCACAGAGCAGAACAATCCGGTTCTCTCTCCTGCGCCGTCGCTTGAATGTTAAATTGAGAACCTCGCCACCATACTTCATATTTCTTCGCAGGGTTTTCCGGAAGTCAAAAACTTCTCCACCGGATCGCGACTTAAAGCGGCGATTAAATTGTTGCGCAAGCTTCTTGGCGGTTATCTCAATCAGCGCAGATATTTCCTTCAAATTATCATCAGAAAAATCACTAAAATCTTTCTGTCCGATTGAAGGGAATGGGCTAAATAACGGAACTGGGTGCGTTTCGTTTCCATCATCATTTGTATTCGTTGATTTATCTTCAGGAATACTCTCAATCAAAGGCCCGCGATCATTCCGCCCCTCCCCTATTTCTTCCTGCTCAGCCGTTTCTCCGCCGGGAATGGGTCTATGCCAGCGGAGCCGTCCATGCCAAAATTCATCGTAGAGCGTATCAAACAAGTTCAAATCATCAATGGATTTAGGAATTGTTGCCCGGAGAATTTGCCGGAATTTATCAGGAGTTTCGAATGAATTCTGACTTAATGCATCCAGTGCATCAACAGCGGTATCCGATCCGGCAAGCGCCCCATGTTCTCTTAACAAACGGCAAAAAGAAACTATACTGGCGCTCAATTCCTGAGAGTGTAATGTCATGTTTTTATGAAAGTTATTTGAAGTGATCTTACTGTACTAGATACTCTCTAACAACGCCGGAATGGCATTATGAAAAACTCGGCTGTCCTGCTGCGTTTTAATCAGCAAACCAACCGTTTCTTCGACGATTGATTGATCCAGGTGATTATGATGCAAAACAGCCAGCGCTTTCGCCCAGTCGATGCTTTCTGCCACACCCGGTGATTTTTCCAACTTCATTTCCCGCAATTTATGCATAAAGCGGCAAATTTGCTCAGCTAGTTGTTCATCAATTCCCGGTACTTTATTTTTTACGATTGCCAGCTCTTTCTCGATGTCCGGATAATCGATCCAGAGGTACAGGCAACGCCGGCGTAGGGCTTCGGAGAGTTCCCGCACCCTATTGCTAGTGACCACAACAGAAGGTATATGATTTGCAGCAATTGAGCCAATTTCCGGAATAGTAATTTGCCAATCGGAAAGTATTTCCAGAAGAAAGCTTTCAAATTCTTCATCTGCGCGATCTATTTCATCGATTAGCAGCACTGGCGAGCGATGATGGGTAATCGCCTGCAATAAAGGACGCTTCATCAGAAAAGCTTCAGAAAAGATCTCTGCTTCTTTTTCCGGAGTACTCTTTCCACTCTTTTCCGCCAGCTTTAAATGCAGCAACTGCCGCTGGTAATTCCACTCGTAAATCGCATGATTCACGTCCAGCCCTTCATAACATTGCAGGCGGATTAAATCGGTATTTAAAACACTGGCAAGTGCTTTGGCGATTTCCGTTTTACCAACACCGGGAGGTCCTTCAACGAGCAATGGTTTGTTTAGCTGCAGCGCCAGAAACAACGCCATCGCAATCTCATTTCCGGCGATATATCCTTCGCTGCCGAAAAGATTTTGCAGTTCAAGGGGAGTCTTCACGTTTATCATACCTCAAGATAGATAGTGCTAAAGCCTTATGCAATCTGGAATTGCGTCATTTATTTATTACCTCGGCAAGTAACGGAGTAAAATTTATACTTCCTCCTCCCCTTTTTAGTTTTCTCCGAAATTGAATCTAACCATTCACTTCCTTAAGAAACCTAATATTTACAATACTTAAGCATTAAATTTTACAAATAGAATGCTATCAAAACTTGTCAAAATGTAAACCAAATAAAACTTTTTGTAAAATCTACTTGACATCTATATAAACTGACCTTATCATTAGTCAAGTTAACTTTACACAAGATCAAAGGAGCTTTACTTATGGAAAATGTAAAAAACACATGGGCAATGCGCCAAAAAAAGAATACTATCCGTCTGTTCGTTTGGACCGCGGGTTGGACATTAAGCCTCGCTTTGGCGACCTTCGGTCCGAAGTTTTTATGGCAGGGCAATTCTACGATGACGGTTCTCGCCATCATCATTAATTTAGTATTTGGCATTGGAATGATTTTCGCCAACAAGCATCACCTGAAAGGGTTGGATGAAATGCTTCAGAAAATCGAGCTGGAAGCCATGGCGGTGGCGCTGGGCGTTGGTGTTGTGGCCGGAATAAGCTATTCGGTTATGGACATTACCAATCTGATCTCTACCGATGCGGAGATATCCCACCTGGTAATTCTGATCGGTTTAACCTATATGGCCGGTGCTATCATTGGGAGGATTCGTTACAAATGAAAAATCGACTAAAGGTACTCCGTGCGGAAAGGGACTGGACTCAGGCACAGCTGGCAGAAGCCCTGGATGTTTCCCGGCAAACGGTAAACGCCATCGAAAAAGGGAAATTTGATCCCAGTTTACCACTGGCGTTTAAAATCGCCCGGCTCTTTGGGCTCCCTATCGAAGAAATTTTCCACGATGAGGTAGCTGCATAAGCAGAATCAATCTGCCCTTTTCCAAATAAAAACCCCGGAAGCGCCATTGGCACTTCCGGGGTTTCATCTTTAAAAGCTGAGACGATAATTGCTAAAGGAAATTACTTCAGCAGAATCATCTTCTTGGTAGAGACAAAATCATTCGCTTGCAGACGGTAGATGTAAATACCGCTGGAAACTTTTACGCCAAACTCATTCAACGCATTCCACTGAACTTCTTTCCGTCCGGCAGTTTGATTCTCGTTGACCAATGTGCGTACTAACTGACCGAGCACATTATAAATCTGCAACGTTACTCTCGAACTTTCCTTCAAGGAATAGCGCAGCGTGGTTGAAGGATTGAATGGATTCGGGTAATTCTGCTCCAATGCATATTCCGTCGGAATTTGCGTCAGCGGATCGTCGTCGATGCCAACCATAATTAAGGATGCCGGTGCAAAATCAAAGTCATCGACATACATCTCACCATCGTGATTGGGACGTTCTCCTGGAGAGATACCATAGAAATTATTGCCGTCCAACTGCAGTGGGCTACCATCACCGAAGGTGCCGGCAGTCCAGCGCCAGGCGCGAATCAAGCTGCCATCATAAAAGAATTGGGCAGAATCCTGATCCAGGTCGACAATTACTTTAGCTTCAACCCAGGTATCATAGTTGTAACTGAATACTGCAGAAGACTCGCCATCAGCATCTACGCTGGCCGCTCCGCCCTGGTCGAAGTATACCTGCATTCCCCAATTAGTATTGGGAGGATTAACCGCCAGAGTATTGAAGTATCCGGATTTATTATTGGGAATATACATCATGAAGGTCATTCCCCAGGAACCGGAAGTGAGAGAGCCATGCGGACGATAAAAATCGTTGCCGTCGTCAACAAAGACTGAATTGGAACCACTAAATGCAAAAGCATCGGAAATGAGAGGATCTTCGCCCGTGCCGGTCGGCCCGCTCCAGGTTTTCCAATCATCTGGATTCTGCTGTGCTAACCTTTGTCCAACGGTGTAAGTATCGAAATCATCGAAGAAATCGAGGGATGGTGGTGGCGGAGGAGCATTCGGTGTCGGCATTAAGCCGCCCAGAAACGTATTGTTGAGATCTTCACTGGTTTCATCCGCACCGGTGACGCCATTACCACCACTGGCAGTTTGGGCACCTTCCGTAAAGTCGACACGATGCGAGGAAAGCCCAGCTGTATTGGAGCCAGGCGCAGGCTGTTGCGAACCAATATCAGTATCAGCCAGATAAGCAGAGCTATCGCTGTCAGCATCCGGGCCATCGATAATCACACCGGTCTTATCCACCTGCTCATTATTAGCGGGGGACTCATCATCATAAATGACATAGTCGACATCGCCAACCAGGTCACTTAAACCATCCCAGTAATAAAGCACGATTACTTCGTCGCCGCCTGTCAGCAAACTACCGCCACCGTCGTCGATCAAGCCGGGACGCGCTTCGCGCATATTCGGCACATCGTTGGGATTATCGGTGCCATCTTCATACAATTCGTAGGTAGGATCTTCGCCATAAATATCAGCGAAAAGGGAATCACCGGCGAGCGCAACTGTCTGAAATTCACCGGGTGCGATTGAAGCACCTTCCGGGAAACGGGCATGCCAGTCGCCGAAGCCACCACCACCACCGCGACCGGGTCCTTCTACAATCTGATAGTAGAAAGTGGGGCCACCCTGGAAGGTTGCATCGGTGAGATAATAGTTTGTTAGATCTATCGGTAATTCACCGGGGTTGTGAATCTCAATGAACTCGCCTGCGGTCGGGGTGACCACAAATTCGGAGATCAGCAGTTTCTGCGGGGTTTCCGGTTCAACGATCTGTCCGCGAATTTCACCGGACGGCACAGAGTCGGTGTGCACGTTGATATAGATGTTGCCGGCCAATAATTCTTCGGCCAGCGCGCGGGTCAACGGTTCACCATCGCCACTGCTCCAGGTGCCGGCAAATGTAGTATCAGAGGTTGTCGAGCCACTAAAGACAGTGCGAACGACAGGACCATTCGATCCGGCTGCAGCATTGTGAAAGTGAACGGCAGTCAAAGTACCTACCAGGTCACGCACATAAATTTCATAGGCAAGATCCATCCCATCGTTCATCAGGTGGAAACGGGCACTACCAGTACCGTGGCTATCGTGACCAGTGGCATCATCCACTTCCTGGCCAGCATTGAGATAAGCAGCCATCGTAGTATCCGGTAATGGCGTAATCGGAGGACCATTCGGTGTCGGTACTAAGTCTGCTGTAAAAGTATTATTAAGATCTTCACTGGTTTCATCTGCACCGGTAACCCCATTACCACCACTGGCGGTCTGGGCACCTTCACTGAAATCAGTTCGCTGCGAGGAAACACCAGCACTGTTGGAGCCAAGGGCGGGCACCTGGGAACCGATGTCGGTATCCGGCAGGTAAGCGGACTCATCCGTATCGACGTCAGGACCATCAATCACAACGCCGGTTTTGTCCACCTGCTCATTATTCGCTGGAGAGGTGTCGTCATAGATGACATAATCGACATCACCGACTAAATCACTTAAGCCATCCCAGTGATAGAGAATCACTACTTCATCGCCACCGGTCATTAAGCTGCCGCCACCGTCATCAATCAATCCCGGACGGGCTTCGCGCATATTCGGCACATCGGTGGGATGGGAACTGCCATCTTCAAAAAGTTCATAGGTGGGATCCACGCCGTAGGTTTCCGCAAAGGCAGAATCGCCATTCAACGCAACGGTCTGGAATTCTCCGGGGGCAATCATCGCACCTTCCGGGAAACGGGCATGCCAGTCGCCGAAGCCACCGCCACCGCCTTCGCCATCACCAAGAACGATTTGATAGTAAAAAGTCGGTCCGCCCTGGAAGGTTGCATCGGTCAGGTAATAGTTGGTGAGATCGACCGGCATCGGGCCAGGATTATGAATCTCGATGAACTCCCCTGCGGTCGGAGTGACCACAAACTCAGAGATCAAGAGCTTCTTCGGCATTTCCGGGTCGACCACCTGTCCGCGAATTTCGCCGGAGGGCACTGCATCAGTGTGGACATTGATGTAGATGTTGCCGGCAAGCAGTTCGTCTACCAGGGCCGAAGTTAACGGCTCAGTATCGCCGCTTGTCCAGACGCCGGCAATCGTGGTATCCCCAGCACTAACACCGGTAACGATGGTCTTCACCACGCCGCCATTGGCGCCAGCAGCCGCGTTATGGAAATGCATGGCAGTAACACTACCTTCCAGATCGCGGACGTGAATTTCGTAGCTCAGCTCGGTGCCTACGCCATTTAGGGTCATGCGAGCGCTACCAGTACCGGTGGTGCTGACTGAAGGCACTTCCTGGCCACCATTGAGGTAAGCGGCTTTATGAATGTCTTCCGGAGGAGGAATGGTGCCAAAAATTGCAAACTTACATGATGGGTTTGTTACACCAAGGGCTGAAAGTGCAAACCATCCAGCCGGTAAACCAAAAATGCCGGTATCATCTTTTAAATGCGCTTCCAAAGCAATCGCCTGTGCACCAGTTGTCCAATTCCAGCGAGTAACACCTATATCGTTACCGGTATTATAAACACCAAATACCGCTAACCAATAGACACCTTCACCAAGGCTAACAGCTGCAGGTAATGCTAGTTCCAGGTTAGTAAAATTGATGCCATTCGCCGGAATCACATTTTTCTCATACACTACATTTCCAGGAACGCCACCGTTATTGTCATAGATAATGATACCGAAGGAATCCGGAAGGGTCGGCTGGTTGGAAAATCCTTCCGCATAGATGCTATCGATATTCCAGGTAGCGCCTGAAGGCACTTCAAAATCATCCGCCGTAATGACTAGCGTCGAGTCCGGGTGAAGTCCGCCCAGCTCGGTGGCGACGATCCCGGAACTGGTATCCAGAATAGCAGTATTATCCCAAAGCAGATCGCTTTCGATCAAAACAGAAACGCCACTATTGGGATTGGGATTGGGATTTTTTACTTGCAATTCCTGTGAAAACAGTTGGCTGCTAAATGCAAGAAAAAATCCCAGAGTAATAATTCGCAGTATACTCATTCGGTTCTCCTTTAGTTGAGATATTAGATGGATTTATTAGGGTGTTAAGCTGTGTAAACTTTTGTTACTTGCGATGGAGCTGATGAATATAACAAATTCAAAGTTTATAACCGTCAAAATAATTCCAGCAAACCAATTTTCTCAAGATTGCCGCTTAATGAAAAGCAAATTTTTCTGTTAAAGATCCGTAAAGGTGAGTATTGATAGTTCAGAAAGATTCTCCACTGCAGGTAATTTTACCAAAGAAAATATCAAATTTCTAGAGATATAATTGATAATTTAATTTTATCTACGGTATATCTCAAGCGAACATTTTATTTATTGCAATTTAATTACATTATTGCAAAGCATTTTGTGAACACGCCTAGTTTACAAATCAGAGCGCTGGCGGCACTGTGCGAAAGGTTACAAAGGGGGAATTTTAAAGGAAGGATATTAGGTATTTAGGGAATTAGGCATATGGCCAGGTGGGGAGCACTAAATGGGCAAATAAGATTAAATTCGGAATTCGGAATTCCGAATTCGGAATCAATGCTGTGCGAAAGTTTGAATTTTTCTTCGAAATCAATAATATTCATAAAATCACCACAATGTTCAGAGGATATTATGCCGAAGAAAAAAG
>JANQQU010000088.1 GCA_028284905.1 Calditrichia bacterium
TTATTTAGAACACCAGGACAATATTGAGAGGCTGAAGTCTAATTTTAATTCATTCTTGCGAAGATAATGAAAACTTTCGCACACTATTGATGCGGAATTGGGAATGCGGAATTCATAGTGTCTTTTATTTAGTCATTCCGCATTCGCCATTCGCCATTCCGAATTCTCCTTTCCGCATTCAATCATTTGCTTCTTTTCCTCGCCGTTTTAATCGATGCTACTATAATTGAAAGTATTTCATAGTTCTCATCTCTGATCGCTATTAGATCTTCGGGCTTAAGAAGTTTTAATTCTTCAATTAGTTCCATCCAGAATAATGATTCATCCGCCTCTTCTTCAACAATGCCTAATTTGGCGATAAATTCTTTCACTGATCTGGCTCGGCATGCAGCTCTGTAATTTGCAGCCACTGAAGTGCTTGAGCGAAAAAGCTGATCAGCCAGGCGTCTTCCTTCATAATTCCCGGGCAGCTTTCTGCAAAGATTAACAACACTTATAGAGAACTGTTTAGTACGTAATTTTAAATCTCTTTCAGCCATGATTTCCCCCAAAGCATGTAAAGCACATAGATTCCAACAATATGTATTTAATCTACATTAACCCCGGAAAACAAAATTTAGAAAAGAAACAAATTGGGAATGCGGAACTCGGAATGCGGAATGATGGAATAGAAGCTATTTTGTATTCCGCATTCCGAGTTCCCAATTCCGAATTCTTAATTCCGCATTCCCCATTCCCCATTCCGCATTCGCTTCACGATTTTATCTCCCTATACAACCAGGCCTTCGCTGTCACCCACTCTCGTTTCACCGTTGCCGGGGAAATAGATAAGACTTCTGCTGTTTCTTTTATCGTTAATCCGGAGAAGTAACGTAACTCAACAATTCTGCTTAGTCTTACATCCTGGGCTTCCAATAATTGAAGTGCTGCATCCAGTGCGATGATATCCTGCGACTTTTGTTCTTTATGAACATACTGCTCTTTAAAAGTTACCGGTTTATCGCCACCCCCGCGTTTTTGGGCCTTTTTTTGTTTCGCATAGAAAACCAGAAATTGCCGCATGGCGCGCGCAGCGACTGCAAAAAAATGAGCACGATTTTCCCAGGAAAAATGTGCTTCGTCAATAAGACGGAGATAGGCCTCATGGACCAGATCGGTTGTTTGTAATGTATGTTTGGCGGATTCTCTGCGCAGGAAATTCGAAGCGATGGCTCGCAATTCCTGATAGATCAATGGGGTTAACGCTTCGAAAGCTTGTTCATTGCCATTTCTTAATTCCAGTAAAAGGCGTGTGATTTCTGTTGGTGAAGTTTGCAAAGCTGCCTGATGCTCAGGTTTTGTCATGTTTGACATTATAAAATAAAGTTCTAAAAAATATAATTTTCGTTGAGCCAATAGGCAAAGATTTTTTCCCTTTAGAAGTAAAGGGGATCTTTGGTGTTCTCTCTTGTAGGGAAAGAACGATTATCCCTTTCCCTACAAGCCTAAAGCCGTTATGGATGTGCGATTATCTATAGATGAGAGAATTGTAAATATAAAATGTGTAACTGAATTGAAATGATTATCTCCTCCCGCTCCCTTTGAGGAGGGTTTTGGGAGGAGATGATTCTTTGTTAATCTGGGGAATTTCGCGAATGAAAATTTTGAAAATATTTTTAAAATCGTTATGGGGAGTATTTCTATTTCCTGTATCTCTGGCATTTGCTCAATTTAATACGACAACAATTGATCCACCCACACCTCAGCAATTTGCCGGATTTGGTCGTTCAATGGTTGCCATCGGCGATGTCAATAATGATGGAATCGCCGATCTGCTTGTCAGCGCTGCTACGGAAGATGTTTCCGCGATTGTGGATGCTGGCAGGGTATATGCGATCAATGGGGCAAATGGGGGAGTGCTCTACGAACTGGATACGCCCAATCCGGAAACATTCGGCACCTTCGGATTTACTCTTGCTGCCACAGACGTCAATAACGACGCGGTAAAGGACTTAATCATCGGTAGCCAGGAAACCGTCAACAACTTAGACGGTGCTGGCCGGGTATATGTTTTTGATGGTACCAATGGCGCGCCATTATATGATGTGGTTGCCCCATCGCCGGCGCAATTTGCCTGGTTCAGCCGATCGCTGACGGTTATTGATGATTTAAATAATGACGGGATTTCCGAATGGGTGGCAGGTAGTGGCGCATCTGCAAGTGGGATTACTGAAGCGGGTCAGGCATATGTGTTTAGCGGTATTGATGGAAACTTTCTCTTTGCGATTGATTCTCCAAATCCTAATGAAAGTGGATTGTTTAGTCTATCGATGGCTACAATCGCTGATGCAAACAACGATGGCTTTTCCGACATATTGATTGGTAGTCAGGAAACCCCGGACTCTCTTACAAAATCCGGACGGGCTTACCTGATGAGTGGCATGGACGGCACACTTATTCATACGCTGAACTCATCTCACCCCAAAAATAATGGTAAATTTGGCTGGGCGGTTGCTGCTCCCGGGGATGTTAATGGCGATGATATTCCGGATTTGCTCGTTGGCAGTTCCGAAGATGTAAACGGTTTTGTCGATGCTGGAAGAGCCTATCTGTTTGATGGGGCTTCCGGTAATTTTTTATTTAGTATCGAATCACCAAATCCATTTCATGTCGATTGGTTTAGCCGAGGACTTGCCAATGCCGGTGATGCAAACAATGACGGAATCGATGACTTGTTAATTGCTGCGCCCCTGGCAGATATTTCCGGTACTTTTGATGCGGGACGTGTTTACCTGTTCAATGGTGCAAATGGAAATGTATTGGATTCCTTAACGGCTGTTAATCAGGAATTTAACGGCCTCTTTGGATTTTCCATGTTAGGCAGTTGGCAAACCGCTTCTTCAGTAGCCGATTATTTAATCAGCAGTTATACGGAAGATGTCAATAGCGTCGGGGATGCCGGGAGAATCTATCGCTTCCGGGCGGACAATGTTGCCATTGAGGTAGCCGGTGACTATCTACCGAATCAGCTAAACCTGAAGCAAAATTATCCCAACCCTTTTAATCCTTCGACGACAATCGAATTGGAAATCGCTCCTGGCAACGCTCAGGGTGAAATGAGCTTGATAATCTACGATTTACTGGGAAAGCAGGTGCGGAAACTACTCTCCGGGGAAAAAATATCCGGGAGTTATCAGCTGGTATGGGACGGGCGAAATGAGGAGGGAACATTAGCGCCCAGTGGCATTTACTTCTACACTTTGAGTGCCAATACAGGATATTCCCAAACGAAAAAAATGTTGTTAACCAGATAGCTTCACTGAATGGAGAATGAAATGGACAGAATTATATCGTTCCTCTTTTTTCTGCTGATATTCTTTTTTGTTTCACCGATTGTAAATGCCCAGGTATATCCGCTACGGACGATCGAGGAAGTGCAATTTGTGCTAAATCCGCAAAATGACGATCAATCTTTCCTGCTGGGCGATACCATCGAAGTGCGTGGATTAGTAATGAATAATGTGCGTGATCTTGCAGTGAATGAAGGCTGGGCCTGCTTTATTCTCGATGTCGATTTCCCGCAAGATCCCTGGCAGGGTTTACAGATTGTGCAGAACGATACAACCGTTACGGCAACACTCTTCGGAAACGTGCAATCCGGTATGATCTGCCGTTTTACCGGCGTCGTTGAGGAAGCGGAAACGATGACTCAGCTATCTTTGCTTACTGATCCATTAGTGCCGGTCGTTATTGAATCTGCCGGTACTTTTTTACCTGCACCGATTCCACTCGGTACTGCAGATCTTACCAATCGGGAAAATGGTGAGCAGTGGGAAGGACAGTTGGTGCGAATCGAAACTGCGATGATTACTGACAATAACTTTTCATCCAATCGGGCTGTCATCGAAGATAATAGCGGTATGCCGACATTTGCTGATGACGGCTTTGCATTTTTTAACACTCGCTTCGGAAACGGTTCCTATAACTGGCCTCCCAATGGTACGGAAATTAGCATTGCAGGATTCGTGCGAAGTCTTACTGATGGCAACAGTATTAACCCGCGGGATTTTACGGATTTAACAACTAACATTAATGCGCCGCAAATCAGCGAAGTGCAACGATCGATTATCGTGCCGACATCAACAGATATGCTGACGATCAGCGCGGTTATTACGGATAATGGCAGTGTAAGCAGTGCCTCCCTTCACTATAGCGTTGATGATAGCGTCTGGACAACTGTCGCCATGAGTGCAACGAGTAATCTTTGGGAAGGCGAAATTCCCCCGCGGGCCGACGGCAGTTTTTTGCGCTACTTTGTATCGGCGATTGATGATGATGGATTTATGTCCAGTTTTCCAGCGGACACCTCTCGTGCCTCCGGTAATGTCTTCCGCTATATCGTACGTGATAATGGGGCGCGAATTGCCGATGTTCAAAGAACCTATGGGTATAATAATGATGCCTCGGGATATGTCGGTTATACCATTGAGTTGCAAGGGATAGTAATGTCCCAGCCAACTCAGTTTGCCGGTTATTTTATTCAGGATGCCGCTGCTGCCTGGTCTGGCATTTTTACAACCGGCACTGTGAATATCTACGAAATTGGTGATCTGGTTACGATGAGCGGGATGATCGAAGAAGATTTCGGATTGACGAAGATGAATATTATTACCAGCGAATTGGAAACAGCGGGTGTGGGCGCATTTATGCCAGTGCCACAGCAAACCGGCGATTTAACCACAGGGGGTCTGTTAGCGGAAGCGTATGAATCAGTCTTTGTTTCTTTTCAAAATGTTACCGTTACGGAAGATTTACCCGATTCGGCGAATAATTTCGGAGAGTTCATCATCGACGATGGGAGTGGCGGCTTGCGTGTTGATGATTTGTCTGAACAGTATGAGGGGAATCTCGGTGGCGCTATTATTCAGGGATCAGTGGGTGATATTCAGGGAATTCATTATTATCAATTTAGCGAATTTAAACTGGAGCCTCGCGATAGTAACGATGTTAATCTGGCCGTTGTCGGAATAAATGAAGAAAGCAATCTACCGCTTAATTTTGCGCTTGAAGTAAATTATCCCAATCCATTTAATCCATCGACAACAATTCGCTATCAAATTGCCACAGCCGGGTTTACCAAATTGATAATTTATAATGTGCGCGGAGAAAAAATACGAACGTTGGTTGCCAGCGAGCAATCTCCCGGTCAATATTCTGTTACCTGGAACGGCCGCAATGAAAACGGAAAAATGGTAGCCAGTGGGATATATTTTTATCAATTAAAGTCCGGCAATCAACAGCAGGTTCGGCAAATGTTACTTATGAAATAAAGGACGAATTCGGAATTCGGAATGCGGATTTTCAAATGCGGAATGCGGAATTTCGAATTCGGAATTATTAGTTCAACATTCCGCATTCGCCATTCGTCATTCCGCATTTAGTAAAGGTTGTATAAACGGATGATCATCGGCGATAAATTTTTTGATTCCCATTTGTTGAACACTAGCCAGATCCGCTTCACTTTTGATGGTGTAGGCGATGTAGCGGTTTAGCATGTCGTTCTCTTTTAACCACTCCACATAACTCTCATCAATTTTATAGTGAAAAGTCGCGATAAAGTCCGGCTGAAAACGAACTGGAATCCAGTTGAACAGTAGATGGCTGGGGGGATTGACTGCTTCCAGGCAGGTTATTATTTCCGGATAATGATACTCCAGATAAGCAATAAACAAGGGATCGGCACTGGATACAATGCATTTTTCCCGGGCGGAATGTTTAACGAGAAAATCGTTGATCAGTCCGGCGCGGGTAACCAGATCGGCATTCCCGGGATACCGTTTCATATCCAGATAGAAGATAAAGTCTTCCCCGAAATCCTCAATTGCATCAGACAGGGAAAGGACGCGTTCCCGGATTTCCGGATCTTTGCTTTGCAGAAAATTCTGCTGAAGCTCGGAGAGGCGTCTGCTGGTGACCGGGCCGGGCATCTTTAGCATGCGCTCCCCGGTTTTATCATGGAAGAGGAAAAATTGCTGATCCTGGCTGAGCTGAACATCAATTTCCACGCCGGGAAAACCGCGGGATTTCGCATGCTGTAGCGCTCCGGCAGAATTTTCCGGAAAGGGATAGAGCACGCCACGGTGCGCAAAAATGAATGTCCCTTCCTGCGCTATAAATGCCGTTGGCAGATGTGCTTTCGGGCCATAGCCACCCCCGATAATCAGGAGCATCACTGCCAAACTAATAAAGGCAGTGATGAGAATGATCAGTAGCTTCTTAATAATTTTCATCACTGCAGCTACTTCTTGAATTCGGCCATGACGCTTAATACATAATCGATGTCTTCGGCAGTGTGGGCAGCGTTAATCTGGAAACGCATGGTTTCATCGCCGCGTGGCACCACCGGAAAGGTGAGGCCAACCACCAGCACACCTGCATCGTAAAGGCGTTTAACCAACTCGTGGGTTTTTGCCGTATCCCGCACCAAAACCGGTACAACGGCGTGCGGCCCGGGAATCGATTCAAACCCAAGATCCGCCAGTCCGGAGCGGAACTGCTCGGTGCGATCTTTAATTTGCTGCAGGCGCTTTTTGCCTTCAGCGCTATCTGCAATATCGATCGCCTGGGTTGCTGCGGCACAATCCGCGACGCTTAACGGATTTGTATAGATGTAGGTGTCCGCTTTCTGACGCACTGCTTCCACCAGCGCTTCGCTGCCGGCAATAAATCCGCCGTTTACCCCAAACGCTTTCCCGAATGTGCCGATAATAATATCCGGATTGGCACCGGCATGCTCCGGGGTGCCACGACCGCTGTCACCATATGCGCCAATACCGTGCGAATCGTCGACAATGGTGATAACGCCATCGGGGAATTTGTCGTTATAGCCAGCGGCAGTTTTGACAATCTGATCCACCGGGGCAAAGTCACCACGCATACTGAAAATACCGTCAAAAATAATCATCACCCGGGTGATGCCCTCAGGCACTGCATCGAGATGACGCTTGAGATCGTCCATGTCATTATGTTTGTAGATGCCCTTGTTCGCACTGGCAACATTGGAGATGCGCATCGCCCGGATGATGCTGTTATGGTTCAGTGCATCACCAATCCAGTAGGTTTGCTTATTGTTGACCGTCAAGGCGAGGGCGAGATTTGCAGTGTAGGCCGAATTAAAAATTTTTGCCGCCGGTTTATCGACAAAACGAGCGACCCGTTCTTCCAAAGCAATGTGGTAGTTAAAAGTGCCGTCAATAAAACGAACAGCGCCGGGACCGACACCAAATTTGTGTGTCGCTTCGTCTGCAGCATGGATCAAATCCGGATGGTTCGCAAGAGAAAGGTAGCTGTTGGAATTCATGCGGATAAACTCGGTGTCACTGTCCTGTAACTTATAACGGGGGCCACGACCGTCTTTGGGAGGAATATAATCAACAATAATTCGTTCCGGCGGCTTTGCCCGGCCTTCGGTTTTGAGTTGTTCAACTTCCTGAATCAGGGCGTGATCAAGTTTTTCCAGAGACATAGCAGCATCCTTTCAAGTTCCAGGTTCAGAGTTCAAAGTTCAGAGTTCGAAGTTACAAGCTAGAGAAGGAAACATTAAACGCTGAACTCGTTTCAAATCGAAGATAGGTCTTTTGCGGAATCTTGTCAACGATTTCTAAGATTTTGGAATGGGGAATTGGGAATGCGGAATGTGGAATTCGGAATTATTCTCTGGTGAAAGTTTGCATTTTGAGGAAAGCCCTTGGGGGGAATGGGCAAATGAGCAAATATGCAAATGAGCAAAACAATCGGGTTGGGTTTGAAGCTTTGAAGATAAACCTTTAAATCTGAATTCCGCATTCCGAATTCCAAATTCCGAAATCCGAAGGGTTGATTGTCAAATAATAAAGTATTACTATTAATTAAACTAATGAACGGCAACTGGGAATTTTTTCCGGCAAAGACAAGCCTGTATTATGATGATTGGTAAAACCATTCTCCATTATAAAATCCATGAAAAACTCGGCGAAGGCGGAATGGGAGAGGTCTATCTGGCCGAAGATACCCGCTTGAAGCGGCATGTCGCCATCAAGTGGTTACCGGAACAGCTTTCCCTGAATGTTGAAGACCGGCAGCGTCTTCACACCGAAGCGCAGGCCGCGGCCGCTTTGAATCATCCCAATCTGGCAACCATCTTTGCGATAGAAGAGATTGAAGAACGCCCATTTATCGTGATGGAATATATCGAAGGGGAGGAGTTGAGCGACCATTTTGAAAAGGGCCAGTTGTCTTCGGATGCGGTTATTCCAATCGCTTTGCAAATTGCGGAAGGGCTGCAGGCGGCGCATCAGAAAGGCGTCGTTCATCGCGATATCAAAAGTGCCAACATTATGATAAATAATGCCGGGCAAGTCAAGATCATGGACTTTGGTCTGGCAACATTTGCGGATCAATCCGGCCTGAAGGAACGGGGACTGATTTCCGGAACTGCCGCATACATGTCCCCGGAGCAGGCCAATGGGGAAACGGTCGATCATCGCAGTGATATTTGGTCGTTAGGCGTGGTGCTGTTTGAGCTGCTTACCGGGGAACTGCCGTTTCAGGGGGATTACGCGCAGGCGTTGTTCTACGCGATTTTATCGGAAGCGCCGCAAAAACTCGATGAGATGGGGGTTGATGCCCCGGAAATTCTGCAATCCGTGCTGGACAAAGCATTAGCGAAAGATCGTGAACAGCGTTATCAGCAATTGACGGAATTGATTGCGGATTTAAAGCAGGTGGCGGACTGGGCGCCTCTGGTGGAAGATACTCCGCCATCACTGGCTGTTCTGCCTTTTAAGAATATCAGCGCGCAGAAAGAGCAGGAATATTTTTGCGACGGGATGACGGAAGAGTTGATCGATGCATTAAGCCGGGTGGAAAACTGGCGGGTCGTCTCCCGAACATCGGTGTTTGCCTTGAAGGAGCAGCTGGGCGATGTGCGGGAAATTGGGGAGCGACTCAACGTCAGTCATCTCATCGAAGGCAGCGTTCGCCAGGTCGGTAACCGGGTGCGGGTGAGTGCGCAGCTGATCAATGTCGCCGATGGGTTTCATCTCTGGTCAGAGAAGTATGACCGGGAGCTTGACGATATCTTCGCCATTCAGGATGACATTGCCCAGGCCATCGTGGAAAAACTGAAAATGAAACTGAGCAGCGGGGAAAGCGCCTCCCTCTTCAAACGGTATACCGATAACAAGGAAGCGTATCAGCTCTATCTGAAAGGACGCTACTTTCTGAACCGCGGCACTTCCGTCGATTCCCAAAAGAGTATCGAATACTTTGAAGAAGCGCTGGAAAAAGATATCAACTATACCCTCGCTTACTCCGGGCTTGCCGATGCCTACATCCTGCTTGGCGGCACTTTCTCCGCGCCGCTTTCTCCGCAGGAAGCGATGCCGAAAGCAAAAGCTGCTGCAAAAAAAGCGATGGCCATCGACGACCAGCTGGCGGAAGCACACACCTCGCTGGCATTTGTTCGTTTCTGGTACGATTGGGATTGGGCCGGGGCGGAAAAAGAATTTCTTCGGGCGATAGAATTGAAACCGGCCTACACCCGCGCCTATCAATGGTATGCGGAATATCTCTCAGCGATGAAACAGTTCGACGCCGCGCGGGAAATGATCCTGAAAGCGTTGGATATCGATCCCCTTTCCGTGCACATCACCTGGCATGTGGGGAAAATCGCCTTTTTGGCCGGGCGGCACGATGAGGCCATCGAATACTGCAATAAGGCGGTGGATATGGATCCCGGCTTTCTGCCCGCGCACGGCATTCTCCGCCGGGTTTATGAACAAAAGCGGATGTTCCCGGAAACCCTGAAAGCCGCGGGGTGGCTCTCCGGGAAAAAGAGTGAATCACCGGCAGCGCTGGAAGCCGCATATCAGCAATCCGGCTGGGAAGGGGTCTGGCAATCGCAGTTGGAGTTGTTTAAAAAGAAAAATTCCCCACCGCTACGTTATGCCGAATTGTACGCACTGCTCAACGATAAAGATCAGGCCTTTCATTGGCTGGAGGAAGCATTTCAGCAGCGTTCCAGCTCACTGGTTTATCTGAATGTTTATGCCAGTTTCGACAATTTACGGGCCGATGCCCGCTTCGATAAACTCTTGCGAAAAATCGGCTTGAATATTGATTAAATGATCAATAAGCGTGTTTTTTGAATAGACGGCAAAAAATGGCTCGGACAACCGTTTGGGCCGGCAAAATAAACGCAAATGACGGGTCGTTGAAATGCAGGAAAAACTTCAAAAAACCGAACGCCTCTGGACCGTACGCGGATTCCGTGATGGCGATGAGCATCAGGCAGCTGCACTTTTTAATCAAATTTTCAATAAATCGATAACGCCGGATCAATACCGCTGGAAGGTCATCGATACTCCCTGGCCAATCGGGGCGCCGACAACCTGGTTTGCCGATGCCAATGGTCAGTTGGTCGGCCAGTATGCCAGTACCGCAATGCGTTTCTGGATGAACGGGGAAGAGATTCCTATCGTGCACGCTTGCGATGCGATGACCCATCCGGATTTTCGCCGGCAGGGTATTTTGTCTGCGGTGGGAAAAACCGCGCATCGTCAATGGGCGGACCAGGGTGTGGGTTTTGTCATCGGATTTCCCCACAAAGGCTGGGGAAGTCGCTCCGGTTATTTGAACTGGCAAACGATGTATCATGCTAACTGGCTCTGGAAACCACTCCGCCTCGACCTGCTCCTGAAAGAACGCCTGCCATTCGAAAATTTTTTTGCGATGCCGCTGCGCGCGGTTGGTAAAATGGGGAATACATTCCTGAAAAAAGCAACCCGGGCAGAGCGTCCTGATATTGAAATCAGCACGGTTAGCGATCCCGGTGAAGCATTTGACGAACTCTGGGAGCGCTTCAAATCGAAATATGATGCCCTGGTGGTTCGTGACCGCCAATGGGTATCATACCGCTATGCCAGTGCACCGGCATTGGGGTATAGTTTGCTGTTGGCCAAATCCGGAGAAACTCCGCTGGGCTACCTCGCTTTGCGGGTGCGCCATCTGGAGAATGGCATCGTTGGGTACATCACCGATGTTTTTACTGACCCGGAAGATATTAAAACCCGCCTGGCATTGATCCACTATGCGTTGGGATTTTTATATGATGTCGGTGCCCGGGCAGTGCTGACGGTGGTTGCCCGGCAGGCTCGCTTAAGCCGGCCGTTCCGTCTTGCCGGTTTCGTAAAACGCTTTAGTGCTTTCGAAGTGTCGATTGTGCCGCTGCAGGAAAACCTCCCTTATGATGTGATGAAGGATGCGAATCGCTGGTTTACCATGGGAGGCGATTTTGACATCGTTTAAGCCGATAATGCGGCGCATGGTATTTGGCACTGTGGAAAAGTGCTGGGAATGGGGATTTTCTCTGGGGGGGCGACTTGCTTCTCATCCCCCCTTACTTTTTTTCCCCGGGAAACAGCGCGTTGTCATCGTTGCGCCGCATCCGGATGATGAAACCATTGGTGTCGGCGGCACGGCAGTATTGCATCGCCAACGCGGCGATGATGTTACCGCGATTGTGCTAACCGACGGGCGGCAGTCCCGCGCGGCAAATTTACCACCGGATGAAATGGCGGCCAGGCGCGCCCGGGAAATGACGTCTGCTGCGGACATCCTGGGAATTAAACTCGTGCATTTTCGCTTGCCGGAAGGCAGCTGGCAGGAGCAGGATGTGCAGAAAAAACTGGCGCCATACCTTACTACAGCCGATGTGATTTATGCACCGTCCTGCATCGATTTTCACCCGGAGCATATTAAAACCGCCGTAGTTGTGGCCCGGCTCACTGAAAATGGACAGATCGTCCGTATTTTCGAATTGGGTGTGCCATTATCCCAAACGCTGGTGAATCGCTGCAGTGATGTTTCCGAAGTTATCACAATTAAAAAGAAAGCATTGGCAGCGTTTAAAACGCAGGCCGGGGCAATTTACCCCCTGCAGCGAATGTCCCAATACCGGGCGCGCTACTATCGCTTGAAAGCAGTGGAATTGTTCCGGGAACTGGATGGGGCGGATTACCGTAAATTTATTAGCGGAGGCGACTGGCAGCAGGAAAAATCTCCCCCGTTTTACGGAGTGCGCTACCGGCCTTTCAGCGATCCACTGGCTTACTGGATCGGGCAGAAAGAACGTCGCCATTTACGGTCAATTATTACGCCGAAAACTTTATAATACCCTATTTGGGGTAAAGTCTTTCCGGTCAGCAGGAGTTTCCCCCGCAAATATGGCCTGTTTTGGGGATAGCATTTCCACCATCTTTTTTGTTTCATTATAGTGTACGTTCCATACTTCCGTCAATAGAGGGTTGCATGCACAATCGCTATCTTGCTTTTATCTTCATTATTCTATGTCTTTGCCAAACGCAGCTGGTCTTTGCTTTTGGAAAAAATAAAGTAAAGTACAAGCAGTTCGACTGGCAATTTATCCAAACGGAACATTTCGATATCTACTTCTACGAAGGTGGAAATGAGCTGGCTGGATTAACCGCCGATATTGCCGAAAACGCCTATCTGCAAATCAAACGGGACTTCAAGTATGAAATTGAAACCCGGATTGTTTTTATCGTCTATAATTCCCACAACGACTGGCAGCAAACCAATGTGGTCAGCCATAGTTTCAGCGAAGCGACCAAAGGAATCACGGAGCTTTTTAAGAATCGCATTGTGGTGAAATTTGAAGGCGATTATGAGCAGTTTCGCCACGCGGTACACCATGAACTTGTCCATGGCGTGATGAACGATATGCTCTACAAGGGCCTCTTTACTTCGGTAATAACCGCCGAGAGCTACCGGCCGCCGATCTGGTTTAGCGAAGGCCTTGCTGAATTTCAGTCAGAGGGCTGGTCGACCCGGAAAGATATGGTGATACGCGATGCCGTTGTGAATAATTACTTACCGAATCTCGCTACGCTGGAATATTCCCTGGCTTACCAGGGCGGCGCTTCCGTATTTAAATACATCGCGGAAACCTATGGCCGGGAAGAAATTGCTGATCTGATTTATCATCTGAAGAAAAATATCTTTTTTGACCGGGTGCTCCGCTCTGCACTGGGGGTAAACATCCGCGAGTTTACCCGGGGATGGCATCGCTATCTGCACCGGGAATACTGGCCGGAAATTGCCAATCGCCGCGAGCCGGGAGACATTGCCCGCCAACTCACCGATCATAACCATCGAAAGACTGCTTTTAACGTCAGTCCGGCGATTTCTCCGGATGGCAGCAAGGTGGCGTTTATCGCCGAGCATAACGGCTACCGTAATGTTTACCTGATGGATGCACTGAGCGGGCGGATAATCAAGACGCTGATCAAGGGCGCGAAATCCGATTCATTTGAAGAACTGCATTTCCTGCGCCCGGGAATGAGCTTTAGTCCGGATGGCAGCCAGCTGGTTTTCTCTGCGAAAAGCGGCGCGCATGATGCTATTTTTATGATTAACATCGAGACCGGCGATCTCCAAAAGTTCGAACCGGCGCTGGATGGCATCTATACCGCCGCCTGTTCCCCGGACGGCGAGCGGATTGCATTTATCGGTAACAAGAATGGCCGCAGCGGCATTTACCTGCTTTATCTCGCAGATGGCCGTTTGGAAGGGCTGACTGACGATTACTTCTCCGATGACGAACTCTCCTGGTCGGCCGATGGCAAGAAGCTCGCCTTTACATCCAATCGTGGTTATTACCTTACCCCGGAGCATACTCCGGCGGATATCCCCCTGAGTGAGTTAGTGACCGGTGCGAAGGATATTTATGTGCTTGATCTGGAAAGCCGGAAAGTCGAACGCATTACCGATACCCCCTGGGAAGAAGGGAGTCCGATTTTCTCTCCGGATGGTAATACCCTGGCATATGTCTCCGACGAAAACGGCATCTCGAACCTGGTTTTACAAAACCTGGACAGTGGGGAATACTATAGTGTGACCGATGTTATTTCCGGCATTTACCAGATCAATTGGGACCGCCGGGCCAAGCGGATGGTCTTTACAACCTATTACCAGGGCGGATATGATATTTATATGCTCCATAAGCCGCTGGATCGTGCACCGGTGCCGCTGCGGAAAACGGTTTATGCGGAAATGCGTTTCCAGGATAAACGTCCGCCGTTTGCCCGGGACTGGGACCCGGAGCGGGATAAAGTGCAAAAATTATTGTCGCCCAATAACCGTCCGCGTGTTCGGCGGATCCGGGATCTGAGTGAGCACGTTTTTGTGGTGGGGAACCGATCCGCAGTGGAGCGGGTGAAGCGGCAAAACGCCCGCCTGGCCCAAAGCCAGTACCGCGAAGCAGATGGCAGCTACAAAGTAAAAAAATACAGCCCGAAATTTACGCCGGATGTCCTCGATCTGAATCCTCGTTACGATATCCTGCTCGGTGCAGCGGTAAAAGCAACCTTTGCCCATAGCGATCTGCTTGGTGATCATAAATTCCTGCTGAATGTCGATCTCGTCAATGAGTTGAAAAACAGCGGGCTGGGCATTTTCTACCAGAATTCCCGTAATCGTTTCAATTACGGGTTTGGTGCCCGTCAACGAACGTTGTTTTTTGACAATGACGGGGTAAAAAATCAACGCTATCGCACTTATGGACTGAGCCTTTCCCTGGCATATCCGTTTAACAAATCCAATCGCCTGGAGCTAAATGTCGATTGGAATGATATTACCCTGAAACATCTGACGCTCTCAAGAAATGATGATCGTCTTTCCACATTGTTGCCGACACTATCATACGTGCATGATTCCGTTCAGAAGAATCGTATCGGTCCCATTGATGGCCGCCGCTACATTATTAGTTTTAAAGCGGCAAACAGTCTTTCCGGTGGAGGATACGACTTCCGGACATTATCGCTGGATTACCGGCGCTACTACATGGTGAACAGCGATTACAACTTTGCCTTTCGGGTCGGTGGTGCCGCCAGCTTCGGCGAGGCGCCGCAGCGCTTCTTTGTGGGCGGTATCGATAATTGGGTAAATCCCGATTTTCGCGGCAGCCGTCGCACCGATAATATTCGCGATGTTTACTTTTCCGAATATGCCACGCCGCTTCGTGGCGCCGCCTTCTACGAAACCGAGGGCAATCGTTATCTGTTGTCTAATCTCGAATTTCGTTTTCCGCTGATTCGCTTTCTCGGACTGGGATTCCCGCCATTGCGGGTATTCAATGTTCGCGGTGTTTTCTTCTACGATGTCGGGACAGCATTTGACGCCGGAGAAAGCTGGTATAAAAATGCAAACTGGCGCGGCACCCGGCGAAATGCAAACGGCGAGCGGGAATTCCGGGATATTATCAGCGGATACGGGTTCGGCGCAAGAATCAATATTCTTTATTTCTTGTTACGGGCGGATGTTGCCTGGCGCTACAACCTGACCAGCACCAGCAAGCCGGTCTGGTATCTCTCATTGGGCGCTAATTTGTAATCGGTCTTTATTACTCTTTCGGCAGCATTTTGCAACCAAATTATAAATGCTGCCGTCCCTCCTTAGAACATTTCAAAAAATAAAAAACAGCTTGAAATCGAGCAGTGAGCGATTTATTTTTTAGTGTATTTATGTTCACTCTCAATCTTAAAAAGAAGGAGTATCTTATGGCAAATGCAGTTAACTGGTTCGAAATTCCCGCAGCAAATTTTGAGCGGGCGGTAAAGTTCTATAGTGATATTTTTCAGATTGAAATGCCCACTAATGAAATGAATGGTACTATGATGGGTTTTTTCCCCGGAGACGGCATGAAAGGGGAAGTCAGCGGCGCCGTTTGTACTGGCGAATTGTACCAGCCGTCCGAGAATGGCACAGTTGTCTATTTAAATGGCGGCGATGATCTGGGGAATGTTTTGAACCGCGTGGAGGGCGCTGGTGGCAAAACAGTTGTACCGAAAACCAAGATTACAGACGAAATCGGCTACTTTGCCATGTTTGTTGATTCCGAAGGAAACAGAGTCGCATTGCATTCCATGGGATAATCTCTTTCGAAATAAAATTTTTGAAAAGCACGGAAAATATTAGGTCTTTTTCCGTGCTTTTGTTATATAAAACTATATAGGGATGAGTCAGTATAGATAGTGGGACAAAAAATATTTGATAAAGGGTTTAGCACTGAAAAGATCAGCACGATGAATTCTGGCACCATTTGCCCATTTGCAAATCTACAAATGTGCAAATGGCGCAGAGAAATGCAGGTAATCTGTCTATTCTCTAAATATTTTGTCTCCTTGCTTACTTTTCAGTTTTTTTCTTTTGCCCGGTTTCCGGGAAATATAAACAGGTGGCATCATGCGAAGAACTTTACTAAAATTTACCTGGGTGCTGATTTTCACAATAGCGATTACCGGATGTGCAAATGAGGAAACGCCGGCCCCAAAAGCGGAAAATACTGCGCCGATTGCACAGTTTGAATGGCTGCTTGGTGATTGGGAACGCCAGGGCAGAACGGCAGTAATGCTGGAGCAATGGCGCAAAACTGACGATAATAAAATGAGCGCGGTGGTCTATAAAATTAGCGGCAGCGATAGTGCTGTTACCGAACGCATCTCCCTGGAAGTAACCCCGGATGGCATCTATTATATTCCTTTGGTCGATCATAATCCCGGGCCGGTTTCTTTCAAGTTAGTTGATGATACGAATGAGATCTTTGTCTTTGAAAATAAAGCACATGATTTTCCGAATCGGATTATTTACCGGCAGTTATCGCCGGATTCGATGCATGCACGCATCGAAGGGAGTAACGATGGGAAAGAGGTTGGGGTAGATTTTTTCTTTGCAAGAAAAAAGAATTGAAAGGAGCAGGAGATGAATCCATTGTTAGTCGGTATTGTCGGCTTGTTAAAAGCTGGCAATTACCTGTTTAATAAGGGAGTGGCGGATCTGGATATGGATCAGTACTACGAGCAGATCGGCGAAAGAAGTAATCCAATCGTCTGGATTGCCGGTCATATGACCAACAGTCGTTACAATGCCCTAAAAATGCTTCGTGTTGATGCGGAGTTTTCCTGGCAGGAAACCTTCAAGCGAGGATCACGCTTTCATCCCGATCGGGATTACCCGACCGTGGAGGAATTACTGGAAGCCTGGCAGAGCGGCAGTGAAATTCTCATCGAAAAAGTAGCGCAATTAGAGGAGGCAGAACTGAGCCGGAAGTTGCCGGCAAAATTTCCCCATGGCGACAATACTGTGATGGGAATGCTTTCCTTTATTGTTTTTCATGAATCTCATCACATGGGGCAGATTTCATATATCCGCCGCTGTATCGGCTTAGATGGTTTGGTAAAATAAGAAGACATGAAAACTATTCGTGCGTTTATCGCTATAGAAATACCGGAAATGCTGCTTGGCGCATTTAGCGACATGCGCAATGCGCTCCGGCGTAGCGACGACGGTATCAAATGGGTGCAGCCGGATCGCATCCATCTGACCCTGAAATTTTTGGGAGATATTACCCCGCAGCAGCAAAGTGATGTTGAAGCAGGTTTACTGGTAGCTGTTGCCGGCATTCCTGCTTTTACTTTACAAAGCGGCAGCACCGGGGCATTTCCTTCCCTGAAGCGGGCGCGCGTATATTGGGTAGGGCTCCATTCCGAGGGGCAGGACCAGCTTCGTCACTTACATCAACAAATTGATTCCGCCCTGGCGGCGCGGGGATTTTCCCGGGAAGAACGCCGCTTCAATCCGCATTTGACTATCGGCCGGGTACGGAACAACCGCGCTGTTTCCGATGCTGCGTCGGCAATCCGCGACTATCATTTCCCCGCCCATGAGATTCCTGTCAACCACATTCACCTCATCAAAAGCGAGCTGACGCCGCGGGGACCGATTTACACCACGCTTCGTTCCTTCCCGCTTTCTGCTGCCCAATAACGCCTGTTTTCAGTGCTTTTTCGGTAAGCGAAAAAAAATTCTAAAAAAATTACATTTTTGTAAATTTATAGTTGTAAATGCTATTTCGTTGCTCTATATTAGCGGTATATCTTTGTTCACTATATTGTTTTTGCACAGGCAAAAGCAGGGGCATCAAGCAGGATAGAAAAAATTCATTTATAACAATACTTAACTTTGAGGTCAACATGAGCGCACAGAATGGCGATAAGACAAAAGCAGTCGATCTGGCAATGTCCCAGATTGAGCGTCAATTTGGTAAAGGATCAATTATGCGTCTGGGAGACCGGCCGAAGGTAACAGCTGATGTTATCTCTACCGGTTCTATTTCATTGGATAATGCCCTGGGAATCGGGGGAGTTCCCCGGGGCCGTATCATTGAGATTTACGGTCCGGAATCTTCCGGTAAAACAACCTTGACACTGCACATTATTGCCGAAGCGCAGCGCAGCGGCGGTCTTGCTGCTTTTGTTGATGCGGAGCATGCCCTGGACCCAATTTATGCCCGTAAGCTTGGCGTGGATACTGTGAATCTGCTGGTTTCCCAGCCGGATCATGGTGAGCAGGCACTGGAGATTGTCGAAACCCTGGTGCGCAGTGGTGCGTTGGATATCGTCGTTGTGGATTCCGTTGCAGCCCTGGTGCCGCGTGCAGAGATTGAAGGCGAAATGGGCGACTCTCACATGGGCCTGCAGGCCCGTTTGATGTCCCAGGCGCTTCGTAAGTTGACTGCTACGGTTAGCCGCTCTAATACCAGCGTTATTTTTATTAACCAGCTCCGTGAGAAAATCGGGGTGATGTTCGGAAGCCCGGAAACCACCACCGGTGGCCGCGCGCTGAAATTCTACACTTCAGTCCGGATGGATATTCGTCGGATCGCTTCCATTAAAAACGGCACTGATCTGGTCGGTAACCGTACCCGCGTAAAAGTGGTTAAAAATAAAATGGCGCCGCCGTTCCGCGAGTGCGAATTTGATATCATGTATTCCCAGGGAATTTCCAAAGAAGGAGACTTGCTGGATCTCGCTACCGATATGAATATGGTCCAGAAAAGTGGAACCTGGTACAGCTTTGGCGAGGACCGTTTGGGGCAGGGCCGGGAAAATGTGAAGAAATATATGAAGGAAAATCCGGCCTTCTTCAGCAAGCTGGATAAGCTGGTTCGGGAAAAGCTGAACCTCGATGCGGAAGCAGAAATGGCTGAGGTAACCGGAAAGGCAGCAGAGAAAGCCGCCGCCCCGGCAGAAGCCAATGGCGCTAAAAAGTAAATATATTTTCTGACTTGTTGCTGAGATCAGCGGCAAATTAGCGAACATTTCAAGCAAGCTTAAGGTTGAAAGAATGGCCTTAAGCTTGTTTTTGTACAACGTAGTTATAGTAAAGATTCAGCGGATGCCAAAAATACTCGACATTGTTTTTAAACGTCGCCGCCCGGAGCGCTTTCTGGTGCTTTGGGATAATGGCGAGGAGCAGCTTTTTAGTCCGGAAATTGCCGCGATCTATCAATTTAAGATCAACAAGATATTCGACGAAGAGGCTTATCTGCAGATCTTGTTGGAAGATGGTATCCGCCGGGCAAAAGATCAGATGATGAAGTATCTGGGCATTCGTTCCCACAGCGAGCAGGAACTACGGTTGAAAACGCTAAAAAAGGGATATACTGAAGCACAAATCGAACAGGCGTTGGTGGACATGAAAAAATTAAACCTCATCAATGATGCCAAATTTGCCCGCCAGTTTATCCAGAACGAAATGATGTTGCGTCCGGTCGGCAGAAAGATGCTTCAAAATAAACTTTTCCAGAAGGGAGTTGCCCCGGAAGTCTTCGATCCGATTCTCGATGAGTTATGTCCCCCGCCATCTCAGGAAGCGGCGATCCGGATCTTGGCGGAAAAATTTCTGCGCCGCAATGAGCGGCATCCGAAAGAAAAGCGAATCGAAAAGTTGATCCGGCATTTGCAGAGTAAAGGATTTGGCTGGGATTTGATTAGCTGGGTGTTATACCATTCCGGGTTGGTTGATAGCACTACAGAGTAAAATATCAAAGACGAAAATGGCGAAATAGTTTGATCGCCACCCGATGCAAAATGGAATGACGCAAGGCCAGACGCCCGATGTTTTTGTCATACCCGCCACCAATAACGCAGGCAATCGGAAAGCCATTCGCCAGGCAACTACCAATGACCATTTCGTCCCGCTTGAACAGGCCTTCATCGGTCATCATTAATTTCCCCAATAAATCATCCTGGTGTGTATCGACACCGGCATCATAGAGCACTAAATCCGGATTTACCCGGGATAGCAGTTCCGGAAGGTGAGCGTTCAATTCAGAGAGATATGCTTCATCCGTCATGCCTGCCGGTAAATCCACGTCCCAGTCGCTTTGCTGTTTTTTAAAGGGAAAATTTACGCCGCAATGCATCGAAAAAGTATAGATTGCCGGATCATCACGGAAGATAAGCGCCGTCCCGTCTCCCTGGTGCACATCGAGATCGAGGATCAATATCTTTTGAGCTAACCCCCGCTGTTTAATATTGGCAGCGGCAACCGCGAGGTCGTTGAAGATGCAGAATCCTGATCCGAAATCCGGAAAGGCGTGGTGGGTGCCGCCAGCGGTGTTACAGGCCAGTCCGTATTGCAACGCCAGCTCTGCGGTAAGAATTGTGCCACAAACTGCGGTGCGGGTACGCACCATTAATCCCTTGCTCCAGGGCAAACCGATCCGCCGTTCCATTTCGCGGGGAAGATTACCATTGCAAAAACTTTCGATGTAATCGGCAGAATGAACAATTTGCAGCAATTCCCGGGTAGCCATCTCCGGTTCATGAAATTGCTCCGGGCTTGCCAGCTCTTCCTCAAGGAGAATATCCCGCACGCTTTTAAACTTCATCATCGGAAAGCGATGGCCTTCCGGAAGTTCGGTAACGTAATTGGAGTTGTAAACGAGTGGTAATGCCATCGATATTACTGGAAGTATTTTTTGATGTAGGATTCGAACATACGCATATTACCGGGCAGGTCAATTTCTTCGACAATATTGCCTTCCCTGTCCAGCACAAAAGAGCGGGGCAGCATAGTAAAGCCGCCAAACTGCTCGACAACTTCATCTGTCGCCCATAATACCGGATAGGGTATTTTTAATTTCCGGGAAATCTGTAAAATTCGCTTCTTCTTCAGGTTCATCGGGTGAACCAGGCCAAGTATCTCGAAACCTTTATCAGCGTATTTTTTCCGGAGTTTAATTAGCTCCGGTATTTCATGAATACAGGGCGCGCACCAGGCAGCCCAAAAGTTCAACAGAACAATTTTTCCCTGATAATCCTCTAGATTAACATCATTATCGGTAGTGTCTTTCAAGATGAATGACGGTTTTTCTTTTTTCTCGGATTGGGCGACCAGCGTAGTGGAAAGAAACAAGCCAATAAATAAAAAGATCGGAATTAAAATAGATTTAAGGAAAGCGGGGCGCGGCATTATTTCTCCTGCGTTTTATATACCTTATGCAATTTAATTACTATCGCAATTTTTGCAAGTAAATCAAATTTTTGATGCACTAAACAGTTACCGGGTACAATACGATAATAAAACGTATTGAAGTATATCATCAGTCAAGAATTTTGCTTTGGATTGAACTATTGTAAAAGCTGGCAATATATATTATTATTGTTATCAGTTGTTTTCAACAACTGTGAAACTGAAAAGTTCGATTCAGGGGCAGATCAGCGGACACCGCAAATTGTTAAACATTCAGGTTCAATATGAAAAGAAAAAATATCTTCGCGCAGCTTATTCTAATAATCTTATTAAGCATCACCGCTATTCATGCGGATACGATCGACACCGGCCAGGCAAAAGTTTCCCTGGTTGCCGAGGTGAATTCGATCCAGGCCGGCCAACCCTTCTGGATCTCCATGCGGATGAGCCTTGCGCCCCACTGGCATGTTTACTGGATTAATCCCGGGGATGCCGGTGCTGCGCCATCGATTAAATGGGAACTTCCCGAGGGATTTAAGGCTGGCGATATTCAATGGCCGTATCCTGAACGTGTGCCGCTCGATGAATTTGTTAATTTCGGCTATGAAGATGATGTGGACTTTCTGATAGAGATTACACCGCCACAAACTTTGCCTGCCGGAAAAGAAATGACTTTAAAGGCCAGCGTCCATTACCTGATTTGCAAAGATATTTGTATTCCGGAGTCCGGGGATTTATCATTGACGCTCCCGGTAAGCGCTGGGAAAGCTGAGGCGAATCCCGCAGAGTTGACCAACTTTGCCAATGCCCGGGCAAAATTGCCGATTAAAAGTGCAGACTGGCAAATTGCCGCCAGTATTAGCGATACGACGTTATATGTTTCCGCCTCTCCACCAACGTGGTTTAGCGATGAGATTTCCCAAATCGAATTCTATCCTGAAGAAGAATACCTGATTCATAACAGCGCACCGCAACCGCTTACTAAAGTCGGTAATGGATACCAGGTAGCTATTCCGCTTTCTCCCGATCGTGAAGGTGATCCCACTGAAATTCGCGGGATGCTGGTCTCCGATATCGGTTGGCGGGGCGCCGGATCGGAAAGAGCGCTGCAGATAGAAACTGCTGTCGGGAAAGGCACATTGCCGGTAGGTAATGCCGCCGGTGCCGATGGCGTGAATAGTTTTGGCCTCGCCCTGGTGTTTGCATTTATCGGCGGCATGATTCTCAATCTAATGCCCTGCGTGCTACCAGTCTTGTCCTTGAAAATTCTCGGGTTCGTCCAACAGGCCGGGGAAGATAAAAGCAAAGTTTTTCAGCACGGCTTATCATTCACCGGTGGGGTATTGGTCTCTTTTTGGATACTGGCCGGGGCATTATTGCTGCTGCGGGCAGGCGGTGAACAATTGGGCTGGGGATTTCAATTGCAGTCACCGGTATTCGTCACCATCCTTTCCATATTCCTCTTTCTGTTTGGATTGAGCCTGTTTGGCGTCTTTGAAATCGGTACATCGTTGATGAATGTTGGTCAGGGAAATGCCATGCAGCAGACTGGCAATTTTGGTTCTTTTATGAGTGGCGTTACCGCGACAGTAGTGGCAACACCGTGTACCGCGCCATTTATGGGAGGCGCTTTAGGCTATGCAATTAGCCAGCCGCCGCTGAATTCGATGTTGATTTTTACCTTTCTCGGATTGGGGATGGCTGCACCATATGTCGTTCTTGCATCGGTGCCGGGATTGCTCAAGTTTGTCCCGAAACCGGGGCCCTGGATGGATTCTCTAAAGCAGTTCATGGGATTCCTCTTAATGGCAACGGTTATCTGGTTGATCTGGGTATTTGGTAGCCAGGCCGGGACTAATGCCGTTTCCGCGCTCCTGCTGGTGCTGATGTTCAGCGGCATGGGAGCCTGGATACTCGGTCGCTGGGGCAACATTATGAAGGTGAAGAAGACTCGCCTGATCGCTCAGTTAATCGCTGCTTTAACGATTATCATTCCGCTCTATTTCTTCCTCAGCAATCTCGACTTTCTCGCTGTAACACCTGATCAGGGAAGCAGCGCTATTGTTCAGGAAGAAGGCGCGATCCAGTGGCAGGATTTCTCACCACAGCTGGTCTCGCAACTGCGGGAAGAAGGAAAACCGGTATTTATCGATTTTACCGCGAAATGGTGCTTAAGCTGCCAGGTAAATAAAAAAGTAGCATTCAGTTCTTCAGAAGTACAGGCAGCGTTTGCGGATAAAGGAATCAATGCGGTGATTGCCGATTGGACCAATTACGATGCCACCATTGCCAAGGCACTGGCTGAGTTTGGCCGAAACAGTGTGCCGCTCTATGTGCTCTACAGTCCCGACCCGGCAAAGCAGCCGATTGTCCTCCCGGAGTTGTTGACGCCTGGCATTGTGCTGGATGCCTTGAAGCAGCTGTAAATTACATTATCACCGCCCGAGAGGTGACTATGCAGATTCATTTCGGGCGGTATCACTCTCCATAAAAATCGCCGGCCGTTCGTCGAGGATTTCGTCAGGAATCTTTTCAACAGCATCCCAAAGAATCTTTCCGGTGGTGCCCGGTTTGTAGGCATTTTCACTGAGGTAGCGCTTCCAGGCGCGGGTGCCCGGTTTAAAATGAAAGAGACCGTGCATGTGGCGAATTACTTTGTTTGGAAAGACACCTGCCTCGGCCACCTTGTCAATGTATTCTATCGTTCTTGCGATAATTTCCCGCCGGCTCGGTGGCTGGCGCTCATCGTTGTAAAAAGTTGCATCTACCGCGGAAAAGAGGAAGGGATTTTCGTAAGCGGCTCTACCGAGCATTACGCCGTCGACATGCTGCAGATGCATTTGCATATCTTCAATCGTTTTGATCCCGCCGTTAATCTCGATAATCAGATGAGGAAATTCCCGCTTCAGCCGGTAGACATCCTCGTAGCGCAGCGGGGGAATGGTGCGATTCCCTTTCGGATCGAGCCCCTGCAGGAGGGCGATCCGGGAATGCACGATAAAGCGTTCGCAGCCATAGCGGGAAACGATATCGACAAAATTGGCCATATCTTCATAGCGTTCGAGATCATCGATCCCGATACGATGCTTCACCGTCACCGGAATCTTCACCGCCTCCTGCATCGCCGCCACGCCGGCGCCGACCACTTCCGGCTGGGCCATTAAGCAGGCGCCGAAGTTCCCTTTCTGCACCCGATTGCTCGGACAGCCGACATTGATATTCACTTCGTCATATCCCCACTCTTCGGCGATTTTCGCACTCTGCGCCAACTCGGCAGGGTCATCGCCGCCCACCTGCAGCACCAGCGGATGTTCCGGCTCGGAAAAGCCGATAATGCGTTCGTGATCGCCGTGGATCACCGCGCCGGTGGTTTTCATTTCGGTGTATAACATGGTGTGGCGGGTAATCTGCCGCATAAAGGAACGATAATGGCGATCGGTCCATTCCATCATCGGGGCAATGCTGACTGGCCGTTTATCTGTATATTTCATTTTTTTCGCGTTTTTCTTTTTTCATTGCTTATATTGGCGATCCAAAGATAATGCGAAAGGGCTGTCGAGAATAGTGCTTTTTCGAAAATAGCAAATAATAGCGCACTTAAACCATTATTATAGCATGCAACTAGCGATCTTGTGACGTTGCTATCAATCGCTTTAAAGACAATGCTTAAATTATGGGACGATAAATTAAAGATTGATTTTTGACCGCAAATGGTTAAATTGCGCCGGGTGAAACTATGCAAGAACGTATCAACAAGATAATAGAATTCCTGATTAAGGAAATTTCACAGCTCTCCGAACCGTTCGGACTCAGTATCGAAAAACTCTCCGAAAAGCTTTTAAAAGAAGGTTACACCGAGGGAGAAATCCACAAGGCGGTTGAGTGGGTGATTATGAATTTGAATCACGAAAACGTCAGCTATGCCTCGCAGATTGTCAAACAATCTCCGCCGGCGGTTCGTTTTTTGATTGCTGAAGAGCTAAACTTCTTTTCCCCGGAAGCGCATGGCTACCTGATTCAACTGCAGATGCTCGGAATTATTTCCGCCCTGCAGGTGGAGCAAATCATTGAGCGTTGCTTTCTGCTCGGTATGGGAAAAGCCGGTATCGATGATGTAAAAAATGTAGTTTCCCAAATGCTCCTTGGGAAGGAAGTGGGAACTTTTGATACGGATGCGGTGTATTATCCGGGCAATGACATGCTAAACTGATAGAGCGAGATGAGTAAAAGTAACGGAAAAAAATTAGTTATTGTTGAGTCTCCTGCCAAAGCAAAAACAATCAACAAGATTCTTGGTAAAGATTTCAGCGTTTCCGCCTCGGTAGGTCATGTGATCGATCTCCCCTCGAATAAATTAGGGGTGGATATTGAGAATGGCTTTCAACCGGAATATACGGTAATCAAAGGCAAGAACGATGTTATCAAGAAGTTGAAGTCTGCTGCGAAGGGGGTATCGGAAGTATTACTGGCGACGGACCCCGACCGCGAAGGGGAGGCGATTGCCTATTTTGTTGCCGACAGCATCAAGAAGATCAATACGAATATTCAGCGTATAGAATTTAACGAAATTACCAAGCCGGCAGTATTGAAAGCGCTGGAAAATCCCCGCACCATTGACATGGACCGTGTGCAGGCCCAGCAGGCCCGCCGGGTGATGGATCGCATTGTGGGTTACCAGGTCAGCCCGGTGTTGTGGAGCACCATCCATAAAGGATTGAGCGCCGGCCGGGTACAATCGGTGGCTCTGCGCCTGATCTGTGAGCGCGAAGATGAAATCGAAAAGTTTGTCCCGGTCGAATACTGGAGCATTACCGCCGATCTGGAAACCGAATCGAAGGAAAAATTCTCCGCCAAGCTGGTGCGCATCGGGAAAGAGAAACTCGATCCGAATAAATTCCGCATCTCCAACCAGGGAGAAGCGCAGAAGCATTACGAGCAGCTGCTCAAGGAAAAGTTCCAGGTATCGAAGATCAAGCGGGAGAAAATCAACAAGCGCCCCGCACCACCGTTCATCACCAGTACTTTACAGCAGGATGCCGCTCGCCGCTTTGGCATGACCACTTCCCGAATTATGTCCAATGCCCAGAAGCTTTACGAAGGGATTAATATCGGTGAAAAAGGGGAAGTCGGTTTAATTACCTATATGCGTTCTGATTCGGTGCGGGTCAGCCCGGAAGCGATCAAATCGGTGCGGGAATATGTCGCCTCCAGTTACGGTCCCGACTACCTGCCCCCGAAGCCGAATGTTTACAAAACGAAAAAAGGCGCACAGGATGCGCACGAAGCGATTCGCCCGACCTACATTAGCAGCGAGTATGAGCCGAAGAAGCTCAAACCGTTTCTGACGCCGGATCAGTTCAAGGTTTATGATTTGATCTGGAAGCGTTTCGTTGCCAGTCAGCTGAAACCGGCGGTTGCCGATCGCCTCACCATCGAAATCACTGCCGGCGACTATCTTTTCCGCGCCAGTGGAGAAGTGATCACTTTCCGTGGTTGGATGCTGGTCTATCAGCCCCAGCCGGAAGAAAAGAAAAATGATGACGAGGATGGTGAACAGCGTCCGGAAAATCTGCCGCAGAAAATATCGGAAGGGGAAGTGCTTAATCTCCTTGAGCTGATTCTGAAACAGCATTTTACCAAACCTCCGGGCCGTTTTTCGGAAAGCTCCCTGGTGAAAATGATGGATCGGTTAGGCATCGGACGACCGAGCACCTACGCGGCGATTATATCCACCCTCTTTAATCGCAAATACATCGTGAAAATGGATCGCGCATTGGCCCCGACGGAATTGGGCCGCACCGTTAATTTCCTGCTGGTGAATAACTTCCCGGATATCTTCAATGTGCAGTTTACCGCCAATATGGAAGAAGGTCTGGATAAGATCGAACAACATGAGTCATCCTACGGGGAGACCCTCGATAACTTCTACCTGCTCTTCAAGAAAACTCTCGATCAGGTGACCGATAATATTAAGTCGATCAAGCAATCCCTGCAGAAGGATTCCGGGGAAAAGTGCGATAACTGTGGGAAACCGATGTTGATCAAGTGGGGCCGCAACGGTCAGTTCCTCGCCTGCAGCGGTTATCCAGAGTGTAAAAACACTCGTCCGCTGGAAGCACCGCCGGAGCCGATTGAAACCGACGAAAAGTGCGATAACTGCGGCAGCACCATGGTGATCCGCCAGGGGCGCTACGGCGAGTTTATGGCCTGCTCCCGCTATCCGGAATGTAAAACCACCAAGCCAATCAGCACCGGGGTTTCCTGTCCGAATGACGGTTGTAACGGCACTTTGGTGCAAAAGCAGTCCCGCAAAGGGAAAATCTTTTTCGGCTGCGACCAGTTCCCGAAATGCAATTACGCCATCTGGAACAAACCGCGTGCCCAGGCCTGTGGCAAATGCGGCTTCCCGCTGGTAGAAGAGAAAACTACCCGCAATGACGGTTTTTTCTTGCAGTGCCCGACCTGTAAACATAAAGAGAAAGTCGAAGAATTATAAGAACGGTTGGTATCTTACCAGCCGTTAGTGCCTGACATTTTTATCCCAAAACTTCCCCTCAAGCATTTCCAAAAAATAATCAAAAATCTTAAGCTATTTGTAAAATTCCCTAACGCATCGTATTATTGGGAATTAGGAGTTTGACCGAGATCTCAAAATTTCCGAAAATTGCAGCATTTAAATCCCAAGCGCGAACATATTTTAATGTCCTGTGGATTTATGCGATATTGCTTTAAGTCGCTGGTAATATTGGTTTTGAATATTTGACTTTTCTTTTTTGACAAGTTGTTAAAACTGAAAAGACAAAATAATTTATTTTTTTTTCTAAAAAAATCCACGACCTGCCAATATGAGAATGTAGACGATCGTTCGTAAAGAGTCAGGCCTGAACGAATGTGGAATAAGTAAGTTTTTTAATGTTCAATGAATACGGAAGCTGCGAGGCACCGTGAAATTTAGTGAGGTTTTTGTTATGCGTAATTATGGTAAGTTTTTTCTGTTTAGTGTTTTGTTGGTGTTGATGAGTATCCTGGTATCTTGTAATGATTCTCAACAGATTACTGAGCCGGCTGCTTTGGATGGTGGGGAGAGAGTGCTGGAAAAGGGTAAGGAAGTTGATGGAGAAAATCAGCCCGTTACATATGATGAAGATGAAGATTCTATTTATGATTTTCAATGGGAATTTAGAAATGATATTAGAGAAATAAGAGGTTGGGAATATTTTGAAGCTGTAGACGGTAGTGAAGGTTTGAAAACTATTATGACAACTATATTGAATGGTCATAGTGACGAGTATATTGAACATAATTTTACTACTGAAACGGAACATCCATACGATGCAAAATATACTTGGGTGCTTAATGGGGAAACTTTACAAACTGGAATAAACCTAACCAATATTAGTTTTGAAACTGAAGAAGAAGGTGAATACTTTTTAGAATTGACTGTAGATCGATACTCATTAGAAGGCTTTATAATTGCAAAAGATTATTTTTGGTGTTTTATAGAGGTCGAATCGGGTCAGGCAATATTACCCTGATAATAAAATACGATATCTAATTTAAATTCCGCCTTCAATAAAATTTAAATGACAACTAAATATTTTGAAGGCGGTGTATTTTTTATCAAAAATAAATTGATGATATAATATTATGTCGTTTTATAAATCATTGCTTTTAAAATCAGGATAAGTATTTCATTCTAAATTTTCTAACTAGATATGCTGAATAATCTTTTTACTAATAGGCTTAGCATGAAGTGTTTATTCTCAGTTATTATAATTATAATTATTTCAAATAGCGTTTTTCCTCAGAATAATGCAGATATAGAAATAAAACTTGGAATTGCTGAGGATTATTATCAACTGGCTAAAAAGATGCGAAAAGAAGCTCTTTTTGATAGCGCTTTAATTCTTTTTAAAAAAGCTGAATATATATTTAGAAAACATAAAGAACATCCTAGATATATAAGCTGTTTAAACTTAATAGGGCGAAGTTATCAACAAAAATTGAAGTACGAAATGGCAATTCCATATTTGGAAAAAGCTTTAGAATATAGCAAAACATACCTTGATTCTAATCATTCAGAAATAGCACTAGCAAATAATTTTCTTGGTATTTCATACAGGCGTTTGCATAAGTATGAAAAAGCAAAAAACTATTACAAAGTTGCTTTAAAGGTCCGGAAGAGCCTTTATGGCGAAGATCATAAATTAGTAAAAAGCATTTATAAAAACCTTGGGAATCTTTATAGAGAATGGGGAGATTATGATAAAGCTTTCAAGTATACATGGAAAAGAATCGGAGATGATTTTAATAAAATCGATCCGATAGAAATTGGACAGTTATATTTCAGCATTGCTAACATTCATTATTATAAAAATGATTATTTTCAAGCTGAATTATTTTACAAAAGATCAGTATCTATCTTTTTGGATAATAATGCTAATAATAGGCTAATAAATATGGCCTATCATAATTTAGGAATAATTTTTGCTAAAAAATTCGATTATGAATCTGCTATTTATTACTACTTGCAATTAATTGATTCTTTTAATGAAGAAACAGACGAATATGTTCTTGCACTTACTAATCTTGGATTGGCATATAAGGATATAAAAGATTACACTAAAGCCCTTAAATGTTATAATAAAGCAATTGAGATACAAAATAGAATTGCTGCAAACAATAATTTTTCTAAATATAACCTGTATAACAATTTAGGAGATTTATATTTAGCGAAAGAAAAATGGAGTTTAGCTTTAAAAAATATGAACAAGGCGGTTTATTTCAAATCTCTGATAGAAAATGATAAACGTACGAGTGTATATGAGGGTTTATCTCAAACTTATATTCATTTTGGAAATTATAAAAAAGCTATTCAGGCAATTGAGAAAGGTTTAGAAATAGCATATCGATTTAAAGATTCTGAGCAAATCCAAATATTTCAATTACTATCCCGATATGGTGATGTCTATTATGCTCAGCAAGATTTTCCAACTGCTCTTTCATTTTATCAAAAAGCTATTTGTGCAATCAATAATTACTGCTCAATTAAGGATGTAAATGTATTACCACCAATTGACAAAAGTATCGCAGATTACCATTTCTTAAAGGGAATTTTAGCAAAAATTAAAACATTTCAAGAATTATCAATCGAAGAACCTTTAAAAAATAAGAAAGTTGTTTACTTAAAATCTATTAATTCACATTACGATGCTGCCAATGAATTAGCCCACAAAATCCGCACTGGCTTTAAAAGCGAAGGATCCAAGTTCCTATTCGCCAAAGAAGTCCTGAAAATTCTCGATATATCATTGGATGCTGCCCAGGAGTTGTATGAGCTTACCGGAAATGAAACTTACCTCGCACAAATATTCGAAATGGGAGAATTAGGAAAGTCAATGGCATTAGCAGATGCGCTAGCGGAGTCTCGTGCGAGAACTTTTGGGCAATTACCGGACTCTTTACTGGAGCAAGAAAGTGCCCTGAAAATAGACCTGGTTGCCCTTGAAAATCGTATCGAGAAACTACAGTCAAATGAAGCGTTAAGAGATAGCTCTCTTATCGATTCATTAAACGGGCGTTACGGTAAACTCCAAATTACATATAACGAAATGCTGGAGTCGTTCGAAGAAAATTATCCGGAATACTACAATCTGAAATACAGCAATACCTTGCCGAAATTAGCCGATGTGCAGGCGAGTTTAGGTGATAATGAAGCGATGCTCGAATACTTTCTCGGGGAAAAAGATGTGCGACTTTTCCTGATCACCCAAAACAATTTCGAGATCCACAAATTCCCAAACGATACCACTTTTCAGGAATTGCTCAGCAGCTTTAATCGATCCATCCGTAAAGTCTCTGAAGCAGGCAGCTTTGCTGAACGCAGCGCGGCGCTTTATGATAAACTGATTAAACCGATTGCTGGTAAGATCGCCGATAAGAAAAAGCTCGTAATCATTCCAGATGGAGAACTCTACTACCTGCCTTTCGAAGCGTTGATTAAAGAAATGCCAGCAAATACGCAGGATTTTGCCTCGATGGCTTACCTCGTGAAGGATGTGGAAGTCTCCTATCACTATTCTGCTAATCTCTACTTACATAGTCTGGAAAAAGAGGTTGCCGAAACCAAGTACAACGTCGCTGGTTTTGCACCGGTTTTTCAGGATGGAGATGACGGTGCGGAGATATTGGAAAGTGGCTCTCCGGTATTGGGACAGATCGTCGATTACCTGAAAGATATCACTCGAGATGGACAGCAATTTAACGAGTTGCCACATTCTGAAAATGAGGCGAGGGAGATTGTCAATCTTTTTGACTGGGAATCGCAAAAGAGCTTTGGATATTTCCGGGGGGAAGCAACAGAAGAACGTTTTAAGCAGGATGCTCATCAGTTCAAATATTTGCATTTGGCGACCCACAGTTTTGTCAATGAGGAGCGCCCGCAGCTATCCGGCATTGCCTTTTCCCAGCCTGCCGATACTAGTGCAACTGAGGATGGCATCCTTTATTCCGGGGAAATCTACAATCTCGATTTGAACGCTGATTTGGTCGTGCTCAGCAGCTGCGAAAGCGGTTTGGGGAAACTGATTCGCGGTGAAGGACTGATGGCAATGACTCGTGGATTCCTCTATGCGGGTGCTACCAATGTGCTGGTTTCACTGTGGGCAGTCTATGACCGCCATACCAGCGATTTAATGACCGAATTTTATCGCCAGATTGATGATCCGAAATCCTATGCACCGGCATTGCGAGCAGCAAAGCTGAAGATGATTGAAAACCCAGACACAGCATTTCCGGCGCTGTGGAGCAGTTTTGTGTTGATTGGCCGATAGATCAAACACTACGACATTTCAAAATTCAAATTTAGGGGGAATCTCAACTTCATCAGCTGCGTGATGCGCTGATGATGCTCCACATATCATATCTTTAACTTCACTTACATCAATTAGGGGGAAACTAATGAAAAAGTGGCGAAGTTCATTCATCCGACGAAAACCGGATATTGCTTTGTTATCCGTGACGCTCTTCTGCGTCTTGTGGGTAACGGTCATCAGCACTTTGAGTTTTACCAGAAATGCTAAAATTGGTTACGTTCATTCGGCGGAAATGCTGGAGAAATATCCAGCTGCAATTGCTGCTCGGGAGAAACTGGAAAAACAGATGGTGCAATGGCAGGAGAATATCAATGTGCTGGAAGCGGAGATCAATCGTTTCCGAGAAAATTTAAATCAACATGCTGCTGAATTTAGCGCGACACAATTAGCGGTAAAAAATGACACATTGAGAATAAAACGAGAAAACTATTTACGCTACAGGCAGGCGATTCAGGATAAAAAAGCGGAATTGAATGAAACACTAATGGCGCCGGTGCTGGCAGAGATAAATGGTCATTTGAATGATTTTGGGGAAAAAAATGGCTACAAAATTATTTTTGGCACTTTGTCCGGGGGAAACATTCTCTTTGCGCAAGATGCGGTAAATTTGACCGATGATTTTCTGGCATATGTGAATGATAAATTGAATTAACGGAAAAACTTGAATGTGCAGGGGGAAAAATGACCAGGAAAATAATCCTCCTCTGGTGGGGGATATTATTGATCATTATCTGGCTGGCAATGGGGGAGATGAATATCAGTGCCAGTCAGGTTCATTCGTTGACAATAAACGGCGTAAAAATTACTGCTGAAAAACTGCCTGCTGATAGTCTGCAGCGGTTAATTTTTGCAGATTTATCTTTGGACGAAATCGAAACGATTTCCAAAGAAACCTTTTACCTTCGCTTAACTATTGGGTATGTGGGAAAGCAGGACTTGGTATTTCAGGGCGCAGCAAGCAGAGATCTTGGATACAGTGAGTGGCTGCAGCGGCTTTCGTATCATATGAGCGATTATATCTCACTGTATACAACCGATGGGAATGAAATTCCACTAAGTAGCTATCAATTGATACGGACATTTGGGCTACGGAAAGACCGGACGCTGCTATTAGCTTTTTCGGCGAAATATATGACGGAAGAGACAACGCTGGTGATCAAGGAGTTTGGATTGGATACAGGTCGGCTAAATTTTAAGTTTCGCCTTTAATAGAAATCTACCCCCTGTTTCTGAAACTACCAAACCCGCAACAGAAATGTTTTCAAATACTCCCCTTCCGGATGATATATATTAATCGGATGATCGAACGACTGTCCGGGACGAGCAATGATTTGCACTGTACGCCCGGCTTCCTGCGCGGCGGAAAAGATGATTTTCCGGAAGAGGTCCCAGCTAATATAAGAAGAGCAGGAACAGGTGAGCACCAACCCACCGCTGGCCACCTGGGCGATGGCAAGTCGATTGATATCCTTGTAGCCACGCGCGCCTTTGTTCACCTGCTGCTTTGCCTTCACAAACGCCGGAGGATCGAGTACAATGACGTCATATGTCTCCGGCATCTCCCGCAGCCATTCGAACGCATTCGCGCTGATGAATTGGTGGTTGTCAGTCGGCAGGTTATTCAGCGCAAAATTCTCTTTCGCCAGCGTAATCGCTTCCTTACTGATATCCAGCGAAGTGGTTTGCGCGCCTTGCTGTGCTCCGTAAACGCTGAAGCCGCCACTGTAAGAAAAACAGTTGAGCAGTCGCTTCCCAGCAGATAAATTGCCGATTATTTGCCGATTTTCCCGTTGATCGAGGAAAAAGCCAGTCTTTTGTCCTTTTTCCAGATCCACCTGAAAACGCAGATTGTTCTCCAAAATTTCCGCGGCAGGGGGTACCGCGCCATTTAATGATTGATTATCTGTTTCCAATCCTTCCGCGCGACGGGATTTCATATCGCTTCTTTCCAGAATACCTTTCGTTTTAGTGATCTCACTAAGGAGATCGGTAAGCAACGACTTTTGCTGCTCAACGCCGGCGGAATGGAATTGGGCGACCAGCCACTCGCCGTAACGATCAACCGTTAATCCGGAGAGGCCGTCGCCATCGCTGTGGATGAGGCGGTAGGCATTTGTGTCGGGCGGCAACAGCGCCTGGCGATGCGCAATGGCCTGTTGAAGCCGGGTACGGAAAAAGTCGGCAGTGATATCTTCGTCCTGAAAAGTGAGCAGGCGAACGCGGATTTGCGAGGCCCGATTGATAAATCCTTTCCCGAGAAAGCGCTGTTTGGCATCAAATACTGAGACGATATCGCCGGGCTGATAATCGCCCTGAACTTCCCGAATGCCGCCGGAAAAAATCCAGGGATGGCGATTGCGAATCGATTTTTCCCGTCCCGGTTTCATTACCACTTTCGCGTTTTTGTTCTCAAGTGTCGCCATCACAATTCCTTATCTCAATGAAATTAGTTCCCGAAAATCGGAAATTTTCGATCAAATTAGATTCTTCTGCGTAAAAAAATGTGCGAAAGCACTTAGCATCGGAAAGAAGCTTATATTATATTGTTTCCGCTCTAAACACAAGAGGATATATGACACGCATCATTCTGTTTTCGATCTTAATCTGGCTATTCAGCTCTTCCCTTATTGCCCAAAATGCGCTTCAATCTCAAATTTTTAATGCCCGGGACCGGGTAATGCCTGCGCTGGTGCACGTCGAGCCGGTGATTCAAATTTTTACCCGTGGTGAAAAACAGCATACTGTGGTTACCGGTAGTGGGGTCATTTTTTCCAAAGAAGGATATGTGCTCACCAATCATCATGTTGCGGCGAATGCCACGAAAGTTTGGTGCACGCTGTCTACCAAGGAGCGGATTACCGCTACCGTGGTCGGCAGCGATCCATCCACTGATATTGCCGTGTTAAAACTGAACCTGGAAGAGTTGGAAAATGAGGAAATCCCCTTTGCCGAATTGGGGAACTCCGATAGCCTGGAAGTCGGGCAAATTGTCCTGGCGCTGGGAAGTCCGTTGGGATTATCCCGCTCTGTATCGATGGGGGTGGTGAGTTCGATCGATCGCTATTTCCCTAACCGAGGATCGATGGTTTCTCCTTATAATCTCTGGATTCAAACCGATGCGGCGATTAACCCGGGTAACAGCGGCGGGCCGTTGATCAATTTGTTCGGTGATGTTATCGGCATCAATGCCCGGGCAGTGTTCTTTGCCGAAAACCTCGGTTTTGCTATTCCAGTAAATCTGGTGCGGGAAGTGGCGGAAGAAATAATCGAAGGCAGCTCGGTGAAGCGCGCCTGGATTGGCCTGGAATTTCAGCAGATCAAGGATTTGAAAGAGTATCTCGGGAAAGATGATTTTCATGGGGTGCTGGTTTCCCACGTCACTGAAAACTCTCCCGCCGAAAAGGCCGGGATTAAATCCGGCGATGTGATCCAACATATCGGCAAGGAAAAGATCAACGTGGTGTATGAAGAAGATCTGCCGACCTTACGAAAAATAATTGCCGCGCTGCCGGTGGGAAAAAAAACCGGCTGGAAAATTTGGCGAAACCAGAAATCGATGGATGTAAAAGTGTCTGCGATTGAGGAGCCTTTTAAGGATGATCCGGAATATGAAGCTTCCGAATGGGGACTGGTCGTTAAGGGACTCTCCTGGCATATTTTTCAGATGCAATCGTTGCCGGATTACAATGGCGTCTATGTTTCCAGCGTAAAACCGAGCGGCCCGGCAGATGAGTCCAGCATTCGCAACGGAGATGTGATTCGGAAAATCAACGACAAGGTGGTCACTTCCGATCAGGAATTCAAATCGTTGTATGAAACGTTAATTGCCAAAGATGGTGGATTGATCTATCTCGAATTGGTGCGAAATGGACATCCTTATTTTGCCGTGATTAAACCCGGCGCCGGTTCATAGAAACCGGATAGTTGAATGACAACGATCAATCAATTTCCGGGAATAAAAAGATTTATCGTGACTTTGAAGGATATTAAAATGAAATACATCCGTTTGTTTATCACTATTGTTTGTTTAGGCAGTTTTGCCGCTTTTGCGCAGGGCCCGCAGGATATTTTTGAGAAATACCGGGACAATGTCTGTCTGGTGGAATATTACAAGAATATTTCTTCTCAAACGAAAATCGGTTCCTACATGAAGCTGAAGCAAAAGCGGATCGGCCTGATTGCCAGTGCCGATGGACTGATCATCGTTAACAGCGATGTATTTCCGATTTCCCTCGATATACTTTCCATGGATGTTGGATCTTTCCGCTCCGGAGAGCCGAGCGACTTTAAAGTAAAGCTGCATGATGGCCGCGAATATAAGGCGGAATTTATTGGGAAAGATGATGTCGCCCAAATGGCCTTTATTCAGATTACTGATGCGATTGAAGCGCCACTCCCATTCGTGAAGTTCGATGATACCAGCAACATCCGGGTGGGGCAGCCGGTATATCTCCTGGAGCTGCTGGGTGAAGGATACGAGTATGAGCCGCTTTTTACATCTTACACTATCAATGCGGTAATTAAATCGCCCCGTCGTAAATTCTTGATCAAAAATGATATCAACGCCCTTTCCGCCGGTGGGCTGGTGATTACCGCTGAAGGCGCCGCCGTTGGCATTACGCTGCGCAATGGTTATAATATGGATTTCAGTGAGCATGGTGAGTTTGATGACTTCCGGCGGGACTTCCTGGAAATTGCCCCGACGGAAAACTTTCAGGGACTGATCGAAGATCCCCCGATTTTTCAGAAATCCGCACACCGCGGAAAAGCCTGGCTGGGCATCGGGATGCAGGCGCTGACTGATGGATTAAAAGAATTCTGGCAGGTACCGGCAGAAGGGGGCATTATCATCGACCGGATCTATCCCGAGTCCCCGGCAGGTAAAGCAGGACTGAAAGTGAAAGATGTGCTGATTGAATTTGATGGTCAGGCAATTGACGTTACTCGTGATGAAGAACTTCGCCGTTTCCGGGAGCTGATCACAAACAGTAAGCCGGGCGCCGTTATTGAATTCTCCGTATTCCGCGATGGAAAAGTAAAGAAAGAAAAAGTAACGCTGGGTTCAGCGCCACGCTCGATCGATTTGGCAGAAAAATATCAATCTGCCAAATTAGGTCTGGAAGTGCGGGAACTGACCTGGGATATTTTATACGAATACGATTTACCGCTAAAAACCACTGGTGTCTACGTTTTTCAGGTCGATCGCGCCTCCCCGGCGGGACTTGGCGGTCTGGACGTTGGCAGCATTATTACCCACATTGATGGCAAGGCAGTAAAAGGCCTGGCGGATTTTGAACAGAAAATTAGCGAAGCGGTTGAGAATGGAAATAATAAGATTATGTTCCAGGTGCGCTACCGTCGGGTAACCAGCTTTGTCTTTATCGACGCGAAATAGACGTCGTCTCTTTTTGGAAGTGCTATGAAACCGATCAGCGAAGAACAAATTCAGGAATATCGTGACGCTACCGATGCGGCCATTCGGGAGATGACCGGGGCCTTTATGACCCTGATGACTCAATTGAAAAACGATGGTGCCTCAGCGGAAGCAATTGCCAGTGTCGAGAAACTGTTTAAACAATCCCTCGCTTTTGGCCAGGGAATGAACAGCCGTCTTTCCGGCATTCTGGATGCTCATGAAAAATCCGTTCGCGAGGTCGATAAATTTTCCAACGAAATTGAACGACTGAGAACCCTCTATACATCCGGTATCACTTTTTCGACAGTGACCGAGAAGCAGGAGTTACTGCAGATCGCCATGGATGTTGTCGGGCAGGCGCTGGAAGCCGATGCCGGATATATCGTGTTGGTCGATGAAACTGGCGAAGTTACTGACACCTTTGGGCGCAACATGGAACCGGAAGAGCAGCAGGCTGCCAGCGATATGAGTATGACAGTGATTCGCAATACCATCGCCCAGTCGCAGCCAACCCAGATAGGAGATACTGACAAAGATGTCGCGCTTGCCCAGAAAACCAGTATCCTTCATCTCGATATTAAATCCACACTATGTGTGCCATTAATGCTGGGCAACCAGGTGATGGGCGCGGTGTATCTCGATCGCCGCAATGAAGCCAATCCCTTTCGCGAGGACGATCTGGCATTCTTGATGTCATTTGCCGGACAAATTGTGCGGGGATTAAGCGTTTCCCGGCAACTGGAAATGCTCGAAGATCGTTTGATCGCCGACGCTGCTATGACCCTGGAAAATCTCCGTGAAGAATTTCAGTGCGAAAATATTATCGGCAGCAATCCGGTAGTGTTTGATATGCTCCGCATGGCATCGCGAATTGCGCCGACAGATGCTGCACTACTTATTTTAGGTGAAAGCGGCACCGGGAAAGAATTAGTGGCCCGGGCAATTCATACCAACAGTCAGCGGCCGCAGGGGGCTTTTGTCGCAATTAACTGTGGCGCTATTCCGGATAATTTGCTGGAGTCCGAACTGTTCGGTTACGAGAAGGGCGCTTTCACCGGTGCGGCGAAAGCGAAGCCGGGCAAGATCGAGGTGGCGAACGAAGGCACCCTCTTTCTGGACGAAATTGGCGAGATGGACATTCGCCTGCAGGCAAAGCTGCTTCGCGTGCTGCAGACCAAAGAGATCGAGCGGATCGGAAGCGTCACCCCGCGCAAGCTGGACATTCGGATTATCGCCGCCACCAATCAGGATATCCCGGCTATGATTGCCGAAAAACAGTTCCGGGAAGACCTCTACTATCGTTTGAAAGTTATCGAATTAACGGTGCCGCCTTTACGGGAACGTTATACGGATATTCCCGAACTGACGGAACATTTTATCGAAAAATATGCGCCGGATAGCCCCATCACCATATCCGATGAAGCGCTGGATGTATTGGAAAGTTACCAATGGCCGGGGAATATTCGCGAACTGGAAAATGTTATTCAGCGCTGTGTGTTACTGGTGAAGGGGAACGAAATTCAGAAAGATGATTTACCACAGGATCTCGTTAGCCAGGTTTCTCCGGAAAATATTTTGCAGGCTGAACAAACGCTGAAAGAAGCGGAAGAAAAATTTCGCCGGCAATATATTCTGAAAGTGCTCCGTAAAACGAGTTCGAAAGCTGAAGCAGCGAAGATGCTTGGCGTCAATCGCACCTACCTTTACAAAATTCTCGAAGAACTAGGCATTTCTTAATTTTCAATGTCCAATGCTCAATTTCCAATGTAAAAGTAAAAGAACTGATCTTAATCCACTTGGATATTTTACATTGAGTGTTGGAAATTGGACATTTATTTTAATCACCACTTAATCTTGCCAATATGCCCCAGTGGGCCAATCAGAGTATTGTAGAGCATATATAGCCTCATCCTTTACAAAATCCTCGAAGAACTAGGCATTTCTTAATTTTCAATATCCAATGCTCAATTTCCAATGTAAAAGTAAAAGAACTAATCTTAATCCACTTGGATATTTTACATTGAGTGTTGGAAATTGGACATTTATTTTACTTACCACTTAATCTTGCCAATATGCCCCAGTGGGCCAATCAGAGTATTGTAGAGCATATATAGCCCATCAAAAAGGATGAAATTCAGCAAAGAGGTTCGTTCTTGAAAAATGGTTTGTCCGCGCCGGGTGACCAGGTAATCGGCCAATAATTTCAAGAGGAGAAAGAATAGGGCCGGTGTGTAGATTAACGGCATTATCCAGAGTAACAAATTACTCAAGTGAAAGAAAAAGTAGCCAACTTGTAGTCTGGTAGAATAGCGCTGACCAGCAGAAAAATGCCGTCGGCGTTGCCGGAGAAAATGAGAAAAAGAGTTCAGGTGCGGGGTGCGTACCCAGCCTGCCGGGTTAAGACAGAAATCGATCCGGGCTCCTAGTTTGCCAAAACGCTGCAGCATTAGATCGTCATCGCCGCTGAGCGATTCCCGAATTTCTGCAAAGCCGCCGCTCTCCGTAAAAACTTTTCGGGTGTACCCCCAATTGCCGCCGTAAGAGATAATCGGTGCATTGTAGCCAACGCCTGCACCGGAAATACACCAGCTAATCAATTTTTCAAAAACGATGAAACGTTGCCAAAAATTTTGCGGTGGATCGAATTTCATTAGACTGACCACTGCGGCAGTATTCTGCCGGAAGCTTTCATCCATTGCCCTTAAATGGTTCGCTGGCGTAATGACATCGGCATCAAGGAAAATAAAATGATCGAAGTTGGCTGCCTGAATAGCCAGGTCCAGCGCATTTTTTTTCGGAGAAACCCCAGGGGGAACGTCTTTAATTTCGATAATGTGTAGCCGGGAAAATTGGTCATGAAATTTTTCTGCGATTGCCACAGTCTCATCCGTGCAACGATCTGCAGCGAGGATGACTTCAAACTTTTCCGCCGGATAATTTTGATTTGCCAATGCCTGCAGACAATCGGCGATTTGTGTCGCTTCGTTATGAGCGGCAATAATCAAAGAATAGTTATGTTGTTGTGGGGCACTTTGCCGGGATTTTTTGCGCAGTTTATGCAGGCCGAGTAGCAGCCAGCAAATGAAATACCCATAAATCGCGGCGATAAAAATAGTCAATAACAGCATCATTGCGGATCAGGAATTATGGCTCCAGCGGCGGATATCCCGGAAATCCTTTCCCCAGTTCAGCTTGCTGTGTAAGAGGTGATAAAAGTTGCTGTTGAGTGGCTTAACAAGGTTGGCGCAAAATTCAGCTTTTTCAATATCGAGTTCCGTGCGGGTTTTGCAGCGACGGACATCCCGGCCATCTGCGGCAATATTAAATTTCGCAGACTCCGTCCGCACCATGGCGCGAATCTTCGCATTTGCCGGAATAATAATTGGCCGGTTGGTCAGTGAATGGGGGCAAATCGGGTTGATGACCAGGGCATCCGCAGAAGGCACCATGATCGGACCGCCCGAGGAGAGAGAATAGCCGGTCGAACCGGTTGGGGTGGAAACCAATAGCCCATCGGCGACATAGGAGTTGAGAAAATGACCGTCGATATCGATCTGTATTTGAATGACACGAATCGAGCTGGCTTTATCGATGAGAATTTCGTTTAAGGCATACAGTGGTTGAGACTTATCATCTATTTGCGCTTTAAGCATAAATCGCTTTTCGATGAAAAATTCACCGCGGCAAATATTGGCAAATTCCGCAGTGAAATTATCGAGTCGAATCTCGGTAAGAAAACCGAGGCCGCCTACATTGATGCCGAGAATTGGTGTCTCCCGTTCCCCGATATTTTGCACTGCCCGTAAAATCGTGCCATCGCCGCCGATAGCTAATACCATCTGGCAGTGCGAAGGAAGATCAGCTTCCGGCAAGGCGGAAAAGTGCCGGAATTCCTTCGGAAATTTTTTGTGATCATAAATGGATTGGGAAATTGTTAAAGGAAGATTGTACTTCTCAAACCAATTCAGGAAATCCGGTAGTTTTTCCCAGAAAAGAACTTTGTTAACATTGGCAACTAAACCGTAGTGCAAGAGGATGTCCTTCTTTTCGGCAACATCATTGATATTAGGAGTTTACCCGCGGCCTTCAGGCGAAATTACGACAGCTTGGGAAAGATGTCAAGCAATATGCTGGAAAAACATGTTGATTTCCAATATCTCTTTTAGTATACTCAAAGAAGAAATTTAGGTAAGGCTAAAAAATATCTTTGGAGGCATTAAATGCCCAATGTCGCAATTGAAGATTACTTAAAGAGAATATATAAAATTCAGCAAACCGGTAAGGTCTCAACTACTTTGCTGGCGAAGGAGCTTGGAGTAACACCCGCTTCGGTTACCGGTATGATTAAGAAGCTTTCTGAAATGGGATTGGTATCATACGAACCCTACCAGGGAGTTGAACTGGTTGAAAAAGGGCGAAAAATTGCACTGGAGGTTATTCGCCATCACCGCCTGATCGAACTGTTTCTGGCGGAAACGTTGCAGGTTCCCTGGGATAAAGTGCATGAAGAAGCGGAAAAATGGGAGCATGTGCTTTCCGAAGAAATGGAGGATCGCATCGATGCCCTATTGGGATATCCCACCCACGATCCGCATGGTGCACCGATTCCCTCCCGTAGTGGGGAAGTGCCGGAGTCTTCTCGCTTGCAAATGGCGCAGCTGGTTGATGGACAGGCCGCGATCGTTGCCGAGGTAACAGATCACGATCCGGAAATGCTGCGCTACCTGGGGAATATCGGTCTGTATCCTAACGTGCAATTTACTGTTCAGCATGTTGCCCCATTTGATGGCCCGATCACCATATTGCTCGATAATAAGGAACACACCATTGGGCGAAAAATATCCGAATATATTTTTGTGAAATTACTTACTGAAAAGACTATTGATTAATACTTGCAGGAGTTGTCGAAATGTTCAAGAAATCGTTATTCATTATTTTTACAATACTTTGCTGCTGGTCCTGTGGCGAACGTAGTGGAGATCAGGCGACTGCCCGGGATTTGGCCGGCCGCCAAATAAAAATTGTCGCCACCACCGGTATGGTTGGTGATGCCGTTAAGAATGTTGGTGGAGAGCGTGTGCAGGTAACCACCCTGATGGGGCCGGGAATCGATCCGCACTTGTATAAAGCCAGCGAAGGAGACGTTACTCGTATGGCCAGTGCAGATATGATTTTCTACAACGGTCTGCACCTGGAAGGAAAGATGGCGGAAGTTTTTGAGAAGATGCGCAGTCGAATCAAAACAGTCGCGATCGCGGAAGGGATCGATTCCACTAAGTTGCTGACACCCCCGTCATTTACTTATGCTTATGATCCGCATATCTGGTTCGACGTTTCACTATGGATCGAAGCCGTGAACCGTGTCGCCCGGTCGCTGGAGGCTTTCGATGCCGCTCATGCTGCGGTGTATCAGGCCAATGCCAAAAAATATATCGATGAGGAGTTAGCGGCGCTGCATCAGTATGCCAAGGATGAGATTGGGAAAATTGATCCGCATAAAAGGGTGCTGGTAACCGCGCATGATGCTTTTAATTATTTCGGAAAAGCGTATGGCATGGAAGTGCGCGGATTACAGGGAATCAGTACTGCCTCGGAAACCGGTACCGCAGATGTGCAGGCCCTGGCGGAATTCATCGTCGAACGGCAAATTCCGGCGGTTTTCGTGGAAACCTCTGTGCCGCCCCGTTATATCGAGGCACTGCAGGCAGCGGTGAAGTCCCGTGGATTTGATGTCGCAATTGGTGGCCATCTCTACTCCGATGCAATGGGAGATCCCGGCACGGCAGAAGGCACTTACCTGGGAATGGTGCGCCATAATGTGAATACAATTGTGTCAGCGTTGACCCGGCAAAACGGCGTGGCGATGCATTCTCAATCTGCTCGGTAAATCAGGTATACCAATGACGCGTTCGCGATAAGCAGATGTAATAATCTATGAAGGAATTGAGGCGAAGATGAAGTTCTCCTACAACGATATTGACGACCCCGGCCGGCGGGATTGGGCCATTAAAGTTGAAGACCTTACCCTGGCATACAATGAAAAACCGGCACTCTGGGATATTGATCTGGAAGTGCCGCCCGGTGTGCTGATGGCAATTGTCGGTCCAAACGGTGCCGGAAAAACGACTTTGATTAAGGCGATGCTTGGCCTCCTGAAACCGGTGGCTGGCAGTGTCTCTATTTTCGGTAAGCCTTATAAAGCGCAGCGGCACATGCTCGCCTACGTACCGCAAAGACGCAGCGTCGATTGGGATTTTCCCACGAACGTTCTCGATGTTGTGCTGATGGGCCGTTACGGCGAACTGGGTTGGTTTAAACGTCCCCGTACTAAAGACCGGGAAATGGCCATGGAAGCGCTGGAAAAAGTCGGGATGACTGATTTTTCCAAACGGCAGATCAGCGAGCTTTCCGGGGGGCAGCAGCAGCGGGTTTTTCTGGCCCGGGCACTGGTGCAAAACGCCAACATATATCTGATGGACGAACCTTTTCAGGGCGTTGACGCTACCACTGAGCGCACCATTATCGATTTGCTAAAATCGCTTCGTGCCGAAGGAAAAACCGTTGTTGTGGTTCATCATGACCTTCAGACAGTGAGTGATTACTTCGATTGGGTAATGCTCCTCAATGTGCGCAAAATTGCTTCCGGTCCCGTAGAAGAGACCTTTACCGATGATAACCTGCGACTTGCTTATGGCGGACATGTTGCTTTTCTGCAGGCCAGAAATATTCAGGCGCAGGCCGGGAAATCCGAAAAGGTCCGGTCATGATCGAAATTCTATACAATATTTTATTCGACTACACCCTGCGCACTGTCGCGCTTGGTGCCGGGGTTTTGGGAATTGTCAGCGGAATTCTGGGTAGCTACGCGGTTTTACGGAAGCAGAGTTTGTTGGGAGATACCATTTCCCATGCAGCGTTACCGGGCATTGCCCTCGCTTTTCTTTTTACCGGCAGTAAATCCGTCTTATTGATCCTTACCGGCGCTGCTTTAGCCGGATGGGTCGCGACCTTACTGATGATCAGCATCATTCGTACCACCCGGATTAAAGAGGACAGCGCGCTCGGACTGGTGCTCTCAGTCTTTTTCGGATTTGGATTAGTGCTGCTGACGTATATTCAGAAATTGCCCAACGCCACCCAGGCCGGGCTGGAAAAATTTCTCTTCGGGCAAGCAGCCACTTTGCTGGCGGAAGACGTTTTGGTAATGGCAATTCTCTCCCTGGTAATTCTTGCCCTGGTCCTTTTGTTCTGGAAAGAATTTAAGCTGTTGAGTTTTGATGAAGACTTTGGGGCGACCGTCGGTTTTCCCATGCGTAGCATCGATATTCTGCTTACTTCTCTGCTTGTAGTCGCCATTGTCATTGGTCTGCAAACTGTTGGTGTGGTATTAATGAGTGCGATGATTGTTGCACCCGCTGCGGCCGCACGCCAGTGGACCAATCGCCTCGGTATAATGATTGCTCTCTCGGCACTTTTCGGCGCAATTGCCGGTATTGGTGGTGCAATTATCAGTAGCCTTACTTCGAAGCTGCCGACCGGCCCTACGATTGTGCTCTGTATTAGCGCGATTGTGCTACTCTCTCTCTTTTTGGCCCCGGCCCGTGGACTGGTATGGCAATGGATACAGCAAAGCCGTAATCGCCATAATTTTCACCTCGATGCGGTACTGCTCGATCTCTATGCGCTGGCTCAACAACATCGGGATCGTTTGCATGGGCATCACGCCGCTGTTCTGAAAACGATGAATCTAAAGCAAAGTGCTGTCAACCGCTGTTTGCGCGAATTGAAAACCCAGGGACTTGTCCGGCAAATTTCCCGGGATCTATGGGGATTAACGGAAGCAGGGTTACAACAGGCGGAATCGCTGGCGAATACCCAGGGAGGTGCGGCATGACGACACCACAACTGGAAATTCAATTAATCGCTGCTGTCGTGGCAGTCGCCTGTGCATTACCGGGCGTATTCTTGATTCTCCGCCGTATGGCAATGATGAGTGATGCAATTAGCCATGCCATTTTGTTTGGCATCGTTCTGGCCTTTTTTATTACGGAAGACATTACCTCGCCTTTGCTGATTCTTGGCGCCGCTTTAACCGGCGTGCTAACGGTCAGTTTGGTTGAAGCGCTGCACAGCACCCGCCTGGTACGGGAAGATGCCGCCATTGGATTAGTCTTCCCGGTATTATTTAGTATCGGGGTTATTTTAATCTCCCGCTATGCCGGCAATGTTCATCTCGATACCGATGCCGTATTGCTGGGAGAATTAGCCTTTGCCCCTTTTGACCGCCTTTACATTGGTAATTATGATATTGGCCCGAAATCGCTATACGTGATGAGCGCTATCCTTCTTCTGAATATCGTTCTCATCGCTCTCTTTTATAAGGAGCTCAAGCTTGCATCTTTCGATGTCGGGCTGTCTGCAGCCCTGGGCTTTTCGCCGATGTTACTCCACTATGGATTAATGACCCAGGTTTCCCTGACGGCAGTCGGTGCCTTTGATGCTGTCGGCTCCATTCTGGTTGTTGCGCTGATGATTGCACCTCCGGCAACTGCATACTTGCTTACCAGCCGTCTTTCCCTTATGTTAATATTCAGTTCAATGATAGGAATTGTAAGTGCGATCAGCGGTTACTGGCTGGCGCATCTACTCGATGTGAATATTGCCGGTGCCATGGCAACGATGACTGGCGTAATTTTCGTGATGACTTATTTACTCGCACCACGCCGTGGATTGATCGCTGTTGGCCGTCGCAAGATCCGCCAGCGCTGGCAGTTTGCACAGCGCATGCTGGTTGTCCATTTGCTTCATCACCTTGGGTTGCCGGAAGAATCGCAGGAATGCCACACCGGTACCGTTCATCAACATTTGAAATGGGAAAAAAAATTTGCCGGTAAAGTTGCTCGAATGGCAGAAAAAGAAGGTCTCATATTCCAAAAAGATGGTTTGCTCCGCCTAACGGACAAAGGATTGGAAACTGCCCAGCAAGCAATGATGTAGGCGAAGGAAGTTCAAGGTTCAGAGTTCAAAGCTCAAAGCTCAAGAACATACACCCAAACAACTGTCAACTGATAACTGTCAACTGTTCACTGATAACTGACCAGGAAAAAGCATGTCTTCAGCAGCACATTTTTCAGAGCTTTACCGGCACATGAGTTGGGCGGATGCTACGGTCTGGCAGGCAGTATTTGAACTTCCGAAAAATGTCGATAAAACTGTTATTCGGGAAAAACTATATCATATTCATACGGTGCAGCATGCCTACTTGCAGATCTGGCAGAAAAAAGAGATGAGTATTCCACCGTTAGAAACGTTTGCCGATTTAACTGAAATCGTTCATTGGGCAGCTGAATATCATGCGAACGTGGAGCGCTTTATTGCCGAACTCGATAAAGCGAAATTAGCAACAACTGTCAAATTTCCCTGGATAGGCCACATCGAGGAAAGATTTGGAAAACCGGTCCCTGCAGCGACGGTTACCCAAACCCTCACTCAGGTTAGCGCGCACAGTAGCTATCACCGGGGGCAGGTAAATACCTTGATTCGGGCCCTGGAAGGCGAACCACCCTTGACGGATTTTATCGCCTGGATTTGGCAAAAAAGCCCTGCTGCAGCGTGGGATAAAATCAGTAATAAACAGTCGTAAAATAAATTCAAAATCAGAAATTTGATTATTGCTTTATGTTATAGATCAATAATTAGAAATTGCTGATTCGTTATATAGTGATATTGACTAAGCTTTCCTTGTCTGGGTAGTTCCTTTGGACTGTAATCGCTAGTTTAAAAATTACCAACCATGAGAATGATTAATATTATTCGTCAAAAATTTTTGCAATTGTCCAAACCCGTTAGCGATTTATTAATAATCGGGGTTATCGGGGGAGTTGTATACCTGACTTCGGTTTATTTTGATTTATTCGAGAAGCTAATTGTAATATTACGACGATATGAAGCATTTGAATTAGATGAGATAATACTCTTAATTTGCACAATCAGCATTTGTATGTTTGTCTATTCCCGACGCCGTTGGCTGGAGTATAAAACCGAGTTGAGGCGGCGGCAAAACAAAGAAAAATCACTGATCTTAACCCAACAAAAATTACGCAATCTATCTGACCGAATCGATAGTATTCGGGAGGAAGAACGGCGTTGGATTACTTTGGCATTAAATGAAGATGTTGCTCAAATATTAGCGACTATCAAGCTTGAGATCGAACAGGAATTAATGTTTTCAGATTGCGAAAATACCGGCACTAAAGAACAGCAAGTATCTTATTTGAAAAATGTTCTCGACAAGCTCCAATACATTACACAACGCCTGCGTCCTGCCGCATTGGACCATTTGAATTTCCTCGAAACGGTTTTCTGGTTTTCTAGGGAGTTTCAGGAGCGTACCGGAATTAAATGCCGATTGGAATTGGTCGGCGAAACAACAGGTCTCGATGAAAATGTCGCTTATGAATTATACCGGGTATTGGAAGAAGTCTTTACAAATACTGAAAAGCATGCCCTCGCGGATCAAATTTCTCTGAAAATTTCGATTGATGATAAACAAATTCATCTGGTAATAGAAGATAATGGGTGTGGCATCCGGCAAGAACAATTGGCCAGCCTCAAAGCGACCGGACTAATGTATATTCAGGAAAGAATTTTCCGTCTGGATGGCAGTCTTAATATCGTCGGTATTCCAGAAAAGGGCACGTTTATTAGTATCAAAGTTCCCCTGGATAGTGATAAAAAATCCGATCTTCATCAGCCGGTTGTGTATGAAGATTCGCTTTTATAATGATGAGAAAAGATGATATTCTAATTCGCCGGGCGACTATCCTCGATGCATCATTACTCGCCGATGTTGGCGCGGTTTGTTTCCGGGATGCCTTCGGTGCGGATAATGATCCTGAAGACTTGAAATTACATCTCGAAACCACCTACAATGTCGAAACGATTCGTCAGGCATTAGACGATCCGACCATCACCTACCTGATTGCTGAAATTAGTGGCACTGCCTTTGGGTTTGCCCGCCTCAGTGTAGCGGAAACACCGGTGAAAATTACTTTAAATGATGCGATTGAACTTCAACAAATTTATGTATTGAAACGTGGTTGGGGAAAAGGCTTTGGACCGACGTTGATGGAAAAATCCGTTGAATTTGCCCGTGACCATCAGAAAACGGGCTTATGGCTTGGGGTTTGGAAAAAGAACAATCGGGCAATTGCTTTTTACAAAAAATGGGGATTCGAAATTACCGGCGAACATACCTTTATGGTCGGTAACGATTCTCAGCAGGATTTTTTAATGGAATTAGCGTTCCGTCAGGCTTAAACGAACAGGCGCAATTTATACCTCTTCCTCTCCGGAAAAATATCTCTCCAAAGTTTTCAGGGTATGCTCATCGGTCTGAATATCCTGGATAATCCGGCCATTGTCCAGCAAGGCAATGCGCTCACAAATCTCGGTAATATGATTGAGATTATGGCTGGATATTATTAAGGTGACCGTTCGCTCCTGGCGGATATGCTGCAATATTCTTAACAGTTGAATAACAGAGCGGGGGTCGAGATTGGCAAACGGTTCATCAAGGATGATGATTTCCGGCTCGCCGATTAAAGCTGCAGCAATACCGACCTTCTTCTGATTTCCTTTGGACAACTGCCGGATATATTTTGTTTCTTCGATAATCTGCTCATTAAAAAATCCGTTCAATAATTGCAGCTGTTGACGCAGTTGGGAAGAGGTCACTTTTTGCAAGTTGGCGATAAAGCGGAAATACTCCATCGGCGTGAGAAATTCGATCAGAAATGATTCGTCGAGATATGAGCCGGTATAGCGTTTCCAGCTTTCGGATACGGTAACATCCAGTCCTTTGGAAGCAACCGATCCCTGGCTGGGCAGCACCAGATCGAGGATGAGCCGTAAAAAAGTGGTTTTCCCCGCGCCATTATTGCCCACCAGACCGAAACACTCTCCGGGAGAAATCGTCAGCGAAGGTATATCCAACGCTGTCTTTCGATCATATTTTTTGCTTAAGCCCCGGACTTCAATCATCAATTCATCTCCCGATACGCTTCCGCCATTAAATATTTCAGGCGGGAAAATCGCTTTACCAGTCTGCGAATCCAAAATCGATAACCCAATACACCCAGTAACCCGCTGCCTCCCAGAATGAGCAGGCCAAGGAATTCCAGATCAATCAGATAGAATATACTATAAATGATTACCGGGATAAATACAATGAGCAGACCCATTAAAAAATGAATCTTGCTGCTGCCCTGCCAATTGAAATAGGCTGTTTCATTTAAAGCAATCTTGTGCGGCGTCGCCATGGAAAAGTGAATCATCAGGTAAAGGTTGATGCCCATATTCCATAAATAAGCAACGCTGATGAGGGCAAATATTTGTGGATCCCAGAACAATACGAAAAAAAAGAGAGAGTAAGGAACCGTCATGAACAACATCATCAGGAGATATTGTGCGGTAATAAAGCGGCGATGATCGATGTTTCCGGTAAGCAGCATATCGAAAAAACTGCTCTTCCAGTTGAAAAGCAATTGCGCGTAGGCAATCACAAAAAAACCGGTGATAAAAATGCCGGCAAAAAAAATCTGAAAGGCATCAAATCCATTGGTTACCGGATAGGCGCTGGCGAGAATGGGAATCGGGTAAATCAGGATCATGGGTAGCACGGAATAACTGAGGGAACGCGGGCGCTTATTTCGCCAGATTAATTGCAGTTCGAGGGCCATCAATTCACCCACCCGCCCAAAGCGTTTCAGGAAAGAAAAGCCCTGCCGGGAAATCGCTTCCCCGGATTGCCGTTCCTGGATCTTATCCAGATAGAGCAAATTATGGAAACGTTGAAAATCGAGACGATAGACGAAAAGCAAAAGTAGCAAAGGCAACAGGGCAAAAATCGGTTGTTCATAAATAGCAGTGAAGCAAATATCGGAAAGCAGCGATAGGGAAATGATCCCATAGTTATCGAGGAAAATCAGTAAAAGCAGCGTCACGCCCCAGAGAATAACTTCCAGCGGCTTCAGGGAAAATATTTGCTTGAGGTAGATGACCAGAAAGTGGTTGAAGAGCAGCATTGCGGAGACTGCTAAAAACCAGGCAAACATGTTCAATACGCTTGCCCCCAAATATATTGCACTGATGGCAAATGGCAGGACGATCAATACCGGAATTAGATTAAACAGGCTAAGGAGGCTTTTCCCCAGCAGAAAGTGGATGAGTAATTTCTTCTTCAGCGGGAGGTGCAGATACGGTTGCACAGTTAATGCAGATACTTTTTGCAGGTAAAAGCGCCAGATCATTTCTATGCCGAGGTAATATAGCAGGCCCTGATTGAATACTGATAAGGGCGGATTTTCCGGAAATACCGTCTTGAGTATGAAATATAAAAAGATGCCAATGCCCAGCAGGTAAACCAGGAAAAAAAAGATGAGAAAAGAGATGAAGATGTTAAAGAGTAGTGTTTTTCGCCAGATTGGCGATCGACTCATCTCCCGCCATTGATGTATGATCAACTGGCGGATCATCAGCGTTCCAGCTGTCCGGCTTGCTGCGCCTGGCGATACTGCCACTTGCTTTTCAGGTGCCAGTCAAACGCAGAAAGAAAGATTGTCGAGAGAATTTTAGTGCCGGCACCGACAACACCACGAAGCGTTCCGGAAATTTTCGATTGCCCGATTCTTTTCCGGTAACTGACTGGCACTTCACCGGCAGGGACACTACGCTGGGCAGCCTTGATTTGCATTTCCACCGTCCAGCCGTAATTTCTGTCCCGCATATTTAAGGATTGCAGGCTGTCGTAGCGAATCGCCCGGAAAGGACCGAGGTCTGTGTATTTTACGCCCCAGAAAAGCCGCATCAATTTGCAGGAAAGCCAGTTCCCGAAAATCGCCTGTGGGGTCAGCGCGCCTTTCTCCGCGTTGCCGGCCACCCGGGAGCCGATCATCATTTCTGCCTCGCCGGCGATAATCGGGTCGGTTAGTAATGGCATTTCTTCCGGATAATCACTGTAATCCCCGTCCAGAAAAACCACGATGTCAGTGGGCGGTAAGGAAGCGATGCCGGTCAGGCAGGCGGCGCCATAGCCGCGCTCCGGTTCAAAGACGACTTCCGCCCCGGCTGCCCTGGCGATCTCTACTGTACGGTCGACAGAGCCATTATCAACAACAATAACCTTGTCCACCCACTCAGGAATATCTGTGATCACTTTGCCAATGGAAGCTTCTTCATTGATCGCAGGAATAATGACGGATATTCGTTGATTATCTTTCATTGGACGTGCCACCTCCGGGGCTAGATTTCGGGCAGATTGCCGGACTGTATGCCATTCCCAAATTAGTAACGCCCAAACGGGAATGAATTGTACCCATACGATATAGTAATCAAATAGTTCAACATTTCCCAGCGCATCGTAATAATAGCGCAGGTAGTAAATTGGCATCAGCAAAGTTAATAGTAATAGCGACTTGCGGGGATAAATGGCCAGCAGTGGTAAAAGCCATACGGCATACCAGGGAAACCCGGTTGGTCCCAGTAAAAAGAGCGCAGTCGTGATGAGCAGACAATGATCAAACACTTTTCGCAAATTCGCCGGTTGCCGTAAAGAGAAAAATAAAACAGCCAGAATGATAAGTATCGCGATAACGCGCCGGGCGACAATCTGGCTTTTCCAGGTAGGATTATCGGTGATATCCAATCCAATATGAGAAAGATTCAATATCACCCGGAAAAGGCCGTCGTTTAACTGCCAGCGATTGCTATAGGCATTGAAGCCGGAACCGGTATCTAATCCCGTAAGGTAGATCGGCAGAAACATCACCAGGCATAAGCTCAAAAACATCGCTGAGCTGATTATCACTTTCCGAAAGTCCGGAAGCATTTGACGCAAGAGAATCGGAAAAAGCAAAGCCGGCCAAATTTTCGCCCCCGCTGCTAAGCCGAGGAAAATCGCTGCCCAATAAGGCCTTTCCGAGATGGAAAAGTATAACGCAGCCATTAGGAAGGGAAAAAGGATCAGGTCCATATGAGCCGCGTTGAACATCTCTTTTACCAGTAACGGATTAAGCCAGTAGATGCTTGCCCACAGCGGGGAAAGATCCAGGCGCCAGAGAATGGCAAAAAGGAAGAGCAAAGTAGCGATATCAAATATGAAAAGCACCAGGCGCCAACTGAACAGGCTCCAGGGCTTTATCCAATAGGCAAGGGCAAAAGCGGCCTGGGTAACCGGAGGATAAATCGTCCGCAAATAGGCATGATTGATTTTCGTAATGGTGCTACCCGGTTGTTCGCTCAGCTGGCGTAGCTCAGGGGGAATCGATGCGTCTTTATTAGCCACGCTTTCCGGGGAATGGGCGTAGGGATTAATGCCGTTGGCGGTAACGGCGCCATCCCAGAAGTACCGATTGAAATCCACTTCGAGTATGGGAGTGGTGTCGAGCATTGCGATGCGCATAAGACCACCGGCGAGCAGCAGCCAGATCATCAGATTGCGATTATTATCGCTGTGGATGATTAATTCTGCGAGGAAAAGGAAAACGGCGCCGGCGAAGATCATTAATGCCACAAATTGCAAAATCGGTTGCTGCAGGAGAGGGACTGATGCTTGAAAATCCGGGGATAATAAACGCAGATAATAGAAAATGGCTAGCAGAGCTACGCTGCCGAGCCACCAGCGCAAAGGGACAGTTTTTTTCCGGGGAAGCTCCGGCCGGTCCGGCACTGCAGCCCCGGGGAAGTGGCTGAGAATATATCGTAAAAACGGTTTGCGCATATCCGCGAGTCGGGGCTAGCAGTTGATGGTCTCAGTTAACGCTGACCGGAAACAGATGAAAGGCCAATGTAGAAAAAACCAACTTGAAATAGCAGGAAAAATGGCATGGAATAATACACTTCCTGCGAAATGAAATACAGCGCGCCGTAGGTGAAGTAACTGGCGATCAGCAACTCGATCAACGGTTGATAGCTCCAGCGGGGTTTGTAAAGTTTTTTCCGCCAGGTATCTTTTTTTCCTTCCAGCTTAAACTTCGGGGTGCGGAGAAAGTCGGTTTTATGCCCGAAAATAGCTTCCAGAGCGGCGCGGCCGTTATTGAGAGAGAGGCCGATACCCAATGCCATCAGCAGGGGAATGTAGAGAACGTGCGGCCAAAGTTTCCCCAGGGAATTTTTAATAGTGACGCAATAATAAATGACAATAGAAAAGGTCGCTGCAAAAAATACCGCAAAATAGAGGAAGACCAATTTCCAGGGGACGACATACATTTCCGCCTGAATTTTTACTACTGGCACGAGAAGGAGGGCCGGGATTGCCATCATTAAGTAGGCAAAATTGTTACTAAGATGAATAATCGCTTCCGCACGAATGTAAAAGGGGAATTTGGAGCGCCAGATGGTCGGGATGAGCTTCAGGCCAGTTTGCACCGATCCTTTCGCCCAGCGATGCTGCTGATTTTTATAACCGTTCATCTCCGCGGGCAGTTCTGCAGGGCTAACTACATCCGGAAGGTAAATAAAGCGCCATCCTGCCAGCTGGGAGCGATAGCTTAAGTCCAGGTCTTCGGTAATTGTATCGTGCTGCCAGCCGCCGGCGTCGATAATCGCCTGCTTGCGCCAGATGCCGGCGGTGCCGTTAAAATTAAAGAAACGGCCGGAGCGATTACGGGCAACATGCTCGATCAGAAAGTGCGCATCGAGAAAAATGCCCTGTAAGCGGGTTAACATGGAATAATTACGGTTGATATGTCCCCAGCGGGTTTGCACCAGACCAATGCCTTCCTGCATAACATGCGGCACAGTCTTCTTGAGGAAATCCGGGTTTGGGGCAAAGTCTGCATCGAAGATGGCAATATACTCTGCTTTGGTGCGTTCTACGCCGTAAGCCAGGGCGCCAGCTTTAAAACCAACGCGCTGCGGGCGGCGAACATGATCGATGTTCAATCCTTTTTCTCTCAAAACAGCAACCAGGCGGCGGGAGAGCTTTACGGTGATGTCCGTAGAGTCGTCCAATAACTGGACATGCAGCTTATCCAACGGATAATCCATGTTAGCTATTGATTTCAGCAGCCGTTTGATTACGTAACGTTCATTGTAGATTGGCAGCTGGATGGCGACTAATGGCCATTCATCCGGATCCGCCGGTTGGGGGAGCGGACTTTTACTATATTTTCGGTATTTATGAAGAATATGATATTTATGAATACCAAACAATCCCAAAGCGATCAGGGAGATCATATACAAAGCAAATAAAATTGTGTCACCCACTACTATTTCCTCAATTTCAGGAACAAAAATGTCTAAGTATCGCGCAAAAATAGCGAAGCAAGTAATGTTAATGCTCTAGCCTTAATTTTGCAAAACGTTTTTAATGTACTGCCTTTACAGGCTGTTTAACTGCCAGTTATAAGGGTTGAATGACAATTCATAATCCCCGGGAATTTTAGCTTCCCGGTAACGATTGATATATTCGAGAATGGTAACGCCTTCATTTTCAAAGTCACCACGGAACCAGTTGAAAATTTCTGAAACCGCTACTTTCTTTGCTTTTTCATCAACAATTATAAAACTGTCATCATTCAGGATTTCGATGGTGCTGGCATCCAATTGCTCATCTAAAATTGCCGGTAGATAGGCAAACGGTTTAATTGGCGGGCATCCCAGTGCGGCACAAACTAGGGCAAAATGGATTCGGGCGTCTCCATAAACCGGACGGATTTTTTTGTGCTCAATATCGTCAAGTGTCAGATTCTCTCCGGCCGCCGGATAGGTAATCGTTTTGAAAAATCCCTCAACATCCAGGGGGGAATTGATCGGCAGATGCGTTACGACACCTCTAATGACCAGGATGTTGTAAGCATTCAACCAAAATGCTTTTGTTTCGGCGGCATTTAGATTACCCAGATCAAATTCGGCAATCGTTTTCGTTAAGTCATCTAATTCTGAAGAATTTTCTTTCAGAGCGCTGTAGTTTACCTTGCCATCCTTCACATGATTAGCAAGAAACTTGCCTGTCGCCTCAAAAAAATCGTCACCATTATTCGCTGATAGAAAAGTGCAAATAATTATTAAAAAAATGTAAATCTTGTGCATCATCTTCATATTCATCATAGTCTCCTTTCATCGCTACCTAGCCGGTTAGGCAGTGAGTGCCCTAATATTGATTATCACGATGAGTGATTCATCACAAAATTGTAAACTTTTCGTGCCAATTTTGAGCTTTAGGGGATATTTAGTGATATTTGAAGGAAAGAATTAATGCAACCTGCAGGAAAACCCGGAAATTTTCGCTTTTGGTAGGGGGCAAAAATAGGTATTATATAAAGTTCTGCAAGGCAAGGAATTTGCAGTCAGAAAATATCCGAAAAGCAGGTGGGATGATTGTTAATTTTTGCGCTTACACTGACTGCTGCCGGAAAAGTCTATTATTCAGGAGTTTATTAAAATCGAATGCCGATAGGATTTTATCATTTCTCTTTGTCCGGAGATAATCCGGGCGCCAGCGAAAGTCTGAATAGTGCGCAACACCAGGCATTATCTGTCGAGTTCGGCAGTGACTGGCTGTATCTACGGCATGAAGATGATGTACTGCTTTTTGTTGCCCGCCCCGACAGTGCCAGCCGGATTGATGTCGAAAAAATACTCGATAACAATCAAATCCTTTCCCGCCCGGCAATTAATGAACGCCACCTGGAAAGCGGCCGCGCTGCTGTTTCCCGCCTATTGGAAATTATCACCGGCACTGCAGTGGAATTCCTGAATAAACTATCTTTGGAATCCCTTCATCGCGCCTATAACGAAGCGGTGGAAGCAGGGCATATTGGTGCGGACTTGCAGCGACTGTTTCAACGGGGCATCTGGTTGCATGAGCGCGTGCGTCAGGAAACACCATTCTTTCGTTTTGCAACCGTCGAAGAAGCTGTATTTTGCGAACTGGCAGAAAAGATTGTCGGCACCCTGGCGAACAGAAACGTCGGTATTATCGGTTATGACCCTTCGCTGCCGCGAATCGTTTCCCGCCTGAAAAGTGCCGGTTGTAAAACCTTTGTCTTTCTCGGAAATGATACGGAGATCGACGATGATCTGGTGCTTCGTTGCGACGGCACTTCCAGCATCAGCAAAAATTTGAAAGAATTGCCGGCAGGCCTCGATCTGTTACTCGTTTATTATTCCACGACGCATAAATTAACGGAAGCACTCCTTACCGAGCACATTGCCCGAAAGAGATACGAGCCGCTGCTGGTGTTTGACTATGCGAAAAGCGGGCTGAACCAGAAAAAACTAAAACGAATCAACCGCCTTTATTTTTACGATGCCCGCGATGTTGAAAAAGCTATCAATTTTAATAAGGCCGAGCAGATGGATTCCCTGCAGGAAATCCATAACTGGATCAACAAAGAAACCCGCAATTATTACAATTGGCGGCAAAGCGAAGATCGTTTTCAGTTTGCCGGCATCATTGGCCGAAATAGTCGAATGCAGCAGGTCTTTCAAATGATTTCCCGGATTGCCCGCACGGATATCACCGTATTGATTGATGGGGAGAGCGGCACCGGAAAAGAGCTGGTCGCCCGGGCGGTTCATCAATTAAGTGCCAGGAGCCGTCGTCCCTTTCAGGTGGTGAACTGTGGCGCAATCCCGGACAATTTGCTTGAAAGTGAACTGTTTGGGCACGTCCGCGGAGCGTTTACCGGGGCGGTATCACCAAAAACCGGCCTTTTCGAAGCTGCCAATAGCGGCACGGTCTTTCTCGATGAAATCGGGGAATTGCCGCCACATCTGCAGGTAAAGCTGCTCCGGGTGTTGCAGGATGGGGAAATTAAACGGGTTGGCGGTAATGAAACGATTCGGGTAGATGTTCGCCTTGTCGCCGCTACCAATCGCGATTTGGCCGCGATGGTAGAAAATGGCGATTTTCGCAGTGACCTTTTCTATCGTCTGAATGTCATTCAACTGACCGTTCCGCCATTGCGGGAACGCCTCGATGATGTTCCTTTGCTGGTAGGGCACTTTATCCGCAAATACGCGAAAAAGCTGAAGAAAAATGTCTCCGGAATTTCCCCGGAAGCCTTGCAAATTATCGAAGGATATCACTGGCCGGGTAATATTCGCGAACTGGAAAATGCCATCGAGCGATCGGTCGCGCTATCGTTTGGAGATAAAATCCAGAACTATGATTTACCACCGGTTATCCGCCAGCTGCCATCTACAACGGTGAGTTCTCCGGAAGGTGGATTAACCTTGCGGGAGATGGAAAAACAATATATTTTACAAACCCTCGAAGCTTGTGAATGGAACTATGAGCTTGCCAGCAAACAACTGGCTATCGGGCGGACGACCTTGTGGCGTAAAATGCGTGAATACAAGATGCCTGAAGAAGGTGAGCAGTTTAGCAAAAAGTAATAGAACAATCGGAAATGTCGATCTTAAAAGATACACCTGATAAAGAATTTTTAATTCGTCTGAATGAAGCAGCGGCCACAGTTGGGACAGTCGTTTTTCCCGCGGGTGCATATGTGCGCGAGCTAATGCTGGGGCGTCACCGTTCAAAAATATCCCTGATCGTTGCCGGTGATACGGAACCGTTTATTCAACATTTACGGGAGAGTGCCGGTGCAAGCAATAGCGACTCAGGTGACGAAAACGAAACACCCGCCCTGCAATACGATAAACATTTGATGAGAGTGTTTGCGGGAGAAAACATCACCGAAGATACCGGGAGCGCCCAGGCACTGGCAAGCAGCCTCAATCAAAAAGATTTTTCCATCAATGCAATGGCAGTGGATATTCGGCCGGATAAATTTGGCGCTTTAATCGATCCTTTTCAGGGGGAAGCGGATTTGGAGAAGCGTATTATTCGCACAACCCTCGTTCCGGAAGTTGCCTTTCAGAAATCTCCGTTAAATATGCTGGCAGCAGTTTATCTGGCGGCCAGACTACATTTCCATATCGAGCAGGCAACTTTTCAAGCAATTCAGGATAATGCTTCTCTGTTAAAAGCAGTCCCCCGGGAAAATGTAACCAGCTATTTTAAAAGATTGATTTTGCTGAAGAAACCTTCCACCGGACTGGATTTGATGAAGAAGTCCGGTATTAGCCAGGTGGTATTTCCGGAGTTGGATGCGATGACCGGCGTGGAACAGCGCAACGAGTATCTGCATAAAGATGTTTTTTACCACACCCTGAAAGTGCTGGACAACATTTCTGAGCATACCGATAGTTTCGAATTACGGATGGCAGCACTAATGCACGATATTGCCAAACCGCAAACCAAGCGATTTGTTAATGGCATTGGCTGGACATTTCATGGCCATGAAGAGCTGGGGGCCCGGATGGTATTGCGCATCGCCCGCCGGATGAAGCTGCCTATTGCATCTGCGGAATATATCAGTAAATTGGTTCGCCTTCACATGCGCCCCAGTCAGTTGGTGGGGGATGGAGTAACCGATAGTGCCGTCCGCCGCTTGATTACGGAAGCAGAGAAAGATATTAATGATTTAATGACACTTTGCCGCGCGGATATTACCTCGAAAAATCCGCACAAAGTTCGTAAATACCTTAATAATTTCGACAAGGTTGAAAGTCGGATGAAAGATGTGGAGGCGCTGGATCGTGAACGCGCTTTTCAGCCGGCAATTACCGGCAACGACATTATGAAACACCTCGGAGTACCACCCGGTCCAATGATCGGAAAGATTAAAAAAGCCATTACAGATGCGATTCATGCCGGGGAAATTCCCAACGAAAAAGAAGCGTGTTTTCAGTATTTTTTGCAGATAAAAGAGCGCTTTACCAAGGAAAACGGTGAAAATTAAGTCGTTGGTTTGTTCGGAATCACATGGAAATAGTTACGGGAGAATAAATTCCCCTGAAACAAATAAAAATCTAACAACGTCAATTGACAACATTAGTGGAAAGGAGCAGTAGTGGCTGATACAAAAAAAGGGAAAAATACCGAGAGTAAAGAAATCAGCGATATTCTGGATCAACTTTCCGAAACGGATAAGCCGCAATCGCAATCGAAACCGGCTGAGAAAAAAGAGGAGATCATTAAGAAACCTGCGGGCATTACCGATGAGCCAGAAGATATTGAGGGCATGCTGGAAAAAATTTCCGAAAAACCGCGTGAAAAGCCCGGTTTTTTTCAAAAGCTGCTAAGCTTTTTCAAGAAATCGTAACATTATTTTTTTGACATTGATTCTTTAATATTCTTCTTGTTTCTGTCTGCATAGGTTCTTGAATGATTCGCAGCAGCGGAATAAAATTGAGGGTTCAGACAATAAGTGCTGAAGTTCCGCAAGCTGTGCCGGCAAGCGGTTGCCGATACTGTAAATGAGATTATGATGATTGTTCAAAAACGGAGGAACCTATGAAGTTGAAGTGGAACGTTATTGCGTTAGTAATACTGTTTTGTACCTTACCTGGATGGGGACAGAGTTCATCCCCGCTTTCTTTAAAAGATTGCATTCGCATTGCGTTGGAAAACAACGTTTCTGTGCAAACCAACGAAAACCTTTCAAAAATTGCATCCAACAACTACCTGGCATCTTATAGCGATATTTTACCGACTGTTTCCAGTTCATTCTCGGCCAGTCGCACGACTATCGGCCCGTCGGAATTCCTCGACCAGGTACCGGTTGGTTTTGACAGCACTACCGGTGATGCGATTTATGAAACCCGTGTGCGCGTCAGTGATAAATTGGAATTTAACTCCCACCGGGCCAATGTTACTGTGAATCAAAATATCTTTGATGGTGGCCGCTGGTGGAACAATATTCGGCAGGGAAAAGCAAATAAGAATGCCGCTGAATACAATTTCTTAAGCGAGACCAATTCGACAATTACCACTGTTGCTCAGAATTATATCGATTTACTGAAGCAGGAAAAACTGCTGGAAGTGAATGAATTGATGGTTCAGCGTAGCCAGGACAACCTCAATCGTAGCCAGAAAATGTTTGAAATCGGCTCCGTGGCAAAAGTCGATGTTTTTCGCGCCAGAGGCAATTTAGGGCGTGACCGTATAACCATGATTAATCAGCGTAACCAGGTTCACCGGGCGCGCCAGCGGTTGAATATTTCTCTGGGAAGAGCGCCCAATACTCCCCTGGAGATTGCGAAAGATTACGAACTGGACTATAGTCTGCCTGCGCTGAAAGAACTTACCGATCGGGCTTTCGATAATCAGCCGGAATTGCGTCGTCAGGAAATGCGAGTGCGCTCCGATGAACTGGATGTTTCCCTGGCAAAGAGTGCTTTCGTACCGCGTGTTTCCGCATTCTTTTCCTATAACCGCGACAACGATGAATTGAAAAAACTCTACACAAGTTTTGATCGCAACTGGTCAACAGCCGTGGGGATTAACGTCAATTTCAATTTGTTCAATGGTTTTCAGGACATGGTTAATCATCAAAATGCCAAGATTGATCTGAAAAACACTCGTTTGGCATTGGAAGATTACAAACGTCAATTAACTTCGGACATTTCCGTTACCTATCAGAACTACAAAGATTTAGTGGAAATCGTTGAAATTAATGAGACCAACCTGGAAGCAGCCCAGGAAGAGTATCGCCTTGCAAACGAACGCTATCGCCTTGGTTCCGGCACTTCTCTTGATGTTCGTGAATCCCAGGTTAGCTTAACAGATGCTGAGCGAATTCTTGTTGCAGCGAAGTACGACTTAATCAGCACTTATGCTCGCCTGATGGAACTGGTCGGCAACGGTCAAAACGCATTCTAATTTTTTATTGATTCCAGATATCGGAATGCCTGATCGTCTTTTAACAATCCGGCATTCCGATATCTGAATTTTTTCCTCATATATTCTTCCCGCTATTTCATATCCTGGTAATAAATCCTACAGCTTTTTCCAGCAAGCGCCCCATTCATTTTAGTCGTTGAACTTGTTACGATTTAACACTAATTTGCAAAGGAACTGTCGAATTTTAATCATGGAGATTCAGGTATGAGATGTACTACAAAAAGAACAGTCAATTTGCTTGCGTTGGTGGCGATTTTATGGGGAACGCCACTGTGGTCAGATGAAGGGGGAATCACTCAACCGGTTTCTCTGCGCTTTCTGGATAGCGCAACTGGAATGGCAATAATTCCGCAGGGAATAACATTGCTGGATTATGAAAACCGACAAACCCTTTCCATTAACCCGGTGGAAACTAGCGCTCCGGATCGCATGTCGTTTTGGGTAGCTGATGGTAACTATATCGCTACGGTGCAATCGGATGGCTATCAACCGATGAACGTGCGCGTCAATGTTGCCGGAGAAACGCCGCCGGCGATGAGCATTTTTCTCGATCCGCTGGAAACGCCAGCTGAATTGACAGATGCATACCTGGATGCCTTGCGTAAAGATGATGCCACGCTGGTGACGGGATTTATTAGCGATGCCGAGAGTGGATTCCCGCTTGTTGGCGCCCAAATCATTAATCCGCTGGATGGCACGGAAACAACGACAAATAGTACCGGTTATTTTCGGATATATCTCGATAACGCCCGGGAAAGCGGCTCACTTCGGGTAGAAAAAAATGGCTACATTTCTCAGGAATATACCGGGATAGAATTATGGCCGCGCGGGGACTGGCAGTATCCGATTCGCCTCCGGCCCGGTACCGGCAGCGATGCCATCAACGAAAGTAAGGCCGAACGCGGTACCGGCACTTGTGCCGATTGCGAACCGGCCGAGCCGGTAGTTGCGGAAGGCGGACTGCCTCCCTTACTGCTTTCTCTGACAATCCGTGTCGGGCGTAATTGTGGCGGAGGCCCGACATCCTGTACCAGTGTCGATGTGTTATCCCTGGAGACCTACTGCAAACGCGTGTTGGTTTCCGAATGGTTTTCCTGCTGGGGCTCGTTACCGAATGGATTGAATTCCATGCAAGCCGGGGCAATTGCGATCCGCACTTACGCCGCATGGCACATGTATAATTCCATCAGCGGCAGCTATGATATTTGTGACAATACCTTTTGCCAGTTCCTGGGGAATTCTCAGACCAGCAACGGGAATTTTTCTGTGGATGCCACGGCCGGGCGAATTTTGCGGAATGCAATCGGGCAGGTAGTGCGGGCAGAATATGCTGCAGAAAACAATAACAAGGGATGTGGGAATGGTTTTACCGGCACCGGTTCATCCTGGCCCTGTATTAGTGATCCGGTTTGTATCAACCAAAGCCCGAATGGACATGGCCGCGGTATGTGCCAGTGGGGATCCGCGCGCTGGGCAAATGGCACGGCGATTTCCACTTCATCACCCTGTAATGCCGGCCCGACCCATGGCAATGGCACGAAGAACTGGGAAGAAATTTTGAATCATTATTATCCGGACTATGAAATTGGTTATGCGGTTGGTGCAGAACTGACCAGTGCGCAGGGATTGCCATCTAACGTTTCTCCGGGGGAAACGACTCAGCTGATTTTTGCACTGGAAGCATTGTCCCCCAGTGAGTTTTTACTGGGCGCTTCTATTGCACCCAGCGGCAGTTTCGACTGGATCGATGATCCTGATAATGATGTTTTACTGAGTTTGAATAGCGGAACAAATGCAGTCGGCCGGGATTTTGATATTCCCGCGACAGTGACTGTTGGCGGTAGCTACGATGTGCTGGCAGCAGTTTGGTTTGACTCTGATGAAAATGGCGTTATCAATACCGGGGATTTACAGGTGCACGGCATGCGCTTTGAAAATGTGTTAACCATGAATGTTACCGGTCTCACCCCGGTTAATGATTTGCTACCAGGCAGTTTTGAACTTGGGCAAAATTTCCCCAATCCATTTAACCCGACAACAACTATTCAGTTTTCGCTGCCCAGCGCCGGTTGGACCACTTTGAAGATCTTTGATACGCTGGGTCGGAACGTTGCGGTCTTAACCGCTGCTCAACTGAGTGCCGGCAATTATGCCGTAAACTGGGATGCCTCTGCGCTTCCCGCCGGCGTTTATTATTACCGAATGACAGTCACCGGCAGCGAAGGCACCACCAGCTTTTCAGACAGCAAGCGATTAATACTTGCCAGGTAACTTTTAACTGATGAATCGTGCAATCTATCTAAACCGATGGGACAGAGAAGCGAATGTATAGAATTGAATCGAAAATTGATACCGGCAGCAGCGATTTTAAAGAAAACAAAGCAGCAATGGATAAATTGCTCGATGAATTAAAATCCCGGGTTGCCGAAGTAAAAAAGGGTGGACCTCCCCATGCCCACAAGGCCCACGAATCCCGGGGAAAACTGTTTGTCCGGGAACGCCTGAACAAGCTGTTTGATCCCGATACACCTTTCCTGGAATTTTCACAACTCGCTTCCTGGGATATGTATAAAAATCAATCGCCATCTGCCAGCATGGTAACCGGGGTGGGTGTTGTCCATGGCCGGGAAGTTATGGTTGTTGCCCATGATGCTACCGTCAAAGGCGGCACTTACTTTCCGATGACAATCAAGAAGCACATTCGGGCGCAGGAAATTGCGATGCAAAACCGCCTGCCCTGCATTTACCTGGTGGATTCCGGCGGTATTTTTCTACCGTATCAGTCGGAAACATTTCCCGATCGCGATCATTTTGGGCGGATTTTCTTCAACCAGGCTCGTATGTCCGCGGAAGGCATTCCGCAGATTTCTGTGGTGCTGGGATCTTCCACTGCCGGTGGTGCTTATCAGCCGGCGATGAGTGATGAAGTTGTCATTGTGCGCAAACAGGGATACATCTACATCGGTGGTCCGCCGTTAGTAAAAGCAGCCACCGGAGAAGTTGTATCCGATGAAGAACTGGGCGGTGGCGATGTGCATGCCCGCATTTCCGGCGTAGCCGATCATTATGCGCACGATGAAGTACATGCCTTCCAGATCACCCGAAATATCATGGAAAATCTCAATCTGCCCAATCCTTATGCCTTGCCGCGCAGTGCGCCGGAAGAGCCTTACTATGATCCACAAGAATTGAATGGGATTATTCCTGCAGACATCCGCAAGCCATTCGATATCCGGGAAGTCATTGCCCGTGTCGTTGATGGCAGCCGTTTTCAGGAATTTAAGGAATTATACGGCCCCACCCTGGTGTGTGGCTTTGCCCGGATTATGGGATACCCGGTCGGCATCATCGGTAACAATGGTGTACTGTTTAGTGAAAGTTCGGTAAAAGGTGCTCATTTCATCAACCTCTGCACAATGCGGAAAATTCCTTTGGTGTTCCTCCAGAATATTACCGGTTTTATAGTCGGGAAGGAATACGAGCACGGTGGTATCGCCCGAAATGGCGCGAAGCTGGTGCATGCCGTGGCAAACGCCCAGGTACCGAAGTTTACGGTGATCGTTGGTGGCTCCTATGGTGCCGGCAATTATGGGATGTGTGGCCGTGGTTACGATCCGCGCCTACTCTGGATGTGGCCGAATGGACGCATCAGTGTAATGGGCGGAGAACAGGCCGCAGATGTATTAGCAACGGTGAAAAAACGGTCGATGGAACGGCAGGGAAAGAAGATATCCGAGAAAGAGTTGCAGGAATTCCGTGAAGAAATATTGGCCAAATACGAATATGAAGCCAGCCCATACTACAGCACTGCCCGCATCTGGGATGATGGCATCATTAACCCGGCGGATACCCGCACAGTGCTCGGTTTAGGAATTGCCATGTCTCTCAATGCACCGATTCCCGATCAGAAATTTGGTGTGTTCAGGATGTAACAGCAACGAATATTCAGAAAAGAAATGTCCAATATCGAATAATGAATGTCCAATGTAGAAGTGGAAAGGCATCCTGCGCATTAGTAAATACTTCTAAATTGAAAATTGGATATTGGACATTTGAAATTCATCTATTTATGAAATGTCCAATGCAGAAGTGCGCAAAGTTAGAGTGATTGCTCCATACTCCTTCGAAATTTTATATTGAAAATTGGATATTTTACATTTTAAAGGAATTAATATGCCTAAAAAAGAAATCCGAGAAATTAAAAAAATCCTTATCGCGAACCGCAGCGAAATTGCCGTGCGAATCATCCGGGCCTGCCGGGAGATGGATATCAAAACGGTTGCCATCTATTCCGAAGTGGATGCCGCTGCCCTGCATGTTTTACTGGCCGACCAGGCAGTGAATATTGGTGCGGCAGCACCGGCGGAAAGTTACCTCAATACGGAAAAAATTATTCGCGCTGCTCAGGATAATAACTGTGATGCGATTCATCCCGGCTATGGCTTTCATTCCGAGCATGGCGGCTTTGCCCGGAAATGCCGGGAGGCGGGCATCATTTTCATCGGACCATCCCCGGAAGCAATGGAAATGGTTGGTGATAAACTGACCGCCCGGAAAACCATGCTGGATGCCGGTATTCCACTGACCCCCGGTATGAAGCTGGAAGGGATGGATAAAAAGACCATCGCTAAAAAAGCAACAGAGATCGGATACCCGGTGATGGTAAAGGCCTCCGCCGGTGGCGGGGGAAAGGGAATGCGCATTGTTCATGAAGCTGATGATCTGCATGCGGCTATCGATGCCAGCGCCCGGGAAGCCCAGGCCGCATTTGGGGACGGCACAGTGTACATGGAAAAGTTCATCGAAAAACCTCGCCATATTGAATTTCAGGTGATTGCGGACAATTATGGCAATACCGTTCATCTTTTCGAGCGGGAATGTTCCATCCAGCGGCGTCATCAGAAGATTGTGGAAGAATCTCCCTCGCCGGTGCTAACCGAAGATTTACGCCGGGAAATGGGCGAAACTGCCTGCCGGGTAATGGAGGCAGTGGATTACAGCAATGCCGGCACGGTGGAATTTTTGCTCGATCAGGATAACAAATACTACTTCCTGGAAGTAAACGCGCGTATTCAGGTGGAGCATCCGGTAACGGAAATGGTAACTGGTGTCGATTTAGTGAAGCAGCAAATCAAAATTGCTTCCGGAGAAAAATTGCCCTTCACGCAGGAAGACCTCAGCCAGCGCGGTCATGCCATCGAGTGCCGCATCTACGCGGAAGATCCCCAAAACAATTTCTTCCCTTCCATTGGAAAGCTGCTGTTTGTCAAGGAACCGCAGGGACCGGGCATTCGTTGCGATTCGTCCATCTACAGCGGCCTGGAAGTGAACATGCATTATGACCCGATTCTTTCCAAACTGATCGTTTGGGCAGAAGATCGCCCGGCAGCGATCCGGAAAATGATTACCGCTTTGCAGGAATACGTTATTCTTGGGATCCAGTCCCCGGTGCCGTTTTTAAAAGATGTTGTCGAGCATCCGGTGTTTGTCTCCGGCGATTTACATACCGGATTTATTGCCGAGCATTTTCCCCATTGGCAACCGAAATCTGCAGATGGTCTGCTAAAAATGGCACTGACTGCCGCCGCCGCTGTGAAGCCCGCTAAAGATAAAGCAAGCCGGGGAGAAAAAGCTACGCCGGAAACGCCTTGGCAATCCATTGGTGACTGGCAGTTATTATCCTGACAGACCATTTTTTTCCTGATTCGGCTCTATAGAAAATATCAGGAATTAAGGATTTATATCACATCGTAATTAATAATGAATCATAGATTCTCAATGTTCAACGATCCGCTCATGAAGGGCTAAAAGCATGTCCGAAAAGATCTTCAACTACCACGGCAAAGACTTTACCGTTCAACTAAATCTGGGTGAAAACGGAAACTTGATAGCCGCAATCGACAACGAAGAAACACCACTGCAAATGCAGCATATCGATCAGAACACACTTTCATTTCAGTATAATAATCAGCTATACAATTTATATTTCGCAGTGGACAAACAGCATGTTTACACGTTTGTAAACGGCCAGCAATTCATCTTTGACCGGGTGGAAAAGGATGCCAATGCCTATCGTAGTGGCGATGCCGCTGCAGAGAGCGGCAACGAAATTACAGCGCCGATGCCCGGGAAAATATTTAAGGTCTTCGTTCAACCGGGGCAGAAAATCACTAAAAATGATCGCTTATTTATCGTGGAAGCGATGAAAATGGAGAATGAAGTCAAATCTCCCCGGGATGGTGAGGTGAAGTCGGTGAATTTCAATGAAGGCGATTTGGTTTCTGTTGGAGAGCCAGTCGTTGAACTATTACCAGTTGCTGCCGATAATGAAAAAGAACCGGAATAAACACTTTTTGCTTGGGGAATTGGTTTAATTTCGGGATAATGATACGATATCGTACGACATTAAGGAGTCTTTATGCAATTTTTTAAATATTTGCGGTATATAATCATCGCACTTACAGCCTCCGCAATTTTTTCCAGTGCGCATAGCCAGACCGATCAGGTGCTGCTCAACCTGGAGCTGGTCAATCCTACTGCGCAGGTTTTTCAGATCGGGGACTTGAATTTTATCAATTCGGCGATTAATGACATCTACTTTTTTATCGAGATGCAAAATTTCTTCTCCGATTCCCGGCGGATTTACCTCGACTTGCGTTTTTGCAAAGGGGACGATGTTATTGCCCAAACGCAATCAAATGAATTCGATCTGCCTCCAGGCATCAATTATCGTTTTTCCAGTCAGCAATTTGTCACCGGAACGGCTTTGATACCGGAGAACGGTCAACTCATTGATATCGATTTCGATGATGACAATGTCGACCTCGACGCAGTGGAAGACCTGGAAAGTGATATTTTAGCGACTGGTGTGGCACCGACCGGCGTTTATCGCTTTAAGCTGTCCGCGATCGATGTATCTACCGGCACCAACTACAATGATAATCAGGAAGGCGATCACGAACTGATTATCACCAACCCGACAACGATCGAACTTCTTTTTCCCGGCAGCTCGGTATCCGACAATAATATCGAAGAAGTCGCCACAACTTTTCCTTTCTTTCAACTCTTCTCGGATGTCAATCCGGGATTTGCATCCTACAACGTTTGGGTCTACGAAAAATTCCCGGAAGATCAAACCGTGCAGGATGTATTAAGCCATCCGGCGATGTTTGAGGTGCAAGGGCTTAGCCAGAACTTCTTTCAATATCCGACTTCCAGCGACGACATTTCCCTGCTGGCCGGCACCGTTCAGGGCCCGATTCGCCCGCTTGAAGCAGGAAAAACCTATTACTGGCAGGCGGAGTCGGTTGTAGAAACCCTCACCGGCGACCTGGTGCTTCAGAGCGACGTTTTCCGTTTCCGGATCGTTGACTTAAACCAGGTTGCGAATTCTTCTCCGCAGATTATTGCATTTCTGCAGCAGATCCTCGGCACGAACTACGAGGCAGTATTACAGCAACTGCAGGAAAAAGGATTCGAACCGAACGGCACATTAACACTTAATGGCAGCACGATTGATGTCAATCAGCTGTTACAAGTGCTTACCCAGGTGCTGCAGGGTAATATGGTTGTTGAAGGCGCAGAAACTTTCCAAATTTCAAACTAAGGACAAGCGAACGATGAAAATACAAAACCTATTCATGACATTCCTGCTGATGTTGTTGCTCGGATCGCTTGCTTTTGCCCAGGATAATGTGGCAATTGTGGTGAAATTGAGTGGCGAAGTGCGGGTGGGCAGTAAAGACTCTTTTAACACCACTGCCATCAAAAAAGGCCATGTGCTGAAAGATGGCGATAAAGTAGAAACCGGCCCCGGCGCTTTTTGCACCATCAAGTTTCTCGATGATAAAAGCCTGCTGCGGATTAAGGAAAAGTCCTCCTGTATTATCGAAGGAAAGCGTAAGGGCAATTCTATTGAAAAAAATATTTTTGCGGAATTCGGTTCATTCTTCATGAGCCTCTTCAAGCAAAAAAGCGATTTTAAGGTGACTACCTCTACTTCAGTAGCTTCGGTAAAAGGAACGAAATTCTGGGTATTTCAATTAGGGCAATCCGGAGAAAGCCGTTACGTCTGTACCCAGGGTTCCATTGAAGTGAAAAACAATCAGGGGAAAGTGCTGGTTAAAAAAGGACAAACCTGTATTGTATTGTCCCGATCCTCAGCGCCGCAAGTTCGCTTAACCCGGGATGGCGACATTCCGCCGGAAGATATTGGGGGCGCTATCTCCAATGAACTGGATGTGGAATTCACAAATGCTTCCGGAGAGAAAGAAGTGTTAAGAATAAAACTTAAAAAACAGGAATAGGATTCGATGAAAAGGGAATTCTTATACATTTTTTGCTTACTACTGCTGGGGCTGTCTTTCAATCTGGCCGCAAATGGACGTGCAGATATCAGTTTTTCTACGACCCCGGAACTGGATGATGAATTAAATCTGAATGTTGAACTGGACCTGGTAAACTATTCCCGTTTTCCGGTGAGCGAAGTGCGGATGTACTATCGCGACATGGGCGATGCCGCTTTTGAGCATCGGCGAATGATTTCGGAAGGATTCCGTTACCTGGTAAATGTCGATCTGGCTGAATTCGAAGGCAGCGTGGTAGAATATTTTTTCGATGTTTCTTACGTTGATGGTTCCCACCAGTCATTTCCCCTGGCCGCGCCGGATGCGGAAATGTTTAATGTCTCGCTTCGCCAAAATCAGGATGACGGCGATGGCATCGTGGTAATTAGCCCGGAGCCGGGTGAAACCATTTATACCGACGAGTTCTTGCTGACTGTCTCATTTTTTCCATACAGTTCCCGCGTCGATCCGGATCGCACCAAATTGTTTTTAAATGCCTGGGATGTTTCCCGCTATACGAAAGTGTTTGACGAATTCATGACATTTACTCCGCGCCGGGTACCGCCGGGCAGCCATAAAATCATTATGGAGTTATATGATACTTCCGGCCGTTTGATTACCCGGAAAGAATGGTCCTTCAGCGCTGTGCAGCGGAAAGGCCCCAGTCCGGTGGCCAGTGAAGACGTTACGGTAAGCGGTGATTTCTATGCAGAATCCCGCTCGGAAGAGCTGGTGGATGGATTACAATCCAATCACTATGCCCGCAGCGGCCTGCGCCTGAATGTTTCCAATGGGACATTCGATGCCGGCACCCGGGTTTACATCTCGAACCAGGAAAGCAGCGCTTTACAACCGATTAACCGCTATACCGGTTGGGTACAGGCTAATTTCTGGAATGAGCGTTACATCCGCTTGACTGGCGGTGACACTTATCCACGCCTCAATCCCTTTATTTTGAATAATGTCTTCCTGCGGGGTTTTCATGGCAGCGCATTCCTGAAATTTATCAATCTCGACTTTGCTACTGGTAAAACCAAGCGGGCTGTCGAGGGCAGTCAGATTACGGTAGGGGCAAATCCTCCCCGCACCATTCCCGGCACTTTTCAGCGGGATGTCTGGGCGGCACGTGCCAGTTTCGGCGCCCGGGAAATTTTTCAGTTTGGCCTCACCGCCGCAAAAGGTAAAGATGATGTTAACTCCATCCAGTTTGGCCGGGATGGGGAAGAGTCCGCCAACTTTGGCGCCGATGTTTTTATTGCCTCTTTTAACAATCGCTTCAATTTCGAAGCAAGCTATAACATCAGTTCCTATAATCCGAATATTCAGGATGGCGTTGATGTCGCTCGTGATACGCTCTTAAACCTCGGCGTAGATATCGATCAGGGACTATACGATTTAGCGACCGATGTTATTACTGTAAATCAATACCTGATCGTGCAGCCGGCACAGGCTTATCAGGCGCAAATGCGGTTGAACTATTTCAACAACCGCTTTTCCGTGCTCTATCGTTTTGTGCAGAATGAATATTATAGTTTAGGGCAGCCATTCCTCTTGCGAGATAACAAAGGATTGACAATTACCGATAATATCCGCCTGTTTCAGAATCAGCTCTTCCTGAATGTCCGGTATCAAAACTATGAAAATAACCTGACCAATGTGAAAGCAACCACGACAACCAACAATACGCTGAATGTCAACTTTTCTTATTTCCCGCTCGGGAATTTACCGACCCTGACTTTCGGATATAATAATCACCGTCGTGATAATAAAATCAACTCGGCCTTTACAGAGAACAGCGCGCCGGGCACAACGCTTTTTACTGACGATAATACCACAAATACACTGTCCTTTTCTTCCAGCTATGCCTTTCTGGTATCTAATCTGAAGAATCGCCTGACATTGAACTTACTGAACTATAATCGCCAGGACGATAACAACACTGCCAGTGGATTCGATAATCTTTCCAACACATTGTCGTTTATTTTGCAGACCCGATACAACGTCCCGTTGAAAACACATTTGGAACTCAATTTCCAGCAAACCGATAATTCTGTAAACGATACCACGATTTCGGATCTATCCGTCAGCTCATTTGGCCTTGGCGTCGAATATCGTTTCCCGAAGCTGTTCAACGACCTGGACAAATTATCGATGGCTGTGAATGGCCGGATGGGGCTGATCGAAACGAATTCCAACCCGGCAAATCCAACGTTGGCGACCACCTTCGATTATAATCGCTCTTTTCTGAATGGCCGCCTGATTTATACCCATTCCAATCTTGGGCGTATTTCACTTAACGGGGACTTGATCAATTATACCGGCGACCGGCAATTTAAGGATTATATCATCACTGCCCGGTATGACGTGCGTTTTTAAATTAAAATTTTCTACTTTACAAATTCCCTTCGGCTGCTGAAAAATGTTTGTTGAAGGGAATTTTATATCCAGGCTAAGCCGGGAATTCTCGACTTCACTGATTCGCTGGCCTGAAACAAAATATTTCCGTAGCAGCAGATAATCGCAGAGACAGGATAGACCAGAGATTCATGGATCATAAAAAACTTATTTTCATTGTCATTCTCGCCACTTTTGCGTTGATAACCGCACTGTTCATTCGGTATCAAACCCTCGGCAGCCTCGAACTTTCTACTCTGGATCTGCGTTTTCAATTACGGGATGTCCAACCCGTTGACGATTCCCCCATTGTTCTGGTAACCATTGATGATTACTCTTTTTCCGCCTTGCCGGATCGCTGGCCCTGGCCGCGCTCTTACTACGCGCATGCGATTCGCAATTTAAAAAAAGCCGGTGCCCGCGTAGTAGGAGTCGATGTTATTTTCGATAAACCGGACAACTACGGACTGGAGAAAGATTCTTTATTCGCTGCCGCTATCCGGGCTGCCGGCAATGTTGTTTTAGCCCGAAAGCTCGATCAGGATGAGCGCATCAAGACGTATCAAACAATGACCGATCCCATTCCTTTACTGGCGAATGAAGCACGGAGCGGACTGGTATCCATTCCCGCAGATCCGGATGGGATTTATCGCCGCTATCTGCCGGCACAATATTTTGATAATGCCTTCCGGCCATCTTTTGTTGTCGAGCTGATCCGCAAGTATCACGGGATTGCCGATGATGTAACTCCGGAATTTGAAGAGACGCACTTCCGCTTTGGCGATATGCAAATTCCGTCCTATGAAAATACCTCAATGCTGATCAATTATGCCGGACCGGCAGGCACTTTTCCCCAGTATTCCTTTGTCCATCTGGTTGATGATGATAGCCTGGTACTGGCTGATTCCCTCGATGAAAACACTTTTAGCGAGCATTTGCTGCCGGATGAAGTCTTCAAGGATAAAATTGTAATTATTGGTTCGACCGCATCAGAATTGCATGACGATTTTCCCACGCCTTTTCTCGGCAGTGGCGCCGCCGCCCTGGAAACTGCCGGTGCGGAAGTACTCGCCAACGCCACCCGAACCATTCTCAACAGTAATTATTACCACCGCCTTCCGTTTGGTACCACACTGGCGATCGTCCTGATCCTCTATATACTGGTTATCTGGATTGCCTATCGTTATTCGGCGCTAATGTCAATCATGTTTACCATGGCCACAGTGGCAGTGTATATTCTGGTGCAATTTATCCTCTTTGCCAGAGCGAATATCGTTATGGAGATGGTTTTTCCGGTAACAACGCTGTTCGGCGGTTTTGTCGCTATCAGTCTCTATCAATACGTATTGACCCGCCGGGAAAAGCAGCGTATTCTTGGCGCGTTCCAACATTACGTTCCAGCGAAGGTTGTGGCGGAATTGATCAAACATCCGGAAAAACTTACATTGGGTGGGGAAGAACGGTTTATGACTGTCCTCTTTTCTGATGTGGCAAATTTTACCTCTATCTCGGAAGCGATGGACACTACTGCTCTGGTGAAGCTGATTAACGAATACCTGAGCGAAATGACTGACATTATCCTCAAGTATGATGGCATTATCGACAAATATGAAGGTGATGCGATTATGGCGGAATTTGGCGCGCCAATCTTTTATGAAGAACATGCGCTCAATGCTTGCCTGGCAGCACTTGATATGCAAACACGTTTGAAAGAGCTTTCCCGCAACTGGCGTAGGCAGGGAAGACCGGTGCTCACTTGCCGTACTGGTATCAACAGCGGAAATATGGCTGTGGGAAATATGGGATCGAAGGCAGTTTTTGATTACACCGTTCTGGGTGATGAAGTAAACCTGGCATCTCGTCTGGAAGGCGCGAATAAGGTTTATGGCACCCGCAACATGATCAGCGAAGCTACCTGCAAACTTGTTGAGTCGGAAATGATAACCCGTCCGCTGGACCTCATCGTTGTGAAAGGGAAACGGAAACCGGTAAAATGTTTTGAACTGATTGCCCGCAAATCCGAAAAATTACACGACCTGAAAGCAAGGGTGTTGCCGCTCTATATGGATGGCATTTCCTATTACGAAGATCGTCAATGGGAAAAGGCTATCGGTTATTTTCGGAATGCGCTCCAACTAATGCCGGATGATGGCCCCTCGAAAGTGTACCTGCTCCGCTCGGAAGAATTCCTGAAAAACCCGCCTCCGGAAGATTGGGATGGCGTATACCAGATGCAATCGAAATAATTTCGTTGTTCGTTCATCGTTGTATCTGTATGTAGCGGAAATTCACGAATTTCCGCTACATACAGATACACACACAAACAACGTTTTTTAATTTCCCACCAACAAATGATTTCCCGTCGGATATTTTTTTAGTCACCGTTTTGAAATCGCTAATTTATAGCGTATTTTTGTAACCTTTTAACGGTATACAAATCAAAAGCGATATAACGGATGGCAAGAATCAACTCAAAGGAACTGGTAGAACGCGTCAAGGCTGGCGAAGAAGAAGCGTACGCAGAAATTGTTGAATTATATAGCGAACGTATCTACAACCTGGCACTGCGGATTTTACACCGCACCGACGAAGCTGCCGATGTACTGCAGGAAACTTTTATTAAAGTATTCGAAAAAGTGCATACCTTTGACGGACGTTCGGATTTTTTTACCTGGATCTACCGAATTGCAACCAATCTTAGTTTGATGAAGCTGCGCAAAAACAAACGCACAGTGCTGACGGACGAAGATCTGGAACAGCAATTCGACCGTCCAAACGAAGTGGAAATACAGAAGTGGCAGGATATGCCGCTGCAAAATATGCTCAGTGAAGAGTTTCGATATCATCTGGAACGAGCGGTGGACAGCCTCTCGGAAATTTATCGCTCTGTGTTTGTGCTTCGTGATCTGGAAGGATTGTCAATTAAAGAAACCAGCAAAATTCTGGGAATTACCGAGACGAATGTGAAAGTTCGTCTGAAACGGGCCCGGATGTTTTTGCGGGAAAAATTAGCTGAATATATGTGGGAAATGAGTAAGGAAGTGTAAGCATGTCGCCACATACCCAAAAAATTATTGATGAATTGTGCAATTACCTCGGATATGATTGCGAAAGTCCGATGTGTAAAGAATTGCACGAACATGTATTGGAATGTGAAGAGTGCCAGCAATATATCGACTCTATTAAGATGACCGTGAAGATATGCAAGGAAACGCTGGCACTAAAGCCGACGCCGGTGCCGGATGATATCAAAAAAGCATTGCTGTCCAAGATAAAATCTCCGAAATAACACTTTTCTGCAAATTACCCTTTCAAAAATGATGTTCTTATAGTGCTGGTAGCGACCGGGCTTAGAGGAGGCAAATGGCACAGGATTCCCCCATTGAACGAAATTATCCCCAGGATGTACATATTCTCAACATTGACGGGCGGGAAATCATCCTTATTGGCACCGCCCATATTTCCCAGCAATCTGCAGATTTGGTGCGGGAAGTTATAGAAAAAGAACAACCGGACCGCGTCTGTGTAGAATTGGATCCCCAACGATATAAATCCCTTTCCGAAAAGAAAAAATGGGAATCACTGGATCTGAAGGCAGTGATTCGTCAGAAGCAGCTAAGCACCTTGATTATCAATCTGCTGCTGGCATCATATCAGAAACGACTCGGGGAAAAGCTCGGGGTTATGCCAGGCGTCGAACTGCTCGAAGCGACAAAAGTTGCTAAAGAGAATGATATCCCAATCGAACTGTGTGACCGCGACGTGCGCATCACGTTGCGCCGTGCCTGGAATTCCATGTCTTTCATGAATAAAATGCAATTATTGGGCTCCGGCATTTTCGGCGCCATGGAAGAACAGGAGATCAGCGAAGAAAAACTGGAAGAAATTCGCCAGAAAGATGTTCTCAATGAAATGATTCAGGAGCTTGGCAAGGCGATGCCGGTACTGAAGGAAGTGCTGATTGATGAGCGGGATACTTATCTGGCACAGAAAATTTCCGCCTCGGAAGGGAAGAAAATTGTTGCCGTTGTAGGCGCCGGACATCTTCAGGGGATCATTAAAGCCCTGGAAGAAAAACGCAATCGTGATCTGGCGGAAATTGAAGTCATTCCTCCTATCTCGCCGGTTGTCAAATGGATTGGTTGGGGAATCCCCGCCTTAATAATCGGCTCACTTATTTACATCGGTATCGTAAAAGGCCCGGAAGCTGCCGGCGATAATCTGATGTTCTGGATTCTCGCCAACGGCATTCCCAGCGCGATCGGTGCGCTTATTGCCCTGGGCCATCCAGTTACGATAATTACCGCTTTTGCCGGTGCACCGATTACCAGTTTAACCCCGGTAATTGGCGCTGGCTATGTCTGTGCATTTGTACAGGTTTATTTTCAATCGCCGGTGGTCCGGGAATTTCAGACCGTTAGTGACGAAGTCGGTACTTTAAAAAACTGGTGGAAAAACAAACTGTTACGGGTGCTGCTGGTTTTTATCCTTACTTCGCTGGGGAGCGTTATCGGCACCTATGCCGGATTGTATGAAATACTGAAAAATTTACCTGTCGCGGATTTCTTTAAATTTGTCGGGCTGGGTGTAATAATTCTTTTCCTGATTTTAATGGCAATGTCCCGCGGGAAAAAATAAATGGTAGTGTTAAAGAAGTAATGCTGAAAGCTGTCATCGCGAGGAGTTCAGCGACGAAGCGATCTCCGTGTTGCATGCACCTATGAGATTGCTTCAGCAAAAATCGCCTCGCAATGACAAGATTGAATAGCATTACAAGTTTAACACTGTCAAATAAACGAATGACAACGCTGTCATTGTAGTGAATATTTAGTTGATCTCTTTCCTTACTTAACAGGAGTTACTCGGAAATAATGCCGGATACCCAGAACGATAATTTTTCCCGACTGGCCCCACTATTTGTTGTGCTTGGTGCCAGTCTCTGGGGAATCGACGGTATTTTATTGCGACCATCCCTCTACGGCTTGCCGGTGCCGCTCGTCGTATTTGTGGAAAGCAGTTTGATCACGGTTATTCTGAGTGTTTTCCTCTTCAAATATCTGCCTGAAATCAAAACCCTCAACGCGACCCAACTGTGGGGATTTGTCGGCGTGGCGCTATTTGGCGGTGTCATTGGCACCATGTCTATTACCAAGGCGCTGTTTTTTGTTAATTTTGTAAATCTCTCAATTGTTATTCTTATACAGAAATTACAGCCGGTAATCGCAATAACATTGGCAGCTATTTTCCTGAAAGAACGTCCGCCACGGGTTTTTTACCTTTGGGCGGGAGTGGCGATTTTTGGTGCCTATCTAATGACCTTCGGCATTAATTCTCCGAACCTTTCGACAGGAGATAAGACAATGGTAGCCGCCTTCTTCGCGCTATTGGCTGCGACTGGATTTGCATCCTCTACGGTGTTAAGCAAATATTCTCTGACCAATACCAGTTTCCAAATGGGCACCTATCTGCGTTTTTCCTTCACGGCAATATTGATGAGCATAATCGCTCTTTCTACCGGAGATTTGCAACATTTTGGCAGTATTACCTCGCAACAAGTGATGATCTTTTTCCTCATTGCATTGACAACCGGGGGACCGGCAATATTTTTATACTACTATGGTTTGAAAAAAATCACCGCCTCTACCGCAACCATCTGTGAACTGGCCTTTCCGCTGACGGCCGTTATTTTGGAGTATGTTTATCACGGGCATATTCTTGGCCCGGTGCAATGGATTGGTGTCGCTATTTTGTTTGCCGGCATTTTAAAAGTCTCCGGATTACAAACCCGCCAGGGCAATTAATTCTCACAAAACGATAATTTTTTAGAAATTGCCCACAGCATTCGAAACAAAATCGAAAAACTACGTTTAATAGTAGAGTGGACTAAAGTTTATTCGGGAAGACCGAATTTATTGATTTTTTTCTCGATAGTGTGACATTTTAACAAGACTTTTCCGCAAAAATTTTATTACATTATTCTATAGTGTTCGATTTAACGGATGCATAACCAAAAGGAACACCAGATGAAAAAAGCTTTTATCTCCCTGTTTATCATACTGCTGAGCTTGTCGTTTTATGGATTGGATGAACCGGAAACGAAGCTGGACGAACCTGATGTCGACACTGAAGTAAATTTCAGCCCGATTAAGCCGGAAGCACATCATCGCCAGGTAGCCTTGGTAGTTACTCACTTACTTCGGGAGAGCCATTACAAAAAGCGTGAATTGGACGATTCACTAGGCATGGAAACTTTCGATCGCTATATCGAAAGTTTGGATCCGCAAAAACTTTATTTTCTTGCCTCGGATATCGCTGAATTCAAGCAGCAACGTCACCTCTTTGATGATTACATCGGCTCCGGCCAGGTGCGCAAGCCATTCGAGATGTTTAATCTTTACCAGGAACGAATGGCCGAACGTCTGCGCTTCATTTTTGAGCGACTGAATGGCGAACCATTTGATTATACCATTGATGAAAATATTGATCTGGACCGGGATGATAATACCTGGGCGAACAGCAGTGCGGAACTGGACGAACTTTGGCGCAAGCGCCTCAAGCATGAAGCACTCAATTTGAAACTTGCCGATAAAGACTGGGAAGGCATTCAGGAAACCCTTAGCAAGCGTTATAAGCGTACTCAGAAAAACGTTCGCCAGTTTCAAAGTGAAGATGTTTTTCAAATCCTCATGAATGCTTATGCGGAATCTTACGATCCGCATACGAACTATTTTTCCCCGAAAAATTTTGATGATTTTCGTATTCGCATGAGCCAATCTCTCGAAGGCATTGGCGCTCGTTTGACAACAGAAAACGATTACACTGTCGTAAGCGAAATTGTCCCCGGTGGCCCTGCCGATAAAGGAAAGCAGCTCCATCCCAACGATCGTATTACCGCTGTCGCTCAGGGCATGGACGGGGAATTTGTAGATGTCGTTGGTTGGCGGATTGACGATGTTGTGCAGTTGATTCGCGGGAAAAAAGGATCTATCGTTCGCCTGGCAATTCTCCCGGCTGATGTCCCCGCCGGCTCGAAAACGGAAACAATCGCGATTACCCGTGATAAAATTAAACTGGAAGATCAGGCTGCTAAGGCGGATACCCTGGAAATTCTCCACGATGGCAAAAACATGAAATTCGGCATTGTTGAAATTCCCTCGTTCTATTCAGATTTTGACGGCCGCCGCCGCGGAGATAAAAACTACAAGAGCACTACCCGGGACGTGCGCCGTATCATCGAAGATTTCGCCCCGGAGAATGTCGACGGTATTATTATTGACCTGCGCCGGAACGGTGGTGGCTTCCTGAATGAAGCGGTTGATTTAACCGGACTGTTTATTGATAATGGCCCGGTGGTGCAAGTGCGTAATTCCATTGGCGACATCGAAGTGGAAAGCGATTATAACCCGGAAGTGGTTTACAATGGACCGCTGGCGGTAATTGTTGATCGCTTAAGTGCATCTGCTTCGGAAATTTTTGCTGCTGCGATTCAGGATTATGGCCGTGGGGTTATTATTGGTAGTCAGACCTATGGCAAAGGCACTGTTCAGAATGCGGTGCCGCTCAGCCGCTATCTGCGCGATCGCGAAAATAAATACGGACAGCTTAAATTGACCATTGCCAAGTTCTATCGCATCGACGGCCGCAGCACTCAGCATGTTGGCGTGGTGCCGGATATGAATTTCCCATCTCGCTTTACTTTGATGGAAATTGGGGAAAGCTCCCGGGAAAATGCCTTGTTGTGGGATCAAATTCGTCCAGTAAGATATAACAAGCAGCAGGATATCTCCGGCATTATTCCCTTAATGAAGCAGCGGCAGAGCAGCCGCTTGTCCGCGAATGTGGATTATAACAGTCTGCTTGATGACTTGAACGAGTTCGAAAAGAATATCGATAAAGAAATTTTCTCTCTGATGGAATCCGTGCGGAAGCAGGAACGGGATGCTCAGAAAGAGGAAGAAAAAGATGAGGAAGAAGAAGCAGAGAAGAAGAAAAAGAAGAAAGATTTATTGCTGACGGAAAGTGCACATATCCTTGGCGATTACATTCATCTGACCAAAATCGATTAAGTTTAAAGACATTTTTGCTTGAAGAAACCCGGCTGCTTCGGCCGGGTTTTTTTATGGAACAAGGCGCGTAAATGCTTCCTGGATATCCGGGGCTTTTCCGGAAGCCGCTTTAAAATATTTTTTTCACGAAATGTTATCCTGTTGGCGGATAAATCTCAAGGATTGTGTATATTGTTGCAGTAATGACTAGCAGAATTGGAATTTGCGATGGATAATTCGCTCAAACTGAAACTATCGCTGGATACGCTAACGCTCCAGACAAAACCTTCCCGGCGCAGCAAACCGCGGCCATACATGTGGAACATCTTCTTTAAGGTTGATAGCACGACGGTGAAAATTAATGACGATTTTACCCTGGAGGGCGTCGGGCAGTTTAAGTATACCCCGGGCAATCATGGTAATCTTTCCGAGCATCCGGCGACTGCCAAAAAGCCGATCCTGATTCCGTCTGTTGAAGGAGAGTGGGTTACCGATCTTGTGCCGTTCAAAGTGCCGATATTTGATTCCTATTTTCCCGGCTTGATCGGGGTTGTTACTGTGGTATTGTTGCAGGGGAATGTCAGTGCGGCAGGCGTTCGTGCCGGCCATGAAAAGCTGAACCAGGTGGTCGCAGCCGCAATCGACCAATCCATCGCAGAGTTTGATCCGAAAAAGCTGAATCTACTGCATGCCGAGCAATCTGTTCGGGAGTATTTTGAACGCCGGGTGAAAAAATTTACCGGTGGTATCATGAACTCGGTGGAATCGGCAGTACGAAATGCCCAAAGTTTGTTTCAGAATCTGTGGAGCCTGGCGAACCGGGATGACCTGATCGGTTTTCAGGCCTGGGATTTCAATAATGCCGATTTGGAAAGGCATCATGGTAAAATTCAGTTTTCCCAGCATTGGCCGCATAAACGGTATGGCCACTGGGAAGTCCACGGCTCTCTGGTATCTCTGGAGACAGATAATTCCCCTAAACCTCAGTAAATATTTAATCTGCCAATCCCACCACTTTTAATCAATTTTATTTCTGGCAAATCCTGCCGATAATTCAGTATATTATAGACTACATTGTGAAGTAAAAGGAAGCAAATGCAGGACATTCTGCAACAACAACTACAGGGCACAGTACTTAAGGAAACCTTTTATAGTCCGGTGCTGGGCGTTAATAAAAATTATCATATTTACCTCCCTCCGGGATATCATCAATCCACCCGGCGTTATCCGGTGCTTTATCTTTTTCGCGGCCATGAAGATGAATGGTTTAATCCGTATCAGGATCATAGTCGCGGCGGCGTTGCCGTGCAGCATCTGGCTGATGAGTTGATTCAGGCCGGTGATATTGGCGATATGATATTAGTGGGGCCGAGCCTGATGTCCGACAATGGTCAGGTCTATGGGCTGGGCGTCAATTTTCTCGATCCGGACGCGGCGAGTAAGCATGCGGGTATTGGCAGCGGCCGCTTTGAGGACTATTTCGTCGAAGATGTCATTGGTCATATCGACCAAAACTATCGAACCATCCCAAAGGGGACGGCGCGTGGTGCCGACGGTTTTTCTCTGGGGGGATACACTTCAGTGATGCTGGCGATGCGTCATCCGAAACTATTTTCCTCTGTAGGCAGTTACGATGGCAGCCATATGTTTTGGAAGCTTCGTGATCCCCGCTATAACAAACCCCACGATTTCAACGACACATTATGGGTGCGGAACGATAATATGTTCGCCCCGGTATTCTCCGCCCCGGGGGAACGTAACTATGACCTGGACCACCTCCAGTCTTACAGCGCTTTGGACGTGCTGCATAAGCTTTCTCCGGCGAAAAGGAAGCAGGTGCAAAATATCCGTTTCTCAATTAAAACCGCTGCTTATGATGGTCACCAGGGAAATCGTGACCGGGGTGTTCATTTAGTAACGCTCTTTCAATTATACGATATTTTTAACGACGCCGGCTCGCTGGTGCTCAGCAGTGATGCGCACCATACCTGGAAGTTTACCGATCTCTACATGCGGGAAAATATTAAACATCATGCTGCCGCTTTAGGCGCGAAGTCCTCGAAAACCACGGAAATAAAAGGAAATCACTACCTTACTCACCTGGAAATTATTGCCGCGGATTTTGCCGAAGCGGAAAAACCCAATGTTATGGTGAAATACCACGTGTATGAAAACTGCTATGTTCGGATCAATATCCTGAATAGCAGTGGTGGATTTGTTTCGACATTAAAATCCGAGGTGCATGAGTGCGGCCGCTTTAAAATCTCCTGGCACGGGCAAAACGAACGTGGTCACTGGATGCCTTCCGGGATGTATTTTATCGAACTGGAAACACCAGCCGGGGCTATTCAGAAGAAATTTGTATTTTTACGTTAACGGAGGAACGGGATGAATCGTGAAGATGCTTATCAATTACTGACGGAATACACCAAGAAAGACGGCTTACTGAAGCATGCCTTAGCAGTAGAAATCGCTATGCGGGCATACGCGCGTAAATTTGGGGAAGATGAAGAGAGTTGGGGCATTGTTGGTTTATTACACGATTTCGATTATGAAATGTATCCCAGTCAGGAAGAACATCCTTTTCGCGGTGCAGAAATTCTCCGGGAAAAAGGCTATCCGGAAGAGTGGGTGCTGGCCATTCTTAGTCATGCCAATTACAGCGGTGTTCCCCGCGATACGCTAATGGCGAAAACGCTTTTTGCAGTCGATGAATTGAGTGGTTTTATTACCGCCGTCACCTATGTGCGTCCCAATAAGACTGTCGCGGAAGTGAAGGTAAAGTCGGTAAAGAAAAAGCTAAAAGACAAACGATTTGCCGCTCAGGTTAGCCGGGAAGATATACGGGAAGGCGCCGAGGGACTTGGTGTTGATCTCGATGAACATATCGAATTTGTAATTGCCGCAATGCAGGAAAAAGCAGATGTTTTAGGTTTGTAACCAGAAATAATAAGGATATTGAACCATGGCACAATTCGAAGCAATTCTCGCCACGCTAAAAGCGAATGGCGGAGAGGAAACAACACTCTATGAAGGCGTGAGTGAAGCGCAGCTAGCCAGCCTGGAGAAACAGTTAGGATACAGCCTGCCGCTTACTTACAAACAGTTTTTGCAGACATGTAACGGTTTTCGTTTGGGATTTACCAAGGCATTGTTTGGTATCCATGAAAACGAATCGCTGGACCTTTACGCCAACTATCGCTGGGAAACGAAAGAATCTTCCCACCCTCTGAAGAAACATCTTTTGCCAATTGCGCCGAATGGTTTGGGCGATTACTACTGTCTCGATCTAAAAACGGTTTCCTCCTCCGGCGAAGAAAGCGATGTGGTTTTTTGGCAGCATGATAATTTTCGCTCAAAAAGCTTTCCGGTCTTTGCGGAAGATTTCCAAACATTTATTACCCGTTTTCTCCAGGAATCATAACACCTCCGGCCGATTCAGGGTTTGTTTTGATAGCCTCGTATAGTTAATAAGTTGCTATTAAAGTAGACTTTGCATTGTTGGTCCAAAAAACCGAGGTAGAAATCATGCAAAAGCTGTTTGTTGTTTTAATCTCCATTATTGTCTTTTTCTCATCCTGTAGCCGTCATCATACCGTTGTTATGCGAGATTCATCCGCTGCATCAGCTTTTAACGCCAAAGTAAACGGGAAACGCACAAAAATTCTTCTAAATAATGGCAATTCTTTTAGTGCTAACAATAATCGCATCATTGGAGATTCGTTATTTTGGTACGAGCGCCACTCGAATTATAAAAATTCGGCGAGTCTGACAGATGTTAGCAGAATTACGACGAAAAATACCGGCAGGGGCGCACTGGAAGGGCTTGGCCTGGGCTTGTTAGGAGGAATTGCATTTGGCGCGGTAATTGGCTTCGCCAGCGGCGATGATGCAAATGACGGCGATTTTTTTGAACTAAGTGCCAGTGAAAAAGCGATTCTTCTCGGAGTGGTATTCGGCACCCTGGGGGGTGTTGTCGGAATTCCTATTGGGGCAGCAAATGGCAGCAGGGAAGTTTATCATCCGGTAATGGTGGTGCCAGATCCACAGAGTAGTGAAAACATCATGCAACCGCAAAATACTCAGCAAATTCTGCAAAATTAAATTTACCGTTAAATTGAAATGGCGGTAATTAATCTGTATATTGGGCGGGAAAATTTACAGAAAGGGATGCTATGTCCACGGAAGTTGAAAAACTGCAACGCCTCTCAGTTCCTGCCATTGATGAAATTCTTGGAAAAGCCTTCAAGGTTTTGGATGACGGATTTATTCGCGTCGTCGATTACATGGGCAGTGATGATGCCATCGTGCAGGCCGCCCGGGTTTCTTATGGTAGCGGCACGAAAAAAGTACATCAGGACCGCGGTCTTATTCGCTACCTGATGCGCCATCGCCATACCACACCGTTTGAAATGTGTGAAATCAAGTTTCATATCCGGGTGCCGATGGATTGTTGGCGCCAGTGGATTCGTCATCGCACCGCTAATGTTAATGAATATAGCACCCGCTATTCTATTGCGATTGATGCTGCCCAAACCACCACTGCCGGAGAATGGCGCTTGCAAGCTACCGGAAATCGCCAGGGAAGTGCCGGTTTTCTCGATGAAAATGATGGCAGTAAGCTGACGGATCAGGAAACAGAACTGCATCAATTGAGCCGGGATATTTATGAAGCGCGACTGGATGCCGGCATCGCTCGCGAGCAGGCCCGGAAAGATCTTCCCTTGTCGACATATACCGAGGCATACTGGAAAGTTGATCTGCACAATCTCCTCCATTTCCTGGCCTTACGGATGGACAGCCACGCCCAATACGAAATTCGCTGCTATTCGGAAATTATCGGCAAAGAAATTTTAAGCCGCTGGTGCCCTATTGCCTGGGAAGCATTCCTGGATTATCGGGTGAATGCCTGTCAGTTAACCGGACTGGAAATTGAAATGCTGCAGGCGATAAACAGTGGCGATGCCGAGAAAATCAATGAATTGGGCATCCGCAACAAATGGCTGCCGGAAGACCCGGAAGCACCTGTAAAAAGACATCGTGAGCGGCGCGAGTTTGAAGATAAACTGCTTTCGCTCAATGTTGAGATCCCCTGGAAACATCGATTGTAAATCTGCAAAGAAGCAGACCTGAGCAGGCAGCATGTGACGTTACCGCCGTATGCTGCCTGCTTGCCGAAAACCTTTTTCCTCCCCCAACGTATTGCACATTTTTAGAGAATACCGGCCGTATAGTATTTAAAAATTATAGTTCACTGACATATTTTGTGATTAAGTATTCTTTGTAGGATCTTTTATGAAACCCTTTCAGGGGAAAATTTTTACCGGATTTTAACCCAGGGCTGAAAAGAGCGCCAGCCCAGGGTTAATCTGTAACCGATTTGCGGTAGTAATACGCCAAAGGCGTTACAGATCTCAACCGGGGGCGTTGTATTTTCGCGCCCCCGGTTGAGATAACTTTTATAGAAACCCTGAAGGGGTTACAGGTTTTATTATCTTAAGAATCGCCAGTAAATACATTTTCAGAAAAGATTTCAGAGAAGCAAAATTCTTTCTCCCGGATATTTCTGTTTCAAGAATTACCTCCAAAACTTACATTAGAGAAACTCGCAGTATTTTAAATACAAATTTTTCGGAATGATGGCTTTTGAAAGCAACCATCCGGAGGATATCCGAAACCGAAAGGAGGTTACCTTGCCGCGCGAAGTTATCAATACAACATGCACAATGGATTGTCCGGATACCTGTGCACTGGAAGTGACTGTCAGTAATAATAAAATTACCAAAATTGCCGGGGCAAAGAACGGCCATCCGGATACTGATGGCTTTATCTGCACCAAGGTTTCCCGGTTTGCCAAACGGGTGTATCATAAAGAACGATTACTTTATCCAATGCGTCGCACTGGCCCGAAAGGCAGTAACAGTTTCGAAAGGATCTCCTGGGATACTGCGATTAATACTATCGTTGAGCGCTTTGCGGATATCAAGGCGAAGTGGGGAGGCGAGGCGATCCTTCCCTATCACTATGGCGGTTCAAATGGGTTCCTCGGAGATGAATTTCTTGATCACTATTATTTTGCCAGACTCGGTGCCAGCCGCTGCCAGAAAACTTTGTGTGCCGTTCCGACCACGCTGGTGGCAACCGAGATGTATGGCAAAATGCCCGGCGTTGCATTCGAAGATTATCCACATTCAAAATTTATTCTCATCTGGGGCGCTAATCCAAAAGCGTCCAATATTCACCTGACGCCTTATCTGCAGGAAGCGCGAAAAAATGGCGCGTTTATCGCAGTGGTAGATCCCAAACGGAGTTTTTCCTCCAGAGAGGTTGATCTTCATTTGCCAGTCTATCCGGGAGCGGATTTGCCGCTGGCATTAGGCATTATTAACTATTGGCAGCAGAACAATCTGCTTGATCGAACTTTTCTCGATGAACATTGCGTTGATGCTGAGAAATTGCTATCCCGTGCCGCCGACTGGCCATTGGAAAAAGCTGCAGAATCCAGCGGTGTTCCCAGTAAGGATATCGTTTTGCTGGCAGAAAAGTATGCGGCAGCCCAGCCGGCGATATTGCGCTGCGGATGGGGCGTGGAGCGAAACGCCAATGGGGGAGATGCCGTCGCTGCGATCATGGCGATGCCGGCCCTGCTAGGTAAATTCGGTGTGCGTGGCGGCGGATATACCATGAGCAATAGTGGTGCATCCAGCCTGAATAAAGAAAAAATATTTGGCAAAACCGAGTGGAATACCCGGGCGATAAACCAATCGCAATTGGGGGCTTATTTGAACAACCCAGAGGGCACTCCGCTAAAAGCATTATTTGTTTACAATTGCAATCCGCTGGCCACAGTGCCGGACCAAAATGCGCTTTTGAAAGGTTTCGCCCGCGAAGATCTTTTTACCGTCGTTTTTGAACAGGTGATGACCGATTCTGCCATGTATGCGGATATTCTCTTGCCGGCAGTTACATTCCTGGAGCAGCAGGAAATCCGCCGGGCTTATGGCAGTTATGCTGCCGGCGGCGTTCAGCCGGTAATTCCGGCCCTGGGTGAAGCGAAGCCGAACGAAGCGGTTTTTGCCATGTTAGGACGTGCCAGTGGCTGGGAAGATGCGCCGTTTCACTGGGACACGCCCACTTATATGAAAAAAGTATCTGACGCATTGATGTTAAACAAAACCGCTGCGGATTATGACATCCTAAATGCCGGTAAAGTGCAGAGCTACGATTTTGATGGCCGGCCACCGGTGCAGTTCGAAACTGTATTTCCCAGAACAACAAATCAAAAAGTATACCTGGTGCCGGAGGTTTTAGGCGATGCGCCTTATGTTTACCACCCCATTCGGGATAGCCGATATCCCCTGGCGATGATTAGCCCGGCGAATAACAAAATGGTCTCCAGCACGTTGGGTGAATTTAACTATCCGGAATTGTTCCTGGATATGCATCCGGCGGATGCAGCCACGCGAGGCTTATCTAGTAAAGACATTGTCAGAGTATATAATGAACTGGGCGAAGTCGTTTGTCGTTTAAAGGTGACAAGCGCAGTACGAGAAGGTGTGGTTTCCATGCCGAAAGGGGCCTGGCGGAAATCTTCCCGCAACTCGCAAACCTCTACTGCATTATGTCCGGCGACGGTTAATAAAGTTGGTGGTGCAGCTTGCTTTAATGATGCCCGGGTAGAAGTGGCGAGATTTTCTGAAAATGGAAAATACTAGTGTAAAAAAATTGCACACAGTACAAAAAAAGGGGTTTGCTGTAGGTTGATCACTACAGCAAACCCTTGTTGAGGAGAGGAGAGGTATATAGAATCTTAACGAATCTAGGTCGATTTTTCTTGAATTTTGTTATTGAGATCTGTTATCAAAGAAGTGATACTTAATATAAGAGCAAAGGAGGTGCCAGATTATTTAAAGCCGGTTAAGTTTTGTCAGTCTGGCCGAATTTTGCTGAGAACTTCAAATGTGAATTTTTTGTAAGTGCTTTAAAAACAGTGCTTAAAGTGTTTGGCGGGTTTTGGAGATGATTTATCTTCTGCTACGAACTTCTTTAAAATCTCTATCAATGGGAAATCGAACATATTGCAAAGAAGTGTGAAAGTGTGAAAAAAATTTACACTTTCACACTTTTTTGGGTTTCTTGGGTAAATTCTGAAATTATTCCTTCATTAATGGTAATCTTTCCCCTTTCCAATCCGGAAATAATATGCCATCATTTTGCTGAGAAATAGAGAGATGAGATCCGGCAACTGCAGCAAATACGCTGCGAAAATCGGTGCTGACCGGCAAATCGCGACCATCAGCGAGGGCATCGGGGGACAAAATCTCCGGGATATTGCCAAAAACCTTTCCACCATCCAGTTGATTTCCGAGAACAAACATGCAGGAACCACGACCATGATCGGTACCGCCGGAGCCATTTTCCCGAACGGTGCGGCCAAATTCAGTCATCGTCATTAAGACCGTGTTATCCTGAAAACTACCCAGGTCTGTCCAGAAGGCGTTAATGGAGCGGGCGAGATCCCGTGCCCGCAGGGCAAAGCTACCCTGATTGGTGCCTTGCTGCACATGGGTATCCCAGCCATTACTTTCCGCAAAAGCGATTTCCAGACCAAGATCATTTTTGATTAACATTGCTATTTGCCGCAGGCTGTTTCCCAGGGGAGTATTCGGGTAATCAGCGCCATTTTCCGGGCGATAACTATCGATAGCCAGATCGGAGAGCATATCAATGGCATCAAAGCTATCGCTACCACTGCCGCGAAGCAGTTCCTGCGTCGTTTGCTGGTAGAGAGATTCAAAACTTTTTCCGGCAGTTTGGGAAAGATTTCCCTGACCGGGGACCTTCACCCGAAAATCTTTTAAATCGGTGACTGCCAGTGCCGGATGTTCGCCGTATAAAGAGCGGGGCAATGCCGGTGAAAAAGCCACCGCCTGGAATGGGGTAACAACTTCGTGGCCCATCACCCCGATAGCCCGATTCATCCAACCGCTGGTCGTTCCCTTCCGGCCGGGCGTGCCGCTTTCCATATAATCCTGTGCATCAAAATGGGAGCGGGTGCTGTTTGGAGATCCGCAACCGTGTACAATCGCCAGGCGTTTTTCCCGGAAGAAAGGCAGCAAGGGTGTAAAAGCAGGGTGTAATCCAAACTGACCGTTCAGGTCAATCGCGGCGTTGTCTGCAGCAACCCGGGATGCTTCCATGTATAAGCGGGGACGTAGTTTTTTTAGAGAAAGGTCACTGACCGGCGGAACGGCCATTAAACCGTCCATCGCGCCGCGCTGAAAAATGGCGACGAGGGTTTTGCGGCGGCGGTAGCCACTGTCGTTGGTTGCTGCCCGGGCCGCCCGTCCCAGAAAAAGTGGGGTGCCGCCGAGGGAAGCGGAGAAAAGTGCCAGTCCGCTGGTTTTTAAGAATGCTCTGCGATTTAACATATTTTATTTCCTTTTATGTGTTTGGGCAAAATTATCAGGTAATAACCTGGTCGTCGTTTTTTCTATGAACCCTTTGTCTGTTTGTAAATGGGCAAATGGGCAAATGGGCAAAAATGATATCTATTTTCGTTGAAATTCCGGAGAGCCGAGAATAACGCCAACGACATGCGCCAGTTGTAGCGGCTGTTTATTGCTGTCCATTTCGGGCGATGCGTTATCCAATGCCATAAAATCTGCGTCGATATCCGGTGGAGATGGATTATTGGCATCAACCGCATTGGATACCCGCTCGGCAAAATCCGGTGCATGGATAACCGGTAACAAGGCATCAATTGTTTCAGTCAAATTCCTTTCCGGGAGCAGTATCGCGGCATACACCGAGAGTGCATCTTCCAGAGAGGCAGGCTCCCGGTATTCATTCAATGCGGCTAAATTGAAACGAGTGCCGCGAATATCTCCGGTCGCGAGACTCATACCAAAATTCATCCGGTTGAGCAGGGCGCCGGTGTTTACCCAGGCGGTGGCAACATCCGGATAACCGGTGGGCGCCTGGTAGGCATACAATGGTTGACCCATCCGGGAAACCCACTCAATCAGCTGACGCGGGCGGCGTATTTCCGCATCGATGACCCGCAATGCGCTGGCAGTTACTTCGAAAGGCGATTTGATTTTTGCCCGTATCGTTTCTGAGGACCAAAATGCCGGGGATTGCGCAATGGTGATGATCATTTGCTTTAAATCGCCCTGTGTCTGCAAAAACACCTTTGCCAGGGTATCGACCAGTGATTGCGGTGGATCGTCGCTTACAAAGCGAATAGCGAGCTTTCTGGCAATGTGCCGGGCAGTCGCGGGATGGGCAGCGAGCAAATCCAGCACCTGTTCGCCATCATCGATGCCTCCACCGGCCGGAAAAGTATTCCCGAGAATGATTTTTTCCCCGGCATCGTGTTGATCGGCGCGAAAGAGAAAAAAGCCTTCCCGCACTACGCCAACAGCTTTGCCTTCCCGGATGCGTTTTTCGATGCGTTCCTGCTGGTTACCGGGACGAATAATTGTCCAGCCGGAAAATGCGCGGGCGACAGCAATGACATCATCCTGTGTATAGCCGCCATCGACGCCAAGAGTATGCAGCTCCAATAGCTCCCGGGCATAATTTTCGTTAATCCCCGGTCGCTGCCGGCGATTTCCGGAGGTGTTCTCCATCATCGCCTGGCGTTCCTTTTCCCGTCGTTCGAGTGCCCGGTCGATACGCCTGCGTACCATTCTGCCGCCTTCGTTGCGAAGCCGGTCCAGCTCGTAGTCCATCGTGGTCTTTGTGTTTGCCGCTGCCGATGACTGGGCATTGTCGAGATAAAGTAACATGGCAGGGTGCCTGGCAACAGCGCCGAGCATCGTGCGAAAATTGCCAAAGACGTTTGGGCGGATGGCATCCCGTTCATAAAGTGGAATCATTACCCGCGCCTGGTTATCGGTCGTGGAAACATTAAAGTGATTAAACCAGAAATCGGTGAGAACTTCCTGGAGTTGATTGCTGCTGTAGACTGCTCGCACCAGTTTGTGGGTCATCATCTGACCAAGAAGCTCCCGCACCGGGCGCCAACCATTTTCCCGGGCATAGGGACGCAGCTTCTGCTGTAGCTCTTGCTGGGTCATGGTCTGGCGGGCTTCGGCGTCGATGAAGCCATCAGCAACAGCCCGGCGAAGAATTTGGCCACGGGTAGGATAAGTTTCTACAACTTCTTCATCCGGTAAATTCAGATAAGCTAAGTGTGGCAAATATGGCGCAATCTCCGGATCGGAGTAATTCCCGGCAAGCTGGCGAGCCAGCCACTGCGCCAGGCCGGTTTGCAAAACAGATTCGATATTCTCGCTTGTTGCGCCGTAGCCAAAACGGTTGAGCAGGTGAGCGGCCGCCTGCCGTTCGCTAAGGCCAGCTTCCCGATAAGGTAATTCCGGCACTGGTCCGCCAATACCAGCCAGATAGAAAAGCAATAAAAAGAGGGAAATTTTTAAAAAAGTCAGGGAGATGTTTTCAGGGGTTTTCATTATACGCACATTTTCCTTTTAATTTCAGTTCGACAAATATGCTTTTTCAAATCGTATGCCAGATAAAGCGAAATATTTGGTATCAATTGTTTATCGAATTTGAAAATATCTTCGTATAGATTTTTATGTTCTCTTTAAGTGTTTTATAAACAAATCTTTGAAAGAAAATAATTGGCAAATATCCAAGACATAATTAATTGGGGATTAATGAAAATTAATCTTACAACTGTTGACTTAAAGAATTTGAAATTGAGGGAGTTGCCGCTAATGGTACGGAGAAGTTATACGATATGGTACAACACCTATTTTGCTTTTTCAGCGTACTTTCGTATGTTAGCTTTTTGCAATTTTAGCCGGAGCGCCATCTCTGCTGGGCGGCCATCACCGTTTGATATTTTACTCCCGTGAAATCGTGGCGTTGTAATTCAATCGGATCATTTTTGATTGGGGACTTCCTATGTTTGCCAGAAGTAGCAATTATTTACAATTATCGCCAAAGAAGTTACTGAAGAGATTGTTCTATCAGGGCATTGTACTGCTGTTACTGGGGATATTAACAATGCCCTTGAGTGCCCGGGATGATAAAGCTTTTACCCTGGAGTCGCCGAAAGTAGTGCTCACAGATCTCAATTTTTCGCTGAAGATTATTCCGTCAACTGCGCTGTATGTTAATCAGGACAGTAGCACGCTGGCATATTCCGTAGCGGATGGTAGTGGAAAAATACTTGCAGAGGGCACCTATCAGGTAAATGCATTAAGCCCGGCAGCAATAGATGTCGAAAAATTACAGGTGTCAGCGTCCGGCGCGCATGCACTCAATGTTACCTTTGGAGAAGCCAGTGAAAATGTAAACATTCGGGCGATTCCCGGTTTTCTCAGTTTACTGCCGCCGCTGATTGCCATTATCCTCGCGCTAATTACCCGCCAGGTAATCATTGCCCTGTTTTGCGGCATCTGGTTGGGGGCAACGATTGTTTTCGGATACAATCCATTGATTGGTTTTTTACGGACCTTGGATCATTATGTCATCAATGCACTTGCCGATGCCGAACATGTTTATATCCTGGTTTTCAGCCTGGCATTGGGGGGAATGGTTGGAGTGATCTCCCGTTCCGGCGGTACCCAGGGGATTGTCGAGAAACTCTCCCGCTATGCGAAAAGTCCCCGCGGAGGGCAACTCTCTACCTGGGCAATGGGCGTTTTTATCTTCTTTGATGATTATGCTAATACCCTGATCGTCGGAAACACCATGCGCCCGCTGACCGACAAACTGAAAATTTCCCGGGAAAAGTTATCCTATCTGGTTGATTCAACAGCGTCTCCGGTGGCGAACATTGCGATCATCTCTACCTGGATCGGTTACGAGATCAGCTTGATCAGTCAATCTTTCCAAACCCTTGGGGTGGATAAAAATGCTTATCTGACCTTTATCGAAACGATCCCCTATAATTTTTATCCGGTCTACACCCTCTTTTTCGGATTTATGATTGCTTTTCTGATGCGCGATTTTGGCGCGATGCGCCGGGCAGAAGAACGGGCCCGCGCCACCGGACAGGTGCTCCGTAACGACGCTATGCCCCTGGCAGATCTTGCAGATCCGGAAATGATTGCGGATGAATCGATTCCGAAGCGCTGGTATAATGCCGTGGTGCCGGTGGGAGTTGTCATCGTTGTTGTTATGATCGGCCTTTACTATACCGGGTTGGAGAGCCTGAAAGCCGATGGTTCGGACGTTTCCGGCTATTCCTGGATACAATATTTGAGCAGTGTTATCGGTAGTGCCGACTCTTTTTCGGTGCTGGTATGGGCTTCGATTATTGGCAGCATTGTCGCGATTGGAATGGCGGTAGGGCAAAAACTGCTCAACCTGGATACCGCGTTGCGCGCCTGGGTCGGCGGCGTTCGGGCGATGGTGATGGCAATCCTGATTTTAACCACTGCCTGGGCGATTGGGGATATTTGCAAGGATCTCTCGACGGCAGATTATGTTGTTCAGTTAACAAAAACATTCCTGACACCGGAATGGCTGCCGTTACTGATTTTCCTGGGCGCAGCAGTGATTTCCTTTTCCACCGGTACCGCCTGGGGAACCATGGCGATACTGATGCCGATCGCCATCCCGCTGGCCTATTCTTTTCCGATTGAAGCCGGTTTATCCGAATCCCATGCGATGAGCTTATTGTTAAGCGGGACAGCGGCCGTGTTGGCCGGGGCGATTTTTGGCGACCACTGTTCGCCAATTTCCGATACAACAATTATGTCCTCCATGGCGTCCGGTGCGGATCATATCGATCACGTTCGCACGCAATTGCCTTATGCCTTAACCTGTGCCGGGGTTGCCAGTGCGCTGGGATATATTCCGGTGGGATTTGGAATCAGCAATTGGTTGGTCCTGCCATTAGGTTTGATCGCAATAGTTCTAATTCTATTTGTCTTCGGTAAAAAGTCTGAATAGGAAAAAAATGGCAGTCTCTTATCTACTGGTTTTTATACAATTTGCCTGCCTGGGTTACTTGCTGCAAAGTGGTCCAATTCTGGTCGATGATCCGTTCGGCGCGATTGCCCAGTTTGTGGGCATTTTTCTCGGGCTCTGGGCGATATACGCTATGCGCCGCAGCCGCCCTAATATTACCCCGGAGGTGAGCAGCAAAGCAGTGTTGATAACTGACGGGCCTTATCAATACATCCGCCATCCGATGTATACTGCTTTGTTGATTACAACGCTGCCAATGCTCATCGAGCACTACACACCGCAACGATTATTTACCTGGGTGGTTTTGGTGGTTGATTTATTGCTGAAATTGCACCGGGAGGAAAAATTGCTGGCGGCACATTTCCCGGATTATGCAGAATACCAGGCAATTTCCCGCAAGTTGATTCCCTTTGTCTATTGATATGATTTCCTGCTGGTACCGCGATGATGGTATAAGTAAAGGGCATTAGCAGGCGAAAAATCACATCATTTACTGCTACTGCTACTGCTACTGCTACTGCTTTTGCTGTTTCTCCGCCAAATCGTTCATCGCTTCCCCTAAGTGATTGATCAATTCACCAGCCATCAGGGTATATTGCGTGGTTTTACTGACGAGGTAGTCTGCAGCATAACCGTGGATAAAATTAGCAGTATAAGCGGCTTCATCGGGATCGTAGTGCTGGGCAAGCAATCCGGCGATAAATCCGGTTAGTACATCCCCGGTGCCGCCACTGGCTAGCCCGGCGTTTCCGGTAGAATTGAGATAGACCCGGCGATCCGGCATGGCTACCAGGGCCGGTGCCCCTTTCAGTAGAAGGGTGAGCCCGTATTTCTCGGCGAAATCCTGCGCCAGGGTAATACGATTCTGGGCAATGGAAGTTTTCGTCTCTCCCGGGAAGAAGCGGCGAAATTCGCCTAAATGCGGGGTAAGGATCCAGTTCGGATGCGGACCGGATTCCAGAATCTCGCGATGATTCGCTAAGGCCAGGAGGGCATCGGCATCGATAACAATCGGTTTATCGAAATCACGCAGGATATCGATAACGGTTTTCTGAACCTCTTCACTCCGTCCCAATCCGGGACCAATCGCCAACACATCGGACCATTCCAGTAAATCCTTAATGCGTCCCTTGCTCACCTGCCCAATGGTTTTCTCCGGCGTTTCCGGGAGCGGTCGGGTAATTACCTCGGTTAGTTTCTGTTCGAGAACATTGTTGATGCTTTCCGGTACACCAATAATGACCAGGCCGGCCCCCATCTTCATTGTCGCCTGTGCGGCGAGGGCAGCAGCGCCGGTGTAGCCGTTGGAACCGGCCAATACACCGACCTTGCCATTGTCATATTTGTGGGAATCAGCATAGCGAAAGGGCAGCACGATGTCATAATCTTCCAGCATATCCAGCATTACATTGTCCTGACTCAATACAGACGGGGGAATTCCGATATCAGCGATGTATAGTTCGCCGACATTATTCTTCGCAGGATAAAAAAGATGGCACCTTTTCGGCAAGGCCATGCTAACGGTGACATCCGCCCGAATCGCCTTGCCGGCAACTTCCGGCGAGCTGGCGTTTAAACCGGAGGGCACATCGATAGAAATAACAGTTGTTTCAAGATTTTGATTAATAAAGTTGATCAGCTCGGCGGTTATGCCACGCACAGCGCCTTTGGTGCCGGTGCCGAGGAGCGCATCTACCAAAATATCCGGAGGTTCGTTTTCCAGTTCGCGAACATCATCGATCGCTGAAATGTATTCGATGGGAATATTCATATTGCGCAGGATGTTATAATTGATCAGGGCATCGCCGGAAATTTTTGCTACTTCCTCCGTGCAAAATACCCGGACATAAACGCCTTCATTCCACAAATGGCGGGCAACGACGAATCCATCTCCGCCATTATTGCCTTTGCCGCAGAAAATATAAACCAGGGGATCCGTTACATTCTCAAGTTTGTCCTGAACAACCCGGGAAACCGCCCGCCCGGCATTCTCCATTAAAACGACGCCCGGCACACCAATATTGTTTATCGTGAAGCGATCCTTCTCCTGCATTTCCGCAGCGGTTACTACTTTAATCATGAAGTGGTCTCCTTAAATCCTGAAAGAGGAATTCCTGGTTTCATCTGTTCAAGTCGATTTTACGATTCCATAGGTGCTAAATTTTCAACAACGATCATCGCAATAGCCAGATTACCGCTGTGAGAGATCGATACATGCACTTTTTTATCAGCGAGCATTTCCGCGGTTTTGCCATGCAATTCAACCCGCGGTTTACCCTTGTCATTGTTAACAATTTCCACATCGCGCCAATGCATGCCGAGACTAAGACCAGTGCCGGCTGCTTTAAAAACCGCTTCTTTCACAGCGAACCGGGCAGCAAAACTTTGTGCATTTGCCTTCTGGCGGCAATAGTCGATCTCCGTCTGGGTAAACACCCGGTTGAGAAATTTCTCACCATAATTTTCGATTAATGCTTCTACCCGGTCAATTTCTGCCAGATCTACGCCGATGGCATGAATATTCATATCTGTCCCGTATACATTTTCGAAGGAATATAGTCATTTCTGTCCCGTATACATTTTCGAAGGAATATAGTCATTCCCGTCAGGGAAATAAAGCGCGTTTTTTGACGGGTCGCTGTAGTTTGATATTAGTATTTCAGGTAAAAATTGCGGGATGTAGAAATTATGGTCAGGGATTTTAAAAGCAGTGGTGTATTAAGATTACATGACCGGTAATGGTGAAGAGAAACAATAATCACCCAAAACCGAATAAAGTGCAGAATGATCTCTGCTGATGCTTTTTGTATTGACACACTTTTGGTTTTTAGTAATAGGCAGTAAAATATGACTGCCGGATTATCAACTTGAAAATGTTATATTAAGCGATATTTACCTGGGGAGAAAATATGAGAATTTTGAAGAGCATTAACAAGCTTAAGCTGGCGATATTATTTCCTTTCTTTTTGTTAATTGCCTGCAGTAGTCGTTCTATTTATGAGCCGGAACCAATTCCGATCAAAATTACCGAGATCGAGGTTTCGGATGAGTATGACAGCGTGGGGAAACTGGAAGTGGAAGTACATATTTTTGACGCCAATAGCGGCGATCTATTGGGATGTTCCGGTAATTTTCAAGGCTTGGGGCATGTCGATTCTTCCGACCATTTATTTTATACAAATGCGGAGTTTGTACGTCCGGATTACCAGACGCGCACCTATCTTTATTATGAAGATATACAATTCCGCGATATCATTATCTGGGTGATTGAAGATGATGATAATCCCTGCCCGGGAGAGATCGACCATGGTCAGGACGATATTATCGGTATTAGCGATCCGATGGACGGCCGGCGTTTGAATCGTTTTCGGATACTATCGTTTGACAACGTCGTCCACCTGCGCATTGGTAGTTGATCGAAGTTCAAAGTTCATAGTTCAGAGTTTACTTCTCGTTACCAAACTCCGATTTACTTCTCGTTCCCATCCCGGAAGGCCGCATACGCGTTAACCTTATTGTATAAGCATTTGTGGGTATGAGTCCCTATTGTTTCTGTTATCATATCCCGCATGATATAAGATTTGCTGAATTAAATTCTGCTGCTCATCGAGTTCGGATTTCAGAATAAAGCAATTATGCTGAATGAGAGATAGCAGTTTAGTGACTTTTAAAAGGCTCAAGTGTTTTTGTTGTTTTTCATAAAGCGTATGAAACAATGGTATGAATATGCAACGATGAATTAAAGTAATATAAATGAAGCAGGCATAAATATATGCCTTAAGACAGGCGGTTGTGGAACTTGGCACTTGAGTAATGTGAAAATGACTTTTCCAGGATTTGAAAATAATTTCAATTCTCCATCGCAGTTGATAGATTTTGGTAATTTGTGAGGGTGTCCAGACCTTTCGGTCAACATTGGAAATAAAGATGTTAAAGGCCATTAGAAACCGTCGGTTTTTATCTGGCTTTAATCGTTTATCGCGATTGTTCTTAGCTTTTCGCCGTCTTTCATTTGCAATCTGCTGTGATAAAGGAACAATGACTAATCGCACCGGCAATCGCAGTTTTGCACCCATTTTTACATTGAGATCAATCAATGGCGTTACTGTTTTTGAAGTTTTCATGTGTTTTTTGATAAGCTTTACCAGGTCAATTCGTGAATCGCCATCTTCGGTGTAGATGTTAATATTATGACGGTAACGACTTAGAAAAAAGATACCTTGCTGATGCATTTGGGCGAAAACATCTAATACTAAATAACCTAAGTCCCTGATCACTAAATCACCGGCCCGGGCAACTTTTAAAATGAGTGGAGAAGCTTTTTGATCATTATCCCGGAATGAGCCAATCTCGAAACGTGAAAAATGTTCTGAAAGGGCACTATAAATTAGTTGGATTTTTAGAGTCGCTGTTCTCTTACCAGTCTTGTTTCCCGATCCCGGGAAAACCGAGGCCAGCTTTGCAGACAAGGAAATGGTTGTGCTGTCCTGAAAGTAAACATTTGCAAATGAGGATAATGATTTACTTTTAACTATTGGTTGTCTGGATTGCAGTTGATCGGATAATACGACTGCTAATATGCGATTGAGAAAAGTGGCAAAACCACTATTCAATTGCTTTCTGACAGCAACTTTAGAAATGGTATCGTTAATAAGTTGACCGATAGAAAATGCGATACACATCAAAGAACTTTCATGGTTGAATACAGCATTCAAAAAGCCCAGTAAAAACTTGTCGCACCGTGCTTTTAATGGATCACGCTTGACAAAACCGGTTGCTCGGGATAACTTTGATATATCTATCCGATTTAATGTAGACTGTAGTTTTTCCATCGTCTTGATTTGATTTATGCTTGCAGCCATTTCATTCCCCTTGTTTTGTTCGTCCTTAATAAGGTCGAAATGGTTGCAAGCTTTTCAAAGCATTCTATATTCTTAAATAAGGTTAACGCGTATGCGGAAGGCCGGGATGGGAACGAGGATTGAGCGATGTTTGAATGCCAGAGTTCAGAGTTGCTCATTTGCTCATCTGCCGAGTATGAAAGCCGGAAATATCAACCACTTGTTTTTCCGGGGGGGATTTGTTTCATTGTGCCATAGACATTGTTTACGGGAAATCCAATGGATATGGCAACGATGGGCACTTTTGCCCGCTGGAAATATGCTGCGAAACCGAATAGCTGGCCGAAAATACTGGTGCCTTTTTTACTGGGGCAATCGATCGGTGTGAGCGCCGCAAATAGTATCTCCCTCAGCGGACTGCTGATCGGCGGCCTTTTTACAATTTTTCTCCTCCTCTTTATTGTTTTCATGAATGATTGGGCAGATGAAGCCGTTGATCGCCTGAAGCGGACAATGTTCCCGGAGGGATGCTCGCCGAAAACAATTCCGGATAATATTCTTTCTGCAAATGACCTGCTTATCGCTGGTTCGATGGCCGGGGCGGCTGCCCTGGGTATTGCCAGTATCGGTGAAGCGGCGATACTTCGCGGCTATCTTTTTTGGGCCGGTTTTGCCTGCCTGCTCATTTTTGTCAGTTACTCTCTTCCGCCAATTCGTTTAAATTACCGGGGAGGCGGGGAATTACTGGAGATGCTCGGAGTAGGCGTTGCTTTACCGCTGTTTAATATTTACTGCCAGTCGGGAGAATGGCTGCCGCCTGCCGCCGGAGAAGTGCTGCCGGCCTTTATGGTGATGGCGCTGGCCAGTGCAATCGCCAGTGGACTGAGCGACGAAGAGAGCGATCGCAAAGGCGGTAAAACCACGCTGGTAACGATGTTTGGCAATCGATCCTGCCGAAGAGCGATTGAGTTCCTCCTGCTCTTGGCAGTGCTTTTTTTATTACTGGGACGAACTCAGGAGAGCACTCTACCAGCGTTGATTCGCATTCTCGCAATTGTTATCATCCTTTGGTATGGATACCGCATCTGGCAGTTTAGCGATAGTGCGAAAACAAATGCTTTTCAGGCGCAGGCCGCTTATAAAAATGACCTTCACCTGGCGATTTGGCTCTCCAGTAGTTTTATCGCTGTTTATTGGATTTGGGGAGCAACGATTCTGCCGTGAGTAATATGCCACCCACTGCGTTAGCCGATTTCCTCGCCATCGATAATCAAATAAAGAAATCTGCTATTTGTTATCTCTCCGTTGCCCCGGAACGGGATGTGCCGACGTCTTTTAAAAAGCTTGGCGAACATGTTGCCGGTTTGATCCGGGAAGAAGAACGATTACGGGAAATCGCCTTTTACCTGCGCGAGATTGTCACTGCGGTGTTACGTAATTTTCCGGAGAACATCTTTTGGGATTTTGATTATCTTACCAGTGTATTGGTTGCTTCCGCGCTTGATGATAAGCGAACGAACGAAAAAACGCTGGCAGCTACCGCGGAAAAGATTGTTCTGCTGAATGATATCTTTGGCGAAAATACCCGGATCCGTTTTCGCTATGTCCACGATTTTCTTTATGGCTATGATTGGGCGAAATGGGTGGGGAAATCTCCCCGGGAAAACGTCAATGTCCAACCCTATGACATTCCATTTCTCGATTACATGATTCAAAGAGGCCGGGAATTGTTCGAGTTGATTGCTGCGAATGATAGTAAATACCACAAGTTGCGGGGACCGGGACATCGTAATCCGTTTGGCTTTTCCCGGGAACCGGAAGCAGAAAAACGGCTTTTCCGCCAGCTCGCCCGGGAGGGGCAAATTCCCCTGGTAGCCTGGGAATTTAATGGTGCAGTTGAATGGCAGCGGCCTTTCGCGGAGATTCGAAAGCAACAGGCGATATCGCTGGGGCTGGGACGGTAGGAACTATCATCCAAATGAGACCTGTGCGTAAAACTTATTATAAAATCTTTGTTTTAATGTCGAATGTCCAACACCCAATATCCAATGTTGAAGGAAAAAACTAAAAACATACTAGGATTTTAGAGAGCACTTACTTGGAAATTGAAAATTGAATATTCGACATTCGATATTCGCTTTTTTTAATTCGTATCCTTAATGGAAAGATCTATGAACCTATTCGCCTGGATCAAAGCATCCCGCCCACCTGCCTATGTCAATACCTTTATCCCAACGCTGCTCGGGCAGCTGCTGGCATTAAATTTAAGCAACGCCTGGGATTGGACAATTTTTATCTGGCTGGCAGTAATTAACTGGTTACAGCAACTCTACATCGTGTTCTGGAACGACTATGCCGATGAAGCAGCCGACCGCTTAAATGAGAATTTTACACCATTTTCCGGTGGTTCCCGGGTATTGCCGGAAAACCAGCTAACAAAACAATCGCTTTGGCGAGCCGGCACTTTGGCCAGCATTGCAGTGCTAATCTGCGGCAGCTGGCTAACAATCTTCGCTGACCGGGATTACCTGCTCATTTTTCTGTTGATTGGCTGGCTGTTACTAACCGCCTACAGCCTACCGCCTTTCCGCCTAAATTACCGCGGCGGTGGAGAATTCCTGCAAATGCTCGGCTGCGCCATCGTCCTTCCCCTAATGGGCTACTATGCCCAACTGAATACCCTGAACGATTTTCCCTGGCCGATATTGCTGCCGTTCGCGATCTATCACCTGGCCAGTGCGATTGCGACTACCGTGGCGGATCGGTCGGCAGATAAAATTGCTGGAAAAAACACCCTGGCGGTACGTCTGGGCGTAGATCGTACGATGCAGTTTGTTAACATTCTGGTTTTCATTGGCCCACTCGGCGCTTTTTTAACGGGGCATTTCGAGACCGATTTACAGGTGTTGATGCAGATCCTGTTGCCAATGTTGTTACTACCGGTTATCATATTTGCCGGGCGAAACCTGGAAACATCCCGTCCGGCATTACTGGTATTTAATGCGGCGGTAATTACCCTACCAGTGATTTTTGTCCTTGGATTTCTGTAATGATAGTAAGAAATTTGATTTATCCTTTATAAATCATCGATTTCGGAAGCGGTATCAATGATCGGTCAAACTATTCTCCACTATCGTATTATCGAAGAACTCGGCCGCGGCGGTATGGGAGTGGTTTATAAAGCGGAAGATACCCGGCTGAAACGTGACGTTGCAATTAAGTTCCTGCCGCGAAATATTGCCGCCGATAGCGAGCATCATCAGCGTTTTACGATTGAGGCGCAGGCCGCCGCCGCATTAAATCATCCCAATATCTCCCATATTTATACCATCGAAACCTTCGATGATCCCGCCCATGGTAAAGAGAGCTTTATTGTAATGGAATATGTTGATGGGCAGGAGTTAAAAGAATTTATACGCGACTATAAAAAAGATAACCGGCAAATTCCTATTGAGGATATTCTGAAGATTGCCCGGCAAATTTGCCAGGGCATTCAGACCGCGCATGAGAAAAATATTATTCACCGGGATATCAAAAGTGCGAATATTATGGTGATGCCGCAGTCCGGTCATCGTATCAAAATTATGGACTTTGGCCTGGCGAAAGTCCCGGGCAGCACTCAGATAACCCAAACAGGCACAACCCTTGGTACCATCTCCTACATGTCTCCGGAACAGGCATCGGGGCAGGAGATTGATCAGCGCACCGACTTATGGTCGTTGGGAGTAGTGTTGTATGAATTGCTTAGCGGGCATTTGCCATTTCAGGGGGATTATCAGCAGGCAGTCATTTTTTCGCTGCTGAATGAAGCGCATCCTCCAATCAGCGATTACCGGGAGGATGTTCCGCCGGGGCTATCTACTATCGTTGATAAATTGCTGATAAAGGATCCGAAAGATCGCTACCAAAATGCCCTGTCGGTGCTGGACGATTTGAATAATATTAGCAGCACCGAAACTTCCGACATCAAAAAAGCGGCAACGGCAAACGGTTCCACTTCTCCGCAAAGCCTTCCGTACTTTCCCTTAATTGCAGCTTTATTTATCGCCATCGCTGCTTTTGTTTTTTGGCCGGGGAAAGATAAAGCGGCGGAAGCGGAAAGAAGGTTTCAATCTATTGCGGTGTTGCCGTTTGCCGACCTGAGCGAGAAAAAAGACCAGGAATATTTCTGTGATGGCATGACCGAAGAAATTCTTACCAAATTAGCCCAATTGAAAAATCTGAAAGTTATCGCCCGCACCTCGGTGATGCGTTATAAGAAAAGTGATAAAAGTATCCGGGAAATTGCTGATGAGCTGGGTGTGGAAACTGTCCTGGAGGGAAGCATTCGCAAGTTTAACGACGATATCCGGATTACCGCCCAGCTCATCGATGCCCGGGATGAATCTCATCTCTGGGCGGAAAACTACGACCGAAAATTTTCCGGGGTGTTTCAGTTACAGGAAGAAATTTCCCATTCAATTGCCGAAGCACTGCATATTCAACTAACCCCACAGGCAATCAGTCAAATGGAAAGCGCCCGCCCGAAAGATGACCGGGCTTATGACTATGTGATGCAGGGAAAATATCATATTGAAACTATCTATGCCGCTAAGCCGGATACGGTTGAATTTAGCAAGGCCATGAAGCTTTTTGATAAGGCGCTGGCGGCAGATTCTACTTATGGCCAGGCTTATACAGCAATTTCGATGGCCTACCATCTCCGCTGGGTTTTTACCGGCCATCAGGATATTAATGCATTGGAACAATCTCGCACGTTTGCTGAAAAGGGATTCGCGCTAAACCCGAAATCTTCTTACGTAAATGCCTTGCTGGGTATGTCTTATGTTGCATTGGGTCAACGGGATTCCGGGTATCGATATCTTAAACAAGCCTTCAACTTGAATACTAATGAAATTCTGGCCCATCATGCCAGTGCTTTCTTGATGTCGTCTCTTGGACTGACACAGGAGGGAAAGACTTTTATGGAACGAAGAGCGGAGCTAGACCCGGCAGTCAGTGCTTCCCACACACTCCTGGTGGGATTTCAATTGGCGGCGGGGGAATTGACGGCAATGGCGGAAACGATTAGATTATTAAGGGGGCGATTCAAGGATGATATATTTGCCCAAACCAGCGCAGATTACCGGGCGTTAACACTCCAGTTGATCAATGGCGATATTGCCGGGGCCGAAGAGGCTATCGCAAAAATAAATAGCAATCGTGAAGACCTGAGATTCGCGTTGGCTAGAAGTAAAAGAATGATCGCCGCAGCGAAAGGGGATGACAGCGTATTGCCGGAGGAAAAGCTATATCCGGAGATTCTCTATATCTTGTTAAAACGCCCTGAAGATGCTATCACTGCGCTGAAAGAAAAACTCACCCGGCCACGTGTGGGAAGAAGCCTTGTTGTGGATTCGTATTATGGCTATTTGCAATATAATCCCTTTCTGGCATCAATTCGCAATCACCCGGAATTTCAGGAAATGCTCCGGGCTGAAAAGGCCATTGCGGACGCATTACAGGAGAAATATGGCGACTTGACGAACTATCTTCCAAAAAATTAGGGAACAAAATTCCTGCTTTTTATCATTTAACTGTTTGATATGTCTTTATGACGCGATAACTTTATAGCGTTGTAGTTTGTAAAATGTTTTTTTAATGAGGAGATCGCATGAAGATCAAGGAAAGTTTCGTAAAAAATGTGGCGATATTAACTATCTCCGGAAATATGATGGGCGGACCCGAAACCACGGTTCTACACGACAAAGTGAAGAGTCTGATTAAGGACGGCATTAAAAGCGTTGTTATCGACCTGAAAGGTGTAAAGTGGTTGAATAGTTCCGGCCTGGGTGTGTTAATGTCCTGTTTTGGATCATTGTCTTCTGCCGGCGGTAAATTAAAACTGGCCAATATTGCGGAAAAGATTCAGAGCATATTAATGATTACAAAGATGATCGAGTTCTTCGAAACTTTCGAAAGTGTTGATAGAGCAGTTGGCAGCTTTGAACAAGAAGGATAAAATTATTTACATATAGTTTTATTTTCAGCCGGAATGGTAACTACCGTTCCGGCTTTTTTATTTTTCGCTGGTTTTATAGAATAAGGTGGGAACGATCTTCTCTGTAATAGGTGCAGTATCTTATATTGAGAAAGGTCGTTGAAATATGTCGCCCCTACAGGGCTGATGGTTTGCAAAATAAAACTGGCTATAATTATTTCGCCCCTACAGGACGTTCGATGTATCTATATCGCGATTTTAATACGCAAGTCCCGTAGGGACGGTATGTTTTTAGTCAGAATGAGGCTAACTAACGTTTCAGCCCCATGGGGGCGGCATATGTATTTGAAACATGTGTATATAAATACTTCTTATTTTACCCTGGCCTTCTCTAGCTGTGCTGCGAGTGCCTTGCAGGTTTCCTGCAAATTCAAATAATATTGAACATTTTGATACAATAATGTCGAACTGCCGGTAACGATGTTCGCAAAACGAAGCGATCGTATTTCGGCAGGTGGAACGATTCTGACATTTTGCATATCGACATGATCATAGAAAAATGGCAGCACATACTCGTTGATGTGAAGCCGGTAGTAATTTTCTACTAACACGCCGCTTTCAATCTCCTGATAATAATTGATAATGCCAGACTTCAATTGGTAATCGGAAATAACCCCAAGATTGCCGCTGCTTATTATTGATTGATAAGTACTGCGATTGGCGAAAAAGAAAGAAATAGTAATCATCCCGGTAAGGTGATCGAAGAGGGAATCGTTCTGAAAATCTTCGCTGTTAATCAGATCCAGCAATTTGGAGATTTTATCGAGGCTTGCCCAACTTTCATTGATGACGGAATCCAGCGACGCCTGATCCAGCAGTAGTTCATCATAAAAGTCGTTAATGTATTTTTGCTCGAGGGCAGCTTTGCGGTTATTATCCTGACATTGATTTAGCGTAAAGGCAAGGGTAACGCTAATGAATACAACCACCAGCTCGATCAGATAATTGACCCAGGGAATTTTGGCGTTTCTCAATCGCTTGATCATATTTGGCTTTAAGGTCAAATGAATGGTCTTCGGGGAATTAATTGACCCACTTTTTTAGAAGCAGTAGGCAGGAAAAGTAATAATTGCTTACTGCTACTGCCAACTGCCACTAGTCATATTACGGGGTAATATCAACCTTCAGTGTTGCCATGCCGAAAAAGTAGGATTCTTCCACGTCATCGATTGGGCTGCCACTGCGATCGCCACCGAAGAAACTGTCGTCGAAGAGATCCCGCGCCGTGTATTCCACTTTGCTCAATCCAGCGGCAAGATCCACCTGCCAGCCATTGCCGCGGAAGCCGCTGCCGCCACTGAACATCAGGCGGGTATTCTGACGGTTCTGATAAGTTGTGCGGTACTGGATGCCCACCAGAAAAGGGACCTGGTTAAAAAAGAGGTGTTCGATACCGGCTTTGATTTGGATAGCATCATCGAAAGTCGCCGTGGATTCATTACCGATCAGATAATCTCCTTCAGACCACCATTCATAAGAGAGATCAATATTAAGGCGTGCCTTAAGGGCTTGCTGGCCGCGATATTCCAAACCGAAATTCACTGACATTGGGTAGTCGATAGATTCCGCCAGCGGTTGCTCTTCGCCTTCAGCGGGTGCGGGATTGGTAACATCATAATCGAGGGTATACGGCAGCTCAAAATGAGCACCGACGCTCACATAAGGATCGACCTGGTAAACAGCGCCGATAGAGGCGGCAATTGGCGTATTGGAGATTTCCCGGTTGCGGGCAAGCAGCAGGCCTTCCTGATCCGGATCGACAAAAATGATAGATGTTTCCTGATCAAGACTCCCGGAAAGTAGTCCCGCCTGAATACCAGCGTGCAGCTTCGGGGTTAATTGAAAAGCAGCGCCAAAGCTAAAGCGGGTAATCGCCCCATCGTTGATGATCTGATTATAAGCAAAAGGTGTTTGCTCCCGCTCAAAATCATTCTCCCGCACCTCTTCTTCATAGCGATAATTATGATCCAGCTCGGTAAATGCGCCAATTGCAATCGATTTCAGGAAAGGCATATCCTTAAAATTGTATTGCGCGCCGCCTTGAAATTGCCCAAACCAATTGGAGTTAACCACATAAATACCATTGGTTAAAAAGCTGCCGAAACGGTCATAAATCGGAAACGCCCGGCGTTCTTCCAGGCTTCTTCCCATGGGAGAAAAAGCGAGATGTAGCCCGCCCGTATTTTTTGCCAGTGCCGCCGGATTCATCACCAGTGCGCCGTTACCACTATTGGAAACCGAACCAGCGCCTGCCATTCCCAGGGAACGGGCATCCGGGAACTGCCATTGTTCACCAATCGGAAATGCCGGTACATTCTGCGCGGAAAGCAAAGTGGTTAAAATGAACAGACAGCAGGTAACAGGTAAAATAAAACGCATATATCAAATCTCCTGAAAATTGTTTTGCAATGTGCATTGACGAACGATAAAGCATCTCGCCAGAATAATACAATCAACACAATATTATTATGCTTCTCCCAAACACTATCGGCCATTTAACAATTAGCGACTACAGGGAGCGGAACCATCAGCGACCGAAGGAAGCGGAACCTTACTTCTCCAAATTACCTTCCCACACCAGCTCGCATCACTAAAAACGTTACGTCAAATCCACTAAAAAATCTTCTCACCTAAAAATGATAATTCAATTCCATGTAATAAAATTCCTGGTTGTTTTGCTGCAAACTTCCCTGGTAAATCTGTCCGGGAACATACAAGGAATTACCCGGCTCTACCACCTCGTTGCCACTATCGCGCGTTTGGATAAAATTGATCGGCTGCTGGTGGTCGTGGGTATATTTGAAACGCAAACTCATCCGGTTACTGATCCGGGAATAAACCGACAGCCAGTAACGGGTTGCACCACGATCACTGTTTACGACGAAGAACTGGGTGTCTTCAAAGGTCCAGTAAAATCCTTTGTAAAATCCCAGGAATCCCCGCACTTTTAACCATTCGTTAAAATTGTGAGTGTAATAGCCACCGATCAGGTCGCCACCCAGCGATTTTGAGCCGGCGAGATTGCTGTTATCATACTCATCACCCGGCGGGGTGGGATCAGTGGGAAAGCTGAGGCGGGGACGTGGGCGGAAATCGACCCGGCTATCGCCGTATATTAACGCCAGCTCATTGAAACGGGACAAGCGGAAACGCGCCCGTGCCCGAAATTCGAAATTCTCAAAGTATTCCAGGGTGTTGTCGTTTAAGGCTTCCCGGCCCTGGTATTTTTGCCGCAGGTCGATAATCACCGGAAAGATCGGTCGGAACTGAACATTGCCGCGCAAACGATATTGCGGGACATCATCCGAGTTACGCAGCCAGTTGTCATATTCCATCGACAATACAAACTTCCGGTTGATCTGGTAGCGGGTGCTGAAATACCAGCCACGTTCTGCCTGGGGCTGCGGATTGTTGGAATAAAGCTGCAGGTAGAATTCATCCTGCAAATAAAAATAGTCTTCGAAAATGGTTCGTTTAAAGCGCCGGTAATTGGAAAAGGAGCGCTGATAAGGATTATCAAAACCTAGTTGGGTATTGCGATAGAGCGCGAGGAAATTGAAGCTGTTATACTGCACATATGCGCTGCCGACAAATGCCCAGGGATTACGATCCTGACGGAACAGCGCCATGCCATCCGCTTTGTCCAGCTCGGCGTATTCTGCCTGAATAGCAACATTTTGATAAACGGACTGCAAGTTCAATCCAAAAACACGGCGAAAAGACTTGGCATCTCCCCAGAGTGGATTACTGCCATCGGAAAGCGAACCGCCATAGGAATTGAATACTTCATTATCAGGCAGGCCAATCTGCCCGACATCGCCACCGTTGACGACCTCAAGGATATCGGGGCGCAAGGGGCGATCGTAGGCGCTTTCGTAGTAGGTAACGCCCATCTGGGTGGTCGGAAGTATATCATAGGCGGCATGAAAGCCGTAGGTGAGTTCCTTAACGCTGTTCCGCCAGGGCAGGGTGTCGATCCTGCGGGATGTATCCTGTGGCGCATATTCGAAGCGTTGGTCCAGTACTATCAATTGATTGAACGGATGAATCTCCTCGCCTTCGAAAAGAATCGGGGTGCGGTTGAGCAGGGCATCCCGTTTATCGAAGCCACCGAAGAGGAAGAGATGGGCATTCTTAAAAGCAAATTCTGCCGCTGCTCCGGTAAACTTGAACTGGCGGGTGCGGGAGTTGTCTCCGGAAAGACCGAGGAAGCGCTTCCGGAAGCCAAAGCCGGATTTACGGGGCGTAAAGAAATCGGTATTATCCATCACGATGCCCTGACCGAATGCAACGTGATAATTCCCCAGGTATAATTTCCGTAACTCTATCGGGCCGAGTTTTTTATTCTCGAGGCCAAGATAAAATTTCAAATTCGGTAATTCGGTGAAGCCGATATCGGTGGTCAAATTCGGTTCGCCGAGGGAACGCCAGTAAGAAGCGCCCAGTTTTATGTCCGTGCCGTAATTTGAGATCAGGCGGGAGTAAACATCGGGATAGCTGTTGCCGCCGGCATTGGCGAGGTCATCCACGCTGGCGCCGGTAACGTCTGCTTCTTCCGTTAAGAAAGGCGTATTGCTCATCCGGTAGAGCAGGCTGCCATGAAATTCCTTCGGTGCTTCATCCTGATCGAAGGAGACAAAGTTCCGGGTATTGCGATAGCCGAACCAGGAAAGATAGGGGGCACTGCGTAAATCCCGCAAACTGGAAATTTCACCGACCTGGTTACGATAATTGATAATCGCGGCAGCATCCACCGGGGAAACGCCCTGCAGGTTTAATAGCTGTTCCAGGCGCATTTGGTTAACATTGATCGGCTCCAGGGCCTGCTCAATCCAGGTATCCACCAGGGCTTGATTCGTTCCTTCCTCGCCGCCCCAGCGATCCAGATTAAAATATAGCGCAGCAAGGCGCTGTTCGCGTTCGGATTGTACCATGTACGGCTCAATGCGGATCAATGGCTTTAGCGTCAGAAAAAGCGGTTGATCGATTTCTTCGAAATCACGGAGATCAAAAATACTGCCAAACGGGCCACCATACTGGATGCGTTCATGAATTTTCTCTGCCAGGGAACGAGAGATCGGCAGGAGGGCAATATCTTCAAACTCGGCATTATTGATATCCAGCTGGTTTTCCCGGGAATAGGGCATCTCAGTCTGTGCGTACGCCATTGTGCTAAAGAAAATTCCCAGGAGAAAAAAGACGATGTAACGATATTTTCGCATGTTAACCCTATATGCGTTTATGTTACTGAAACTTTTAAAATACATTCTGTGCTACTAAAATAACCATTCTACTCTTCACAAGCGCTTTGGTCTGATATCGCTTCCCTTAGCCATTAGCGACTGAAAGGAGCGGAACAATCAGCGACCACAGGGAGCGGAGCCATATTGTTCCCAATTATGTAATTGCACTAAGTTTAAAACCTTCTACCGCTTTTGTTACTAACTCAAAACCCAGCTATTCTTTAAAACTGATACGTCCATCCAACCAAATGCGTCTCACCCAACTCACTGTGCGTGCGCATGCCATAATCGATGGTAAATCCCTGCACTTCAAAGCCGATACCGGCAGTAAAACGATTGGGGTTGGTGGTGCCGCCAAAGCGCAGGTTGATGCGGTCGAAGACCAGAAATTCCGCGCCGGCCCAAATTTCGGTTTCGTCGGAGCCAAGCAGGCGATTAAAATCCAGACTGGTGGTGACGCCATCGTACGGCTGGTAAGCGACACCGGCAACAATCCGTTGCGGCAGATCGGTTTTCACAACCTCGCCAACCTGTGGTGCATTGATGTTCAGAAAATATAAACCGACGAAAGTGCGGGAATAAACTGTGGCCTGAAAACCGACATCAATACCCAGCATGGAAGCGCTGCCAAGCTCTACACCACCAACGGATGTGCCGAGATCCCAGTTGTATCCTTTTATTGAGTATCCAAAGGCCAGACTGCTGTGGATGTCTTTCAAAAGGTAGAATCCATGGGAGAGGGCGAAAGTATACTCTCCGGATAAATTCTCACCTTCATAATCTACTCCGAAATATTGCACGTTGAGAGAAACCGTGCCGTAGTTATTCGGGAGCGGATAAGCAGCAGCGCCAAAAAAGTTTTTGAAATACGTCAGGTTAAAAAGGCGCTGGTAAGCACCGCCCAGCTGAACTTGTTCCAACATGCTTAAGCCGGCCGGATTGTAGTAGGCAGACCAGAGATTATCTCCGGTAGCGACACCGGCACCGCCCATTCCCATTACCCGCGGGCTGGGAAAACGATCATCGAATAGTCCACCCTGAACCGGCAGTTGCATGCCAAGCAGAAGAGTCAGTATTAATATCGGTTGTAGAAAACGTTTCATCATAATGAACCTGCGATTATGTCAGATGATATATATTTTCAAATCTTTAATTTCTATCTTATCCTAAGGCCTTAGGCCTTAAGTCTAAAGCCTGTTCCTACCTGGACAACACCGTACCAACGACAATTGGCACATTCTTGGAAACCTTCTTGCCACTGAATGGTTCGACCACTTCCAGGTGACAAACATAGGCACCGAGGGCAACGCGATTGCGCAGACGATCCAGTCCATTCCACTGCAGCACATTCTCGATAATCTGTGCCTGCTCATCCAGCAAGGTTAACACCAGGCGGCCACCGAGGTCAAAAATGCGAATAACGACCCGGTTGTTCACTTCGCCGGCATTGTAGCGAATCGGCAGTGTTTCACCCAATTCCGGCGCAAATGGATTTGGCGGTACGCTCAAATCAACATCGGCCAGCGATGGGGCGTAAGTTGGATCCAGGGTAATTTGATCCTGATATGTCGGTAACAATTGATAGATCGAATCCTCGTCGCTTACAAACACACCGGCGACGCCCTCAACAAAAATGCGGTTATTTGTTTCGAATTCGCTCAGGTCAAGACCGGCCGTATCCCAAATGCGCACATTGGTAACCCCATTACCATCACCGATAACGAAGGTGGTGCCCCCACCGGCAGAAAATTGTTCCAGGATAACCCCGGCAGTGCGAACTAGCGTACCGTCCCAACGGGGCGAATTGACCAGGGCATTGGTGAGTTCCAGCGGGGCAGGAATAGGCGCGCCTTCGGCGATTTCGGAAATCGAGTTATACTCCATTTCGGTAACGCCATTAAATTCGGTAATGGTGCCATTCACCGAAACCAGGTTGCCGCGAACCAGCGCCGGGTCAATCAAGCCAAAGCGGAAGAGATTGATACCACGGCCGGATTCGTCCTGAATGTAGGCGGTCGTCAGCGAATCTCCGGCGGAAGAGGTTTGACGCAGCAGTCCGGCGCCAATCGTGGTAATGCCTTCAATTCTGATGCTGCCGTCGAACAATGAAGAACGGGTCTGGATATCGTAAATCAGGTAGCGATCGCCACCGCCGACGTTCACCATCGGCACATCATTAACGAAACTCAGGCGGCCGTCAACCCCGGCTGTGCGGACCCAAAAAACTGAGTTCAGTGAGTCCTTCGGAGTGCGAAGGTTTTTCAAGGATATTTTGGCTGTATCATCCAGCGCTACATCGGCGTTGTCGATGAATATTTGCAGCACACTGTCGATCGGTGCCATCTCCACTCGGAGCGCGGCGCTTTCACCGGCGCCATCAAGGGAATAGTCTGCAGACTGGCCGTCCCATTCCCACAGCTTGGGAATATCGACCTGAATGGTGGTGATTGGCTCTTCGATGGTACCGATAATTTGAATATCAAAATTGGCGAGTGTATCGGCCGCCTGCACAAAGTCTATACTGGCGGAAACAATGCCGCTGCCATCTGCTCGGGCGGTTTTACCCGGTACGGTAATTTCATCCTGGTATGCCGGCACCAGCTGGGCAGTGCTTTCGAAAACATCCATTACCCCCTGCACGGAAAGGGTATCGCCCAAATTGAGGAAGCTGAGATTGATCCCGGTGGATCCCCACACCCGCACCAGCACTGTACCTTTATCGTCTTGCACGGTAATGTTGGTACCGCCACCGGCTTCACCGATATCGGTAACGGTGCCGACCACTTTCATGTACGTCCCTTCAAAAGAGAGATCATTCGCTACATTGGTAGAGACAAACAGCGGGGGAGGTGTCGGTTGATTGACATCCAGTAAAGTCAGAGAGTAATCGGTAATTTCCGTAACGCCACCAAACTCGGTGATACGCCCGGTCATCCGCACCCGGTTAAAACGGTCGATGCCGATACCGGCGACATCAGGTGGATCAAAAGAGAAAATGTTGATCCCTTTACCGGAATTATCCTGAATGTAGGCATCCACCCGGGAGTCGATAAGAATGCCGGCGCCAAGGGTAATTACCCCTTCAATGGTGACGGTTTCGTCAAGAAATAGTGCGACGTTGTCCTGAATACCGGCAATCGGAATAACGCCGTCTACCGCGCCAACGATATAAAACTCCGTGGTCGAAACCGCTGTTTTATCGTCATTATCGGTAACTTCTATAAAATATTGTACCACTGAACCGGTCGCCTGTCCGGGAATCGTTGCCTGATAAATATCAGCACCAACTGGTGTCATGGAAATAGGAATAAATGTGCCGTTATTAATCGAATAGGAAAGGGAGGCACTAATAATCTGCCCGTCGCTATCAATAATTACTGCATTGACCGCAACCGCTTCATCTGCTGCCGGTTCTACCGGATCGATATAAAGCGTATCGATAACCGGCGCGCCGGGTACTGGTGCGCTGTTCGGGGTGGGGATACCAACACTGAAAGAGGCCGGCAGGTTTTCGCTCATCTCATTGTGACCGGTAATACCGTTTCCGGCACTGGCAACTTCGTCGGTTTCGATAAAGTTGAGGCGTTGCACCGATTCTCCAACGGCATGCGGCGCTTCCGCGGAAAGGGCAATCTGATTCTCGATGGAAACATCCGGTTGATAGCCGGATGGGATGTTGTCGGGATCCGGACCATCAATGGAAACGCCGGTTTTGTCGACCGCTTCGGCTTTGTCTCCCCAAACGACGTAATCAATATCCTTGACTAAATCGGAGATACCATCCCAATAGTAAAGAATCGCTACTTCACCGGCGTTGGTAAGTCCGGAGCCGGGATCGATCGAGCCGGTAAACGCTTCCCGCATATCGGTGACATTCGGGGTAGTGCTCAATACTTCGTAAGTTGCCTCCATACCATATGTGCTGGAAAAGGCTGCACCATTAATTGCGATGGTCTGGGCCTCGTTCGGGGCAATGGTGGCACCAGCTGGAAAACGGACGTGGAAGTCGCCGAAACCGCCACCGCCAGGATCGCCGCTGCCGACGATGTTGTAATAAAAATTGCCGCCGCTAAAGGTCGCATCGGTAAAGTAATAATCGGAAAGATCGATGACAGCATCGGTTGGGTTGAAAATCTCTACAAATTCTCCGGCGGTCGGTTGCACAGCAATTTCGCTGAAAACCAGGTGCGGGCCACCAACCTCGGAAGAAGCGACGGTATACGACTCAAGCGAGGAAAGGACGATTTTGCCATCATTATCAAATCCCTTTACCTGGTAGGCGACGCTGGTGCCTTCCGACTGAGCGGCGATGGTTGCTTCAAAAAGGTCAGCACTGGTATTGGTCATCTTGATGCTATCCTGCGCACCGCCACCAATGGTGAACAGCAATCGCGCATTCACAATCGTTCCATCACTGTCGATAATTTCCGCAGTAATCGTGACATTGTCTTCCGAGTTCGGCGCCAGCGGCGTGCGGGTAATACTGGTGATGATCGGGGTGCCCGGTTCCGGTCCGGCACTGCCGGGAGACGGTGGAAAAACCAGAAATGCACTGGCAAGATCCTCGCTCATTTCATTATGGCCGGTAATGCCATTTCCGCCCATGGCTGTTTCGTTAATTTCATCCAATGAGAGGCGCTGGATCGATTCGCCGCTGGCATGCGGCGCATCGGGAGAAACGGCAATTTGGTTATCGATCGATACGTCATCCAAATAGCTGCTCGGAGTGCTGTCCGCATCGGGGCCGTCGGTGGCGACACCGGTTTTGTCGACCGCTTCGGCTTTATCTCCCCAAACGACGTAATCGATATCCTGCACCAGGTCGCTGGCGCCATCCCAGAAATAAACAACGACCATCTCGCCGGCATCTGTCAGACCGCCCTGGCCGGCAATCGATCCGCTGCCGGCTTCCAGCATATCGGTAATACCACCGTTGGTGTCGTATAATTCGTAGGTAGGATTACTGCCATAGGCCGCAACAAAATCGCTGCCATTCATGGCAATAGTTTGATATTCTCCCGGGCCAATCAATGCACCCTGCGGGAAACGGGCATGAAAATCTGAGAAGCTGCCGCCGCCGATATTCTCGCCGGTAACAATATTGTAGTAATAGGAGCTGCCACCGGCAAATGTCGCATCGGTAAAGTAATAGTCAGAAAGATTAATGGTGTTGTTTGTGGGATTGTGAATCTCTACAAATTCGTTAGCCGCGGGGGTGACGCAAATTTCTGTAATCAGAAGATGCTTTTCCCCGGGAACGGTAATCGCATAGCTAAGCGGATCGGATGTCGTAACATTATTATCATTATCTTCTGCGACGATGTAATAGAGGACCTGGCTGCCTTCCGCCTGGGCGGGAATCGTGGCTGAATAATTATCGCCATTAGCACTCATCGCACTGCTAATTTCATTGCCACCATTAACAGAGTAAAATAAAGTGACCGCGCTGATAGTGCCGTTATCGGTGACATCCGCGGAAACGGTAACATCATCCGTTGGAGAAGGAGAGGTTGGCGAAATGCCAATGTTGCTGATCACCGGCGCGCTGACCGTTGTGGTGTATTCAAATGTCGCGGAAATAGCGGTGTTATTCTGATCGTCAATGGCTTTCACGTAGTAGGAAACCACGCTGCCGCCGCTTTGGGGAGGAATCACCGCCTCGTATTGACTACCACTCAGCAAGGACATATTCGTGCTGTCGCTTGCACCATCAACGCTGTAAATGAGACGAACAGCGGTTAAGGTGCCATCATCGCTCACAGTTGCGTTAATAGTGACGGCATCTGCTTCCGTGGGATTTTCCGGCGTTTGCGTGATTGCCCCAAATAATGGCGTGCCGAATCCCTGACCGGCGTTGCTACCGGCAATGATGAAGGAAACGCCCATGTTTTCACTGGTTTCATTGTGACCGGTTAAACCGTTGCCGCCGCTGTTGGCCTCGTCTGTTTCCGTTGGACTGATGCGCTGGAAAGATTCACCAACGGCATGGCTAAGCGTGACGGTAAGTTGAGAAGCCTGCGGGGTATCCGGAAGGTAGAAAGTAGAATCCGCACCGGCATCCGGACCATCAATAGCAATGTTGGTTTTATCAACAAAGCGATCGCTGGAGCTACCCCAGGCGAGATAGTCGACATCCTGAACGAGGTCGGTAATGCCGTCCCAGTGAAAGAGCACAACGATTTCCGCGCTGTTGGTTAAACCGGCGCTTCCCCCGACAAACAAGGCTTCCATATCGGTGACGTCGCTGCGGGATTCGATTTCAAAATCTGCCCCGGGCAAGCCGTCGCCTTCCAGCGCAATAACCAAAATGCCGCCCGGTTCGATCGAGGCGCCAGCTGGAAATTTGACGATAAAGTCGCTGGACGTAGAAGTGAGCTGGTTTTCCACTACCCGAAAATAATCATTGTAATCCGCCAGGTAATAATTATCCAGCGGGATGACCGAGTTAGTTGGATTATAAATTTCGATAAATTCGCCGGAAGTCGGGGTCATGGCCACTTCGGTAATCAACAAATGATCCTGGGCCTGAATGCTTCCAAATAAAAGGGCGAGGAAGAGATACAGTAAAATACGATTCATCAAGCGATTCTCCAGTTTGACGCTATCGCTGCTTAATAGAAGGTGATGGATGACATCGGTATGCAGGTAGCAACCTGATTGCGGTGGGTCGCAGCCCTGTTCATATCGACGGGACAATGAATATAGAGAAAGCCATTCATATTATCAAGGTGATTGTATATTGCTGCCGGCAATTTAAAATGGAATTGCAAAAAAAACAGATATATGTTATCATGCCCTCCCGGGCAATCAAGTGTTTATCAATATGTAACCGCATTGTTATTTTGCAATCATAAATTCACCCGCTCAATATTGATGTAATGGCGCAAACACTTTATGTGATAGTTATTCCTGAAAAATTAAGTAGGACTATTTACCTTCTCAGGCGCTTTGCTTTTATTACCAATATTTACAAAATGCTTACGATAAAAATCTCAAACTTTCAACTTTTAACTCTGAACATTTAAACTTCTCAAAGTTTTTTACTCAAAAGGAGGTTCTATGCGCAATCGAATGTTAACAGTTTATGGTTTGTTGCTTAGCGCATTATTTACGATGCTGCTGGCGCAATCCCCTGGAGATTTAGTACTCACCGAATTTATGGCAAATCCCGCTGCTGTGTCTGATGGCAACGGGGAGTATGTGGAGTTCTATAACACTACCGGTAGTGATATTGATATCAATGGATTTGTGTTAAGAGATGATGATGGTAATACCCATACGATTGACAACGGTGGCCCATTGATGGCGCCAGCGTTAGGGTTCATCGTATTGGGAAATGATGGCGATCCCAGTACTAATGGCGGCTATACCGCAAATTATGTCTACAGCAATTTTTTCATTGGGAATTCCGGCGATGAAATTGTTCTGGAAACCGCCGGTGGTACGGAGATTTGCCGCCTGGATTATACCAATGGCGATCCTTTTGGTCCTGGGGTGAGTGCGGAGCTGAATAATGTCGCATCTCCGGTAGCTGGTGTTTCTGCAGAAGGCGATTATGTCGCGGCGACCAGTACTTATGGTGCCGGCGACTTCGGCTCTCCGGGAGAAGCAGGCAATACTGTTGGCGCCGGTGGCGGCGATCCCCAGCCGGTCATCTCCGATATCGATCGCCTTCCCTGGATTCCGGAAATTGGTCAGGTAACGACGGTTTCCGCCAATATTACTGATAATGGCGCGATTACCAATGCCGAGCTGGTTTGGACAGTTGATGGCGCTAACCAGCAAAGCGTTGCGATGGTGAATGTTGGCCCGACCAATCAATGGAGCGGGGATATTCCCGGTTCTGTTTACGTCAATGGGGCATTAGTTGAATACTGGATCAATGCCACAGATGACAGTAGCCAGACTAGCGAAAGCGCACATCTTCGGGTGTATGCCGGGGACTCGCCAATTTCTGCACTGCGGGTGAATGATCCGAATGGCGTGCCACTGAATCGTGGGGCCTACGCGCGTATTACCGGCACCTCGACCGTCGGGAATTCCACTTTTTCGACAGTGAATCTGGATGTCTATTTGCAGGATGCTACCGGCGGCATCAATCTCTTCCAGTTCAGCGCTAACGATACAGTGACGATAACACCCGGCAATAGCTATACGGTCGTCGGCCAGTTGGATCAGTTTAGTGGAAAGACTGAAATTATTACCGACGATGCTTCGATGGATGTTGTCGATAATGGTGTTGGAACGCCGGTAACCGCGGAAGTAAAAACAATTGCCGAGCTTCTCGCCAACCCGGAAGCTTTCGAAGGCACCTTGATCAAAATTCTCGGACTGACAAATACCAATGGTGGTGATGCCTGGCCGGCACTGGATAACGATGCCAACGTTCAGGTTAGTGATGATGGCGGCACCAGTCTGTTAACTTTACGTGTTGATCGTGATACCGATATTGATGGTTCACAGGAACCCGCCTGGCCGATTGATGTTACCGGCGTTTTTGTCCAGTTCGATAACAGCGTTCCTTATGATGAGGGATATCAGATTCAGCCACGCTCTCTGAACGACCTTAGCGGTGGTGGCGACCCGGCCCCGTTTATTACCAATGTTAGTCGTGGCAGCATCATTCCCGAGCCGGGTGTTGGTGTGGAAGTTTCCGCGGATATTACCGATGACAGCGATGTTGCTGCAGCGGAAGTGCGCTGGACAATCAATGGCAGCACTACTGTTGCTTCGGCAGCCATGTCGCTCTCCGGCGGCACCACCTGGACCGGCACCATTCCCGGCGAAGCCTATGTGGATGGTGATTTGCTCGAATATTGGGTCTGGGCGGAAGATGATGCCCCGCAATCCGTGGAAAGCCAGCACGACACGGTTTTTACCGGGGATACACCGATTGCAATCGCTCGCACGAACGATAGCGAGGGGGCACCGCTCTATGATGGCCTCTACGCCCGGGTAACTGGTGTGGCGACAGTCGGAAACACGACTTATTCCACCACTCATCTCGATGTTTACATGCAGGACGAAACTGCAGCGATCAACGTTTTCCGCTTTGATGCCGATGGCGAAGTCACTATTACGCCTGGCAATAGCTACAGTGTTACCGGTGTGATCGATCAGTTTAGTGGTAAAACGGAAATTATCCCCGATAGCGCTGCGCTGGATATTGTCGATAATGGCCCATCCACTTTACCGGCACCGCTGAATCTTTCCATCAGTGAAATTCTCGCGAATCCGGAGGCTTATGAAAGTATGCTGATTGTCATACCGGGACTAAGCAACACCGGCGGTGGCGATCCCTGGCCGGCAGATGGGGATAACGCGAATCTCCAGGTTACCGACGATGGTGGCACCTCGCTCTTTACCCTGCGCGTGGATCGCGATACCGATATTGACGGCAGCCCGGAACCGACCTGGCCGGTAAATGTTGCCGGTATTATGACCCAGTTTGATACCGGTGCCCCTTTTGATGAGGGCTATCAGATTCTCCCGCGTTCCCTGGCAGATTTTGGCGTTACTGTTGGACTGGAACCATTGGGTGAAAATGTTGCCAAGGCTTTTCGTCTCCATCAAAACTATCCGAATCCTTTCAACCCCAGTACTATGATCCGTTTTGATGTTCCGGCAGATGCAGGAAACATCGAATTGCAGGTCTTTAACACACTGGGACAAAAAGTCGTTTCGCTGATTAATGAAAAACTGGCACCCGGCAGTTATGAGGTTACCTGGAACGCCCAAGCCGCCAATGGCAATCGGGTCCCCAGCGGCATCTACTTCGCTGTCCTGAAAAACGGCAACCGCGAAACCCAGCGCATGAAAATGGTTCTCTTAAAATAATCTATACCGCGAAGCGGTTTCATAGCATATCCAGGCATCCGCCAACGGCGGCATGCCTGGCATGCATCTCGAAGATATTAGCTACGCATCTCCGAAATCCCTGAAAATCAAAGGAAATCCAATGATCGAAACCGAAGCTCAAGCCCGGGAATATCTCCAGGAAATACAAGCCCGCCTTATCCGCCTGGTAGATAATCGCCCATTTGTCTTTCGCGACACTTCTCGCGCCGATGCGGAAAAATATCTCGCCAGCAAGAAGAAATTCGAAGGCATCTCCCCGGCGGATATCGCCCTGAAGGAAAGCGCCCTAAACCAGCAATTCCCTCAATGCTTCCGCCTCTATCTGGAAATGATGGGCCATCGGCACGGCGATCTCTTTATCGGTAGTGATGTACGGTTTGAAGAATATGAGGAATTTCGGGTAGAAGCCGAGGAACTCTACGAAGATAATGAAATGACGTCTCTGCTGCAGCCTGACGATGTCATTTTCCTTTTTCATCAGGGCTATACTTATTGTTACCTGAAATCCGGTAATTATTTTGATGGGCCGATTTATCAGTATATGGAAGGAGACGAGGCTGAGAAGCAGATCGCCTCGTCCTTTTTAAGTCTGCTGGATAGCGAGCTAATCCTGATGGAAAGTAACCACACCAATTCCCATAAAACCGGTGGATATTTTGTCCGTGTCACGGAAGATGGATTTATCCAAACCACCTCTCCTGCGCAAAAAGAGAATATACGTCCATTGGATATAGGAGATCAGTTTTTGGATTAGGTGATTTCCGAATCATTTCCTCTGACGTACCTCATTAAAGAACATAATAATAGACAGGTAAACTACCTGATTATCTTCGGTCTCAGGTGCCATTGAATAATTCATAGGCTGAAACAGTTTTTTTAGGGCGAGAGCCGCCGGCAATCGCACCAGCAACAAAAGCGATGGACCTGATTGGTCCGCAAAATATAAACACTTCTTTAAAAAATTGAAAAATAGACACGAGCTTTGTCCAGCTCAAAATTGGCATGATGATCCCGGAAAAATAAAGTATTGCCGTAAAAGACACGCCCAGTACCAAAAAAAACAGAATGAAATTGATATAGCGCCGAATGGCCCAAAACAGAAAACCACCAAAAGCAAACGGAAAAATGACAATGTTTATCGATTCCCAGAACCAGGCGCCTAACTCCTCTGTATCGATATTCTCCAAAAGAGGGCCGGGTGGCTTGTATTTATCGGGGCTACTCTGCGGCTGACCGGTCAATGTAATACGCTCCTTGCGCACTTCAACCGGCACCTTTTTTTTGGGTAGCTTAAAGCTGTTAGCAATGAGAATATTGATGAATGCCAGTAAAACAGCTAGCAGAAAAAAAACGATCACGCGTCTTTTCATAACAAACCTCCTTAAATTCTCAGCACGTTGAGTTGATGTGAATCACATGCGCAATATGCTCAAAAGGAGGTTTTCTGAAATTATCTTTTGTAGTTAATTTAAATAAAAACAGATAGCCATTTTTAGGAATGAGGCTGTTGAGATTACTTTATTTTTGACAATCCACGTTATAGTATGAAGTTAGCATTTTATTCAGAATTTGATAGGTCTCGGGAGCATCCTCACGAAGTTTATCTGATTCCTCATACCCCATATACTTTTTCAGCTCGACAAAGAATTCTTCTATGACTTCAATATTTTCCTGGAGAATTTCTGAATCCTGACACTTCGTTGTATTTTTTCCTTGATTTAAAGTCGGCAGAAAAGTTCTAAACATTTTTTCCAACACTTTTACCGCTTTAAAGAGACTTTTAAGAGAGCGAATATCATTTGGAAAACCCTTGCCATATTTTTCCCAAAAAGATTCCGAAAGATCCATTTTGAGTGGTTCTAAAATAAATTCAACTAATTCCGGATACTGCCACTGTTTTAAATCAGGAAATTTATTATCTAACCATTGTATTTCTTCCTCGAAAAGTCCTTTCTCTTCTACATAGACAATGCCTTCTTCTTTTTCATCCAAACTTTTTGAAAGACCAAGGTAAGAGTTGAAATATTGTGAAAGGTTACCACGGATATCGCCGTTGAATCCGCTCATTCTTCGTAAGCCGTTATCAAAATCGATTTTCCCTTCTTTCTTTTGCAGGTAAAGACAAATCAGACGATGCATTAGTAACGTTCTTAGGTGCTTTTCAGTAAATTTTTTTGTCTTTAATTGAGGAAATGTTGTCGGGATAACTCTTGCATTGCGATCATTCAAATCCTGGCTTTTGATAAAGGAGTCTACTGCTTGAAAAACTGTTTCCCATAATGCCGGTGTAGAAATCTGATGATATATTGCAAGTAGCCCATTACTTTTCCATATACCAAGCTTGGGACCACGCAAAGCGTCTATGTTATCTTCAATTTTTTCAATAAATTCCCTTGCCAAATCAGCATAGGATAAATAATCTGGAATGATTCGGTCCGGGGTTTTGTAAATCACCGGTATATCCCGCCGTAGCTCTGACTGTATTAATCGCTTAATGGTTGACACCGCCCGTTTGCTGTAAGAGGTCAAAATATAGGTGACTAAATGAGGAATTTTACTGGCTGCTTCCAATAAATCAATACCGTGAACCGATTGCCAGAAGCCCTGTTCATCTTTCAACTCCAGATCAATTATACAAACATTGTAACGACTGGGATCTTCCGCTAAAGCTTCTATTGCTTTCTCTCCTCCCGGAAATGTTTCTACCTGGAAGAAATTGCTGAAACCTTCTTCCAGTTTATCCAAAATATCATCACGGTCTTCGACAATCATCATCCGATAAGGAGAATCTTCCAATTCCGCATCTGTTTCGCTAGGGAATGACGATTTATGCAAGGCCAGCATACTGACGATGTCTTCAACTACGATTGGCACTAAATGTTTGTCTTTGAGCATTTTCGGAAAGAATTCCCCGATGTAGTCGAGAATCTCTTCTGAAAGGATGGAACGATACCTTTCGAACACCGTAAGCATATCGCGAATATCTTTACTGGTTGAATGCTCCGTCAAATGGCGAATATCATGTACCAATTTATCGATCATACCGCTTTTTTCCAGTACGTAGCGTCGAATAAATTTCCACTTCACCGGGCTAATTGGAGGGATATTCAGTTTGAAATAATCTGTTTCGCTCATGGGCAGGCGATGGTGCGGAAATATTGGGCAGAGAATACCGGCGGTCGAAGTCATATGGATTAACTGCTGGCGATCGAGAAAAGAGAAAAAAGCAAGGTCTGCAGTAATCTCACCTTCGATCAGGCTTAATGCAAGATCATAACCATAAAACTGCGCATGCTTTTTATGCTCCCAGGTTAATTCCGCCAATATTAAAACGGATGTTAAGTTTTTCTTTTTTCTCGCCAGGATTTCCGGTGAATCGATAATGAATTTACTGCCGAGTGCTTTTTTCAAAGTTTCAGCGTAAGGCCCCGGATTGCAGACAATGTAGGTGTTATATTTTTTTTTCATGCTGAATGGTTCTTCTGTTATGCGAATAATTCTTTAATGAATTTCGAAAAAGGGCTGTTCTGGGAGCTGTAAGCTTCCGCGAGAGGATTAGTCTGGTGTTTTACGGGAAGACTATTGATGAATTTTCGAATAGCGGTTTTCAGAGCCTCGCTTATGGTTTCGGATTTGGTTCTTTCCTGGATTATACGCTCCAATTTTTCCCATTTGTGTTCAAATAGTTGAAAATCATTTTTGTTGAGTGGCGTGAGTAAAGAATGCGCCAGTGACAATTTCTCTTCCAAAACCGGGTCTATGTCAAAAATCTGAAACAACCCTGAAATGGCATTCTGGTATTTACCCGCTTCATATTCATCGCTTTCAAATATTTCGAGGACTTTAGTAAATGTAACATATAGATCATTGTTATCAGAACGGGTGTATTCTTCAGTAATTACGTTTTTGCTTTCAAAATATTTGAAAATTGCTGCTTGCTGATTTTTTATATGCTTTGAACTTTCATGAAACGCTGCATAAACGGAGTGAAAGTTGCCATTGAGTTGTGAGAGGATACTTTTCATATGATCATTCACTTGGGCATCACTTATCAACAGAATATCCGGTAAGGGATGCCCGGAAATAAAGTAGTCTATACCGGTGCTGTAAATACCGGCAAATTTACAATCGGACTTCGTGCCGAATTTCGGAAGCGTGTCCGGTAACAATTCATTTTTAATCGTTTTTGAAGGAATAAAAAATATAATCAGTTGGTTGCGCATTAGACCGATCTCCTTGCGGCAAATAGTATTTTACATAGGTGATATTTACTTTTTTCTTCTAACAAATAACGGGCGATTTGCGAATAATGAATAAAGCGGACATTGAGTTTTCGTAATACCTGGGGAAGTCCCCGGCCGGATATGATTGTTACATTAATGTGTGGGTATTTCTTTTCGAACCACTCCAGCTTTGCTTTAATTGCATCAAAGTTATCTTCGAAAATCTTTTCCAGAATGCCGTAATGAATAACCAGAAAGTCAACCCGCGCAAAATGTTCTTCCATCCATTGTGATAACTGCGGGCATTGGTTTCTTGGGTTATCCAAATCGACACGCCTTTTTGATGGTATAAGAATATTTCCTAAACTCCACAATGATTGTGAATTACAATGGCCTTCATCCATATCAGCAACAATACCTTGCACACGTTCATCCAGGACAGCAATTCTAATCAGTCCGGTTTCAATCATCTTATAAGCCGTTTTACGGTTTTCCTCCGAATTGTTGGCAGCATTGTCCACCACAAAACAGGTCGGTTGACCGTGTTGTAGACATTCATAGGAGGCCACTTTCTCTTCCTGATAACGGTCGATAAGCATTTGTTGATAATCGGCATTTTTATGGTAAATATCCGCATGGCGATCGTAGATGATATATCTTTTTTCCGGATTTAGATGTTCTATGTAGGAAATATCCTTGGTGGAGGTTGCCAGTTCATTAATCTGCCACTTCTTGACAACCGGCTCCTGATTATGGCGAATGAGCAACTCAATATTGCGGTTATTGTGAGATATTCTTAATTCCCATAACTTCAGAACCAGGTGATGTAATTCTTTTGGGCGGTCATGGAGGAAGCTTTTTAAAATTGCTTCCGGAATATACGGATACATTTCCAGAGAGCTGTTAGTCGTTAAAATTCTGAAGGGCAAAGCTTTTCCTGTATCTGTATTGCTAACTACATCAAGTAATTTATCGGAAGGGTTAATCAGCACCATGAAGTCGTGTTGAACGTTCTGGGCTAATGAATTTTTCAGCTGCTCAAAGTTATAAATGTCTACGCCCTGGATGCGAAAATCATTCTGATGTGCTTGTAAATCCCCCAGAGATTTTTCTTCATCAATTATCAACAATTCTTTCGGGCGTTGTACATAAAAACAATACCCCAGATTGCCATCAACATTAATTGCCTTTAACAAAGGTAATGCATGCTCATCATCAAGAATTTCCGGAGATATACGGCGCAGATAAGCAGCGCAAATTTTCATTTCCAGTACGCCCCAGGCAGTTTCCCTCAACTTATCGTGCTCCAGTATCGAGGTGTCGATTCGGTCATTGAGGTAGCCAACCAGGGTTTCACATTCTGCCTGCGATTTATGTGGCGGCTTATTGTTCGCATTTTGTAAATTGTCATAAACGCAAATTTCCATCAGGCTTTCCGTATCAGTTGCAATGGATTCCCGTATTTCGAAAGTGATTTCCAGCGTTTTGTTTTTTGAAGGGTTGTAAGCGTGCTTTGCAGAATTGCGAATAATATTTTCCAGTATAATATAAAGTGCATGGGCCCCCAGCAAACCATTGGGGCTTGCAAAAGAAGGATCGTGGTCGCCCACTTCCAGGTTAAGCTCTTTCCCGTCTCGCAAATATTTAATATGTAATTGCGACGACTTTAAAACATCGATGCCACTGATATGATCCAATAACAATTCCTGCCAGGTGATCTCCTCTTGATCAATTTCGATCGGTTTGAAATAGCTCATCGCATCACGATATATCTTTAAGTTGGTAACCAATGTTGTCGATTCCGTAGAAAGCGCGGCGAGAAAATCCATGCGAGTACGCAGATAAGACAGCAGAGAGGCAATCTTTTTGCATTTACCACCATTATCCAGGCGTTCATCAAAATCTTCCTCCCGGGAATATTTGGAAAGTACGTGAGACCCCACATTGTGAGCCATATTTCGGGCCATCACTGCTGCCACTCCGGATTTCCGAGCAGCATTCTGAATCATGCGTTCGTCCCGTAACAACATACGCTTTTGTAGAATATCATCAAGCAGATTAATGATCTCTTTGATGCGTTTATCGAGAAAGGGCTGTAATTCCTGTTCATTCAATGCTTTTAATTCAGATGCATCTGACGGTAATTCCAGCCAGGTTACTTTGCGGTCATTACGATCCAGTAAATCTTCATCAACGAATTTTTTTATGACTTTCCGGTCCAGTAACTCATTCATGGAAAGTTTACAATATTTGCCGTCAAACTTGAAAATGCGATCTAAAGATCCTTCTCGTAACGTTTTTAGAGACTTCCAGCGATGAAGGCGCCTGAGATGTTTTTTCCAATATTTTATGGTCGGTGATTGATCGCCAGCGCGTTTTTGAAATTCGTAATTCTCCACTATTGCGTGATGAGTGCCTTTTTTATAGGCGTCGTTAATGATCCTTTGCACAATTCTGCTATGTTTGCGGAAGTAATCCTCTGCCGTTTTATAGTATTCCGTAGTATTGAAATAAACTGCCAGGTAACCGCGTAAGGACATTTGGGTTGGATATACGCCATCATATATTGGGAAGTAGAGGTGATGAATATGTTCGTAGTTAATTTTCTCCTCTTTGTGGATACCGCCGAGAATTATATCCAGCCACTCCCGAAAAAATGCCCGATATTGCTTGTAAAAATTGTCATATTGATCATCCGAAATTTGATACATGAGTTCTTCAATTTCATCAATACGCAAGGCGGCCAGACCGGCCTTATCATAAATGCCTTCATTGATACAACTGGTCGCCCGGTAGGAATTGCAATCGGTCATTTTCGGACCACGTAATTGCCGAAAGCGCTGTGAATGAATTTTGTGGATCAAGCCGACATTAAAAGCATTGGGAATGTTGAAGGAGTAGGTGAGATGGAAAACAGCCGTTAAAAATTCGATGTCGTCGTCATAGCTGTCCTTCAGTAATACATCCCGATAATATTCATCGAGTTTCAGCTTATCCGAATGCTCGAAAACTAGTGGAGCAAGCCGTTTAAAAACATCCTTGTGATCGAGAATGTTTCTGAATTTATCCTCGTTATAGCCTAACACCCAACGAAAGGAATCGATATTATTATCATCATTTTTTAAAACGGTAAAGTCCAGTGCCTGGACGGCGCTTTTCGGAATACCTGTTTCATTAAGAAACTCCCGGTAAAGCGAATCCATTGCGTCTGCGATGGTGATGTAAGGACGTTGCTGGAATGTGAACTGCTGAATTAAGTCGCTGTAATCACTAGACGAATATGACACCTTACCCCCTCTAATCAGAAGATTGATCGATATAATAAAAATGCACTAGCTGGAAAATGCAGTCCGAAAAGGTGATAAAAGAGTTTCTTTAAGAATAAGAATAGACATACACTACACCCGATAATGCTAAGACAAACCAGAGAAATATAAGACAGTATCAGTTATCTGTAGTTATCTGCATTTTGCAAATAGTCGTAAAAAAGAGGATTCCTGAATTGCAGAATACTAATGCTTTTTACGAAATATATTGCAAATATGCAATTAACCTGGCTCGTTGGCTACAGGCGTGAACATAAAAAATTTGAGTTAGAGAAAGTTATCGGAAAGGAAATGTAGGATTAAAAACGTTCTTACTTTATTAAAAAAGGGAAAGCAGTAATAGCGCGAAGCAAAAAACTACTTTCCCTTACAAGAAGAGAAAAAATGCTATAGATTTGCTGAAAAATCAATCTGTTACGCAGTAGAGAAAATAGCGGCAGTGTCCTCTGTCTTTTCCAGCTGATAGGCATATAAGCGCTTTTTATCAAACTGAAAATCACGCAGATTGGCGATCGCTCGACGATCATATTCCCGAACATGAATGAGGTCCTCAGCAGTTAGCCAATAGCCCTCTGGAGTAATTCTGACGGCGCGTCTACCCACCGGCTCACGGGCGGTATTCACGCGTAAGGTTAATCCATTATTGTATTCGTGGGCGACGGATGAAATCGGATCAACCGGATTTGCCCAACCCGCCTGGGTTAAAGTATCCAGCAACTCTGGTTGAGTGCTGTCTACTTCCATTATAACTTCTACAGGTTTCGCTAAAGTTAAGTTCTCCAACGCCGGCAAAATCTTATCTGTAAAGGAGAGATAGTGGGCTAAATTTAAACGGATACTAGTATCTGTATATTCTTGCTGCTTATAAAAACCGATTGAAAATTTATCTATATCGTATTGCGTATGATAAAATTCAATGAACCTCGGCAAAGAATTTATGTTGTTTTCTAAAACGGTATGAGTAATCCAGACATTGCCGGGGAAATCAGATTTTAGCCAGCGCAGGTTCGGTGCTAATTGCTCAAATGCCCCTTCGCCTCTAATATGATTGTGTGCCTCCGGTAGGCCGTCAATGCTTACATCAATATAATCCGGTGGTGTTTCCAGGAGTTGGGATTTGTAATTATGCAATAAAGTGCCGTTTGTAATTACCCCTATTTCAGTTTTTTTAAAATCGTTCTCCTGTAATCGATTTCGCAACTTTATCGCATCTAATAATATCGATACGCTTTTTTGATTTATGAAAACTTCCTTGCCGGCAAATGATAAAATTGTTGGGGCATTTACATCGTCAAAAACGGATGCGAAAAATTGCATCCATTCTGGATGATCTAAATACTTTCCGAATCGCTTCGTTTGCAAATAACAATGTTTGCAAGATAAATTGCAGGCATTGTTAATTAATACGCTAATAACTTCCAATATATCAAATTTTAGGTTTGGGAAGTTACCATTCACAGACCCTGCCATAAAATTTGCCATCTCAACCTCCATGTTAAGCTGAAAAAAGAATCCCTGTACAGAACTTTGACAAGTCTGATTATAAACCAGTGCTTCCGAATCGCTTCCGGGGTTTCTTCTGAATGAGTTTAGTTAATTGAGAACAGTTACCCAATAATAAACAACAAATTAGATGCCAATTTTTATTGTCGGAAAAATATTCGTAAAAATGTAAGTTTCCGGCTAGCCATTCATTTTTTTTAATATTTCAGCTTAAGATCAATCTTTCAATTTTTGATGTTACATGACTTGTCACATGATTTGTCACGTGATCATTTTGTTGCCGTATATCAAATGTAGTATCATTATTAGTCATTTTGTTTGTTAGGGACAATCCGTTTAAGTCTTCGACTTAACCCTTCCCGAGTGTATCCCAGTAACCGGGCAGTTTGGGTTATATTACCATTATTACTTTCCAGCACTTTCATAATTACTTTATCATCAATCTGGGATTTTTGAGAGGGTTGAAACGTTGACGCACCGATGGGACGACGCGAATTATTCTTGATATAGCTGCGTAATTCGGTGCTGGGGATTTCGTCCGACCGGGAAAAAAGTGCTGCACTGAAAATCATGTTTTTCAACTCCCGGATATTACCAGGGAAGTCATACTTCATAAGGGTTTCCATGGCATTCTCGGAAAGTCGTTTTTCTATACCATAGTTTAATTTGAATAAATTCAGAAAATGTGCGCTAAGTACCGGGATGTCAGCCTTCCGTTGACGTAAAGGAGGGAGTTCAATCTTTATCATGTTTAAACGATAAAAGACGTCTGCCCGGAAGGTGCTTGAATCAATCGACTCAATTAGATCCCGGTTGGTAGCTGCCAGGATCATGACGTCAATAGGAATCGGTTTTGCGCCACCGATACGTACTATTTCCCGGTTCTCTAAGACGCGTAAAAGCCGCCCTTGTAAATGGATGGGCATTTCGGAGATTTCATCAAGAAAGAGCACGCCTTTGTTAGCCAATTCAAATTTACCAATAGTAGTATGGCTGGCACCGGTGAAACTGCCTTTTTCAAAACCAAAAAATTCGCTATCTATCAGACTTTCCGGAGTGCCGGCGCAGTTTAGCGCTACAAAATTATTTTGATTACGTGGGCTTAATTGATAAATGGAGCGGGCGACCAGCTCTTTACCGGTACCGCTTTCGCCATAGATCAGACAGGATTCAACATTGCTTTCCGCAATAACTCGCAATCGCTTCAAAGCTTTCTGAATAACCGGACTTTCACCAATAATAGCATTGTTTTTAAAGACCTGTTCAGCGTATTTTTGAGTTGTAACTGTTTTCTGAACCTGCTCGACTAAAGAATTTATCTTTTTCTGGAATTCTGCTTTATTCGATTGTATCGGTTGAAATTCATCAGCGCCGGTTTTGAAAATTTCTGCGACAACATCTGCATCGTGGGATATTGTAGTAACGAATATTTTACTATAAGGAAAGCGCTTCTTGAACAGACGGATGAAACTTAGGCTTTTGACGGGATCTTTTTCTGAAGAGACAAAAAAAAGTATATCGATAGTCTCGGTATTATGAATAATATTTTCCCCTTCTTCCCGGTTTGTAGCATGAAGGAGGGAATATTTTTCATCTTTTAGGACATCGGAAAAATATTTGATATACTTTTGGGACCAATCGGCAACAAGAATCTTGTGCATAGGTAAAAGCTTTTAAATTTTTTTTTATTTAGTTGGCCAATTTGGCCCTCATTAAGGATAGCATTTTTTAGTTTGTTGTAGTGAATGTATATCACAATAAAAAAAACGTTCAATAAAACACTGATGGAAAACGGTTGATTTCTAACTGAATGAGGGCTATTGTGAAATTAGTTGGGAAGTATATAAACCTGTTCAAGCGAGGTGATTTATCGACAAGTATTTCCGAAATGATTTTTACAAGGAGGTATAAATGAATAAACAACCTATCGACTTACGTGATCTGCTGATTAAGATCAAGGAAAAGAAGGAATTGGAAGCGACCCTGATGCTGGAATTTGATTGCCGCCTGGAGGTCGAGGATCCAACGATGTTGATCAAGGTGATCAACTACGCCATAAATTACGTGAAGGAAATGAGCGAAACGCCGATGCAAATGTCTCTCAATGCCACCAATCGCGGATATTCAATGAGCTTCACTATCGCAACGGAGAAAGAAGCTTTTCCACCATTAAACCAAAAGGTTGCAGAAGCATTAAAGCAATACAATGGCACCATTGCCCTCGATGGAGAACCGGGGAAATATGTGCAAATGTCCCTTTCTTTTCAAAATTAGGCAGATATAACTATACAATTAAAGGCTGATGATACTTTTTGCGGTATTCCATCGGGGAAAGACCGGTATGCTTTTTAAAAAGTTGCCGGAAAGACCCTGCATCCTGGTAACCACTGCGAAAGATGATCTCGCCAATCGGCTCGTTGCTACTTTCCAGTGCCTTCTTGACATCTTCAATCTTGATACGCTGCAGGTATTCCAGCGGCGTATTGCCGGTCGCCTTTTTGAAGCGACGAATAAAATTCCGTTTACTTAAGTGAACTCTTGCGATAACATCATCTATTGTAATTCCTTCTTTGTAATGACTCTCCATAAAGCTTTGCGCTTCCAGAATCTTTTCATCCTGATGATGCTTTTGCACACTAAAAATGCTGTATTGTTTTTGCGAAATCTTATCATAGTCGATAAGTAGCATCCGGGAAGCGAACAGCGCTGTTTCCCGCCCGCAAAATTTTTCTACGAAATAGAGTATCAGATTTAGATAGGCATTAGCGCCGCCACAGGTGTAAATGCCGCTATCGTCGACAATCAACTGACCCGGCAATAAATCGACTTCCGGAAACATTTGCCGGAACATCCCTTCGAAATACCAATGCGTGGTTGCCTTTCGTCCATCCAGCAAGCCACTCGCGCCCAGTAGAAAGCTGCCGGTGCACATACTCCCGATCTCAATACCCTGCGCAGCAAATTTTTGTAACCAGGGAATATAGCCTTCATTTAGCGCCAGATTTTCCGCCACATCAGTATCAAGGGAAGGAAGGAGGATGAGATCCGTCTTCTGCAAGTCTTCGATTCTGCGATGACAATGAAGCGGATATTGGTTGGCAGTAATGACTTCCGTTCCCCAAAGCGAAATCAATTCCACCTGAAAGAAAGGCGTTTCGCATGAATCTTGCCGGACCGATTGATGAACTTTGTTAGCGAGATTAAAAACTTCCATCGCGCCGACCATCGCCAAAGCGGTTGTGTTTTTGAAAACCAGAATCGATACACGCTTCATCCATAACCCTTTCTATCTAATTGATATTAATGATGTTTAAGTGGAATTGTTGGCAAATTTGCCATTCTTAAATGGCATTTGTGCCTATTTTAGAAATTTGTTACCGCAGCTATCTTCCCTTTAAAAATTACGGAATCAAAAATGTTTGCTGGTAGAAAGTAAACGGGAAAATTGCAAAAAGGTTCTCAGGAGAAAAGCGAACCAGAAGGAGTTTTAATGGATAATCTGCAAATTGTACAGAGATTCTATGACGCATTCCGTGAAGGGATTCTGACTGAAAATCATTTCACTGAAGATTTTCACTTTACAGGTGTCATACGCGGTTTTGATGACATGGACCGGCAAACATTTGTCCGGGCATTCAATCAAATTGCGCCATTGGTAAAAGAACATCGACTCAATGATTTGGTCTCGGAAAAAGAACGGGTGTTTGTTAGTCTGGATTTTATCTCCCATCCTTCTGAGGTGAAAGACACACGTTTTGCAGATCTCTTTTTTCTCAGGGACGGCAAAATATCCCGCCTGATTACCCACTTTGATCCCCGTGCATTTTTTGTGCTGCCGGAATTTCAGGAAGATAAATGAGTGCTGTAATTTTTAATATAAGGAAGAAAGCTTAGGAGAATTGCTATGGCGACTAAAAGATTGGCTTTTATTTTATCTTTACTGACTGCTATGCTAATGTCAGGTATAATGTATGAAACAAATGCCCAGGGATTTACACCACCGAAACCTACCGGGGAGTATAAGGTTGGCACGCGTTACTTTCACTTTGTTGACACCAACCGCCCGGAAATATTCACGGAAAATGAAAATGATTTTCGGGAAGTTTTTGCCCAGGTTTGGTATCCGGCAAATCCTGCAGTGGATGCTTCGCCCAAGCCGTATCGGGAAAAACAGGAAGCGATACTGATAAGTGCGATTATGGCAGAAACTTTCGGTTTTCTTGTTAGCGATGTGCCAGTGGATTTTAAAAGTCATCTCTCCAATGTAATAACACATTCCTATTTAAACGCGCCAGTCGCTAAAGGAGATCAATCCTTCCCGGTGCTGGTTTATTCCCATGGTATTTTGGGAGGCTATGTAACCACCCATACATTATTAATGGAAGAATTAGCCAGCCAGGGATATATCGTTTTTAGCATCAGTCATAACTATCAAACCCCATTTGTCCGTTATCCGGATGGTAGCATTAAATCTTTTAGCAAAAGTGTCCCGGCATACCGACTGGCTGCAAAAGAGGTGTTTGATCCGAATATTCGTGCGCCATATGCAAAATTGTATGAAACGGATAACCTTGAAAGACAAAAGGAAATTATTAAAGCTGTCTATCAGCAGCAGCCTTTTCTGGAAAAAAGTGTCTACATCTGGGCCGCAGATGTTAGTTTTACAATCGATGAAATTGAAAAATTAAATCGCAATGACCAATCATTTGTCGGGAAAATTGATTTGAATCGAATTGGCGTTCTGGGATGGTCTTTTGGTGGCGCCACATCCGGACAGGTTTGTATTACGGACAAGCGTTGTAAAGCAGGTATTAATCTTGATGGTTTGCCCCATGGCGACCTGGTTGATAAGGAAATTACTCAGCCCTTTATGTTTATGCGCAATGGCAGTCGGGTGATGGCACAACATTTTCTCAATCAGGTGAATAACGATGTTTACGTGGTAAAAATTAACGGTACTACCCATTTTGATTTTGCGGATATGACTATGTTCAATGTGCCACAGATAAATCAGATTTTAGGGAAAATTAAAGGGCAGCGTGCCATCGATGTTGTCAGTCGATATACTGTCGGTTTTTTTGACAAATATTTGAAAGGGAAGCGCGTGCCGTTACTGGATGGGCCGTCAGCAGATTTTCCCGAGGTGGAATTCAAATATCAGGTCGCCGCAGAATAATTATCATATTAGAGAAAAGGGGAGAATTATTTTTGAGAGGAATGAATTCCTAGCTTTACATAAGTCATCGGTGGTGCCATTTTCATTTTGGTGCAGGAGGCCAGCACCGGCTCTCCGGTTTTTTCCCCGCTAAGCTTTATGGAATAAATAGTCGCATCTGCGGTATCTGCAAATTTTACTTCCCAGCGATTATCGCCTAAGGATTCTGTTGCTGTCAGGCGATAATCGTTTAAATTCAATTTTCCGGTATACTTTCTCAGGAAATAATCAGCTGCTTGTTCAATTTTCCGGTAGCAGCTTTGCCCACGATAATTTGCTAATTCGATATTTCCTTTCATGCAAGCATCAATTATAGTGTCGCAATCACTCATGGCAACATGACCATAACAAAGCCCTTCCGGCAAATATAAAAAAGTTGGTGCAAACTTGTGCCCCCCAAAATGTGAACATTGCCAAACGATATCTTCATAATAGTGCTGCATTGTTTTGAATAGCGGTAATCCATACTTTGCGCAACATTTATCCCGTTTGCCATTTGTGCATACTAATACGAGCGGGGAATCTAAAATATGATCGGTGAACTGCTCCGGGTTAAGAATGATTTTTGTCGGGTCGATTTGGGTAAGGCTCTCATAATTATCCAACTGGAATTGAAATACAAGCTGCTCATCAGCCTGACCAACGACTATAAAGAATGAGAGCTTGCCAATATTCTGTTTTTGTCCGCGTTTTATGAAGAGCAGTTTGCTTTGGGGAGTATTGTCTACCCAGGACTGAAGTAGCGCCTTGATCTCCGCAGATAAGCTGCTTTGTATCAGCACTTTTGATCCCCATGGATTATTGTATTCCAGTAAGAACCAGATATTCGCTTCAGGGGCACTACCAAAAACCGGTCGTAGTTCTTTTTGGTTTATGGCTGCACAGAATAATTTTCTAGGATCTGTATTCATATATATAGTTAAAAACCCTAACAAATGATGCATGCAGGGGATTATAAGAATTTTAAAATCAATTGCATGGTCTATTGATCTAATTTAAATTTTATCTAGGCAATAATATAGGCAATTGTAATGAATTTATGCAACCAATTGCGCCTTTTTAATGATGGGTTGGCAGCGGTTATTTATTGAAATTATTATTTTTTATTTTTGTTGCCTAACCTATCTCGCTTTTTCTATATTTGCCGTCGCTCTTGTGCAGTAAACGATACTAATAAATTTTCAAAAAAATAAAAAAAGTATTTGACAAGGGCATAGTTGATAGTTACTTTTAAGGACGCTCTAAATATGGGGCGTATTGATCTTTGACAGCGAATTCACTAC
>JANQQU010000054.1 GCA_028284905.1 Calditrichia bacterium
TCTTACTACCAACACTATCAGAAGTGGAAGCATCCTTCTTTCCCCGGGTGGCGGCACATATGACAGCGCATCTGTCGTTACCCTTACTGCTCAGCCGGATTCCGGATACATCTTTACCGGCTGGAGTGGTGATCTTTCCGGCACGGATAATCCTGACAGTCTCGTTATGGATGCAGACAAATCCGTTACTGCGACCTTTCTGGCTCAGTTTACGCTGGATCTTACCGTTACTGGTCCCGGTAGTGTGGATCTCTCCCCCGCCGGCGGATTATATGACAGCGCCACCGTTGTCACCCTAACCGCGACGCCGAATCCCGGGTACACTTTCACCGGATGGAGCGGCGATCTCAATGGACTCACGGCGGAAGAAATGGTCAAGATGGATTCGAACATTACCGTCGCTGCCAGTTTCGCCAAACGCTTTGATTTAACCGCCACTTCCGATGCGGGTGGCAGCCTTGTGCTCTCCCCGGCAGGTGGCACTTATGACAGCGCGACTGTTGTTACCTTAACTGCCACACCGGATTCTGGCTACGCTTTTACCGGCTGGACAGGCGACTTGAGCGGCACAGTCAATCCTGACAGTGTGCAAATGGATTCGAACATCACTGTGCACGCCGGATTCGTCTTATTATCCTCACAAACTTACACCGTTACATTGGATACTGTCGGCGGCGGTGGTATCGCCCTTTCTCCCCCGGGTGGCTCCTATACCGGCGGCGATACTGTTCTCGTCTCGGCAACCCCCGATTCCGGTTACCGTTTCGACGGCTGGGCCGGCGACCTCTCCGGCAGTGATTCTCCGGATACCCTCTTTATGAACAGCGACAAGTCCGTTACTGGTACTTTTATAGCCCGCTATCAACTTACTGTTGCGACGACCAACGGCGGTAGCACCAATGTTACTCCGGATGTTGGCGGCATCTACGATTCTGCCAGTGTTGCAACAATTACGGCGACACCAGACTCCGGTTATATCTTCACTGGTTGGAGCGGGGATAATGTTAGTACCGATAATCCATTGAATCTAACAATGGACAGTGATAAAACGATAACACCCGGATTCCTGAAGATCAACCCGATTACCCTGGATGAGATCATCAGCGACAGTTCCTTATCGATGACACAGCTGACCACAGCTTCCCTGACAGGCACGGCCAATAATCTTTATCTGGCAAGTATCACCAGCCGGCCATTTACAACCGTAAACAGCATCAGTGGATTGGGCCTTACCTGGACGCTCATCAGCAGCCAGTGTAGCGGTCGTAACAACACCGGTGTAGAAGTTTGGATGGCTCAGGGTCCCTCACCGAGCAATGGTGGTATAACTGTCACTTTTAATGGCGCACCAACAACGGCCGTGGCTTCGGTTGCCAGCTACTCCGGCGTTCACAACAACAATCCTATTGCGAATATAGTTTCAGCAAACAGCAATGGTATCGATGGCACTTGCACCGGCGGCACAGACGGCGCCTCCTACTCAATTCCATTTACTACCAGCGGCAGTCAGTCTACTATTTATTCCGCGGCAGCGTTAAGAAACCGCTCGCACACGCCTGGCATAGATTTCGTAGAACGTGACGAGACATCTGCTGGCTCAGGCGGGAATGTGATCGGCCTGGCGAGCCAGGAAAAATATGTGGCTTCTGCTAGTGCAGATAGCGTTACCGGTAATTTTAGCGGCACAGTAGACTGGGCGGTAATCGCGGTTGAATTGCGTCCTGGCGATGCAACTTACACATTGAGCACATCTATCATCGGTGATGGCAGCATTACCCTGAGCCCTGCAGGTGGCAGTTACGATAGTGCGGCTGTTGTTACAGTGACTGCAATACCAGCTGCCGGATATGTCTTTAATGGCTGGAGCGGCGATTTAAGTGGTTCTACAAACCCTGAATCTGTGCAAATGGATTCCAGTATTAGCATAACTGCAGAATTCATTTCGGCTTTCTCACTTACGGTAAATAGCAGCAATGGCTCGGTAGCGCTAAGCCCGGATATGGCTTCATATGACAGCGCAACGGTTGTTACTATGACTGCAACTGCTGATTCCGGATATCGCTTCAATGGCTGGACCGGCGATCTGGTTAGCAGCAGCAATCCAGATTCCGTCCAGATGGATTCCAGCATTACCGTCAATGCCAACTTCCTGCGTCAATTTAGCCTTAGTGCGAATGTCAATGGTCCGGGTAGTATTGCATTTGATCCGGATACAACCGGTGGTGCAATATATGATAGTGCAACAGTCGTAAACCTGACGGCTACGGCAGATTCCGGGTACATCTTTACTGGCTGGAGCGAGGATTTAAGCGGCAATAGCCCAACGGACTCAGTTGCGATGGACAGCAATATTACAGTAACTGCAAACTTTGCTGTTCAATACCAATTGACCACATCGATAGTTGGCAACGGTAGCATTACGTTTAGTCCCGATACAACCGGCGGCGCAATGTATGACAGTGCGACCGTTGTAACTCTGACCGCAGTAGCGGATTCCGGTTTCGCATTTGCCGGTTGGAGCGGAGACTTTAGCAGCAATGCAAATCCGGATAGTGTTCAGATGGATTCCAGCATCAGCGTGCAGGCACTTTTTGTTTCCGCTTATGTGCTGATGATCAATAGCGAAAATGGCAATGTTGCTCTCTCCCCTGCTGGCGGCGCCTATGACAGTGCGACGGTTGTTACAATGACCGCAACCGCAGATTCAGCGTATCGTTTCCTGAACTGGAGCGGTGATTACAACAGCAGCGATAACCCGGATTCCGTGCAGATGGATTCCAGCATAACCATCACTGCCAATTACTTGCGTCAGTTCACATTAAGTACGGATGTCAATGGCAATGGGTCTATCGGGTTTAACCCGGATTCGACCGGCGGCGCTATTTATGACAGCGCTTCAACAGTTATCCTCACGGCAACAGCAGACTCCGGTTACGGTTTCCTCAATTGGAGCGGGGATTTAAACAGCACTGAAAATCCTGACACAGCCTTGATGAATGCCGATCTACAAGTAACAGCAAACTTTATCCGGCGCTTTACGCTGGACACCACAGTTGTAGGAAATGGCTCCGTCACCTTAAGCCCTCCGGGGGGTGTATATGATTCCGCAACAACTGTTATTCTGACTGCAACCCCCGACCCGGATCACTTACTGTTCTGGAGTGGTGATCTTTCTGGTAGTGCTCTGCAGGATACTGTTATCATGGATGGTGATAAATCTGTTACCGCCAGTTTCCTGGAAGCTTCTCCAATCACTTACGAAGAAGTGCAAACCGGTGCATCATCGGAGGTAGATACCGTCGAAACCTCGGTCGTATTAACGGCTGCGAATTATCATCTTTACCTGGCAGCGATCACTATGAAATCCACGGAAGTCGTCGATACCGTTGAAGGTCTGGGACTTTCCTGGAGTCGCGTGGATGCCCAATGTTCCGGACGATTGCATGCCGGCACGGAATTATGGATGGCGATTGGTATGCCTTCCGGCGATGGTAAAGTGAAAGCAACTTTTCTGGACGCGCCGGATGAAGCCGTTATCGGTGTTGCTCGCTATTCCGGAGTCAATGCCCTGGATCCCATCGGAAATATCGTTTCCGGAAATGATAATGGTGTTGACGGTGATTGCGACGATGGCGACAATAGCAACAGTTATTCTTTTAATCTGACAACCACGGTCGAGAATTCATTTATCGTTGGTATTACCGGCTCTCGAAATCGCACCCATAATCCGGGAACAGGCTACACTGAAATCGTTGAATTATCTCAGGGAGATGGCAGTAAACAGGCAACGCTGGCGATTCAGCAAAAAGTTGCAAATGTGTCCGGCGTGCATACTGTCGATGGTACTTTCTCTGGCAATGTGGATTGGTCGATGATTGCAGTCGAGGTTAAACCGGATGATGGCGCTGGCACGCCTGGCCTGATAGTTAACACGAAGGTGATGCTGGAAGGACCATTCAACGCCGGCAGCATGACGACAGCACTCAACAGTGGCGGATTCCTCCCCACGCAGCAGCAGTTTAACCAGTCGCCCTGGAATTATGCAGGCAATGACAGTGTTAGCAGCATGCCGGCGGGCATCGTCGATTGGGTGTTGGTATCGTTAAGAAGCACTGCGAGTGGCAACGACCTTGCATTCCGCGCCGGGTTATTAAAATCCGACGGTAGTGTTGTCGATACAAATGGCACATCCGCGCTCTCATTCCCGACATCCAGCAGCGGCGATTATTTCATCGTTATCTGGCATAGAAATCACCTGGCGATCATGAGTGCCGCCGCGGTTACATTGACTGACAGCAGCACGCTGTATGATTTTACAACCGCCCAAAGCCAGGCCTACGGCACCAACCCGATGACGGAGCTTAGCAGTGGCGTTTTTGGAATGCTCGCTGGTGACGGCAATGCAGACGGTGGCGTCGATGTTACTGACAAAAACAGTATATGGCGCGTGCAAAACGCTACAACCTGGCAATACAGCAAATTCTCGGATTTCAATCTGGATAGCGGCATCGATGTTGAAGACCTCAATATGTTCTGGCGAACTAATAATGGCGAATCGACCCAGGTGCCGAATATTGTGGTTTCCAGCCCTGGCGGCAACGGCAATAACAATGGACAAAATACACGTCCGACTTCCGCTGCAGCCGGAAAGAGTGCAACCGGGAAAAACAATTCACAACCGGCCAGCTTACCAAATACCCCTGCCGAACAAAGTGGTAGTAGCGAATAAAACTAATTTTACTTAATGTTTTAACAAAATGCCCGATCCGTTTCCGGATCGGGCATTTTTAGTTTAATAAGATGTTATCGGCAAAGAGCTCATCTTAATAACCCAAATTTCGACATATTAGTTGTTCCTTGAACGAACAACGTGCAACGAACAACTATTTTCCTTTAGTAGCCGTTTTTTTCCGGCATTTGACATTTCTGCTTTCCCCGCCTATTTTAGCATCATTTAAATGAACCGGGGATCAAATGCAAAAAGTACTCATCTATACTGGCATTGTCATCATACTCATTGGCATTTGTTGGCCCTGGATCGCCAAGCTCCCCTTTGGTCACCTGCCTGGGGACATCATTATTGAAAAACCCAATTTTCGTTTCTACTTCCCCCTGGCAACTATGATATTGCTCAGCATTCTGGCTTCGCTTATATTATGGCTTTTCCGCCGGTGAGCCTTCCGGTAAGCCGTCAAAACCACTGCAAACCGCAATCAACCGATAAAGGTAATTCTGTGAATTATATTCTTTTTCTCTTCATGCTCTTAAGCATACACCCACTTTTTTCTCAAACGAATCACTGGTTGATTCAGGAAAGTCCCGCGAGTGAACGATTGAATCGAATTGTATTTCAGGAAGACACCCTCGGCTGGATCGTCGGTAAAGGAGGGACAATTCTCCACAGTAGTGACCGGGGGAATTCCTGGCAATTTCAGCAAAGTGGTATTGACAATGAAATCTTTGACATTTTTATGCTCGATGCTCAATACGGCTGGGCAGTTGCTCTACAGCCGCCCAGCGGTGGAAAATTTGGGACGAACATCCTGAAAACCAGCAATGGCGGCGAAGACTGGCAGTCTCGCTTTATTCCCCAGAATTACTACTTCTCAATATATTTCGCTGACACCCTTCATGGCTTTCTGGGAGGGGTTGGCGGCGATTTCATAGAAACTTTTGATGGTGGCGCACAATGGACACCTGCGAATGTCGATTCCAATGTGTTTGCAGTAAATGACATATTTCGCTTTTCATTTTATTCCGGGGATTACGGCTATGCCATGGGAGGAAGTTTCGATATTGCCGGCGCAGTATGGCGAACTACCAACGGTGGCGATCTGTGGACCCCGATCGGCGTCTCGCCGGAGCCGATCCGGGACATGCACTTCATCGATTCGCTAAATATCATTGCTGTCGGCGGTGATTTCGATTTTGGCTCCGGCCTGATAAAAACGACAGACGGCGGTATCAATTGGGAATATATCTATCTGGGAATTTTTGGAGAAGCGCGCGGTTTAGGGGTTCGTAGTGCTTCAGAATATTGGTCTCCGCTGGGATTTACCGGCACGATAATGACCAGCGATGATGCAGGAGAAAATTGGATCAGCTTGCCCTTGCCAGACTACAATCCCATGTACGACATTATTTTTCTTGATCCGGAAACCGGATTGATGGTCGGTGAAAATGGGCGAATATTACGGTATTCGGAAACGCCGGTCTCTATCTCAAGTGAGGAGGAATTACCGGGCACATTTGCCCTTCTTCCGAATTATCCCAACCCCTTTAACCCCACGACAACTATTTCTTTTCGTTTACCCCGGGAAAGTTTGGTAACTATTGCAGTTTATGATATTAGTGGAAAGCTAGTTCAGCGAATCACAGAGAATAGGTTTTCTGCCGGAACACATCAGCTCATATTTGATGGGAGCACACTTGCCTCCGGTATCTACTTTTATCACCTGGAAGCATCTGCTGCCGGTTCGGGAAAGCGTTTATTTCATGCAAGGCGCAAAATGATTTTGTTGAAGTAAGCAGTAGGTGGAAGGAATAATATTCAATAATAAATCGCCGCACCAGTGAAGTCCGATGCGGCGATTTATATTGTATCTATTTCACTAACAACATCTTCCGGGTATCACGGAAAGCAACGCCATTATTGCCTTTCGCTTCAATGCGATACAGATAGATGCCACTGGCAGCATCAGCGCCATTGCTGTCTCTGCCATTCCATTCAATTTGATACTGCCCGGCACTCTGAGCAATATTGACCAGCGTTGCCACTTCCTGGCCGAGCAAATTATAAACCTGCAATTTCACATCGGCAGCGACCGGTAGGTTATACTGAATTATGGTGCTGGGATTAAACGGATTAGGATAGTTTTGTGCCAGCGCAAACTGATTTGGCACCGCGTCATCATTATCACGAATATCAGAAACAGTGACCAGCTCGATGTATTTAGCAATTGTACCATTCTCCCCGACTGCATATCCGACAATCCAGTCATTTCCTTCCAGGTTAACGATTTTCATGCTAATGTGATACAATTGATTCTGTTGTGCGAAATCGGTCTGGAAAGATTCGCCCTGATCATTGCTGCGATAAATTTGCGAGCCTGCCGTAAAATACCAACGCGCCGGGGAAATATCGATCCCAACGCTGGCAGTGGCAAGGTCCGGCAGTTGCGCTGCGGTGCTTTCCCAACTTGCCCCACCATCCATACTTCGTGCGATGCCTTCTCCACCTGCCATACCATAATTCTCGTTGGCAAATGACACCGTCAGGCTATTTTGAAAAGGAATGCCAGCGCTCTCCCAGTTCTCGCCACCATCAATGGTCCGGTAAATGCGATTATTTGTAGTCCCGAACCAGCCATTTTGATCGCCAACCCAATCCATGGAATTATTCCAGCCAGCTTCATTGCTATCCTGATCGACACCATCAAGCGGCGCCCAGTTAGTACCGAAATCCTCGGTTTTCAGGAAAACCCATTGTCCGTCTACGGGATCTCCCATGGCAAATGCATTTGTTTGACTGGTTAATCCGATCGCATTATAAAAGGCACTGGCGGATGTATCCTCAGCAGTGGTTATCCAAACCAGACCAGCGTTTAGAGTTCGACGGAGCATTGTTTTTTCGCCGTCATACACTGCAGCAATTGCCCGCGCGATAGAAGTGCCCGCGATACTCACACCGTCACCACCGGTATTCCCGGGTACTTTGTCCCAGGAATTACCACCGTCATTTGTTCTTAGTGCAACGCCACCGGCGCCCGAAATCCAGGCAACCGAAGTGTCGACAACGGAAACGGCGTAAAATGCGGAATCCAGCGGGGCAGTTTGCACCCGCCATCCTGCCGGTGGCACGGCCAGAATCGTAAAGGATTCGTCACTAATATCGAATTGGGAAGAATCGGCCTGATTCGATATACGCACCAAACAGTTCTCGGATGCGGTTTCTGGTACAAACCAATCATAAGTAAAAACAAAACTCTCCAGGGCATTGCTTTCCGGTTTAAGACGAGACTTTGGCAACACGCTTTTTCTGGCGATATCCGTGGGCACACCTTCATCGATGAGCACCCAGCTATTGCCACCGTCAAAAGAATATTCCAGGCGCACCGCTTCGGTTAAGCCTCTTTCCCAAACGATTGGATACATGGTTCGGCTGTAAATACCCTCTCCGCCATTCGGTTGATAAACATTTGTGAACGGGTCGGTTAGCAACAGTTTTACACTGCGTTGATGAACGGGAGTGCCATTTGGCCCGGTCCCGGTTACAAGTATTTCATATTCTCCAGTCGGCACGTCTGTCCAATCCGCTTGCAAAAGTACCGAATCCGGATAAGCAGCCAATGAATCTCCGCCAGGAAAACTGATATTAACAAAGCCGTCCGGTACAACTTCCGCTGTAAATTTCACGGTGTTATCATATAATTTTACAGCCGGCACCTTCGCATAGAAATCCAAACTGCCACTACGGGAAAGTGTATCGTCTTTTGCAGTTAATTGCATGGCAAAATCCGGGAAATATGCTGCATAGCTGCCAAAATTACCACTTCTAAAATCTGCCCAAACGGCCATACTGGTGACGGCATTAGAGGTAATCGCATCGTAATCCCCCTGATATCTTGGAGTACCTCCGCCACCACAGCTGCTACAATCGATTTTGAATTTCGCGGTGTTAATTCTTTGGTTTTGCACCCAGGTTCTGCCGCCATCATCGGAGAATGATGCATATACTTCTGTGCTGTCGCTGGTTGGTACGTTGCGGGTATCATACCATTTTGCGTAAAGGCGACCGGTTTCCTTATCACACCATATTGCCGGGGTCCACTGGTGATTGTTTTCAGAATTCGGGTCATCATTAATCTGAGTCGCCTGAGACCAGGTTTCTCCCTGGTCATCGGAATAACGGCAAAAGATATCCGGTTTTCGGCCATTACCGGCTGGCTGATTAGTTGCATAAACCAGATATAGGCGCCCACGATAGGGGCCAAAGCTGTTATCTGCGGTAATAAACGGATATGGCCGTGTACGACTATTTTCAACCGAGTTACGGCCACTTACATTTGTACCGACATAGCCAGCAAAGTTCTGCGCAGATTTTTGCTGGAAAGTTGCCCCGCCATCATGGGAAACATGAAAAGTATAGGTGGCAGAAAAAGAGCTTCCGCCATTATTAACCACATAAACTGCACCGCCGGAAATGTTGTTACCATCCAGCATATCCGGTCCTACGGCGACCATCATGCCCGGCAGGTTCTGGCTACTGAAAACCCTGGTATTTTCCCAGGTCGCGCCAAAGTCGGTACTACGGGCAAAATTGCCAAAGCCATTTCCGGAAGTCATAGTTGCATAAACATAATTCGCATAAGGACCGGCGGTTTGATCGGCAGCGATCCAGTTTTTATCCACACCAGCAATTGAGATAACCGGCGCAGTCCATGTAGCCCCATTATCTGTAGAACGGATTACTAATGCCCCCTCGATATTACCTGTACCATACATATTGTGGTAATAAAGATTTCCCAGACTGTCAAATGCGGTTACCGGGTCACCTCGCATGGTAAATCCCGGAAATGGCGGGGAAGATGCAGTCCAATTTAATCCATCATAAGTACGATGAGCGCCATTAGTATTCCAGCCGGAAAAATATTCTGTTGGGTTCAAGGGATTGTTACTAATATGCGGTTCGGCAAAGTTCGTCCCCAGGCGAAAATCTTCGAATCCTTCCGCATCAATTGCAGACTCAAAAAGTCCAATACTCCTATTGGGTTCGATGCCATCCGGTGCGGGATCGACTTCCGGTGTATCGGTAATCAACTCTACTTGTGCATGCAACAAAGACAAATTCAACAGCAGAGAGACAATCAGGAAAAATTTCCAGGCAGTTTTAACAAGTTGCATATTGGCTAGCCTTTCAGTTATGTCCGTTTCAATTCAATTATATTTTCACTAATGCCTAAACAAGGTAATGATTCATTATTTTAACAAAAGCATCTTTTTCATATCCTGAAAGGTGCTGCCATTTCGTCCCACAGCTTCCAGACGATAAAAGTATATGCCACTGGCAACCTTTTCCCCGATATTGTTGCGACCATCCCATCTAAGCTGATGGCGTCCGGCAGCCAGATTTCCGGCATCACTGCTATAGACGACTTGCCCCAAAACATTCGCGATTGTAAGCTTCACCGTTGATGCTACCGGTAATTGGTAGGCGATAAATGTTTCCGGGTTGAATGGATTCGGGTAATTTTGTTCAAGGATGAATTCCGCAGGGATGGATGTCAGTTCATCATCGATGCCGGTTGCGGTTGTAATCAATTCTACAAATCGCGAAACAGTGCCATTATTGCCCACGACAAACCCGCTTATCCAGCGATTATCCGCCAGGGTCGTTACCGACAAAGCAATGGCGTTAAAAGTATCTGCCTGGTTATAGTCGACCTGGAAACTCTCTCCTCCATCACTGGTCCGGTATACGTTATTCCCGGCAGCAAGATAGTAACGGCTACCAAAGGCATCATTGAGGGCAGTGCCCCCAAATGCAACTTCTGTTAACTGTGCCGGCGTTGTCTGCCAGTTGAGGCCACCATCGGCACTAATTGCCGTTCCATCTCCAGCGGCTAATCCATTGCTGGTATCGCTAAAAGCAACGACCAGGCTGTTAGTGAATCCAGTTGGCGCGGAATGCCAGGTATTTCCACTGTCGTTGGTGACATAAACGCGATTGTTATTGGTTCCAAACCATCCGCGCTGGGCATCAGTCCACCACATGCCATTATTCCAGCCGGCTTCATTGCCATCCTGCGGAAGGTTTGAGGCCGGTTCCCAGGTGTCTCCACCGTCATTGGTCCGCAGTAATATCCATTCACCGTCGACCGGATCTCCCTGGGCATAGCCATTCATTTCATCGAACATCCATACAGAGTTGATAAATGCGGACGGATCTTCGTTGTGATATTTTGTTTGCCAGGAAAATCCTCCGTTGGTGGTTCGATAGATCCGAGCATTTGCGCTGTCGTGGGCAGCAACAAAGGCGACGGATTCATTAACCGCGTTGATATTATAAATATTCAGCGGCAGCGGGATGCGCAGATCCCAGCTTTTTCCGCCGTTAGTCGTTCGGAAAATTGCCCCGTCTTCTCCGGCTGCCCAGGCAGTAAACGTATCTACCACAGAAACCGCATAAAAGCTTTTGGTGGTATTTACACTACTTTCCTTCCAGGCTGCTGCCGGACCTGCCACAATTTCAAACGGTGCATCACTTACATCAATCAGGCTATCACCATCAGCGGTAATAATACGCACCAGGCAATCACCGGAAACAGCATCCGGCACATTCCAAACCAATGACCCAACGGTTTCAACCAGTCCTTCGCCAATGCTGTTATTAATTGCTGCCTTCGGATGACGACCATCCCCGGCAGTTTCCGGAGAAATGCCTTCAACGATTGTGGACCAGCTAGCACCGCCATCCAGTGAATATTCCAGGTCGATACTGTCCACATCAAACTGATCCCAACGGATGCGATGAAATCCGCCGGCATAATATGATTCCCCGCCATTCGGCACGAGCATCTGGACAAATTTACCCAACACCACCACATCAATGTTCCGCTTATGGACCGGTGTGCCATTGGGACCTTCGCCGGTAACCGTGAGGGTATAAGCGGCATTGGGCACATTATTAACGGCAACATCGATGACCAGACTGTCCGGAAAACTGCTCAGAGAATCTCCGTTCGGGAATGACACCTGAAATCCATCCAGAGGCGTTTCTACGGAAAAACGCACACTTTTGTCATATAATTTCACATCGGGAATATTGGCAATAATTTGAAAATTATCATTAGGGCTCAGTGTATCCTGAGAAGCCTTGACCTTCATTGCAAAATCCGGGAAATAAGCGGCAAAACTGCCATACTGCCCATTGCGGAAATCCCCCCAAACAGACATTGAAGTTATGGGGTTAGAAGTAATACCATCGTAGTCGCCCTGGTAACGGGGAGTGCCGCCACCGCCGCAAGTATTACAGTCGATTTTGAATTTCTCTGTCGTCAGTCGCTGGTTTGGGGCCCAGGTAATGCCGCCGTCATCGGAATAGGATGCATAGACATCGGTGCTATCACTGGTTGGCACGCGACGGGTATCATACCATTTTGCGTAAAGGCGGCCGGTCTCTTTATCGCACCAGATTGCCGGTGTCCACTGATGATTGTTCTCCGTATCCGGGTCATCATTAATCACAACTTCAGATGACCAGGTTTCTCCCTGATCGTCCGAATAGCGACAGAAGATATCCGGCTTGTTGCCATTACCGGAGGGTGTGTTGGAAGCATAGACCAGGTAGAGACGTCCCCGATAAGGACCGAAACTATTATCGGCAGTAATAAAGGGATATGGGCGGGTTCGGCTATTTTCAACGGCATTTCGGCCATTGATGAAATCACCGACATAATTCGCATAATTCACAGCCGATTGCTGCTGAAAAGTGGCGCCACCGTCTTGAGAAACATAAAAAGTGTAAGTAGAGGCAAATGCACTGCCGCTATTTGTAACGACATAAACTGCCCCACCGGAGATATTGTTGCCATCAAGCATATCCGGACCGACGGCAACCATCATCCCCGGCAGACTTTGAGTATTTGGGGTAAAAGTAGTCTGCCAGGTAGCACCAAAATCTGTGCTGCGGGTAAAGTTACCCGATCCACCGCCCCCGGTCATCGTTGCATATACATAATTCGCATATGGCCCGGCGGTTTGGTCCGCTGCAATCCAGTTTTTATCAACACCCGGCACGGAAATAACCGGCGCCCCCCAGGTAAGCCCATTGTCCGTAGAACGAATAACTAATGCCCCCTGAATACCAGCAGAACCATACATATTATGATAATAGAGATTTCCCAAACTATCATACGCTGCCACCGGATCTCCACGCATGGTAAATCCCGGGAAAGGCGGTTGAAAAGACGTCCAGTTGTATCCATCATGAGTGTAGTATGCACCATTCGTATTCCAGGCATTGAAATACTCCTGCGGATTCAATGGATTAGCGGCAATATGCGGCTCTGAAAAATTTACCCCCAAATTAAAATTTTCATATCCATCTTCATCGACAATGCTTTCTGCTCCTCGGCTCTCAACATAATTCGTAGGCGCAGTTTCTGAATAGATTGGATAATCGAAACGGGGATCATCATCCTGCGCTAGCAGCCACATACTGCTTGCCAGAAATAGAGATAGTATCAATTTAAGAATTAACCAGCTTTTCGTTTCCTTAACCGCATTTGTCATAGCAGTTCCTTTGTAAGATGTGAGCAATTTATTTCAACAGCAGCATTGATTTTGTTTGAGAAACGCCCTTTGCACTCAGGCGATAAAAATATTTTCCACTCGCCAATTCTTTTCCCGGCAGAGCGGATGATGAAAAATTGACGGTATAATCACCTGCGTTTTGAACAGCATCCACCAGCAGGGCAATTCGTTTTCCGTATAGATCAAACACTTCCAGCTTTACCGGCATCCGCGTCGACAGGGAGTAACGGATATTCGTTGCCGGGTTGAATGGATTCGGGTAATTATCCAACAACTGAAAACGCGCCGGAATTTCCTGAATTGGATCGGAAAGGGAAACCGCTGGCAATGTGATCGGACAACTCCATATTTGATAGACACCGGAGGCATTATCCATCCAAACCGGCCAGAGTGTATTACCACTGGATGTCAAACTGATATTATCTCCCTGGTATCCCTGGCCCAAACCACCGATTGGCACCGGTTTAAAATGATGATCGCTAATCTCAGTATCGCTCCAGCTATCTCCGCCATCAAGGGAACGGGAAAGAAAAACGCCGGTTGAATCGTTGCTGGTGGTGCGATCGTCGTAGTAAAGAATATTAACCCCTCCCATATCATCGACATGAATCGCCGGAAAATATTGGGTTTTTCCATTGTTCAGGGCATCCTGATTAACTCTAATACCGCCGGACCAGCTCTCCCCCCCATTTGTAGAGCGATGCAGGATGATATCGGGATCATTTCCGGCCGGTGCCAGTCCCGACTCCGTGGTTACGATATACACCCATCCCCGGCGAGGGCCGTCGCTTTTATCCACATCGATGCGCGGCAGGCCGTTCACCCGAATACCGCCTTTTTCGCTGAAAATACCGGCAATGCCGTTGGTATCAAAAGCATTCTCCTGCACGCTCCAGTTAGTGCCTCCGTCGGTGGAACGGGCATATCCAGCATAATCCTCCGTAAATGGTGAGGTGCTGATAACGCCGGCCCAGGTGACATGCACACTACCATCCGGCCCGACAGCTGTTTCCCCGCCTAAACTACGCTGTAGCGGATTATTAATCTGCTGCGGAGTACTCCAGGTAGTAGCACCATCATCGGTGTATGCGAAGAAAACCGGAAACGGCTGGGCAAAGCGCACCCAAAAAGCATAAGCGCGGCCAAAATAGTCACTGTCCGGATTAGGATCTGCCACAAGCGTTGCCCGGTCCTGATCATTTTCTACCACTGTTTCCTGCAGAGACCAGGTAGCCCCATTATCTGTTGAGAAATGAGAATACAATCCGGGAGAGAATCCCAGGCGAATCAGTATCAGGCGCCCCTCATCATCAATTGCAATGCCGGGATCTCCCCGATGAAACGCCACCGGTTCGCCACTGCAAATATCGCTGCCGAACCAATCTGTACCGCCATTCGTGGATAGATAAATGCCTTCGCTAATAAAGCCGTTGGAAAGGTTGAGAGTATTCGCGGAAACAAATAAAATCTGATGATTCAGTGGGTGGCGGGTAATGAAGGTTTCTGTCTGGGTAACGTCGCTGGGGAAAATCCGAAAATTAGGACCAGCCTGAACAGTGAGGGTTTCTTTTTGAACAATTTCAGCATTGAGCATTCCACCAGTCAGAAAGAGCAGCAAAAAAAATCGAGAGAGATTAGTCAAATGTATACCCCAGACGAATACTTGCGTAATAATTTCGTGGCTCTCCCAGCTCAAAAAATTCGCCACGTAAGGAATTGATATTAACAAAAGCGGCATGAGTGCGGTCAAAAATGTTATTCACTCCGGCAGCGAGCAGCAGATTAAATTCACCAAGCTTGATATCCATACCGCTGGTAACATCCAATAACCGGTAGCTTTCCGCCTGATCGGAGTTGGCATCATCCACATACATCGCGCTGACCGACCGATAACTGACTTTTCCAAACCCGGTCAGTTGCCGATTAAAATGATGTTCATAAGACAAGCTGCTGAAGAGATGATGACTCGGCACGCTGGGCACTCGATTGCCGGAGAAATCCGCTTCAACAGGATCTCCCTGCTCGTTAAACTCTCCGGTTAATGTGGTATAATTATCGTAGCTGAAATCCGAACCGGTATAGGCGGTTTCCCAGCGGACGCCCGGCAGCAATTCAATATTTGCCCCGACCTCGATACCATTTCGCCGGGTTTTCGCGGAATTGCGGAAAAAAACCTCACCGAACAGTTCAAACGGCACAATCTCATCGCGGATGCTGTTATGAAAAGCGGTAACTTCGAAGTAGATATTGTTGAAGAATGTTGTCCCGCGGTAGAGCAGATTTCCCTTAAGACCGAGCTCGTAGTGAGTGGATTTTTGCGGCTTGAGGTCCGGGTTTAATAACACGAACGGATCAGAACTGATTGGAAAGTTGTCCAATTCGTTCGCTGCCGGACTTTCGAAACTCCGCCCGGCAGACCCATAAAGAGCCACATGCGGATTTAACTTGTAGTTAAGGGCGATCTTTGGGGTAAATGCCTCGAAGCGGCGGCTGGCATTCCGCACGGCAAAAAGCTGATCATCTAGATCATGATTTACTTTCTCATACCGCCCGGTGAAGAGAAAGTCCATCCGGTTTGGCAAAACATTGAATGTATGCTGAAAATAGACGCCGACATTCCCGATGCTTTTATTTTGCAATTGGTCGAGATCATCACCGCGCTGACCGGCAATATTCTGGTAGAATTCAATCGGGCCATCCTGAAACTGCCAATCGGTGCCAATTGACAGTTCGTTCCGGCGCTCCCCGAGGGAATATTTCCGGATATAGCGGGCAGTCGCCCCCAAACCAAAGCGGTTAATTACCCGGAAGCTCCCGGAAGCTCTTTCGAAATATTTTATAGTGCCATACGTCGTTAGCTCAATTTCGTTTTCCCGGTTACTTCCCCAGGCAGAATTAAAGCGGAGACCGACGCGCCCTTTTTTGGAAAGTCGCTTACTATCGCGATCTGCATCGCGGGAATTGGCCTGAAACGGGTCGGTATCGAACTGTTCCCGCGTCAAGGATCCGGGCAAGCGGATGCGTCCATCGACAAAATACCCTAACACTTGCAGTTGACTATTTGGATTTGGTTTCGCCTCTAGAACAGTGTTGATAATATGCCAGTAATCTTCGCCATGGGCGCGATATCCACGATAATTGTGGTATCCGTAGCTCAGTAAAAACGTGTAATCATTATTGCGTATCCCGGCCTTAAATCCATTGCGGCGCAGATTGTAGGAACCGAATTCATTAAAGTTGACGACGAAGCTTTTCGGGAAGGTAATATCGTTAATAAAATTGATGACGCCACCGGGGGCATTGGTATATAACGATGAGGCATTCCCCTTCACAATTTCAATAGTGCCTATTGAATTAAAATCGATTGCTTCGATTCGGGTCTGCCCGTCTGGTTCCGATTCAGGAATGCCATCCAGCAAAATACGCACCCCCCGGATGCCACTGTTGGAGCGGCTGCCAAATCCCCGGATGGAAATGCGAACATCGTGATTGCCATAGCGGGATTGCAGGAATAATCCGGGAATCGCTCCCATCACGTGATTCACACCAATAGTGCGATTAAAGCGGTAGCTGCGGTTGTCGATCCGTTGCACTGCATAGGGTATGTCGATTAATTTCTTATAGCTGCGAGTGCCGGTAATTACCACTTCATCAAGGGTATAGTGTAATGAGTCCGCAACATTTACCTTACTGGAATCCGATTGATTATCTTGTAGTACGGGGTCTTTTTCCTGCCCGAACAATTGCAGACTAAGGCTTATCAGCAAGCTAAAGAATAATCGAAAAAGTATATTTAAGCAGTTCCGCATTGAGGTCGATTGAGTTGAGAATGAATACTTAAAGAAGATTGAGAATTAGTATAGAAGCAACTACGATTAAGTATGCAAAGATTCTATCTTTAAATATACCAAATTGCAGGCAATATCCCTCCGAAAAAGTGTGTATTCATTAAAAGAGGTTCAACCTCCCGCATAAGCACTTGCTATGGCGAAATTCTTAGCATATATTCAGCGCTTTAACTGAACATTTATTCTTTCCGGAGTTCCTTGAAATATTCTTCATGAATGCCATTTCATGATTTGTCGCAATTGGTTTTTACCATTTTGCGGTAAGTTATATCTAGTGGTAGAATATTTCGTTCTGTTTAAATCCACAGGGAGTTCCTGCGTGGAAGTAATCCAATTCTCCAGGGTAATTCTGTTATGATGAAAGGAGGCTGTAAATGCAGCGCTTAAACCCGACTAAAACTACCAAAGTTTTGAGTATCTTATTTGCATTATTTCTTTTCTTTTCCGGATGTTCTTCGGAAGAAGTCGTCACCTGCGACCCGGTGCCCGGTCAAATTTCCCCCACCATTATCACCGACGCAGTGCCGAACGATTCTGACGATCCGGCAATCTGGATAGACTATAGTAATCCGGAAAACAGCTTAATTATCGGCACGGACAAAGATGAGGACAATGGTGGCCTTTATGTATTTGATCTTGCCGGGAAATTGGTTCCCGGGCGCTCTGTTACTGGTATTAAAAAGCCCAACAATGTTGATGTAGAGTATGGATTGATGGTGGGAGGCGCCTTGACGGACATCGCCGTTTGCACGGAACGTAACACCAGTGAAATTCGCGTATTCCGCCTGCCGGAGATGCAGGCGATTGATGGTGGCGGTATTTCCGTATTTGCCGGACAAAGTAATCGGGAGCCAATGGGCGTTTCTTTGTATAAACGTCCCAGCGATGGTGCCATCTTTGCAATCGTGAGCCGGAAGAGTGGCCCATCCGGTGCATATCTCTGGCAGTATCGTTTGCAGGATAATGGCAACGGCCAGGTAACCGGCACAAAGGTGCGGGAATTTGGCGTCTTTAGTGGTGGTGATAATGAAATTGAAGCGGTCGCTGTCGATGATCAACTCGGTTATATTTATTACAGTGACGAAAAATCCGGCATCCGGAAATACCATGCCGACCCCGATCATCCTAACGCAGCGAACCAGCTGGCAGTATTCGGCACTAGCGATTTTGCCAATGAGCGGGAAGGCATTTCTATCTTTCCGACCAGCGACAGCACCGGTTATATTTTGATTTCGGATCAGCAGGCAAACACCTTCAACATCTACAAAAGGGAAGGTGAAGCAACCGATGCGAATCAGCATACGCGCCTAAAAGCAGCAGTATTATCGACCTGCGGCAGTGATGGTTCTGAGGCCGTCAATATTTCTTTGAACAGCACATTTCCGAATGGATTATTTGTAGCAATGTCCGAGGGTGGGGTTTTCCATTATTACCCCTGGGAGGATGTTGCCGGGGATGATTTGTAATTCCCTGATTGCGTGATATCGAAACCCAATCGTTCCGTCGTTTGGCGTAGCGATTGGGTTTGTAGAGAAAATTCATGAATTTTCTCTACGGATTTATCATAACAAAAATTTTATTGGTCGGCATAACCGGTTAATTCCACATACCCCCGGCCATCGAACGGTTTTCCATTGCGTTGTCCATCTATGGAAACAGCGCCTTCCCAATAGCGTACCGCAACATCCAATTCCTGGTTTTTAAAAAACGGCATTACTGTAATGGACAAATCTTCTCCAGGCACATTCAGGGTCCAGCCGGAAGGGTAGCGACCTCCCAGGGGACTCTCCCAATAATCTTTTACAAGCAATTCCATTTCATCCCGATAAAACACTTTCCCGATGCCGTCTTTATCGACCATAATTCCTTTGCTAAATTTATCCGCGCTGCCGTCTTTTTTGCGCAGTTGATAATACATTAATTCCTGCCCATCGGAAAATTGCAAGGAGAACCAGTCCCAGCCCACTTGATCCTCACCAAGCGCGCTGGTGCTCCATTCCCGGTCCATCCAGCTATTACCGGAAAGTTGGTATGTTTTTCCCGCGATTTGAACAGTACCGGCTGCTTTTAAGCGGGTTAGTGAGTAGTAGTAAGAAGCGTTTCCACTACCTGGGCCTTTTTGACTGAGCCCCTGATCGCCTTGCAAGACCAGTGGCTTTTCGCTCTCCATAGTTAACTCCAGAAGTACATCATCCTGACCCGCTCGAATATTAAATCCCGGCATTTCGTTGAGAGAATCTTCTCCGACAGCTTCACAATACCAATCTTCCAGCCATACCCGAAAAGGATGTGTTCGGGCGCCGGCCAATTGCTCGTCTCCCCGGCTAAACCGTTCAAAGAAGTAGAACTTTTCATTATCAATGTCGGACACTGCGAAATGCCCCATGTAAAGCTGATTTGCAGCCCAGGTCGAATTTCTGTCAATTTTCTGCGGAGAGAGCGCAGAACGGAACAGGGTAAACTGATAACCGAATCTTTCTCCGCTTTCTGCGGTTAAGTTGCCGGTGAAATACCACCACTCCGTTTTAAATCCCGGATGCGGACCATGATCTCGCGGAAAACGAAATTCGATCGGTTTGATCGCCCGATCATAGCCGGTCGTGTCGGTATTCCCCATCGCCTCGGCGACAGCGATACTGCTGCGAATACCGTTTGCTGTTTGATGGCTGGAGAGCCAGTAGATACCGCCACTGAGCAAGGCAATTAAAACAATAAATCCACTAATATATCGATACATAAAAGCACCTGTAAATTTCCAGTTTCAAACTATTCTTCCCGCAGGGCGAGGGCCGGAGAGGCGTTTCCCATCCGGATCGCCGGGTAAATGCCGGCAATGAGCGCGGCTAACAAAGCGAGTATTATTGCCTGCCAGTAAATGGCCGGATCGAAGACAAATTGTAACGTCCAGCCGAAAGAGCGCTTGTTGATAATGTAGATAAGCACATAAGAAAGCATCGTGCCCATCGGCAAGGCCAGTATTCCGGCGAAGGCGCCCATTATTCCGGTTTCTAAAAATACCAGCCGGCGAATTTCTTTCGGTGTCACGCCGTTTGCCCGCAATACCGCCTGTTCCCGGCGCCTTTCCAACTGCAAGGCCATCAGGGAACTCAGTACGCCGATAAATGCAACAACAATTGCCAATAACCGCAGGACGTTAGTAATCATAAATGTCTGGTTAAAAACCTCCACCGTAGTATCCAGCAAGGTTTTATTGGAACGCAGGAGTATTTCCTCGCCGGGGTTCATCACGGATCGAATCGCTGTCATTCCCGCCGAAGCGTCAACCTCTTCCGTGAGCATCACGGAAGCGCCGGATATTCGATGATCATCCCAGTATTGCCGGTAATTTTTCAGACCCATCAGCACGGTGCCAATGTCTGAGACGTAATCATAATAAATACCAGCCACCTGAAAAGTTTGCTCCCCGTGATCAGTCGGGATTTTCAACCGCTCCCCCACCTTAACGTTATGATGATAGGCGTAAGGCTCGGAAATCACCACAATCATTTCATTCTGTAAAGGCGCCCATAGCGCTGCCGGGTCGCCTTCTTTAAACTGAAATTCTCCGAAGATATCCTTACTCAGCTGCGAGCCGATAACATGCATCGCCCCATCGGGAGTATCGAGGAGCAGACTGCGAAACATATTGACACTGGCAATTTCCGGCAAGTCCCCGATACGTTCAATAAAGGCCGGATCCATCGTGGTATCCGGGCGACGCTGCATCCGGCTCGGCGCACTGATGTAGATATCCGCACTTAAGCGCGCTTCCAGCCAGTGGATGACGGTGGTGCGAAAACTGCCAACCATCGTTCCGACACCAACAGTCGCGGCGACCGCCATACTCAGAGCCGCAACGGCAACCGTTGTGCGGCTCATTTGGCTGGATATCCCTTGCACCGCCATGCGGCCAAGCATCCCGAACATTCCGGAAGCAAGTGGTTTTAACAGCTTACTCAAAAACACCATCACTGCCGGTGTAAACAACGTAAAACCGATAATTAAGAGCAATATACCACTGTAGCTTACCACTAAATTCTTTCCGGGGATCATCAAAAGTGCGCCTCCGGCGATGATGGCTAAAATAGACAGCGCACTTATCAACGGCAACTTATCCCGCAGCGCCGTCTCTTCGGTAGAGCGGCTTAGCGCCAGGCGTGGCGTCGTTCCTGTTGCTTCCCGGGCCGGTTTCAGCGCCGCTAATACCGTAGCGATAATCCCCAATCCGACGCCTTTCAACAGACTTAGCCAGGAGAGACTAAAACTGCGCACTGTCAGCACAAAATAAAGGTCATTGATCGTGCGGGAGATCAGCTCTACCAGGCCTCGCCCTAATAATACCCCGATCAAAATCCCCAGGGCGGTACCTGCAATGCCCATCAGCAGCGCTTCCCCGAGAATGATACGAAATATCTCTTTCCGGGTAACGCCGATTGCGCGCATTAAGCCGATTAACTGGCGGCGTTGCACCACGGAAAATGTCATCGTATTGTAGATGAGGAACATGCCAACAATCAAAGTAAGGAGGCTAAGGGCAGTGAGATTTAATTTAAAGGCGCTAGTCATTTGAGTCATCATAGCGGAACGGCTGCGGGAGGAAATAATCTCTGCAGAAGACGGAAGCAATTTCTTTAAGCCGGCCAGTTTCTGCTCACCGATCTCCCCTTCAGGAATAATAACATCAATACGGCTAAGCCGATTGGGCATTCCAAAGAGTTCCTGGGCAGTTGCGATGTCGGTTAACATCACTCCGGAAAGCGCCTCGTTACTGCGTTGATCTTCTCCTTCCAATAAACCGATGACCAGTACTTTTCGTTTTACCGGCCCAAACTGGATTTCCAGACTATCGCCAGCGGCGACCCCAATTTCCCGAGCGGTAACGCCCCCCATCACTGCTGTTGCCGGTCGGCTGACCAGCGGTCCCAAACCGCCTTCCCCGTTGACGCGTAGGTTACCGAGGTATGGGCGGAAAGGCCGTTCGGCAAACGGATCAACGCCCAGTAAAATTAAAGTGCGGCCAGGGCTTTGCGGAATGGTGACATACTCTTCGACCATCGGAGCGGTTTCCCGATAGCCGTGTTTTACCCGCAGATGCCGATAAAGTGAATCCGGTAACCCGGCACTGCCACCGATGATTTGATGCGTGGCTTTTCCGGAAACGCTGTCCATCGATAATTCGAAAGCATTCTCAGCGCTTTGGTTCGCCAGATCTATTGCAACAACGACTGCGACGCCCATGGCGATCCCCAGTACCGACAGCAGCAGTTGCCAGGGATGGCGAAAGAGATAACGGATACTGGAACGATTGACTATTTTTCCCATGCCATCGCCTCACCGGTAATTTCTTTCAGCTGCCCGCCGGTCATTTTGAAGATGCGATCCGCCAGGCCGATCACCTCCCGGCTGTGGGTAGCCATTATCATGGTTTTCTTTTGCTGGCGCACCAGCTTGTCAAGCAGATCGACGATTTGCAGTCCGGTCTCATAATCGAGATTACCGGTAGGCTCGTCAGCCAGCACAATGAGTGGATCATGGATTAACGCCCGGGCGATCGCGATGCGTTGTTGCTCCCCTCCGGAAAGGCGATCCGGAAAGCTGTCGCCACGATCGCTTAGTCCGACTGCCGTCAACAAATCATCGACACGTGCTTTGTTTTCAGTATCGAGTAAATCATTTAACTCCAGCGGTAAATAAAGATTCTCCCGCACAGTTAAAGTGGGAATCAAATTAAAAAACTGGAATACAAAACCGATTTGCCGGCGGCGGAACATCGTCCGTTCGTGTTCATCCAACGCTGTCAGATTTTTATTGTCAATGGTAATGGTGCCGGAACTGGGCAGGTCGATGCCGCTGAGTAAATTTAGCAGTGTGGATTTACCGGAACCGCTGCGCCCCAGTAAAACAATAATTTCTCCACGGCCGATCGATACATTCAGTTTACTGAGCACCGAGTGTGTTTTTTCCCCTTCCTGATATTCCTTGGCAATACCATCCAGATGTATTAATTCATTTGTCATAGCTATCTCCTGTCATCTATTCTACCGGCATCATATGATAAAGCCCGATCTGTAATGGCAGGAATATACAGGGATTTGATTCGGGGAGAAAGACCGAATAATTAAAGCGGAAGGTTGCAAATGCGAACAAAGATGGCATAGCATCAATTCAACGAATGTTCTGGTTCATACAAGAACATCAAGACTCACTATTTCGTTCGATTTGATAATGAAGGTAGAATGAAGCCCCCATGTAAAAAGCCGGATAGAATAGTGAAAGATAGACCAACCATTTTGCTGGTGACTGAAAATCCATTAACATCAGGGCAAAGAGGAATGTCCAGAGAAAGAAAAGGACGACGTGCGTTTTCTTCAGTTGGCGGGTTTGGTTCATGGAAATATACCGGGTTGGCAGAAATGTTAGCAATGCCAGAATCACCACTACCAGCGCACCCAGCCAATCCGGCCAATTTAGCCAGTATAAATAGAGCATAACCATATTCCAGTAAGAAGGAAAGCCGGTAAAAAATCCATCCTCGGTTTTCGCCGTTTCATTACTAAAGCCATACGCAGAGGCCAACAGTGCGACACCAAAAGCAATCGCCCAGTTCCCGGCAAGTAATTGCAGTTGCCAGCCAATAAATAGCGGAATAAAGGTATAGTTAAGGAAATCGGTGATATCATCGAGCTTTCGTCCGTCAAATTGCGGCAGCCAGCGTTTTACCTCCCAGCCGCGCGCCATCATGCCATCGGTGCCATCGATAAACATCGCTGCTGCCAGGAAATATACCACCATCGTCAATCGCCCCTGGAAAAGCATCATCAGCGCTAGAAAGCTGCAGATAAGTCCCAACGCAGTATAGAAATGAACGAACCAGGCCCGCCAGATTTTGAATGCTCTCAGATTGCTTTCCATGATATCCCTTTTCTGATCGTCATTGTATTTTTAAGGAAGTTTCGCTAGATTTCTTCCGATCCAAAGTAAACATTTTTCGATGATAACTGCAAACATTCGCAGCTGGTAATTAATTATGAGAAAATACCTGATTTACATTATCCCCTGTCTTTTTCTTGGTTTGGCCCCTTTTACACCGGAGCCGCATATCTGGGGGAAATTACGCTGGATTGCCGGTGGTGCAAACGGCATGACCTTGACAGACTGGGGCGATACGCTCTTTCATGGCGTTCCCTTGCTAATCATTATTTTTCTGCTTGTAAAAAGTGTTCGGGAAAAAACAGCGAGTTCATAGAGAATCAACGATTACGATGCTACTGAAGAACCAATGAGATTGAAGCACATCAAATGATGAATGATGAAGCGAAGGAAGTTCAAGGGAATGAATAAAGCTTTGGGAAAATATCCACATTTGGAAACTGAGCGGCTGGTCTTACGCTTGCCACCTCCGCATGAGGCCCCAGCGGTTGTCCGTTTTCTTAAAGAGAACCGGGAACATTTTGCCCCCTGGGATCCACTTCGTCCTCCGGAATTTTACCGGGAGACCTATTGGGAAAACCAGCTCTATCTCGCCCGGGAGAACTTTTTGGGTGGGCGTTCCATGCGCCTTTTTCTTTTTCAGAAAAGCGACGGAGCGATTATCGGGGCAGCGCATTTTAATAATATTATTCGCGGGGTTTTCCATTCCTGCCTGTTGGGTTATCAGTTGGCCGCAACATCTGAAGGTAAAGGATTAATGCTGGAAGCTTTAAATACGGCAATTCCCTATGTCTTCACCACTTTAAATTTGCATCGCATCGAAGCCAGCTATATGCCCAGAAATGTTCGTAGCGGGAAGTTGCTAGAACGATTGGGATTCAAAATATATGGCGAAGAAAACAATTACCTGCGCATTAATGGCAAGTGGGAAGCACATGTCCATGCCAGTCTTTACAATCCGGATTGGCGGGAAGAAGAAATATAATCATTATAAGTAGAAACGAAACCAGATAATGGCTAAAGCTAAGAAAATCCCCTTGAAATCCCTGATATTCCGGGGACTGCGGAAAAAATGCCCGAATTGCGGTAATAGCAGTTTATTCCTCCGCTGGATACACTTATATGACAATTGCCAGGAATGCGGCATCCGTTTTCTGAAAAGCCAGGGGGACATCTGGGCGTTTTTCCTGATCTTCGATCGCATTCTCTTACTGCCGATTATTGCCGGCATTTACTTCAGCTTTATGCCGGTCGATAAAATTTCCCTGGTCACCTTCTTTCTGGTGATCATTTCTTTGTTCCTTTACACAACGCCACACCGCTATGGGCTTTGTGTTGCGTTGGATTATTATACCCGATTACGGTGGGATAAAGAAGAAACGGATGTTAATAAAGAATCCGGAAGGGAAGCAAATGAGCAAATGAGCAAATGAGCAAAGAAAATTTGTCTTCTCATTTGCCCATTTAAACTTATTATTCAAAACGAGAGAAATCTGGCCGCCGTTTTTCAAAAAAAGCACTAAGCGCTTCCCGATGTTCTTCCGATTGCAGTGATCGGGCAAATACGCCTGATTCCCGGCGAACGGTCTCCACAAGCTGTTGCTTGAATGCCGGTGGATTAATCAAACGTTTAACCTCGCGCATAGTTGCCGGTGGCATCGCAGCGATCTGGCGACTTACCTTAATTGCTTCCTTATCGACATCTTCATCAGCGCAAGGGCGGCTCACCATCCCCATACGCACAGCTTCGTCACAACCAAAAGGCTCACCGAGCATTAAAATATGGGTCGCCCGTACTTTTCCGGCTGCGGCAGGGAGTAATTGCGAGCAGGCAAATTCCGGCACTAATCCCAGCTGGGCAAAGGGTAAATGAAAACTTGCAGATGCACCGCCAATAACTGCATCACAATGGAAGAGCATCGTCGTACCAATACCGACAGCCAACCCTTTTACCGCAGCAACCACCGGTTTTTCGAAAGCCAGCATGCTTTCAATAAATTTCACCACCGGCAGGGCATCTAATGCCAGTTCACCCCGATTAACGGCGGCAAAATCTTTCAGGTCATTACCACTGGTAAAATCATCGCCATTGGCGTTAAAAAGCACAACCCGCGCCTGCTTTTCCCCGGCAGCTTCCTGTAAGCCAGCAGTCATCATTTCATACATTTCATTACTGATGGCATTTTTCTTATCGGGACGATTGAAAGTGATCGTAAATACGCCGTTGTCAAGATTCGTTAGAATTGGGTTGGCCATGAGAATTCCTCTTTACAGTTGTCAGTTGTCAGTTATCAGTCGACAGTTATCAGTAATCAGTTGTCAGTTTTTTGTTTGTAGTGATAACTGATAACTGTTCACTGTAAACTGTTCACTGTAAACTGATCACTGTTCAGTTCTATTAATGGTATCTAATCCGGGTTGTTTTTTCAAGTTAAAATTGAATCAAATTCGTCCTGGAAAAGAAAATCTGCTTTTAGCGAAAAAAAATCCTTAAAACTGTCACACCCCCTCCCCTGCCCGGTCTAACTATTAAAAGGCTTGAGAAGGAGAACGGAATGTTCCAAACGTGTCAAACAAATGATCCACTGGTGATTGCCGCAGAATTGCGGGGTCAAATTATTCATATCTTAAACTCAGGAGAATCTGAAATGATGGAACAACAATCGCAAAATCATGTCGTAGAGCTTGTAATTTACCAAATTAAACCCGAAAATAAGGCAGACTTCCCGGCGCTATTGCCGCAAGTCCGTAAAGCGGTTCGCCAAATGAAAGGCTTTGTTTCCTATAAAAATTTTCGGGCAGCCAAGGCTGAGAATACAATTATGGACCTGGTCGTCTGGGAAAGTTTGGAAGATGCAAAAAATGCCGCAAAGCAAGTGCGGGAAATTGAAGAATTTCAACCGTTTATGAATATTATCGAGAATGTCGTCTCATTTGATCATTATAGCGAGATTGTTTAATGGAAAATCCTTTTCTAAATAATTATTCGGAAACGACAGATGCTGAATTGGTCAGCGCCGCCCTGGATGGAAACAAGGCGGCGCTGGAGCAGTTGGTTGTTCGCCATCAACAATTCATATACAATGTTGCCTGGCGGATGGTATTGAATCCACAGGATGCCGAGGATGTTACCCAGGAAGTGCTGATTAAGATTATCACCCGCCTGGGGCAGTTTAAAGGCAAGAGTGAATTCCGCACCTGGCTGTATCGCATTGTGGTAAATCATATTCTCAACATGAAAAAACGGCCGCTGGAAACGCTGGTCACTGATTTTGAAGAATATGGTGACACTCTGGACAACATGCCCGACGAAGCCCTCAGTGAAGAAGAAGCGCTGACTTTGCGGGAAACAATAGAGGAAGTAAAAATTAGCTGTATGGCCGGTATGCTGCTTTGCCTGGATCGACCGCAGCGGCTGGTTTACATTCTCGGAGAATTGTTTGAAATTGATCATAAAATTGGCAGTGAAATTCTGGAGATTAGTCCGGACAATTTTCGCCAGCGCCTTTCCCGCGCCCGCAAAGATTTATACAACTTTATGCAGAACAAATGCGGATTGGTCAACAAGGAAAACCCCTGTCGCTGCCGGAAGAAGACCAAAGGGTTTATTGCCGCCGGTTTTGTCGATCCCAATAACCTGCGTTTCAATGCCAATTATATAAAAAGGATATACCAGGTAGTGCCGGAAAAGATGGATCAGTATTGCGAAACGGTCGATGATTATTACGCTCAGCTGTATGGCGAACATCCCTATCAAATTCCTCCTTCTGCCGGAAAGCTCGTTGAAGAAATTCTGAATGATGGGAAGATTAAAGTGTTGTTTAACCTGAATTAAACAGCATCGTTGATATATGCTGGTGCGACTGCAAAATATATTGCAGTCACACCAGGTCTCCTCGCTCCTCAGCGAAGTTATTTAGCCTCCAAGTTCTCCAATTCCTGCTTCTCGCGTATCCAGGATTGGAAAAAGTGCGGAAAAGCCGGCAATATCAAACATGGTTTTAATTGATTGCTGCATACCGGTTAAAACGATTTTTCCCTTTGCCATCTGCACTTTCTTAGCTGCCATTAAAAACACCCTTAAACCAGCACTGCTGATGTAATCCAATTTGCTACAATCGATAAGTAGCTGATGGCCCCCTTCATCAATGATTGGCATAATTTGTTCTTCCAACGCTTTCGACGTTGCAGCATCTACCCGTCCAACAATGTTTGCAATGGTAATACCATTTTGTTCTTCACGAATAACTTCCATTTTTATCACTCCTCATATTCTGGTTAAACTATATTTTTTCGCATAGTCAGGATATTGCGATCATTTTCCCGTTTATAAGAAAGGCCATCCATTAGCGTTTTTGCAAAGTGAACCCCCAGTCCTCCAATTCCTTTTTCCTCCAACGGGGTAGAAGTATCAACTTCCTTATTATCCAACGGGTTAAAAGCGATGCCATCATCTTCCACTTCCCCAATAAATGTATCTTGCTCGACAGCCAGGCGAACAATAATTTCATGTTCGCCTTCATCTTCATATCCATAGGAAATTACATTGGTAATTATTTCATCCAACACCAGGTTTAGTGGATAAAGCATTTCAGACGAAACGCCATTCTTCTGGCAAAAATCATCGACAATATGGCTGAGTCTCTCAATCTCAGTTAAGTCATTTTTTAAAGTGACGGACATTTGACTGTCAGACATTTCATTCTCCTTTTCATAAGGAATTGCTTATAATATTTGCCGGACAAAACGTTTAGATTGATTGTCCCAGCCGCAAACCAATCAGCGAATATTTACAAGGCTAATTTTCGGCAAGCATTTTTAGTTGCCATAAATCCTGACTTTTTGTGCTTAAGAATGGTGAAATTGTTAATTTACCGGTTCGCCCGATGCTTTTTTCCAGGTATTCCAGCTCATCAAGCATGGGGAGAATTGTTGGATCCGGCGGCATATCGAATCCGGCTTCTTTCATCATCATAATTCCCTTGGCACGGATCGATAATTCCAAATGCACCCGCATGTAACAAATGATATCGAAGACAACTTCCGGTGGATATGTATCTTTTAATGATGCCAGGTAAATGCCGATTTTAGAACTGCTGATTTTATCAGAACTGAGTATGTCGAGCAACTCCTGATCAGAATCAAAACCGACATCGAGCCAGTTACGGGTGGATTTCTCACTTTGTTGAAAAACGAAGAGGATAATTGTTGGCAGTACAATTAATAAAATCAAAGTCATCAGCAGCGGCGGCAGAAAAAAATGATTGAAAAATGCGTGAATGATCATTGCAGTTGCCAACCCTGGAAAAAAGGATAAGAAATGAGTAGAGTTGCGCTGATCTACATCACCCTTTGCAATAATGGCAAATATCGCCGTTGTGCCGCCATGCATAATCGCTGTGCCGAATCCACGGATAATCCAGAGCAACAGGCTTGCCTCGGAAATTACCTGCAGATAGTAAATGTTTTCTACAACGGCAAAACCAGCCCCTACTGCAAAGCCATGAATCGCGCCATCCACCCGAAAGCCGATTCTGTTGGAACGAATCAAGTAATAGATGAACAATCCTTTGAAGAACTCTTCGATCAGGGGCGCATCATATCGGGAGTACATGTCCAAATCGATGCCTATTGGCCCCAGGAAAAACAAATTGATGCCAAAGCAGATCAATGCCACCAACCCACCAACGGCGATCGATACCAGGATCATTTGAAATTTGATCAACTTAAAGCTATCAAATATCTTCAGAACCAGCAGGAATAAGAGAACCGGCACCAGGCTTAAAAATATTTGAAGGATTTCCTGCATATCTGCTCCGCCCGACATGAATTCCGGGTCAATGGTCATACGTCCCTGCGGGACGATTGGGGTGTCCCGTGGATTCATCCATGGACGTAAGTTGTTTTTATAACAGTTTTAGGGATACCATAAATTCTTTGCTGGGCCGAAAACCATCGCGAAATGCGGCGGCGTAGCCGAAGGATAAATATGAGTTCAACGCTGAGAATACCACCAGGTTAAAATCCAGTTGTGCGCCGAGGTTTGCGGCTTCGAGACGGTTTACTTCACTATCCAGATTGGTGACGATTCCTCCTCCGAACAACGCCAACCGGGCCCAACGGGTATAAAACCCCGGCAACCCTAAACGCCGGAAACGCAATGGTGGTAAAGTCCATTCCAGCATCGATTTTGCGAAGTTGGTACCACCAATCTCATTAATCTCAAGTCCCGGGAAACTTTCATAATGACGATATTGCAAATAATCCCGATGATCTACCCAATTGTTGCCAAATCCCCCAAAGAAGAAGTTCGCGAAGGGATTGTCCCGGTCGCCGCTGGCAATACCAGCGGCACTGCGTAGCCAAAGTGAGGAGTTTGAGAATAATTGCACCCCGAGACTGAGATTACTGGAGATATGTGGATAGATCTTTCTATTGATAAAGCTATTCTCCGTTTTCAGTTGCCACTCGACTCCATGGGTGTGTTCCAGAGTGCCCAGCGGTTTCACCATTGATTCGGCGGAGAATTCTCCATTGAGATAAATAGCCTCGGAAAAAGTTGCGGCGACATCCTGGTAGTAGGGTAGTTCATCCAACCCGCCAAAACCGGCGGTTTCAATCGCATAACTCATTGAGCGGGAGTGATTACTGGAGCGTTGAAAATCCAGCGTTTTTGCATATTTCAATGAGAGGCCATAGCCTTTCCGGCTTTTTCTTGTCGGGCCAAAAAAGTCGTAAAAATCGGCTTTGTTATACCAGCCCTTTACTTGCCAGTTCCAATAGCGGAAGTCGGCAGCAAAATGCAAGCGTTCATCCGCGGGCAGGTCTGCATCTGGTGAGTAGGAAGCGGAAATTTTCAGATCACTCAGCATCACCCGGTCGCTAAAATGAAGGCGTAATCCTACCGCAGGGGAATCCTTGTATTTCTCGACAATAGGATAACCGGAAACGAAACTGAGATTGTTAATCACATCGTAGGTGCCGGATTCACCATTTACGGAGTCGAGATTCACCACTGAAGGTGGCGGCGCTATCCATTCTTTTAATACCGGATGATTGGCAATCATTTCATTGCCGAGGAAATTAATCGCATTAACGTTATTTAACGCTTTATTCGGAATCATTACCGGCTGTAATCCCTGGCCGGTATAGCGCATGGCGATGAGGGAATCATCCGAAACCGGCGTCGGACGAAAAAGCCCGGTTTCGGTGTTGCTGATGATAAAGATATCGTTCAACAGCATATCATATTTGTAGATATTGGAAACCCCGGAATAATAGGATGAACCGTATAAATAGCGTCCGTCCGCAGAAAACTGGAAGTTCGCCGGGGAGCTGTTTTCAAAATCGAATATAACCGTCGAGGTGGTATCTTTCTGCAATAATTTCTCTGTATCCATGCGGATCAGCTTTTCCCGTCCCACTGGATTGGAATACGCACCGGTCAGCCATTTTCCGTCGGGTGAAATGTCGATGTCGTATAATTCATAGCCATAATCGTAAGTAAAAACCTGGTTCCATTCCTCGTAGGGATAGGGAATGCGCACCAGGGTTTTTAGCCCAAGCTCATGGCGGGTGCCCCACAATGAGCTGTCCGCACGATTATAGGCCAGATCGCCAACGCGGGCATCCCGGATCAGTTCGCGAGATTTCTTGTTCTCGATATCCACGGCCATCAGATCGCGGAAGCCGGAGTTATCGGTAGTATAAAAAAGCGTGTTATCGCCATTGAAAGCCAGTGAAGTAACGTAATAAAGGCCGGCACCAGGCACTTCGCAGATTTTTTCGATGCTGCCATCAGCGATATCGACGGCACCAATATGTGGCGTTTCCCCAAGATAATTGATGCCGACATATAATTTCCGCGTCTCCGGATGATAGAAGCCACGAGATGCCGAGCCAAGCGGCCGCTCTGTCAATTCTTTATAAGGAGAAGCCGGAAAAACCCGTAGGGAATCAAGATTAGACCGCTGAAAACTTTGTTCCCATTCAATCCATTCTGACCAGGCATCATCAAGGGAGATATTGTAAACTTTTTTGAATTGTGCGGAGAAAGACGCCTTACTGCCTTCCCGTCTCGCCAGCCAATCCATAAATTTTTCCGGGCCGTAAGTGTTCCCGAGATAAGCCATGAAGCGGCTGCCGTAGAGATAGGAATTAGCACCAACCTGGAAGTCGCTGGTGGTGCCTTCCGATTCTAAACCAACAACATCGTAGAAATAAATGCTGTCCCGCACCATAGTTCGGAAAACCATCTCGTAGTATGCGGAGAAGGTGCGGCCAAGCCCACCACTCATCCAGGTTTCCAAAAACACTGCGCTCCCTTCGTAATACCAGCGTGGAGCGTACCGCCGCGGAGTGGCAAGATAGGTGTAGATTGCGGAAAGCGGCTGCTCCGCATCAGGGTAAACCTTTCCACCGAATATCGAACGAAAAAGATTATCCCGGCCGGCCGCCTGGTCCATAGTAACAACGTGAGCCACTTCGTGATTCATCACCCAATTCACCCGGTCATTCCCATAGACTGTTTCATAGGTGCGACTGAAAGGTGCCATGTAAATTGAAATAAAATTACGGGGAATAGCCTCGGCACCGCCATTGCCATAATCTTCAAAATCGACCATTAAAATGGTAACTTTCCCCTCAGGGGTATAACGAAAAAGTTGTTGGTGATAAGTCCAGGCGTTTTCGAAAGAGCGAGCCATATGCGGAACCAGATATTTGGCAGCCACGCTGGGATAGATCAAGCGCATATTATCTGTTTCATAGGACTGAAACTGGGCATTGAGAATAGTCGCGAAAAAAATAGTTAGAATTAGATATTTTTTTTTCAATGGCCCTTATCCCTTTTTAATGGATTGTTTTTTAAAGCAGCAGACATCTTGTTATCCTATCCCCAAATTTTCTAGAAAATAATTCGAAGAGCGATTTCTTGTAGGTCAAAAAAATTAGTAAATAATATGGGGGTTAACCTTCTTGAAAAGCCCTTTTTCTATCTCACACTTTCCATGTGAGATTGGATAAAAATTGAAATTCCCGAAAGTGTAAATATCAGTTCACCTTTAATAACGGATGGTATGGTAATAATTCAGAATTCAATTAATGATGATCTCATTTTTATTAAACCAGGAAACATATCATCCTGCTGAAAATGATATGTTTCCTGAAATACTTAAACACTTTTTAATTAAGTGTTGGTATTATCATCTTTTACCGAAACGGATACTATTTGACTGCGCGAAACTCGGGACTTGCCAATGCTGCGCGAAATTCAGGGCTCGCAAGGGCAGCTCGAAATTCAGGACTTGCTAAAGCTGCGCGAAACTCAGGGCTAGCTAAAGCCGCACGAAACTCGGGGCTAGCTAAAGCCGCGCGAAATTCCGGACTCGCTAATGCTGCACGGAACTCGGGGCTTGCAAGGGCAGCTCGAAATTCAGGACTCGCTAATGCTGCGCGAAACTCGGGACTTGCCAATGCTGCGCGAAATTCAGGGCTCGCTAAAGCTGCTTTTAATTCCGCACTTGCTAAGGCAGCTTGCGCTTCCGGGCTTGCCAATGCTGCACGAAATTCCGGACTCGCCATAGCAGCACTTGCTTCCGGACTTGCCAGTGCTGCGCGAAATTCCGGATTCGCTAACACTGCACGAAATTCCGGACCTGCTAACACTGCACGAAACTCAGGATTGGATAAGGCAGCGCGAAATTCCGGATTCGCCAGAGCTGCGCGAAATTCCGGATTCGATAGTGCCGCACGGAATTCCGGGCTAGCTAAAGCTGCGCGAAATTCCGGATTTGCCAGTACGGCACGAAATTCCGGACTCGCTAACACAGCGCCAACTTGTTCATCATTAATTAGTTTCTTAACCTGATCGCTCTGCATTAACTTGTGAACCACAGACTCGCCAAGCTGAATATCTTTTGTATTCATTTGTGCAGACTTATAACGGTCGGCTTTCTTAACGCCACCAATGGTGCCACCGGTATTATCGCCACCCGGCATAAATCCTGAGACCATAAATCCTAAAATCAAACCAGCAACCAAACCGCCAATTCCCCAAAACAATTTCTGATTATCCATCTTCCACTCCTCTAATGTTTTTAATGGATGTTTTCAGTGTATTTTTAAGCTTTACAAAGATGATTGAGAAATGTTGGTGAGGTTTGTGATTTTTTTGAGGAAGTTTACTTCCTCTTCAGCACTAGCCTGGTATCTACTGCAGCTCTGGCGTCCGTCGCTGCTATGGTATCTACTACTTCTCTGGCGCATATCATTGCTATGGTATCTACTGCTCAATCACCCATCACTGAAGTGATGGGTTATGGTCAAAAACTTAAAGTTTTCTAAAATCTGTTGTTGGATGACAATATATAGGTAGAGACGACATCCCGCAGGGATGACTGCTCAAAACTCAGAGATTCATTCCTGAGCAGTGATGGCAAACCCCAAGTATCATACACAAACCCAGGAGGAACGATCAATGGCGCACTCATACATCAGCACCTACGTCCACTACGTCTTCAGCACAAAGTATCGGCGAAAGATCATCACACCAGCACTGGAAAATCGTCTCTATCCATATATGGCTGGGATAGCACGGAAGAATAAAATGAGGGCGCTGGCAATTAATGGCATCGAAGATCACGTCCACCTGCTTATCGCTTTGCCTTCAACGATCACTATAGGACGGGGCATTCAATTGATAAAAGGGACTTCTTCCCGTTGGGTTTGTCAAACTTTTCCGGAGCATAGTTGGTTTCAGTGGCAGATCGGGTATGGTGCGTTCAGCGTCAGCTATTATCATATCGATAAAATCATCGCTTATATTCGCCGGCAGAAAATTCATCATCGGCGGGTGGGTTTTAAGCGAGAATATGTTTCGCTTTTGGAGCGGCATGGAATGGATTATGATGAAAAGTATGTTTGGGGTTGAATTATTGTTTGGGAGTATTAGCCCTCCCATCGCTGAAGCGATGGGGAATTTTCGGGTGTCCCTGGCGGGACTGTTTTTTGATTTAAACTATTTTTCGGGGAGGGTTTGTTCGAGTAGAATAGTGTTTTGTTGGTATATTTGGAGTATCAATTTGAATGAAGAATTTGTGCTGTTTCTGAAATAGATCGTGCATTGTTGCTCGCCGAAATGAGTTATCTCTATATTATCGTCTTTCAAAGCGATGTTTGAATTTTTCGTACTTTCGGAAAAAATGATGTTGCTGACTGGAAAATCGTTTTCCGGATAAATGATTTTCAGTTTATGTTTTTCACGGGATTGCAGTGAAAGCCCGAGAGAAAATACCTTATCCGACCTCATCAATGTAACTTCACCGGCAAGATCTGTCAGTTGGATCGGGAGGACTTCGACTGCTTCGAATGCAGTCGATCTGCTCTCTGCACCGATCGTGCCACGCATTCGCTGGTCTGCCACCTTGAATCCCCCCTGAAACAGCGCAAAAAGAAGCAGACCTGCAGCTAAACCGGTGGCAAAAGTGCCGACCTGCTGCCAGCTAATTTGAATCGATTTGAAAGGTAAGGGATTATGTTTCTCTGCTTGTTTATATCGTGCAGGATCAATCGCTGCTATTACTTTATTTTCCAGATCAGCGGGGGCTTCTTCTTCGGGTAATTGTTCTAAGATTTGAGAAGTAGTGTTTAATTTATCAAACAAAGATTGGGCTTCGGGATTGCGGGAGAGATAATCGTGCAGCTCGGCACTCTCTTCGAGAGTATTCCTGCCGTCGATCTCCTGATGCATCAGGTTAAGGTACTTCTCCGCGCTCATTTTCAATCATCCCTTGTGCAATTAATTGATCTTTTAGTAGCTGCCGGGCACTGAACAATCGGGATTTTACGGTTTTCACCGGAATTCCCAATGCCCCGCTCATTTCTTCATATGAAAAACCGGCAAAGTATTTCAGCACAATCGCCGTTCGGTAATCAGTATTTAATGTCATCAAAGCAGTTTTTACCTGCTCGCTGGTCTCTGATATTTGCAGACCGTTCTCCAACTTACCTTCCGGTGCCTGATAACCGGCTGCAGCATCCAGCGGACGGTGACGATTGCTCCGCTTCAACAAATTGATCGACTCATTCACCGCCATGGTGTAGACCCAGTTAAAGACATTGCGTTTGTAATCAACGGTATCGAGTTTCTCGTACATTTTTACAAACACTGACTGGGAAATATCCTCAGCAGTTTCATAACTTCCGGTCATCCGTAAGGCAACATTAAATACCGGTTTTTTATAACGTCCGACCAGAATGGCAAATGCCGCCGTATCGCCCTGGAGGCACTGCCAGACTAACATCTGATCATTCTGTTCTTCCATTATACAACCCAATTTTGTAAATGTTGGTGAAAATTATTTTTCCGCCACCGGGATGAATCCCGAGGCGATTAGCGGCGTCCGATGAATCGGACTTTTTTTGCAAAATTTTACTTTGCTTTTACTACTACGAAAGTGACGTCGTCGTCGTTGGGGCGGCCGTTGGCCCATTTGTCGCCGGCTTTTACCAGTTCATCGATTATAGTTTGGGAAGGTTTTTCCGCAATTTTGGTAAACAACGCTTTCGTTTCATCGTAGCCGAACATTTCTTCTTTGTCGTTAAACAATTCCGCAAAGCCGTCGGAGGCAAGAAGGATGGTGTCGCCGAGATGTAATTCATATTCTTCCTGTTGATAAGGAAAGCCGGGAAATGCGCCCAGGGGCATCGCTTTAATAAAAATTTCTTCGACTGTTTTTGTTCTTGCCCGGTAAAGGTAGGCGGGCGGAATACCGGCGGTAGTTATACTGAATTTCCGGTTTTTAATGCGCAACAACTGCAACCCCATCAATAAATTACCGGCAAAAATTTGGTCGAAAGTAGCATTACAATCGTCAAAGAAAGAGAGGGTTTCAGACTTAGCCACATTAGAGAAGAAGAGGCTTTTCATAGTAGTAACCACCATGCCGGAATTAATACCATGCCCGGTCGCATCACCAAGTGCTACGATTAACGATCCATCTTCCGCGTTGCTGAAATCATAATAGTCCCCACCGACCTCGGTAGCGGTTTTCATGTAGGCGGCGATATCGTAATCAGGATTGTCGGGCATCTCTTTCGGCAGCATGGAAAGCTGTAAATCACGTGCCCCTTCCAATTCAGCAGTTTGCCGTTCGTTTTCCGCTTCGAGCAGTTCCCGCTTGGCCTGTTCTTCAGCAAGGAGTTGTTTCTGGGTAGACCCCAGTTTTTGATAGGCATCGGCATTATCCAGAGCAATAGCGGTGTAGGTCGCCAGGTTACGGAGAATGTTCACATGATAATCCGTGTAGGCGTTCTTTTTGAAACTTTGACTGGTAATTACCCCGAGCTTCCGGTCTTTTAACACCAGCGGCAGATAAAGTAATGAGAACGCATCTTCGCCTTCAACAGCGGTTAGATTGGCTTTCAAATATTTTTTATAATCCTTACCCCAATCATTACTATAGATCTCTTTCTGGTTTTCAAAACACCACACTGCCGGGCGGTTTTCATCACTTAATGTGTTAGTATATGGTGCAAGAGTTGCTCCTTTTTCCTTCGTCGCCGGAAATTCCAGAATTTGTTTTTCTTCATTATAAACCCCGATACCGAAGACGGTCGCATCTATCAGCGTATTCACATTTTCGTAAGCGGTATCGATAATTGCTTTAATGGACAAGTTGGCAGTAATATCCCGCCCAATCCGGCTAAGTAATTCTACATTTTCGAAAGAAGTTTGCAAATCCTTGTGGGCATCATCAACCTTGCGATAAGCCTCTCCGTTATCGAGGGTAATCGCTGCAAATGTGGCCAGGTTACGGAGAATATCAACGTGGTTCTCTGAGTAAGCGTGCCTGCGGAAACTCTGAACTGTGATGACACCAAAGATTTTATCCTGATGGATCAGGGGAAGATAAATCACCGAAAGTGAATCTTCCCCTTCGACAGCCGGGAGGTCAGCGGTGAGATATTGTTTGTACTCATTGTCCCAATCATTGATAATCATTTCTTTTCGATTATTGAAACTCCAGACTGCCGGGCGATCATTATCTTTTAAAGGCATTGATGTCGGAGGCAGAGATTTTCCTTTTTCTTTGACCGCCGGGAAATCCAGCTGATCTTTTTCTGCATTGTGGATCGCCACACCGAAAATTTCTGCATCCATCAGTGAATTAATATTTTCATAAATGGTATCGCCAATATGAATAGCCAGCGAATCTGCGGTCATATTTTTGATACTGATCCGGCTGATCTGCTCAATGTTCTCTTTCTGTGCCCGGGTTTCCTCGGCCTGCCGGCGCACTTCCGCGGTTCTTTCTGCGATTGTTTGTTCCAATGCCCGATTGCGACTTTCCAACTGGCGGGAACGCACTTTGCCACTCCCAAAGATCAACCCAACAAAAACAATAAAATAGGCGGCATAGGCCCACCAGGAGCGGTACCATGGTGGACGGATCGTAAATGCATAAATCTCTGTCTGGCCGGGGTGCTGATAGGTGTTTCGTGCACGTACGTGGAAGCGATAGCTACCCTCCGGAATGTTTGTGTAGTCTTTCCGGGTATCCAAACTCCAGGCTGACCAACGTTTATCGAACCCCTCTAACATGGTTTGATATTCATTTTGTCCGGCAGCTTCATAACTGGTCGCAGCATATTCGAAGCGAAGGGCATTATTTTCATAGTTTAGGCGAGCGCCATTATTTTTAGTCATATCCGAGCTGGCACCGCCATAAATCAATGAATCTCCACCTACTATTACCTGACGAATTACTGTCGGATAATCCGCGAAGTAGTTCTTATCAACGTTATTATCATAGCGAATCAAACCTTCCGCACCACCAAACCAAATGACGTTTTCATCATCAGGGTCCGGATAAATTGTGGTATTCCCAAAATCCTTGAAGCGTAATAGCGGCGTTTTATCGAGGTGGTATGTGCCATCAGGCTGCAAACGAGCGACCGCTTTTTCTAAGCCAAAGTCAATCCAAACATTACCCGAGGCATCTTCAATAACACTATGAACACCCAGTTTTGAACCGCTAAAAGGAATTTGGTTAAGTAATGTATCGGGATAAAAATAGTTTCTTGCTTCATTATACCGATAAGCGCCTTCGCTGGTACCAAAAATGGTTTGACCAAAAGCAGCGAAGACTGTAATACTTCCATCATGTGGGAAGCCATGGCGCGAGCCAAATTTTTCCACCTTTGACGATTGTAAAGAATGTTCTTTAAAGGTAACACGAATGGTGCCTTTGCTTTCGGTACCAAGCCATAGAATGCCCGGCTCAGGCGCAACCATAGTCAATATGCTTTCATTTATTTCTTCAGCTATTCGCCCTTCATCAACCCAGGTTCCCGTTTGAGGTTTCCAGCGCATAGTAGTTAGTCCATCATGTAAGCCGATGTAGAAAAGATTCGGATCTTCCTGAGAACGCACCATCGCCTGTGGAATCCATGACAATGATCCAGGGTTTTTACGGATTGCCTTTGCGACCGTACCTTCAATTTGAACTAATGCCACTTGTCTGCCAACAAGTAAAATATCTTCGCTGGAAAGCATGGAAAAAGACTGTGGATTCCCCGGGGGTAACCCCTCCACAGATTTGAAGGCGGATGAAAGCGGATCCAGATAAAACACCCCGTTACCGGTTGCGACATACAAAACGCCCTTGTGACGCACCATATCCAGTATCCCCCCGATCAATCCACTCTTTACGTCGAAGACAGACAAAGGTGAGGGGTATTCTACCTGAACAATAGCATTTTCCGGTGCCAGCCATAACAGTCCCCGGTTGTCGACAAATACCGCTAGAATGGCATTACTCGATAGTCCGGTATCTCGATTAATCACTTGTTGCGTTTTGCCTTGCCGATCCATAATCGCCAGCCCACCATCAAGGGTCGCAAAGGCAAAACTTCCATCGGTTAGGCGATCACCTTTATAGATAATATTTGTCTTTAGGAAGTCATCCAGTTCAGTTTGAAAGGGCTTTATCGATGCTCCATCGTAAATGAAGAGTCCTGTTGAGAAGGCGCCAATCAATAGTGTCTCAATTTCTCCTGAACTATCATTATATTCAAATGGCAGCATTACTTGCACACGATCATTCGCAAATTGCTCTCCCCCCTCCAACAAGTGGAGAGAGTCATCTATCATTTTCATTAAACCGACACCATCCAGGCGAACAAATAGTGTATCCTTGAGATAGAAAGAGTATGCAAACAAATTCTGCGACTCCCATACTTTCGCCTCCCAGGTATCACCTGCTGGGCTCAGTCGAAACAGGTGTTCGAAAGTCGTAAAATAAACCCCATCAGGCGTAACATTCGTACTAAAAACATAAGTAAACTCTCGGCTTTCAGGCGGAATGAAATCCATTAACGAAACATAGCGCTTCTGCCCGGTAGAATCTGCGCCCAAGTAACCAAACTCACCGGTGCATCCCAGGTAAACCCGACCGTTTTCATCGGCATCCAGCGACCGTACCAGTGACTTGTTCGCATTTTCGATCATCCGCCAGGAAACACCATCATATTCCAACAATCCGGAAGTGTTCGCGACATACATCATCCCGCGTTGATCCTGAACAAAATCCCAGCTTTCTGAGTGTCCGCCATATTGTTTGGAGTTGAAAGCCGTCAGAAATGGTTTGCCGATTTCCCGATGGTTAGTATTCGTCGATTGTGCCTGCAATGGTCGCAGCATGAAGAGGAGCAATAACAGGGTAAATAGAGAATACCAATACCCTTTATGCGAAGGCGCATACTGTTTATTCATGAGGAATTTTCCGATATTGTTCATTTAAAAAAGTGTTTATAGCATCATTGCAGAATAAATATTCCTTATTAAAGAAGGAAAAAATTCTTCATTCTAACAATGTGCCCGCCCCAATTAACATACACTTGATAATACTGAAAAAGACGTTATCATACATAGCACTCAGGTTGCATTCTTAGGTACTCAGGTTGCATTCTCAGATACTCAGGTTGTATTCTCAGATACTCAGGTTGTATTCTTACCAACGGAGGTTGCATTTTGCTGCAGAACAAAAGTTTTTGGCAGGCAGCCGAATCGCCGCTTGAAGCACTTGGTAAAATAACTGGGATTTTTAAATCCTACCCGGTAGGCGATCTCACCAATGGAAAGCGGTTCTTCCCGCAGTAAATCAGCGGCGCGCTCGAGACGAATCGTCGAAATAAACTGTCCACAATTTTGCTGTGTTAGGGCAGAAAGGCGACGGTGTAGCTGTGTGCGACTCATGCCGACCTCATCGGCCAGTGCCTTCACTGAAAATCCCGGGGCACTGATATTCGCCATAACGATAGCAGCAACCCGATCTAGAAAAATGCGATCTCTAGGAGTTAAAGCCGTCATATCTGCAATAAAAATATTAACCGGATGGCGCAATGTTCACCCTTCCTTTTATTTGGGAAGTTCAGGTAGAACGGTCCTGTTTGATAATAATTGTTCAAAAATAAGATATGTAAAACGAATAGCAGGCGCCTAGCACTCAGGTTGCAAATGATGGTACAGAGGTTGTATTTTGGTAAAAACGAAACCGGTAAAGCCGGGCTTAGTATGGAAAAGTCGTTGATCGTTTTTTGTTGTTAGATAATCGAGGAAGTAACAGGTAAGTAATTCACATTGATTCCATGTGAGAAATCTTTAATAATATTTAACTATCCAGAGTATCCCCTGATATTCACGAGCTAAACGGCCAAGGGGTATCTTTAACGCATCTTGCCTAGTTCACACGCCAGCACTTCTATTTACGCAATTGATTTGCCCGAATATTATCTTCTGCCAATCGTGCGGTTTCCTCAATTCGTTTTTCCCGGGTTTCCGCTCGTTTGGCCAAAGCAATCCACTCCAGAGTGCTTCGCTTTACTGAGCGGGGAAACGCTTCGAAGTTCTTACGAGCTTCCTGATACGTTGCAAATGCCTTTGCAAGATCATCGGGAATTTCCAGATTATCCACAGCATCCAATAATGTCCAGCTACCATCTGCTTTCGCCGCGTCGATTTTTGCCTGGCCGGCGGGTGTCATCCGCCCATCAGCGATCACTCTTGCAATTCGCTCTTTATTGACCCGGGACCAGCCGCTGCCACCTTTCCGGGATGCAAACCAGAGCATTGAGCGTTCCTCATCCAGTTTCGCCGGCTTGCTGTCTATCCAGCCAAAACAAAGCGCTTCTTCGATCGCATCATCTAAAGTAAACCGTTGCTTGCCACTGGCCTTTTTAAAATTGACCAGCCAGACGCCTTTTTCTGTTGCATGATGTTTTTCCAGCCAATTTCGCCAATCGGCAATATTATCCGGCTGGCAGGCGTTTTCCGGTAGCTGAGTCATTTTAATCCCCAATTGCTAAAGTTTGTCATCACGGTATTTCCTTCCCCACTCTCTTAATTGTTCGATTACCGGAATAGTTGTTCGCCCTTTTTCTGTAAGCGAATATTCAACTTTCGGCGGCACTACCTGGTAAACCTCACGATGCACCAGTCCATCCCGTTCCAACTCCCGGAGTTGTTCAGTCAGCATTTTGTGGGTAATTTTTCCGATGTTCTTCTTTAATTCTCCATAGCGCCAGGGACGATCCTTGATTCTCCAGATGATCGGCATTTTCCATTTACCCCCGATAACATCCAGCGATAATTCCACCGGATTATTATAAGCTTTGTCCCGAAAAATGAACGGCGGCATTTTTTCTCTCCCCTATGCTAAACGCTTTAAAAAAAGCTGTTTTCACCTGATTTTTAGAAGTTCGGTTTTACCTACGCAACACCCTTTACTTACCAAAAAGTGAGTATCATACTTTAAAGTGCATACTTGACAAAATCAAGCATATCATTAACTTAACGCTACATAATTTACCTAAGCAAAAAAGGAGAAAACAATGAGTGCCAATATCAATACACTAAATCCCAATCAGCCCAAACGCATACTCATGCTAGCTTCCAATCCGGCAGTTTCCGAAGTGACCGGCTGGCCAATCGGCTTTTGGTGGGCAGAACTTTCTCATCCCTATTGGGAGTTTGTTGAAAAAGGATACCAGGTCGATATCGCCAGTCCACAAGGTGGCGCCCTGCAAGCAGATTCCTGGAGCGATCCGCGTGATGAAAGCGGATATTCTGCGCAGGATCTGATCAGCCTGGGATTTGTCAATTCGCCCCAGCATATGAACCTAATAGAGAACACGATTAAAATTGCTGATGTCGATATTAATGATTACGACGCCTTGTTTTTAGTCGGTGGCCAGGCACCAATGGTCACTTTCTATAATGATGAAGCCGTTCATCAACTGGTTGCAAATTTCTACGAAACTGGTAAAGTCACTGCCATTGTTTGTCACGCAACAGCTGTGCTTTTGAAAGCGAAGTTATCGAATGGAGAATTTTTAGTAAGCGGTAAAACCTGGACCGGCTTTGCCGATGCGGAAGAACAGTTTGCGGATAATTTTGTAGGACAAAAGATTCAGCCATTCTGGATTGAAGCGTCTGCCCGCAAGCTTCCCAACACCAATTTTATTGTCGATAGTGCTTTTAAATCTCATGCCGTTCGCGATGGCAACTTAATTACCGGGCAACAACAATATTCCGGTAGTGCCGCGGCAGGATTAGTGATTCAGGCATTAGGCGTTTAAGCAAGCGAAGTTAAAGAGAAGCGTTTATTTTACAGATAAATGGTGGAATTTCACAGATCCGCTGTAGCATCCACTGTATCTGATTTAAATGAGCAATTGAGCAGTTCTGCAATATTGCTCATTTGCCCATTTGCTCATTAGAAATTACACAATCGTAAGTCTCTCCAGAATCCTGCCAGCCATCGCCTGCCCGAATTCCCGGTAGCTCTCTTCGGAAGGATGATATCCATCGGCCGCAAATTTTTCCGGCATCGGTTCGAATCTCAGTGGCACATAAACGGCCTGTGGATGCAGGGCGATAACTTCCTGTGCAGCATCATCGAATGTCTCGCCGCGTAACCCGAACAAGGCCCGCATCGGCTGCGGTAACAAAGGAAACCCTTTCAGTGGTGGAATACCGGCAACAGCAATCACAGCATTGGGAGAATGCGCTCCGATTAAAGTCAGCAGGGTATTCAGATTATCCCGCCAGGTGGACAAATTTTTCAACGCTGTTATGTCATTAACGCCAACTGAGACGATCACAAAATCCATTTGGGTTGCAGGAATTTTCGGCACCAGTTTATCGATGACCTTGCGGGAATTCGCGCCGCTTTGTCCTACTGCCGTCCAGCGAATACGGCAGTTCATTTCATCAGCAAGTACTTTAGCTGTTTGCCCCACCAGTGCGCGTGATAAAGTTTTAACCCCAACTCCGGCAATAATTGAGTCACCAATTGCCAACAATCTGTATTCATCTCCCCAACCAGCGACACCTTCCGGTTCGCCCATCGCCGGAGAAAATCGCGGGGCATTTTTACGAACCCGTATGGCCTGTGGAATAACAAACGGAAACAAACTCCAAAATAAAAGACTGCGCATAGTCACCTCTCCGGAATATTTTATCCAGTTTACAACACAATATATAAAATCAATTGCGCATTAACAGCGCAGTTTATCCATTATAAAATTTTGGGCAAAGATTTTGAAATTCGGAATTCGGAATTCGGAATTCGGAATTAGTCTCTTCAATTTTCCCTAACCCCAGAAAAAACAAAAGCCCTTCCCCAACTCTGAACTTTGAACCCGGAACGCTGAACTTTTCCCAACTTTTTCCTTGACAAATTGATGCAGAGGATTTATACTATAAGTGTATTTTTGTTCACCTGTTTTAGTTTTGTGTTTTAACTACATAAAAACAGCTACTTAACTATCAATTTGTTTCACGCTGGCGGATCAAAACTTTATGAATTATATTGGGAACAGTTATCAATTTTTACGCGTATCAACACCATCAGCCGATCCACTCTCCGACGGTTTCCACGCACAAGACCCGGCTGTTTTCAATCGCATTGATTCAACTCATTTTGTTTCGAAAACCACCATTTTCGCCAACGGTTTGCTTTGTCCAATGGCGCATCAAGAACAAGGAGGAAAATGATGAATTATCTCGTAGGGCCTTTTCAGGATTATCTTCGTAACGCCTGTCGTTTTCATGCGGAAACCG
>JANQQU010000062.1 GCA_028284905.1 Calditrichia bacterium
ACCGGCAATGGCCGCCAAAATTACTGATCACCAATGGACTGTTAGAGAATTGCTAAAAACGATACCTATTAAAAAACAACAGCAAAACGGGTGACTACCAAAATTTCAGCAAGAAACTCCATAAAGTTTTTGTAAACTTTGATTTTTTGAGGGCGTTGAGCTTCAGATATATCTCGTTCTTTAGTTCTTCGTTGATTATAAATAACTGCTCCAACTGAAGCAAAGACCGTTGCTCCAGCAGCAATTATTGTTGATTGAACATTTTTGTCTAAATCTTTAAATACTAATGATATACTAAAGTATAAAAGCAAAACTGTAATTACTGAAAGTATCGCAATTAAAATGAATCCGAAAAAAATATCGAATTTAAAAAACTTCCTCATAATCGTTCCTCTGCAGGTCTTACAGCTTTTTGTTCTGGCGTTTGGTTCATATTATCAATTTTTAGATTTCTTCAATTTGATTTCTTCTATTTTTTTTGTAGAGCATCTTTCTTTTCTTGAAGTTCTTTTATCTTTTTAACTTCTTTCTTTATCGGATTTAACAGATAGTCGTCATGCTCCTCTCTGGTCATAGTTTGATCTGCTTTATTAAATATTAAAATTGCTAACTTGCTTGCTGTGCCTACAGAATTGGCTACTAAAATCGAATATGAAAAAAAATCGAAATGTTCATCTCCTAAAAATTGATAGTAATTCAAAGTAGTTCTTTGGTCATCAATGAGTTGTAAAATTTGTTCCCAAATTTCGGAGCTAAGTTTATCACCGTAGTTAATTAGAAATTGTTCAAGTTCCTCCAAGCTCTCTTTGCAGTGTTCATCAAGCTGCTTGATAATAGTAAGAGATTTATCAGGGTCAGCGCTTTTTACAACTTCCAAATCCATTATATAATTTCTTGCTGCTTTTAGGACATCATATTCTTTTGATATGTTTAAACCATTTGGCAGATTACTGGATGCCGATAAACTTCCAAAACAGTATACTGTAACCTCACCATAAGACTTGTAAGAGATTATTTTAGAAGTATAATCATCAACAATTTCCAACAATCTTACCAAAAGAAAATTCTTTGATTTTTCCCAAGTCCGTTTCTTTTGCATATTGGTAAGAACAACTATAAAAATACTTAAAAAAATTAATTCGATAACAACGCCATGCAATTCAACTATAATACCATTGATATTATCAGGTGAATAAATAAAACCGTTCCAGAATATTGCACCAATTGCAATGAGTATTAACACAAACAACCCCAAAAGGGGCGCTTTCATTTCTTTTAATGATTCTCTCATTGTTTACTCTCGCTTCTTTTGCTTCCTCAGGAATTGCTGTAATTTCCCCTAAATTTTTCCTTTTCTCTAAAATTTTACGGTCTCAAACTTCTCCGCAACAGACACCAAACGCCTCAACTCATCACTGAGCCGATCTCCCTTCCTGGATGATTTTCCCAAGGTCAACTCATATTCACTCATCCCCATCCAAAATCTCCGCCACCCGATCGGCCAGGGCAACGAGCACTTTATCCTGTTCATTCTCCGAAAGTCCGGAAAGCGCCTCCGAGGACGGATTGACCGACTGTATTTCCCTTAATGTCTTATTCTTACTAAACCGGCAAGGCTTAATGATCAGCGGAATAACCACCGCGCCATCGTCTTTGGCTGCTTCCAGGAGCTCGGGGAGCTCTTTCTTCATAATAAAATCCGAAGCGAGGAAATCGGTGCTGACCAACAGGATGGCCACTTTCGTGGCGGCCAGGGCCTTCTCAATTTCTTCCCGCCAGGCCATACCGGGTTTGATTTTGGTGTCGTCCCAGAGGTTGACGGCGATGCCTTCATGTTCCAGAACTTTCAAGTGGGGCTGGATACGCGCCAGCCAGTCCTTGTCCTTGTGGGAGTAGCTGACGAAGACTTTTTCACGCACGCCGGAAGTTGTTGAATGCCTGGACGGTCTGTCCTTGGGACGAGTAGGGTTGATTACTTCATCCATCAGGCTGCGAATATGGATGCGCTCATAGCTGTTGTCACATTCGACATGATCTACCCGATCATTTAAGCGTTTCATCAGTTTACGATAGGGAAACAAGTGAGGTTTATCTTCCTCTTTACAAGTTTCGCAATTACAGGGAATCAGTTTCTCCACCTTCATTTTTTCGAATTGCTCATTGATGCCGTCGATGGTCTCACTAATAATTGTCATGAAATCCCGGCGATTTTGGCCGGAGACGCGAATCTCAATATTACGGGCGTCATAGCTTTCGATGATTTCCGCCGGGGTGTTCTCCCGCTCCAGCATCACACCGCGCTTCCAGACTTTCTCATGGTCATTGATGTAACGATGCAATTGCACAATCGTTTGGGACATAATCCCTTTCGGCATAAAGACATCGTAATTGTAGCGGAGGAAAAGATTGTTTGTGGTATCCCAGTCGTATGCCGGTTGCTGGTTTGGCAGACGCTCCGGCACAATGTATTCCCCGGAACGATCGATTTCGTAGGTGAGGAAGAATTTCTCCATTAAACGAAGCAGTTCATCCCGAATCGGTTCAAAATCATCATCCGCCCAGATTGTCTCAGTATCTGACTTGGAGAAACGCCCATTCCGGCGGCGGAGCAGCTCGTCATCGAGCACTTGATAAACCGCATTGGTCGCCCAGTTCGGTTTCAGGAAGATGGTTTTCCGGAGCAGAGCATCTTCCTGGAAATGTAGGAAGACCCCGATGTCATGAAAATATTGGCTGAGCAGCAGGGCATCTTCGCGTTTCTCGATGCCGTTTTCCCTGCAAATGGCCAGGTAGTCCTGCCGGGAAATGGTCTGGCGTTGTTCCTGCTCCAGTGCTTCCCGAACCTTTGTCCAATTTGCCGGCACCGGGCTGCCGATATGGGGCAAATCAACCGCAAAATACTTGACGGCCCGGGCGAGCTTGTCCAGGCGCTCATGGTCACTGTCAGCAAAATCGACGGTGTAAACATCCTTGATGTTCGAAAAACGCTTTTTCATGGCGGGAATATCGAGATGGCGTTCCCGTCCATGCTTTTCGTTGAGGATGATCAACAAAGGACTCTCTCCACCGAACATTTCGACAATATGCAGCCAATAGTTGAAGTCGGTGTCTTCATTGCGGCTGTCTGCTACCAGGGCGTAAAGGGAACGCTTGGAAAGAAAGAAGCGGTGCGTAGCTTTATAGATTTCCTGTCCGCCAAAATCCCAGAGATTCAGGCGAAAGCGTTCCCCAACCAACTTGTGCGGATGCGGGAAGCCGGGAAAATCTTCCTCTCGTAGGGGGAAATAGTATTGCTTGACCTCAATGCCGCGAGTGGTATCTTTTTCGCTAGGCAAGTCACAATCCTTGTTTTGCAGTTTGCAGGCCATGCTGGTTTTCCCGGCACCCGGTTCGCCGACGATAAGCAGTTTTGCCTCGAAGAGGTAGTCTTCTTGCTGCGCCTTTAATTGGGCGAAATAGTTGCGGATTTTTTCGACATTGCCCCTACTTGTAGCAATTTCCACGGGTGGGGTTTGTAAGGGATTATTATTCAAATTCAAGTCGCAGTAATCTTTCAAATTGCCGAGGGTCTCCGGCACACTGTTTAACTGGTTATCCTGAAGAAATAATGTAGTCAGGTTGGTCAAATTGCCGAGGGTCTCCGGCACACTGTTTAACTGGTTATCCTGAAGAAACAATATAGTCAGGTTGGTCAAATTGCCGAGGGTCCCCGGCACACTGCTTAACTGGTTCGACTCAAGAAACAATGTAGTCAGGTTGGTCAAATTGCCGATGCTCTTCGGCACACTGCTTAACTTATTAGCATGCAGCGATAAAAATTGTAAATGTTCAAATTGCAGTATAATTTCAGGAAACTCTTTTAGCTCAAGTTCATCCAGTGCCAGCTTTATCACTCGCTGTTGCTTGTTCAGCTGAAAAGCACCTTTATAGATTTCACTATCATTGAAATCTTTCTCTTCTTCCAAAGAAATCCCCAGCTCAACTACCAATTTTTTAATCAATTCCAAATCAGTTGGCATCGACATTAATCCTTCTTTGATGGTACAATATTATATCTGGTTGGACCACTGCTGCCGGCGGAAATTACTCCCGCCGGGTAAAACACTGCAATATCTTCAACAACAACCGTCTAATAATCCCCGAATTCCCCTCAAACTTCTCCGCAACAGACACCAGCCGTTTCAACTCATCACTGAGCCGATCACCCTTCCTGGATGGTTTTCCCAAGGTCAACCCCCTTACGTCTTGTATTACCCCGGGACGCCCTCCTGTTCTGTATATTGAAATAAATATATTCTTTGTTTTCTTGGCAAGTATTGGATTTACATCATAGTAAGGTCGGATGAAAAAAGCAATGAAAAGGTGAACAGATTGACTTGTTTGGGGCTAAACATTCCTAATTTAGAAATATGTTCAGAATCAAAATCTTCACTTATCAATTGACTTCCCACAGCGGATCATTTATATTTTTTCGCTTCTCAAAAGCGGCCACTGTAGCTCAGATGGTAGAGCAGTTCACTCGTAATGATCAGGTCAGCGGTTCGATTCCGCTCAGTGGCTCCAAGAATTTTAGTTTTGCCGCCTTCTTTTTTAATACCAATTCCTATTCCAGCGAACAGTTTGCATTTGCTCTAGCAACCATTATATTACTCTAACGATTTAAACGAGGATTGTTGATGTTGCTGCCGCTGAAACTGTTGAATGCCCTCCTGCCGCTAAGTTACCTGATGCTGGTTTACCTCTATGGACTGCATTTCTTCCGCCGTCCTCGCTGGGCGGATGTTCACATGGGGCGCATGCTCAAGATTACACTAATCCTCCATTTTGCTGCGATTTGGACGCGGGTGCTGCTGCTGGAACGGTTTCCCCTCACCAATCTCTATGAAGTGCTTACCATGATTGCCTTTGCGCTCACCCTGGTCTATTTTTTCGTTGAGCTGCAGAGCAAGGTAAAAACCACTGGTTTTTTTATCCTCATCGTTGCTACCCTGCTTCAGGTGATATCATCGCTCAGTATCGATTTCGATCCGCATCTGCCGGAGATCCTGCGCAGTCGCAAATTTGTGCTGCATACTGCCTCAATCTTACTTAGCTATTCCGCGCTCTTTATTACCGCCACTTATTCACTAATGTATTTACTGCTGTTCAGACAGGTAAAGCATGCCGAATTTGGCCTTTTCTACGGCCGTCTGCCTTCCCTCGATGAACTGGAAGACATGATCGGTCGCACTGCTATCATTGGTTTTGTTTTTCTCACGGCTGCTATTTTTATCGGCCTCACATTGCGGAAAAGCGAGTTCCCCGGCATGCCTCACTTCGACCCGAAAGTAATTACCGCCTACCTGGTTTGGGTAATTTACAGCCTGGTGATCTTCGGAAAGCACGTCGGCAAATGGCCCGGCAAACAACTCGCCTGGCTCTCCCTGATCGGCTTCCTGCTCATCCTCTTCTCCATGTTCGTGGTCAACCTATTCCTCGACACCTTCCACCAATTCGGCTGAAAAAGACAGAGGTCCCAAAGGGATGTACAGCCGCAGTAGGCAGTAGCAGTTTTTCAGGTTGAAGATCACTTCCCAGTTTACCTTACCAAAACATACCAAATCGCCAACTGGCAACTGTTTTTTGATAACTGATAACTGTTCACTGATAACTGCCCACTGACAACTGAAACTATAAAATTGAAAAACCGTACTGGAATATTTTGCGTTTGGTATCATTTCAATCGTTCATGATGCTTATTTTGAATGCACAGGAATGTAATCTAGGATAGAGAAATTGTTTAAAGGATTAAACAAAACCAGGAGAATTCAGGCGCTATGAATACTTCATCAGACCATTTATTGACAAAGGCATGCTTCCGACAGCCGGTCTCCCGAACCCCGGTTTGGGTGCTACGGCAAACCGGACGCTATCTGCCCCAATATCGCGCTGTGCGAGCAAAAAACAATATTTTCACCATGTATAAAACCCCGGAGCTGAATGCGGAGCTAACCCTGATGCCCGTCAAGCATATGGATGTGGACGCCGCAGTGTTGTTCACCGACATGCTTTCCATCCCGGAAGCGATGGGCATGAAGCTGAAGCTGGCGAAAGGAAAATGGCCGGTCTTCGTCGATCCGATCAAAAATGAATACCAGGTAAATCATCTCAATACCATCGATCCTTATGAATCGCTGGACTATGTAATGGACAGCATTCGCATCGTGCAAAACGAGCTGGATGAAAAACTGCCTTTAATCGGCATCTGTGGCGCGCCATGGAGTTTGGCCGCTTATATGATTCAGGGAGGCGGCTCGCAAAGCTTCATCAAGGCGAAGCGCTGGGTATATGCCCGTCCGGAATTAATGCGGAAGATGATGGATAAAATCACCCAATCAGTCATTGAATACTGTGAAGCAATCATGGATGTTGGTGTGGACGTCATTCAACTCTCCGATCTTTATGCCGGCGTGCTGGATGAAACTCAATACGAATCCTTCGCATTGCCTTATGTGCGAAAAATTATCGACGCGATCCGTCGTCCGGATGTGCCGGTAATTTACCAGTCCAGCCTGCCCCACATTCGCCCGGAGAAACTGCTGGAAACCAATGCCGATGTGTTTAGTGTCGATTGGACGATGCACCTTGGTCAACTGCGTGATGCGCTGCAAGGCCGTGCCGCGGTGCAAGGCAATCTTGATCCGGCGATCCTCTATGCGAAAACCGATGATATTCGCGAAGCGGTCCGCACCATGCTGGCGCAATACGGCGAGCATCCCGGACATATCGCTAACCTCGGCTTCGATATTCCACCTGATGTGCCTTTCGAGCATGCCCGCATGTTTGTGGAAGCGGTGAAGTCCGAGAGCGTCGTTTTTCACAATGCCCTTGGCGTCGCATAGCTTAATTGAAGATAAAACCTTTAAAGGCCAGATACACATTGTTGTGTCTGGCCTTTTTGTTTTTATGCGACTGAGAGCGTTCCTAAGAAAAACAACCACCCTGGGTAAGAAAAGGCACCCACATTCATCCTGAGCCCGTCGAAGGGTGAAAAGTCTTTAGGCTTTCATTCCTCAAAACGAATTAGGAGTCGATTTTAAATTCAATCCAATTAACTTGGTCTCTGCATGTGTTCACCCTTCGGCGGGCTCAGGATGAATGGATATTGTTCTTTTATTGGGATTCCAGCGATTATATTTTGCCCAACCTGCCATTGCCCGCTTGCGCCATTTCGAATAATACTGTGCAGTTTTTGCATAGATTGCACACAGTGTCGAATTAATTCCCATACCCTCTCCAGTGCTCGCGAAAAATAATTTTTTCTGTTTATATTTTTTTGCTGCAGATATACTGATTCAAGGTCATCTTCAAGTTGAGAAATTTGTATTGTATAAACTTGCAAATATTAAGCATAAACAGTGCGGAATAGGGGAGAAGGTGGAAATTCTCCAAGAAGCAAGTGCGTTTTTAGTCGGGTGAAGTTTCTAAGCAGAATTGCTTGCCAGTAATGCATTGTCGCCCAAAGATCTCTCGTCCTCCAGTTTTTGGCACAGCGTTTGTTCTAACTATAGCAGTTACAAACAAAAACAACAATGGAGGTTGTGATGAAATTTCAGTTTCGCCAGGATGACGATAATTTACATGTAATGATTGTGGGACAAATTGACAACAGTAATGTCATGGAATTAATGAAGCGAATGAGAATGCTTCTGGTCCATGATTTCTCTGAAGTTGTTTTTGATTTGTCTAAAGTGCCGGTAATAACCGGATCTACAATTGGCAAATTTCTAATGTTCTATAAAAACGCCACCGCACAGGGCAAGCGCATGCGCATTAAAGGCATCAATGAAAGCATTTTCGGCCATTTCCAAACGCTGCGCCTGACCGAGCTTTTTCCCGTTGAACAATAAAATTTTTGATATATAGCAGTACTTACTTTCTTCATTACCACCTGCAACAAACCATCCGCTCACTCTCCTAAGTGGCTTCAATATAGCGAAGTATATTGAAGCCACTTTTTTTATCTTGGTATAATATTCCCCAACACTTATTTTTGCATCTGATTTACAGAATTTCTATATCACAATTACTTGAATGAGTTGGAGAGAGCAATGAATCAATGGCGGATGGACGGCTTGAAATGCCTGGTTACCGGGGGGACAAAAGGAATTGGAAAAGCGATAGCCGAAATGTTGCTTTCCCTGGGCGCAAATGTGTGCATTGTGGCTCGTGGCGAAAATGACGTTGCCGAGATGCTTGCCAATAATTCTGCATCTACCGGTATGATCGGACTTGCCGCAGATATTACCCGGGAAGAAGACCGTCAACGCCTCTGGGGTAAAATTGCATTGGAGTGGAAAGGACTGGATTGCCTGATTAACAACGTCGGTACCAACATTCGTAAGAAAATGCCCGACTATCAACCGGCTGACATCGCAAAAGTTTTTGAAACCAACCTCTTCTCGGCAATGGCGATGTGCCGGGGCGCTTATCCTTATCTTAAAGCGTCTTCGAATGCCAGTATTGTTAACATCTCTTCGGTCGCGGGATTACTGCATGTTAAGTCCGGCGCACCCTATGGGATGACCAAGGCGGCGATGGATCAGATGAGTCGGAATCTTGCGGTCGAATGGGCGCCGGATAAAATCCGGGTCAATAGTATCGCACCCTGGTATATTCGCACCCCTTTGGCGGAACAAGTGCTGAAAGATCCGGCCTATCTTCAGGAAGTATTGGATTGTACCCCGAGTGGGCGCATTGGGGAACCAGCAGAAGTCGCCGGGATTGTGGCATTCCTCTGTATGCCGTTGGCGGGTTTTATTACCGGGCAAACGATTGCGGTTGATGGCGGCTTTACTATCAATGGTTTTAGTTGATGGTTGATAGACAGCTATAGCACAAAGATACATGGCGCCCCGAATGGGGCTCTGACAAATTAAAAGATGTTTCATGCTATAAATATACCGTCCCTACGGGACTTTTAATGCAATACTTAATTGTTTTGTTTTAAAATGTTGTATGCTAAAAACATGTCGCCCTTACAGGGCTTTTGAAAGCAAGAACTGATTGAACCGGTATAAGGAGCCCTATAAGGGCGATATATTTTTAGCCTTAATAGCCATTTTCCAAATTTAAGCTCCATAGGAGCGGCATATAAGGACCATCGAAAATTGTCGATATACCTTAGTTCAATGGCATTGTTGACAATTATTTCAACTACAAAACAAAAAGTATTTTTTGCTATAAGTTGGTCGTCTCTAAAGGCTTTTAATACTACATTTTTTGAGCCAGTTAAACTAACCTTATAAGGGCGATGTGTTTGTAGCCTAATACCTTAAGCCTGGTTACCTTAAGCCTTAGCTCTATCGGCACTGTTCACTAATTATCTCAACTATAATACAGGAAGCGTGAAAAATATGATAGAAGCAGTAATTTTCGACATGGATGGGTTGATGATCGACTCCGAACCCTTTTGGCAGCAGGCTGAAATAGAAGAATTTCGGAAAGTAGATATTCAGCTAAACAAAACGCTCTGCGAACAAACAATGGGCGTACGAATTGATGAAGTTGTGCAGCATTGGTATGCGAAGCACCCCTGGGATTTGCAAAGGATGCCTTTGGAGACGATGCAAAAGAATATTGTCGATAAGGTAATCGAGCAAATTCTTTCCGAAGGGGTAATAATGAAGGGTGTGTTAGAAACAATCGCCTTTTTCCAGAGACGCCCCTTAAAATTGGCCCTGGCTTCTTCCTCCGAGCGACGCATCATCGATGCGGTTTTGGAGAGCCTGAAACTCAGCGATGTTTTTTCGGTGATTCATTCCGCAGAACATGAAGAATATGGCAAACCCCACCCGGCGGTTTATCTAAGCACTGCTAAAATGCTGAACGTATTACCAAGCCATTGTCTCGCGCTGGAAGATTCCATAAATGGGATGATCGCGGCAAAATCCGCGAAGATGAAATGCCTGGTGGTGCCGGAAGCGGGAAACACCGATCCCCGTTTTGCTCTAGCAGACAAGCAACTAACCAGCCTGTCAGAATTTGGTGAGAATGTTTGGGAAGCATTGAATAGTTAGCAGATGAGCAATGGAGCAAATGAGCATTCTTGCAAATTTGCCCATTTGCCCATTTGAACGATTCTTATTCGTCACCCTGTGGCAACGGCTTACGGGGCAACTTCTCATCCCGCATGGCAGTGTGATACACAATTGAAGCGACGATGGTTGACATCTGGATTAGGTCACCTTCCAACACATGATCGTAAACGTCCATGTTGGTATGCCAGGTACGGCTGAAATAATCTAACGGGTCCTGGATAAACTGAAAACCCGGCAGGCCCAACTCATCAAAGGCCATATGGTCCGTGCTGCGCGTGCCGCGAATGGTGATTGTTTCCGCACCCATGTCGTGGAACGGCCTGAACCAGGATTCGAAAATTGGCCGGCAGGCATCGTTACCCTGCAAATAAATGCCGCGAATTTTCCCGGAGCCATTATCAATATTGTAGTAAGCAGCGAGATTTTCATGGTCTTCTTTTAACTCCATGGTGCGCCGATTGCCGTACTCCTGCTTTACGTATCCGCGGGAACCGAACAGGCGCTGCTCTTCACCACTCCACAGTGCGACACGAATCGTTCGGCGTGGGGCGATATCTAACGCTTTTAATATCCGCATCACTTCCATCATCACCGCACATCCACCAGCATTGTCCGTTGCACCGGTGCCACTATGCCAGGAATCGATATGCGCGCCAATAACGACAACCTCATCCTTTAATTTACGATCTGTACCGGGGATTTCCGCGATAACGTTGTAACCGAGAGAGTCTTCCGTTTCAAAACGGGTTTGGATATTAACGGCCATCTCTACCGGAATTTCTTTTTCCAACAAACGGGCGATGCGATTATAGTGCTCAAGAGCAACAACCAGGGTGGGAAGCGTGTTGGAGGCCGCATTTTTATAAGAACCGCCACTCTGGATACGTAGAGTGCCATGAGTAATACTGCTGGCCTGCATTACAGCGGCTACATTCTCCTGACGAAGGAACTTGCTGATTTGCTCTCGCTTCCGGCGGCGTTCCCGATATCGCTGCCAACGGCTGTAGTTGCGCGGGCTGGGACTGCCATCCGGTGCTGCATATTTTTCTTCGAGTTCTTCCTCGCTTAAGCGATTGGCGTCTGCTTCAAAACCCTTCTCTGGTGCTTCCGGCAGACCTAACAAAACGATTTTACCAGACAGCGTGCCTTTCAGGCTTTCTTCATCAAAGTCCTCGAGATCGATCAATACCGCTTCTCCTGTTACCGGCCCGTCAGTGCCTGGCGTCCAGGCCTTCGGGTGGGCAATCAGGTTCATGTAACGGGGGGAGAGCATTTCTATAGAGTAGCGCTCTACCAGCCATCCACGGCCAAAGGTACCCCAGCTTTCCAATCGGGAATTAGCCAATCCCCATTCACTCATTTCATCCCGGGCCCATTCGCTTGCCTCCCTCAGATAACTGGAACCAGTTAATCGCGGACCATAAACGTCGGTCAGATAGCTTAGGGTCTCCATTACTTGCGAATTGTTTGTTGCTTCATCTTTAATTCGGGTGATCATTTGCAGATCTACCGGTTCACTCTGTCGCGCAATCAAGAGCGACGAACAAACCAATACCGTCATCAGTACAACGCTTAACTTCATTCCTGTCTCCATCAGATGTGAAATTTTGCACACAATTTTAACAATATAGGAAAGTAGTTATAAATCCGCAAAAACTACGTCGCTGAATTGTGAAATTCAATATAGCGTTGCAGGTATCAAACCTTCGATTTATTCCCGTCATTTGGATTTCGCGCCATATCAAACAGATTAAAGATAATTGAAATCAATCGGTTCTGAATTAACCGCGGAAATCTATGAAGGCGGCCGGGTGCTAAATTTCAGCAAAATTGCTTTGCCCGCAGACTTAAAATGCTATTGCTTTTCCTCCCGGAAAGCATAACTTGCTAAAATATGCTGTAAAGGAAAGATCTATCGAATAAAAGAATGTTCAAAGATGTTATCATTTAGTTTGCGCTAGTAAAAGGATGGCACATTATCAATACTGGATTTAGCAGAAGAATCATGGATAGCCTTGTGATTGCAGTCTTTAGTCTGTCCTTGCTTCTGTTCCTAAATTGCTCGAAAGAAGGGGAGACCATGACGCACCAGTTCACCAATCGTTTAGTTAATGAGAAAAGTCCATATTTGTTGCAACATGCCCATAATCCGGTCGACTGGTATCCCTGGGGAGAAGAAGCTTTCGCAGCTGCCAAAGCTGCCGACAAACCCATTTTTCTTTCGATCGGCTACTCAACCTGCCACTGGTGCCATGTGATGGAGCATGAATCATTTGAAGATACCAGCGTCGCAGAATTGATGAATGATGCCTTTATCAACATCAAAGTTGATCGGGAAGAGCGCCCCGATGTAGATGATATCTATATGACTGTTTGTCAATTACTTACCCAACGCGGCGGCTGGCCCTTGACAATCATAATGACCCCGGATAAAGAACCGTTTTTTGCCGGCACTTACATTCCGAAGGACAGCCGTTTTAATCGACCAGGCATGATGCAATTGGTGCCGGGAGTGAAGCGTGCCTGGGCAGAGCAGCGGGAGCAGGTGCTGAAATCTGCCCGCGAAATCACCGATGCACTAAAGAAAAGCAGTGGCGGGCTGCCTCCGCAAAAACTGAATGACAGTATACTCGACAGCGCCTTCCAAAGTATGGAGAATCGCTTCGATCCTGAGTACGGCGGATTTGGCGAGCATCCGAAATTCCCGACGGCGCACAACCTGATGTTCCTGCTCCGTTATTTTCAGCGCAGCGGCGATCCGCACGCCTTGGCGATGGTCGAAAAAACTTTACAGGAGATGCGCAAAGGTGGCATGTACGACCATGTCGGCTTTGGTTTTCATCGCTACTCGACCGATAAAGAATGGTTGCTGCCCCACTTTGAGAAGATGCTTTACGATCAGGCTATTAACGCCATGGCCTATACGGAAACCTACCAGATTACCGGTAACGAAATTTATAAATCGACAGCAGAAGAAGTATTTGCCTACGTTCTCCGGGACATGACCGATGCGCAGGGGGGATTTTATTCTGCGGAAGATGCGGACAGCGAAGGGGAGGAAGGCAAGTTCTATGTCTGGGAATATGGTGAGTTAATCGACGTTCTGGGTGAAGAAGACGGGGCGCTTTATGCAACAGTCTTTAATTTTAAGGAAAAAGGTAATTTTCGGGACGAAGCCACCGGTGTGCTCCACGGTGCGAACATCCCCCATTTAAAGGATGGTTTAGCGGTAGTTGCAGCTGCCAATAATTTGACGCTGCCAGAATTAACGGAAAAGTTGGCCCCCGCTCGGCAGAAGCTGTTTGAAGTCCGCGAAAAACGCATCCATCCGTTGAAAGATGATAAAATCCTGACCGATTGGAATGGACTGATGATTGCCGCTTTCGCTAAAGCCGCCCAGGCATTCGATGCGCCGGAATATGCTGGAGCTGCCAGCAAAGCTGCAGATTTTATACTGGAAAATATGCGCACGAAAGAAGGGCGCTTAATGCATCGCTATCGGGAAGGCGAGATTGCAATTAATGGCTATCTGGACGATTACGCATTTATGATCTGGGGATTATTGGAGCTTTATGAAACCAATTTTCAAATCAAGTATTTGCAAAGCGCTTTAGATTTAAACGCTCAGGTGCTCAAGCATTTTTGGGATGATAATGATAAGGCTTTTTTCTTTACCGCCGACGATAGTGAGGCTTTGCTGCTCCGCAAGAAAGATGTTTATGACGGTGCAGTCCCCTCAGGGAATTCCGTGATGGTATTAAACCTCCTTCGCCTGAGCCGGATAACAGCAAATACGGATTTTGAAGCAAGAGCTGCTCAAATTACCGAAACATTCGGCGCGCAGGTGGCGCGTTATCCGGATGGATTTACCATGTTGCTAATGGGGCAGGGTTTTGGCGTTGGTCCATCCTGGGAAATTGTTATTTGTGGAGATCCGGCAGCACAGGATACCAAAGACATGCTACAGGCGATTCAACAACGCTTTTTGCCCAACAAAGTGATCCTGCTGAAGTCCGCTGAAGACCAGGGAATACTGGAAGAAATCGCCAATTACACCGCAGGCATGCAAGCGCTCGACGATAAGGCAACGGCCTATGTATGCCGCGATTTCAGTTGCGAATTACCGACATCCAATATCCTAAAAATGTTGGCGTCACTTCAACTGAATGAAAAATAAAATTGCCCGCTAATTAAAAAATAGTTGCATCCTGAATCTTTCTGCCTATATTTGCAGCATCAAAGGATAAAAATCATGATTCAAATGAACGCCCACATCCATCATTATCATGCACATTCCAATCAAACGGAACGGTGGGCCGAATAACTGTATATAAAATTTTTTGAATATAAAAGCCTGCTGTTCCACCAGCAGGCTTTTTTTTTGCCATAACATGAAAAGAGAAATCAATGAGAACTTTACATCGCCATCATCATATTCATCATCATTTCCCACCGGGATAGCGGATGTGCTTTGTAAATTTAGATTTAATGGAAAAAGTCCGCTGCCCCAGTAGCGGACTTTTTTTGTACATGGTAGTCGTAGCTCAACTGGTGGAGCACCGGTCTGTGGAACCGGAGGTTGCGGGTTCAAGCCCCGTCGGCTACACAAAGTAAACAACAATAACACTGAAAAAGGAGATAGAAATGGATAAGAAATTGCGCGTCGTGGTGCCGAAAGGAAGAATTTTTTCAAAAGTATCGAAGCTGCTTGCGGAAGCGGGTGTTAGTCTAAGTGGCGATGAACGGGCTTACCGCCCGGTAGCCAGCGATCCGGAAATTGAAATCAAGATAATGAAACCGCAAAACATTCCAAGATTGTTGGAGCTGGGCTCCCACGATGTTGGTTTCACCGGGCTGGACTGGATACAGGAAACCGGCGCCGATGTTCAAACGATTATGAAACTGAATTTTGACCCGGTGCGAATTGTTGCCGCCATTCCGGAAAATATCGATGAAGCCGCCTTGAGGCAGAAAAGGATTACAGTTGCTACGGAATACGAAAAAATTGCCCGGGAGTACCTCAATTCTCAAAATTACGATTTTCTCATCCTGCGCACTTTCGGTGCAACGGAAGCTTTCCCGCCTGATGATGCGGACATGATCATCGACAACACCTCAACCGGGCGCACACTCGCCGAACACCACCTGAAAATAATTGACACGATAACCACTTCTTCGACATGCTTTGTTGCCGGAAAAGCAGTAGAAAATGATCCCTGGAAGAAATCGAAAATAGAACGTCTTAGTATGCTCTTCAAGTCGATTCTCGACGCGAGCGAGCGGGTAATGTTGGAAATGAATGTCAGTAAGGAGCAGCTAGAGGACGTTATTCGAATTTTGCCAAGCATGCGTGCCCCGACAGTATCTTCGCTCTACAACCAAGATGGTTATGCGGTAAAAACAGCGGTTCGCACCAACGAAGCTGCACAGTTAATACCTCGCTTGCGGGAGATAGGCGCTACGGATATTCTTGAATACAATTTCAGAAAGGTGGTTATATGATTCCGGTTCGGGAAGCTGTCGCCGGGGTGCAGGCCTATGGATTGTTACCGGGCGACCGCCGCAAAATGATTCGCATGGATTTGAATGAGAATGCCTGGGGATGTTCACCGAGAGTGCTCGAAGCACTACAGGAAATCGCCCCGGAAGATATCGGTGTTTATCCGTATTATGCCGATTTTCTTGCGGAAATCGCCCGCGTAAACAATGTTTCAGAGGACAACCTGGTACTTTCCAATGGGGCAGATGATATTATTCGTACCATCATGCAAGTGTTTGTTGATGCTGGGGAAAAGGTGCTGGTTGCCGATCCTTCTTTCGGGATTATCGCACTACATGCGCAAATTGTCGGTGCCGAATTATGCAAAATGCCTTATGAGGACGATTTAAATTTCCCGTTGGAGAAATGCCTGCAGGAGCTACCCAGCGCAAAGCTGCTTGCCATCGTGCGGCCTGACAGTCCGACCGGCACGTTTATCTCCCGGGAAAACCTGCAGCTGATTTTGGCGGCTGCGCCAAACTGTATTGTTATGCTGGATGAGACTTACCACCACTTTCTTGGCGAATCCTGCCTGGATTTGCTGGAGAGCTACCCAAACTTAATTATTATTCAATCCTTCTCTAAAGCTTATGCCTTGGCCGGTTTGCGAATTGGACTGGCTTTCGCCCAGCGGGAAGTTGTTGGAGAACTGCGAAAAGTTGCGTTGCCATTTGCCGTAAATGCGTTAGCGGTGAAGGCAGGGATGGCGGCACTGAGAGACACGGACTATCTCGCAATGACCATTCGGGAAATGAAGGCTGAAAAAGCCTGGTTGCGGGAACAGTTTGATAAATTGGGATATGATTCCCGCGATTCTTTCGCGAATTTCATTCTGGTCAACATCGGTGAACGGGCGGATGAGATTGCGGAACTGTTGAAATCCGAGAATGTTTATGTGAAGAATCTAAATAAAATGGACTTACTGAAAGGGTGGTATCGGATGACTATCAATCGCCGTCCGGAAAACGAAAAATTGTTAAGCGTAATAAAAGGAACGATGCCATGAGAATCGCAGAAATCAACCGGGAAACCCGGGAAACGCAAATCAAAATGTCTATAAATCTCGATGGCAGCGGAGCGGCAGAGATTAAAAGCCCGATCGGCTTCCTGGGGCACATGCTCGATACTTTTTCCCGGCACGGTATCTTCGATCTAAACGCAGAGATCGCTGGTGATCTGGAGGTCGACCAGCACCACACCATCGAGGATACCGGCATTGTATTGGGGGAAGTCATCAAAAAAGCGCTGGGTGATAAACGCGGGATTAAACGGGCAGGATTCTTTGTTTATCCCATGGACGAAGCGTTGGTTACCGTCGCTGTAGACATTTCCGGACGCCCTTTTCTGAAACTGGATGCTGAATTTAGCTCGGTTGCCGTCGGGGAGTTTCCGGTAGAATTGCTGGAAGATTTCCTGTTAGGGTTTACCAATGCGCTTGGTGTCAATCTACATGTGCTGGTTCATTATGGGCGCTCGGATCATCACAAAATCGAGGCCGTCTTCAAAGGACTGGCGAAAGCAATGAAAATGGCTTGTGAAATTGAACCGCGCATCAAGAATCAAATCCCCAGCACGAAAGGAGTGTTGTGATGATCGGCGTAATAGACTATGGGGCAGGGAACCTTCGTTCTGTCAAAAAAGCGTTGGACTTTCTTGGGGTAAAAAATCGGGTCATTGATGATCCCGCCCAGTTAAGCGGCATTGAGAAAATGCTCCTCCCCGGCGTTGGTGCATTTCAGGCATCTGTGGAGCAGCTGCAGAAAAAGTCGTTGTTCGATCCCGTTAAAGTGTGGCTGCAGGAGGATCGGCCATTTTTAGGTATCTGCCTCGGCATGCAGGTGCTTTTTCAGGATGGCGAAGAAAATCCCGGTATTACCGCGCTTGGTATTGTTGATGGATCTGTGCCGCGTTTTCAGCATGAACGGGTGCCGCAGATTGGCTGGAATAAAGTGTTCTTTACCCGCGAAACGCCGCTGGCAAATGGGCTCGGCAAAGACGCCTACTTCTATTTCCTGCACGGTTTTTACGTCGCACCGAAGGATCCGGCGGTCGTCGTTGGAGAAACCGAGTATGGCATACGCTATCCCTCGATGATCGCCCGGGGAAATATGACCGCAGTACAGTTTCACCCGGAAAAAAGCGGGGAGAATGGATTGACATTATTAAAAAATTGGGTGGCGATATGATAACAACACGTTTAATTCCCTGCCTCGATGTTGATGATGGCCGGGTGGTAAAAGGAATAAAGTTTAAAGGCATTCGTGATGCTGGCGATCCCGTAGATCTCGCCAAGCGCTATAACACCCAAAACGCAGATGAGCTGGTGTTTCTGGATATCGGCGCCTCTTACAAGAGCCGGGAAACGATGCTCAATGTTGTTGAGGCTGTCTCCCGGGAAGTGTTTATCCCGCTAACTGTTGGTGGCGGTATTCGCACGGTCGTTGATATGCGCAATGCCCTGATGGCCGGTGCAGACAAAGTGGCCATCTGCTCGGCAGCGCTGGCGAACCCGGAAGTGCTTTCCGAAGGGGCATACCAATTTGGGGCACAGTGCGTCGTTCTTTCCATCGATGCGAAGCGGGAAGGAGAGAATTGGTATGCTTTCACCCATGGTGGCAGAAAAAACAGTGGTCGGGAAGTCGTGGAATGGGCGAAGGAAGCTGCAAAGCTCGGCGCCGGTGAAATTCTGCTTAACTCAATCGACCGCGATGGTACCAAGGCAGGATTCGACATAGAGCTGCTAAATGCGGTTGGGCAGGCGGTGAATATACCGGTCATTGCTTCCGGTGGCGCCGGCACTTTGCCGCAGATCCTCGAAGCGGTAAATGCCGGTAACGCAGATGCCGTTTTGCTTGCTTCGTTGTTGCATTACGGCGAATTTACCGTGCAAGAAATTAAAACCTACTTGGAAAAGAATGGAGTGAAAATGCGATGGTAGTGGCATCAATAGACTTAATGGATGGAAAAGCCGTGCAATTACGGCAAGGTGCGGAGAAGATTCTCGAAGTGGACAATCCGCTGGCGTTGGCAGACAAGTTCAATCGTTATGGAGATGTCGCAATTATCGATCTGGACGCCGCACTGGGACAGGGAGACAACCGGGCGTTAATGCGTCAACTGATTACCCGTTGTGATGCCAGGGTCGGGGGTGGGATTCGCACAGTCGAACAGGCGCAGGAGTGGATCGCACTTGGCGCCCAAAAAGTGATTCTCGGGTCAACAGTGTTCGCCGATGATAAATTGAACATCCCCTTTCTGGAAGCTTTAGGAAAAGTGTTGTCTCCACAGGAGATCATCATCGCTATAGATGCACGGGGAGATGAGATTGTCACTAAGGGCTGGAAGCATCGCACCGGCATCAATCTGTATGAAGCAGCGGCGTCACTTTCTCCGTATGCCGGCGAGTATCTCTTTACCTGCGTGGAAAGAGAAGGCACTATGCAGGGAATTGATACGGATATTTTGGACAAGCTGCAGAAGGCAACCAGTCGAAAGATTACTGCCGCCGGAGGTGTTCAGTCGATTGATGAAATCGCAATGCTCGCTAAAAGGGATCTCGATGTTCAGCTCGGCATGGCGCTGTATACCGGCAAAGTAGATTTGGATGATGCTTTTATCGCCTCACTGAATTGGAAAGAGGACTTAATGCCAGTGATTACCCGGGATGATGCCGGGAGAATCTTAATGCTCGCTTACGCGAACCGAGAGTCGCTGGCAAAAACTTTTGCAGAAAACAAAATGTGTTATTTCTCCCGCTCCCGAAACCAGCTATGGTTAAAAGGGGAAACCAGTGGTCATTATCAGGATTTGCAAACCATGCGGACCGATTGTGATCGGGATACTTTGCTGGCAACGGTGAAACAAAGCAATGTTGCCTGCCACACCGGCAGCTACAGCTGTTTTGGCGACAAAGGTTTTTTACATCAGGATTTATATGAGGTAATTGCAGATCGCATGGAAAACCCCAGTCCACAGTCTTACACCGCTAAGCTGCTTGGGCCACTATTGGATGAAAAGATCATGGAGGAAGCACAGGAGTTGATTGAGGCACCAGATCGGGAGAACATGATTTGGGAAGCTGCCGATCTTTTATATTTTTGGACAGCCTACCTGGCAAAAAACAGAATTACAATAGATGAAGTATTGCAAGAACTTTATCGAAGGAGACGAAAATGAAAATCATTTCCGGAAAAGAACTGCCGAAGTCTTTCTTCGCTTATAAAGATGAAGATGCCAGCGAGGCAGTTAGTGAAATATTGGAAGATGTCAAGCGCAGCGGTGACGAGGCTGTGCGCAAATACACCTCCTGGTTTGATGGCGTTGATCTCGAAAATTTCGTTTGTAGCGCAGCAACCATTAAAGCTGCGTATGATCAGGTATCCAACGCATCTATAGAAGCGATTCAAAAAGCAGCTGAAAATATTCGCAAATTTGCGAAAGTACAAAGAAACAGTTATAACGATTTCGAGGTGGAGTTAACCCCGGGCGTACGGACCGGCCAGCGAATTACTCCCATCGAGCGAGTTGCGGTATATGCGCCGGGAGGGCGTTTCCCTTTGGTCTCCTCTGTCTTGATGGGAGGTATTCCGGCGCGGGTTGCCGGCGTCAAGGAACTGGTGGTTTGTTCCCCGCCTGGGAGTGATGGCAAAATCCATCCGGCAATTTTAGTTGCAGCAGATATTGTCGGGGCGGATGAAGTCTACTGTATTGGTGGCGCCCAGGCGATTGCCGCTCTGGCTTATGGCACTGAAACAATTCGTGGTGTCGATAAAATCGTCGGACCTGGGAATAAATATGTCGCAGAAGCGAAAAAGGCCGTTTATGGCATTGTGGGCATCGATCTGATCGCCGGACCTACCGAAGTACTGGTGATCGCGGACGACAATGCCAACCCGGAAATTCTCGCAGCGGATTTACTCGCGCAGGCAGAGCATGATGTAGATGCTTTGGCGATTTTAGTGACGCCTTCCCGCCAATTGGCTGATGCTGTTAAGAATACCGTGGAAACGCAGCTGGCAAAATTGAAGAACCGGGAAACTGCCGCAGCTTCGATTGCAACCAATGGCGTTGTTGTGCTAGTTGACAATCTTGCAGAAGCAGTGGCAATTGCCAACAGAAAAGCACCGGAACATCTCGAAGTGCAAGTTGAAAATCCTGCGGATATACGGGACGACTTAAAAAATTTCGGCGCACTGTTTATTGGCGAAATGTCCGCAGAGGTGCTCGGTGATTATAGTAGCGGAATTAATCACACCCTGCCAACAAACGGCACCGCGCGCTATCGTGGAGGATTGGGCGTGCAGGATTTTCTCAAGATTCAATCCACACTACAGGTGACAAAAGAAGGCTTCGCCGAGATAGCACCAATTGCTGAAATGATGGCAGAAACGGAGGGACTTGGTGCGCATGGGAAGGCGGTTACTGCCCGGAAGAAGTTGTTGAAGTAGCAATAGCCAAAACTACGACATAAAAAAATCTTGTTCCCATCCCTGCAGCCGGGATGGGAACAAGAGATGGCTAAACGGCCATTTTATCTTAAAAGGATAGCCTTGCCTGCTGCGCTAAAAGATTTACTCTGCAAACGATAGATGTAAACACCTGATGCGACTTGATTGCCATTATCCCGCCGGCCATCCCAGCTAATTTCCTGGTAGCCACCTTGCTGAATCTCGCCATCCAGTAAGGTGCGCACCAACTTGCCATTTAGGTCGTAAACTTTCAAGCTAACCGGTGCAGCATCAATCAATTCATAGCGGATATGTGTAGTTGGGTTGAAAGGGTTTGGATAATTACCCAGCAGCTGAAATGAACGTCCGACATTATTTTCCGGATTTGCAATCCCGGTAATGTTTATTGCTTCCTGCACTGCTGCATACGCATCCACCTTCCCGTGGCCCCAAGTGGGGTTTGGCGTCGCTCCTGTAAATCCGTCAGATTTGGCAGTGCTCTCCAGAATAGATCTGACTTGAATCGCATCGAGATTGGGGTTCGCATCCAGCATCAAGGCAATAATACCTGTCAATACCGGCGAGGCACCACTTACCGCACCAAGTGTGCCGTAAAAACCGCCTCCTGTTGCGATTTTATTAAATCGTAAGGTGTTGAAGTAGGAACGCTGACCATAAGCGCCAAAGTTCATGTTGCCCGGTACGCTAACCGTAACACCGGTCCGGCCATCCCAGGTTGGTCCAATACCACTGCCGGTCCAAAGCGTTCCGGTGCCGCCCTCGTTCCCCGGAAATGTTCTGGTGAATCCATCGATGTCAATCCAGCTTGGACGCAAAACATAAGAATTCGGGGTGATGTTGTTGTGGGCAGCAGCCAAATCCCAAACTGTATGCCCCGGCACAACAAATGAGGTGAATTCATTTGGAGTGGTGGAAAAAATAGTGGAAGGATTCAATGATGCCTGAAAACTGCCATTGTTGATTTGCGTGCCGGTAAGACGAACAGTGTAATTTCCAGTGCCGCTGATAAAGTCGATAAAAATTTCCCGTTTTGCATTTTCAGCCCCATAGAAATCCACCGCGCTGCCACTGTGGAAATAATTGAATTCGCTGTTAAAAATTTGTCCCCGTTGTGCGTTGCTTGCCGGTGAGGGGAGTGGGCTGTAGGTGGTATTCGGTGTAACAATCTCTACATCAAAGCGATCATTCTCATCATACCAGAGATTAAATCGGACGAAGTTGCTGGTTTTGTTAATGTTGATGTCAATCGTTTGCCCTTGGCTGATTGTGCCGGCAGCATAATTGGCCGTGCCGCCATCATCACTGCTCCCGGTAACAAAAACTTTTCCGTTAATTCCCGGTCCATAACGGCTATCCAGTGCACGGGCAATATCGCTACTCCCATCCATCGGGCCGCCGTTGCTGCCGAAATTTGCCAGTAATACTACCGGCATGCCCGCTTCGTCCGCTTTACTATTCACAAAATCCATTGCGACTGCGATATAGGATGGATCATAAAAAGGCGCTTCCGCCGGTTCACTGCCATGCGCCGGCACACCTTCAGAGGTAATTTTAACCGCAATAATATGTGCGCCAGGCGCCATTCCGGCATAAAGGCCGCCGCTTGCTGCGCCATTGCCGGCGGCGATTCCGGTTGTTGGAGTGCCGTGCCCGGAGGCATCGCGCGTGTTTAAACGAACGCCGCTATCCAGTGCAGAGTCGATCGCACCCTGCGTGTAGATGGTGCCTATGCCAAATGGATTGTTCGGGTCATTCGCGCCACTGGGATCGATCATGTCGTAAATATACAGAATGCGCGTGCTGCCGTCCGGGTTGATAAAATCCGGGTGTTCATAATCGATGCCCCGATCGAGAATGGCAACGATAACACCACTACCATCTACGCCAAATGTTGACCAGGCGCTATCCACACCGGTTTCTGCACGAACAAGATCATCGGCGAGCAAGTTGTTTGTCATACTTAGAAAAGTTACTATTAAGAGCAGTTTCAAAAAGCGCATCGGCACCCCCTGATTAATAGGTATGGTTTTATGATTTGAAATGACTAGGAAAGATAAAAGAAAAGATGGGGAAGAAAAAGAAAATTCAGATTAAGTAGCAGTGGCAGTTAGTGCAAAACAAGCTGCCAACTGCCACTGCAATAAAGTCAAACCAACTCTGGAGGGTAACTGCTAAGATTGTTTTACATCCCCAGCGCTTTCTTTAAATAATTTACCAGATCCAGGCCGGCATGATAATGCTCCATTATCCATTCTGGCAGATCTTCCCGCAAAAGAATGGCCGGATCGTGATATTCTGCAACATAGTGGAAAGATTTGTTCGCAATTAGCGGCTGGATCTCCATAGTCTCCTGGAACTCTTTCGGAAGCCTTTTGTTTTTATCTCCACGCAAATCTCCCAAAAGTGATTTGAATTTCGGTGCCTGAACAATTTTGGAAATAGCTTCCGGATCTTCGACAATCGCTTCCCGAATTTTGTAGAGGTGCGCCTTATCCGGTGCATGCGAGCCCCCGGCGATCATAATTTCGCTCGCGCCAAAATGGAAATACAATCCCGGCACCTGTAGATTCCTTCGGCCGCCTTCGGAAATAACTGCGCCGAGATGAGTCTTATATGGCCGCTTGTCCTTGGAAAAACGGATATCCCGATTAATGCGAAAGAGCGCTTCCTTCGGGAGAATATCGACGGTCGGTGTCACCTGGGCGACGCGTTCAATCATCACTTCAACAAATTCACTGAAAGGTTTCTTGACGAAATTTTCATACCGTTTCTTGTTTGCATGAAACCACTCTCTCTCGTTGTTTTCAGAAAGGTCATTTAGGAAAGCCATGAAATCCGGAGTGAAGTAACTCATTGTATCGCCTCTAATGTTAGTATTTCGTTCAATCCAAAATTGTCAAGCACCTGGCTTCCCAGGCTACTTGTTCCAATCTCCAGTTTGGGAAAACTCTTACTTTCAAAACTCTGTTTTGAGCTGTAAACAAAGTGTTTTATCGCCAACTCGAAACAGAGCTTCTCGTATAATTTCTTTACTAATTTTTTTAGTTTATAACTAGTGTTGGATACCGCGTTTTCAAACTCCATTTTGAATTAAATAACTGATGTTACGCAAAAATGTGAAAAATGGCAGTCTTTTCCAGCCATCGTCGCCCGCCAGGGATGAATCCCCTGGCTCATTATCTTATGCCCGATAAATCAGGCATATTCTTGCGTCACTTATGACGCTTGACAATTAGCCTGTTGATTCATCATCAGGCGGATAGTTTTTGTCGCCAGCGCGTAACGTCAGTTAAATAATTTCTTCTATATGTACCTCGAAATTTTACGGGTGGAGAAAACCCTCCACCCGCACTAGTCAGGAAAACATCAAACCATCCCGGTTTTAGCTGGGCGAATGGAAAGCGACCTTATTGCCTTCGCTATCCAGGAATACTGCAAAAAAACCAATCTCGTCTGTGATCTTTGTTTTCGGCAGCAACACTTTTCCGCCAGCGGATTCTACCCGCGAGAGCGGATCGCTAAGGTCTTCGCCGCCATTCAGATAAATAGTGCTGCCTTCCTGCGAAGGCACATGCCCTTCACCGGTGCATATTGCACCACCGACGCCGTTGTTCTCCGCCGGCAACATTGCCATCTGAATACCCATGATTTCGTTAATCGCCAACTGCTTGTCGAGTACTGTGCTGTAAAACTTCGAAGCACGATCAAAATTTGCTGCGGGAATCTCGAACCAATTTACTGCGTTTGCCATAATTGAATCCTTTCATTAAGAAATAAGTGATTGATTAACTGCAGGTGCAACATAAAATTTTAAATACAGTAAATCAATTCGAAGAAAGTGGAAAACGTAAGCGGCTAACTATTGATTTGATTTTCTAATTGGTTATATTTACTGAGCTTATTAGATTGGAAGTGTGGGTACGAAAACCGTTTTTTATAAACTTTTCAAACTACAACTAGCGACTCAATCCGGGAATTTTCTGTATGGCGAAAAAAGACCGCCTGTTCCATTTGATAAAATCCCTCAGCAAGGGAGAGAAACGCTATTTTAAAGTGTTTGTCTCCGCCAGTAAAGAGAACAAGAATTATCTGCTTCTCTTTGATGCTATCGACCGGCAAAGCGAATATGATGAAGAAAAGATAAAGCGAAAATTTCGTAAACAGTCTTTTGTCCGTCAATTGCACGTTACCAAAAACTATTTAATGAAGCTGATTATGCGCAGCCTACGCAATTACAACAGTATTAATTCCCGGGAAGGTACACTTAAAGATCTGCTGAAAGATGTGGAAATTCTCTTCCGGAAAGAACTATTCGAGCAATGTGAAGACGTGATCAAGAAAGCCTGCAAGCTTGCTCGTGAATTGGATAATTACCCGGCACTTCTGGAATTACTTGCTCGGAAACGACGGGTCATCCTTGGGCGACATGGGGCTGGTAGCCAGCAGTCAGCGCTCAATGAAATTTCGCTCCTGGAAAAGGAAGCTTTAGAAAAACTGACGATGCAGAGTGAATACTGGCACCTCACTTCCAATTTATTTACCGCGATTCACTCTCCGGGGGACTATGGTGTGGAAAGTCTGGAAGATCATCCACTGCTGCAATCCCCGCCGGAAGGCACTCTGCAATCTACCATTCTCTATCATTTCCTTTGGCAAGCCTGGCATTATGCCCAAAATGATTTAGTTGCAGCCAAGGAGAGAATCGTTTCTCTTGTCAATATACTGGAATCATTCCCGGATCGTATTCGCGATAATCCCGGCGCATATATCACTGCCCTGAACAATTTAGTCAGCGTTTGTCTGCAAGGGAAACAACTGGGTGAAATTCCTGCAATCCTGGAAAAAATACGTTGTATACCGGATAAGTATGCACAGGATGCCAGCAGCAAAATTGCCGTAAAAATGATGGCACATACTTATAATGTAGAGTTAGAGATGTACCGCGATAATGGTGAATACGAAAAAGGGGCAGATCTTTCCCGGACGGTTTCAGCGTTCCTGGATGATCATAAGAACGTCGTTCAGGATGTTTATCATTTACTACTCTCTTATCAAATTGCCTATTTGCATTTTGTTACCAGAGATTATGAAACTTCCTTGTATTGGTTGAATGAAATCTTTTCCCGTAATTTTGGTGATTTACGGGTCGATATTCAAAGCTATGCCCACATTCTGCGCCTCATTATTCATTTTGAACTTCAAAACACTATCGTTCTGAAATATACTGTAGAGTCCTGCCGTCGCTTCTTAAAGAAAAAAGGATTGGATGAATACCAGGGAAATTTATTGCGATTCTTCTCGAAAATAAGCCTGGCATTGCCGGAAGAGTATGAGCGACTTTATAAAGATATCTACCAAAAGCTGTTTGAGCAGCCAGCGGATGCAGTTATGCGTAGTCACCTGGACTACCTCGATGTAAAGGGGTGGCTGGAACGAAAAATGACTGTTTAGAAAATTTACTTGTCGATGATAGTGGAATTTTTCCCGTACTTTTGTTTTGCTTGAAATACCATAATAGAATAGATTGTTCTCTCACAAACATTTGCGAAAATTCAACCTGAAAGGGTCGTTATGAAAAAGTGGCGTTTATTATCATTTGTTTTTCTGTTAACTGGCTGTGTGTTTTTAATGGCGGACGAAAACGCCGAAAAACTCCTCGAAGCTGTACGTAAGAGTGATGTTCCGACAGTCAAGCAACTATTAGAGGCGGGCACAGATGCCAACAGCAAAGGTCGATACGATGTTACCGCGTTGTTTTTTGCCTGTGATCGTGGCAATGTAGAAGTTGTTCGCTTGCTATTAGATAATGGCGCAGAGATGAATGTAAAAGACACCTTTTACGGCGCCACACCACTGGGCTGGGCTGCTTTTAACGAACGTGCAGCTGTTGTGGAATTAATGCTGGAACGTGGTGCCGAGGGTGCTGAAGATGTGCTCTCCAGTGCGGTGTCCCGGGATAACAAGGAAATGGTGAAAGCCGTTTTGAAAAAGGGAAAACTTAGCGAAGAAGCGCTGTCAAATTCTTTGCAAGCTGCTGTGAATACCGAGAAGGGTGAAATTGCCGACATGCTTCGCGAAGCCGGCGCAAAAATGCCCGAAATTCCGGAAGTGAATATCTCCCCGGAACAGATGAAGTTATACCCCGGCACTTATAAGAATGAAGAACGGGCTTTTGTAATGGTTTTTAAAATGGAAGATGAAAAGCTGATCGGCGTTTTTGGCTCGCAACCTCCATTAACCTACCGCCCGGTCGATGAGGATCATAACTTTACCGCAGTGGAGTTCCAGGGAATTAACATCACTTTTAAGGTTGAGGATAATGTCAGTAATGGATTTACTCTTAAGCAAGGCGACTTTGTAGTGGACTTTCAAAGAGAGGCGCCTGCAGCAGAGGAAGTTGCCGTAGCAGAAGAAACCGGCACTGAGAAAAGCAGCAGTACAAATGATTTTAAAGCCGGCATGTCGCTGGTAAAAAAGGCCAACAATTGGCCCTCATTCCGCGGTGAAAAAGCATCCGGTGTTGCCGATGGGCAATACCCGCCAGTGCAATGGAATGAAGAAGCACAGAACAACATCCTCTGGAAAGTACCAATTCCGGGAATTTCCCACTCCAGTCCGGTGATTTGGGGAGATAAAGTGTTTATTACGACCGCTGTCAGTAGCGATACCAGTGCAGTGCTGCGTGTTGGCCTTTATGGCGACGTCAAGCCGGATGCGGACGTTTCCGAGCATCGCTGGGAAGTTTACTGTCTGGATCGTAAAAGCGGGAAGATTCTCTGGCAGCAGCTAGCCCACCAGGGGGTTCCGCAGGTAAAACGCCATACCAAGGCGACGCAGTCAAATTCCACACCGGTAACTGATGGACAATATCTGGTCGCGCTGTTTGGAGCGGAAGGAATGTATTGTTATGACATGGATGGCAAGCTGCTCTGGAAAAAAGACCTCGGCTTTCTGGATGCCGGTTGGTTCTTTGACCCGGATTATCATTGGGGGCATGCCAGCTCTCCGATTATCTATAAAGATATGGTCATCGTTCAATGCGACCGGCAGAAAGATTCTTACCTCGCTGCGTACAAATTAAAAGACGGCAGTGAAGTCTGGAAAGTCGCTCGTGAGGAAATCCCATCCTGGGCAAGTCCGACGGTTTATGAAGGCGAAACAGGCGCAGAACTGCTTACCAATGCGACCAATGGCATCCGTGCCTATAATCCGTTAACCGGAGAGGAAAAATGGGTGATTCACGGGAATTCCGAAATCGCAGTACCGACCCCGATTATAGCCCATGATCTCATTTATATCACCAGCGGCTATCGTCCGATTCAACCCATTTATGTTATTCGTCCCGGTGGAGAAGGGGATTTAACCTTACCGGACAGTCTTGACAGCAGTGAGCAAATTGTCTGGCGAAAGAAACGCGGAGGTCCTTACATGCCGACCCCAATCGTTTATGGCGACAATCTCTACATCTGTGCGAACAATGGTACTTTAACCTGCCTCGATGCAAAAACCGGTGAGCAACACTATCGTGAGCGCCTCGGAGGGCGGGGGAGTGGCTATGCCTTTACCGCTTCGCCCTTGGCAGCAGACGGCCGCCTCTATTTCTTTAGTGAAGACGGGGAAACTTATGTCGTTAAAGCCGGAAATAGCTTCGAACATGTTAGCACGAACGAGATTGATGAGGTGATAATGGCAACCCCGGCAATCTCTGGAGGAATTCTTTATATCCGTGCAGAAAACTCCCTGTATGCCATTGCAAAACCTTAAGGTGAAGAAATTTTTATCACACGGATTTCTGCTAGATATTATCCCGAAATAGCCTTATAATTAGGCATGCTATTTTGCGGTATGAATGCGACAAATGTTTACTGAGAAGGAATGGAAATGGATATTTTCTCTAAAGCGCTTACTGAAAAGATGAAAAAAGCCCAGTCGGACCTGGATGCCCACGTCCGGGAGATTGTCGACTGGCATTTTGACCCTGCAACCGGCAGTCCGTTCTGGCTGGAATATGCTGAGAAGTTGGACTTTGACCCCCGAAAAGAAATCGGCAGTTTCGATGACTTGAAAATACTCGGCCATTTTGAAGATGAATGGCTGCGGGGTGGCCCGGTAAGACGTTGGGTGCCGAAAGGACTTGCCGGAAAACCGACTTATGTTTTTGAAACCGGTGGATCGACCGGCGTTCCGAAAACACGCATCAATATCAATGATTTTCAGACCGATTATGAAATTTTTAGCGACACGCTGAATGATGAGACTTTTCCGAAGGGTGCCGACTGGTTAATGCTCGGCCCCAGTGGACCGCGCCGCTTGCGCCTGGCCGTTGAACATTTGTGCCAGCATCGTGGCGGCATCTGCTTTTTTGTTGATCTCGACCCGCGCTGGGTGAACAAGCTGATCAAGCGTGGTGAGCACCAGGAAATGCAGCAGTACAAGGATCACGTTATCAATCAGGCCCTCACAATCTTACGCGCGCATGACAATATTCAGTGTGTTTTTACCACTCCGAAGCTACTGGAAGCACTTTGTGAGAAGATCAATCTGCGCAAAGCCGGCGTCAAGGGAATCTTTTGCGGCGGAACAGAAATGAACGCACAGTTCCATCGCTTTGCCCGGGAAGAACTGGTGCCCGGCATCGATTTCGTTCCCACCTATGGAAACACCTTGATGGGATTGGCCGCCTGCAAGCCTTTTAACAATGATAATGATTATGCGATTACTTACTACCCACCGCATCCCCGCGCCGTTTTCGAGATTGTCAATCCTGATAATCTTGATGAGGTTGTAGATTACGGAGAAACCGGGCGAGTGCTGTTGACGACCCTAACCAAGGAATTCTTTGTGCCGCGGTTTCCGGAACGCGACGAAGGCGACAGGGCGGCACCGATAGATTTATATCCCTGGGATGGCGTTAGCAATCTGCGACTGCTTTCTTCGCTGCAAACATCAGTTGTAGTAGGGGTTTATTAAACCATAAGACCCTTTTTCCTGGTGATTTTGAAAACTGATATCAAACAAACAAGAGATTCAATATGATTCATATACCCATTTTACGTGCCGGAAAAGTTTACAAAAGCCTCGATGCAAACAAAGTTGTTCATTTTAAATCCGGTGAACCAATTGCTGAACTCAGTCAGGCCAACCGGGGCATGATCGCCCGGGATATGCTGAAGATGAGTGAGTATCAAAATGTTCTCCAGGAATTCCCGGTGAGAAAGCTGTTGGAAATTTGCAAAAAAGCCGCTGATATCTTTCGGAATGAATCGCTGCCGCTGGGAGATCACGAGCAATCTCCGGAAGATTATATTTCGCAACTATCTTCTTCTACCGGAATGCCGAAATCACTCTGTCGCCGTAATATGGATAAAATTCTTCTGGTGATGGAAGAGATGGAAGCTGTGTTGGGCGGGTTAACCCGCGGCCTCGACATCAACGTCGTTGATAGTGGTTGGGTCGAACAAAATGGTACGCCACTCAGTTTCATCCGCGAAACCGATTCTCTCGGTGCAATTCTCCCAAGTAACTCACCGGGCGTGCATTCACTGTGGCTGCCGGCAATACCGTTAAAAGTGCCGCTGGTGCTGAAGCCGGGCAGCTCGGAGCCCTGGAGCCCTTTTCGTATTATTCAGGCGTTTATTGCCGCCGGCGCTCCCCGGGAAGCATTTCATTATTATCCCACCAGTTACAATGGCGCCGCTGAAATACTTCTGAAAACCGGCCGTTCCATGCTCTTTGGCGATAAAAATACTGTCGCTCCCTGGAAAAAGGACCCACGGGTACAAATCCACGGCCCCGGATGGAGTAAAGTGGTGATTGCAGAAGACAAAGTCGATGACTGGGAATCTTACCTTGATGTTGTGGAAACATCTGCAGTTAGCAATGGTGGCCGTTCCTGCATTAATGCTTCCGGTCTTTGGGTTGCCGGACGCGGTAAAGAGATCGCGGAAGCGCTGGCGAAACGCTTTGCTAAAATCACAGCCCGCACGATCGATGATCCGGCAGCGGAAATTGCAGCTTTTGCGAACAAGCCACTTGCAGAGATGATCTCGGAAATGATAGACCAGCAACTGGAAATACCCGGCGCGGAAGATTTAACCGCGAAGTATCGGGAAACCGGACGATTTGTCGAATTAGACGGATGCGCATTTCTACTCCCCACCGTCGTTTGGTGCGAAGATCCCACACATCCACTGGCGCACAGTGAATTTCTTTTCCCCTACATTAGTGTCGTGGAATCACCCCAGGACGAGATGCTCGAGAAAATGGGATCGACGCTGGTCGCGACAGCTATTACCGGTAATCGATCATTTATCCAAAAGATTTTCGCTTCCCAGCATGTCGAAAGATTAAATATCGGTCCGATTCCAACAATGAAGATTAGCTGGGACCAGCCCCATGAAGGGAATCTTTTTGAGCACCTTTACCGGCAACGTGCGTTACAGATGATTGGGTAATTACACTCGCAAAACAACCTGGCTGTGTAAGGTGACACGGCCAGGGCGCTATATATTCGATTCTCTCTGAGACACAGAACAAGTTAATAATGTATGGAGACACAATGCTTAAAAACGGCATGATTTTGCTGTTGTTACTGGCGTTTATACCAGGTAATGGTTTTTCTCAGGCGACAAAAGGAGAAGTCTGGCCATCCTTTCGAGGTGCCTATGCATCCGGGGTTTTAGACGGACAGAACTTGCCGGAAAAATGGAATGTCGAAACCGGAGAAAACGTTCGTTGGCAACGGGGGATTCCCGGCTTGTCTCATGCCAGTCCGATAGTCTGGAAGGAAAAGCTTTTTGTTTTAACCGCGATTAGTGGTAGTGGCGATACCTACCTTAAGCATGGTCTCTATGGCGCCGGTGATGCTTCCGCTGACCGCTCCTCCCACCAATGGAAACTGCTTTGCCTGAATAAATTCAACGGCGATCTCATCTGGGAAACAGTCGTTGCGGAAGGCGAACCGATAGATAAACGCCACATTAAGGCGACTTATGCGAATTCTACACCAGCGACAGATGGCAATATTGTTGTCTCATTTCTTGGCTCCCAAGGGGTTTATGCCGTTGATATGGATGGCAATAAATTGTGGGGAAGAGACCTTGGCCGGTTAAATGTTGGTGCTTATGACGCGCCGGATTATGAGTGGGGAAGTGCCAGCTCTCCGATAATATACCTGGGGAATGTTTATCTGCAATGCGACACCCAGGAAGAGTCATTCCTGATCGCCCTTGAAGGAAAAACCGGAAAAACACTGTGGAAAAAGATGCGGGATGAACAGCCTTCCTGGGGGACACCGACGATCTACCCAGGTAAGGAAAGAACAGAATTAATTACCAACTCATCCGGTTTTATCTACAGCTACGACCCTGCTAACGGAGATGAATTTTGGCGATTAGGTGGCAGCTCAAACATTACTGCCCCAACCCCTGTGTTTAAGGATGACATCCTAATCGTTGCCAGTGGCCGCCGGCCGACTAAGCCAATATTCGCAATTCGCCCCGGTGGCACAGGAGACATTACACCCGCATCAGATGCCGGGAATGGAAATTTTATCCACTGGCGAAAAACCGGACGCGGCCCCTACATGCCCACTCCGATCATTTATGGGGACCTGGTGTTTATGCTGCTGAATCAAGGGATTTTAGATTGCTATGATTTAAAGACCGGGGAAGAGCTTTTTCGCCAGCGCCTGCGACATACTGGTGGCGGCTTTAGCGCCTCACCTGTTGCCGCTGATGGCAAGCTATTCCTTTCCGGAGAAGATGGCGATATCTTTGTAGTAAAGGCCGACTCACTTTACAATGAAATTGCCGTCAATAATATGAATGAGGTTGTAATGGCCTCACCGGCTATTTCTGAAGGCATTTTGTACATTCGCGGCAAGGAACATCTGTTCGCTATCAGCCGTTAATTGAATAGAGACGGGATTGTCTCATCAGGTCAAATTTTGTCATTAAGCAGTAAAGAGGGAATTATGTACGACTGGATTATTCGCATCGCCTCCACATTGTCACGCTCATTTCATCCTTTACTGGCATTCCAGGATGGACAAGCCAGAAAGAAACGATTTCATATGCCTGTGAACAATGAACAATCCAGTGGCAATGTTCCGATTGTCGGAACCCCTATTGAATTAGTGATGCTAGGCGAGACTTCTGCATTGAATAAACGGAGCAAAGAGAGCAAGGGGAATCTTCATGAGGAAACGGCGGATTACTTTGCAAGATATATGGAAAATTCGGTAAACTGGCAAACATTAGGCAAGAATCTGATTAGTGCCCATGCGGCACGCCATCAATTGGTGCCGAAGCTGTTTGATCTTGATGTGGATATTCTGGTTTTGATGTTGGGCAAAAGTGACGTCCTGAATCTGAACAGCCCTCGAAATTGGCAGCGGGATTTGGGCAAGTTGGTAGATGCAATTCGCTTACGAGCGGGTGGAATACCTGTGGTAATAGCCCCGATGCCACCAATTGGTAAAATGCCGATGCTTCCCCAGCCGCTTCGCACTATTTACAGACTACGCGCCAAAGCGTTGGATATTGCCACGCGTCAATGGGTGAAACAAAAGGATCATGTTTACTATATTGGCAGTCGCCTTCGTGGTGGCAAAGAGTTGTTTGCCAATGATGGTTTTAACTACTCTCCAAGTGGTATGCGGGTCCTTGGAGAGACCATTGGACGATCTGCTGCCAGAATCATGGAGCCACACGACACCATGATTATATGATTAGTGCATTCTAGTGAAATTTTCGCATACCGGTTTTCTTTTTCCAAAACAATGATATAATTGATCCACGATAGACATCTTTATTGGTCTTTTCTGCTGCCGCTTCAGACTCAGCTTCTTTTTCTTTAGCTGGTTGCGAAGCTTGAACGTCTTCTTGCACAGTAGGTGCATTCGTCTTCGGCTTCGGCGGTGCAGGGGGTTCTTCGAAAACAGCATCTTCTTTTGCTTCAACCTCGGGTATTTCTGCTTGCTGCTGCAGGCCTGAAATAAGTATGTCTGCAACTGCAGACCAATCATTAAACATCATAGAACGATGCAATGCCAGCTTCAATTGATCTTCGCGATTCTCTTTGTCAGCATCGTCGAAATTACGCTTGATTTTGTTCATCACTCCGGCAAAGATTCTTAAATCTTCTTCGAATGGATTTACCATTAAGATCGTTGCATCTTGTTTGTCCGGGGCCGGGCCTTCTGAAAGCAGATTCTCACATCTCAAGTAGTAATTTCCGATTTTGATAATATCACCTTCTGAGAGCGGCAGTGGTTTTTCCGGGGGCAGTTTCTTGTTGTTTAAATATGTCGCATTTTGGCTCTGGCAGTCCTTAATGTAGTATTTTCCATCACTGTAAGCGAGTTCGGCATGGCACCGGGATACAACTTTTTCCGGGTCGTCCAGCATTAGGGTGTTTGTATTAGATCGACCGATTGTTATGACCTCCTGGCCAAACTCTCGGGTAGTGGACCAATTGCTCTGATCTTCTTTGGTTATAGTAATCTTGGCAGACATAATTAACCTTCCTTAGTTAGTTATGAAGTCCATTTTGGGGGATATAATTTTTTAGAAAGATCTTGCCGGCGGTAATGGCAGGCGTGTTGTGAGCTAATAATAGTTGAATTTGCGGAAAAGATTTGTGTCTGCGGTCAATTGCGGAAAATGATTAACCCGCGAATGATCTGATTCCTGAACCGGGCCCCAGAATGCGGCCTTTAATAAAAACCTGTTTTAAAATGACTTACATTCTACATTCAGCAAATTATTTATCTGACTAGATACCGATGAAAAATATCTAATGTTTCATTTGCCATTGCATGATGTGTGTAGCCTTTGTGAACTGCAGCCTTTCCCTTTGCGCCCAGTTCTGCAGCTTTTTCCGGGGCATTCATCAAATCCACAAAAGTATCGACCAGTGCGTCGGGGGAATTGGGAGTGACCAGCACGCCTCCCTTGGTATCGCTGAGTATTTCCGGGAAGGCACCATGATTGGGCTGAACAACCGGAACGCCATTCGCCAGCGCTTCCAGCAAAAAAAGGCCCTTCGGTTCCTGGTAAATCGTAGGCACAGAGAATACGTGCAGACTATTCAGCAAATCGATTTTCTCTTCACGGCTTACCTCACCAAGCACATCAACTGAGCCGGACAATCCCCAACTCTCGACATTCTCCATTATCTCCTGAAAATAAGCTTCATCCCGGGCACCGAGGTAGCCGGCAATACGAAGACGCACAGCATCCTTGCCGGTTTTTTCAACCAAGCGACGAAATGCTTCCACCAAAAGATGTAGTCCTTTTTCCGGACAGATGCGGGCAAGATAACCAATCGTAAATGGGGAGGCGGGGAGCGGTGGTTTTTCTGCACCATGCCCTTCCATATTGATACCGATTCTTACCGGATGAATTTTTTCTTTGGGAATATCCAGGTAGTTTGCCATGTAATCGACATAAAATTTGCTAGTAGCGATAAAACCATCGGCATCTTTTGCCCGCGCTTTTAGCGTAGCCATAGCCTTTTCGCGATATGGAGATTCCAGGTCGTCGAGGAAGATGTCTTCTCCCTGTAAAGCACACAATACTGGAATATCAAGGGCTTCCTTAATTTTCCTCGCCAAACCGACCAGCATGGAGTTGGTGATTTTAACGATCTCCGGTTTATAATCGTTTTTTAACCAGTCAATAAGCTTGTCCAACTCACGGCGTTGATTGCCCTCTTCTGCATTTAGCATGGAGATTGTCAATTCACCCAAATCCTTCGCATTGGTAGAAGCGTTCATTTTAGCCAGGCGGTTTAACACGGTTTTATTCTCAAAAAGCTTGTCTACCCAGGCACCCTTATTTCGTAGCAGGGGAATCTTCTGCTGCAAATAAACATTGATGCCGTTGAAGAACACCCGGTCAATACTAACACCATCATCATCAGTGCGAATGGGCGTATAGGTGGGGACCAGGGCGACTTCATGCCCCTGGGCAATCATAGCCTTTGCCAATGTATTGTCACGTATACAGCTACCGCAATACATGCCGGCAGCACCGGCAGCGATATAGGCAATTTTGAGATTACGTGGAGATTTATTTTTCTTTGTCATAGTATTCAGATATTCAACTTTTGAAAAACTTTTCTATTGTTTCCTTAGATGGGGGAGCGGTTAGCAAGGATACAAAAATCATTGCCGTAGTGGACAAAAAGAACATTGCGGTTACCGGCATTACGCCACTGCCACCCAGTGTATAGCCTGGTGTCTCCCATCCCTGCATAAAGAAATATATCCAGCTAACAGCAACAGTGATGATTGCGGCAATGGCACCAGCTTTGGTGCTTCTTTTCCAATAAAGGGCTGCTACTGCGACCGGAATCAGCGCTGCAAATCCGGAGAAAGACCAGATCGCTAATTTGAAGATGCTCCGTGCTGAAAATTGGGCTAACACAAATGTCAATGTTAGTATCGCTAAAACAAATATTCTGCCAAACAACACTTGCTGCTTTTCGCTGATCTCTTTTTGCCGAAAGCCGTATTTTTTGACGATGTCCTGGGTGAACATTGTTCCCACCGCTAGTGTCTGGGAATCGAGGGAAGACATTATTGCAGCAAATACGCCAGCCGCCAGTAAGCCACCGATCATATCCGGTGCATGTTTAGCAACCATCTTCACCAACACCGCATTGCCGGCAGTTGTCTGTGGATCAAAATCGATCACCCCCATAATGCCCATCAAGACACTCGGCACCCAGACGATCGCAATGCATAAGGGATAAAAAAGAATTGGATAGCGAAAAGTTTCGACGCTTTTGGCAGAAAGCCAGTGCATAAAGATATGTGGAAACATCCCCACTGATAAGGGGATGAAGATATAAGTTAACATTTGTAGCGGCTTAATTTTTTCACCACGAATCAACAAGTCCCCGTGGCCACTTTCGCTGATCAGGCGCATCGCATTGCTAAGTCCGCCATGTTGCTGGACAATAATGAAAAAGGTAATTGCCCCCAAAACCATAAAGACTAATGTTTGGAAGGTGTTTACCCAGGCCGTCCCTCGCATACCGCCAAGGTTGATGTAGGTGAAAATCACCACACAAACGACCAGTCCGCCGACCCATGGTGGCACTGCACCTTCAGTCATGTTTGTGAGCGTGATGCCGCCACCCATAACGCCAATCAGCAGGTAGGGAATCATTAGGCCAACGATTACCAGAAAAAGCAGCAGGCCCAAAATGTCGGACTCCCAGCGATCCCGAAAAAACTGTACCTGAGTGACATACTTTTGATTTTTACCAATGGACCAAAGCCGGGTGCCGAAAAAGAAAAAAACCAACGGCACCACCAATGCCGAGGCGGAAGCCATCAGCCCGAAAACCCCAATTCCTTTCGTATATGCTTCTCCTGAAGCACCTAACAGGGAAAAAGCAGTCATGTGGGTTCCGAAAAGCGACATCAGCAGCACGAACGGGCCAATTGAACGGCTGGCAAGAAAATAATCTTCCCCGGTGCCTTTAAAAAGGCGATTGCTAAATACACCAATAAGCAGCACCAGCGTTAAATAGAGTGCAATCGTAATCATGGTCAGGGTCATTTTTGCTCCTGGTCTTTAGATGCCAAATCAACTGGCCAGGCATTCTTAAGTAATAAATACATAGCGCCGGAAACAGCGAAACAATACAAGACGTGGTAAAGAAAGCCGATTGGCATTCCCATAATAATCGTGGCATCATTCCAAAGCCAGAGGTCGTTATGCAAAACAAACAGCAAAAACAAAACAGCGTAGAGGATCCACCGAATAGTTGTGTCTTTCATTATACTCTCGAAAATTGGGATATGATTATTAGAAACCGACTGCCTCCTGCAGGGAAGACAGTCGGAAAAAGCGGGAAAGTTTACAAATTAATATCGAAACCTCCAAGCACCGTAAAGGGGTTGGCAGGAATAATCGATGAAGCGCCAAATCCACGGGTCTCGGTCTCGGTATTGGTAATATTTTTAAAGTTTGCCGTGAAGCGCACATTGCTGATGCGATAGGAAACTCGCGCGTCCAACGTAAGCGCAGGATCGATTTCAAAGACATTGTCCGGATCGATATACTGGCTGCTCAAATAACGTAGTCCGGCACCAACTTCCAGGCCGCTGTTGAACTGACGGGTCGTCCATACATTCGCAATGTGTTTCGGTGCAAATGCAGGTACGTTTCCGGTCCGGTCAACTCTGATGTTGAGCAGTGCACCGGTCTGATCCTGGATCGTTTCAATTTCAGCAAAGGAGACTAGTTCGGCATCTGTATAGCCATAGTTGAAGAATGTTACCCAGCCCTGGGATGGTTCAGCGATGATATCTACTTCCAGGCCGCGGGAGCGCTGGTTGCCGGTTTGGGTCGGCGCACCAAGATCATCCGGCATTGCGATGTTGTCTTTCTCCAGTTCGTAAAGTGCGACGGTCGCAATCATTTTGCCATCCACTAATTCATGCTTAATACCAAATTCGACCTGCCGACTTTCTTCCGGGGAAAGCTCGACCGAACCTTGAACGGAGTGAGGGGCAAATGCCCGGCTGGTATTGGCATAAAAAGACGTTCTCTCCAGGGGAGAAAACACAACGCCTGCCATCGGGCTTACTTCTGTAAAATCCCGGTCCTGGCTGGATGCAGTAACCTCGAATGTCGCTAAATTTAAATCGGTGCCATCACGCTCAAATTGAATGTTGTCATATCGAGCGCCCAGTAATAATTGGAATTGCTTGGAAAAGCTGATCTGATTAATGGCGTAAGGTGCAATCGTGGTAGCCGTAGAATTACCGGTCTGTAACTGAATCGCAAAAATATCGGATTCACTATTCGCGGTTTCGCTGGCGAACGGATTTTCCAGCAACACAAATGGCAGCTCGGCAAAATCCAGTAAAAAGTCATTTTCTGTCTGCCGGTATTCTACCCCGGTTACTACGGTATGTTTTACGTTGCCGGTATTAAAAGAGAAAAGACCTTCCAGTTGGTTGCCCAATAATTTTTCCTTGTTATCCAGAAATGTCATTGAACGGGAAACAACCATCATTCCACTGGACGGGTCCGGAAAAGCGCCATTGAGCAATGTGCCGTTGGAAATCCACTCAAAATCTGTGTAATAGAATTTATTTCTGATAGTAAAATTTTTGCCAAGCTTGCTGCTAAAATTACCTTTGAAGCGCTGCATCTTTTGTGAGGATTCGTCAAAAGGTGTTTGATAGGACAGTTTGCGATCAACATCCGGGACGATATCCAGCTTTTGATTGTTGACGTTAAACTGCAGGGGGATCCCGGAGTCCGGTTTGTAATCGCTGTCCACATACTCATAATCCGCATGAAATGCACTGCGATCATTGATGCGCCAGGCGAAGGTCGGATTAACAGCAATCGTTTCATTCTGCTTGTCATTCCGGTAATAGTCAGAATTCTGGAATAAACCATTTACCCGAAATGCCAGGCCGCTGGCAGCGGATCCATAACCGGCATCAACTGCCCCCCGAAAGGTGTTGAAATGACCGAAAGCGCCGGTTGCATTTAGAAATTTGTCAAATAGCGGTGGCTTGCGGATTAAGTTCACCGTGCCGGACAAAGGATTGTTGCCATAGAGAAAAGCGCTGGGCCCTTTCAGGATTTCAATACGTTCCAGATTGTAAGTGTTATAGAACATAACTTCCGGCTCTGCGGTGCCGTCTGTCATTACCAGTCCATTGTCCAAAGAATTAAAACCACGAACAACGAAATAGTCATGGACACCATTACCTGCTTGTGGATTTACACCACTGGCATTGCGCAGAACATCATTGAGAATTAAACCACCCTGGTTATTGATGAGTGCCTGAGGGATCACACTAATGCTCGCCGGAGTGGAGCGCAACGGAATCGGCAACTTCATGCCGATTGAGTTATAAGTCGCAACTTTTCCGGCTTTTACGGCGGTGACGGTTACTGAATCTTCCAGCGCGTATTGATCATATTCGTCCTGCGCAAAAGCGATTTGAGAAGCAATCAGCAGAACAAAAGTGATACGCGTGAGAGTGCGGAGTATATTGTAAAACTTCATGAAATAGACCTTTCCAAAAACATTTCAAATGTTGTTTAACTGAAATCTTCGTGCCAAATGAACAATGTTTATTAACAAATTGCAACCGGAAAAAATAGTACAAGATCATAGTTAGTTGCTACTCAAATCCAGTGCGACGAGTGCTTTGTGATTTCTAAGATAAACCTTGCTCTGGGAATAGGAAGGCATCGTCCAGCATTTTCCGTTTAAAACCTGACTCGCGGCAAGCTCATTGTATTTGTCCGGTTGTGCATCAACCAGCGCTAGCTTGCCTTTGTCGCTTAGCACAACCAAAACATCGTCCGCTAATAACAAGGAGCCTTTTCCATAATCACGGGATGCCCATTGTTCCTCTCCGGTTTTGGCATTGATGCATTTCAGGTTCTTTTCATCAAAGCCGTAAACATATCCATTTAGTTTAACCGAGGAATTGAAATGGTTGCGAAATAAGCGATTTTGCCAAACTTCTTGAACGCGCCATTCATCAGCGTTGTTTTGCAGGGAAATCATAGCAGCGCCTTTATCATATCCGGAGGAGATGATTAAATAATTGGGAGGGAGAAATACAGGGGCGGCAATATTTAGATTGTATGAGGTTTCCCAGCGATATTTCCAGAGTTCTTCACCATTCGTTGCATCTAAGCCGACCATTCCATAGCCAATGCTGCTGACGATCTGGCGTTTGCCAAGAATATCCCAGGCCATTTGCGAGGAGAAAGAATTACCGCCGTTCAAGTAGGTCCAAACGGTTTCCCCGGTGTGTTTGTTCAAGGCAACGATCGTCGCCTCGGGATCCCTGCCGCCGTTAACGATGATCATGTCGCCTTCGATTAATGGGGAACAGGAATAGCCGCGGTCATAACCAGCGTTTTCATTCCCGAATGTGGAGTGGATGTTGAGCGACCATATTTTGCTGCCATCTGCGAGATTGATAGCGTGCAGCCATCCATAGGAGCCCATGGCATAAATACGATCACCATCGACAATCGGCGTAGAGCGGGGCCCATTGCCAAACTGCTCATTGAATCTTTCATTGAGGCGATAGCGCCAATGCTCCTCACCGCTTTCTGCATCCAGACTAACGAGAATTTCATCATCTGCGTCGGCATAGCTGGTATATACCCTGCCGTTGCTGATGGCAATGCCAGCATATCCATCACCAATAGGCTTTCGCCAGAGCTCAACAGGGCCATCTGATGACCATTGCCGGAGAATGCCGCTTTCTACGACTGCGCCATTCCTGTTTGGGCCGCGCCATTGTGGCCAGTCCTGACTATTGCCTTCGCTATTACCTACCGTTTTAAACACTACCGGTTTTTCATCTTTTACAGTCGCCGGTTCGTTGCTGCATCCGGTGATAACCAGAGAGATCAATAGTACGAAGCAACTAAACATTTTAATTAACCAGCTGGAAATTTTCATAAGGGCTCCTTTGTTCAATAATCGCGCAACGACAGATTGTAGTACCAGATATTGCCCATCCTACGCCCGGTATTTTTATTAGTTTCAAGAATCTCAGCCTAACATTTATGTAAGAAAAAACCTTTGGTTTCATTCATCTTGCCGAATGCTAAATAGTTTTGCGAATTACAATGCCAATATTATCGAAATGCTTTTGCGAATTTTCCGCGTTTCTGATAACTTGGCAGTCTAAATCAACAGAATCGACGCCAATAAAATAACGAATCGAACTATGAACAAATCCCAGGTCGGATTACTTGCCGGACCATTAGTTTTTCTGATTATGTTTTTCCTGATTGAACCAGCGGGAATGAATCCTGCCGCAAGGGCGATACTGGCTGCGACATTATGGATTGCCATTTGGTGGATTACAGAAGCGGTGCCAATTTCAGTAACTGCCCTGTTGCCGATTGTCATTTTCCCCTTAACTGGCGGGCTGGATCTGAAAGCAACGACTGCGGCTTATGGTCATCCATTGATGTATCTTTTCCTTGGGGGATTAATCATTGCTGTAGCGATCGAGCGCTGGCATTTGCATCGCCGAATTGCTTTACTGATCATCAATCGTATGGGGACGGACAGTCGCCGGATTATTCTTGGGTTTATGACTGCAACTGCTTTTTTGTCCATGTGGATTTCCAATGTCGCTACCACAGTAATGATGATGCCAATCGGTGTTGCCGTTATTGTGCAATTCGTGGAATTCCTGAAGTCCGAGAATGAGGACAATCAGGAAGCGGCGTTGTTCGGCAAAGCGTTAATGCTTTGCATTGCCTATTCAGCATCTATTGGTGGCATGGCAACGATTATTGGGACGCCGCCTAATATTATTTTGACCGGAGTCGTAAAAGATTTATATAACGTAGAGATTTCTTTTACCCAATGGATGCTGTTTGGGTTGCCAGTTTCGATTGTTTTACTGGGCGTATGCTGGTATTATATGACGCATTTTGCTTTTCAGATAAAAGCGGAGAGTATACCGGGAAGTCAGCAGAAGATCGCCGAACTTTTAGCGGGTTTAGGGAAAATGTCTCCCGAAGAAAAACGAGTGCTTCTGGTATTTGCCTTGACGGCCTTCGCCTGGATGACCCGCTCCTTTTTGCTGAGTAAAATTATCCCCACAATAAATGATACTATCATCGCAATAACCGGTGCTGTTCTACTGTTTTTGATTCCTCGCAAGAAGGGAGCGACAGAAAGATTGCTCGACTGGGAAAGTGCGGTTAAAATTCCCTGGGGAATATTACTCTTGTTCGGGGGAGGATTTGCCCTTGCTGCCGGTTTTAAGTCTTCCGGACTGGCAGTTTGGATTGGCGAGCGAATGGATATGTTATCCGGCGTTCATTTGTTGATTGTTCTGGCTGTCATTATTGCCACAGTCAACTTTCTGACCGAGGTGACATCCAATACATCGACGACATCAATTTTACTGCCGGTTATTGCTTCCCTGGCAGCAGCGATTGAGCTTCACCCGTTTGGTCTGATGACTGCTGCCTGTCTTGCCGCTTCCTGCGCGTTCATGCTGCCGGTCGCCACGCCGCCCAATGCCATTGTTTTCGGTTCCGGTTATATTCGTATGGAAGATATGGTTCGAGCTGGTGTCTGGATGAATTTGTTGACGATCGGCCTGCTAACCTTGTTTGTTTACTACTTTCTGCCTTATATCTGGCGCATTGATCTTGCTATTTTCCCGGCGGTGTTTCGCTAAGCTAAAACTGGACTTCCAGCAATCGGTGCCGGCTAACAAACCCCGCCTTCGTTATCGCCTTTTGTGCAGCAATATTGCCCACCGTCGTTGAACAAATTGGGATCAGATGACGCTCAATAGAACGGCTCTTGAGTTCTTTCAAAACATTGGTCGCGATATTCTGTCCCCGAAAATTTTTGTTAACGATCATCCCAAGATCTGCAAATGGCAGCTGCGTTTTACTGATGCGGCATTCGCCGGTAGCGAGAATGGTGTCAGCATCTGCGAGAAAAAATAGTTCCTTCTGTTCGATCAGATTACGCATGTAGCCTTCGAGCCAATCTCCGCCGCCAACAGACTCTTCTACAAAGTTGAGCAGGGCAGAGAACTCATCTTGCGTTGCTAAATTCAGTTTGTAATTCTCTGAAGATATCGTATCCACTACTGACTTGTCCTGTTCAAATAAATAGGTGTGCACTTCCGCGGACTTTTGCTGATCCATGCAAAGCGAAAGAAACAGCGGCTCATTTGTTCCGACGATTGCCTGCGCGGCAAAACCTTCGTTAATCATCTTTTCAAACACCGGGATCGCTTCCGCCAGAAATGCATCCTTTAGATGGAACTGAAGTAAGATGTTGTCGTCATTCACGCAAAAATAACCGGCCTGTTTTTGATCAATGATTATTTCCCAGTGGTTTGAAAATGGCAGGAATCCGCTTTCCCACATGCCATCCAGCGGTGCTGTTGCCGTTTTTAAATAATCTTGTTTTAAATTAACAACAGCTTCCGCTTTGGATTCGCTAAATGTTGCCATCGTTTTCTTCTCCTGGCTGGATACAATTGCTTAAAATATAAATATTCAAGAAGCAAAGTATATCAACATGATATTCTTAAAAAATGTTTCTTTTAGCCGGAAATTGTATTATGATAATGCGCCATGTGTTTGTATACGCATGACAAATTTAAAACAGTGCCAGACACTTTTTATAAGGCAAGATAACAATCTTTACCCACTTTTGAGTGCACGAATGTTGTTATTTTACTCGACCAAAGTGCAGCTGACATAGAGATAAATTTCTCAGAAAACAGGAGATTGTTATGAGTCAAGCCAAAGTAGGCGATAAAGTAAGCGTGCATTACACCGGTAAGCTTGAAAATGGTGAAATGTTCGATACCTCTGAAGGGCGCAGCCCGCTGGAGTTCACAATTGGTCAAAAACAGATGATTCCCGGATTCGAACAAGCCGTTATCGGTTTAGGTGAAGGCGGGCGCAAAACGGTTTCGATTCCGGCTGCAGAAGCTTATGGAGAGCATCGCGCGGAACTCATCGAAGAAGTCAAGAAAAGCGAACTTCCCCCGGACTTGCAGGGCGTGGAAGTTGGGCAGCAGCTTGAAGCCCATCAAAATGGCCAAAGATTCGTTGTGAAAGTTGTTGAGGTTAACGACGACTCCATTAAACTGGATGCCAATCATCCGCTGGCCGGTCAAACCTTGGTTTTTGATATCGAATTAGTAAAGATTCACTCTTTGCTTGTTTAAACACTCTTTACTTTTGTAAATACAAAGGGGGATGCGATTAAGCATCCCCCTTTTTTTATTTTGCAATATCCAGTGCAACAATTTCTTTTTGGTTCCGCAAATAAAGCCTGCCGGCGGCCAAAGAAGGTGCTGTCCAGGATAATCCATTCAGCACCTTCGCTTCAGCGACTGGCTTGTAATCTTCAGGTGTTGCTTCAACAAGCGCTAATACGCCCCGGTCGCTGAGCACGAACAAATACCCGTTGCCGGCAATTAAAGTGCCTTCACCAAATCCGCGCGTTTTCCATTTTTCTTCACCGCTGCCCGCATCAATACATTTCAGGATTTTCCCATCGAGACCATAGATAAAGCCATCCAGATAAACTGAAGTACTCATCTTGTTTTTCATCCTTCTCGTGAACCAGCGCTGCTTCCCCTGAACATTGTTGCCGTCAACAGTCAAGTCGAATCTTGCGGCGCCAACGTCATATTCCGAAGAGATGAAAATACTGCTGGGAGGAATGAAAACCGGCGTTGCGGCGTTGACATCATAGTCAGTTTTCCAGGGGTGTCCCCAGAGGCGTTCCCCATTTGCCGGATTGATGGCAAGAATATTCGCGCCGGTGAAAAATAAGAGCATCCGCGTATCATTGATTGTCACGGCAATAGGGGAGGAGTAGCCAGCTTTGTCATTCTGGGAAGTCCAGACAAGGTCGCCAGTGTCTTTATTGAGTGCAACCAGCGCTTTCCCATTTGCAGCACCCGCTTCTATTAAGACCATATCACCTTCTATAAGTGGCGATGCGCTAAAACCCCAGGTAGGCGTTTCCGCATTCAGCGATTTACGAACGTCGAAGGACCAACGTTTTTTACCAGTATTTGCATCCAGGGCGAGTAGTTTTCCAAAAGCGCCAAAGAAATAGGCCATGCCATTGCTAATTGCTGGTGTTGAACGCGGACCATCGCCTCCTTGCCAATCGGAATACTCTTCGTCGTCGGTTGCAGTTTTCCAGACAATTTCACCGCTACCCGCGTCCAGACAAACTGCGTATTCGCCTTTGTTGTCAGAATACATGGTGTACACTTTCCCATTGGAAATAGCAATACCGGAAAAGCCATCTCCCAATGGTGTCCGCCAGGCAACCGCCGGAGGTGTTTCTGCCCAATTTGCCCGAAAGTCTGTTTCTGGAGAAATTCCGTCGCGATTCGGCCCCAACCATTGTGGCCAGTCTCCGCTGGCTGCAATGGTTGCAGTAACCTCTGGTGCGGCTTGCGCAGTTAAGTCCAGTTCAGCTTCCGATTTGGATTCCTCGCAACCGATAAATGCCAGCGCTATTAGTACACTAGCAAAAGTGATTTGTAAGCTTCTTGATAATTTCAAGGCCGTTCCTTTCTACAGGTTATTTCAATCTAAGATTTTTACCATTCGGATCAATACATGTGCACCGACTGTGCCAGCATCTTCAGTTTTGCGATATCCAAGACCCTGGTAGAATTTCTCCAGGTAAACATGCGGGAAAAGCTCCACTTCTTTCAAGTTTTGTCCTTTAGCAATTACTTCTAGCTGTTGCACAATTGCTTTTCCCAGGCCACTACCTCTATACTCAGGCAGTACTGCAATCCTCGATATATTGCCTAATGATGCAGAGATTTTTCTTAATCGCCCGGTTGCTGCCGCCTCCTGATCTAATAATGCCAGCAAATGGATGGCGTCGTTGTCGTAGCCATCTAACTCTAAGTTCAAAGGAATTTTCTGTTCAGCAACAAATACTGTTTTTCGGATATCCTGAGCTGTCAGTAATGCTACTTCATCCCGAACTTGCACAATTCTGTATTCTTTAGGTTTGTTGGTCATCTCGCCATTCCCGATAAGAACGTTTTAATAGTTCCTGAAAATGATGAACACCAGACTCTCGTTTGACAGAAAAACGGCCGCGATCATAAGCGAGGGAAGAAACGCCTTTCTGCACGCGTTCACAGATATCAATGTCTTCCTTTTGAATTAAATCGCTATAGTTAATATCTCCGAAAATAATCTGCTTCGCACGCTCGCTGGTCACATCTTTATAATAGTAATCAAAAATCACTTCGGTTTCATCATGGGAAATTGGCCGGACAAGGTTAATCTGAAGGCGATTGTTGAAAAGGTTTAGCATAAAATTGGGATAGACAAAAAAATAGAATGCTTCGTCGACGTTATCCCCATAAACATTGCTGCTTTCCTTTAAAGGACTGTATTGCAAAGAGTAATACTCGAAAGTTTCGGTGACGTAATTGCGATAATCCAGCAAGTTGTTTAGCTCCGGATGCACCAGCGGAACGTGATACCCTTCCAGGTAGTTGTCTACGTATATCTTCCAATTGCATTTGATGTTGTAGGTAACCCGGGAATGAAATTGCAGTCCGGCTAAGCTGATTGGAGAAAAACGTTCAGTCATTCCAGCAAAGACATTTTTAAGTGGGGGAGGAGATGGGCTTAATGTCGCAAAGATCAGTCCTTCCCAAACATCAACATTTATTGGCACCAGGCCAAAATCTGATTTATGGAATAGCTCGACGTAATTAAAATCCGGCACGCCCCGCAGCTCACCATTCAAACGGTAAGTCCAACCATGGTATTTGCATTGCAGCACTTTCGGACAATTGCCATCCTCGGTAGCCAACGGGCCGCCACGATGACGGCAGACATTATAGAAGCCACGCAATTGCGAATCCTCATCCCGAAGGACAATGATTGGGTTGTCTGCAATCTCCGTAAGAAAATAATCCCCGACATTTGGTATACGATCAACGTGCCCAACACCCTGCCAGGTTTCACTAAAAATAGCCGCGTTGTCGACATCCAGGAAATTTCGATCGGTATACCAGGCAGAAGGTATCGTTTCTGCCCGGGCGAGCGGAACACTTCCCAGGAATTCATCGCTGAAATCCGTCAGGCTATCCGGTTGGATGGCACTATGGTTTTTTAGAGACTTTGTTTGTTTCATCTTCAGCTCTATTGATTGTTTGCGCCAATTTTTTGAAGGCTTTCTGCCGTCAGGTTCAACGCGACAATCTCTCGTTGATTTCTCAGGAATAATTTCCCACCGGTTAAAGTTGGCGTCGTCCAGCACGTGCCGGATAATATTTGCGCCTTGGAAATCTCAAGATATTGCTCCGGTGAGGGTTTTACCAGTGTTAACTTCCCCCGATCACTGAGTATGATAAAATGACCGTCGGCAAAAATCAATGCCCCTTTCCCATGTCCTTTTTGCCGCCAGGTTTCTTTCCCTGTTTCAATATCCAGACATTTGAAAACTCCATTATCAAAGCCGTAAATATATCCCTCGTGAAAAAGAGAAGTGCTAAAATGGTTTTTCATTTTCCGGGTTTTCCATATTTCCCGGGTCGCAAATTCTCCATTGCTTTCAGTGACTTCCACCAGTGCGGCACCTTTATCGTAGCCGGAGGAAATAAAAACTTTGTTCGGTGAAATAATAATTGGCGTGGCGGAATTGACATTGTATTCGGTGTGCCATTTAAAAGACCAGTATTTTTCACCGCTACCCGGGTTAATGGCGATCAGCTTGTCGCCACTAAAGAAAAGAGCCTGCTCAATGCTGTTCAGCGTGGTCAGTATTGGTGAAGAATACCCTGCAGCGCCGGCATGTTTCTGCCAGACTAACTCACCGCTTTCAGCATTAAAAGCAGCAACGAGATTGTCCGCCTGTCCACCGATTTCAACCAGGACATTTTCACCATAAAGTAAAGGAGAAATACAATAGCCCCAACGGGGGACTTTTCCACCGAAGTCGTCGACAAAATCATGGCTCCAGAGTAGCTTGCCGGTGGCAATGTCGACGGCGGCGAATCGTCCTTCAGCGCTGACACAGTAGGCCCGTTGCCCGTCCACGGTGGGAGTGCTGCGTGGACCGTCGCCGCCCAGTGGATCTACATAATTGCGGTCGATGCGGGATTTCCAAATTCGTTTTCCGGTAAAAGCATCCAGGCAGACCAGGTATTCGTCATAGCCGTTGGTATACATCGTATAGAGTCGATTGTCATAAACGGCGATGCCAGAGAAGCCACCTCCTAACGAGCGGCGCCATACCTCTGCCGGGCCTTTTTCCGGCCAGGTTTGCAGCAGTCCCTTTTCCAGTGAGATGCCATCCCGCTTCGGGCCTCGCCATTGCCACCATGTTTTGTCCTGATCCGTGGTCGATACATTAAAAAATGGTTCGTCTGCATTGATTTTTGCAGGCGTTGATTGACTGGCAGCACAGCCAATCAAGATTGTGGTTGAGATAGTCAAAACAAGAAAAAACTTAAAGCAGCGAGCAAACATAATAATCCTCATTTTTAAAATACTATATCAATAACAACAATTTTTTCCAGAAGATCCCGGTTTCACCGTTAGGCATCATACGATTATTAGAAAAGGAGCAGTGTTGCTCAAAAATTGTTGCCGGATTCAAATGTAAGCAAAGGGGGAAATAAAAACAACCTGACGAATTTGGCAGGGAAGTTTTCCGTCAGGTTGCTGGAGATGCAGGTCAAATATTTATTGTTTGTCAGATGCTGCTTTTGTCGCTGTCCCGATGTAATTCGTGGATAATCACATCATTTAATTCGTTGTGGAAACGATTGCGATGTCGCTCTTTTTTTTTGAAGAAATTGAAATTGCCATTGGAGTGTTGCCAGTGCATACCATGGCTGTTCTCTAGTTCTATGGTTACGCTTTCTTTTCTGCCTTTACGGATATACTCAACTTTTACCTCGTCACCATCATCATATTCGGCAAGAAGATACATCAGCTCCTCGGTGTCCGGTACCAGGTCTTCATCGAGTTTAACGATGACGTCTCCGGCCTTGAGGCCGGCATCTTCTGCTGGCGTGTCTTCATTAACCTTTAGAACCAGGACGCCTTCATTGTCTGCCCCGGGAAAATATTCACCAAGATCATCATCGAGATCCTGGATTTGCACACCCAGCTGCGCTCTGTTTATTAATGACACAAATGAACCGCCGCTACCAAAAGCCATCTGGTTGCGCCTTTTGCGGCCCATTTCTACTGCTAATTCTCTTTCTTTGCCACGTCGCACCACTTTGATTTTGATTTCCGACCGAGGCGCCGTATTGCGAACCATTACAACAAAATCGTCTGCCTTCTCGACTGACTTCCCATCGAATCTTACGATGACATCATCTTCACGCAAACCGGCATCATCTGCCGGGCTGTTGTGAAAAACCTGGGTAACCAGCAAGCCAGTGCGGTTGCCAATTTCATATTCGTCGCTCATAGACGGTGTCATCTCTTCGATGCTAACCCCAAGGTAGCCTTTCTTCGGGGATGCCTGTACATCCCGGCTTTGGCAGGAGAGAAATGCCGCAATTACAGCAAACATTAAGGTCATTCTAAAAAAGTAAACGGGGGTAGATTTTTGTTTCATGTGAATCCTCCAGGGATTTTTGTTTTTCTCTTTTCTTCTTATGATTGTTACTTTTTCGAAAAAGTTTTAAGTGCTGCAATTTTTATGAAAATTGTTGATGTGAATCGACCTTCGCAATTCCTGAAGGCATCTATTTATAATCGCTGACACGCACTTTCTTTAGTAGCTCCTGCATGTCAATTTTGCCATGTTTGAAAGTATCTATATCTTTTTTGTTCAGTTCGATAATGAATCCGTTTTTTGCTTCCTTTTGTACTTCTGCATCAACAGCGATTACGATAGATTCTTCCGGTGCTAGGAGTTTAAAAGTGTTTTCATTGGTGTGAACAATGTTTAAAACGGCACTTTTGAATTCTTTCACATGATTGTTGTAGTGGTTGTGAGTGTCGTGGTTGCGGGCAGAGTCAAAGAATTCCACATTCTTATGCTTATTTACTTTCTCGAGTATCCGTACCGCTTCCGTATCGCGAAATTCTTTGTCTGCTTCTGTGTTCACCAAAAAGATCATTCCCTTTCCGGTAAGATAGACGCCTCTGGTTTTCCCACTTTGGGCAAAGCGCTGCTGGTTTTTTTGTACACACTCTGTGTTGATCAGATTTTCAATGGCATTCACGTTCTCGGTGATCGCCAATCGCTTTTTAACCGCCTCTGCCTGCGTTGGTGTGGTAAATTTATTTTCAAAAGTCAGTTGACTCGCAGAGTCGTCAAGGATCGCCGGTGTGGATTTTCGAAGATCGTTTCTTTCATTCGGAAGCATTTTTTCGACAGGCTCATCATTGCTTACAATATTTTTTTGCGATGAATCCAGCCAAAAATACCGGGCAAGCGTCATTAACATAAATCCCAATAAAATGCTCGCTGCGAATAGGCCGGCCATTCTAAAAGCACTGTGCCGATTCGGAAAACCCAATACAGTCTTTCCACTAATGTCGCCTTCATTAACGAAAGTTAAGTTTAGATTAACATCCTCTTCCTGCCAGGTAGCGAGTATGTCCGTTGCAGACTGTAGCGATTCCAGTTCTGTCCGGCAATCTGCGCAGGTATTGATGTGTGCTTCCAGCGCAGCCATTTCACCCTCAGGCATTTCCCGATAGAGAAATCCGATTAATTGCGCTTTGCTGATTTTACACTTCATAGCTGATTTTCTCCCTGTCGATGTTCCATTCATCGAAAATTCTTTTCAATGCACTTAGCCCATAATACATCCGGGATTTTGCTGTGTTTACCGAAATGTTCAGCACTGCTGCTATTTCGGTAAATTTTAATCCCTGGTATTCCTTCATGATAACAACAACCCGCTGTTCTTCCGGGATCGCCTGTAGCGCTTTCCCAAGAAGCGATTTAACATTTGCTTGTTGAGCAGCCATTTCCGGGTCGTTATGCAAGTTCTTTTCCATTACCGGTTCTTTGATTAAAGTTTGTTGCGACGGTTCAACCAGGCTAAGAGAATAAGCCGTCCGACGCTTCCTTTTGCGTAACTCATCTTTGCAGACATTTACTGCGATTTGATAAATCCATGCTGAGAATCGCTCCACATCCCGCAAGTTTGAAACACTTCTGTAAACCCGGATAAAGACGTTTTGACAAATATCTTTCGCTTCTTCCCGGTTTCCCATATAGCGTAAAACAAAATTGTAGATTGGTTTTTCCCAGCGGGCAACCAGCCGGTTAAATGCCGCGAGATCCCCGCCCTTGAAACAGTCAATTAGTTGCGCGTCCGTCATTCCTTCGTCCCATCTAGACAATTGCCCGGAATCAACTCTTGTATCCGGTATGCAATTCTTGTTCTTCCCTTCCTTTTGTCTCTTAAGACGCCCGTGTTTTTCAGAAAGTTTTAACTACTTTAATTTTTTAGAAAAAATATCTCATAACGCTTGAAATGCAAGCAATTCAGGAATGATATGTGAAATGCAATATACCCTTGTAAGGCGCAAATCTTTCCAAGGGGATAACCGTAAGATAGTTGTTAAATGTTTATAGTAGGGAATTCGCTAAAGAAGTTTTGATACTTACTGGCCAAATTATTGAAGGAGATGAGAATGAAGCACCATTTAATCTACAAATTGCTATTCTGGTTGATGGCGGGAAGCTATTTGTTGTTCGCCAGTCCCGGTGAGAATGATCGGGATATCGATATTGCTTATGAGAAATTTGTTCTGGATAACGGTCTTACTTTAATCGTGCATGAAGACCGGAAAGCGCCGATTGTCGCTGTAAATTTATGGTATCATGTCGGTTCCAAAAACGAGAAGCCCGGTAAGAGTGGTTTTGCCCATTTGTTTGAACATTTGATGTTCAATGGCAGTGAACATTTCAACCAGGATTATTTCGAAATGACTGAACGCATTGGTGCAACAGACATCAATGGCACTACGAACAATGACCGAACCAACTATTTTCAAAACGTGCCGACTTCTGCATTGGACATTATTCTTTGGCTGGAATCCGACCGGATGGGGCACTTGCTTGGTGTTGTGACCGAGGAAAAGCTTGACATTCAAAGAGGGGTTGTACAGAATGAAAAGCGCCAATACGAGAACCAGCCGTATGGTATTGCCTACGAAATGACGACCTTTAGCACCTGGCCGAAGCATCATCCTTATTCCTGGACGATCATCGGCTCCATGGATGATTTAAATGCTGCCAGTATGGAAGATGTGCAGGATTGGTTCAAAACCTACTATGGCGCGGCGAATGCGGTAATGGTTGTTGCCGGTGATATTTCCCCCAAAGACGCCCTTGAAAAAGTTAAGAATTATTTTGGACATATTCCTTCCGGTCCGCCTGTTGCCCGGCACAGTAAATGGGTGCCTCAGTTGGATGGAGAACAACGGCAAATTGCCGAGGACCGGGTTTCGGCCAGCAGGATTTATAAAGTCTGGAATGTGCCGGAATGGGGCAATCAGGAACTGGCATATTTGAAAGTCGCCGAAGATATTCTCGGGGGCGGAAAAACCGCCCGACTGAACAAGCGTTTGGTTTATGATGATCAAACTGCCTCCGGCGTTTCTGTTTATACAGATGTTCGGGAAATCGCCAGCCAGTTTGCGATTGAAGTAACTGCCAAGCCCGGACAAGATCTTGACGCGATTGAAAAAGCGATTGATGAAGAGCTGGCGCGATTCCTCGCCGAAGGACCGACGGAGAAAGAGCTTCAGCAGATGAAAACGTTGTACCGTGCTGGCTTTGTGCGGGGTATTGAGCGCATTGGTGGTTTCGGTGGAAAATCCGATATCCTCGCAATGAGCGAAACCTATGGCGGTAGCCCCGATGCTTATAAGAAATCCATGCAGTGGATTGCAGATGCCAGTGCCGAGCAGGTGAAAGCGGCAGCAGCCAAATGGCTGAATGAGAATCGTTATGTTTTAGAAATACATCCTTTCCCGGAGTATAAAACCAGCGAACCGGGCATTGAGCGTATTGCTGATCAACCGCCGGCAGAGGGAGATTATCCGGATGTAAAGTTCCCGGAAATCCAGCGAGCGACGCTGTCGAATGGCTTAAAAGTAGTGCTTGCTGAACGGAGCAGTGTCCCTATTGTAGATTTTAGCCTGCAGTTGGACGCCGGCTACGCTGCCGATCAATTCGGTATTCCCGGCACAGCAAAAATGACAATGAGCATGCTGGACGAAGGCACTAAGAAGAAGAGTGCCCTGGAGATAAGTGAAGCGTTGTCGCTGCTCGGTGCAAATTTGGGAACCGGTGCTAACCTGGACATGAGTTACGTAAATCTTTCGGCGCTAAAGAGCAACCTGGAACCTTCACTGGATATTTTTGCGGATGTTATCCTCAATCCGGCTTTTCCGGAAAAAGATTTGGAGCGTTTGCGTAAACAGCGTCTTGCCGGCATTCAGCAGGAAAAATCATCGCCTGTGTCCATGGCGCTGCGGGTCTTGCCGAAATATATCTATGGCGAAGGCCATGCTTACAGCAATCCATTGACCGGTTCCGGAGACGAAGCGTCCAACAAGTCGTTGCGCCGTCAGGATCTGGAAAAGTTCCACAATACCTGGTTTAAGCCGAATAATGCCACCATGGTGGTTACCGGTGACATCGATCTGAAGACTACGGTTGCTTTACTGGAAGATCGTTTTAAAAAATGGAAAGAGGGCACTGTCCCGACGAAGAATATCGGCGTGGTTCAACCTAAGGATAATTCAATTGTCCTGATCATGGATAAACCTGGCGCACTGCAGTCATTAATCCTTTCCGGACAAATCGCCCCGCCGAAAGCGAATGATCAGGAAATTGCCATTGAAGCGATGAACAATGTCGTTGGCGGACAATTTACCTCTCGAATGAACATGAACTTACGTGAAGACAAACACTGGGCTTATGGCGCCTATACTTTCGTTTATGATGCAAAAGGGCAGCGCCCGTTTATGGTTTATGCGCCGGTGCAGACAGACAAAACTGCGCCTTCACTGCAGGAGTTGAGCAAAGAACTGACCGACTTTCTCGGGCAGCGCCCAGCCACGGCGGACGAGCTGGAAAAGGTGCAAAAAACCATGACACTGGCACTGCCGGGTGTTTGGGAAACCAATGCCGCTGTTAGTGGCTCACTGAAAGAGATGATCCGTTTCGGATATGCAGATGATTACTTTCAGACCTACGCCAGTAATGTCAACGGATTAGACCTTGCGCAAATCAAGCGTGCAGCAGAAACGGTGATTACGCCAGACAAGATGGTATGGCTGATTGTCGGCGACCGCGAGAAGATTCTCGACGAGGTGAAAGCGCTAAACCTTGGCAAAATTCACCTTGTCGATGCTGATGGCAATCTTTTGGATGGCGAGGAAGATTTAACGAAGCGTTAATCCAAACATTCTCAGGATTTGGCTCGGTTGTCCCGGGTCAAGTCCTGTTTATTACCTACCGAAGTTTCTCTTCATAACCACGACTGATCCATTGCATTTCCCCGGCTTTCTCTTTACTTTTTGAAAAAAGGAGGATTGTTATGGCAAAAACCCTGCTAATGATTGGCACACAAAAAGGTGTTTTCTTCCTGCATTCTGATGAAAAGCGCGAATCATGGTCTTTGGAAGGTCCTATCCTGAAAGGCTGGAAGATACAGGATGTTCAACTGGATCAACGTAGCAAGGCGCGGATGTATGCAGCCGTAGGGCATTTTGTCTATGGCCAGACAATTCAGATCTCCGATGACCTCGGAAAAACCTGGCAGCAGGTCGAACGTGGACCGCGCTATGCAGAGGATGCAGGTAGCGAACTGAAGGATGTTTGGTGTGTGGTGCCTGGTCGCGCAAGTGAACCTGATACTGTTTATGCCGGCGTTGCAGAAGCGGGGCTTTTTGTAAGTCATGACCGCGGTTTAAGCTGGAGCGAAATGACCGGCGTTTCCCAGCATCTCAGCCGGGAAGAATGGATTGGCGGCCTCGGAGGACTTTGTTGCCATACAATTATTCCGCACCCGGACAATCCCCAACGCCTTTGGGTAGCGATCTCTGCAGTTGGTGTACTTCGCTCGGACGACGGGGGTGAAACTTTCCATGTTAAAAATGATGGATTGATTAAGGTCATAGAAGGGAAAACTCACAAGGACATTGGCTCTTGTGTACACAGGATGGTAATCGACCCACAAAACCCCGATCGTTTATTCCAGCAAAATCACCGCGGTGTTTATCGAAGTGACGACGGCGGGGATAGCTGGCAGACGATTGAATCCGGCTTGCCGGGCACATTCGGTTTTCCAATCGTTGTGAATCCGCAGCAACCGGACACCCTCTTTACCATTCCCCAGGAAAGTGATGAGTTTCGTATGGCAAAGGACGGCGTTCTCTCCGTTTATCGCACTACCGATGGAGGTGCTTCCTGGTCGCCCAGTCGAAAAGGCTTACCGGACAATTGCTATGTGGGCGTATTGCGACAGGCGATGACAGTCGACAGCTATCCGGATTGCGGTGTTTACTTTGGCACGTCCGGAGGGCAAATTTATTATAGTCGTAACAATGGTGAGTCCTGGGAGACAATGCCTTGCAATTTACCGCGAATTTCCAGTTTGTCTGTTGCAATTATTGAATAGGGGAGAGCGCATGCCTGAGTTACCCGTACATATTCCCGGCCTGCTGCGCAACTGCACCGACAATCACGGAACGGTAACAGTGTCCGGAGGAACGTTACAAGGGTGTATTGATGATTTGCTCCATCGCTACCCCTTGCTTAAAGTGCACCTGTTTACCGAACAGGGCGCGCAGCGGGAGCATGTCTTGTTTTATTACAATGGCGAGAATACCCGTTGGCTGGATGATTTAAACATCCCGGTCAAACAAGGAGATGAGATTACGGTTCTGCAAGCAGTGTCCGGGGGCTAAATAAACTTCTCCCGCCGTTGCAGACGAAAAAGAGCAGCCAGTATCGCTAAGATGGTTGCGACAACCAAATAGAGACGATTATAAAATATCGTTTCCTGCCAGATCACGTAGTTGTATTCCCGGGGCATATCGTAGGGATTCAAAAAAACACTCCAAACCGTATCTTCCCAAATCAGGCTGGTAATCCAGACAACAAACATTACCAGCACCATCATCGCGGCGGTGCCGTTGCCACTGCGGATCAATGTGGAAAACATAAATCCCAGCGCGCCAACAAAAGCGATCGGGTACATTAGTTCTCCAGCCATTTCGAAGACTTCCACCCGGGCAAACACGACAATGGACAACAAACACATCAGTACCAGAATGATATAAACGAGCACAAAAGTGAGCACAAAGCGCACTAGCCAAACTTTGTAGCGGTAATCCGGAATGCCAAAAAGTAGCTCAAGGGTTCGATTGTCTGCATCGTTTTGGATGCCATACACGCTCGGGTAAAATATCAGGAGAATGCCGGGCAGCAGCAAGAGATAGAAGGCATCCTCTTCCGTTGGATATTGACTGGGGTCGAACAAATCCACTACAGCAATAAAGAGGAAAAAAAGCAGGGCGCTTAACAAAAAGTAGATGAATTTGTTCGCGAAAATAATTTTCAAATTATATCGGACTGCTTGATACAGCAGATATAGTTTACTGTTTAGGCTGCTCATCGTGACGCTTTCCGTTTTTCTTCTCGCTTAGAAGCCAGAGATAGGCATCTTCTAAAGTTGGCGTAACTTGTTCTGCTGCTGCAACCGGCGGTACCGGCGCCAGACATCTTAACTTGATTTTGTCATCCGCTTTGCTATGGTGAACGATGTTATACGATTCTCTGGCTGCTTCAAAATCATTCGCCTCAATTAGGAACTGCCAGACTTTGCCGCGGGCAAAATCAGCCATCTCTTGCGGACGACCGAGGTAGCGCACCTGCCCTTTATTCATTACAGCAACGCGATCGCATGAACTGGCTATATCTTCAATAACGTGGGTAGAGAAAATAACAATCCGTTCCCGGCTCAGCTCAACCAGTAAATTACGGAAGCGGATACGCTCTCGTGGATCAAGACCGGCAGTCGGTTCATCCACGACCAGTATTCGCGGCAGGTGCAGCAGCGTTTGGGCAATACCTACACGCTGTTTCATACCACCGGAAAACGAGCCAATTTTTTCATGCTGTTTTTCCTCCAGATGAACCGCGGAGAGTACGTAGGCAATGCGCTCCAGCCTGCTCTCCCGTTCGGTCAGCCCTTTCAGAATAGCTTGATAGTTAAGGAATTCGAACGCACTCATATTTTCATATGTGCCAAAATCCTGGGGAAGATATCCAATCAACCCCTGCAATTCTTCACGCTTTTCCTTTACATCAAATTCATTCATTCGAATAGAACCATAGGTCTGATCGAGAATGCCGCAGATTGTTCGCATTAAAGTGGTTTTTCCAGCACCATTGGGCCCAAGGAGACCAAACATGCCATTCCCGATTTCCAGCGAGACACCATTCAATGCAGGGAAAGGCACTTTCTTCTTGCCAATAACCGGCACGGACTGCACCAGGCGATAAAACATCTTTCGAATGCGGGAGAATCGCCCACTGATTCTGTTAATGTCAACCTGTTTCTGATGCAAGCGATTTGAGGTTGAATAGATGATCAAACCAAAGTACCAGAGGAAAGCCACGATCGACAACATTGTTATGTTGTCCCACTTGTCCATGAAAATGATCAGAAAAACAAACGGCATTCCCCACAACAGTAATTTGTACGCGGGAATTTTGCGTATCCATCCCAACAAGCGCCCATCACCTTTTTCCCGCAAAGGTGCCAGTTCCCGGTAAAGGTGCAGGGTGTAAAAGTAAAATGGATGGGCGAGGACGAACATCCAGAAGCCACTCTTGAGATAGAAAAAAACAAAGTAGGCGAAAAATCCCCAGAGCATAAAATGCCAGCTTTTGTGGAGCAGGTCCGACCAACGTTCAAAAAGGAAGTGCTTTCCCTCGCGTTCCTGCATGCGGTCATATTTGCGCCACTCGCGGGTAAACCGACCGGGATAATCGTAAATTTTATGCAGATTTTTGATGGAGATCGTTATCGAATCATTCGGGTCGATTATTCGACTGGAGGCCTTGCGCAAGCTGTTTAGCACAAAGAAAGTGACTGCCGGAATAACCAGGAGCAACACAAAGAAGTTGATAAATTTCCAGACATTGCTGTCAATATTATAATAAATCAGAAAGCTACCGGCAGCCAGTGCGGCGATTTGTAGTAAACGCACAGGCAGGGACAAGCTCGCGAACCAGCTTGTCAGGCTTTCCAGGCCAGAATATACCGTCGGTATGAGCACCAGCGTAAAAACCGTGCTCATTATCAGTCCCCCAATGACGGTAATTGCAAAGGGTGCGGAAAGCTGAGTAACATATTCGACCTTTCCCATTGCCAGAGGCATCAGCGCTACGATGGTTGTGATTGCTGTAATTAGGATCGGGCGAAGCCGCGCCTGCCCGGCGGTAAGCAGCGCTCGTTGAAAACGGAATCCCCGGCGTCGCAGCTGGCCGGCATAATCGATAAGAATAATGCCATTGTTGACGACAATCCCCAACAGAATGAGCATACCAATCAATACATTAATATTTAGTAATGCATAGCCGGTAACGAGAATTGCAATCAGTGAACCTATCGCTGCCAACGGAATGGTAAACATGATAATCAGCGGATTGAGCAGAGACTCAAAAACAGATGCCAGAATCATATAAACGAGAATGAAGGCAACGGCAAAGGTAAAGAGGAATTCTGCCCAAACGTCGCTCATCGCATCCCCGGCGTGGCTTACTTCCAGCGCGATGCCGTCAGGGATTTCCATGATCGATATTAGCTGATCCACTTCATCCTGGGCAAGTTCTTCCGCCCGAAAATCGTCGCGAACTTCCTGCTCAAAGCGATAAGATACTTCCACTTGCCGCTCCTGATTAAGGCGGCTAACCCGGGCATTTCCCTCGCTGTAAGCAATGTCACTAATCAAACTCAGGGGCATTTGTCCGCCACCTTCTGTTGGGATTGGCAGACTGCGAAGGTCATCTACGTCGCGTTCTTCATAGCTTTCGTTTTTAATCTGGATATCATATTCATTTAATCCGTCCCGAAATTTGACGCCTGCGCCGGTTTCCGGTTGAAAAGTATTCAGCTCGGAGCGGATCGTCGCTGGAGAAATTTGGAATTCACTCAGTAATGTTTCGTTCATGTCCAGATGTAATTCCGGGCGATTTGAGGCTTCATTTACCCAGGCCCAATCAACCGTTGCCAGGCCGGTTAGCTGCTGTACAATGTCATCAGCAAAAGAGCGCATGAGTTGCAGATCGTCTCCTTTAACCGTGATCTTCTCACTATTGCTGCCGAGCCCCATTAAACCGCCAAAGGCATCATCGCCGAATCCGGCGCCACCGCGATTACCGCCACCAAAGCGGCGACTGCTGTTCGGTGGATCAAAGCTGACATCTGCAGCCCGGTAATCATTAAGACGAGCGTCCAGTTCCGACTTTATGTCGGCAATGTTACGTGATTTTATCTCCTGGTAATTCTCTTTCAGTTGCAGCGTCAGAATAGCTTCATCCTCAAAGACCTGACTGAGAATTTCCTTAATCTCCTCGATGTCATTTATACCAGCTTCCAACTCCCGCACGGCAATGTCAGTCGTTTCCAGGGAAGCACCGGCAGCCATCGTAATGTATAGTGGAATACTGTCAACCGCCGCTTCCTCTTCGTTGAACAAGTTTTGGCCGAGCGTTAACAGTAAGCTGGAGAAAAAGATCAGCAGTGTTATAACAACGGTGCGAATTGGGAAGCGCATGGTCGTTTTAAGGATGAGCGTATAAAGTTGCATCATCCGGCTGGTGCTGGCAAAGGTGTAGAATGGTTTTAGATTGAGTTGTTGCCGGGTCATAAAATAATGGGTAACCATGGGAATCAGCAGCAGCGCTACCGCCAGCGAAACCAGTAAGGTTGAAATGATTGAAACGCCAATTTGATAGGCGACAATCGTAACCTGAAGGTTGGTGGAGAAGATGAAGGGAATGAAGACACAAATCGTTGTTAGTGTTGCTGAAACAATCGATCGCCAAATTTCCCGTACGCCTTCAGTCGCTGCCATGAGTGGGTCTGCATTGCGCTGCATCAGGCGATAGATGTTCTCGAGAACAACGACGCTATTATCCAGCAGCATGCCGACAGCCAGTGCCATCCCAACCAGCGTCAAGCTGTTTATGGAAATATCCGCCATGTAAAACAGATTAAAAGCTGTGAAAATTGATATCGGCAGAGAGAGGGCAATGACAAATATTAGCCTGAGGTTTTCCAGGAAAAACCAAAGGATGAGAATCGCTAAAATCCCACCAATGATTGCCAGGCCTACCACTAAATCAATATTCTTCTGCAAATCACTGGCGGTGTCGTTCTGAATGACAATTTCGACACCTTCGTCGGCAAGCTCGGAGTTCAAGCGATCAATAACCGGATAAACGTTTTCTGCCAAATCAAGAATGTTCGCTTCGGAATCACGAATAAGATCCAGCGTTACCGATTCTTTCCCATTGATACGACTGTAAGATTCTGGCTTTTTTGCACCAACTCTTACTTCGGCAACGTCTTTTAAAAGCACTGGCCCGGCAGGATCGACAACGATATTCTCCAGATCCCAAACGCTGGTATATTCTCCGGAAACATTGATAAAAAACCGTTTGCTGTTCTCATCCAGGTAACCAACATAGGTTTTGTATTGATTGTAACGGGAGATGATTCCGGCAATCCGGGATGGCGTGATATCGAAAGCTTCCGTCGCTTCATTGTTGACGACAACCTCCACGGATCGCTCCCGTCCACCGCTGGTTTGCACACTGGCAATGCCGTCCATCGATTCAAAATCCGGGACAACTTCCATGTCGGATATGTAGCGCAAATAATCAACATCATCCGTGCCGCGCACTTGAAGGGTCATAAAACGGTTAACAAGCTGCTCCGTATCCACTTTGCTTGCGGCAACAAAGTATTCTTCCGGCAGGGAAGACTTCATCGCATCAAGCTTTTCCTGTAAACGGAGATACGCATACTTCATATTCGTATTTTGCGAATATGATACGGTAATTACGCCCTGGCGTCGATTCGCGAAGGAACGGATTTCCTCAATGCCTTCGAGGGTACCCACCGCTCCTTCAATAGGCACGATGACGTCTCTCTCAATAAATTTGGGATCCGTATCTCGCGCACTGTTTGCCATAACGATCAAATAGGGGAGGGTCGCATCCGGCATTAGCTGGACCGGCAAGTTCCGGTAAGAGATATAACCGAGCAGCGTTAAGCCAATGAAAAGCATGCTGACGGTAACTTTTCGTTTGATAACAAATTCCAGCATAAGCCTAACTCCGGTCGACTAGCGGATTAGCGGATGAGTTGCTAAAGCGGTCCAGCACATAATAAGCGCATGGTATAACCACCAGAGTTAGAAGGGTAGATGTCACCAGGCCACCGATAACCGCCAAAGCCATCGGCGCGCGCAGGGAGGCGCTTTCACCGAACCCGAATGTGAGCGGTAGCAGTGCGAGAATGGTCGTCAAACTGGTCATGACAATCGGGCGGATACGTTGTTGCCCAGCAGCAACGATCGCTTCCCGAAGCGGCGTTCCCTGCCATTTCAAGCGATTGATCGCATCGACGAGAATAATGGAATCGTTTACAGCAATCCCCACCAACATGATGATCCCGATATAGGCCATGATATTCAACGGCAATCCCATAAAAAAGAAAATCAGAATGGCGCCCACCGCTGCGAGCGGAATGGTGAGGATTATTGTAAAAGGGTGCACTAATGATTCAAACTGTGAGGCCAGCACCATATAAATGAGAATAATTGATAGCAGCAACGCAAATTTAAGGCTATCGAATGAATCCCGTCGCTTTTCCTCTTCACCACCAATCTCGAAGCGATAGTTGGGGGGAAAAGGGATATCTGCCAGCGCGCTACGGATCTCCTGAACTGTTTGATCCAATGGTTTTTTGCCTTTCAGCTGGATATTCACTTTTCCAATGCGCGTCTGGTTCTTACGATGTATTTCTTTCGGTGCAATCATTTGTCTGATTACCGCGATGTCTTCCAGGCGAATCTCACCCATTGCAGTTTCCACAGGTAAATTGCCAATGTCGCGAACATTGGGAGGCGGCACTTTTACGCTGATGTCGCGCAATTCGCCGCGGTCTTCCCAGTTGCCTGCTTCCCGTCCGTCGATCTGGTCTTTCAACTGAGCACTGACGTCGCTCATCGTCGCATCGAAGATGCCGGCCCGAATCCGGTCCACAAATACATTGATTTCCGGACGCCCTTCATCAAAGCTGCTTTCCCAGCTGAGAATATCCGAAACCACGCCAAGTCGGGATGCAATGCTATCTGTCAGCGTTTGCAGCTGCAGCAAATCCTCACCCTTAACTTCGATTGTCAACGGCGCTTCTTCCGTGCCGAGTGTCGTTTGCAAGGCCGACTCATCCCGAATGAATTCCGCTTGTAAATCCGGGTGTCCTTCGAAGAGTGAGTTGAGCTGAGCGATAATTTCATCGATACTACGCTTGGGAGGCGATTTTAAAAAGAACAGCAGTGAAGCGGTGTTTTGTCCTTCATCTACACTGCCTTGTTCTTCCAGTAAACCAGTCGAGGGGCCGGATTGAACATAGATGCTTTCCAGTTCATCGGCCAGCAACTCCTGAGACAATGTTTCAATTGCATGGATGGCGCGGTCGGTATGAGCGAGAGATGCACCTTCTTCCAGGCGAATATTTACCCGAAACTGGTTGCTCTCTGCCTTGGGAATAAACTCGCTACCGACGACTGGGATTAGCAGCCATCCGAGGACAACCAGCAATGCACCGGTGGCAAGAATGATCAAACGGCGATCCAGAATGCGGGTGAGGAATTTGCTGTAGCCATCAAAGTGAATTGCATTGCTGGTCTGCTGGTCCGTTTTCAGGAAGCGATGACTGAGCATCGGGATAAACAGGATAGCAACGCCTAGTGAAGACAACAGCGAAAAAGCAACGGTCCAGGCCTGCTCCTTGAAAAGCTCCCCAGCAGCGCCTTGCAGATAGACGATTGGCAGGAAAACAACGATTGTTGTTAGCGTAGAGGCAGTAATCGCACCAGCCACCTGGGCGGTACCATCAATCGCAGCGTCCTTTAGAGTAGCGCCGTTCTCCAGATGACGAAAGATGTTTTCCATGACAACAATCGCATTATCCACCAGCATGCCGGCGCCCAGCGCCAGTCCGCCAAGGGTCATAATGTTCAGTGTAAGATCATTGAAATACATCAGATTGAAAGTCGCAACAATCGAAATTGGTATGGCGATGCTCATGACAAAGGTGGCGCCGATTCGACGCAGGAACACGTAAAGAACGATGATAGCGAGAATGATCCCCAGCAGGGCGGATTCCTCTACCTCATTAATCGCATTCTCAATAAACACCGCCTGGTTTTGAACAATTTTGAACTCATATCCCGGCAGCGCTTCTTTAATTTTCTCCAGAGATGTATTCAGGTTTTTAGCTGCCAGTACGGTATTGTACTTAGTGTCCTTATAGATTGCCAGTGCGACTGACCTGATGCCGTTGATCCTGACAATGTTGTCGGGCTCTTTATTGCGAAAGAAAATATCGGCAACATCCCGCAGGTAAATCGGCGCACTCTCCGCAGTTGCGGAGGCGTTTCCGGACATCCCGGGAGTTTCAGTCGAAGCTTGAGAGCGGCCGACGATAACATCCCCGATATCTTCCAGCGACTCAAACGCCCCAACGCTTTTAATGATGTAGCGAACCCCTTTTTCGTCCACGGAACCACCCGATGCACTGAGGTTAGCTGACTGTACCTGGGTGGCAATCGCGTTCAACGTTAGATTATGGGCCGCCAACTGGTATGGATCGGTTTCAATAACGACTTCTTTTTCTTCGATGCCGATCAACTCAATTGCCGCAATGCCTTCCTGGCGGGTCAGCTCGTTGCGGATGTAGCCGGCGGCAACCTGCCGAAGCACGTCCATATCCTTGATCTGCGGATGGGAAAAGCCGATCAGGATCATCGGGGTTGTATTGGGATCATGCTGGCTTAAATTTAACTCGTCCAGTTCGTTGTTCTGGTTGAAATTCGCCAATGCCTTTTGCAGATCAAGAAATGCTGCGTCCATGTCCGCATCCCAGCGATAGGAGACTGTAATCCGCGCACTACCAGCACGGGTCACCGAGGCAACCTGTAAAACGCCTTTTTGGCGAATCGACAATGATTCAATCGACTTAACAAACTGTTTTTCAATCTCTTCCGGCGGCTTTTCACCAGCTTTGATTTCCACGAATATCCGCGGGTTGTTCAAATTCGGAAAAAGATCCATACCCAGCTTGTCAAAAGAAATATAGCCCAGCAGCAAGATGCCAAGCACCAGCATCAGCACGCTAATCGGATAATTGACCGAAAATTCGGTAAGTTTTCTCATTTATTTTACAACCTTGACTTTCGAGCGTTCACGCAGTGTTTCGTATCCCTTGACAATTAGTCTATCTCCGGTCTCCAGGCCGTCTAATACCTCTACCCGACTGGCGTTTTCCAGGCCGATTTCCACAACACGCTCGAATGCGGCGCCTTTATCTACGACATAAACAATGTTGCCTCGCTGGCGGGAGATGATGATTTCCTTGGGAATAATTACCACATCGCTTTTCTCGGAAACCACGGCATTGATTTTCACAAACATACCGGGACGAAAGAGATGCTCAGGATTGTCTACTTCGACAAGCGCTTTAAAAGAACGGCTGGCCTTGTCGATTGCCGGAGAAACACGGGTGATGGCACCATTTAAAGTGTCTCCTTCCAGGCTGTAATGGCTAATTCTTACCGTTTGCCCGCTACGCACCCGGGTAATTTCCTTGGCCGGAAATTTGATCTCGGCGAACAGTCGGCTATAATTCATTACCTGGGCCAGCTGAGTGGCAGCAGGGACTCGGACGTTCGGGGTAAAGTAGGGGAGGTCGGTAATAATACCGGAGAATGGGGCAGTAATAGTCAGCTTACCCAGCTCCAGGCGCGCATTGTCGTAATTGTAACGAGAGTCGATATAACTGCTTTCCGCATTCTTCAATTCCCGCAAGGTTACGCCGCCTTTTTCATAAAGAGACTGCTGCTTTTCAAATTCCCGTTTGGAGATATCCAGGTTTAATTTTCTCGATTCAATACGGGTATTGTTTTCGAACTCCGGATTGTCGAGATAGATAATCGTTTGCCCTTTTGTAACAGCATCGCCAGGTGCGAAAGGCTTGCCTGTTTTTGGATTCTTAGCGAGACGATAGCGTCCTTCGATCTCGGAAGCGAGATCCGCTGCCTCAATAGCATCGACTGTACCGGAAGATGTAACAAACTCCTGAATGTCACCTTTTTTCACTTCAGCAACGCTAACCGGAATACTAATTTCAAGCTCGTTACTGCCATCGTCTTCGTCACACGCCAAAATTAGCGCAATAAGTATGCAGAAGCATATTCTCCACTTCACATTAAGCTCCATCGTTTTACAGGTTTTTATATACTATGTCCGCTTTTATTCGATGATTACTGCCTGGTTTCTTTCAAAATCCCACAATGCTTTGATTTTTAAATCCAGCAATGAAAGCTTGTAGTTGATCAATGCGTTTACCAGGCCAATTTTTTTGTCCGACAACTGAATTTGAAATTGATTGAGTTCCCAACTAGTTAAATCGCCATTTTGATAACGCTCCAGATTGATATCATAAGTCGACTCCGCCAGTTTTACATTTTGCTTGGCGATCTCTATTTGCACCGCCTGGTTTTGCAGGCTGCGATAAGATTTTCGGATGCCAAGAACAATGCCGGTCTTCTCTTCGGCTAACGACAGCTTGCTTCGCTCCACAGAGATTTCCGATGAGCGTATCGTCGAATTTCGTTGCCCCCAGTCATAAAGCGGAATTTCAAGAGATAAGCTAACAGTCTGAGATTGGGTCGGATTGTCGTAAACCCGATTAAACTCCTCATCATTCCCGAATATGCCGTATTCGAGGGAGATATTCCCCTTGAACTCATTTGTTGCGGTCGCCCGGGTTAAGTTCGCCTGGGCATTCAACAAGTCGATATTCCGCTGACGTAGTTCCATCCGGTTGTCTAGCCCTTTGCGAATGGCATCCTGAAGATTAACAGCAATCGCCTCTTGAACAATATCTGCCGTAACAGTAATCTCATTCTCTAACGGCAAGCCAATCAGCTGTTTAAAGTCATCCAGTGTATTGGCAAGATTGACCTGATCGTTCTGTAGCTGGGAGCGGCTGGAGGTCAAATTCAGTTCAGCCTGAAACAGTTCTTCCCGGGCCAGCAGTCCGGCATCGACTTTGTTCGTGGTAATATCGAAGCTGGTTTTTGAGTTCTGAAATTCCTCTTCACTGATTTGCAGGCGCATTTTCTGCTGATACGCGCTGTAGAACGCTTGCGTCACCCGCTGCTCCAGGCTAAGCAGCTGAAGCTGGTAGCTGATCTCTGAATTCTCCAAATCTAACTCCAGATCCTGAAGATTTAGCCGGGTTCGATTGTAGGTAAAAATGGGTTGATTGAAGGCCAGAAAGAGATTGTTCGTGAATGTCTCTGAACGAGTGCCCTGAAAGTCATTAAACGCATCCCGCCAGGTTAATCGATTGCTCAGCGACAGCGTACCATCGGTGGCAACAATTGGCTGACTAATCTGGAATGTGCCCGATGATTGCTTTGTCTCGCTGGTGCTGAAAGTTGAGAACAATGGGTTAAATTCCCGGGAGCGGTCAAACGAAAAGGGCGTTACGTTTAAGCGAAACTGAGATTTTAGAGATGCCCGTTGCGCATTTAAATTTTCCCGGCTTTGCTCCAGCGCCATAATTGTTCTCAGGATGTCCGGACTGTTCTCCCGGGCAATTGTCAGGGACTTATCCAGACTTAATGTTTCCTGACCATGAATAAAGGTAAAAACTAAAAGGTTCAGTAGCATGAGAATGCTAGCTTTTTTCTGCCATCGCATCTGCATCTGCTCCCATATTGGCTGTTGAATTTCGCGTGAATTATTGCCTGACAAAGCGAACGGCGTCCGCTATCATTAATTGTGCATCATCGTTGTCCACTAATTCGACTTTTGCTTCTCCGGCAGAAAAATAGAAAGTGCCGAGGTAGTTCCAGCCTTCCTCTGCGCTGTCGCTGCTGATATCGATGATTTCGTTACCGTCGTCATGATGGACATTGTATCGAAATTTTCCCCACTCCCGATTGCGGGCCCAGCGGGGCATTATGCTGGCTTTGTCAACCACATAGATATATACATCATAGCTGCCTGCTTCCGGGATCTTCACCCGCCAGGTCGCCATCTTGTTTGCACCGCCGGTTTTAATGTATTGCGCAGAGTGAATATAGTCTCCATACAAGGATGCGTTTTTAATCATGGACCACTGATTTGGTGTATTCCAAAAGTTGAATCGGCGAAACTCCTGTTCATCCGGTTCCATTTCGCCAATCACCACTTCCTTCAGCCAACTGCTGTAAGGTGGGTTCTCCATTTCGAAACCAGGATCAACATTGTCGACGACAATCTCTTCGCTGATATCCCGAAGCGATATCGGATAAACGGTTTCACTGGTGATTGCAGGACGGCGTTTGCGGGTCTCCGTTTTGAAAAAACGACGGGTGTGCGTCACTGGTAAATTGCCGGAGATCAAAGTGTTTATTTCAATAGACCTGGGCTCTTTATCGAGAATCAGCCCCACTTCTTTTCCTTGTAAAGGCCCCATGTAAACTACTTTTTCCACTTCCGCTTTTTGACGGCCGCGTCCTCCACGCCGCCGCCCGCCACGGGAATCGCGGGTTTGAAATGCAACTTCAAAAACGCCGGACACGGTACTGTGATTTTCAACTTTCAACAAGACCTGGTATTTGTTACGATCCCGCACTTTAATCTTGTACATCTCGATGTCGAGAAACTTAAATCTTGGTAGCTCCTCGTTTGCATACCAGGTCTGCCAGGTGCTGCTATCCGGCGATTGAATATCTTGAATTTGTGGCGCTTCGATTGTTTCCAGTGGCTCTTTACCAATTAAAGCATCAAGAAAGTCCGCATTGATCGGCGTAAAGCGACTGTTTTCGACCAAAGTATATAATTGTTCTTCCAGGTTCTCGATGCCGTTTTTGTGCTTGATATATTTGAAAAAATATTCACCACGGCGGCGGATCATGTCGGATTTTAGCTCCTGAGTTGCCGGGGAAGCGAGCACCTCTTCCATAGAGCTTTTGCTGAGCAAACGACTGATTTCTTCCGTTGATGTTAGCATGCCGCGCCTCCACCAGGGAATCTCCGGCTCTTCGCGATTCCGGCGAAAAAGATAGCCTTCCAGGGCAGTATTCAGATATGGCCACTCCGGTGCATCAACAAAATTGGTGTATGTATAAAAATGCGGGAAGATGTTACAGTCCGGTTCATAACTGCTCTCTTCGGCAGAACGGCGAACATATCCGCGCTGTTGATCGGAGAAAGCTCCCAGCGCAAATTGTTTAAAGCGGCGAATTTGCTTGTCCTTTTCTGTCAGCGTTTGATTATTGCGGTTTTGCCGCCAGCGTTCCCGCCGGTCTATCATGTCAAAATTAGCATTGGCCAATAATCCACCGTTTTCCGGCAGATATACTTGCTCCGGTTGCACTCGCTCTGTGCCCACCCGCCAAATTCGTGGATAGGCATAAAACTGTGCCGGCACTTCAATTGCGGAAAAACGGTTGTAGGGATAGTCCGTCCCCATGTTTCGTTCAATATCTTCACGCACTTCCCGGATCAGCGTGCTCATTGTATCGGTGATCTCTTCGAAGTAAGGCAGATAATAGTCATGGTTTTTTAAACGATAGAGGCTGTAGCTGATACTGTCAACAGTGGTAGATTCTCGAACATAATCGCCAATAGCTAACGATATGCGGGGGAGTGGATAGTCCGAGGTGAAGCGATACTTGTCATTTTCAAGCGTGTCAACTTTTCCCTGGGATACTGGTGTCAACTCCGGCCGTGTACTCACAGTTAGCTGATAGTCGCTAAACATTACTCGGTGCTGTATCGGAAAGTCCGCACCTTCCGGCAATCCGGGACGCGGATACCAAAGCGCTTCCGGCGTAAGCAGGACAAAATCGTCTTCTATCCAGGCATATTTCTTGGCAGATCTGTAAAGCCAGATCATGAAAATTCTTTCCAATGTGCTGTCCGGAATGTCGGTATAGCATGCGGCTTCATCAATGCTGCCGCTGTACGAAAATTGTACGGAAACCGAATCTCCGGTTACCAGCGTCTCTGCTAACGGTATTGTCAGTAAATGATGCTCCCGTGAAAAATCCGCTTGCTCACCATCAACTTGCACCTTCTCCATCGCCAGTCCCGGATTAAGGCTAAAGATTAAAGACTCTATCGGGGTGTTTCTTACGTTTGCTAATTGAACGGAGGCATCAACGCTAATTGTATTGCCCTGATGCGTTAAATCAATCTCGTAGTTCTGTGCATCGGCGACAGCTTTCCCGCTATGTAGCTTGTTTAAGGCGTTAAACTCCTGCCGTAGTTCAATATTGTTAGTATGGTGACTGAAATAATTGACAGCACCCCAGGTCGCAAGCAGCAAGGTTAGTGCTGCACCAAGCGGTGCACCATAATGTAATATAGTGGATTGCGGCAACCGTTTGAAGAAGCTTACCGAAAGCAAGATAAAAGCGATACCAAGCAACAAATAGATGGCACGTTGTTGGATGATCAGGTCCATATCCGGGATACCGACAAAATCCGAATAAACCATAGGGAGATAAAATGACAGAAAATCCGGCAGATAGAACCAACGATTGGTTATAAATACCATTGTACTGATCATATACCCAATCACCAAAAGCACTACGACAGCCTGCACCCGCACCAGTTGCATTAAAATAAAGGAAAGGCCGATCACAAAAACGATTGTCGGAATAACCATGGTGACGTATATGGTTATATAAGGTATAATATCAAATGGCAGTTTGCTAAAACCGGCATTGATTATAATCATAATCAACAGGATAAACATATCCAGCAGAAAGAAAGTAAAGAAAATGCCGAGGGCTTTGCCGAGAAAGTAGGTCATGTTGCTCATTGAGCGAATATAAATCACTTCCAGGGTGTCAAACTTTTTATCCCGCTTAAAAATATCCGAAGCGACAATGGCAATGATGACTGATTGTGTCAGATTTACAAAAACCAGCGCATTGTACGGAATAAACCCGGTAATGCTACGAATACTGTAGGGCACCGGCGAAACGGTACTGAACAACACCGAACTAAATATTGTGAGCCAAATAGTGCCCAGCCCGGCAATGATTCGAAAAATCCAGCTACGCTGAATTTCTTTCATTTCAAATCTGGCAATGGTTAAAAGTGTTCTCATTGTCCTGTCTTGTGCTCCATAAAATAGACGTATGCGTGTTCCAGGTGAGGAGGAATCATGTGCTCCTGGTATATGCCGTCATCATCAGCGACAAATTCTACCTGCCAGCCGTGCGAGGCCGGGATGGTCGAAATAATCGGATATTGCTCTTTAATTATCGCCAGCTCGTCATCCAATACTTCTTTCTGAAAAGTATGCCCGTCAGCGATACGAATAAATTCGTCCGGCGGTCCATGGAAAGCCAGGTTGCCTTCAACCAGCAGGGCCATGTCGTTACAAGTGCTGGAAATGTCCCCGACGATATGAGTGGAGAGGATAATGATGCGATCCTCCCGGCCCATGTCCGTCAGAATATTGCGGAAACGAATACGTTCTTCCGGATCGAGGCCGGTTGTTGGTTCATCGACGATCAGCAGCTTCGGGTCACCAATGAGAGCTTGTGCGATGCCGAGGCGGCGTTTCATACCACCGGAGAGTTTCTTCGCCAATCGGTCCCGCACATCAAAGAGCCCAACCTTTTCGAGCATCTCATCCACTTTGCTGTTCCGTTCGCTTTTATTGAAGAGGCCTGCCAGGCGGGCACTGTAATCAAGGAATTCCCAGGTTTTAATTTTCGGAAAGGTGCTAAACCCCTGGGGCAAATATCCGGTAATTGCGCGAATTTTTCCGCGGTGCTTTGCTAAGTCATAACCATCAATTGAGACTGTGCCATCGGTAGGGGACATCAGGGTAACCAAAATACGCATAAGGGTAGTTTTGCCAGCACCGTTTGGTCCCAGCAAACCAAATAAGCCATTGCCAATTGTTAAATTGACATTGTTTAACGCAAATTTTTTCTTGTTATAAACTTTGCTAAGCGAATTAATCTGAATTTCCATCTACCACCATAAAACATTTTTACGCGCTCTAAAAAATTGCCACAAAGTTTTAGACAAGGCAATCCCTAATTAATTGCATAAGACTCCAGTTCCGGAAAAATGTTGCGATAAGATTTCAAGAAATTTTGGGGCCGTCCAAAAAAATACAAATCTATTGCAATCCAGACAAGAATTACTATTTTTGAATCCATTCCTAGTGCGTGAAAAAAATTACAAGTAACGCCCGAATAATTAGCGAAAACATTTTAATGATATAAATAAATTATAAACAAGGAGATCCGCTGTGAATATAGCTGTTTGTATCAAACAAACGCCGGATACCACAACCCGTGTCAAGGTTGGGGATAGCGGCAAAAATATCGCTGAAGACGGCGTAAACTGGATCATCAATCCGTATGACGAATTTGCCATCGAAGAAGCATTGCAATTGGCTGAGAAACATGGGGGAGAGGTGACGATTGTTTCTTTAGGACCGGCAAGTATCGAGAAGACTATTCGGGAAGCATTAGCGATGGGCGCTCATAAAGCGATTCGTATTAATGCCGAAACTTCGACCCATGATCCGCTGGTTGTTTCCAAGGCGCTCGTTAGTGTGTTAAAAGACGGTGGCTATGACCTGATTTTTATGGGACGCCAGGCCATTGATGACGATCAGGGACAGATGCCCTCGCTGGTTGCACAGGCGATGAATCTGCCCTGCGTTACTGTTGTCGTGGAGTTGAATATCGAAGGCGGAAAAGGCACTGCCCGTAGAGAATTGGAGTCTGGCTACGAAAACGTTTCCTTTAGCTTGCCTGCAGTTGTTGGGGCAAATCGACACCTTAATGAGCCGCGCTATCGTTCCTTAAAGGGGATTATGCAGGCAAAGAAAAAGAAGATCGAAGTTGTAGAGGCAACCCTCGATGCACCACAAATGGTTGTTGAAAGTGTAAGTTTACCACCGGCAAAACAGGCTGGAAAGATTTTTACTAATGGCGCCGCAGACGCATCAGAAGTTGTTCGTTTATTGCGGGAAGAGGCCAAAGTCATCTAAGGAAAAATAGAAAAGGAGATAGATTATGGCTACGATTCTTGTTGTGGCAGAAGTACAGGATGGCAGCTGGCGCCCGGCGAACAACGATGTTTTAACCGCTGCGCAAAAGCTTGCTGGAGACACCGGCCATACCGTCAATGCCTTGCTGATTGGCAATGGATTGGATGGCTTTGCCGAAGAAGCTGCCAGGTATGGCGCTGAAAAAGTAATAATGGTTTCCGATGAAAAATTGAACAAGTTCAGCCCGGATGTATATGCCGCGGCTGTTGCCGGAGCCGTGCGTGAATCCGCTGCTGCTGTGGTGCTGATGGGCGCTACTTTTACAGGTAAAGACGTAATGTCCCGCGTCTCACAAATTCTCGATTGTGGCTTAGCGCAGGATGCCCTCAGCTATCGCATGGATGGTGATCGCATTCTTTTCACCCGTCCGATGTATGCTGGTAAATTGCTCGCTGAAGTGAGCGTTAGCTCTAGCCCGGTGTTGGCTACTTTTCGTCCCAAATCTTTTAAGCCGGAAGAGAAACCTGTCGCCGTTGCCACGGAAAGCCTTTCGTTGGATCTGCCGGCACCGCTCTCCGTCGTGGAAAGCATCGACGCCAGTGGCGGAGATAAGCTTGATGTTACCGAAGCGGACATTATCGTTAGTGGAGGCCGTGGCTTACGCGGTCCGGAAAACTGGGGAATTCTTGAGGAGCTAGCAGATGTTCTAAATGCTGCAACCGGTTGTTCCCGCCCTGTTTCTGACGAAGGGTGGCGGCCGCATGAAGAGCATCTCGGCCAGACCGGCAAAACCGTTTCCCCGGAATTGTATATTGCCTGTGGTATTTCCGGTGCAATTCAACACTTGGCCGGTATTTCTTCCTCGAAATTTATTCTGGCAATCAACAAAGATGAGGAAGCACCGATTTTTAAAGCTGCTGACTATGGCATCGTCGGAGATCTTTTCGAAGTACTGCCAGCGTTGACAGAAGAAATCAAAAAACTGAAATCATCATAATCGATTGATTATCAGGCAGGGAACCTGAAGCCCCGTCATTCGACGGGGCTTTTTTATTGTCGGAACTATATTGGCGTGGAAAAGTGCTGCTTCAGGCGTTGCAGCAGGTAGTAGCTAAATCCGCCAGTAATGCTACCGGTAATAAGCGCTGTCAGTAGTAAATAGGGGAGAAGATACCATAGAACCGGGTTCCCAAAAAGCCAGTAAACAGCCAAAATCAGTTGGGCGATATTGTGCGTCAGCGCCCCGGCAATGCTCACCGTTAATAATCCTACCGACCGCAGTTGAAACAAAACAATCATAACTAATGTAGCTGAGAGCCCTCCTGAAAAAGAGAGAAAAAAGCCCGGGGAAAAAAGCATGCCGGTAAAAAAGGCGCCGATAAATATTCTGAATACTGCCACTGTTAATGCCGCCCGCCAGCCCAACCAGTACAGGGCGATCAGCGTTGCAATATTCGCCAGCCCAAATTTCAACCAGGGGATTGGCCGGGGAATATAAGTCTCAAAGATGAAAAGCAGGAGGCCGACAACAATAAGTCCGGCAATCCTCGCTTCGCGCAACTCAGCCGGTGATAATTTCAATAGTCTGATCTTTTTTTCTGGTTTTCGGAATGTATATCAGGATTTTTAGCGGAACGCAGATAATCATGTCGCCGCTGCGCTTCGCAAAACCGGTTTTCACACAAATCTTTTGCGGGCAATAATTTTCAATCATTCGAACCTGCCTATTTTCAATTCTCAGAACAACTGACTTCCTAAACTCTGTTAATTGAAAATCTTTATCCTCTCTTAAATCGATACGATACTTTTCCGTGCCCGCAATTTCCACAATTGCTTCCTGGGTTTCTTCACTGTCTAATGTGTCGAAAAAATCTCCCTGGATGCATACGGCAAGAATGATACCCCAAAAGAGCAGATCTCCCCACGCCAACAGTTTTATCTGTTTTTTTATCATAGCGCCTTTATCATTAAAAGAATATCATCACAATTTAGATGCAGATGATGGCAGAATCAAGATGATGCCAAATCTAAAGTGGCAGTTCGTTGTGTTGCTTGTTCGAGCGCATATATTCGTCAGACAACTTCCAAAACGTGAAACAACAAATTCTTTCGTCACCTCGAAAATGTAACTTTAGAAAAAAAAGTGTGTAAATATTGGTTATGTCAAAAAAAAAGCGTTTATTAATAGTCAATCAGAATTCTCACTAACAGTTTGTTATTTCTAGGACTATCTACAAAATGGCTTTGAATCGAACAACCTCTGAACGATTTCAGTTTCCCTATTGTCAGTAATAGACTTCTTGTAAGCCCCCTACCTATTTCTGTTGAGCTTATTAAACCTGCAGAATGTCGGTGGGGATTCTAGTAATTTATTCCAGGGATGAGAAGCGTATTAATTCTTTTAATTAACATGAACCATTCAATTGAGGAGGCATAATGAATAACTATGCTACTAAGTTATTTCGAGCCAGTTTGTTACTCGCCAGCATTTTCCTGCTAAGTGCATCACCGCTTTTTGCACAGGCAACCGGAAAACTGATTGGTAAAGTAACCGACAGCAGAAGCGGTAGTCCGCTGATTGGCGCAAATGTATATTTGCTCGGTACTATTTACGGTGCTGCGACAGACATCGACGGGATCTACAAGATCGATGTTCCAGCGGGTACATACGAACTTCGTGTGAATTACGTGTCTTATAAGACTTCTACCATCGAAGTTAAAGTAGAAGCGGGGAAAACCGTTACTCAGGATTTCGCAATGAGTCAGGACTATATCGGTGGCAATGAAGTTGTCGTTCTTGGTACCCGTCGTTCCGGCCGCACAGTTGTTGAATCTCCGGTGCCGATTGATGTGATTGGCGAAGAAGAGATTCGTTCAACAGGTCTTAGCCAAACCACACAAATTTTGCAGCAGCTGATTCCTTCCTATAACGCGCCGCAACCTTCGATTACTGATGGTTCCGACCACATGCGTCCGGCTACGCTGCGCGGTTTAGGTCCGGACCAGGTGCTTATCCTGGTTAATGGCAAGCGACGCCACACCAGTGCACTCGTACACGTAAATGGTTCTGTAGGTAGAGGTTCTACCGGTGCCGACCTGAACGCAATCCCATCTTCCGCAATTGAGAGAATCGAAGTGCTTCGTGATGGCGCAGCAGCTCAGTATGGCTCAGACGCGATCTCAGGTGTGATTAACATTGTTCTCAAAGAAAAGCCTGGCTTGGATGTGTCTGTAAATTATTCCCAGTATGCCAGTAGCGTTACCCGTGGCTATTCTGCCGATGAAGGCTTGCGTGACGGGGAAAACAATGACAACTACTCCTGGTCTGAAACTGGCGGCATTGGTGCTGAAGAAGATGTTTCTCACAGTGATGGCCAGGCAGTCGACTTACACCTCGGCTATGGTGTGCCGGTTGGCAAGGGAAGTTTTTATGCTTCTGGCCAGTTCCGTACACGGGATAGAGCAAACCGTGCCGGTCTGGATCCGCGCCAGCAGTATATTGATGGCAGTGAAGATCCCCGTGAAGCTGGCTTTGACCGCCTGAACCATCGTTATGGCAATGGCGAATTCGACAATGTAAGCTTATTTATTAATGGCGCTGTTCCTATTGGTGAATCCAGCGCTCAATTCTACGCCTTTGGTGGCTACAACTATCGCAATGGTGCGACTGGCTGTTTTTATCGCCGTTCTCTGGACAACAGAACCGTGCGGGCAATTCACCCCGATGGTTTTCTGCCCTTGCTGGACAATACGCTTAAAGACCTGTCCGCATCTGCCGGCGTTAAAGGCTCCATGGGTGAATGGGCTTATGATTTAAGTGCTGTATATGGGACCAACTCTTTTAACTTTGGTGTAGACAACACTAACAACGCTTCTTTTGGTACCACTATCGATCAAACTACTTTCGATGCAGGTACGCTGAAATTCCGTCAGATGACAACAAACTTTGATCTGTTCCGTGGCGTAGATATCGGTACTGCTTCCCCGTTGAACGTCGCTATTGGTGCGGAATTCCGAGCAGACAATTATCAGATTGAGCCGGGTGAACCCACCTCTTACCAGAATGGTGGCGAGCCGGTACTGGATGGACCGAATGCGGGTTCTGCAGCGCCTGTCGGTTCTTCCTGCTTCCCGGGCTTTGGTCCAGCAAACGAAACCGATACTTCCAGAACCAACTTTGGTGTTTATGTTGACCTGGAAAACAATTTGACCCCGGCACTCCTCCTGGGTGTTGCGGCGCGTTTCGAGAATTACAGTGATTTTGGTTCTACGAGCACATTTAAGGTGGCCAGTCGTGTATCTGTATCTCCGGAGTTTGCACTTCGTGGCGCGTTCTCTACCGGCTTCCGTGCACCCTCTTTGGCGCAAACCAACTATTCCGCGATTGCAACCAATTTTATCGACGGTGTTCCGTTTGAAGTTGGTACTTTCCCGGTTCACAATCCTGTAGCAAGAGCGCTTGGTGCAGAAGACCTGGAAGCGGAAACTTCTGTAAACATCAGTGCTGGTGCTTCTGTTTCCGTAAACAATTTCTCCCTGACCGCAGATGTCTATCAAATCGACATCAACGACAGAATCGTATTTACCGAAAACTTTACTGGTGGCGGTATCCCGGATTTTCTCGCTACCCAGGGCATCAATGCAAATGGTGGCCGTTTCTTTACCAATGCTGTTGAAACCAGAACACAAGGCCTGGATATTACCGGCCGCCTTGGTATCCCGCTGGAAAACGGCTCTGTTCGTTTTACACTCGCTGCAAACTTCAATGATACCGAAATCACCAACAAAGATGAAATTGAAACGCCGGCACTGCTGCAGGAATTTACCAGCACTGCGCTCTTCGGCCGTACCGAAATTGGCCGTTTTGAAGTTGGCCAGCCGGACAGCAAAATCAACTTTACTGTAAACTACGACGTCAGTGTTTGGCGCTTCATGCTTCGCGTTCAGCGTTATGGTGAAGTTACTGATCTCAATTCCGGCGCTCCGGATCCGGATACAGGCATCAATAATCGTGACGAAACTTTTAGTGCTAAAGTAATTAGCGATCTGGAAGTTGGCCGTAAGCTCGCTGATGGCGTCAACCTGGCGATTGGTGCGAACAACTTGCTGGATACATACCCGGACAAGCAGTTGAAAGTAAACAGCTTCAACGGTATCTTCCCGTATGACGGTCTTTCTCCGTTCGGTTTCTTCGGCAGAAGTGTTTATGCACGCCTAGGTGTTAGCTTATAATACTTGTTTTATTGCCTGAATATTGTTAATAATCAGAACTCAACTCTTTTAATATTTCGGAGTTGAGTTCTTTTTTTATAAGCAATACCGGATAATCACAATTTCGAATTGATGGGAGACTTCATGAAAAAGTTTTTTCCTGCCCAGGCGGTTATTTTCCTAATCACATTTTTCATTCTTAGCCAGACGGCATTCTCGCAGAAATGGCCCGAGTATGGCGAAAAAGGCATGGTTGTATCCACAAACGATATCGCATCTGCGGTTGGTATGGAGATTCTCCAAAAAGGCGGCAACGCGATTGATGCCACAGTTGCAACAGGCTTGGCTTTGGCAGTCGTCAATCCTGGTGCCGGCAACATTGGCGGAGGTGGCTTTATGGTGATACGCCTGGCCGATGGCACTGCTACGACTATTGACTATCGGGAAAAAGCGCCGAAAGCCGCGCACGAACGTATGTTTCTGGATGAAAACGGCAAGCTTGTCCGTAATTTGAATCATGATGGTTATCTCTCCGTTGGTGTGCCCGGTACAGTTGCCGGATTTGTTAAAGCGCTGGAAAAATATGGCACCATGTCTTTGCAAGAAGTTATTGCCCCGGCGATCAAGTTAGCAGAAGATGGATTCCCGCTTTCTTATCGACTTAGCCAGGAGTTTAAACGTCTGGAAAAACATTTCAAGAAATACCCCGGTTCGGAAAAACAGTTTTTTAAGTCTGATGGTAGCTATTATGAACCTGGCGACAATTGGGCACAAAAAGATTTAGCCAGTACCTTAAAGCGAATTCAGAAAGATGGACGGGATGGTTTCTACGCGGGAAAAACTGCTAAGATATTTGAAAAAGAGATGAAAGCAAATGGCGGCATGATTACCCGGGAAGATCTTGCAGCTTACCAGGCTGTTGAGCGCAAGCCAATCGTTAACGATTATCGCGGTTACACTATTATCTCCATGCCGCCCCCCAGCTCTGGGGGCATCACACTTTCCCTGATGCTCAACATCCTGGAAGGTTATGACCTGACCGCTATGGGCCATAATTCCGCAGACTACATCCACACTGTTGCAGAAGCAATGCGTCGCGGATTTGCCAGCCGGGCCCACCATTTAGGGGATCCTGATTTTAATCCGGATATGCCGGTGGCAAAGTTGACTTCCCAGGCATTTGCGGATCAATTACGCCAGACATTAAATCCGGATAGCGTTTCGGTGAGCGACTCGGCAGCATTCGAAGAAGCTTATGAGTCCGAAGAGACCACGCACTATTCTGTTGTGGATGCACAGGGAAATGCGGTATCGAACACCTTTACCCTGGAATATTATTATGGTTCCCGAATCGTGTTGGATGGCGCTGGATTTCTGCTAAACAATGAAATGGGTGACTTTAACCCCTGGCCCGGTAAAACCACTTCCCGCGGGTTAATCGGTACACCTCCCAATCTGGTTCGTCCGGAAAAACGAATGCTGTCCTCTATGACGCCGACAATTCTTGTAAAAGATGATAAAACGAAAATGGTTATTGGCAGCCCGGGAGGCCGCACGATTATCAACACCGTTTTGCAGTGCATTCTCAATGTTGTGGATTTCGAAATGAACGTCTTTGAAGCTGTTAACGCTCCACGTTTTCACCATCAATGGTTGCCGGACATTATCACTATCGAGAAGTGGGGAACAACCAACGACTCCATTGAAGAGCTGAAAGCAAAAGGCCACGCTATCCGGGAACGTCGCACGATAGGCCGGGCGATGGGGATAATGATTTTAGATGATGGCTTTCGTGCAGGCGCTTCCGATCCACGCAGTCCTGATGGTGGCGCACGCGGCTACTAAGCTTTGTTACAGTAGGTCCTTGCCTGACTGTGTCCGCAAGTGTAAGCAAGGACCATGCCTTCGCGATTAATCAAATTCTCAAATCAGGGGATATGGCAAACATCACAAGAATTCCAAATTACTTGCTCATTTTATGAAGAATAAAAGGGATTTCAGTATTAGTATCCGCAAGTGAGAAGGAAGAGAGATATGATTTGCCCAAAATGCAAAACGACACTCGATGACACTAGCATCGTTTGTATGAATTGTAAAGCATTTGTTCTCCCCGAAATACCCCGGGCTGAGGAACCGGTAGAGCCGAAACCTTCGGAAAGTCGTGAGACGGATGTTTTCGGGAATTTAGTAAACTTTGTAAAATCCGATCAAGGTGATCAAAGTTCAGTAACAAATGAAGCTTCTGACACACCACTGGGATTTACCGGAAATGGAAAGAATAATGTACACGACGCTGACGTAGAGTTCCATCCGATAGAGGTATCGCAAAAAGAAGAACCCCGGCGTACGCGTATGAAAAGATTCGGTAGTGATGAGGCTGAGACGGCTACGGTCGCTGAATTCGAGGATCTTTCTTTTTCTGAAGAGGGTGGGGGATACCGGGTAGAATCATCCGGTGAAACGCAAGCATCTCCCCAGCACCAACCCCAGATAACCGTACAACCCAAAAAGAAATGGCCGATGCTAGTTATTGCGGCCGGTATCTTTATTAGCCTGGCGGTTGCCGGGTATTTTTACATGACGGGCCTGTAAAATTCCGTCACCCGTTTTAAAATAAAAAAGCAGCCTATGGGCTGCTTTTTTATTTTAAAATCTTATTCAGAAACTAAATGTTATTTTTCTATCGGGAAAAAAGTATCCAGTTTAATGTCCAGAAACAACTCCAGCAATTCAGGATCGATACCTTTAACTCTCATCTTTCTTTCCTGCGAAGTTAAATTCCGGTAAAATATAACAAACTTTCCAATGGCAGCAGACGTCATAAAAGGGACATGAGTTAAATCAAAAATGATCTCTTTTGATGTGCCATCCAGAATCGTTTGCAGGTCCGGCACTAAGTCTTCAGCTTCTGCATTTTCTACCACACCAATAATTTTTACGTGCGTTTCATCGCCTTTGTTTTCAATAGTAAGCTGCATAATTTTCCCTCAAAATAAGCTGTTTTCCAACAATGATGTTTACTGTAATGAATATATTCTCTTATTAATAATAAAACAAGTATTTATCGGTGCTATTTAGAAGCAGTAAGTATCTTCCCGATCGAATTTTTTACAGCTATCCATTACTCTTTTCAAAATGCTTCATGAATTCAACTAATTTCTCAACGCCAGCTGTTGGCATTGCATTGTAAATTGAAGCACGGATGCCGCCTACAGATCTATGCCCCTTAAGGCCGCTTAACCCATTCTCCAGAGCGCTGGCAATAAAAGCCTTCTCTAAATCTTCGCTAGGCAGGCGCCAGGTAACATTCATGAGCGAACGACATTCCTCTTCCGCATGGGGCCGGAAAAAATCACTGCTGTCCAGCAAGTTATACAACAACGCAGCCTTGTTGCGATTAGTCTGTTCAACAGCATCAATGCCGCCCTGGGCTTTGATCCAATTCATCACTTTACCGATCACGTATATGCCGAAAGTGTTCGGAGTGTTGTAGGCAGAATTCTTCGCTGCAAACGTACTATAGTTGAAAATCGTCGGTATGTTTTTCGGGCTTCTCTCCAGAAGATCTTTGCGAATCACGACAATAACCACCCCGGATGGACCCGCATTCTTTTGAGCGCCGGCATAGACAATGCCAAACTTGTTGGGATCAAAGCGCTTGCAGTAAAAATCCGAAGACATATCTACTGCCAACGGCACATTGCCGGTATCAGGGAAATCCTGCCATTGGGTGCCAAAGATAGTATTGTTAGAAGTTATATGGAGATAGGAAGCATCATCACCGATGGTATAATTACCCGGTATGTAAGAATGGTTTTTGTCCTTGGAGGATGCAATCACCCGGCAAGGCTGTCCCAGTTGTTCTGCTTCTTTGATCGCTTTCTCGGACCACGCGCCAGTATTGATGTATTCCCCGGTTTTGCCGGATTCCCCGAGGTTTAGTGGAACAGCGGCGAACTGTCCGGTGGCGCCACCCTGCAGGAACAATGTCTGATAATTGGCAGAAAAGCCCATCACTTCCCGAACGAGCGCTTCAGCTTCGACCAATACGGCATCAAAGCCTTTTGATCGGTGACTCATTTCCATCAAGGACATTCCTTCACCACGAAAATCCAGAAATTCAGCCTGGATTTCTTCCAGCACCGACAGTGGCATTGTTGCCGGACCCGCACTAAAATTTACAATTCGATGAGCCATAATTCACCTCCATTTTCCAGACGATTTTAGTTAGATTTATTTCATTACAGCTTCAATTAAGGCAATCTTTTTTCAAGATAAAAGTGCTTTTACATTTATTCATTTCCACCGGGCTGCCATAGCGTTTCAGCGATTCCTGCATGCATAGCAGCATAACGACTTGCAACAAAAAACCAGTCGCTCAAGCGGTTCAAATAGATCATTTCTGTGCCATCCAGTGCCTCTGCCGCTTCCAAACGGACGAGTAATCTTTCCGCACGACGACAAACTGTTCTGGCGACATGTAAATATGCTGACGCCATTCCACCACCAGGCAAAATAAAGGATTTTAGCATCGGAAGATCGTTGTTCATTTCGTCTATTTCAGCTTCAAGCGTTTCGATGTCTTTGGAGGTAATAACGGGGGTGTTCTCTCTTCTGTCTTCAGGCAGCACAGCTAATTGAGAGCCCAGATCAAATAATTCGTTCTGGATGCGCAGAATTGGAGCACGCAATTTCCCGGGATCATCTTCCCGAAGAAGTTCTGCAGCAATACCCAACCAGGCATTTAGCTCGTCAACCGTACCATAACTCTCTATTCGTAAATCGGCTTTACTGATCGCTTGCCCGCCGGCCAGACGGGTCATTCCTTTATCACCAGTTTTTGTATATACTTTAGTTATTCGCACCATTAGAATTTCTCCATTCCATTGCAACACCATTTTTCATTTCTTAAATTTATATTATCTGTAACAGAGATTTTTTATATAATTTAAAAGCCTTTAACAAGTAGATGTTTTTATAAACACTTAACTAGTATGAAAAGCAACTTGTTCTGAAAAAAGGTAAAAAAAAATTTAAAATGATTGATTTTCTGATTTAAGGATTTTAAAATTTGCGCTGTTTTACTGGATGCTGTTTAGAAAAAACTAATAACATAAAACAATCAGGAGGCAACATGATTAAGGTAAGTCCCAGAACCAAGAAGACCAGTTTCCAGGTTTCTTATCCGGAAGCTAACAGTATTACAATTGTAGGCGATTTTAACGGTTGGAGTGGCGATGCAACTCCGATGAAGAAGAACAGAAGTGGCGTTTGGAAAGCTGATCTCGTTCTGGAAGCTGGTGATTACCAGTTCCGCTATCTGGTAAACAACGACCAGTGGATGAATGATGAAGAAGCGCCTTCCGTGCCGAATTCCTTCGGTACCGAGAACAATGTTCTTCGTGTAGAATTTCCTGCTCCGAAGAAAAAAACGACTGCTAAGAAAACGACTGCTAAGAAAACGACAACTCGTAAGACAGCAGCAAAGAAAAGCAGTAAGTAATCTTCTGTTTTTGAAGAATTCTTTTATAAAAAACGACGCTTTCGTGGCGTCGTTTTTTATTGTAGAGAAGACTGAAAAAAAATAATTTTTCTGTTGACTGCGCCAGTTTTCTAATGCATATTATGCGCCGTCAATGTAACGACGCACATAATTTTCCGGAGTAGCTCAGCGGTAGAGCGGGTGGCTGTTAACCACTAGGTCGGGGGTTCAAATCCCTCCTCCGGAGCAAAACAAGAAAGCCATCAAACAATTTTAAATAAATGTTTGATGGCTTTCTTGTTTTGTTTAGGAAACACTCACGCAACAAAAATCTCAAAAGATTTGCCCTGCCCCTTCAAGTTTGTTTTAATTTTTCCACTATTTGTCTTAAATTCGCCTTCTTACGCTTGACGATTTCTAAGTTGTATAAATATCTATGTGACTTTACTTGAGTTTTTTTTCTACGACTATGAAGGAACAACTTCACATTCGTGTTCTCTTCAATAAAAGCTTTTTCCAGAACTTTTCCCCATCCCAGATTGGAACTCCAGACATAATCTCCGACGTTGTGCTCTTCGTGAAGCTGAAGTTGATGGATTTCTTCACCATGGCTTTCTAAGAACCCTTCTATTTCGTCGAGTGTTCGTGCTAAAACTGGCGCCTGCTGCAAGATTGCTTTTCGGGCATTAATGTCTAGGAAGCTGTTGATAAGCCGATTAAGCTTCCCTGTTTCTATACTAGAACGTAAATCCAAGTTGTAGAATATCTCTCTAACGGCAATGGCTTTGTCGATCATATTAAATGGGCTAGACCATTTAATATGATTTAAATGTGTTAACAGAACCACCCACAGGGTACCACTGCCGATTGTTGATTGAAACAGCATTGTCTTCCCTTTGTCAGCGAACTTTCGCCTAAGGAGCTTGATAATACCTTGAGTGTCATCATCAAATTCAACCAAAAACAAAAGGTCGGAAAGTTTTATCATCCATTTTAAGCAGACTTCATCTTCTAACCAGTTATGCTTCTTCCCCAAAACTGATACCGCAATAGGGTAGCTTAATGCCTCTTTAAATTGATTGACACTACACTTTGACAAGAACTCCAATTTGGAAAATTGATCAAAGTAATCCTCCATTTTCTTTATCAGTCGATTAAGCATTTTGGGTTTTAATGACAAGCCGTCATTCAATGTTCTCAGATTATTAGTTCTTGAATTATCTGGCAAAATTTCAACAGAAAGAACGTCTGATTTTACATCCGAATCAGAATCCAGTTCTTGTTCAAGTGCCGAGCTTCGGTCCTGCACATTGAACAGTGCTTTTATGACACCCTCTATAGAGAGAAAATCTTGTGTGGATGATGCGACAGAATGGGGTAATTCGTTCTTAGTAAATTCTCTTAGGGATTTAATCAAGTGATCAGGATCCACCGATGAAATATTTTGAAGGTTTTTGTTTAATGATCTATGTTGAACAGAATAGATTGGATCTGCATATTCTTTTGCATTGTTAAAAATAGTCGTACTAATTAAAATGAGATCATCTACTATTTGATTTAATTCGGAACTACTCTGAATATTCCTAAGTCCATCGAATACCATGAAGTTTTTTTGAATACGGGAGTTCTTTTCTAATTCATCAATGGAGTTCATCCACTGCCAATTGCTGAATTGAGGTCGCTCATTATCTACTTGCAATTTTACTCTAACTAAATTAACTCTTTCATTTTGCCAATCATTAGGTAATATCCCCTCAAATATATCACTAAATTCAGCTGATCTTTCTAATGGGATTTCCGAATTACCGAGCGACATAACTAAATTGGAATTACTCGGGAGAACAGTTGAAGTTTTAACCTCTACCTTTCCTAAAGAATTGTATAAATCTACATTCTCAATATAAAATGGCCAACTAGCCTTTCTCTCGTTCTGAGAAACTGCCATTCCCCAACCATCTATCTCCGAAGCCATTTTAGTTGCCTTTGCAAATTTTGAAAATAAGATATCAAAATCTTTTGTCTCAGGTTTGTCATAAACCAAAGCAGCCTCGATATTTCCACCTTTTTCGGGTGGAACAAGCCAGGCCATTCTTGAACAGTTGGGAGACCCCATCACCGCGCCGTTCCCCTCTTTCCCAGAGAACCAATAGAGTTTGGCGTGTTGCAAGGGTGGATATTTCACAGGAACGACTAGGAGTTTTAGGGGTAAGTCGTTTAGCTTCTCTGGTTTTAGAGACGCATGCGAAGGATCAACGTAAATAACACAGTCACTTATTCCAAATTTATAGTAACACCATTCTACGAAAGCAGCGGTTTCATCAGTGAAACCAGTTAAAATCTTTAAGGACTTAAATTTACGGTTTTTCCACCGTCGAGCTAATTGAATGGCCAGCGAACCTTTTTTTTCTGAGGATAAAAGCAGGGATTGTTGGGAAGTTGTTGAAGCTGGAGCTGGTTGACTAGGCTTGATTGAGGGCAATACTTTCTTTACCAACGGATGATTGCAAAAAGAATTTACCCAACAAACAATTTCGAGAACAAAATCATCTCTTGTGTGCATTATGCCTGATGAAGCAAGCTCATAATTAACCGCCCATCCAGAATAGGTTAAATTACCTGACCCTATCCACACTGCCGCTCCTTTTTGTCCAGTTCGAAGAATAAGTTTTGGATGGAAGAGGCCATTTGTTTGCGCTGGAATTAATAAGTATTCCCGTCCAAGATGTTGCAATGCCTCTCTGGATCTTGCAACTGATTCAACAAGGCGGGTACGATCACCAACAACAACGACCTTCCGCGTGCCGCCAATCTTTAATGCCCGCCAAACCACTCTTTCAAAAAATATTGGATCAAAAGAGTAAGTCAAAAAAATGGTGTTTTCATATCCTGGTTGGCTACAAAACTCTCGAGGGTTCATCTCTACTCCTTGAAGCCATATCGGTTTAACACTCCATATGCGCCCTTGAGGATTGTTTCACCGTCAGTTGTTATACCATGTTCATTAATAAGTTTTAACTGTATCATCCACCCCAGGGCTTGTTTTAGACGTGAAGCGCTTTGACCAGGTTGAAAGTCTTGTAGGTACTGCAGCATATTTCCATCCCGGTATAATAGAGAAACATTTTTTCGTGGATCAGTTGCCAAGCGGGACCATGCGATACGGATATGCTGTTCAACACTTCTCTGTAGCAATGAGATTGTTAACTCAGGTAAAAGAGGGTTTTTATTACGCCATTCTTCAATTGCAGGTTTAATCACTTCAGATATTCCCAGACGCGCTAGACCTTTGTACTGAATCATGCTCGACCATTGAGAAAGAGAGACTTTTTCAATAATCACACGGTGCTCTACAACTAACCAAACAACCGGAAGTAATGCGATTGCATCGAAAGAATTCGACATTATATTTTCAGACAACTTCACCCCCAAAAAATCATTATCCCAACGGCAAAGTCCCTCTCTTTCTAAAGGAGTATTAGTTATATTTGTTAAGCGCTTCTCTAGCTCATTGAAACGCAAGTCAGCCCAGCTTTCATCGTTCCGAATCAAGCCGATTTTCTTTAAAGGTGCTGAAATGTCTTCTTCGTCCCTCAATATTGCAGCGAATAGAGCTCCTTCTTCTATCGGGTGGTTTTGAGAAAGGCTTTCAAGATAATCTAAAACAACCTTCATCGCAGCCTCATGAGTAATGGATAAAAGATCACGTATTGTATAAATTAACCATCCATTTAAAATTGGATTCAGTAATGGGTTTATATCGGGTTTGGGGTGAGTCGCCAAAAGAAACAAGTCTTTTTCTGAGGGGATGTTCCTGTTGTTAAGAGCCAATTCCAATATGAGTGCATAAGTTGCGATTCGGTTTAATTCCCACCTCTTCTCCAGCATGAGCAAATCTTCTGGAATGACAGCCTTAATGAGCAATTCCCGTTCTGTGTCTGGAATGCGATCAATTTTTAGTAAGTTACCAAATTCGGCGAGACTTTCACGGCTAATTGAACTGATTTTGGGCTTCTGGCGTAATTCCGTAAAGAATTGGCAATCTCCAACTAACTCTTTTATGCAATTAACAAGAGGAAGCCCTCTTTCTTCAGTAATTGTAGGAACCAGGTTCCCGTTTGAAACTGTAATTCCCATCTGGTCAGAAGGATTTGTATAGACAGAATAAGCAATAGCTGATTTGACTAATTTCTCTAAGGGCAGCAACTCTTGTGGAGAATCTATCAGTTCCTCGGCCCGAGTACTACCAATCATTCCCATGGTTGATGAATCAACTAAAAGGTTGCCAATAACTAGCGCAGCCTCGATTCGTGCTGCAAAATTCTTTAGTTCAGAAAGTCGGTCAGGAAGTTGTTGTTGAGCATATTCATGAATTATCCAGGACCGAATGGAGAGATAGCGAATTGTGGGGGATATTGTGGTAATACCATTTAACAAAATATTGCCAATGTACTGAACTGGTAGGCGGAGTCCTAATAGATCAAGCCCATCGGTTTGTTTGTTTTCCATAGCTGCCCATTGAGGAGTTGATATCATACGTTTATTTCCTTTCCAGTTCTAAAAACTGTCTGAAAAATATCAAAACACCAAAGTAGCCCAGATATATTAAAGATAATTCCGACTACACCGCTGTAGATATCTGACCGCAGCGTAGATATCGCAAAGATTGAGTTGGTTTATATTAAATTTACGAGGAAATCCTCAAGCTAGTCAACAATAAACAATCTTTCGTCAAGATATTTCGTTGATCTAGCTGACGGAACAACAAAGGCCTCGCAATCTTTGCGAGGCCTTTGTTGTTTATTTCAAGCTATGAATCCAAAATCATTTCACTAGGAGCATCTTACGGGTTTCAACAAACTTATCCGCCTGGATGCGATAGAAATACAAACCGGTCGGCAAGCCGCGGGCTTCAAATTTGATTTCATACTGCCCGGCTTGCATTTGTTCATTCACCAGGGTAGCCACCATTCGCCCGAGCACGTCGTAGATCCGCAGTTGAACCTTCACCGCTTTCGGTAATGCAAATACAATGGTTGTGCTGGGATTAAAAGGGTTGGGATAATTCTGCCGTAGTTCAAAATCTTCTGGGATGATAAAAGTGTCATCCAGGCCAGTCAGTAGGATTTCAGAGATTTGATACCAGAACCCACCACCCATTACAATTGAAGAATCGCCGGGACTACCATTAAAAGCCTGTCCGAAAGTGCCACGCATGGATTTAACAGAATCGCCGGTCTGCACTGCTGCATTCGCAAAAACACTGTTGCTGATTTTCATCTGGGCGGAGATAGGAATACTAATCAGGCAGATAAAGCACAACATCCAAAATGTTCGTATGTAAGTCATTTTAAATCCTTCCTTTTTTAGTTTGCTCCGGATATCCGGGCGCCACTGGCTTTTCGAAAGTTCATCGTTTCGAAATTGCGCCTACTTGTTTTCCACCTGCTGTAGCCGTTCCTCAAGCGTTTTAACCTTCGTTTCCAATTCCTGTATGGCCTTGATCAATACCGGCACCAATGATGAATAATAAATGCCCAGGTTCTCTACCTCGTAGCGGGTGGCCTGGGACTCATCTTCCTCGGAAACTTTGTAGTCATGCGTATTGACAACCTCAGGTAGCACCTGCAGAACTTCCTGGGCAATCAGTCCCAGTTTGGTATCCTGATCGAAGCCTTCACGCCAGCGAAAACTCACCGGACGAAGCTGTTTAATAGCTTCTAGGCCATAGCCTAAATTCTCAATATTACTCTTTAATCGTTCATCGGAGGTGTTGATGGTGCCGTTGGTGGCGTAAATATCATCATAGCGAAAAGTGGCGGTGCCGATGTCATAAAGATTATTAGAATCAGGCCGTATATCACCACGTCCCGCAATTTCGTTGGTGCCCCCGTCTTCAAAATATTCCACGCTTTGAAAGCGAACGCGTCCGTTGACGTGCAGACGGTCTAGAGGCACTAGGGTGCCAATGCCAACATTCCCATTCTTTAGCACCGTCACTGCATTGGCGCGGGCGGTGTTGCTGGTGCCAATACCGATTTCAAAAATTGGATCATTGATAAGCCAGCCAGTGGCACTGCCTCCCCCAAAATTATAACGCCCCACCGCCATCGAAGCGTAGGATTGTGCGCGCACGTTAGTCCCAAGCGCCACAGAGAAAATCCCCTGAGCCTCGGCGACAAAACCGGCGGCGAATGAATAGTTTTGTTCGGCCTCGCTACTGTATCCCAGAGCGGTTGATCCTAAAGCCAGGGCATCGGTATTGTAGCCCATTGCTGTAGAATATTGTCCGTAGGCATTCGTGAAATACCCCGAAGCGAAGGCGTAGAAGTTGCTGGCTTCGGTAGCTCGGCCCATTGCGGTGGCGCCGTAACCCTGGGCACGAGTGTTATAGCCCGAAGCAAAGGAATAGAGACCAATACTGTCGGAATTCCAATAGGTGCTGCTTGCGCCGGTAGAAAGCGAGCCGACTCTGAAAGCATGCTTATGGGGGAGAAACATAAGCTTGTCGCCGGCGCCGAGGGTGTCGGCGCCGAAGAGCACTCTCCTTGTATCACCGACATGAAAGGCGACCTTAGGAGAGATGCCCACACCAATGCCCACCTGGCCATCGCCGGTAATCGTCATAACATCGCCACTGGTACCATTCCAAAAATTGAGGCGATCGTTTTGATTGTTGCTGGCAATATAAGCAGCAATTGACCAGTAATTTCCGGTGTTATTGTTTTGCATGCGCAACCGGGCATAATCATTGCCGTTTTCATGCAATAGGATTTGCGGATCACTCAGATTGCCGTTGGAAAACACTTCCAGGCTGCCATCGGGGCTACTGGTGCCGATGCCAACATCGCCGCTATTGTAATAGACATTTGTACCACTGGTAAACCAGGGACTAAATCCGGCATTGTCTGTGGCAGGCGCCCAGGTGCTACCATTCCACTTCAGCACTTGGTCGGTCGTTGGTGTTGTTGTGGCAACACTATTCCCCTGAATAGCAGTAACGACTGGGTCCGGATAGTTACCATCCAAATCACCCCCGGCGGGACCATCCGGTGGTAGGGTAACCCCCGGCGCAATTTTGTTTTGGGTGACCGCCTCATCGGATATATGGTTAGTGACAATTGCTGAGTCGGCAATTTTCGTGCTAACTACGGCGCTGTCCGCCAACTGCAATGAATCGATGCCGCCGGGCGTAATATCAATATCGACTGTCGGGCCGTTGGGATTGGCAATTGTCAACGTATTATCATTGTTTTGAATGCCCTGCACGCCAACACCTCCGCCGGCACCGGCATTAATGATCACGCTATCACCATTGGTGGATATAGTTGCGCCACCGGCTGCCGTTAATATAACCTCATCGCGAAGGCCATTGACGCTGGTAACCACGGTATTGTCGGCAATCTTTTCAGCGGATATACCACCGTCCGCCACTGAAATAGTGACATCGCCGGTCTCCCCGCCGCCGGCCAGTCCATCTGCCGCCAGCACGCCGGTAATGTCTCCGGTGCCGACACCAACTGCTGCGATAGTCAGTGCATTGCCACTTTCGGTAATCGCAATATTGGCACCGGCGATCAGTTCTACCGCTTCGGTTTTGCCATTAATGCTGCGTACTACCGTGCTATTGGAAATCTTGGCCGAGGTAATTGCGCTGTCTATAACTGTCCGGGCGTTTAAGCTGTATGCCCCAGCCGTCAGCTCGATGCGCGGTGAAAGTTCCGGATCATTGCCGACTGTAATGCCCAGCCAGTAGGGCTGAGCAAAGTCCGCCGTCATGGGGATGACGCTTCCGAGAACGACATTGACAATACCGCTCTCCAATAGAACCGATTGGCTTTCCTGCCAAACCACGTTCCCGTTGTCTTCGGCGTCATAGAGCGTAAAAATCATGTTGTAGTTGCCGTCGGCTACTGGAGTGCCATCATTATTGGTTAGTAAACCCTGGTAACTCATTTTTTGCGGCATCTGAGCAATTAGAACGAGCGGTGAGGCAATCAATAAAAGTGCCCAGAAAATTATTAAGCTTGATAGCCGATGTCCCATAAATGGTCTCCTTCAGTCATAAATTGAGAATCTTATGTTGTTCGGTAATGGGTTTAATGGTTTAATAAAATAATGTAATGTTGGCTCTTCTCTGCAAACACATATGATGCGATAGGTACGGCTGAATTATTAAAAGTCCAAAGAGCTCGGGCTTGTATCGTTTTAAAATGGGGTGTCAGGATTGAGATTTCTTTAATGTGTCATTATGCATATTTATCAAAGCTCATCTGGTTAATGATGTTTTGTGGCTTTCGGTAAGGCCACTTGCTTTAATTCAGCAGGGTGAAACACCTTAAATTTCACGTCAGTCCCTTTCAAAGTAATAAAAAAAAACCTAATTATGGAAATTTTCTCTGCCAAATGAGATGAAAAAAATCAACCTAGGTTAAATTTTGTGCGGGACTAAATATTGTATATTTTTTCACTTGCAAAATTGCATGTGAACTCACTTCCGTTAGTCCGACAATTAGGTTCAAGTCCCCAACCGGTAACCACTTTAAAAAAAAGCAAAATGAAATATTGATATCTATCGCTTCTTTTTAGCATCAAATACCCTAAATACTTATTGTTCCGATCCTTATCAACCTTACGAATATTGATTCTCGCATACTGAGTTGCTTGTCTGAAAAGAAATAGATTCGGGGCAGTTTAGCAAAAAAACAAAGAATACTTTGCCTGACAATTGTATTTTGTTTATATGACTATATTACAATACACAATCGAAACATTTAGATTCTCCTTAATTCGATTTATTATCGCCGGGCATGCAGCACCAACTGATAGATAAATGCATTAATGAAATTGGATTCAGAATGAAAAACATAGCTTACTACTTATGGCGTTTTCCTGTGTTAAGCGAAACATTTATCCAAAGAGAACTTTCGGCACTTCAAGAAATGTCTTCATTCTCCGTAAGAGTAATAGCGGATAGACCAGATGCACTTGCCGGCAATGACCCTCAGCTTCAGAAGTTCTCGAAAAACACACACTATTTGCTTCCGGCCAATAAAGCATTGCTTCTGAGACGTGTCGCCGAATACTTTTGCTTAAGACCATGGGCGATCCTCAAATTATTTATTATGCTGCGTACTCATCGCTATCAATCGACAAAGTCGCTCCGGGAAGATATTCGGATTTTTCTCAAGACAATATATTTAGCTGGGGAACTAAAAGATCGGGATATCGACCATCTGCATGCGCCCTGGGCAGACGTTAATTCCTTCGTAGGAATGCTGGCGGCCCGTTTAAACAAAATCACTTTTTCACTGCAGGCGAGAGCGCACGAACTTCATCGCCATAGTTCTGCATTTGCTTTGAAAGAGAAGTTTACTGCCGCAAAATTTGTTATAACGAACACCAAATACAACATTCGCCACGTAAAGAACTGTTTGCAGGAAAAAGAGTGGAAGAAAATAAATCAAATTTATAATGGCGTTCCGCTGGAAACTTTTCGATCACTCGCTAATAGTTTTCAGGCCATACAAGAAGAGGCGCCTCTCCAACAACTGCCTGATTCAGTCTTTCGTATCCTGGTAGTTGGACGGCTTATTGAACAAAAAGGACATCATCACATCCTTAACGCTTGCCGAAAGTTGGCTGACAATGGATTTCAGATTCAGTGTGATATTATCGGTGGTCCGGAATTGCCTTTGTACGAAGATTATTACAAGAACCTGCTACACCAGCATAAATATCTGGAGCTGGACAACATTGTAAATTTCCATGGCGCACTTTCTTTTCAGAAGGTGATGGAAGCATATGGCAAGAGCGACCTTTTTGTGCTGCCTTGCGTATTGGCCGATGACGGTAGTCGGGACATAATACCCAATGCGGTCATTGAAGCGATGGCAATGAAGCTGCCGGTGATTTCGACTACGGTGACTGGTGTGCCGGAGATTGTCGATCACGGGATTAATGGTTTGTTGGTGCCGCCGGCCGATGTGGATGGTCTGGTGAAGGCAATTAGCCAGCTGATCAAAAATGCGAATTTAAGACAACAGTTCGGTGAGGCAGCGAGAAAAAAAGTCGAGAAGCGTTTCAATATCCAAAATAACATCAAAAGCTACGTGGAAGTATTTGGTCAGTAGCGGCAGTGCTATCCGGCCAGGTTATTCACTATCTCCAAGGCCAAAAGTATAAACTCGTGCTTTACTTTCAGCCACTGCTACAGCGCCTTTATAGCCATCGACTGTCTTGAATTCTTTTAGCATTACTTCTTCCTGAATTTCTTCACACTTCGCAGGTATCCAATCAGCAGAACAAATCTCCGCCGTCGGCAATTGTATTGTTTGTGGATCACGCGAAAAACCCTCACCCGTTAGTTTGATGAATGCCTCTTTGCATGTCCAGAATTTATAGAATAATTCAATGCGCTTATCAGGTGAAGAGTCAAATAGTAACGATAGTTCAGAATCATTGTATACTTTTTCCGCTACGGACTTCATATTGTCCATCGGGCGACACCATTCAATATCAATCCCAACTTCATGTATAGAAACTGCTAACGCCGCTAGCTCATGTGAGTGAGAAAGATTGAACTTTAATCCGGAAGCGACATCTGCCAGTGTTGGTTTGCCATGCGCCCCATATTCAAATGAAATGTTTTCAGGAGGCAGACCCAAATAATTGCCTAAAATTTGCCGTAATCGCCCCCTGCCGATGATGAATTTGCGGCGATCTTTTTCAAAAACAAATTTAGCAGCCCGCTGTTGCTCATCCGTTGAAAGCAAAGCAGCTAACTGTTGCCCTAAAGCTTCGCTGCAATGGAGCGGGAAAGAATAGATGTGAACGTCGGTGGCTTTTAAATTCATAATTCCAGGACTTTTTTAGCTAATGAGCAGATACTTAGCGATTGTTTTCCGAAAAATATCGGTGGTAATCCGTACCTTGAAAGGCAGCCTCTAAGCGGTCATAATTTTCAATGATATCCGGTAGTGTCCGTTTTTCCTGCTGTTTATGGCGGCTGCTAAGTTTCTCCGGATCCAGCCCAAGGAACAATTGGGTTTCCTTTAGGCTTTCCTCAAAATTATCGAGTAAATCCTCGTAGGCCAGAGTGATGCATCTTTCTTTGTCGATGAGCTGGTTAAACTTCCGTTTTTCCGCTGCAGACTTTTCAAAAAAATCACTGCATTCCTGTTTTGATAGAACCACTTTTTCAGATGTTTGCCGATTCCCCCAGGTGCTCAACCCGCTGGCAATTTTAAATGAACATAACACTCTTAATGCATTGCGTCTTGTTAAATGAATAAAATAGACATCACTCCGAAAAAGTAGATTATCTAACTCTTTTGTGGTGAAATTTAATACATCGCTATAGAAAAGTTTGAAGCCCACCGCTTTTATGTTCTCGGGAAATCCGCGATAGATATACCGCTTCAGGAAGTCGGCCGGATGCTGATACCGCCAGGCCAATAACCGTGGAGACACTTGCCCTTCAGGATGGCCATAAATTCGATTAAAGTTAAACACTTCTCCCATACAAACGGCCTGACTATGGCTGTGGAGTAGGCCCTTCAGCCAGCTGGAACCAGTTCTCGGAGAACATAAAATTACAAATTTACGGTAGTCCCTGTTCTCGCCTTTCTTCCATGTATTTAGCTTTGTGCTTTCCTTTTCAATACTTTGGTCAGATGGTGGGAAATTGTTGTAGAAACGATACTTTGCCCGTAGTAATAATTGATTTTTAGATAGATTCAGGATATCCGGCTCCAGTAAATGGTTTTCTAAAAGATATGCATTGCATTTACTACTATGATGTAACGCATCACAGCTTGATGTGCAGTTTTCTAAAACAATAAGAGGGGAGTTGTGGGCTAATAGAAAGGCCAAGAAGTTAATGCCCGAAAGGATTTCCGGGCATTTTTAAAATTGAAGGAAAAACATGGGTCAATGTCGATTATTTTTTTACAAACCAACCGGCAACAGCACCAAGAATAACCCAGCCAATCAGGGAAATAGCACCCCAGCACCAGGCGAGATAATATGGAAAGCCAGAAATAGTTAATGGGCTAATAAACATTGGGAAATAACTAATCAATCCCATCCAGAAGCCGAAAGTAGCCCCGCCTTTTGGGCCAGCACCCCAGGCTTTACGGGTTTTGATAAAAAGCATCGCAGCGAATACAGCAGTCAGAACAAACACCAGCAAAAACCATAATGGGTTTCCATCCTGACGAAAGAGTGAATACTTGAGATAGGTATTTCCCATTACCATCCCATGCATGACAAAATTGTACAGCCAAAGAATAAAGCCACCGCCCACACCGATAGTTAAGATCTTATTCCAGTTCATAATATACCTCCAATGAAAAAGTGAAATACTTGCCTGCGGCAATAGTGCCCTTGAATTTATGAATGACAAAAGGTATGGATTTTTAACTAATAATCAAAAAAGGCTAACCCTAAATTTCTGACAAGGGATAAAATTTTGGTCTGGAGCAAGGGTTTGATTGTATGAAACGCTTTCATTGCAAAAGCGACATTTGCTTATTTCACCCCAATAGGGAATTGAATAGATTACTGACAATGTATATCTTTAACCGCTATCAATAGACAAGAAGAGGGCGCTATGAGAAATTACCAGCTAAATATCTGCAAATTGTTTTTCCTTTTATGCATCTTTGTTTCTTCTGTGCATGCGAAGGAAGCCGGAACAACTTTTGGATATGTCGACAATAACGGAGTGAAACTGCACTATGCGACGATGGGGGAGGGGCCACTCGTTCTTATGTTACATGGTTTTCCGGATTATTGGTATACCTGGCGAGAACAGATGGCTGTTTTATCAAAAAACTTTCAAGTAGTCGCGATGGATTTACGTGGATACAACAAGAGCGACAAACCTGCCGGCGTGGAAAATTATGCCATGCGCCATCTTATTGGGGATGTTGCAACAGCTATCCAGCATTTCCCTCAGAAAAAAGCAATATTGGTTGGGCACGATTGGGGCGGTGCTATTGCCTGGCAAGTAGCGATGTGGCGTCCAAATCTTGTCGAAAAACTTGTTGTGTTAAGCACGCCCCATCCGCTGGGGCTTTTTCGGGAGATCAACAATAATCCGGATCAGCAAAAGAACAGTCAATATGCCCGGGATTTCCAGGCTGAGGATGCGCATAAGAATTTGTCTGCAGAAGAATTAGCTGAGTGGGTGAAAGATGATGACGCAAGAGAAAAGTACATAGAGGCCTTTAAACGATCTGATTTTGAGGCAATGTTGAATTACTACAAAGCAAGTTTTCCGCGGCAAAGCAGTAATTCCAATGCAACAGCCTCAGCCGCCCCTCCAAGGCGTGTTAAAAGTCCAACGCTAGCTATCTTTGGCTTGGAAGATAAAGCCTTGTTGCCGTCTGGTTGGAATAGCACCTGGGATTGGATCGATGCAGACTTGACCCTGGTTTCTGTTCCGAAAGCGGGCCATTTTGTTCAGCAAGATGCTGCTGATTTTGTTAGTCAAACTATCGCAGGATGGCTGGAGAACAAAGATGCTGTTGTGCAATCCGAAAACACTGCAAGATCTCCTTCAGGACTAAACCCAAAGGCACCGCCAGAGACGGCCCAGTTAGCACCACTGGTAGGCACCTGGGAGGCTGAGCGTTACATTCGGCAGCGAGACGGCAGCTGGTCTTCCCCGGTAAAAGCGGTTTGGCAATGGTACTATATTCTTGATGGACATGCGATTCAGGACGATTGGATGTTGCTTGATGACAGCACTGGCGGGCTACAGACGATCGGTACGAACCTGAGAATTTACAATCCAACTAAAAAACATTGGGAAATGACCTGGATTGACAAAAGTGCCCGTAGTGTATTGTTCTTCAATGCGACGGAAGTGGATGGTAGATTGATAATGAATGGGAAAAATGCAAAAGAGCAGCAAGTGCGAAATACATTCAGCAATATTAGCAGGGAACGCTTCCTGTGGCAGCAGGAGTGGACGATGGATGGTGGAAACAGCTGGTTCGTTGTCGTGAAAATAGAATGCCGGAGACGGAGTTGATTTATCCGGCATTTTTATTCGATCAGTAACATTCTTTTCGTTGCAGTAAAATTGGCTGAAGATATTCGGTAAAAATATATACCACTGGCAGCTCGCTGGCCATTGTCGCTGTCGCCATGCCATTCTACAGCGTGAAAGCCGGCCGTATAACTTTGTTCATTCAAAAGCGTCGCAATTTTTTGACCAAGTACATTGTAAATAACCAGTGATACTTTCGCTGAATTCGGTAAAGCAAAACGTATTGTTGTCCGGGGATTAAACGGATTCGGAAAATTCTGTAACAGACGAAATGTTTCCGGCAACAAATCCCATTCCTGCATACGCTGATTGATATAGTCGCTATTACCAACTAATATCCGGAATTTTCGCGCCTGTGCTGTACCGTTGCTGAGAAATTCGTATTCAGACACTTTGTCTAACGAAATTGTTGTTTGCAGCAATTGGTCCACAAGAACAACTTCAAAATCAGCTTCCGGCAAAACACCCGTTTCCGAGAACGATAGTTTGACATCTCCCGCACTGCCAGATTGCACCTCAAAATCCCAATGGCTGCCCTCGCTGGGTGAAGGCTGAAAATCATGCGTGTATTTTTGAGCAACAGTTTGCCAGTCCGGATGTGGAAAATAAACGGATAAAAATTCGCCAATGACTGGTGGCTCGGGATAATCCAGTGAATCCAGGCCGGCAGACGCAATAGGGGAGAAGCCAAGTTTATTGAAATCATCTATGGCCACACCACTTTTTGCAGTGATTGCCATCTCCCAGTCTGTTGCGTTGCTACTGAGCGCTTTCGCTAACTCTGGCGAACTGCTAATAACGGCCGGATGGGCATCGAGGAAAAGTTGATCAACCTCCTGGGAATTGTTAAAAATTGCATATCCCTCAAACGGGAGAATTTCTCCTCCCGAGGGGTCTGGCTGCAACTGCGTCCAGCTGCCCGCATAGTCGAGCAATTGAACGGCAGCGCCACTTCCTAAACGAGCACTTTCGATATCTACCGGAAAATTATATGGATTTGAGATAAAGTTCCATCCGGAATTCAAAGGAATGCTATAAGGCGCTGCAGTAGAGTTTGTCACACCCGGTCCGGTATCAAGAACGCGCCCACCACCTTTTACAAGCAGCCAATAAGCTTTGCCAGGTAAAATTTGCACCTCAGCTTCACTAAACTCCTGATAGCTTTGATTGACCAATAGTTGGTAAAATCGCCAGTTAAAAGGATCATATTCTCCGAGGTCATCTACTAAAACGGAGCGGGCAGTTTTTGTATCCAAATCTAGTGGCACAGAGAATAATCGATAGGCAGACTCTGTTTCTCCGGATGTTTGTGCATCAGCTCTTTGAATACCGTTTCCGGCAATTCTTACCCGGGCAGAAAACGGCTGCTGATCTCCATTCTCCGGTAAAATCGTTGTGCGCCCACTATTGTTTCTGGCTGAAAAATAATATTCTAGCCCACGATCAGTAACGGCCAATGCTAAAAGATTCAGGGAGTAGTCTCCGTTGCCGACGGATTCCATCGGAGAAGAAAAGAAGTTCAGATCGCCGGCGCGCCGAAAGAAAACGGTTACTTCCTCGAGACCAATTGGATCTTCAGCATTTGCGGTAATTTGAACGTCTGCATTGACGTTGACAATGTCCAGTGGTTCGTGGGATATTATCGGCGCTGTCTGGGTAGACTGCACGATTAGTGTCTGCTGGCCCCCGGTAGAAGTAACCAAGACATTACCCTGAATCGCCCCTAATGGCAAACCGGAACGATCGATCGTTACTGATATTGTCTCCCGGTCTTCATCTAGCACTGCACCTGCTTCCTGGTTGAAGCTGATCCAGCTCTCGCCGCTGCTGATTTGCCAGGCAAAATTTCCGCTCCCGCCCAGATTGCCAATAGTTAGCGGTAACGTATCCAGGCTGTCGCCAAAATCCAGACCTTCGACCGAGAGGAACAATCCGGCGATGTCGATGAATGCCGGAATCATGTCGTTGCCGGCATTTGTTGCCAGTTGCACCGAAGCGGTATATTGACCGGGGGGTAATTCGTTGCGATTAGCCTCTAAATTTGCAGTGGAATTTCCGCCCGGCGGGGTGTTTCCAGAAAGTGGTAAGCCCGTTAACCAGGCGGTGTTCATATTATCGATACTGAGTGACCAGGATAATGTGTCATTACCATCATTATGGATGACCAACTCGACTGAATTGTTCAATGTGTCACTACCAAAACTGACTGTGTCTTGTGCAAAATAACGCCCCTCAATACCCATCGTAACGGAGACAAAATTATCAAATCCGGCAGCATCTACCAGTAGTTCTTCGGAATAAGCACCGGCGGGCAGTCCAGTGCGATCAACGTTTACAATGACGAGAGCGGAATCAAGGTTGTCGTTAAATAGGCCACTTTCCGGGAAGACGCTGATCCAGGATTGATTACGAGTGACTGACCAGGGCACATCTCCACCACCAGTATTCCGAATGACAAACGAACTTGTGGTGTTTGTTGTGCCAAAATCAAGTGCCTGCGGTGTGACCGCCACGCCGGCAACATCTACCAGCACCGCAATGGTAGTATCGCCACCAAATGAAGTGATGTTGATTGCCCCACTGTAAGTACCGGGTGTTTGCAGTTGGTCCCGATCAACAACTACCTGAAATATCGTGTTCTGTTGATCGCTGTTTAAAATGATCCATGGCTGATTTGCGCCAGCATTGCTGTTCAAATCGCCGGCGCCATTGTTAAAGAGGCTAAATGCCAACGTGTCTTCCGAGTTGCCAAAATTCAACAAGTTTGTTGTCGTTCCAAGCTGGGCAATCTGGACACTTGCCTGAATGGTTGTTGATGTCTGAGTACCATTGGAGGCCAGCTGGATTTGCCCGAAATGGGTGCCGGGTGGCAAAGTATCCCGTGCGATTGATAGTTGTAGAGACTGTGTTTCGCCAGCATCAACGGAGCCGCTCAACATTTCCAAATTCAGCCACGGCGTAATTTCTGAAACTCCCCAGCCAAGCATGCCAGTGCCAAGGTTGGCAATCTCCAACGTGGCAGCATTATTGCCTGGATCACTGTTAAAACTAAAATTATCTGAGTTCAAAGAGATTTCCGGCATTTCTACTAAAACAGCCACCTGGCGAATTGAACCGCTAAGGTTAACATCAATCGTTGCCAGATTGTTTCCACTGCTTAACGCGGATCGATTAATCGCTACTTGCACCTGTGAGCTGCTCATTGATGGTGTATTGCCAAAGCCAGGAATGAGCGTTACCCAGGAGCTATCTGCAGAGGCGCTCCAGTTCAGTACAGAGGGGCTTTCGTTGATAATGTCAAATATTTCGGCACTAGAGATGCTGCCAAAGTCCAATGTGTCCGTACTGATTGCGAACTCTGCAATTTCAACGCTGACCGGTATTTGCCACTGATTATTGCCGTCACTGAACGTCAGCACGTCCGTATACTGACCGAAATCCAATGCATCTGTAGTAATATCAATATTTATCGTAACGCTGTCTGCACTGGGTAATGTTCCGGACTGCGGAGCAACGCCAGTTATCCAGCCCTGGCTACCCTGGCTGATTGTCCAACTAATCGGCGTTGTACCATTGTTTTCTACCAGCAACGATTTTGTAAGGATGACGGGATTAATACCAAAGTCCAACGATTCCGGCCGGATAGATATGTCCCCGACGGTCATTGTTGCAATAATTGTTTCATCTCCGCCATTGGAACTTACAAAAATATTGCCCTGGTAATTCATCCCTGGAGCAACAAGAGAACGGTCAACCACAACTTGTACCGTGCTGGTATTGCCGGCCGTTGTATTACCGGAAGCAGGTAGGAATTCCGTTATCCAGGTTTGGTCATCGCTGACTGTCCATTCAAGATTGCCGGATCCATCGTTGGCAACAATCATTTCAAGTGTATCGGCAACATTGCCAAAATTCAACGGATTGGGAGTAACATTAAGAATCGGCTGCTCGACCGTCATAGGCACCGAAATGACATTGTTCAGTGCATTAGAAAAAACAGTTAAATTGCCATTGGATGCGCCGGCAATCAGGCTGCGATCTATTAGGATGGTCGACTGCCCAGTAAAGCCATTAGGCGTCGTACCACTGTTTGGGCTGATTGCAACTACCCAGGGGGTTTCTGTTGAAAGGTTCCAGGTGATGTCCCCGGTGCCGGCGGGAGTGTTCTCAATCGTAAGCTGTAAGGCATCGAGGTTTTCTCCAAAATCCAGTGACGCAGGGCTAAAAGTCAACTCCGGCACCTGAACATTTACCGTTATGCTGGCATTGCCGCCATTGGACTGTATTTCGATTGTGCCAGTGGTATCGCCGGGTTGATCGATCATGTTTCGTAATAATGAGACTTCAACCAGGTCCGTTTCTGTAGAACCGTTTTCCGGCGTAACCTGCACCCAGGCAGGTGCGGAAACAACTTCCCAGCTTAGTACGCCGGCGCCGGAGGGGCTATTACTGATTGTGAAACTGAGCTCATTTTCAGTGCTGCCAAAATCCAACTCAGTTGATGATACAACTAACATGGGAACTGGCACCTCAATAGTTACGCTTGCATTACCGGCACTACCAGCATCAATATTTAGCAACCCGGTGTTTAGTCCTGCATTCAAGCCGCTTCGGTCAACAAAGACCTGTATTGTGTCCGGTACTGCTTGAACGTTACCGCTGGTTGCAGAAGTTGTTATCCAACTGTCACTACTCCCGGATGTCCAATTAAGTGATCCCCCTCCACTGTTTATTATCACTAAATCTGCATTTGTAATTGATGTGTCACTACTAAAGTCAATTGTTGTTGGCGTAACAATTAAACTAGCAACGGCAATGTCTACATTGATGATATTTGTTTCACCGCCTACGACTACGGTTATCTGCTGATTGTAACTTCCCGGTACCAAACCACTGCCATCTACACTTACGGTTATTTCCTGGTTCGCACCGGCAGCCACATTGCCACTGGTCGGTAGAACACTAAGCCATGATGTATCTGTTGTAGCACTCCAACTCAATGGAATATTACCGCCATTACTAATCGAAAAAAACTGGTCGTTTAAATCTGCATTAAATAGGAGTGGTGATAAGTTTACACTGCCGGGGACGCCTATGTTTACTGGTAACAGCGAGCTTTGCCCATCGGCAATTACCCGAACAGTATCCGAATGCGCACCAGCAGCCAGGCCTGCCCGATTTATTGTAACAGTGATAGTTGCTACGCCGGCACTATCCAGACTTCCAGAGGAAGGTTCAACAGTTACCCAAGCGGGTTGATTATCAACGGTCCACAGCAAAGTTTTACTAGCGAGGTTGCTTAGGGTGGCACTCTGGACTGTAACCGTTGAATTGCTCCCAAAATCCAATGTAGAAGGTGCAAAACTGATGTTTTGTCCGAAAAGCAAGCTGGAGCCAAGGAGGATAAATATAACGATTTTATAAATCAGGCGATTGAAAGGTGTCATATTGTTTTCATTCTTATAACGACGTCATCGAAAAAATCAAATTAGGGAAGCACCGGCGGACCAGGTAATGGTTCCGGTCCGACAGGTCCATCGGAACCTCCGGAGACAAGACTGGCAACCAATATCGCTGCAACACCTGCTGCCCCGGCGGCTATCGGCCAAAAATATCTTTTTCGGGTAATGCGAAATTTAGAACGATGTTTGTTGACATAAACCTGAAACACTTCCGGATCTTCTTCCGGATTGATGCGGTAGAATGGAGAATTCCTCAACATATCCCGAACAGCTTCTTCTGCCTTGTCGGGATAATCCCAGGCGATGTAGGTGAATGCAAGAAGGCGATAAAAATCCGTGCGCTGCAGCCGGGAAAGTTGAGAGTCCTCTTCTTCCAGGCAATTCATCAGAAGTCTTTCAGCACGCGGGAAATTACCCTGCTCATAAGCATCCTGTGCTTCGAAAAAATTGATTTGACAGGTAATTGAGTCCGGAAGCGCTTCTTGTGCAAAGAGCTGTTTATTGCCCCAGATGCAAAGGAAGAGTATTATGAGGAAAGTATAAGTAAATCTAAGCCAATCCATATCACGCCTTTCAATCCTGCCTGGCAGGTGCTAGCGATTTTGATTTTGATTCGAAGTTGTGTCTGCTCGATCTTTCAGAGAGTTATCCAGGAATTCTTCCCCGACATATTTGCGCCAGTCAGTAGAATCCAGTTCTTCTCCAACGATCCCTTTCGTTTTATCCGAAAGCACTTCCAGGCTGGAAATCCAACTCAGCAATTGGCGATCTGCGCCACCGGAGATAAGATGGTTGCCATCCGGACTAAAGGCAACACTCCAGACCCAATCAGAGTGTTCGTTCAGCAATATCGAAAAAGGATCTTTGTTGTCTGCATTCTCATGGAAAATCAAGTTGAGTTCCCAAAGGCGAATGCTTTTGTCGAATCCGCATGAGGCAAGCGTTGTACCATCCGGGCTAAAGGCCAGATCTGTGATGGCGCTGGTGTGTCCGGCAAGGCGCGGGGGAAGTGCTTTCAATGTAACTTTACCACCGCTGCTTTTATTTACTTCCCAAAGAACGATTCGATGATCCCAGCCACCGGATGCCAGTAAGTGACTGCCATTGGCGTTCAACTGAGGACTGAATGCGATGCTGCGAACACCTGCCGGTAAATCGTTGTCAGCCATTTTATGTTTTTTTCTGATCGCAGCGTCAATAGCTGGCGGCGTGCCGCGAGTAAAAAAGCGGTCATCGGATACATCCCATATTCGGATGAGTGAATCGGTATCTGCGGCGGCGGCTAATAAATCACCAGCATTATTAAATGAAACCGCATTGATGCGTGTCAAAGTACCCGCGACAGCCTCCTTGTTTGTGTTCTCATAGCGGGAGTCCACTAAAAGATGGCTGATTTGCGGATTGTTCGCGATGTCCGGATAAATCAAAAGGCGATCCGCACCACCAACAACTAGCTTCTTGCCGTTGGGACTCAGTGCAACACACCAGATCGCTGAGGGCTTACCTGAAGACGAATTTTCGCCGATGATTTCCCGACTGTTCTCTTCGAGGATCTTTTGGATTTCTTCAGGTGTTTTTTGCGTTTGGAAATAAAAGGACTTTCCACCTTTTACATATCTTTGCTGGACCGCATTGTCCTCGGACATCTGTTCACTGAGTATTTGATCCAGGGCGCCCTGCATCATCACCCTGCCGTCTTCACCAACGGAAATCAGCGCGTCGCCAGTGCTGTTGAATACAAGGGCGCGCACAGCGCTGTTTTTGTGATTGCGAATGTTGGCCAGTAATATCGGGCGTTGCTCATCATTGCGCAGATCCCATAGCCGAATGATACCGTCTCCACTGGCAGAAGCAGACATTTTCCCATCCGGACTATAAGCAACATCCCGCACCCAGTCGCGATGATTAACGCTGCCGGTTACCGGTCCACCGGCGCTGGGCAGGGAGTCAAAATCTTCGGTGTGGCTATTCAACGAGCTCCTTAACGATTCATAAATCTGGTCATTGAATTCTTTGTCTTCATCAGGAATGAGCGTGTTGAAGTTGTAGGCCCATAAAGCGAGCTTTGCGCCTGTTTCCGGCTGCCCATATCGTTGCAAACTGAGGGAGCGACTGACAAGGGAGGTGGACACACGCTCCAGGCGTAAACGCTTGGCCAATTCGATGTTTTTCTCCAATGCCTCTCGCTGCCTTTTTAGCTCTTCTTGTTGCTCGCGAAGGGCATCGAGGTTTTTTCTAAGGTCATTCTGACTTTTTCCGAGTGCTTTTTCACTGCGTTCTAATTCATCCTGACTAAGTGCCAGTTCTTCCTGGTTAGCCGCAATTTGCACATATAGACTGTCAAGGATTTTGTAGGCTTGTTTTAGGTCTAATTGACTTTTTTTAAGATCTTTCTGGCTGACTTTTAAATCTGCTTCCCGCTTTAACACATCTGCTTCGGCGTCCCTCGCTACATCCCAAAAGTAAAGCCCATAAATACCGAAAATTGCTGTCAAAAGCGCCAGAATGAGTAATATCAATGCCAGCCTGCGCTGCTTTTTGGCAGAATTTTGCTGTTCACGGGCTTTTTCCCATTCGGCGTCAGCGGCCTGTCGTTGTGCCTCGGCTTTCTCTTTTTCTGCGGCGGCCAATTGGCGAGCCTGTGCCAGCTCTCTTTCTTGCGCCTCTTTTTCTGCGGCAATAATTGCCAGGTGGCGGTCGCTGCTACGATTGAGAAAAGACATTACAATATCAAAGAGTTCCTCATCGCCACAGATGATTCTCCCACGATCGTTTCGTTTCAGCTTGCCCGCATCAGCAAGAGCCTTTTTAGCGCCTTCCAACAATTTTACATCAATCATTTCAGATGCATGATAGCGCGCCGCCCATATAACGGAAGGCTGCTTTTCCTTGCGCCATTTCAAAGCGATATTTAATTCAGGATCCTGCCAAAGGCTTCCTTCACCAAGGGCTTCGCGCATGGCACCTTCCATGATCTGCATATAGCGACGGCCATCCACAGCCTCTTCCTGTAGCCAGCCACGCAGTTCGTCCCACTGACGAATCAGGCTTTCATGGGAAATGTCTATAATAGTATCTTTCGTCGGTGGATGTGCGGTGACGATCAGGAAAGAGCGGCGGTCGCTGCGAAAAAGCTCAATAATCTCCAGCACTTTTTCCATGCTGGTGTTGCAAGCGGTCATAATTTCGCCAATTGTTGCCGGGCGGCGAATGCCACGATTGCTATTGTCCAATTCTGTCAGTGTTTGAAAAAGACGCTTGGTAACCCACTTGTCTTCATCGCTCATGCCAATCATTGCTTCGTTTGCATGCTGAGAGAGAGCGTTGGAGAGTTTCCCGGCGGCGATATACGCCTTCATGTCGATCGGGGTAGCAGGATCCTTGTGAAACTCCCAGGTGCGCATCAGTGTGTGTTGCAGTACCGGCAGCTGATCATCCGTCTCTCCAAGATCATTCAAAAGGCGGCTGACCAGATGAGGGTCGATTTTACGGCGGAACAATCTAACCGGTCCTTCAATTACCTCACGGCGTTGTTGGCGGGTCAAACGCGGTACCAGATGCTGGCTGAAGTTTAATGCTTCCGGCAGGCCATGAAAAGCAGCACAATCGCCGATAAAATCTGAGCGCATGGTAATGACAACATATACCGGCCACACTTCCTGTTCTACCAGGCGCAATAAAATGTCTACAAATAATTCCGCTTCGAAAGACTCTCTTGCCTGTGCCTGGGAACGAAAGCGAAAAATCTCTTCAAATTGATCGACCAGCAGCAGAAAGTTTGCGCCGGATTTCTTTAATGTTGGCACAATTGCTTCCAGGATCGCTTGTTTTCCTTTGCTGCGCAAGTTTTCAACCAATGCCTCAATTGCTTCAGCAGTCGGTTCCTGCTCGGGAGAAATGGAATGGAGGATGCAACGGGCAAGGCGGGTTAGCGGCTCCTCCCCGGGCTTCATGATCCCCATAAACCACTGGTCGCGCTTTTCAACTAAAAAGCCACCTTTTAGCGTTGGGATGAGGCCGGCGCGAATCAACGAAGATTTTCCTGAGCCGGAACTGCCTACTACTGCAAGGAAACGAGACTCATGCAGCTTTTTCAGCAGAGAGACCATTTGTGCGGATTGGCCAAAAAAGAGGAGGCTCTCGTGGCTTTCATACGGGCGCAAGCCTACGAAAGGATTGGAAGGCATCTGCATATCAGGCGCCTCCCAGTAGCGGGGCAAAAGTATCGGGGTTAAACCCTTTGGTATTGTCCAGCAAGCGCACATTCAGAAATGGCGCAACAAAGGAGATGTCCGGTTTTTCCGGAGGCGCCAGGTAGATAGCACATTCTTCCAGTTCCAGATTCTTACTCACGACCGTCTTGATGATGTGCTCCAGGCGTTTGCTTACCCAATCTTTGCTCACCTGCCCGAAGAAGATGATCGGTATGCCCGCCTTCTCAAGCGTTTTCGACAAAGTCTTTTCGAAGATAGACATGGTGTTTTCCGGATTGTCATCCTGGTAAACCACAAATGGCGTAATCTGCTTCTCCATCAAAAACTGGTTCAGCTCCAGGGTGTGCAGCTGATCCTTAACATGGGTATCCAGCAACACCGCTTGAATTTTACCATTACCATCCGCTTCCGTTGGCGGTTGCTGTAACATATCGATTTGTTCGATAATATTTCGGGAAAGCGCCGTTGGGGAACTGCGTACGAAGGAGTAATTGCCTTCAGCTTCCGACTGATCTTCCAATCGGGCAAGGAAATCACGATGTTGTTCGTTGTCGACGGAAGGAATATCCAGGCCTTTGGGAATCCAGATATATTGATTCTGGCAATTCTTTAAGCTGAATTCGACTTGCAGCTGCTGATGGGTTTGCCCATTTTTACCGCCCATTACCGGCATTCCCGGTAGCTGATCCAGTAAATGAACCGCCAGAAAAGAATCTTTTAGATCTCTTTTCAGCTTATCTTCATATTTATCGCTGCCCGGCAAGATCGGGCCGGAGATCTCATAGCCTTTTTCTTTAAGCTCTGTTACCAGTCTTTGCTGATCATTCCAGAGTGTATCGGCGACAATCCCCATGTAAAGCTTAACGCCAGCGCCTTTTTGGTCAGGTGCGGCTGTGTCGGTGGGGAGCACCTCTTCAGCTGTTTCCGCTGCATCGCCTGAAGCCTTCTCTTTATAACCAGTCAGAATGCCATGTATGAATTTCACCAGATCTTTCATCTGATCATTAAACAGATCGCTGCCCGGTTCCGTCGGTTCGCCAAATTCATCACTGCCTTTTTCCGCGTCGTGAAAGGGGTATCCGCTGGTACGGCCGAGTTTGTCGTTCCATTCGCGATGGGAAATTTTATTAAGCAGACAGTTAATGATGCGGTAGCGGCTGTCAATGGTAAGTCCCTGCGGTTCCTTGCCGGCTTTGTCGTAGAACCAATCAATTTCATCCTGACAATAGCGGGAGTTCATGTGGCCGACAGAGTTGAGACAAATAAAAATGGCAGAGTCGTTGATCGCGTTTTGAATCTTCTCATCAAAAAGTTCGCCGCGCTCCATGTCTTCATCATCCCGCCAGATATCGACGAGATTCGCGCGCCCGAATCGTTTCGCCAGTCGCACTTCCAAATGTTCATGAAAACGGGTGACCCAGCCCTTCTCCTGAGAAGCCGTCAGGTTGTCGACATGAGCATAACTGATAAAGATGTCATGCTTGAAGCCAGGTACAAACGCTTTTCCGCTCATTACCACTCGGGTGTTATCAAATTCGGTTAGGATTAGACTGGCATAAAAATAGAGAGAATTAAATAAATTACCAATCTTTCGGAATTTAGCTAATGGAGAATGAAAAAACAACAGCATTCAACCGATCATTTAAATAAAGGAATAAGCAAATTTACATTGATTTGCATCACAGAAATTTGATTGTTAAAATGATTGTAGTATATTGGCTGCGAAAAAAAAATCGCACAAGAAAATCATCTTCATGAAATGGCTTGAGAGGTATAATGGCGTATACTGTTAAAAGCCTGGAAGCACACCTGGACGCGACACAATCCCCGAAAAGAATTCTCACTCTTGATGGGGGAGGGGTGCGCGGTATGTTGACTTTATCCTACCTGAAAAAAATTGAGGACATTTTACGGGAACGTCATGGCGGCGATGAGAATTTTCGTCTCAGTGATTATTTCGATTTAATCGCCGGTACTTCCACCGGGGCAATTATTGCCAGTACCTTGGCAATGGGTAATTCCGTCTCATTTATTCAGGAGAAATATCGGGAATTGGCATCAAATGTTTTCAAATCGCACTGGAGTCGACTGGGCATCTTTCGCGCCCGCTACGATTCAAAGGCATTGGAAGCCGCCCTGAAAGACCTCTCTGTTCTTGGGCCAGATACAACCATGGGAAGCCCGGCTTTAAAAACCGGTTTGTTAATTATCGTGAAGCGGATGGACACCAATAGCACCTGGACGCTGAACAACAACCCGAAAGGAAAGTATTTTAATCGTCGGCCCGGTGGCACATCGATCCCCAATGCAGATTTCCCCCTTTGGCGGGTGGTTCGCTCCAGCACTGCTGCGCCATTCTACTTCAAACCGGAATCATTCACGGTTGCAACTTCGAAAGAATTTAAGCCGGTTGCCGGCGACTTTGTTGATGGTGGCGTCAGCACTGCCAACAATCCGGCATTAAAAGCCTTTCAGCTTGTCACTATGAAAGGATATAATTTGAATTGGCCGACCGGCGCTAAAAAGATGCTGCTCGTTTCTGTCGGCACTGGCCATCGCTCAAAAGGTGAACGCATCTCCGGTTTTTATATGAAAAACACGCTAAAGGCGCTGATTTCCATTATGGCAGACTGCAATGAACTGGTGGAAACGCAAATGCAGTGGTATGCACAATCCGACACATATAATAGAATAGATCGGGAAATGGGCACGCTGGAAAATGATTTTATCGCCGGAAAACCTTTGCTAACTTACCAGCGCTATAATACGTTCCTGGAAGAAAAGTGGTTTAAAGAAGCGCTGGACTGCAACGATTATTCCGATGAAACATTGGCAGACCTTACGGATATGGCCAATCCGAAAAACCTGGAAATGCTTGCCAGGGTTGGCGAAATTGCCGGTGAAAAGCAGATTGCATCAGCACATTTCCCGAAAGTGTTTGATTTAAAATAAGCCGGGCAGTAAGAGGTTTTAAAGGATTACGTCTAAAAACAGGAATATAGTTATGGCATCCGAACAACAACCTTCGCAAGCAAAACATAATCCCGCATTAGCATTCACCTGGGGGAAATACCGGGAGTTTTCCGCAACCGCCCGCAAACGCAAGGACGAAATTACCAGCTGGCGATTTCGCGTTTTAATGCTCGGCGTTGGCGGTGCGATTTCCGGCGTTTTTAGCCAGACCCTCCTGGATATTTTTCCCGATGATCCATCAATGGGAATGCCTTCGAAAGTCTTAGGAATTATTAGTGCCCTGGCGTTGGCACTCGCTACTTATTTCGGAAAGGAACTGGTTAATCCGGATAAGGAAAAGGAACAGATCCGGGCACGTTCCATTGCCGAATCGCTGAAATCGGAATGCTATCAGTTTGTCTCCGGTGCCGTACCATACAATGGGGACGATCGCGACGAACAGTTGCTGGAAAAGACCGAGGGGCTTTTGGAGCAAACCGCAGACCTGCGCAGTGAGAATCTTTCCGAAGCGGATCGTTTGAAAAGAATCCTTAACGACAACATGGATATTGATACCTATATTAAAGAACGGGTAGAGGACCAAATCAGTTATTACTTCAGCAAATCAGATGAATATGTAAAAAAGATGGACGGCATTCGAAATTTTAGTTTGTTTCTGGGCATTATCGCCGTTGTCGCTGGTGCACTAAGCGTCGTTATTCCGTTCAATACCGCTGCCTGGGTTGCGGTTATCAGTACGATTACTTCATCGATTGCAGCCTATGCTTACGCCAATCGTTATCAGTACTTGCTGGTCAGCTACCAGTCCGCCGGCAAACGGCTGGAAGCACTCAAGTACCGCTGGGAGATTCTTACCAGTAAAAATCCAACAGTGGAAAACATTAATGAGTTCATTCAGAAGTGTGAACGAACATTGTCGCTGGAAAACAGTGCCTGGATGTCTGAACTATCTTCGCAGATGCCGATCGATGATTACAGCGACTGACCCAGATCACAACCCGATAATTTAGATTGATTCATATTAAAACGCTTTATATCTTGCCAAACCTTTACTACACATCAATCTGGAGGCAACTATGAAATACTCTTTACGGACTTTGCTTGTCCTACTCTTTACCACTCTGCTGCTTAACGGGCAGGATCAGGCTGTATTAATTCCTACACCGGTTACTGAATCGCCACTTAAATACGAAGACTCTTCTGACCTCTTCGGGAAATCCTATCGCTGGTTCCTGGAAGGCAATGTTGTAGAAGGCACCAATTTATTAAGAGAAGTAATCAGTAATGCAGGGTATCAATTAGATCCCAATAAATACTATGTTGTTGTTGCTAATTTTACGGATAATTTCAGTCCGATTGGAATGCTGCATGGCGAGGATGATTTCCTGAATACAAGATTATACGGACTCGGCGCTGACGATCTCTATTTTATTATGGTAACCCGCCGGGAAAGTCCGCAGACGTATGTATCTACATTTGCGACTGCAAAGGCCTCTCCTTCGATGGAGAATTTATTACCATTCCTCAGTTTATTTATCCCGATTATTCCACCGACATCGATTGCATCCGCAAACAATGACACCTGGGTTGATGTTCGGAAATTCACCATTCCGGAGCCTTTCCGAAAAAACAGCGACCTGTCTTTCCTCGTCAAGAAGGATTTGGGCGATGATCACGTGCTTGCCCAGGCAGTGTTTGACAACACTTCCCGCGAACGCTGGACCTATGGTATTGCCACGGCAATTACCAGTGCAAACGATGTCAACCTAATTATCGGTAGCGATGGGAGCATTATTGTTGAGCCAAAACCGGATCTCGATCTTGCCAATTTCGCGATTGTAAACTACCACTTTTCTGCCATCGATACCAAGTCCAAGCGTTTTCAGGATTCTTTTCATCTGCTGGCTGGTATTCGTTTGACTGACTTCATTGAGCCGGTCGCTGGCATCGGTGCAGGATTCGACCTTGGCGCGATTAACCTCGGCCTGTTCGCCGGCTACAGCGTTGAAGTTGCCAATGAACTGGAAGATGGTTTTGCTGTTGGTGATGTTCTTACAGATCCGGAAGTAGATCCATTCAAAACGACATTGCGCGGTAAACTGCGTTTTGGTTTGCATGTCAGCTTTCCGTAATGGAGCGCAAAACCAACGGTTTTTCATCATATAATTGATAACATTTATCAATAAGGAGAATACATGGCTACACAGCTTAAGGATGTCAGGAAGTTACTTGCTGAAGCGAAAAAGGAGTTGTTGGGTAAATCGAATGTCAACGCGGTTGGTGTTGGTTATAAAACAACGGCAGGCAAAAAGACCGACGACCTTTGTATCGTATGTTCCGTAGAAGTGAAGAAAAGTAAGGAATCCCTGCCGGGCAGAGATTTGATTCCGAAAACTATCCAGGGCGTACCAACGGATGTTAACCCGATTGGTGTGCTTCGTGCGCTGGAAGATCCGACCGGCAGATTTCGCCCTGCACCGGGCGGGGTAAGCTGCGGGCACTTCAACATAACCGCTGGCACATTAGGCTGTTGGGTAAAGAAGAATGACAAACTTTACATTCTCTCCAATAATCATGTTATCGCCAATAGCAACAATGCGAACATTGGCGACAACATTCTGCAGCCGGGCCCCTATGATGGCGGCAATAATCCCGCGGATAAAATTGCTGTGCTTAGCGAGTATGTGCCGATCCAGTTTGAAGGTGTCGGCGGCGCAGATCCTTGTGGTGTTGCCGGTGCAGTTGCCAGTGTTTTAAACTGGCTGGCTGGTCTTTTCGGCAGCAGCACCCGTCTACATGCCCGCAGAGATATTGAAGCGGAAAACCTGGTTGATGCCGCCATTGCCGAGCCGGTTGACCCCAATGACATTTTGAACGAAATCCTTGAAATTGGTGCGATTAATGGCATCACGGAAGGGGAGTTGGGCATGTCGCTGCAAAAAAGCGGTCGTACTACCGGTTTTACGACGGGCAGCATTCAGCAGATCGACGTCACTGCTCAGGTAAACTATGGCTCCAATCAAATCGCAACATTTGTTGATCAGTTGATGGCTGGCGCAATGAGCCAGGGTGGCGATAGCGGCTCTGCCGTTTTGAACGATCAAAGTCAAATGGTCGGTTTGCTCTTTGCTGGCAGTCCTACCTCAACGATTATCAACCGCGTACAAAATGTATTCTCAACATTGCAAATCACCCTCCCGTAATATCGGAGACTTCATCTTTAAAAGGTCCGTATTCGAACCCAGAATACGGACCTTTTTTGCTTTTCAATGTTTGGCGAGGATACTGTATCTTTTGCAGTTTATCCAATGGAGCACTTTAGCAAAAATTTATGTGCAGAATTTTTCATTGAATGTAATCATCTGGCGAAGTATATTGAATACCTGAACAATTTTCAATGCGCGTCGTAGAAGATTTTGTAGAGACTGCGATTTTGACAATAATTTTTTCCCTTGATAATAAAACAGCCTGTATTGATATTCATCCGCATTTATTAATCAATTCTTAATTTTGTTGTTAATGCTTTAAATTTTTCCGGTTTAATATTGGAAATAGCCAACATAAAAGAAGGCCTGACAATGTCTAATCGCTTTTTGTTTTTCTTTCTTCTTTGTCTTTCCTTTTCACTACTAGCTCAAGCCAAACGTTCTGCACCATTAAACAAATCACTTGTTGATGACAGCGACAATTTTACGACTGTTGGGAATATCGGTATTACAGTCACGAATTATGGTGTTATCGGTGATGGTTTCGTAGAGCAAGCCCCGATTGATCAACCATCGACGGAATTTCCAAAAGGATCCGGAATTGAACATATATTTGACGGTGGCCTTTGGGTTGGCGCCGAAACCCCACGGGGAATCCGGGTAACTACGGGTGCTTTCAATTCATCACGCATTGGTAGTGCCGGCTCCAACAACTTTGAATTTACCAACACAGACCGCCTTACAGATCTCGTTCTGGAAAGATCTTCATTCGCAGACAACCGTTTCTATTCCCCGGAAGCGATCAGTCATCAGGATTTTGTTGTAGAATTTTCAGACACTAATATTTTTGTTCCTGGTTCTCCAATCCCCATCCCCAATCACTCGCCCCTGGGAATTGCCGTTCATTTGGAAACATATGCCTGGAATTTTCCCTTTGCGGATGCTTTTGTCATATTCAATTACAGCATTACGAATGTCGGATATAATCAAAATAGCGACACCCTAAAAAACGTATATGTCGGACTGTGGGCAGATATGGTTGTTCGCAACACCAATCTTCTCCCGCCGAGAGTGGGTGGCCCTTTTTACGCAGATGTTGGTGTTGGGTTTGTTGATCATCCCGATACCGGCCAATTGGTTTATGCCTACGAGCCCGATGATGGTGGCAATTACACCAGCACAAACAGCTATGTTTCCCTCAATTTTCTTGGTGCGGAAGCACAGCCCGGCGATTTAAACTATCAACCGGAAATTACCTACAACTGGTGGCTGTTTAGTGGAGGAAATGCTGACTGGGAACAAGCCCCAATTGATGAGGCCAGTCGTTACCAGCGGATGCAGGAGGCTATCAGCCCGACCGATTTCATAGATTTACGCAACAGTCTTCCTGGTAATCATATGAGTCTTATCTCTACCGGGCCATTCGAACGAATCGATCCCGGGCAGACCGTCAATGTCGTATTCGCGATTGTCTGCGCACCTAAGGCGGGGAATCGCCCCTCACGCCTTGACGATGGCCTTTCCCGGCAGAAACTCTATGAGAATGTATCCTGGGCGCAGCGTGCCTATTATGGCGAAGACAGCAACCGCAATGGTGTGCTGGATTTTCTCGGCACGGATTCCACAGAGGATGTTATTCCCAATGGCGTCTTGGATCGTTACATCCTGCCAACTCCTCCCGCAGCGCCGAGATTTAAAGCGATTCCGGGAGACCGGAAAGTAACCTTGATGTGGGATCAAACTGCGGAAGAATCGATCGACCTGATTTCCAAGCAAAAAGATTTTGAAGGATACCGGATTTACCGTTCATTTGTGGGTGGAGATTTAAGCGAGCGGGGCATCTTTGAAGACATGCAACTGGTTCGCGAATTTGATGCAATTGACGATCTCTTCTACGATACCGGCCTCGAGGAGATCACTATGCCTTCCCCGGTACGGGAAATTACCACCGATCCAGTCACCGGCCTGAAAGACACCATCGACTATACCTACAAACTTGAAATCAACAATTTACATAATGGCTGGCAATATGCCTTTTCCGTCTCTGCGTTTGATAGCGGCGATGTTGAACTGAATCTGATAAGCCTGGAAAGCAGTCGCTTGCAGAATGTTGCCGTTGTTAGTCCCGGCACACCGGCGAGAAGCGCACAATCCGATCTCAAGATTGGCGTCTATCCCAATCCTTACCGGGTTGGTGCACTTTGGGATGGCGGCTTTGAGCGGCAAAGGAAATTGCATTTTTACAATTTACCCGCCAAGTGTGAAGTGAGAATCTATACGCTTGCCGGCGATCTTGTGGATAGTTTTATCCACGAAGGCGAAACCTACCAGGGAGAAGGGATCGAATGGTTCCAGAAGTTTTCTGAAGGGAACACCGTCTTCCCCGGTGGCGAACATGCCTGGGATTTAGTAACCAGTCAGGATCAGGCCATCGCCAGTGGTCTTTATCTCTTTACTGTAAAGGATCTGGAAACCAGTGAAGTTCACAAAGGGAAATTTGTTATCATTAAATAACATATAGCGATGATTGTTTTTGCATCAACAAATAATTCACCCAATACTTTTTAACCAAGGAGCAATTATGAGAAGAAAGTTTACGACGCTTTTAATGTCATTGTTGGCAGTGCTGGTTCTCATTTCCAGCAACGCGATGGCTCAGTATCCGGAAATAAGTATTTATGATTTACAGTATGTCGCAGATCCTGTCAGCGATGATCTTTCGCCTTTCCTCAATGACACCGTATCGGTTACCGGTTTGGTAATGAATGGACCGCGGGACCTCTGGATTGGTGCTCGCTGGGCATTATACATTGTGGATCCGGACAGCTTCCCGAATCCCTGGAGTGGCTTTTTTGTGTTGCAAAATGACACTTTTGCAGTGAACACAAATTTTGGTTTTATCGAGCCGGGTATGGTCGTAAAATTTACCGGAACAGTAAGTGAGTTCGGCAATTTTAGCCAGGTGGGGCAGTTGACTGACCCATTGACCCCGGTTGAAATTTTATCCGTTGGCAATCCCCTTCCGGATCCATTGGTGCTAACTGCCCAGGATCTTGATGGCCGTGCAAATGGCGAGCAGTGGGAAAGTATGTTCGTTAGAATTAATGGCGCTTCGATTGTTAACAATAACATTGCCGGAAACTGGGCATCCTTTACAGACGCTTCTGGTAGCACAGGTTATCTGGCTGAATATTTTAACTGGTGGCGCGATCGTCTGCAGGCAGGCTCTATTTCCTGGCCGGTAAATGGCTCCGATCTTGATCTATGGGGCTTTGTCCGCGATGAGAGTGGTACTCCGGGACAAGTTTACTCCGTGAATCCTCGTGATGACATGGACCTGGATGTTGCCGACTGTATTCCTCCGACAATTTCCAGCACTCAACGTTTACCAGGCGTGCCGACATCGGCGGATGCTGTATCTGTTTCCGCGACAATCATAGACAACGCCAACACTATCTCTGCAGCAATTCTTCATTATAGCGTGGACGAAGGTCCGTTTATGCAATTGAACATGACGACTTCCGACAGCGTTTATTCTGCATCGATTCCGGCTCAGGCTGACGGTGCCACGGTAAGATATTTTTACACCACAGAAAACAGTTGCGGTAGCAGTAGCGGCAGCCCTGGTGATACCACCCGCGCCAGTGGCCAGGTATTCCTCTACACCGTTCGTGATAATGGTCTCATTATTAGCGACATTCAGGACACTCGCGGATATGCGGTTGATATTTCTCCATATGATAGTTATGTAGTTACCGTTCGTGGCGTCGTCATGACAGACTCTACTGACGAAATAGGCGATTACTGGATTCAGGATGCCGCTGCACCTTGGTCCGGCATCTGGGTCAATGATGATACTTTTACGCATGTCAAAGGTGATGAGATTGAAGTCACCGGTACTGTAGATGAAGATTTTGGTGTTACCCGTATCGAAAGCGTCACCTCCAGTGTTGTAGTTAATGCTGGCGTGGGCGAATTTGCCCCGATAGATGTTACGACCGGCACTGTAACCACTGGCGGCGTGGGTGCAGAATCCTATGAAAGTGTACTGGTTCGCATTCCAAGTGCAGAAGTAACCGGTGAATTTCCCGATGGTTTTCCCGGATTTGGTGAGTTTGTCGTTAATGACGGCACTGGAGACCTTCGTCTTGACGATTTCTTTGATGCTTATCCGGGTCAGGGAGCAGATACAACATATGCTCTCGGAGAATTTTATGACTTGACCGGCTTTGGATATTTTAGCTTTGGTAATTACAAAATAATCCCACGTGACACACTTGACGTGATTCCGGTTGATGTTAGCATTGATGAAGATCTCGCTGTGCCGACCGAATTCGAGCTTGAGCAGAACTATCCGAATCCGTTCAACCCAAGCACCGACATTCGTTACAGCATTGCAAAGGCCGGTATCTACAGCCTGGAAATTTACAATGTTCTCGGTCAACGGATTGCCACGCTGGTGAGCAAGCAGCATGCTATTGGTACTCACCAGATCAACTGGGCTGGTTTCGACAGTAATGGTGCCCAGGTAGGCTCTGGCATTTATTTCTATCGTTTAAGCGGCGAAGGCGTTGCCCAAACCCGTAAAATGATTCTCCTGAAATAATACGTTTTAAATCTTTCGTTGGGATAGTCTAAATTGACTATCCCAACTTTTTTCTGAAACAACGCTGGCCAGATTTTGGTGCAGCGAACATGATCTGACAATCAAAGCGGTTTTCGATGAAAAAAACTTTACGATCATTTGCAATCATTGGCAGTGTGTTTATTATGACAATTCTCTTGTCGCAATGTGATGAGAAATTAACCGGCACGCTCAACCAAAACATTCCACCGGAAACATCTGTTTTTCTGCAAAGCAGTGATACGCTGAATCCGACCCAAAGTGTACAAACCATTTTTTGGGATGGCACAGACCCGGATGGCTTTGTTACCGGATTCTGGTATACATTTGCCGTCAATCCCACGGAAGCCGATTGGGTCTGGACAACCGAACGTAATGGCGTTTTTCCACTGGTACTGAATGGTGTTGATACGGTTTATCAATTTACTGTGAAAGCAGTAGATAATATGGAAGCGGAGGATCCAACACCGGCCTCTCAACTCTTTCCGATTGTTAACAGCTTGCCGACGATCAGCTGGACCACCGGTAGTACCATCCCGGATTCTATCTTTACCGTTGCCAGTTTTTCCTGGAGCGCGGATGATCCGGACGGGGTAGAAACAATCGCAAATTTTGAGTATGCCATTGATGACACCAGCAATTGGGTGTTGATTGATGGGGATAAGCGCTCGCTAACTTTATTGGAAACAGATGGCATCACCGCTGGTGATCATGCGTTCTTTATCCGCGCAGTCGACATTGCCGGTGCGAGAAGCGAGACAATCCGGATGCCGGAAAACCCCAACAATTTTTTCAACGTACAGGTGCCAGCCGGCCGCTACCTGCTGATTGATGATTACAATGTAGAAAGTAGCGCATCAGGCTTTCCCGATGCCTATTACCGGGCATTGATGGATAGTTTGCTGGGCGCAAATGGTGAAGCATATTCTTACTGGAACATCGAAGAACAATTTCCCGCATCTCTGGTACAATTTACCGAATCCTTAAAATTATTCGAACGCGTGGTTTGGTATACGGACCTGGTTAGCGGTGTCGATCCCCGATTTATCGCCGCCCAAATAGCCATTCCGGAATTTCGCGGACAAGGCGGGAAAATCATCTACACCGTTCAGTTCAACACCGGCTTTAGTGACCAGGGAAACCCCTTGGCGTTTTCACCGATCGATTCACTCGGGGAAAGGTTTAATGTTGTCCCCAATGGCAGTGTATATTATCCCGATCCTGATTTTCAGAATGTCTTTCCCGGATTGGTGCTGCCGGAACTGTCGGTCTCCAGTTTTATTGTTGGCCTAATCGGGCTGGTGCCGAAAGCCAATTCTGTACCGATGTATCGGTATGATGTCAGTAATACGACCGACGATCCACAGTTTATCGTTGTTGGTAGAAACGACAATACCAATGAATATGATTTTGTTTTTTCTGGCACCCCAATGCATTTTCTACGGGGGAACAACAATCTGAACGAGGTATTTGAGACGATTCTCGTCGATATTTTTGGCCTGTGATAGCCATTCAAGTTTAATTAACCGGTTTTAAGGTATAATTATGAAATATATTAATACCCTGTTAGTTTCCATGCTTCTCCTCTCCGGCGTCGTTTTCTCGCAGGATAGCGGTACAATTCGGGGAATTGTAAAGGACAAAGCAAACGGTGATGTTCTTATCGGTGTAAATGTTAGCGTCAAAGGTACTTATTTGGGGGGATCTACAGACGTTGACGGCGTTTTTCTCATTACCGATGTCAAGCCCGGAGAGTATGCGCTGGAGCTGTCTTATATTGGCTACAAGGTTATCCAGCAAACCGGTGTCCGGGTGACTGCCGGGGAAACTATAACACTCAATTTTGAGATGGTGGGAACTGCCCTCGCCCTGGGGCAGGAAGTTGAAGTCATTGGGCGCAAACCCCTGTTGGACCTGGAAGAAACCAGCACAGTTCGTAACCTTACCAGCGATGACATCTCGAAAAGGATTGTAAACGACGCGATGGATTTGGTGACGCAGCAAGTCGGTGTTGTTGAGCAGGACAACGAAATCCATATTCGTGGCGGCCGCTCCTATGAATCCCAATATCTCCTCGATGGCATCTCTGTACAGGATCCGCTTTCCGGTGCTGGATTCGGCTTGAACATTAGCGCGAATGCCATTGAAGAATTTGAAGTAATCACGGGTGGATTCAAGGCAGAGTTCGGGCAGGCGACTTCCGGTATCGTGCGTGTAAAGACGAAAACAGGCAACGATAAATACGAAGGATATATTTCCACCAAATCCGACCATTTTGGTGTTTTTCGCGATGAAAACTTTAGTTTTAATTCCGATCAGTATGAAATGAATTTTAGCGGTCCGGAACCAATTACCAACTCGCTTTTTAAAGGCATTGGCCTGGATTTGCCGGGGAAGATATATTTTTTCGTCAATCTCTACAGTCATATTTCAGATGATTATACCGGAGCGACCTCACCGCAGTTGATCTCATCAATTTCACCACGTGTGAGTCTTTTTGGATCGAACCTGTTTAACGAAACATCTTTTGCCCCGCGGCAAAACAACAACTGGTCCGCTCTCGCCAAGCTAACCTGGAAGATGACCCCAACAAACACGATTACCTATTCCTACAATCGTTCGTTATCAGTTAACCAAAACACCCAGTTGCTCCAGACCAACCTGGAATTTGTTGAACCGAATCCCGGATTTCCTTACGATTTTTCCCAAAACCTGGAGAACTTTAACACTTATACTCACAACAATGAACAGAATGCCCTTACCTGGCTAAAAACACTTAACAAAACGACCTTCTTTGAAATCACCCTCAGTCGCTTCTTTACACACCTGCGCAGCGATTGGGAAGGCCGCAACTGGAATGAATATTTGCCGCCGGTCGACGTCTCTCGCTTGCCGGTAGATTATTTCTTTCCGGATTCACAAACGGTGCGGGTGATTCCCGGAGATGGTTTTTACGATTATGGTAATGCGTTTATCTGGCATGATCACCACGTTACCGCCTATACGGCGAAAGGGGACCTCACCACCCGTATTGGTGACATCCACACGGTAAAAGGCGGTGTACAAGCATCATTTAAGGAAATGCAGCTGATCGATATTGCAGATCCCTGGATCGGTAATTTTGGATCCAGTCAGGATATTTATAAAGTGCATCCGGCTGATGGTGCGTTTTACTTACAGGACGACATCCGCTTCAACGGCTTTTTTGTGAATGCCGGTATGCGTCTGGACTGGTGGGCACCGGGTCAATTTGCGGATGCAGCAGTAGAGGACACCTCATCGATTTTAACCAGTGGTATGCGGCAAAATTATTATGACACCAGTTACGGCATTTTCGGTCGGAGGGTGAAGGCTCGCCTGATGCCGCGCCTCGGTGTTTCCTTTCCGATATCAAACAATCAGATGCTTTATTTCAACTATGGACATTTTTCCAAGCTTCCCAAGCCGCAGTTTGTATATGCAAAGCTCTCTCCACAGAGTTCCAAATCTGCATTTCAAAAATTTGGTAATCCCAGCCTCAATCCGGAAACCAGCGTTAAATATGAGCTGGGCGTCCGTCATAAGTTTACTGAGAATGACGTCGTAAGTGTCACGGCTTTCTATAAGGACATTTTTGATTACGTGCAGACAATTACCATTCCGGATCTGCCACGTATTGGTCGTGGCGTTACCTATGCAAATCTCGATTATGCTCGTTCCCGTGGGGTAGAAATGGAATACAAAACCCGTATTGGCCGCTATCTGTTCGGTAATGTTTCCGGTAGTTGGTCTATTACCACTACAAAATCTTCCAGCTCGGATATCGCTTTTCTCGTTGAGGATCGCCAGTTAGAAGAGCCGCCAATCAAGGAAGTGTGGGCCCGCTGGGATCGTCCCTGGCAAGTATCGGCAAACCTCGCACTGCGGATTCCGCGCGGGGACAATCCAAATCTCTTTGGCTTAAAATTGTTTAGCGACTGGAATCTGAACCTGCGCTTTTTTGCTCAGGCCGGCAAACGCTATACTCCCCAGGAAGTCTTTGGCTTTGATCCTGATGGCAGACCGTTGTATGGAAATGTTCAGGACCAGGCTGATGAATTCAGTGAAGTTGCAAGCAGCTGGCGCTGGGTAGACTTAAACTTTACCAAGAATATCAACCTTTTTAACATGAAGTATGGCTTATATCTGGAGATCAAGAATCTCTTCAGTCATGAAAATTCTCAAATTATTAATCCGGTTACCGGCACTGCCTACGAGTTTGGCGATGCGGTACCCAGTGGATGGAATGATCCGATTTTCCCGGATCGATTCTTCCCGATTTCTTCACCATTTCCGTTGAATCCTGCCCGTTATCGCGCTCCGCGTAATATTCGTTTCGGGCTCTCGGTTGAATTTTAAGATAAGGTTCTGAAATGAGAAATAAGCTATCAATCGCTTTTATATTACTGCTGATGTCCCATTTCGCCTATGGGCAATTGTTCCCGGATTTGGGTGGTCAGCGGGTTGGCACATCTGCCGCACAGTTTTTGAAAATTGGAATGGGCGCTCGTGGCATCGGCATGGGAGAGTCCTTCATTGCTGTGGTAGATGATGCAGAGGCACTTTACTGGAACCCGGCCGGATTGACCCAATTCGATCGCCCGGCAGTATTCTTTTCCCATAATGAATGGCTCATCGACACTGCCTTGGAATTCGCCGGCGCTGTATTTCATTCCGGAGCGAACAGCTTCGGTGCTTCGATCACTTATCTGCATACTGAAGACATGGTGGAAACCACCGAGCTTCAGCCGTTTGGTACCGGACGTATGTTTGGCTTCAGCGATTTCCTTTTTGGCGTCAGTTATGCGCGTCAAATGACCAATCAATTCAGTTTTGGTATTACAACCAAGTTTATGCAGGAAACCCTGGCAGAAATAACTATGCGAACGGTTTTGTTTGATCTTGGCACATTCTATGACACCGGCTGGCAGTCTATTCGATTTGCTGTTGTTGTATCCAATTTTGGCCGGGATATGAAGCCATCCGGTAGCTTTAGTTATGAGGATTTTTCCAATGAATCGGTAACGGTTGATGAGTTTCAATCTTTTGCACCGCCGATCATGTTTCGCATTGGGGTGGCGGCAGAAGTTGTCGAGACGGAGAATCACGCGATTACATCTTCAGTGCAGCTGAATCATCCGAACGATAATGCCGAGAACGTCAACCTTGGTCTTGAATACCGCTGGCAGGATATGATTGCCTTCCGGGCAGGTTTCAAAACGGCACAGGTTGAAGAGAGTTATTCACTCGGGTTTGGGCTTAATGTGCCGATCACTATGGCAGATTTTCGCCTGGATTATGCTTTTACCGACTTTGGCCGACTGGGCACCGTCAATCGCTTTGGAATCCAGTTGCAATTCTAAATAGACAATTTAACTGATTGTGGTAGGTTCAATGAAATATTTGAAACAAACTTCTATTTTTTTCGCGATGCTGCTGATGATCATCATCTTACTGGCCAGTTGCAGTAATAACAAGACACCTTTACCGGTCATTCCTTCTGCGGAGGAGCAATTCCCCAGCTTGGATGACGCGGAATATGTTTTGTATGTACAACCGCTGGATGCCAATCGCGGATACGACTTCAATCAACCCGCGGACATTTTTTATGGCGCAGACAATCTTATTTATGTTGCAGATACCGGCAACAATCGCATCGTCATGATGGACATCGGTGGGCAAATCCAGGGCATTTCCGGTTTTATCCCGCACCCTGAGGCGATTACCCAAAACGACAGTTTGCAGCTATTAATTGTCAACAAAACCAACGTTGTCTACAAAATCGATCTGTTTGCCCACAATCATCAAATCGACATTGCACCAATCGACACAGTCTTTGAGCAAGGCAGTGAGCCAAATCGGCAATTTACCGGTATTACAGTTTACAATCGCTTTGATTATTATGTCACCGTGGTCGATGTTGCGGATTCCAGCTCAAACTTTATAGAATTCAGTTTTATTTATGACTTCAATGCGAACAACACCTTAAAAGGACCGCTGCCGCTGTTTGTTAATGGCACCGGGCTTTTTTCTGCCATCGTGCCGACCAGTATTGTTTCAATTCGGGAAAGATGGCTGGATATTTCAGCATCTCAGGAAGTTTCTCCGGCATTTCTGTTCACACAAACCGGACGGACCAGCTTGCTTAACAATAGCTTTAAGGTGCAGACAACAACGACACAAATCATTGAAGGGGACGAAGTGATCGTTCCGAACACTGCCTACATCAACACCGACATATATGATCCGGCGCTGTATGTGAATCCAGAGGATTTGGCGCTGGATCGCAATGGATTTATTTTTGTCGTTGATGCCGGCGGCCCGAATTCCCCGCCTGCATTTTATCGCTTTTCTTCTACTTCCGGCAACATGCTACAGTCGTTTATCGGGGATGGCAGCAATGGTGACAATATCACCTTTAACAATCCGAAAGGGATTGCCGTTTTGCCTGCAACGGAAGACCAGGTTGTCTACATCGCGGACACCGGCAATGATCGTATTGTCATCTTTTCATTATCGACGGAATTGTAAATCCACTTCTTCGGCAGGACATTATTGCTTCAACATATAAAGCTCCCACAACTCGCGGGAGCTTTGTTTTAGCATCGGAGATATGGCCAACAGGCCGGTAAATCCCAGACTTTTCTCTAAATACTTCAATTCTTCAAATTTATCTTCCAATTCATCATCAATCACTACAGGCAGTCCCGCCTGGCGGCAAAGCAGCAATCCTTTTGCCTGGCAGGAGAGTTCCAGGTTGATTCGGATTAAGCAAAGCATATCAGCCACTTTTTCTCCGGGGAAATGTGTTTTAAGCGAGAGCAGATACTCGCCCGCACGAGTGCCCTGGAATTGCCCGCTTTCAATTGAATCAATCATCTCAATATCCGTATCAAGGTTGATATTCATCCAATCCTGATAGTTCTTCTCGCTCTGATAGAAAACGATAGTAATCAAAAGCGGGAGGAGAATGCATTGCCCCAATGTCATCACTTCTGGTGAAAAAAGGAAATGATTAAAGAATGAGTGAATGACGATCGCAATGAATAATCCCGGGAGAAAAACCCAATATGCATTTTCGCCAAACCGGCCCAGCAGATTCATCGAAATGATTGCAAAGATGGCGATCGTTCCGCCATGCATCACAGCTGTTCCCAGACCGCGAATCAACCAGATTAAGAGGTTTGTCGTTTCCAGCGCCTGTAAATAGTAGATGTTCTCAACCAATGCAAACCCAGCACCAGCGGCAAACCCGTAGATGGCACCATCGATCATAAAACCGACCTTGTTGCTGCGGATCAGGTAAATGACAAAGCCAGCCTTTAATGCTTCTTCGATTGCTGGTGCAAGGTATCGGGAGAAAAAATGACGAGAAAATTCAAACTCGGAGAAAAGCCAGGTGTTAATACCCAAAGCGGCGATCGCCACCGCACCACCGACGGCGATCGTCAACAACACGTTACGCAGCTTTACCAACTTGAAACTGTCGAGCAAGATTAAACCGATCAGGAACAGAATTACCGGCAACAAGCTTAGCGCAAACTTCAGAATTTCGGTCATGCTTTAAAATAAACAACCTTTTAAGGATTTCCCTACAAAATTTTAAGGGAGATCATAAATTCATCACCGGGCCGATAGTCTTTTTCTACTGCGATAGCATATCCGAGAGAGAATGTCGCATTCAAGGCAGAAAAGAACATTAAGCGAAAGTCCAGCTGTCCGCCGAGGCTAGCGAAGTTGCGTCGCCGGTCGCTATTGTGAATATCCGTAGCGATAGCACTGCCAAAAAGAGAAAGCCGGGACCAGTTCAGGTAAAGCATGGAAGTTCCCACTTTGCGGAAGCGGACCGGCGGCAAAGACCACTCCAGGAGAAATTTGCCATAATTCTGCCCTTCGATGCTGTTTAGATCAACACCGGGAAAACTGTATGTGCTTCTATATCTTCTCAGAGAGCCACGATCGACCCAATTATTTCCGAAGCCGCCAAAATATGCATTTGAAAATGCAACATCACGATCACCGTCAGAAATCCCCAGGTAACCGCGCATCCAAACGGAAGAGTGGGGGATAGGTAATAAAAAGCCGTAGAATCCATCCAGCATTAAATGCGGAAATAATTTTGAGTTTGCATAATAACTGTAGCTGGAGAAACTGGCCCCCCAGCCTCTTTCAGCACCGACAGCCCCCAGGGAAGCTTGCAAAAGACTATAGTCCAGAGTGCCACCAAAAGTGAAAAACTCATTCACCGGCGAGGCAACGTTCTGAAAATAGGGGAGGCGATCCAAATCTACAAACGCCGAGGCGTTTAGGTATAACTGAAGTGATCGTGGGCTTTCGGAATGCAGTTCCTTGGCATAGTCGCCGCTAAAGACAAAACCCTTTCGACTGGATTTGGTCGGACCAAACAAATCGTAGAAGTTGGCAGGATTGTATGATGTACTCAACTCCCAATTCCAATAATGCAATCGGGCCGAAGCATGAAATCGCTCGTCCTCCGGCAATAGCTGGTTTGGTGAATAACTGCCCTTAAGATCCAGACCTAAAACGCCCAGGCGATCGGACAAATCCAGGCGTAAACCATATGCGGGGAAGTCTTTGTAGCCCTGCACAATTGGGTAGATAGAGTTTAGGCGCAGATTACCTAACTCGGAGTAATCACTCATTTTTAAACCAAGTGAGTCCAGCTTTATCTCTGCAGGAGAGCTTATTTTCCAATCTTTGACCATTGGATGTTTCTCCACAACGGCATTGCCAAGGAATTTTATTGCGCCGACCTTTTCCGGAATCTGGTCGGGAATAAACACAGGATGAAATCCATTGCCGGTGTAGCGAATGGATGCGATTGAATCTTTCCCCAATGGCAACGGACGAAACAAGCCAGTTTCCGTATTGCTGAGAATGTTGATATCTTTGTTTGCAAAATCATATCGGTAAATATTGGAAACCCCCGAATAGTAGGAAGAGCCGTACAGTGATTCGCCATCACTCGAAAAAACAAAATTGGATGGATAACTGAATTCAAAATCATATACCAGCTCAGGACTGTATTTACCGGCAAGCAGGGTATCGGTATCGAGTGTCACCAGCTTTTGACGGCCGCCGATATCCGCTACCACTCCGACGAGCTTCTTGCCATCCGGGGAGATGTCGATATCAAAGATGTCTTTTCCATAAGGGTATGAATAAACCTGTTTCCAATCGTTGTATGGAGGTGGAATTCTTACAATAGTAGAGATGCCCAGGTAATGGCGCACTCCCCAAAGCGACTTGTCTACCGGATTCAGTGCCATATCGCCAGTTCGGAAATCTTTCATCAGCTTCCGGGATTTACCGGTATTGATATCGACCGCTTTTAGATCGCGCCAATCATGATTGTCTACAGTATAAAAGAGGGTACCGCTCTCTTCATCAAACGCCAGAGAGGTAACGTAAAACAGGGCAGCCCCGGTAAGCTTGGTAATACTCCGGGATTTGCCGGTGTCGATATTAATAGCGACGATCTCAGCAAGCTTCCCGGGATAGCGCATTGCTGCCAGGAGCTCCCGACTGGCTTTGTTGTAATACATTCTGGAAACGGAACCAAGAGGTTCGGCGGTAATCGGCTTGTAGGACGTTACCGGATATTTGCGAATAGCCTCAAGATTCTGCTGTTGCCAATCCTTTTCCCACTCAATCCAGGCAGACCACTCATCATTAAGAGAACGGTCGTAGACTTTCTTAAAATGGCCGGCGTATCCTTCCAGCCCTCCTTTGGGGCTCGATACCCAATCAACCAGCTTCTCCGGGCCATATTCATTGGCAAGGTAGGTCATAAAGCGCGTACCGTAAAGATAGGCATTCACACCGACCTGGAAGTTTATTGCGGTTCCTTCCGCTTCCAATCCAACAAGATGATAAATATAGTTGCCATCACGCACCATCGTTCGGAATACCATTTCGTCGTAGCCGTTTAGCGACCGCCCCAATCCACCGGCCATCCAGGTTTCCATGAATACGGCAATTCCCTCCCGGTACCAACGAGGGGTGAACACCCGGGGATTGGTAAAATAGCTATAAAACATGGACAGTGGGTCATCGGCATCGGGATAGACTTTTCCCCCGAATATTTTGCGGAAGAAACGATCGCTGCCGGAAAGCGGCTTGTCCGTAGTAGCAATATGAACAAGCTCATGATTCATCACCCAATTCATTCGCTCGTTAGCTGGCATCGTCCCATAAATATAATTAAACGGTGAGATGCCTATCTTAACAAAATTCTGCGGAATAGCAACTGCCCCGGCATTGCCGAAGTCACCAAAATCTTCGACGAAGACCGTGATTTTTTCCCGAGATTTATAGTCAAATACATTCTGGTGGAATCGATAAGCGTTTTCAAAACAACGGGCAATGTGGGGGATAACATAATCATGGGCTTTGCTGTAATAGATCAGCTGAAGGTTGTCTGTTTGCAATTGCATCAACTGTGCTTGTGAAATCCCTGAGCAGAAAAAAAGAAGAATGGCTATCCGGACAATAAGACGGCTTGATGGTGTCATAATATTCCTGAAGTCGTTGTTAGAAATAAAAACTTAAAGTTAATACAGCATGAACGACATGAACTGATTATAACAAAGAGATGGCACTGCCCATAAATGAGCAGTGCCGGGGGAGAACAAGAATTCTGATGTTAACTAAAGTGTATTAAAAGAGGTGCTAACGGTTTAGAAGTTAGCCCGCAGGCCATCTACAAAAGCATTGCTTTTCATTGCGGACAGAAAAGCGTCGCTTTGGATGGCGTTTGTGAATGCTTCGCTGCGAAAGGCTTTAATCGTAACATCGTCTTTCAGCGCACTCATGAAAGCATCACTGCGAAGTGCATTAACCATCGCGTCGCTGCGTAAAGCGGAAGTAAAGGCATCACTGTTCAAGGCATTCTGTACTGCTTCGCTACGTAAAGCGCCGATCATCGTATCATCTTTCAGAGCGCTCATCATGGCTTCGCCTTTTAAGGGTTCCAGATTGGGCTCTTCGACTACAAATCTGGGAACATCACCGTTTTTAAGTGCATTGGTAAAAGCATCACTGCGAAGTGCACTCAACATCGCATCATCTTTTAAAGCGTTCATCATCGCATCGCTTTTAACGAAAGAAGCCATCGCATCGCTGCGAATCGCATCGACCATTGCATCGTCTTTCAAGGCGTCCATCATTGCTTTGCCTTCCAGTGCAATCAGCTTACGATTCTTGCTAAGGACCTTATCGCCGGGATCTTTCATGCCGCTTTCCAGAGCACTCAACTTACGGTTTTTGCTGAGGACTTTGTCACCGGGATCCTTAGCACCACTTTCCAGGGCACTCAACTTACGATCCTTACTAAGGACTTTATCGCCGGGATCTTTCGCACCACTTTCCAGAGCACTTAACTTACGATCTTTACTAAGGACTTTGTCGCCGGGATCCTTCGCGCCGCTTTCCAGAGCACTTAACTTACGATCTTTACTAAGCACTTTGTCGCCCGGGTCTTTTGCGCTACTAGAGAATTCTCGGTCTTTTTGCAAATTGATTGGATCAGTTTCCGGCGCTCTGCCAAACAGTGCGCTTAGAAGAGCATCACTTTGCAGTGCCGCTAAAAAGGCCTCACTCTTCATCGCATTTTGAAAATCGGGATCATTGATTAGTTTTTGCACTTCATCATTCTGTAACAGTTCTTGCACTTCTGTGTCACTTAATACGACATCACCTTCGGACATTTGGTCTTCCTGGTATTTTTCGGCCTTCTCGACGCCGCCGATGGTGCCGCTAGTTTCATCGCCTGTTGCAGATGGGTAGCTTGTTACAAAATAAGCAACTAGCGCTACAGCCAGGATGATGCCACCGATTAAAAATACAGATTTCCGTTGATTATCCATGTCTCCTCCTATAAGGATTTTTGTTTTCGGATCTCAGTAAAGCTGTTTACACCAAGTATCCGGACAGATGATAAAGGTTGGTGAAAAATATTAAAAAATAAATTCTTGTGGGGAAGAAGAAAGCCCTAATGCATTGTTAACAGTAACCTTAAGGCTTTTCTTTGTTGTTGCTTTTTTTACTAAAAAATGTATTGCCAGCTCGGTATTTGGGGGCAATTCCAGCAAAAGCGTCTCAGCATTGACAGCCGCAGTAAACGTTTTCCCTGGTCCCCTTTCGATGAACCGCAATGCCATTTCTTGTTCCGGATAGTCCAGTTTGAAAGTCAATGGCGTGTGGCTGCTTCCCTGGATTGTCAGCGTTGCAAAACTCTCTGAGTGTTGAAGCCGTAATCGACAATCTGTCTGGCCAATTGTGACTTGCCGTATGTCTGCGGGAGTTGATTCAGGATAGGTTTGATTTGGCAATAAAGTCCCCTGAACAATTCCATTATCTGTCACGTTTCCATTCGATGCATTATCAAAAGATGCGGTAACGAGCAACATCGCGATGGCGCCAACGGCAAACCCCATTCCTGCCTGAAAACGAGTATTGCGCCAGAGGTTTGTCAACTGCTCCCAGAAAGATCCCCGCGATGGCGCCGTTTGGTATAGATTGTCCGGCAAAGAGTTCATGATTTGCTGTTTTAAATCCGGAGGCGTCTCCTGAATTTTCTCCGATGTAAACATACCGGATAAAGCTTTTAAGTCGTTATGAAGCTTTCGTGCTTCCTCATTGCTGTTTAGGAACTTCTCCAAATCGGCGACCTCTTCTTCGGTGAGGTTGCCATCAATATCTTTATGAATCAAATCGTTGTAGTAATCATCCACTCAGGAGAACTCCTTTCTTTAGTAATTTTTCCCGGAGCAACTTGCGTGCGCTAAACAAACGGGATTTTACCGTTTTTTCGGGAATATTGAGAAGTTCGCTGATTTCCAGATATGTGAGCTCCTGATAATGCCGTAAAACAATAACAATCCGGTAATCTGGCTGCAGGCTGTTAACAATCGTGTTGAGTACGTTGCTCTGTTCTGTTTCTTCAAAAGATTGATCGTTTTCTGTGCTGCCTGGGGCTTCATTAAGATCATAGTCCTTTACACCGGTTGCTTTTTTTACAAACTTTAGAGACTCATTAACTGCTATTCGATATAACCAGCTAAAAAATTTATATTTAGGATCGAATAAACTCAGTCTGCTATAAGCTTTTAGAAAGACATTTTGTGTAACGTCTGCGGCATCGTCCCGATTGCTAATCATTCGAAATGCCAGGTTAAATATTATTCCCTGGTATTTATCAAGAATGTTACCGAAGACTTTTTTTTCGCCGTTAAGACAGCGCTCCACCCACGCTTTATCTATTCGATCTGACATAACTATCGCTGGTAATAATTAAAGTTGGTAAAAAATTTATTTTCTATACGAATGGAAGAATTCACCTCAAAAAGAACAGCCTGTTTCGCAAATTTATTCGATGCGAAAAGCAAAATCAAAGCCTGCATAAGTAAAAATCTCACGGATATGTTCATTCATATCGTGAAGTATTAATTCCTGTTGTTGCTTCTTCAGGCGTTTTTGTGTTGCCAGCAGTACACTCAGGCCAGCGCTGGAAATATACGTTAAATTGAGAAAACTGACAATAGTGGTATCCTCTAATTTATCAAATACTTCCTGAGCCTGTGCCGTTTGCGAGGCACTCCATTTCCCGGACAAAGAAACTTTCCGGTCATTCCCATATTTTATATCAAGCATTATTGCTGTCCTTGCTTATGGTAATCCGAATACAATTGGCCTGTGCTTTATATTCATACTCCATTTTATCCGTCATCGTCTTGAGTAGGTGCAAACCTAGCCCGCCGGGCGTTCGTGTTTCCAATGGCTGCTTTATATCCACAGGTGCTTCCTGGAGCGGATCAAACTTAACTGGACTCGGGTCCCTAATTTCAATCAAACATTCAAGTTCGAAATCCTGCAGGTGAAATGATACTTCAGCAGGGTTTTTCTGGCTGTATTTAACAGCATTTGTAAACAATTCCTCTAGCGTTAACAGGAGCAAGTTTGCCGTACGCCCGGAAAGCTTCTGCGTTTCGATAAAATCTTCAGCGAAAACATGCACTTTATCAAGCAGGGACATCTCCCGGGCAAAACTTTTTTCAACTGTTCTTGTCATGTTAGTCCAGAAATTTTGTTATGACCATTGCCATATCATCCTGCGGTGGGTTTTTACCGCAAAATGCGTCTATATTGTTAACAATGTTGTCAATGATCTCAGCAGGTGATTTATGCTGCTTTTTGCTAAAGCAATCAATTAGCCTTTTTTCTGTAAACATATTTCCTTTACTGTCAAAGGCTTCCGGTATACCGTCTGTGTAAACAAAGGCGGTGTCACCGGAAACTAACTGATGGGTCACATTTTGATATTGGGCCTCTGCTATCACGTTCAAGGCCGGTGCAATTGGATGCAACGATGCTAAATCCCCATTTTGCTTTCTGATGAACAATGGGTGGTGTCCGGCATTTGCCATCTCCAGTTTACCATTCATCGAATCGAATATCGCAAACACCATTGTTACAAACATTTCCGGCGGGGCGATGCGGGAAAGAACCGCGTTAAGGTTGTGTAAAATATCTGCCGGCGATTGCTCATTCTTCGTCAGGGTGTGAAGAATGCCCTTCACCATTGTCATGATCAGCGCAGCGCCGGGGCCATGGCCAGACACATCTGCTATGGTAATGGCGATTCTCCCGGAAGGTAGTTCAAAAAAATCATAATAATCGCCACCGACCTTGTCAGCAGTGCGAATAAACCCGGCGATGGTGAGTTTCTTATTCGTAGGGTATTCCCGGGGAATTAAGCCCATTTGAATATTTCGGGCAATTGTCAGCTCCTGTTCCAGTCGTTGCTTCTCGAGCATTTCCGCCTGTAACTGCCGATGGCGAATTAATTGGCCGGATTGTGCAGCGATAATCGTCAGGAGACGGACGTCGTTACTCTCAAAATTGCCGCCTTCATGCTTGTTCAGAACGGTTAGCACCCCCAGCAATTCACCTTTGGAAAAAATTGGCACGCAGACAAGATTACGAATACCGGCAATTTCCTGTTCGGTGAGTTCAAATCGCTCGTCCTCTGCTAAATTATTGCTCAGCAACGGTTGCTGATGTTGCAGCACCCAGCCGGTGACATCAAACCCCACCCGGCGAGACATAAACCCGTCATTGTCAAATTGGCGCACCAGTGTTTTTAACTGACGTTCATCCTCTTCATTTAACAAAAGGATTTCACCTTGCTCTCCTGACAAGGCTTGCAGAGATTTTTTAACGGTGGTGTCGAGAATCTTGTCAATCTCCAGCTCGGAGCCAGTCGCAACGGCAAGGTCGTTCAGAACATTTAGCTCCTGAATCGCCGAACGCATTTGAAGGTTCTCTTTGCGAAGTTTCTTCAGCGCTGCATCATTGTTTGATTGTGTTTTTTCCGGTATCGTGGACAAAAAGCACCTCCTGCAAAATAGACGAAGTCTTGAAAAGCATACGGCCCTTTAAGCAGTGAAACAACAGTTTTTGTGATTATTTTTCAAAAGGGGAGGTGGCAATGGCGGGACAGATCAAGAGCCACCGGCTTCTATCTCATCATTGATCCGGGCAAGACGAACAAACAGGGGTTCCAACAAATCCAGGTAAGCAGCTTCAGAGTATTGCGTCTTCTTTCGTTGAAGCGCGCGAATATTTTCCTCGATCTGCGCTTTTTCTCTCGCCAGGGTGATATTACCGGAGGCGAATGGTTGCGTTGCACGGTTGTCCAGGAAAAGGGTTGCTGCCAGGGCGCCATCTGCAGCATTTTCTATGGACTTTATCGCGGTACCTTTGCCATCACCATTATCATCCAACAATGCATTTTCTGTAACGAGATGGTTGGCTTCCACAAACTCCTTGACCGTTGCAGATGCGGCATAACGAAATATCTCCAACAGGCTTAGGCGTCCATCTTTTCCCAGGTCCGCCGCAGGAGAGTTGAATGCTTCAATCATGAACTTGGGAAATCGAGTGTCGTTGCGTTCCCGCCCACTTTGGGTTGCGGTAATAACTACACGGTTTTCGCCACTGAGTACTTTCAAAAAAGGACCTGAACAACTAGCAGTATTTATAAATACAATGTTGCGTGCTTTTACCGTGTTCAACAAAGATGCGTAATCGATGTCTTTTAAATCCCGACGGGGAATGTTTAACATGGCGCTACTGCCGTCGAAGCTACCGTGGCCAAAGAGGAAAATGTAGAGGTCATCTTCAACGCTTATCTTATTTGAAATATCTGCGATCGCAGCGCGAATGTTATCGGCAGTACTAACCTGGCGAACATGTTCTCCCAGTCTTTTTCTTGAGCCGCCCAACAATCTGACTTGCTCGGAAGGAACGCCAAATTTATCCACAAAAGCAGTACGAGTATCTAGCATATAAGTGTGAAAACGTTCCGTCAATTCCGGAGAGCCACCCAGGCCGCTGATGATAAGCACATGTTTTTCATTTTGCTGGGCAATTATGCTTTGCAATGAAAGAAGCAGAATTAAGAAAAAAACTTTATAGTAATGACGGGCATTCATGGCTTACGGCAACCCTTTCTGGCGGCGGTACGCCCATTCTATAGATAGAATCAGCACAATCAGGAAAAACAGCAATGGTAAATCCCACAAGGATTTGGAAGTTAACATCGTACGATTATTCTCTGAGAACTTAAGCTGATTGGGGATGCTGCCAGCAGCTTCCGGCGCATAATATTGCCCATTGCTCGCGCTGGCTAAATTCTCCAGGGCCAACTTCGCCTGAACCGCATTGTAGTATTCATCCTGGGAATGTGATGCGAGAAAACTTAACTGCTTTTTACCAACGGTCCGCCCATTTGCTGCGGCCTGAACATCGATGGTGTAAACGCCAGGTGATTCCGGAGTAAATGGATATTGATATTCTCCTTCAGCACCAAGCGCCGGCAGTAAACTTATTGGTATCATAGTTCCTTCCGGCGTCGTGATCGATGCTTGAAAAACAGCATTTGCTACCGGCTCGAAAGCATCACTGAAGACGTTAACCAGGATTTCCTGTTCTTCTTCCGGCACTGGTTGGTCATTCCCAATTACGATATTGAGCGGATCCTGCGCATTGCCGGCAAGCCAGTGAACCAATTGCCGCCAAAAACGTTCATGGCGATTATCGCCGGATTTGCTGAGCATTCGCCAACGCCAGGTGCTTATCGTTGCCAGGGCGGCACTGCGGCCTCGGCCATAGCGTTGTGTAACCAGCAGTGGGTTGGGTGTTTCGCCCGGCGCCAAAGCCGTCTCTGCCAGTACCGTCGCGCCAGGTTTGGCATCTCCCAGCAAATTGATCGCTGGTAATGGGGGCAGCTGCGACCATAAGTTCTTGTTGCGCGGTAAATCTGCGGAAAAACGTAAAATAGCACTTTCCAACCCATTCCTGGTAGGGACAAAATTTCGCCCTTTATCGATGGGGGCACGATAATTATAGCCCTGCGCTTTCTGCTGCTGTGGAGCACCTGCCGGCTTGAGAATTGTCGGGAGAAAATCTGCCACTGGGGTGTTTTTATAGGCGCCTTCGGAGAAGGTGCCGGCCCCGCCCAGCATTACAAAACCACCACCGCGTTTGCGTATAAATCGTTCAATTAATGCAAATTGATCCGCTGAGAAATAGTTCGCTTCTATGTCTCCGAAAAGCACTGCTTTATAACGGAACAAGGCGGTATCGCTGGCCGGAAAACCATCGCTAAGCTCCTGGGACTTGCGGATTCCCTGGCGGTAAAATTTGTCATCGCCGGTTTTGGAGAGTGCAACAAACTCAATGGCCGGATCTTTTTCCATTGCACGTTTGATGAACTTAAATTCCATATTCAAGTGGCCCTGGAAGTGCAAGACGCGAATAGTATCCCGCCGGGTATCCAAAAGCATGTCCAGCGTATTGTTTTGCAAGTTCGCTTCATTTTCGGCAGCAGTCAAGCGAACACGATAGACATTGGCTCCTTCTTTTTTCGGATCAAAGAAGAAGGAGAAATAGTCGATTTTGCCATTGCCACTGAGCGATAACGGCTTATTGTATACGATCTGATCGTTATCAAGAATGTCAAGATGGGCATCGGTCATCTCTTCACCCCAGCTGCGCACCGTTACTTCAACTTCTGCGCCGGTGCCCTCCCGAAGAATTTTATCGGTTTTTACGCTAAGTAATTCCCGGTCATTCTCCAGCTTCTCTGCACCCAAGCCAACAATGTGCAGCGGAATTTTCTGTTCGCGAAGGCGGGCAACGGCTGCATCAGCATTGATCAGGCTGTTATCTGCACCATCCGTAAAAAGCACTACGCCAGCGAGCGGTAATCCCTGGAAGTCGTCCACCACCTGGGTTAATGCTGCAGAGAGATTTGTACCACGTCCCTCCGGGATGCGATGCGGGAGACTATCCTGCCGGGCGAGGAATCGCTCAAAGGTGTAATAGCGAACATTGTAGATATTCGCCAGGGGAGCAGATATACCATCATCTTCATTCCTGAGCACCTCAAGCGCTTCCTGGTAACGGCTCCTTCCTTCCCGGCCATCCTGTATGCCCATGCTGGCAGAATTATCCACTAAAACAGCGACAAAGTTTTCCTGGGGAATAACATCCGGCACCACTATAAAGGGCTCCAGCAAGGGTAGGCACATCAGGAATGCCGCAGTGCCCCGCAGCGCTAGAGAAATTGTCCGAAAACGTGATGCCTTATAGCGGGGGCTTCGCTGGTATATTAGCCAAATGACCAGGGATATTAACAACGCGGCACCGATCACCAGGAAAAAGTTTTCCGGCTGAAAAACAATGTTGCCATCGCGATACTGCACAGGAGCGAATTTTAATAGATATTCAAACAATGAATTAAGCATGAATGTAAATCTTCTTTATTTCGAAATTGCTTCAAAATACTTATCGACCATCTTCTGATATTCCCGGGGAACCTCAGCTTTTCTCAAACCATAAAGTTTCTTCTGTGTTTCGATATCATCAAGACGTTTCTGCATATATTTCTCAAGCTGGGAAAGTGGATCGTACATGGCGTTCTGGAAATAGCGCCGGGCATTTTCCCCAAGCAATGTTCCTTTAAACGATTGATTCATTGGCTCTCCGGCGTTGGTTAAGGCGCGTTGCATTGCCGGATCGTCATTGAATTGCTGCTGCATTCTTTCCAGCATCTCTGAGGCTTGCTGTTGCAGGCGATTCATGCGAGCCGCACCACTTCGGGGGTTTTTTCCGGGAGGCGCCTCGCTGCTTTCGGGGGCGAGCTGACCTTCACTGTTTTCACCTGGCATCGCATCTGCCATTCGTTTGAGCATATCCCGGGTCTCTTCCAGCGATTCACTGAGACGCTCTTCTTCAGTTTGCGGCAAACCTGCGCCAAGTGAACGAATATCGTCGTTTAAATCGTCCAGGGTAAATTCGATCTCTTCTTCAATGCGGGCCGCATAGTCTATCCAGCCACGTTCCAGCAAATGCTTGGACTCATTCATTTGCGTGGACAGCTTTTCTCGATTGATCGCATTCTGCAAGTTCCGCAGTGCAGAAGCAACTTCCGGGTGTTCCTGACGAGATTGTGCTTCCGCAGTTGCAGTTTGTTCCTCAAGCTTTTCCAGCGTCTCGATTTGTGCAGCCCGTTCTTTTACCATCGCTTCCAGGTCTAAAGATTTCCGGCGCTCATAGTCCATCTCTTCAGCCTTCTCAATTTCCCTGGCCAGTTTTTTCTCCTGCTTTCTCAAGTCTTCAAAAGTTTCCGCCAAATCATCGAGAATGTCCCTGGTATTATCCGAGAGTGATGACCGCAGACGCTCCTGTAATTCATCCAGCTCCCGCAATGCCTGGTTTTGCCGGGCAATCGATTGTTGGAGGTTCTCATCTTTCATTTCCTGTTCAGCATCTTTCAATGTCTCGGCAATCCGGTCCATTCGTTCCTGCACCTGGCGGGAAATCTGACTGTTTTTGCGGGACATTTCCCGAAGCTGGCTGGCCAGTTCTTCTGTTTCCTGTCGAAGTTTTTCTTGCTCGCGAGTGAGGCGATCTAATTCCCGCCGGTCTTTTTTGCGCTGTAAATTTTCCCGTTGCTGATGGGCAAGCGTCTGGGTTTTGTTCGCCAGTTCCTGCAGCTTCTCTAATACTTTGTCGACTTCCTGATCCTGCTGGCTGGAGCGTTGCTGCTGCATTTCATATTTGTCTTTATCGCCATCAAGCTGCAGGTCCATTAACTCGCTTAAGCGTTGATCGTTAATGGCAGAGCCGCCGCTGGTGTTTCCACCCATCTGCACAAACTTATCCTTGTCCAGTGCTTCCGCTTTAAGCAATGCATTCAGCGCTTTACGCTCCGGTGTTAGTGCTGCCTGCAGATCCCTGGCGGCAAGTTCGTCTACAGCATCCCGCATGGCTTCCACCGCCTGGTTTAGCAGCGCAAAAACTTTTTGTCCCTCGGCATCCAGGGTCATGTCCGGATTCATTACCTCTTGCTCAATATTCATTTTTAAAGATTGCTGGGATTGTTCGATTGCCGCTGCAGAGGATTCAAATTCCCTGTCAGATAACTGATTGCGTTTGCGAAAAAGGTTCCAGGTTGCATTGATGATCATTTGCTGGTTCATTATGGAAGGACTGCCCCCCTGCATGCCAGCAGAGGCCTGATTGTTTACCTGGGTGTAATTTGCATCAAAGGGGACAACCTCGATGAAATACATTGCCGAAAGGGTAGGGGCCTTTCTCGGGTAGAAGTCCGACGCCTCGATGTAGTAAGAGATGATATCGCCGGGTGCCATTTCGTAATCTTCCAGGTAGAAAACGTAGTTGCCATTGCCTTCTCGTTGATCCCGTTTGCGAGCATTGGAAATAAATTGTACGGATTCTTCATCTTCGCCATTAACCGAAAACTTGAGCGTGCCGGATTTTAACCCAAAATCGTCACTAAAGTCGACGGCCAGCACGACCTCTTCAACAGCATTAACGCGGACATCTCTTTGCGGGTCAGTAATCGTAATCAATGGTGGCTGATCTTTTACCGGTGATATTTGATACTCTAACGGATATTTGTTTGATCTACCCTGTTCGTCTATCAGTTGAATAAAATAGCTGCCCTGCGATGCGATGGTGAGATCCCCGGAGAATTGCCCATTGCTCAAAGCCGTCATCGATATCGTGGTGGAATCTTTAATGATCAGGTTTGCTTCAACCGTTGAACCACTGGTTTCGCTGGTAATGGTGACGACAGCGCCCTGCAACCCGCGAATGTTTCCGGTGTTTTTTTCCGTCTTAGGCGGCAAGCCGGTATAGTCCGGATAAACATAATTCAGATCAATGTTCGTCACCTTTGGAAATTCATAAATTGAAATTGAAAATTCGGGAGACCTTGTCCCTTCTACTTCAACGTAATAGCGGCCGGCAGATGCTATGTCATCGATGCGAAAAATTGCCTGCTTATTGTCACCCCCTTTGTCCATAACATGTTTTTGCCAGGGCGTGTTTTCATTGGCGACATACAAAAGAATATGTTTTTCAGTTGGGAATTTCAATTCAGCGGTTATTTCCAGAGATTCATTCTTTTCCACATGGGCATTGCCCGGGGTAATTGTAATGGTTTGTCCGAAATGGGTGGCGGGATCCATCGAAACATCTATGTTATCCGTGGCTTCTTCCAGATTACTCTTGTAATTAAGACCGGTAAAGATAAAAGCAAACGCCAACAAACCAACAGCGTACAGCAGCCATTTTTCCTTCCGGTTATCTATGATGTTGCTGAGGGGCATTCCCTGCATTTTTTCTACTGCATCGGCAACGACAGATTCAACCAGCTCAAGTGCATTGTTGCTTTCTTTGTCTTTGCTGCGAATTTCGACCGCGCTGTTGATGCGATCCTCAAGGGCAGGGTATCTTTCTTCAATGTATAAGGCGATTTGTTGCTCTCCCAATCCGTTACGGAGCGGCCGAACAACGAACCAACCCAGCGAGACAAGCAAGACAATACCGCCCAGAAACAGGATGGTACTCTGACCAAGAGATGCCAGGTCATAAAAATAAACGCCACCGACCAACAAGGCAGCAGTTGCCAAAATGATCAGCAGCAACAGCCCAACACCACGCCAGACGGTTCGCAATATCCAGCGTTTCTTTACTTCGCGTATAATTCCGGCGATGGTTCGTGGTGTTGCTCTCATAGCACTATCCTTATTTTAATTCAAGTTTCTTAGCTGTCTTTTCTTTTGCTACTCATCTGCACTGTACTACGGCTAGCGAGGTAGGTCTCGGCCAGAAACAACACAACTATCAGAATCAGCAAATAACGCCAGACCTTTTGGCGACTCTCAGCACTTTCTGCAGTATTGACAGTCTCCTGCAAAGCAACCTTTTCATTTTCTGACAAGGGAGATTGAACCGCAGCAATAATTTCCTGAGGATCTTTGGCTGTTAAGTCGGATTCACGAACATCCACGTTCACAGAAAAAATGCGTTGCTCTTCTCCATCGTTTGCCAAATAATTGCCCGGTTGGATGGTTTCCCGAAAAAAAGTCAGGCCACTCTCGTCAGCGCTTAACGTTTTTCGCTCGTTATTCGGGGTTGTAATTTGCCACTCATCACCGGGATTTCCCTGAAAAAGCACTGGCTCACCAACCAAATAGCTTTCCTGGACATTCTGGCTTTTTACGCCATAGCGGGCAACCTGGTAAAGAAAAGGCAGATATACTTCATTTACCGGAAAATCACCCCAATCGGTATTCAAAGAAGTTGTAAAGATGAGGAGTTTTCCATTCCCATAGCTTTTTTCCAGCAAGGCCGGATCCCCGGTATCGAAACGGGCAAGCACTGTCGCGCTGCTATCCGGCAAAACTTTCAAATATGTGGAGAATTTCGGGCTAAATAACTCATTGGCGCCATTTGCGGCAAAGACTTCAAATATTGGGTGTTGAAAAGAGACCTCGGCAAGAATTGCCCGTAATGACTGAATTTCACGAACCTGAACAATAGCTTCCGCCTGCCCAGCAGAAAATGGTGCAAAAATTTCAGAGAAATTTTCAGTATTTGTTCTTGATCCAGCGGAAAGCAATACTGTGCCACCCGCTTCAACATAGTTCAGCAGCGCCTGTCGTTGACTGCCGTTTAAGCGTCCGGGATTGGCAAGAAAAACCATCCCATGCCTTCGCAGTTCTGCTAATCCTAAAGCACTAATCCTTTTTCCGGTAAAGCTGTAAACAGCACTTTCAGTCAAATCAAAGCTGCTTCGCAGGAAAAAAGTATTACTGGCAGTGCGGCCGGCGCGATCCTCCAGACATAATATCGCCGGACGTTTTTCGACCTGATAACTAAAGTAGTGGCGATCGTCTACTGCCAGCTGATCCGTTTGCAGCGTAAAAAAGCCCTGGTATAATCCTTCGGCCAGTCCCCGCTCCTGGAAAAACATTTGATTAGTTTCTCCACGCAGAAAACGTTGTTGGTCCTGCTGTAAATCGTTTCGCCATAGCTGCAAGGCTGTTTCGGAAGCACTGTTGTTCTGCGATTTCACCCTTACACCATATTGTACAGCCACTTTGTCAGCATTGCGTTGCCAGCTAAGCTCATGACCGTCGATATATGAATTGTCACGATCCGGCGATCCAACAACGACCGGAACAATGCTGACATTGCGGGGCAATTGCCAATTGTCCGGTGAGGGCTGCCAGCCGCTACCCTGAAAGTCGGAGATGAGCAAAATTTCCCGTGAAGCATGACGAGCACTCTTCAATATTTCATGCCCCAACTTTAGTGCTTTGTAATAGTCCGTTGTTTGGAAACTCGCTGTTACCCGGTCATTTAAAATTGCCTTATGGGTGGCAAAACCATTGTTTAATTCGGATAGCTGTTCTGGCGTATCTGAAAAAACAACTAATGCAATTTCATCATTTGCATCCGATTGATCGATGTATTTCGTGGCCTCATTGCGCGCCATTGACATATAATTGCCAAATTGCATACTGTAAGAGTTGTCCAGCAGAATTACCCGTGATTTGCTGCCTTCATTGATTGAGACAACTGCATTGCTCTCTATGAAGTATGGTCGGGCGAACATCAGCACCAAGAAGGCAAGAATCGCAATGCGCAGCAAGAGCAAGATCAGATCTTGTATGCGTCGCTTGCGCACCATCTCCTTGGGCATTTCCCGAAGAAACATCAAAGAGCCGAAGGGGATTTTCCGCACTTTCAGTTTCCGAATCAGGTGGATCAGGATCGGCAACAACGCTACGGCTGCGGCAAAGAAAAAATAAGGGTTTAAAAACGACAATTCCACGCCTTCAATTAAAGTTTATTTTATCCTGGCACTTCGCCGGGAAAGATATTTAAATAGTGCAAAATCCAAAGGTTTGTCGGTTTCCAGCAGATTGTAGTCTATTCCCAATAAACCACATTCTTTCTCAATTTTTTCGCGAAATCTTGACAAATTCTCTTCATAGATCATTTTCGCCTCTTCAGCCACCAACAATAGTTTTTCGCCGGTTTCCATATCTTCCAATTCAACAATGTCCTTAAACTGGAAGTTGGTTTCAAATGCATCCATAATGTGAAAGAGGATGACATCATTCCCGTTAAAACGGAAATGACGCAGCCCTTCAATGAGCTGATCCGGATCTCCGAGTAAATCGGAAAGAATGACGATAAACCCACGTTTCTTAAAAGAATCCGCCAATTCGTGAAATGGTTTACCCAGTTGTGTTGCTTCTCCGGTTTCCAGTTGCTCCAGGCGATTTAAAATATTGTGCAAATGACCACGGGTGCTCTTTACCGGGATGGTTTCCCGTAATTTATTATCAAACAATGATATACCGATACCATCCCGCTGCCGGACAACGAAGTAAGCCAAAGAAGCCGCCAAAAAACGGGCATAATCAAATTTGGTAACCGTCTTCGCCCCATATGCCATTGATTGACTGACATCGAGGAGAATACGGCAACTGGTGTTGGTTTCGTCCTCAAACTGCTTTATAAACAAGCGATCTGAGCGTAGATAGAGCTTCCAGTCGATGTGCATGGGATCGTCACCATGGGTATAAGGGCGATACTCCAGGAATTCTACGCTAAAACCTTTGTACGGGCTTTTATGAAGACCGGACACAAATCCCTCGACAACACCGCGGGAAAGCAGTTCCAGATTGGCAATTCTGGAAAGCACTTCCGGTGCGATAAACCTTGTCGCTGCACTGCGTTGATTAGTTGCGTTATTCAATTATGTTACCTAAAAGTTCTTTTCATTTTGTTTAAATCATGCCGGATGTTGATTCACTAGTGTGAGAAAGAAGCATGTCAACAATCTTGTCTGCATCGATATTTTCAGATTCTGCATAAAAATTGGTAATGATGCGGTGACGAAGCACCGGTTTCGCTAACGCCCGCACATCTTCAATGGAAACATTATATCGACAATGGAATACGGCCCGCACTTTGCCGCCGAGCAAAAGGTTTTGCACTGCCCGCAAACCAGCGCCCCAGCCAACCCACTTCTTGACGAATTCCGGAACGCTATCTCCATCGGGGCGGGAATTGCGCACCAGGTCAACCGCATAGCTGGCAACGTTTTCCGGCACATAAACTTTTTTAACCAGGTGCTGAAAGTTCATAATATCCTCACCACTCAGGGCAGTATTCAATGGTGCCATTTCCCGGGAGGTGGTATTAAGCGCAACGGCAAGCTCATCCTCGCGGGATAGATATCTGATGATAATATTAAACATGAAGCGATCCAGCTGCGCTTCCGGCAGGGGATAGGTGCCTTCAAGTTCGATCGGGTTTTGTGTCGCCATCACGAAGAAGGGGCGTGCCAGCTCAAACTGTTCGCCGCCAGCTGTAACGTGGTATTCCTGCATCGCTTCCAGCAAGGCTGCCTGAGTTTTTGGTGGAGTACGATTAATTTCGTCGGCAAGAATGATATTGGCAAATATTGGCCCTTTCACAAACTTCACAGACCTTTTACCGGTCGAAAGATCCTCTTCCATTACATCGATACCGGTGATATCTGCTGGCATCAGGTCCGGGGTAAACTGGATTCGCTTGTAGCTCAAGTCGAGTATCTCTCCAAAGGATTTGATCAGTAGGGTTTTTGCCAGCCCGGGCACGCCGGTAATCAGGCAGTGTCCGCCGGCAAAGAGCGCGATCAATGCCAGTTCGATCACTTCATCCTGACCAACAATCCGCTGGCGCAGTTCTGCCATGATCTTTTCCTTGCCTTCCTGCAGTTTGGCTAAGGCTTCTTTTTCAATACCATCTTCGGGGTGTTGGGAAAATTCCGTCAATTTACTTCCTCTTTTTTCTCTTTCTGAGCAATAATAGTCACAGGTTTATACTGGAAATTCTTTATTGATCTACACACTTCAGCAACAATCGTTGCGCATCGCGAAACCCGGGGGCTAAATCCAGTGCACGCAATACATTGTTGCGCGCCTCTCTTTTATTCTCGGCGGCAAGGTAGCTCTGGGCCAACTCATAATAAGCGGCAGATTTATCAACCGGATCCAGTGCAACAACTGCATAACGCTCTGCAATTTCCGATCGATAATTGCCTTTTGATCGATACAGCTCTGCCAATGCCTGTCGTGCGGAAATTTCATAGGGTTCGGTTTCCAGAGATTGTTGATAATATTTGACTGCTGCCGCTTCGGCATTGTTCTCTTTCATCAATGCGGCTAATTCCCGCGCTTCCGCGCCACCATATTCTGTTACCGCTAAATACGTTTGCAATGCTGCAATCAACGAGGCCTTGTCTCCGGTTTCGCGATAGACTGCGGCCAACCCAAGGTAGGGAGAAGCATCGCTGTCATAATCAGGGAATATCCCGATCGCTTCCTGAAAAGCGCTTTCCGCCGCACTGTAGTTCTTTTCATCGAGCAATCTGTAGCCGTCACGAATTTTTTCAAAAAAAGGATTCCCCATTCCCATAGGTGCAGGCGCTGCGCCCATTTTGTGTTCGAAGCTAAATTGTGGAGGCAGGTTTTCCATTACTGCTGCATGCTCTGCCATTTCATTGCGCAAATCGGTAAAGAGCTGCGAATTTAAAGTTTCGATATCGACCCCAAGCACTGATTGAATAGCGGCTTCATCACTTTGTCGACTTTTGAAGGCCTCCAGCAAGCCGGTAATGGCGGAGAAGCCGTAACGATTAACAATGAATTCGATCCAGCGGGAAGATTGATAATAGGTCAAACCGACCTGCTCCGGAAAGGTTGGCCGGGTAAATCCTTCATTGATATTAGATAGCGTCGGCAGCATCCCTTTTTCCAGGGCGGTATATAACTGGAGTTTCATTTTACGGCGCCAACGGGGATATGCACGCATTTCTTCATAGACGGAAAGCCCTTCAGTAAACCAACGAGGCACCCGATGATCCGACACTCCCAACGCCATCACGTGGGCAATTTCGTGCCAGAGCGTTTGCGCCCAATTGTAGGGCTGACCGGCCTGCGCTTTTGGCGTGTCCAGGGCGAGCACATCACCAAAGCAGACCCCGAGCAGACCAACACCGGGCAAGCCGCTGACTCGCACCGCAAAATCGTCGTGATCATTATAAGCTTCGATGCGCATTTTACCGGCAGGTTGATAATCATACCTCTGGGACAATGCCTGCCAGCATTCTTCCGCAACGGCCAAAATGTTTGCCCCCAGTACTGCACTTTCGGAGTGATGAATGACCAACTGAAAGTGCTCACTTTCCAGTGTCGCGAACTTCTCATATTCATCGAGCAGCTCTAAAGCATTTCTCGCGAAGAGATTAAAGCTGTCTCCTTTAAAGGCAGTTTCCAGATTCGCTCTGGCGCCAGCAACGTCCCCTGTTCGCAGCAAGTTTGCCCCAAGCAGCGCAAATGCCTGCCAGTCGCGATCGTTGACTTCAACGGCCCGTGTGCAAAAAGTAACGGCATCCTTATAGCGAAAGCGATTAACGCAGTTTTCTGCGAGGGTTACAAAGAAGCGGCTGCCTTCGGGATTGATCGCCAGCAGCCGTTCACTAATACTGTTCAATTTTGCTTGATCATTGGATAAATGATAAACTGATGCCCGATGGCCAAGTGCCTGTTCATCTTTTGGATTAATTGCCAATGCTTCTTCGGTAGCATCAAGGGCCTTATCATACTTGCTGTCCAGAATGTGAACTTCTGCCAGCACATTCAAGGCGGCGACGCTTTTCGAATTGTTTGCCAATGCTTTTTTAGCCAGATCGACTTTGCTGATCAAGCCTCCGGCATTTTTTGCAGCGGCGGCGTAGAGTTTTGCACTATTCGGATTGATCGCCAGTGCTTCTTCAAAGGTTTGCCCTGCTTCCGCGGTGTTGTACTTGTCACTGAACAGTACGCCCCAATGATAGAGATTCTCAACGTTTTGCGGCTCACTTTGGTATAAAGACTGATGAATTGCATTGGCTTTATGGAAATCGCCGGTGTGGGTCAGTGCTCGCGCGAGCAAGAGACGAAGTGCATTGTTGTCGTTCGCAATATCTGATGCAGTAGTCATTTTACGAAACGCATTTAGAGCGGCATCACTTTGACCAGTCAGCAAGAACAATTTCCCCTGAAGCAGATATGCCGGGTAATAAGCGGGCGATTGTGCAATGCAGTCAGCTAACAACTCTTTTGCCGCAGCATATTGTCCTGTGGCTTTTAAAAATAGCGCTTTACTATAATAGAGATGTGGGTTGGCCGGGAATTTACCGCGAAGGCTCTTTATGGCCTGGAGCCCGGCATCATATTCGCCGCTGGCCAGAAATGTCTCAGCATATCCGGCGACTATTTCCAGAGAGAGGTTCTCCCTGTTTTGTAAAGCCTCAGCCAGCTTTTCCCGGGCATCTTGATATTCCCCCCGATTTAAAGCAAGCAATCCTTCTGCCCCCTGCGGGAGCATCGACAGCGATAGCATTAACAGGCAACCTAAAACCGTTCTGAAAAACATTTGCATCAAGGCATCTCTGAAAATTTGGTGAAAAATTTACTACGTATTACAATTGAGAATCGTTAGTGAGTCAGGGCATAAATAATAAAGTTAATACCCATTTGAAAACTGGCAGTAGATGCTTCCGCCAATACTCGACGGCCAAATGGATGCTCCCAGCCATCCCCAATATCCTGGTTATAACAAATCACGCAGACGATTCGTCCTTCGCCGTCGCGAATTGCATAGTATTCATCATCATAGCGCCCAAAGTACTCATAACTTTTTGTCGAGGGCGCTTCGATAGGATCAACTTCATAGTAGATTGACCAGATAGAATGGTCCGGCGGTAACAGCTCCGGCTCCTGGTCCGGGAAAACCAATTTCATATTGCGATACATATTGTACCATTGATCGCCAAAACCGCCATAGTCATGGAAATCGTCTATAATCATAAACCCGCCACGCGCGAAGTATTCCTGCATCTGCTTCACTTCCTCGTCGCTGGTTTGCCAGTAGCCCGGCTCGGTCAGGTAGACAATCGGGTATTCAAAAATTGCGGAATCGGTAAAACTCATCACCAGGGGATCTCCCATTACCCTGATGTTGGTGGTACGTTCGATAGCGTCATGTAAATTCATGTCGGATTCCGGCCAGTCGGTAGACCAGGCGCCGCGCCCCGGACGCCCCCAGGCACGATAACGATTATTGTCCTCATACTTAATTCGCACAAAACGAAAACCCAGATCGTCTTGCGCCGGCAGCATCTCCGGCAAAAGCGTACTGCCTAGCAGACAGAACATCGTAAGCAAGAACTTTTGTTTCATATAATTCCTTTGTGTGCTGGATAAGCGATCTATGCTTGAAAAATGCAAATCAGTATCATTTCCTGAAATATCTAAATCGTAGCTGGAGATCATTGGCGACTATGGATATTCGCCAATCTAGTTTTATACTACAGCTTGTCGTTTAGGTTGCAAAAATGTTTTCGAGAGAAAATATTGTGACGAACAGCTTTCGCATAAGAAAATTCATCACTCGCCTCCCGCCTTTTACGTCATTTATAGCACTGTTCACCACAGAGATTTTGAAGCGTTCTATCGGCATATTAGAATGTGACCAGCAAATAAGACATAGCAAGTGACTGCTTTCATATTATGGGTTTTCAAAAACAAAATAAAGAGAAATAAGCAATGAAATTAGAAATCAGGCATTTAACAAAAATTTACGGTAATGGTGTTAAGGCACTGGATGATCTTAGCATTGAGATCAACAAGGGAATGTTTGGTCTACTAGGCCCCAATGGCGCGGGAAAATCTACTTTGATGAGAACGATTGCAACATTGCAATCTGCGGACATGGGCAGTGTCTATTTTGGAGAAATCAACGTTTTGGAAAACCCAATGACGTTAAGGAGAATACTAGGGTATCTGCCTCAGGAGTTCGGCGTATATCCGAAAACAAGTGCAGAAAACCTGTTGGACTATTTTGCCCGTCTGAAAGGCATACATACCCGAAAAGAACGAACTGAAATGATCGCAGAGGTGTTGCATCTCACCAATCTCTATGATGTGCGTAAGGAGCATGTCGATGGCTACTCCGGTGGAATGAAACAACGATTTGGTATTGCCCATTTATTAATAAACAATCCGCAACTGATTATCGTTGATGAGCCAACAGCGGGGCTGGACCCGGCTGAGCGCCAACGTTTCCTGAATGTTTTGCGTGAAATCGGCAACGAAAGCGTGGTGGTTTTTTCTACGCATATCGTTGACGACATTCGGGAGCTTTGCCACGATATGGCGATTATTAACCAGGGAAAACTTTTACAGCACACAACACCAGCTGATGCAATAGCGGGCATTCAAGGGAAAGTTTGGACGCAGACCATTGAACGTGCAGAGTATGAGGCCTACGAGGGGAAGTATGCATTGCTATCCGCGGGCTATAATCCGGACAACACCATGAGTATCCGGGTTTACGCTGAAAACAAACCCGCTGCCCCCTTTCAACAGGCGGCGCCACAGCTGGAAGATGTTTATTTTGCTGCCCTGAAACAGTTATAGCTGTTGACTATTGGAAACAATAACCAAACATGAGATGCGAAAATGTTTACAACGATATTTACCTACGAACTAAAATATTGGCTCAGGCAGCCTTCCATCTATTTTTACGCAGCGACCCTTTTCCTGGCAGGAGTCATTGCCGTGGGGGGAATTGCAGGCGCCTTTGATCCGCCCACAATAATCACAGGCGTAAAACTCTTTGCAAATGCCCCAATACGGTTGATTGAAATATATGGTTTTTTGATGCAGCTGGTGCTCTTTTTACTACCGGCGATTATTGGGGTATCTGTTTACCGGGATTTCAACAGCCGAATGCATCATCTGCTCTACACACTACCGATTACACGGGCCGGTTATCTTTGGGGAAAATTTCTCAGTAGTTTCACTGTCGCGGTCGGTGTTGTTTTTATGCTGGTCGCAGGAATGTACGGTGGCACCTTATTGCCAACGGCAAATCCTGCATTGTTGGCGCCATTTGAAGCCGCGTCCTATATTCACTTACTGGCGATTTACATAATTCCCAATACACTGATTTTTAGTTTTTTAATCTTTGCGGTTATCCTCTATACCAGAAACATCTATGCGGGATTTATATTGATTATCACCCTTCTTGCAGTTCAAGGTATCATCGGCAATATATTGGGTGGTGTGGATGCTTCCACCCGGTTTTGGGCAGGTCTGCTGGATCCCTTCGGAGAAACTGCCGCAGCTGAAGCAGTAAGATATTGGTCGCTTTCCGAACAAAATACAAAGCAGGTGCCTCTTAATGGCATCGCCTTATTTAATCGTCTTACCTGGTTTACCTTAGCAGTAATAATATTTAGTGCCGCATATTCCCGGTTTCAATTTAGTCATCAGGCAAGCGGTTTTTTCTCCGGTATTTTTAAAAAGGCGAAAGCGGCAAACTTTCATGTCCCGGGTAGCATTCTTCGTCTTCAGTTGCCACGGCCGGCATATCAATATCACTTAAAAGCACAATTAAGGAATCTGTTTTTCTTTTCCCGTACTGCCTTTATGTATATGCTGCGCAGCTGGATGTTTATTGTTCTGGTATTAGTCGGGATATTGTTTGTTTTTTATCAGCAGGCACAAATGAATTTGCCTTATGGGTTTAAAATATTACCCGTCACCTGGCAGATGCTACGGGTACCCAGCATTGTCTTTTCCGGCGTTATCTATCTTATCACCTTTTTATATGCTGGTATCCTGGTTCAACGGGCGCATAGCACAAACATGAAACAGTTGCTGGATGTTTGCCCAATGCCGAACTGGGTGGTTGTATTCGGTAATTTCCTGGCACTGGTTAAAATGCAGGCGCTTCTCCTGAGCTTTATTATTGTTGGCGGTATTGGCGTACAAATTAGCCGGGGCTACTATCAATTTGAACCGGGCCTGTATCTATTTGAGACGTACGTTCTAAACTTGCCTAGCCTGGCAATCTGGGCTTTCGCTGCAGTGTTTGTTCAAACTTTAATCAGGAATCCTTACCTGGGGTTGTTCTTACTGCTGCTTGGGGCGAGCGGCATTATGGCATTACCGGAGTTCGGCATAGAGGACTATGTTTTTAGATTTGGCCATTCGCCGGCTTTTAGCTATACAGATATGAGCGGTTATGGCGCTTCATTGCCTGGATATTTGATATACAAAACATACTGGTTGATTGGCGGGGGATTGCTGTTGATCGCTGCTTTACTCTTTCACGTCCGCGGTATCCCATATTCATTTAGAGAACGTTTGCAAATTGCCGGCAAGCGTTTTCGGGGAAAAGTTGCGCTTGCCAGCTTGCTATTGTTTTCAAGTTTTCTCGGCATGGGAGGCGGCCTTTATTTCCTGGAAAATTATTACTATGACAAAATTAATACATTGGCGGAAGCCGATCGTTGGCGGGCAATATCCGAAAAACGGTATGGACACCTTTCCGCGCTTATTCAACCGAGAATCACCGAAGTAAAAATCAGTATTGATCTCTTCCCCCGGGAACGACAATTTAAAGCGAAGGGGACATATACACTTAAGAACAAGATTAATAAACCACTGGACACCTTGCTCATTAACTATGCGTATCATGAATCGACTCGCTATGAAATCGATCGGGCGCACCAGGTGATTAGCCGGGACTCCTTGGTGCGTTTCGACATCCTTCGTCTGGCAACACCACTACTGCCCGGCGACAGCATTCAGATGAACTTTGCAGTAGATAGCAAGCCACACAATTGGTTGAATCCCAATCCACGCATCAAGCAAAACGGTACTTTTATTCGGGATAACATTTTTCCGAAACTGGGTTATCGGAATATTGAACTTACCAACATCAACAAACGCCAGCGTTATGGTTTGCCAGCGATTGCCTCGGTTAAAAATGCCGGGGATAGCCTGCTGCTCGGTTATGCAAACCCGGGCAATCAAACGGACTGGATTACGCTGGAAACAGTTATTAGCACGAACGCTTCCCAAACAGCACTGGCGCCGGGGGAATTGTTAAAGGAAGAATTAAAAGGGGATCGAAAGATCTTTCATTATAAAACCGAGGAGAAGGTAAAACATGAATTCGTTTTTCAATCAGCGAAATATCAGTTGAAAAAAGACCTCTGGCATGATGTCGATCTGGAAATCTATTATCACAAAGGACATCAGCACAATCTGGAACGATTGTTTAAAGGGATGAAAGCTGCGCTTGAATATAATAGTTATTACTTCGATAAATATCCCCATAGTACAGTTCGGATAGCAGCTTTCCCGCTTTCTGAGGGGAGTTTCGCCACCAACATGGCGAATATAATGCCTTACTCGGAAGTGAAATTTTTGGCCGATGTGGATACGACACAAGCAAACAATATCGATTTACCCTTCTATATGACGGTACATGAGCTCAGCCATCAGTGGTGGGGAAACCAGTTTATATCCGCGGATATCCCTGGCAAGAAGTTTCTGACCGAAAGTGTCGCCGAGTATGTCGCTTTAAAAGTACTGGAAAGGACCTCCGGGCCGAAAGAAATGCACAAGTTTCGGCGTCTGTTTCTTGATGCCTATCTAAACAGCAGAAATAAAGCGTCAACGATCGAACAACCTCTGGTAAGAGCAGCAGCAAATATGGATTACATCAATTACCGTCGGGGCGGACTGGTTTTATATGCCTTGAGTGATTTGATTGGGGAAGAGAATGTCAATCGTGCCTTGAGCGCATTTGAATCTACGGTGCGATTTGGCTCGCCACCTTTTCCCACAGCAAAAGACCTCGTACAGCATTTACGGGCAGCAACACCGGATACTTTGCAATATTTCATCACGGATATGATTGAGAATAATACATTATATGATAACCGGACAACAGTTAGCAATGTTAAGGCATTGCCGAATGGAGAATATGAGGTAGAACTGGATGTTATTGTCAGTAAATTTCGCACTGATGATCGCTGGCAGCGGGTGTATACTGATAGCACTGGTGAATCTCTCGTGGATAATTCCACTGTCGCCAGTGATACCATTTTTTCTCTTCCCCTGGATGATTATATTGAGGTGGGGATTTTCGCGATACCGCAAAAGACAAAGATGTCGGAGGGCAAAATTTTATATCTGAAAAAGCACCGTATAAATGGTATCAGAAATCGCTTCCGGATCAAAGTAAAAGAGCAACCTCGCAGTGCTGGCATCGATCCTTTTTTAAAATTGCCGGATACTTACCCAGGCGATAATCTTCAGACAATCAGGATAAATAAATGATGAAATCAACGATGTTTCAAAATTGGCGATTCAATTTCTCGGCCACTCGTCTGGAACTAATCATTCACCTGCTGATCTGGTTCTTCTTTGGGTTTGTCATTTGGAGTATCTTCTGGGGACAAAATGCCCTGGGGAAATCCTGGGATGCGATTGAGCCAGGCTGGCGAGTAATGCTCCTCGCAGCTTTCCCGGTTGTTTTGACGCTTAATACATTTTGGTTGATTCCTGCATATCTGAAAAAGCGCCGTTGGGTGTCTTATGTCCTCGGACTGTTTATCCTGGTACTTTCACTGGAAGCGCTAAAGTCCATGCTGATGTTGATGTTGAATCCGGAAGATACCTACTCTTTTGAAGCCTGGGGAAAGGGGGTACTAAACCCTGACAAAAATTTATCCGCATCTATTTTTCTTGCCCTAATCTTCTCTTTCGGTTATCGCTTTACCCGGGATTGGCTGGTTAACCTTGGTGTTATCGAACGCTTAAAGTCTGAAAAGGCAATTGTCGAATTGGAAATGCTGAAATCGCAGATAAACCCCCATTTTCTTTTTAATACACTTAACAGTCTTTATTCGCTCGCTCTTTCAGAAAACAGCCCGAAGACAGCTGATGGCATCGCTCAATTGGGCACTTTAATGCGCTACAATCTTCATGATGCCGCTGAGTCCTATATATCGCTGGAGAAAGAACTTCAATTCCTTCAGCGATATTCCGCTTTACAGTTGCTTCGCAGCACTGAAGCCCATCAGTATCAGGAAAGCTTCCCGGACTTAGATAGTTCATCTGCCCGACTAGAAATTGCCCCAATGATCATTCTCCCATTGCTTGAAAATGCCTTTAAGTATGGCATTGGTAGTGGCAGCGATGGATTTATTCGTTTGGACATTACAGTGCAGACCGGGAAATTAGTTGTTGATATAGAAAACAGCATCTCGGCTAAGAAGGATTCAGTAGAAAGTGGGGGAGTGGGCTTGAACAATGTCCGGCAACGGCTCAAGCTGTTATATCCCGGCAAACATGAACTAACCACCCGGCAAAGTGAATCAGTATATCATATAACATTAAAAATGGAACTATCATGATCAAATGCATCGCTATAGACGATGAACCCCGGGCTCTTGACGTTATTCACCATCATATCGACAAAATTGATTTTGTGTCTCTTGAGGAGACATTTACTGATCCACTGACAGCATTAAACTATCTTAGTGAACGCAAAATAGATCTGATCTTCCTGGATATTGATATGCCGAATATCTCTGGTATAGATTTTCTAAAAAGCCTTAAGGAAAAACCACTGGTCATATTTACAACGGCACACAGCGAATACGCCATCGAAAGTTATGAACTGGCTGCGATTGATTATCTGTTAAAGCCATTTGATTTTCCTCGTTTCCTCAACGCTGTCTTGAAAGCACAAAGCAGATTAAAAGATGATGATTCCGTAAAGAGCAGGGAGTTTTTCTTCCTTAATACCGGCACACAGAAGCGAAAGATGTTCTACCAGGACATTCGCTTTATTGAAGGGGAAGGGAATTATGTACGATACTATACGGACGAGGAAAAACTCCTGGTGAGATCGACGATCAGAAAAACCCTCGAACAACTGCCTCAGAAACAATTTGTGCAGATTCATCGCTCATACATTGTTGCGCTGCAGTGGATTGACAGCATCGAAGACAATCACGTGCAAATTGGCAGCCAACGGATTACCATTGGCGCTACTTACCGAAATAATTTCCTGAAAATTATTAACGCGCTGAAATAACTACAGACCTGAGATGTTATTCTTCTTTCTGCGGTACTGGATAGAACATGATTAATCCCCGAAATGATAATTCCTCAACATCATCCGGGTATTCTTCAGATTCATCTGGCGTAAATTCCGCCAGCCATTCCTCAAGTTTTTGGCGCAAAGACTGCATTCTTTCCTTGCTCCCGCGCGCAGAAATACGCATCATCAAGGGGGTATCTTCATCAGGAATCTCTTCTGTAAAATCAATATTCTCCAGCAAAGAGATCACTTCTTTCTCAGTATCCCGCAGCATATTTCGAACAAGGCCGGTTGTCTCATTTTCATTCTCTTTATTGGATAGTAATGATCCATCCAGTTCAAACCTTGTGGCAACGGTTTGATAAAACCGCTCAACAGTGCCCCTTTTTTGTTGTTCCTTAACAACTTTCAACAACTCGGCCTGAACGAGTGCATCGATGTGACGATACAGCCTTGTTTGTTTGGTATTCAGTATCTCCGCAACCTGCTTTGCCGTTCGCGGCTCTTCTACAAACTGCTCAAGAATACTCATCTTAAAAGTATCTACCAATAGGGCAGCCTGATCCATTCTTTTAACCCAATATGTGCTCATATAAAATTTTCCTCAAAAAAAGCTTGACTATTCACGTTGGCGTGAATATTTTATTTCGTGTGAATATTAACCGTTTCCGTAAATATACAAAATCTAAGAAAGGGAATCAACTATGGGAATCTGGGATATATTAATTTTGCTGACATTTTCTGTAATTATGCCAATATCAAGCTTTATACACTTTCGTCGGGCGTTGAGGGAGAACCCGGAATATATCTCCAACAACCGCAGAAAACACTATCGGACAACCATGTTCTGGCAATGGGCGCTTTGTATTGCACTTGTGCTTGTATGGCAATTGAACGGCCGGGATTGGGCTGAACTTGGTTTTCGTTTTGAAGTTAGTATGGGATTATGGATAGGAACTGCAATAACCCTGGCCACACTGGGCTTCTTTTATCTACAGCTGCATCAGGCCAGCACTGGAAAACCCGGCGTAAAAGAGGCGTTGTTGAAAGAATTTGGTGATGTTGCCTTATTTCTACCACAGGTGCGTCCGGAGCTAAATTCCTTTTATGGACTTTCCTTTACAGCCGGCATTGTCGAGGAAATATTGTTCCGAGGTTTCTTTATCTGGGTTTTTACTCAATTTATGCCGCTTTGGGCCGCGGCAATTCTTGGGATTGCAATTTTTGCACTGGTACATAGTTATCAGGGTTGGGAACAATTGCCGGCCTTACTTGCTATTAGTGCCATATTGATGGGCGTTTTTCTACTCACTGGTTCCTTGTTGCTGCCAATGTTATTGCACATATTCGGAGATATGATTCAGGGACGCCTTGCTTTTGAAGTTCTTCGGGATGCAGAATTTTCTACCGCAACTTCTTAATCCGACAACAAAGCCAGTTGAGCGTTTTGAGCGATATTTTTGTTTTTTTGCTTGACAAATAAGTTAAGCAGTATTATAATGGAATAAAGTTGAGCGTTTTGAGCGATATTGAAAGCTTTGAAATAATATAAAGGGAGTGGATCTATTAACAGTTGGCAGGCAGATTCTTGAGGTAAATAAATACCAGTTTAAGAGATGAGATAAATATGTCGTGAATTTCTAACTGTTTTTAGATCCTAATATTTTAATACCCGGTTTCTGCGGGTTTATCATAGATATAAAAGGGACAGTGCTTAGCATTGTCCCTTTTTTTTATTCTCTACAATAAAACTTTACTCATACCGCAAAGCTTTCGCTGGATTGGTGAGAGCAGCGCGGATGGCCTGATACCCAACACTGAGAATCGCAACACCAGCCGCGATTAGTAATGCATAAAGAAAAGTCGTCCAGGAAATATCCGCCCGATAAGCAAAATTGGCCAGCCACTCTTTGCCGATTAAATAACCCACTGGCATAGCGAGAAATGCGGCAATGCCCACCCACTTCATAAATTCCCGCGAAAGCAAAACAATGATGCCCGGAATGGAAGCGCCAAGCACTTTCCTGATGCCGATTTCCCGGGTCTTCTGTTCGGTGGTAAAGGATGCCAGGCCGAACAGCCCCAGGCATGCAACGAAAATTGCCAGAAAGGCAAAGGTCGAAACTAATGTACCAGCATTTTCTTCCATTCGATACATCCGGGAAAAGTTTTCGTTGAGGAAATCATACTCAAATTCTCGGCCCGGCAGTTGGGCTGCCCAGGTCGCTTCGATATGATTGAGCGCATCCTGTATATTGCTACCATTTACCTTCGCAATCAGGTAGCTGAAGCGCTCCGGATCGATATACATGATTACGGGCTCAATTCGTTCGGTCATCTTGTTGTAATGAAAATCCCGTACAACCCCGATGACGGAATAGACCTGGTCGTCATCACCCTCAAATTGTTTGCCAATGGGATCTTCCCACCCTAGTTCGCTTACCGCAGTTTCGTTGATGATCACCGCAGCACTGCTGTCGGTGGCAAAGTCCCGGGAAAAGTTTCGCCCACTGGTGATCTCCATTTCCATGGTGGGAATGTAGTCAAAATCGATATAGCTGATTCGCATCATCAGACTAACTTCGCCGTTTGTGCCGGCGACGGTTCTTGTCCCCTGAGAACCGCTGGTGCCACGCAAACCTGCGCTGCCAGCTACGCTGCGAATGTTTGGGTTAGTGAGTAACTGTTCTCTGAGCGTTTCGATTTTTGCGGCTTCCTCATCGCCACGAATTGGGAGGTAAAGAACCTGGTCGATATTATACCCGAGCGGTTTCTGGCGAACATATTCCATTTGTTCACTGACAATGCCGGTCGTAATGATCAAAACGATTGCAATCCCAAACTGTATCACCACTAAAGCCTTTCGCAACAGTGTAGAACGTCCACTGGCATTGACGTTAAAATTACCCTTTAAGGTTTGCACGGGTCGAAATGCAGAAAGGAATAATGCCGGATAGCTGCCGGCAATAATACCGGTAACCAGCGTAATCAGGGCAAGTTCTGCGATGAAGGTGTCATAATCATAAAAGTTTTGATAAATCCGTCCACCGGAAATTTCATTGAAGAACGGGGCAGAGAGCATCACAATGCCGATGGCGAGGGTTAATGCGACAAATGCTACCAGCAACGACTCACAAAGGAAAAGATAAATCAGAGAACCGCGGGAAGTGCCAAGCGTTTTTCGTACCCCCACTTCTTTCGCACGTTTCGCCGAGCGGGCTGTGGAAAGATTCATAAAATTGATGCAGGCGATCACCAAAATCAATAACGCGATAATTGAGAAAGTGTAAACAAGTTCAATACTGCCCTGGCGAACATTGTAAGTTTGGAAACGAATGTGCCCGGAGTGCAGATGGACGTCTGTGATTGGCTGCAGATAGATTTCCAGGTTGTTGTTCCAGGAACGGGCGGGGATATTGCGTTCGATAAAATCCGGGAATTTTGTTTCCAGCGCAGTCGGATATGCACCAGCCTTTAAGCGAATATAGGTGGCGAGAGTATTGGATTGCCAACTATTCATCCAGCTAAACTTTTCGATAAACGGCTGAATCGATGCCAGTACCCGAAAAGTGAGGTGAGAATTTTTCGGATAATTTTCTACGATGCCGGTTATCGTCATCTCCATAGTGCCGGCCCAGGTTTCCAGCGTTAATACTTCATTTAAACCGCCCCCCTCCGGGAAATATTTCTCAGCAACTTCTTCACTGATGACCACAGAATTGGGATTGACTAAAGCGGTTTCCGGATTGCCCTGCAGAAAATTTACGCCGAAGATGTCGAAAAAGGCTTCGTCTGCAACAGCAACACTTTCTTCATAAAACCCTTTTTCCCCGAAGCGACAGAAGGTCGTTCCTATTGGCATTATTCGTGTTGCATTTTCAATTTCCGGGAAATCTGCCAGCAAAGCGGGTGCTAACGGCCCCATCGTCACTGCAACATCCTGCCTGTCAATGCCGGGAGGACGTTGAATTTCAACTGGCCGAAAGATACGCTCAGCATTAGGATGGAAATTGTCGTAGCTCAGTTCGTTCTTGATATAAGTCGAAATTAAAACGAAACCTGCCAGTCCAATTGCCAACCCGGCAATGTTAATAAAAGAGAATACTTTGTTCCTGGTAAGGTTCCGTAAAGCGATTTTAAAATAGTTCCGCAGCATGCAAAAACCCCTCATCTATTTTGGTTTTTTATTTGACCGCAAAACGTCTAAAAAGGTTTACAAGCGTTTTTAGCAACGTTTTTTAGCGAAAACGCTTATTTTTTTCAAGAAAAAACTGCATGGTCAAAGGCACTTTTCTAAAGATATAAATAACAATATTTTACAGTTGCATCAGAATCGTTCCGCGAGCGGTTAAATCAGCACAAAATGAGCGTTTTGAGCGATATTTTTAATCTTTGGGCTTGACAAAGGCAATTTTAAGCGGTATACTTGTCGCACAATAACGCTCAAAACGCTCATTTTGTTTTGGCGATAAAAATTGAAAATAATTACATAAACAAGGAGATAGTCATGAAAAGTTTCAAATTTTTAAATCTGCTAACAGTATTCTTCCTAGCTTTCGCCATCAGCGCATGTAGCGACGATGATGACACAATTACCACCCCGGCTGAGGGAACTACCAAGCTTCGTGTCATTCACACTAGCTACGATGCACCGGCCGTAGATATTCAGGTAGATAATGCAGTTGCAATTTCCGGCCTGGCATATGGTGAGACTTCCGGTTATGCTGAGCTTGCTTCCGGTAGCCGTAATATCAAAGTAACACCGGCTGGCGCTACAACTCCGGTAGTTATCGAAGCAAATGTTAATCTGGAAGATGGTAAAGAATATAGCGTTTACGCAGTTGGCGATTTAGCGAACATCACTGCTATAGTTAGTGAAGATTTACGCACCGCAAATGCTTCTAAAGCAAAAGTACGTTTTATCCACACTGCACCGGATGCACCAGCCGTAGACATTCGCTTGAACAGCGGCGCTGGACCGGTTGTTTTCTCCAACGCAGCTTTCAAAGATTTCACTGATTACATTGAAGTAGACGAAGGCACTTACACTTTCGTAGTAACGCCGACCGGCGCAAATGCAGAAGTAGTTGTGTTTGATCCGATAGCAATCACCAATGGCAATGTATACACCGTAGTTGCCCACGGCACACTCGATGCGACTGACGCTTTCCCCTTCGCAGTAAGAGCATTTGTAGATAACAATGCAGGCGACGCCTTTGCAGATTTCACCACCGATGCACGCGCGAATGTAAAAGTAGCTCACGCCTCTCCGGATGCACCGGGTGTTGATCTGCTCATCGACGATGCAGTCATCAACGCTGCTCCGCTCGAATTCCCGAACAACACTGACTACCTGGAAGTAATGCCTGGCACCCGCAATATTAAAGTAAACGCCAGCGGCACTACAACGACGGTAATCGAGGCTGACTTAGTACTTGCAGCAAACATGAATTACTCAATCTTTGCAGTAGATTTTCTTGCAAACATTGCTCCGATCGTTCTTGAAGATGACTTGACTGCACCGGCAGCTGGCAAAGCACACGTTCGCTTCCTGCATCTTTCTCCGGACGCTCCGGCAGTAGACATTACATTAACCGACGGCACTGTTGTTTTCGGTAACTATTCCTTCAAGGAAGCAACAGACTTCACACCGCTGGATGCAACCACTTACGATCTACAGGTTCGCTTAGCTGGCACTTCCACCGTAGTATTGGATTTACCGGGCATTACCCTGGAAGCTGGTAAGATCTACACCGTATTTGCCAAAGGCTCTGTAAATGGTACTGCAGACAAAGCTTTGGGTGCTTCCATTATTGTTGCTAACTAATTTCTATCATCTCTCTGAGTAGAAATAGCACTAATTGCTAATCATCAAACGCCGGCTTCTTAGTCGGCGTTTTTTATTATATGTAGTAGGGGACCATCCGGATAACAATTAGCGCTCTGAGACTCCATGCAATAGTACGGATCCAGTTGCTGGTTATCAGGCGATGAAGAATTAGTGGATCATAGCGATCCGAAAGCGCCCGATGACATGGCACTTGTATCAAAAAAGTCGACCCCCATATTATCAACAACAGCACGATACCACTCCATTCAAGCACATCCGGAACGGCCGTATTTCCGAGCCAGGTAACAGCTATTCCAGTCCCCAGTTCTAAAACCATTATTGGTGCGATAACCCAGCCGGTTCGGGTAGTGTGCTGATTCTCATATGCAACAAATTTACCGCTGCCCACTTCCCGGAACAGTGGATAATGCACAATTTGAACGAACCAGATAATACCAGCCATCATTAAAGTTGTCAAGAGATGGATATCGAAGAGCATAATCAAATTCCTTTCATAAGGTCATTCTTAAAATGTAAAAAAATGTCATCAGAAAAAAAACATGATGATATTTTCACTTTATATCGTATTTTAAAACGAGCGTTTTGAGCGTTTTTTTTGATTATTGTAAAGAATTGCGATCCATGATTAAGAGGAAAAGAATATGCCCCGGCAGAAACCAAACCTGATTTTTGTTTTGATTTTCGTAGCAACATTTAATGCCCCTTTGATATTTGCCCAGGGGAACTGGCCCCAATGGGGAGGGGCGGAAGGTGATTTTGAGATTACCATTTCACAAATAATGAAAGAGTGGCCGCCAGAAGGCCCGCCGGAACTTTGGAGCCGGGAATTAGGTTCGGGAAATTCTGGCATTGTTATCGATAATGATTGGCTTTTTACGATGTATCGGCCATTGAATGATGCCGGTGATGCACAGTTCAATGAGTATGTCGTGGCGATTGATGCCAGTACCGGGAAAACCCACTGGGAATATCATTATCCCGCACCGCCAATTGAGGGTCAGGAGCAATACGGCGGCGGTATTGGCCCCCATGCAACTCCGTTAATCACGGAAAAATATCTCTATACAGTCGGATATACCGGCATATTCTATTGTTTTGATCGCAATAATGGTGCAGTCGTATGGTCTTACAATCTCGTGAAAGATTTTAGTGCAATCCCGGTCCAATTTGGCTTTTCCGCCAGCCCAATAATTTATCAGGAAAATGTTATCGTTCAAGCCTGTGGCCCGGAAAGTGGACTTATTGCCTTCAACCAGTCGACCGGGGAAGTGCAATGGAAATCTCCCTCGGCAAAATTCAGTTATGCGACACCAATTGTTGTGAAATATGAAAAAGGAGACTTCTTAGTGCTGGTTGGCGGAGATGCAGTCCAGGGCATTGATGTGAACAACGGCCAAGTTCGTTGGTCTTATCCCATGCGGGAAAAAGGGCTGACCAATGTGCCGACACCTGTTTGGCTGGAAAACCAATTCCTTTTTATCGCTGGTCAGGGCGTGAATGGGGGAGAGCTGTTACGTTTCAGCGGACCTGTAGCAGATATTAACATTGAATCCATTTGGCACAACAATAAAGTTAGTCTCTTTGTAAACAACCTGGTTGTTAAGGGAGATTATGCTTATGGCGGGGATGATTTTTTCTTCGGCTTCAATTGGCGAACCGGAAAATTGCTCTGGAAAAAACGCGGTTTTAAAAACGCGAATGTGTTACTCAGCGATGATTTTGGAATATTCCTTACTCAGGATGGGGAACTGGTCCTTGGCAAGCTTAGTCCGGAAGACTTAAACGAAATCTCTCGGTTTACTTTATTTGACGGCAGCGCCTGGACGATACCAACGGTCGTTAATGGGAAATTATATAGTCGGAACAGAGAGCTACTGGTCGCATTGGATTTATCCAAAGAAGATAGCACTAGCGATAAACCATTGTCCTTACGCCAGATCGAATTGAAATTGCAACAGCTTGCCCGATCTGGCGAAATTTCAGCTGTTATCAATACTTTCCAAAAATATCGTTCGATGCAATCAAGCAATATTGACCATCGCATACTTGCCAAGATTGGCCAGAGCCTTCTGGAGAAAGAGCAATATAAAAGTGCCCTGTCGCTACTGGCAGCCAATGCAGAGGCTTTTCCGAATAACACTGATACACAGATTAATCTTGCAAATGCTTTATTACAATCCGGTCAACAAAAAGAGGCTGCAGATGCCTATCAAAGCATTCTGGCCATCGAACCGGATCATCCCGTTGCCAACCATCTGCTTCCACAGCTTCAACCAGCTGCGCTCTCTGGTGCAGGAACATTGTTTCAGCTAAATGATTATGCCGATGCCAGACTGGTGACTGTTGCCGGCAGCTTTAACGGCTGGCATCCAAAGCACACCATTATGCAACGGACGGATAAAGGCTGGCGTTGTAAAATCCAACTGGATAAAGGTGAGTATACCTATAAATTTGTTGTTGATGGGCAATGGATGATCGACCCCGGCAATCCGGAAAAGGTAGATGATGGCAACGGTAATATTAATTCAAGATTGATTGTTTCCGGTCAATAAAAAAAGGGACTGATTACCACGCGCCAGTGGCATTCAGTCCCCTGTAAGAGAACAAGCTTATTGCAATTTTTACAAAGGTTTCAAGGAAGAGAGACCGCCGTCGACACCAAATACTTGTCCGGTAATCCAGCCACTGTTTTCCGAAAGCAGAAAAGCTGCCATTGCAGCAACTTCGTCGGGATGACCAATCTCTTTTAGCGGATGTCGCGCCGCTGATGCTTCCCGTTTTTTATCATTCGACAACAGCTGTCCGGCCAGTGGTGTATCCGTTATAGATGGCGCAATAACGTTAAAGCGAATATTGACTGCAGCATATTCTGCTGCCAACGATTTTGCAAGTCCTTCAACTGCTGCCTTCGCTGCAGCGATAGACGCATGGAAATTCATCCCGGCCTTTGCAGCAACAGTGCTAAACATAACTACTGAAGCTGGTGAACCCTTCTTTAAAGCTGGCAATGCTGCCTGAATCGTTTTTACAGCACCGAATAAGTTAATGTTTAGATCTGCCAGAAAATCACTGATTTGCAGGCGATGGAATGGTTTTAAGGTGATGCTGCCGGGACAATAGGCGACGCCATGCAACTCTTCCGGCAGAAAAGAAGACAACCCGGAAAAATCTTCCGTCGTTACATCCATGGGAAAATGATTTAAGCCGGGTAAATTTGTATTGCTATTCTGGCGGGATACAATATAGACACTCGCCTCTTGATGTAAAAGCATCTTTGTCAGAGACAAACCAATTCCGGAACTCCCACCAACCACTAAAATATTTTTATTTTTCAAAGTTTTCATCATTAACTCCTGTTTTTGCAACAATATACAACTATTTTTAGCTCTGCACAAGCAAAATGAGCGTTTTGAGCGATATTGTATTTAAAAATGAGTCGTTTGGATAAATTCCGGGGAATTGCTAAACTTGTCAAAAATGAAACATGTGAGAGACAAAGGTGGATAATCACAAATGAAAACAGGCTCGAGATTTAAACTTTATAATGGTTTTATGGTTGGCATTTTTTTATTGTCTGCGCTTGTTCAGTACAACGATCCGGACCCGCTGCTCTGGATTGTCATCTACGGTATTGCCGCCCTGGTTAGCTATCTCGCTTTTTCCCCTCGTCTCGACAAGCGCCTGCCACTTTATCTGGCAATCCTCGCTTTCGGCTGGGCAGCCTTTCATCTGCCCGACGTATGGGGGAAGGTAACCCTTGGTGAAATTTTTCAATCGATTGAAATGAAAACAATTGCCGTAGAAAAGGCCCGGGAAATGGGGGGATTAGTCATTATCGCTTCGTGGATGCTTTATCTGTATAGTCATTTAAAAAAGACCGCTGACAACAACTAAAATTGAGGCATATTTTGTTCAATGATTTTCGAATTATCATGCTCTCCTTATTATTCTCAGGAATGTTTTTCTCTTGCCAGGATCAAAATGAAGCGCCACCGAACATTGTGCTGATTATGACCGACGATCAGGGTTGGGGGGATTTGAGCAGTCATGGGAACGACTCACTTCAAACCCCAGCGCTCGACAAGCTCCGTTCAGAGAGTGTTCGTTTTCAGCGCTTTTATGTGTCTCCGGTTTGCGCGCCGACTCGCGCCAGTTTGTTAACCGGCCGCTATCACCTCCGTACCGGCACTACCTGGGTAACCCATCGTAAGGAAGTGATGCGTGAAGATGAGGTCACTATTGCGGAAATCCTGCAAGACGCTGGTTATCGCACCGGTCTTTTCGGAAAGTGGCACAATGGCGAGCAGTATCCCCACGATCCCCGGGGGCAGGGGTTTGACACATTTTTCGGTTTTTCCGCCGGGCACTGGAACAACTACTTTGACACAGAGCTATTCCACAATGGAAAACGAGTAAAAACTGAAGGTTACATCAGTGATGTGTTAACCGATCAGGCAATAAATTTCATTGAGGAAAACCGCGCCCGTCCATTCTTTTGCTATATACCCTATAACGCTCCCCATAGCCCGATGCAGGTAGCGGATAAATATTTTAACCGGCTAAAGAATAACGGCATCAGCGATTATAATGCTGCCGTTTATGGCATGGTGGAGAATATAGATGATAATATTTCCCGGATTTTGGAAACATTGGACAAGCTGAACCTGCAAGAGAACACTGTCGTTTTATTCACTACCGACAATGGACCAAACGGTCACAGATTTAATGGCGGCATGAAGGGAAAGAAGGCGGATGTCGATGAAGGCGGCGTGCGTGTCCCATTGTTTATTCGCTATCCGGGGGGGGGATTTCAGCCCGGGAAAGCAGTTGGGGCTTTGGCAGCACACATTGATATATTACCCACCTTGCTGGACATCTGCAATCTGGAAATACCCGCCAATCTTGATCTGGATGGGCAGAGCCTCGCCGGCTTGCTCCGCGGGGATAGCACTGAACTAGGGAACCGCACGCTCTATACTTTTCCCATTGGCCGGCAGCTCACACCCTATCCGGGTGCTGTCCGCACCGACCGCTATCGGATGGTGTTGGAACGGGATAGCACACATTCTTTATATGATATGCAAAACGATCCCTCTCAGGCAGACAATATCGCTGATCAATTTCCAGCAGAAACCCGGCAACTCGCAGCCGAATACCTGCTTGCATTTCAGGAGGTGACAAGTGAGCTGGGGCCACCACCGGCGATACAAATAGGGCATCAGGGATATCCGGAAACGATTCTGCCGGCACCGGAAGCCCGCCTTTCCGGCAATGTTAAATTTAGCGAGTACTGGGGATGGGCCAACGACTGGATCACCAACTGGCAATCGCTAACCGACAGTATTTATTGGGATTTAAAAGTAGTTGAAGCAGCGGAATACGAAGTAATCATTCAATATACTTGCCCGGAAACGCAAGTGGGTGCAAAAATATCTGCACAGGTAGACGGGCAATCGCTGGCCAAAGAAATCACAGAGACTCATGACCCTGCCTATTTGCCCAGCCCCGATCGTATTCAGCGTTGGGAAGTCTATGAAAAGATCTGGAAAAGAATCTCGCTGGGAAACGTAAATATTAAAGCCGGCAAGCAACGACTGCTGCTTCAGGCGCCCAAAATACCCGGTACGCAAGCGATCGACCTAAAATCTGTAATCATTCGGCAAATTTAGCGTTCCAATGTTCTCAATGACTTAATAGGAAGCTAGCAACATATATCTGGAGATTTCCTGTAATCTCCGTTGCAGATATCACTTTATTCGCTTATTTTAGGAGAGATTATTCAAGGCCTCAGGGTTTTAATAATTCACTAGCGAAAGTACTGCAGCATCTTCAAATAGCTGAAATTTCAGCTGGCAACAATTCGGTGATCAATTTAAAGGTTTCCGGGCGCTTCTGGAGGGGCGGGCTGTTGTCGGATGAAAGCGATTGAAAGTTGTTGCGCTGTCATTTTTTCACAACAAAATGGAGAATCTCATATGCGCTGGAGAGGTAGAAAACAAAGTTCAAATGTGGAAGATCGCCGGGGAAGAGCCCCTCGCAAAGCTATTGGCGGTGGTCTTGGCACAATATTTTTAATTTTAATCGTCTGGTTGCTGGGAGGCAATCCTTTATCATTGCTAAACAATATGCAGAGTTCCGGAGCTACCCAGGGTGGCAATTATCAACCGTCGGCCGAGGAACAGGAACTGGCACAATTTGTCTCAGTTGTTCTGCAAGACACCGAAGACGTTTGGCACAGAATTTTTCAAGCGGCCGGATCCCGTTACCAGGAGCCTAAAATGGTCCTTTACAGTGGCGGTGTTCAATCTGCCTGCGGATTCTCTAGTTCGGCGACAGGCCCATTCTACTGCCCCGGCGATTATAAAATGTATATCGATCTGAGTTTCTATGATGAACTGCGAACTAAATTCCGCGCACCAGGCGATTTCGCGATGGCCTATGTGATCGCACATGAAGTGGGTCATCATGTTCAGAATCTTATGGGCACCAGTGAAAAGGTAATGTCAATGCGTAACCGTGTGAGCAAGACTGAATTTAACAAATACATGGTTCGCCTGGAATTGCAGGCCGATTTTTATGCCGGGGTTTGGGCACATCATGCCCAGCGTCTCAGCAATATTTTGGAAGAGGGGGATATCGAAGAGGCATTAAATGCCGCCGCTGCCGTTGGAGACGATCGTATTCAAAAACAAAGCCAGGGGTATGTAGTGCCGGAATCATTTACCCACGGTACCTCTGAACAACGAAAGCGTTGGTTTTATAAGGGTTTTAAGAGCGGGGACGTGAACCAGGGCAACACCTTCGAAGCGACATCCCTCTGATTATTATAAATTTCCATGCTTTTATTTCTGGCGGATAAAGATTATTTTTCACTGCTTTGGTCGAATAACCGAAGCAGTGAACTGAAATAATCGAATTGAAAAATCCGTTAAGAAGGAGACCTACGTTTTGGCAGCAGACAAAGCAGATCTGGCATCACTTCGAATAGATAAATCCAAAAGAGAATATAGCGACACTAACAGCGGCGGCGGACGGAAATGGCTGGTCATTCTTGGCCTGCTCGTTGTGCTGATGGCAATTTATTTTAGTGGCATTTTTGATTCCCTGTTTTCCCCGGCAGTAAAAGTACAAATGACCCGGGCAACCCTGCAAACTGCCGCACAAACTGATGCGGTGCTTACCGCTAGTGGCTATGTTGTCGCTCAGCGAAAAGCGTCGGTGGCTTCCAAGGGGACTGGTCGCCTGGTTTTTCTCGGTGTTGTCGAAGGAGACAAGGTCAGTAAAAATCAAATTATCGCCCGTCTGGAAGACAATGATATCCGCGCGCAGCTTGATGAAGCCCGGGCGAATCTAAAGCTTCAGGAAGCGGAAGTTGAGATTGCTGAGAACACTTTTTCCCGGCAAAAATCATTACTCGATGCCGGCGCCAGCGCCCAGGCAGATTTTGAAAACGCCAGCGCGCAGGTAAAACGGGTAAAAGCCTCGATTGATTTGGCAAAAGCCCGCGTACAAGCTGCTGAGGTCGCATTGGAGAACACGCGGATCCGGGCGCCATTTGACGGCACGGTACTGACCAAAAATGCCGATGTCGGAGAAATTGTCGCGCCATTAGCCGCCGGGGCAAATTCCCGGGCAGCAGTCGTAACGATTGCCGATATGACCTCTTTACAAGTAGAAGCAGATGTCTCCGAATCCAACATTGATAAAATCCGTCCGGATATGGACTGTGAAATCACCCTTGATGCATATCCACAACAACGCTATGCCGCCTATGTCGCTAAAATTGTTCCGACTGCGGATCGTTCCAAAGCGACGGTTCTTGTTAAGGTGGGATTCCGGAATTACGACAAGCGAGTATTGCCGGAGATGAGTGCAAAAGTACTTTTCCTGAGCGGCAAAGAACGGGCGGCCGAACCGGAAACACCGCGTCTGGTAATTCCCCAATCTGCATTGGTGGTCCGTGATGGTGAAACCATTGTATACAAAGTTGAAGACGAAAAAGCAAAAGCACATGCGGTTGCCATTGGCGATAAATTTGGCAACTTTGTAGAAATCACCGCTGGCTTGCAAAGCGGAGATCGTTTGATTGACACGCCAGCAGCAGACCTGACAGACGGCAGCGCTGTTGAAACTGAATAAAATCGTGAGGTGTTGATCCCTCACCGATATGTTTAACGATGGAGAAATCATGTCCAAGTTAATTGAAATCAGAGATTTAAAGAAATCTTACTGGAGAGAAAAGCTTGAAATTCCGGTATTGAACAATATCAATTTAACCATTGACAGTGGGGAGTTTACCGCCTTGATGGGCCCTTCAGGTTCAGGTAAAACGACCCTGCTGAACATGATTGCTGGCATTGACAAACCGGACGATGGGAGCATCACTATTGAAGGTCAAGAAATCAGCAGTATGAATGAAACTGCGCTGGCGAAATGGCGTGCGAACAATGTTGGCTTCATTTTTCAGTTTTACAATCTGATCCCAGTATTGACCGCTTTCGAGAATGTTGAACTGCCATTGCTTCTCACCAAACTTTCGAAAGCGGAGCGCAAGCAACAAACAGAGACTGCACTCAAGATCGTCGGTTTGGCGGATCGGATGGATCATTATCCCAAGCAGCTTTCCGGGGGACAGGAGCAGCGCGTCGCCATAGCCCGCGCCATCGTTACTGATCCTTTAATTCTCGTCGCAGATGAGCCGACCGGTGATCTCGACAAAGCTTCTGCAGAGGATATTCTCAACCTCATGGAACTTCTCAACAAAGAGCACGAGAAAACAATCCTGATGGTTACACATGACCCGCATGCCGCCGAACGCGCCCAGGTATTACACCATCTGGAAAAGGGAGATTTGATTAAATCCGACAAAAAAGCGGTGCAGGAGCATTAAAATGAAAATTCTCAAATTAGTTTTTAAAAATGCCCTTCGGCATAAATTGCGCACCATTTTGACAATCCTTGGTATCAGCATCGCGGTATTTGCATTTGGTTTGCTAAGGACATTTGTTACATCCTGGTATGCCGGGGTGGATGCATCCGCGGCGGATCGCCTGATTGTTCGCCATTCCGTATCTTTCATTTTTCCATTGCCATCCGCCTACACCAACAAAATAAAAACCGTGGATAATGTCGCCGAAGTTTCTTACGCAAACTGGTTCGGCGGCACCTATATCGACAAAAGCAATTTCTTCGCTCGTATGGCGGTGGATGTAAATACCTTTTTTGAGGTTTACCCGGAGTTCCTCCTTTCGGATGAAGAATTAGCAAACTTTAAGCGGGAGCGTAACTCCTGCGTTATTGGCAGCAATCTCGCCGAGCAGTATAATTTGCAGATTGGCGACATAATGACACTGGATGGAGACATTTATCCGGGGAAATGGGATTTCGTGATTCGCGGAATCTATCAACCCAAATTTAATTCCACCGATGCGAATCAGATGTTCTTTCATTGGGAATATTTGAATGAACGGATGAATCAGGAATCACCGGGCCGGGCCAACTTTATTGGCTGGTTTATAGTCAAAGTCGCTGACATCAACAAATCCAGTGAAGTTTCTGCGGCCATTGACCAGGTCTTCAAAAACTCGACGGCGGAAACGAAGAGTGAAACTGAGCGCGCTTTTCAGCAGGGATTTCTTGCATCTACCGGGGCGATCATTTCCGCAATGAACGCCATTTCGTTTATAATTGTCGGCATAATCATGCTGGTATTGGGGAATACCATGATTATGGCTGCCCGGGAAAGAACCCGGGAATACGCGGTTTTAAAAGCGCTGGGATTTTCCGGCTCACATCTCACAACCTTGATCTTAGGCGAATCGACATTTATTTCCCTGCTTGGCGGGGCTATTGGTTTAGCGATGCTATTCCCGTTTGTTGATGTTTTTGCTCAATTTATGCCAAAAGGCTTTTTCCCGGCTTTTTACATCGAGACAATTACACTGGTGCTTTGCATGGTTGCCGTGCTTGTCATTGGGATTGCTGCGGCGATTTTCCCCATTCAAAGGGCAGTTACCACACGAATAGTTGATGGTTTTCGTTTTGTGGGGTAGTTGGGGCTTAGGTATTTAGGAATTTAGGGGGTTACTGTGACATTGTCTGGTGCTCAAACACCAAGCTAAAAAAACAACATTTTAGTATAGGATATGAATTGATGGCTATTCCTGGAATGAGAAAAGTACCTTTTGTTTATATGGTCAAGAATTTTCGTACGCGTAAATTGACGACGGGGATTACAATCTTAGGCATTGCCCTGGTGGTCTTTGTTTTTGCTGCTGTGCTAATGATGGCCCATGGTGTCGAGAAAACACTTGTTTCTACCGGGGAGCCCGATAATGTCATCGTGGTGCGGAAAGGTTCCAATGGGGAAATCTCCAGCATTGTTGGTGGAGACGTGCAAGGAATTATTCGTGCGATGCCGCACATCGCCAGGACTGAATCCGGCGAATTACTGCTTTCCGCGGAGCCGGTTGTTGTTATCAATCTGGACCGAATGGAAGGCGGTATTGGCAACATTACCATTCGCGGTGTGGAGCCACTGGTGCAAACATTGCGCTCCAATGTTCAGCTTATCGAAGGACGCATGTTCAACCCTGCTTTGCGAGAGTTGATTGTCGGTGAATCGATAGCAGAAAGATTTAAAAATGCCCAGCTAAACAGCACCATAGAATTTGCTGGCAGCGAATGGTTGATCGTCGGGGTATTTACCACAAACGGCAGTGGATTTGACTCGGAAATTTGGGGGGATGCCGTTCAGATGATGGATGCTTTTAATCGCCAAAATACAGTTTCGACAATCACTTTCAAATTGGACGACATCAACAATTTTGAGTCGTTTCAGCGGGCGGCGGCACTGGACAAGCGCCTGCAGGAAATGGATATAAAAATAGAGCAGGCCTATTTTGGGGAACAATCCTCCGCATTAACCTTTATCATCCGAATATTAGGGATTATTATTACGGTAATTTTTAGCATCGGGGCGACAATTGGGGCTATGATCACCATGTATGCTGCTGTCGCCAATCGAACCGTGGAAATCGGTACCTTGCGGGCATTAGGGTTTAGTCGTTCGAGTATTTTGACCGTATTTCTGACAGAATCGTTACTAATTGCTCTTATTGGTGGGGGATTGGGAATTCTCCTGGCCTCATTTCTACAGAACTATTCCGTTTCCACCCTCAATTTTGATTCATTTTCCGAACTGGCTTTTTCGTTTGCCCTGAACCCGGCAATTATTATCGCCTCACTAATTTTCGCTTCGCTAATGGGCGTTTTCGGGGGCTTTTTGCCTTCGATCCGGGCGGCGCGTTTGAAGATTGTTGATTCCCTTCGGGCGGGATAAAAAACAGTTATCAGTTTACAGTTATCAGTGAACAGTTATCAGTTGCCAGTTATCAGTTGTCGGCGAACGCTTGCTATTTTACAGTTAAATGTTTGCTGATTACTGTTCACTGACAACTGAACGATGAATTCCTAACGCCAGTCCGCGCAATTCCGCCAGTCCGCGCAAGCGGCCGATTGCCGAATATCCCGGATTCACTTCCTTCCCAAGATCATCCAACATTTGATGGCCATGATCCGGCCGCATCGGTAGCTGCCAATCTTTTCGCTGCTGCGCTTTGCGTCTTGCTTCTTCCTCTAAAAGCGCCTTCACCACTTCATACATATCCACGTCGCCACCGAGATGGTCGGCTTCGTAAAAGTTGCCGGCATCATCCCGACGGGTGCTGCGCAAATGGACAAAGTGAATGCGATCAGCGAATTGCTCAATCATGCGAACTAAATCATTGTCCGGGCGAGCGCCATAAGAGCCGGTGCAAAATGTCAGTCCATTTGCCGGCGAATTAACAGTCTCCAATAACCAGCGAGCGTCCGCTTCATTGCTGACAATGCGTGGCAATCCGAGGATAGGGTAGGGCGGGTCATCGGGGTGGATGGCCAGGCGAACGCCGGCGGATTCTGCGACGGGGACAACTGCCTGCAGAAAACACTTCAGGTTATTGCGCAACTTAGCTGCATCGATTCTTTGATAGGCCGCCAGGATATTTCGAATCTCATCCGGAGTATATCCTTCTTCGGATCCCGGCAAACCGGCGATAATGGTATTGGTTAAGCGGGACTTGTCCGTAGCTGTCATCATTCGCAACCGTTCATCTGCAGCGGAGAGTTGTTCCGGCGAATAATCGTTTTCCGAATCTGGGCGTTGAAGGATATGGCAATCAAACACCGCGAGGTCAGTAAAATCAAAACGAAGGGCGAGCGCGCCATTGGGCATTCGATAGTTTAAATCCGTGCGCAGCCAATCAAGCACTGGCATAAAATTGTAGCATACCGTTTTTACGCCACACTGCCCCAGATTGCGAATACTCTGGCAATAATTGTCGATATAGTGATCTCGTTCCGGCAACCCCTGTTTAATTGCTTCATGGACCGGAATACTTTCTACAACGCTCCATTCCAGATTATGGCCGGTAATTTCCAGTTTGCGTTCCATAATCTCCGACACTTCCCAGCTCTCGCCATTGGAGATTTGGTGTAGTGCAGTAACGATGCCACTTGCACCGGCTTGTTGGATGTCGGTTAGGGTTACGGGGTCGTTGGGGCCATACCAGCGCCAGGTTTCTTTCATTTTTTCCTTCCTGCCGGACTTTGCGTCCGGGGTTATTGGGGGACGTCCCTGCGGGACTTTTATTTCGTGCACATTTCGGTGATTTTTTCGCCGATGGTTAGGGATGCTGTTGCGGCTGGTGATGGGGCATTTAGAACGTGCACAATATTGTTGTTTTGAATTATTTGAAAATCGTCCACCAGCTTGCCGTCTTTAGTGACTGCCTGGGCCCGTACGCCGCTGCCGCAGCGAAAAACATCATTGGCAGAAATTGAAGGCATTAATCGTTGCATCGCTTTTACAAATGAAGCTTTTGAATACGAGCGTTGCATTTCAAGCAGGCCCATTCGCCAGTACTTCTTAGCGAGTTTACCAAAGCCCGGATAGCTGAGCGACTCCCAGGCATCTTCCCAGTGAAAACTATAGCGATTATATCCTTCTCGCCGCAGGGCGAGCACCGCATTGGGACCGGCCTCTACGCCCCCGCCAATCATCGGGGTAAAATGCACACCAAGAAAAGGGAAACGTGCGTCCGGCACTGGATATACCGGATGGCGGATCATTGCAGCCTTCTCTTCCTTTAGTTGATAATATTCTCCCCGAAAAGGAATGATTCGCAGTCCCGGCGCTTCCCCGCACATCCGGGCGATACGGTCCGATTGCAATCCGGCACAATTGATCAAGTTTTCGCATTCGATCCGGGCATTGCGAGTTTGTAGTAAAATTGTATTTCCCTTAAATGACACCGTCTGCACGCGATGATTGCAGAGAATTCTTCCCCCGGCATCGGCAATCAGCTTTGCCATAACAGCTGTAACCGCACGATAGTCCACGATGCCGGTCTCTGGTACCCAAATCCCCTGCAGAGCGCTTATATGCGGCTCTAGCTCCTGAACAGCAGCGACATCCAGAGTTTCTACCTGCAGGCCATTTTCCCGCCCACGCTTCATGAGTTTACCTAATGCAGGCAGCTCTTCCTCGTGAACAGCGACAACTAGTTTCCCACAACGGCGATGTGGAATGCAATGTTTTGCACAAAATTTGTACATCGCGATACGGCCTTTCCGGCAATTCACGGCTTTTGCAGAGCCAGGGGAATAGTAAAGCCCGGAATGAATAACACCGCTGTTATGGCCACTTTGATGCATTCCCGGGGCATTTTCTGCTTCGAGAATTAACAGGGATTTTACACCACGGCGAATCAACGCCAACGCGGTCGCCAATCCAACAATGCCGGCACCGATGATCGCAAACTGATATCTTTTCATAACAGGAAGTTAAGGCAGTTTACAGAAACACCCAAGGCAACAAACAAAGAAAGCGAAGAACACTGTATATTTCAGCATTCTTCGCTTCTGGAGGTAAAGCACAATAAACGGCTTTACGATCTGTGAAGTTTATCCCAGAATTCCTCTGGCAATCAAGAAGGGGATCAAGATGTAAACGATGGTATCTCTAATTAAATAATACATAAAGATTGCGAAAAACACTTTGTATCCACGTTCCTTGATCAGCGCTTTAAAGCCCCGATCTTTAACGATCATGACGCTTTCATAAATGTAATAGCGGTAAAAATTGACGATGAAATTATTACGCAAGTAACCGTTCATAATTGATAAAGTTTTCATTTTTGTCTCCATTCATCTGCTGGTTTTCAGTTTCTTCTCTCATTGATTTGGTGACGCATTTTGCCGATCTCTCGCAGTCTTTCGAAGACAAATGCGATATCTGCCCGGGTTGTGCGATGAGAGCAAATTGACATTCGGAGCACCACCTGCCCGCGTACCCGGGACGTCATGATAAAGGCATCTCCGGAATGCTGAATATCATCGGCGATTTGCTGGTTCAAGTTATTCAGGTAATTGTCAACTTCTTCCGGATAATTACCGGCTTCCCCATACTGACTGGTAATATCTGCCGGCAGATACCGAAAGGAATAAATAAAGAGAGTAGGGGCATGCAATGCCTGAAAATCCGCGGCTTTCTGCACCAATCCATCCAGATAGGAAGCACAGTCCACATTTTGGTTCAGCAAACGACGATAGCCTTCAACGCCATAATGTTTTAAGGACATCCAGACTTTCAGGGCCCGAAATCCCCGGGACATTTGCGGACCGCATTCCAGATAATCCAGTCCGCTATATTCCGTTGGCAAAGTGCCGCGCAAATACGGCGCACTGATGGAAAAAGCCCGGCGCATCTTCTCGGCATCTTTTACTAGGACGCAGCCACATTCATAGGGGATGTATAGCCATTTATGCGGGTCCAGGGTGATTGAATCGGCCCTTTCCATACCTTTATACAATGGCCGTTTCTCCGGGAGCATCGCCCCGACAGCCCCGCAGGCACCATCAACATGGAACCAGAGATTGTTTTCCACACAGATATCGGCAATCTCTTCCAGCGGATCAATCGCACCGGTATTGATAGCGCCGGCCTGGCCGATCACACAAAAGGGAATCATGCCGTTCCGTTTGTCTTCTGCGAGCATTTCCCGCAAAGCGGTAGTGTCCATTGTAAAATCGGCTTTGTCCGGCACGCGGCGAATCGCATAGCGCCCGAGATTCAAGACATCCACTGCCCGAACGATTGAAACATGACCTTCATGTGCGGACATATAGACAGTAAACTGTCCGCGACGTTTCTCCGATTGTAGTCCTTCTGTCGTCGAATCATAGTCTGCGGTATTTCGCAGGGCGGTTAAAAGGGAGGTTATGTTTGCCATCGTTCCACCGCTGACAAATTGCCCGCCACAATCGGTGTTGTAGCCAATCAATTCTGCGATCCAGGCGATGGTTTGTCGTTCAATTTCGGTGGCCGCCGGTGAAGGTTTCCAGGCACCAACATTCATATTGACAGATGCGGCAAGCGCTTCCGCCAAAGTGGCGATCATGGTGCCGGAGCCATTCACAAATCCGAAATATCGCGGTGAGCCTAGATGGGTGGCATTCGGCAGAACTTTCTCCTGCCACTCATCGAGGATCGCCGCTGGGTTTTCACCTGCATAAGGCAACTGTTGTGTGAACGTTTCTTTGACTTCATGCGACTTGCTCTCTGGAAAAACCGGAACATCTCTTACGGATTTATAGTAATCGGCAATCATGTCAATTACCTGGTAGCCAAGCGCTTTAAAATCTTCCGGCGCCATGTCCATGTCATTAAATTCAGCCATTGTCGTTTTATTCTCTTTTGTTGCTTTCATGATAAATTGTTTCCCAGATATTACCGAGAAGGGCCGGCCGCAAGCGACCAGCCCCCTCCATTGGTTTTTATTTTGCGGTAGCTGCACCGGCCGGTGTTCCTTTGGTGTTTTTCTTTTTCAAGCCGGGGATCAACATGGGGACTTCTTCACGATAATTTTCATATTTCTTACCGTGGAAAGTGATCAGGTCTTTTTCTTCCAGTTGAATTGCGATCAGAATGTAAACACTGGTTGCAATTGCGAATACCAGGTGTGCTACGGTCATCGTCGGAGTGGCCCAGAAGGCGAAAAACCAACCAACATACAAGGGATGACGAACAAACTTGTAGAGAAACGGCACCTTGAACTTCAAAGGCGTGTAGTCTTTCTTCCGCAAGTATAAGAATACCTGGCGTAATCCGAACAGGTCGAAATGGTTGATCAGAAAAGTTGATACAAGCACCAGCAACCATCCAAAGAAAAACAGGCTATAGAGAACTACTACACCGAAAGTTGACTCAACATTCCAGATGACGCCACCCATCGGTCTCCACTGCCAGAAAAGCAAGATCAGCAACAAGCTGGAGATTAATACATAAGTACTACGTTCCATAGGTTCCGGGATAAACCGGGTGATAAAATTCTTAAATCCCTGCCGGGCCATGCCACTATGTTGAATGGCAAAGAGTCCCAACAGTGCTGCATTGATTAGTAATGCTTCTGTAAAAGGTGCCGCTGCTGCAGAGTCGATTGATTTCGGTACGAATAGATTGCCGATAAAACCGATTGCATACAAAAACGAACCAAAGAAAATCAGATAACTAATACTGCCATACAAAAAAACTAATGCACGCTTCATGATAATACCTCCATTGAGTTGGATAACTTTTAAAGCTGTCGGGCATTCATTCTTTCAGTTGTTTTGTAATGCCCTTTGCTTTCGTTTATTGTCTGTTTCATTCAAACTTCGTGATCAAGATATGAAAAATCGGGAGGGAAGTCTTTCAAACTGGTTGCAACTTTTTGCAAAGATGTAACGGCATTTTTAGCGGATTTAAAAAATTGGCAGGGGAAGTGTCATGCGTTTGACTATATGTAACAATACTTTGAAAATATGTTACACAAATTTGACTCAAAGCACCTTAGTGAATCGCTATAAACGAAGTATAAAGCTATTTTTATCAACACTTTAAACGAAAGTTGTATATTTTCAAAAAAGATCGAAGTATAAGGGCGGCATTTTTCAATCAAATACGGTAAAAAAGTGTGGAAAGGGCTTCTTTTTTCCAAAAAATTTGCTTATAAACTCTAACAAAGCGCGATTTTCGTAATAAAACAGGAAGTTTTGTGGCGGAAAATTTGGCGCATGATGAATACAGCGACGCTGAAATCAGAAACTATTTGGTAACTACGAATGATCCTGCAGGAGAGGAAATGAGTGAGATATTGATTTTGCAAAACGAACAGCCGGCGATTGTACAATCGCTAAACAGGGGATGGGAATTTCGAAAGAATGGAGATGAGAAATGGGCAGCAGCAGAAATTCCGGGCTGCGTACATCTGGATCTTGAAAAAAACAACAGTATAGAAGATCCATTCTATCGCGATAACGAATCTCGCTTGAAATGGATTGCCGACAGCGATTGGGAATATACTTTAACATTCTCTGCGGATGATACAATTCTCTCCCAAAATCATCTGGAATTGGTGTTCGATGGGCTGGATACCTATACAACTATCACTTTGAATGGCCAGGAAATTGCCGAAACCAACAATATGTTCCATCCCTGGCGATTTGACGTTAAAGACATCATCAAAGCAGGCGAAAACCAGCTCCAGGTTTATTTTCATTCCGTGCTGGCCAGAGAAGCTGAACTCAGCAAAGGCCGAAAACAGCTTTATCCTGCAGCGAATGATCAAGCCAACGGCACCAGCACTTTCACCAGAAAGGCGCCTTACAATTACGGATGGGATTGGGGCCCTTGTCTGATTACTGCTGGCATTTGGCAGGATGTCCGCCTGGAAGCCTGGAATGACCTCAAAATCCTCAACATGGCTGTCGATCAGGATTTATTAAGTGCCACACAAGCGACGCTTTCTGTAGTTCTAGACATTCTCTCCGAACAGGCACAGGATGTCGTCATCAATGCCAGTATAGATGGCCGGCAAGCAAGCAAAACAAACCTGCGACTGGAAGCCGGTCAAAATAAAACCCGGGTACCGTTAACTATCGAGAATCCGCAACGCTGGTGGCCGCTGGGATATGGGGAGCAACGACGATACAGTATTGAAGTTGCCATTAACGGTAACAATGACATTCAACAAGCCGAAAAGAAAATCGGTCTGCGCACCGTCGAACTACGCCGGGAAAAGGATACCGCGGGCGAAAGTTTTGGCTTTTTTATTAACAATGTGCCGGTTTTTTGCAAAGGCGCCAATTGGATTCCGGCGGATAGCTTCCCAAATCGCCTGGATGAAGCCTGGTATCGGGATCTGCTTGAGAGTGCCGTTGAAGCAAACATGAATTGCCTGCGTGTTTGGGGCGGTGGTATCTATGAAAATCGCATATTTTATGAGTTGTGCGATGAATTGGGCATTCTGGTTTGGCAGGATTTTATGTTTGCCTGTTCACTTTATCCGGCCCATCAAAGTTTTTTGGATTCGGTTGAGCGGGAAGCTCGTTACCAAATGCGCCGATTGCATCATCATCCCAGCATCATCCTCTGGTGTGGCAATAATGAGATTGAAGCCGGTTGGAAGAACTGGGGCTGGAAAGATGAATATCCGGCCAGTTTTTGGGACGAATATCTAGCGCTTTTCCACAAACTGCTCCCGACGGTTTGCCAGGAAGAGGATACATCCCGGGCTTATTGGCCGAGCTCTCCGGCCAGTTCGGAAAATGCCGTGGGAAACCCGGATAGTATGAACGCCGGGGACGATCACTATTGGGGTGTTTGGCATTCGAAGGAGCCTTTCGAAAGCTACCAGGGAAGAACATCGCGCTTTATGAGTGAATATGGCTTTCAAAGTTTCCCCGAACCAGCGACCGTAGACAGTTATACCTTACCGGAGGATCACGACATCATGTCGCCGGTAATGCAGGCGCATCAGCGCAGCGAGCCGGGAAATGCATTGATTAAGAGCTATATGGAAAATTACTATCGTATCCCCAAAGATTTTCAGCGATTCCTCATTCTAAGCCAGGTGTTACAGGCACATGGCATCAAGATGGGGGCGGAGCATTTTCGGCGTTTAATGCCGCACTGCATGGGAAGTTTATATTGGCAGCTAAACGATTGCTGGCCGGTTGCCAGCTGGGCCTCAATCGACTATTTCGGCCGCTGGAAAGCATTGCAGTATGCAGCGAAACGCTTCTACAGCATGATGATGGTTTCGCCGGTTCAGGCTGACACTGGCAACATAGAAATTTTTGTCGTATCCGATTTACAGGAGAATATAACAGCGGAATTGCAGCTATCCTGGTATGACTTTAATGGAAGACTATTATATCAATCGACGGAATCGATTATTGTCGATCCGTTAACCAGTCGTGTTTATTCGAGCTTCTCGATAGCTGATACAACTTTTAATGGTGACACTCAACAAACCGTGCTCTACTGTACTTTACAAAACGATGGTAAAACACTGTCAGAAAACGCCTATTACTTCGCTGATGCTATCAACCAAAAACTCATCAAACCTGAAATCGATTTAAGCATCAAAAAAACCGGTGAGAACTTCACTGTTTCGGTCGAGTCGCCACTGCCGGTGCGGGATTTCAACTTGAGTGTTTTCGGACTTGATGGGCGGTTCAGCGATAATTTTTTTGATCTTATGCCTGGTGTCGCCCGGAAAACAACTTTTCACTCAGCCGATGAAATATCCGAAGAAAAATTCCGTACAGCACTGCAATGGCAATCCTTGTACGAACTCATGGAATTAGGATAACATTTAAAAGAAGGACACTTTGATGTATTCCAAAAGCATACTTTTAATTTTAATGGCAGCGTTACTTCTGAGCATCTTTACAATTTCAGCCCAGGAAGAAAAGCCTGATCCGGATCCCAATCGGTTTAGCAAAGAGATTGAGCGATTTATGAAGTTCGACCGCCAAAACGCGGTACCGGGAGACGGCGTATTATTCGCCGGCAGTTCCAGTATGCGCATGTGGATGACCCGCGAATCGTTTCCTGATCTCCCGGTAATTAATCGCGGCTTCGGGGGCGCACATATATCTGACGTAACATTTTTTGCAGATAATATAGTTCACCCATATAAGCCAAAAGTGATTCTATTTTATGCCGGTGATAATGACGTTGCAGCCGGTAAATCCGCCGAACAGGTTTTAACAGATTATCAGGAATTTACAAAGCTGGTTTGGGAGCATTCTCCGCAAACTGCGCTGATCTTCGTACCGATCAAGCCCAGCCTGGCGCGTTGGGATGATTGGCCGGAAATGAAACGCGCCAATCAGATGATTGCGGAATATTCCCATCAGGATTCCCGGCTTCATTATGCAGACACTGCGACGCCCATGCTTGGGGAAGACGGCACACCGGAGAAACATTTATTTATTGCAGATGGGTTACACCTCAGTGAGAGCGGCTATCAACTGTGGGGCAAAATCGTCCGCCCTTTCATAGATAAGATTCTTGGTCTTTGATCTTATGAATTTGATGAAAAATTTAATTCTGACATTGCTAATGACAACCGCGACTTTAAGTGCCAGCGAAACCAGAATTCCCGCCAGTGATGAGCGGTTTCAATACATCGGTAGATTTAACACGGAAGATAAACGCGGCGCATCTTTTGCCTGGTCTGCTTCTACGATTCGTTTCCGTTTCTCCGGAGAGCAGTGCTGGATATATCTGCAACACGTCTATGATGAAGACAGTGAACATAACGAAAACTATTACACTGTTTTTATCGACGGCAAGCAATCGACGATTATCCGGGCCACGCCGGCTGACAGTTCGTTTATTATTGCGGAAAATCTTCCTTTTGCTGAGCATACGGTTACAATATTTCGGCGAACAGAGGCTTTCTGTGGCGTCGCTATTTTTCTGGGAATAGACCTTGGGAACAATGGGAAGCTGTTGAGCCCGCCTCCGAGAGCGAAACGGAGAATCGAATACATTGGCGACTCCATCACCTGTGGCTATGGCAATGAAGCAACTCGGGCGACGGATGGCTTTTTACCGGCGACTGAAGATGCCTACCGGACGTACAGTGCCATTGTCAGCCGAAGCCTCAATGCAGAATATCGTAGCATCTGTTTCTCCGGCAGAGGCGTTTTTCAGAATTACGACCTCACCCAGGAAAATACAATGTTTACTTTGTTCGATCGTAATTTTCCCCAGGATACGCTTTCCTGGGATTTTTCCCGCTGGATGCCGGATGTCGTAGTTATTAACCTGGGGACAAATGACTTCGCCCATCACATTCCCACTGAAGCGAACTTTGTGAATGCCTATGATGCTTTGCTAAGAAAGGTACGCTCCTATTATCCGGAAGCGACGATCGTCTGCCTGGACGGCTCGATGGTCAGTGGTGACAACCTTGTAATCCTCCAGCGGTATATTAAACTAGCGATTGAGAGATTCAAAGGGGATAGCGATTCGCGGATTGAACATTTTTCCTTAAGCACTCAGGGGCAATATGGATATGGGGCAAACTATCATCCGAACTTAAAGCAGAATGAAGTAAATGGAGAAGAATTAGCCATTTATCTAGCGACACTGATGGGTTGGTAGCGAATAGGATTCTAGCTAGAATTGGTATTTGAAAGCTTCCAAATCCTTTGTATATAGCTTGGCTATTATGTTTCTACTATTTGTATTATAATAATCCCTGTAATGGCGATGTTTGGTTTTGTTGCGCTGTTGAAGCGGCATCTTTCTGCCAAGCATTTGACAAAGCCTCATCCATTCCTCCTCAATGTTTTCCATTTTGAAAACATGCTCCGGAATCAGTTCCCCGTCTTTGTGGAGTAAGTTCGCTTGTGGGGTAAAATGACGATCAGCATCCGGCGATGCCAGGATTATTTCCAGGACCTCGCAAAACCCCTCAAACTGAATTGCTTCCAATTGCTTTAAATTTTCACGGCACATCCGTTCATACTTTGCATTACCATTACATTTCAAATCTACCGGCACTAATGGGGAATTGATGCCCTTTAACTGATAATAGGATTTTAGGATGCTGGAATGAGACCGATGTAACATCAGATCTCTTTCGCCGGCAATTGCCTTCCGAGGATGATCCTGGCACTTATCGAAAAACATTGAGACGGTTCTGCTAAACGGGTTTCTTACAATTGCATATATTGAATAGGTCTCCAGGTCTATTTCATCCAATGTCGCCTTATGTACCTGTCCCATTAATTTTTTATATTTATACAAGCGGGGGAATTTGTAGAGGAAACTGTCAATCTGGGAATACAATGACTGCAGGTTTATCCAGGATGACAGGGATTTATCTAATGACAAGTACATAGTAGTCGGATATTTCATTTCTATATCCGGGAAATGCTCTAGCAGCAATGTGCCCATAGATGTCGACATTGCCTTGTAGTTTAACAGAAATACAAAGCGAGGTGAATTATTATGTATATATATTGTAGCCATATCTACTTGCTTATATCATTTTACTTTACCAAACTCCGGTAGAGCTTAGCTATGTTTCGGGTAATATAGTCCCAGGAATATTTCTCAAGGTGCGGGAATATTCCCGGTTGAAATGATTGAGGACGAAGTAATACTTCCGCAAATTCGTCTCTCCGGCAAATGGTAACATATTTTTCTAATTCCTGGTATCCACGCATCCCAAACTTTGTGGAGATTACCGGCAGTCCATGAGCCAGGCAGTAGGTAACTTTCATGGAAGTGCCGGATCCCAGATTCACTGGGTTTAAGCCGACAGTACAAGCCTTTGCATATGCTCGCATATCCATTTCCTGCGGATCAAAGAATACATTTGACGCTGAGCGATTTTGATAATTAAGTGCACAAGCACCGCGGATTACAAACGCAACCTCCGTTCGCAATTTTGGCGCTAATATTTCCAGAATAAACTGGACCGCATCCCGATTGTGTTCAACATTACTACCGGAAAATATCGCCCGTTGCTTAAAGTTCTTTAACTCTGGGAAGCGTTGAAAAACTATGCCTGCTTCGCTGTCCGGTATCTGAGAATGGATGTGAATACCGTTTGGATAAATAGAAATCCTGTCTTCCGATGTATCATAAAGTTGTAAGAATCGTGATTTATCTCCGGGAGAGCAGGATAGCGTATGGTTTGCTCTCTCGAGCAATTTCGCTTCCAGCTTTTTTATTCGCCGGGGCACATTGTCTTTTGCCCAGTCAGTTTTGCATTCTGCACGCACATAGTCGTACTCAACATTGTGCGAATCATATACAACAACTTTCGATTCTGGAATAGCCTTTAACAGGCCTGCAAAACTTACATGTTCAAACTGATAGACATCATACTCCTGATGTATTTCACGCAAAAAAAATCGATACCCGGGATGCATTGAGACCAGGTAGAAATAGGGGAGAGGGCGATCAGTAAACAACAATGTATGAATAAAGGGATATGGAATTACCTTTATTTCCAAATGGTTGTTAATTTTTTCTGAACGCCATTGAGTACGACTTAGCGGGACAGTTAATGTGACATCAACTCCCAACTGAGCCAAGCCTCGGGCGAATTCGTAAATACGCACCCTGCCACCAGATTCCAGGGGAAAGACGCTATAAGGTGAAAGTATTAGCACCTTTAAAGGAGTATTTTGATTGAATTCTCTTTTCATATAGGTACTTTACATCGCTAATTTTTTCTTAACCACAAGGAAGTGCCACCAAAATCATCCAGTTCACCGACCTTGCTCAGAAAAAGCGGCATAGTTTTTTTTAAATGATTTTGAAAGCGACGTGCAGCGTAACTGTTGAACATCAGCACAGAAAATTGTTTGTTGTATTGCAAAAAAGCTCTTAACGTATAAGCCTCATTCCAGGCCCATCCTTGTTGCACCCAGTCCAATGGATATTCGAAGGGCCAGAATATATCGTGGAAATGCACAATCACACCCGGTTTTAATTCAGGTAAAACTTCAAACAAAAGGTAATTCACATCACTGCCTGCCCGGCTGACATGTGATGAATCTATAAACAGGAAATCATCCTCACCAAGGGTGCGGAACGTATCCAATGAAACCTCCTGAACCATATCAGTAATAATATTTGTTCTGTCCTTATCAGTATCTCTAAGGGTAGAATAAAGGCGTTCCGGATAAGGCTCAACAAAAGTGAACATAGCCTTATTGCCCAGGAAATATTCATTAGTATCCAACATTAATGCGGATGAATGCCCCGAACCAATCTCGATGACCCGCGAGGGGCAAAAATGCCGCAGCATCAGGAAAAGCATTAGGGCATCACTATGGAAAAAGAAGTTCTGTTGAAAACTGAAACGAAATTTTGAGTCCCGCTTTTCGGTATAAGGAAAGTCTGCATAAAAGCTGCTCAATTTCTCGATTAATTGCAGTTGTGCATCATCCTGCATGTTTATGCTACTTTTTATATCCGTATGATAGTTGTAGATGGATTCTTTGTTTTCTTCGACCCATTCAATATCGGGCAAAGCAGAGTAAAAATGCCCACGAGGGTACGGTTCGCGCATTTGATATGAGCCTGTATAGTGATGTCGCAAGTAGCGATCGACCTGTTGAAAACCAGGTAAATATTTTGCAAATTTCTTTAACAATTTCTCGTTCCCATTTAAAATTGGATAACATTCTTAAAAGGCTTATAGCGTAACAGAATTAAGCTGGCCAGTGAAAAACATAAAACTCCATTAAGCCATGGATTGTCGTTCCAAACAACGCTTAAACAGCAAGCAATTAAAAAGCTGCAGAGCAAGAGGATATTGCCCAGGGGTAACAATTTTACATCCAGATAATGACTATAAGTCCAAATCTGTCCTAAACCGGCAACCAAAAAGGCTGTACCTGTCGCAATAACAGCGCCAATACTACCAATAAATGGAATCAGTAGTAAATCCAGTATAATATTTATCAGCGAGAGCGTTACCGAGAAAAGAACCCATTTCTTCACCAAAGTTTCGAAAGCCTGAGCAATGGGCGAAGCGAGAAAGCCCAACAGAAGGAAAGGGAGGACACCGAGCATAAACAATAAGAGCGGGTAGGCAGGATGGTATGCGGGATCAATCAGCAAATTCATCAAAGGTAAAACAAATGGCAGCAACATGATTAACACACATATACACAATGTTACCAATCGAAAAGCCAGTGCGGCGTAATTCTCTAGCACAACTTTGTTTTTGTTGATATTTGCATCGATCAATTTGGGAATAACCAGCATGCTGAGTGTACCAAAGCTAATAGTGGCAAGATCAACGATCTGGTAAGCCCAGTTGTATAACCCTACTGCAGCAGTATCAATATAATATCGAATTACCCAACCATCGACCCATTGCACAATGACTGCCGATGCTGTTGCCAGGGGCATCGTCCATCCGTATCTAACCCATTTTGCGGCAAGTTCCTTTGATGGCGTAAAATTTTGCCAGGCCGTTTTAGGCAAAAGGAGAAAACACACGCCACCTCCAATACTCGCGGCCAGGATATACCACCAGGCCAACTGCTCCCAGCTCGCTTCGTTGAAATAGTACCCACTGGCAATAATGCCTACGAGGAAGATAACGCGTCTTAGGAATGGAGCGATTCCCAGTGCAAAAGGACGATCTGTCGCCTGGCCGGCATATTTCCCGGCAATTGGTAGCGCGATAGCGAACATGCCCAGTAAAAGCAAGAACCATGGACTATCTTCAACGGACAAAAAACTGGCAATTTCTGCACCGGCGAACCAGGCAACGACACCACCGATGGAAGTACCTACGAGCATAAACCAAAAGAGGGTAGCCAAAGACCTGCCGAGGTGGAATTCTTTAGTCCACTCTTCCCGGCCGAACCTGAGGAATGCAGCTTGCGCCCAATTGCACATCAGCATACCGCCAAATACTATCAAAGAAAGGTACAAAGTAAATCGCCCATATTCTTCCGGTGAAAAATAGCTGGTAACAATGCTAACAGTCACCATTGCGCAGAGAATGCCGATTCCTTGCATTACATATATTATAATTGCAGCTTTTAACAACGAGATATTCCTCTAGCCAGTTTTTACCGGGATTTTAAACAGTCGTTTTTCTTAATTTGGGAGCAAGTGTTCTTAGTATCATATTAAAGGCGTCTGCTGGTTCAGCATCGTTGTTATAGCGAAAATGCTGTCGAACCTCCGCTAGCCTTTTTTGCATTTTCACTATTTTGGCTTCTGGCATCGTTCGCAAACGTTGCACCAAACCGGGCAGCTCATCGATTCTTATTGTCAAGGTAATTTCATTATAATCAAGTATATCTGAAAATGGCGGATGGAAATCTCCCGGAATAATAACCGGAATACTGCCAACCAGTATTGCCTCATAGAACCGTTTGCTCCAGGGAGTCCACCCAGCCGGACAAAGGCTGAATACGCTACCTTTAATCTCTTTATAGTAATTGTAAATATCAGTTCTACTCGCAGAGCGATTTTCACCGCCTAAAGCGAATTTCAAGTCTTCGCTGATCAAGATATCCTCAGCAGGCCGGAGATAGTGAAACAATTGCTTCCTCGCCTCCGATCCCCAGCGGCGACCACGGAAATGGATCAGTTTATTGCTGGGGATGTCCATAGCATTCACTTCATCCAATATTTCTATCCAGGGCACATAACCGGGGATTATCAGGTCTTTGTTCAAATCGAATGCGTCTTTATCACCATACGGCACGGATTCTACTCCAAGAATAATCCCATGGCGTAAATACCGGCGAAAAGCTTGCCAGATATAGCCGGTATTTGCGCCTTCTCCCTGACCAAAAACGAAAAGATGATCGCGGCCTTGCGAACGCTTCCAATAAGGAGAGTTACCAACAATATTCATCACCTTACGAAAGGCATTACAGAGAGCCAGGTCAGGATAAATTTTCCACAGGCGACCGGTTTTGGCAATATCCAAATTTCGCCGATAAATATGTGCAGCCCGGTAAGAAGATGGATAAAACGGGACGAAGAAAAAATCGGCTGCTTCAGGATCATTTGTATAAATTTCACTTTTTAGAATGTTTTTATGAATCATGTGCTCAACATACCAAAAGTCATGCTGTAAGCCAGGCTGCTCTGCCACCATGCCTTCATGGTAAATATCCGGCAAATCATATACATAAATTTTCATTTGCAATCCTGCAATTAAATTACCGCCTTTAGCCTATCGTCATACAATTCTTCGTACACCGTTTTCATAGTGGCAGCAATTGTTTTCCAGGAATATTTTCCATAAAGCTTTTCCCGGTCTGGTTGCCGGGGGAATTCGCTGTTTAGTAATGCTTCTGCAAAAACTTCCGGTTCACAAACGATAATGTAATTTTTTAATTCTTTATAACCACGCATCCCGAAAGGGGTAGAAATGACCGGCAAGCCATGACCAAGGTAGTGCAACATTTTCAGATTCGTCCCACTGCCTTTCATAACCGGATTAAGGCCAATAGTGCCGGGAATAGCATAATCCCCAAAATTCTCTTCAGAGAAATCAAAAAAAACATTATCCAAAGAATGTTTTGCAAAGGATCGGCCACAAGTACCATGGATAATAAACGCAAATTGTTCTGACAAATTAGGGGCCAGGTGATCTAAAATATAGGCAACAGTCGCCCGGTTATGTTCAACATCACTGCCGCTATAAATTGCCCGCTTGTTGAAGTTCCTTAACCCGGGAAAGCGTTGAAACATTTTGTCGCTATTTGCATGAATTGCCGGCAATTCTCGCATACCATTCGGTGCGACCGAAATTTTTTCAATGTCGATGTTATACATTTCGGATAGCTTTTTTTGATTTTCTGCAGAAACAGCAAATGTATGATCAGCCCGTTCCATCAGCGTTTTTTCCAGCTGAAATACTTTCTGTCCAACAATTTCCCGAACCCAACCGGTTTTACATTCGGCGCGATTGTAGTAGTATTCTATATTATGTGCATCATATATAACTTTTTTATCCGATGGGACCAGGTTCATCAGGGCAGCGAATTGAATATGCTCAAATTGATAAATATCGTGATCATGGAATAACTTACGCAGCATACTTGCCAACCCGGGATGAAAAGAAGTCAAATACCCATAAGGGAAAGGACGGTCCGTCAAGAGATGATGAAGCAAGAAAGGATATTTTACTTGCTTGAGAGTAAATGCCTCGTGCTCGTAATATGATCGTTTCTGGGTAAAATGAAAAGGGGTTAGCAATGTGACATCAAGTCCCAGTTCACTAAATGCTTTTGCCAGGCGGACATTACGTATCTTTCCCCCGGCCGTCATGGGGTAAACCGGATAGGGAGATATCATTAGCAGCCTCATAGCTGAACCTCATAGTCTTTCCATTGCACTAACCAGGTCGCTAAAAACAAAGCGCGCCAGGTTAATGCACCGTCCCAGCTATCAATTTTTGAGATATCCAGGACATCTGACACAATACTGGATTGTTCGTGCAGGGTTCGTATACGCTGACGCCAATGTGTTTCTTTCCAATATGCAGTTGGTATTCCAAATCCGCGTTTTTCATGATTGAGAATATAATCCGGCAGTCGATTCTCAATCGTTTTCAGGAAAATGTATTTCTCGTTATTGTTCTTAAACTTTAGTTGATAGGGGATTTGTGCTGCAAGCGCCACAATTCGATAATCCAGTAATGGCACCCGGGTTTCCAGGCTATGAGCGGATGAAGCGATGTCCACCTTCGGAAGAATGTCATCTGCCAAATACTGAGCGAATAAACCCGCAAAATAGGCGTTAACCGGATGTAAATTCGTCAACTTTTCTTTTAATGGTTCATATGTTGCCCATATATCATCTCGGGGGACTTGCCAGTGTGGTTTCAGAATATTTCGACATAATGGATCAAATAAATGGTCTCGCAGCGAAGCAAGCATCAGCCAGGTTGGTAGTTTTAATCTTTTAAGCGAATTAGACGGCCTCACCAGATCAAGAAAGGCAGCGCCATTCATTCGCCAGAAATCGGGCAATTGACAGGCGATATCAATATTTTTCGCCCCCCGACCGGTAATGTAGCCGCTAAATAGTTCATCGCCGCCGTCTCCGCTGAGAACCACTTTTACATGTTTGCTGGCGAGTTGGGAAATCAAATACGTGGGCACAGCGGACGAGTCGCCAAATGGTTCATCATAACTAAGAACGATGCGATTTAGCAGCTGAATAACATCTGTTTTCTCCAGCCGAAGCTGCCGATGTGAGGCCCCCCAATCTTTAGCCAGTCTTTCGGCAATTTTACTTTCATCGTTCTCTAAATCATCAAAGCCGATATTGAAAGACTGAATTGGTTCACCGCTATGATTCTTTAGATATGAGAATATAGCGCTGGAATCTAATCCACCGGATAAAAAGATGCCAACCGGTACGTCACTAACTGAATGGATATCAATAGCATCCGATAGCAAAGCTTCTAGTTCTTCTTGAAAGTCGGCAGCTTTTCGTTGGTAATCCGGGGTGAAATCAGCTTCCCAATATTTAACAGTTTTGAATTTTTCATTCCTGCCCTGCAGGTCAACAATGAGCATTTCACCTGCAGCTAATTTTTTGATGTTTTTATAAATTGTAAAAGGGGCAGGTATTACTTCTTTAACAAAAAAAAGATTTAACGCCAGAGGGTCGATTCCCCTTGGCACTTTTGCGTCCGCAAGAATTCCTTTTAACTCAGAAGCAAAGTGAATACGATCATTGTTAACATGATAATAAAGTGGCTTAATGCCGAGGCGGTCCCTTACCAAAACCAGCCGGTTTTCTTGCTTGTCAAGAATGGCAATAGCAAACATGCCATTTAAATGGTGTACAAAATCCAGCCCATATGATTCATATGCATGCAATACAACTTCACAATCACTTTGGGAGCTAAATTGATGACCACAGGAAATTAATTTTTGCCGTAATTCCTTGTAATTATATATCTCACCATTGCAAACCGAGCGAATCTCACCGGTCTCATTTACAAAAGGCTGGTTTCCATCCGCCGACAAATCTATGATGCTTAATCTGCGAAAACCCAGGGCATTGCTACCAGAACACCATATGCCTTCATCATCCGGGCCTCTGTGTCTAAGTGAATTGGCCATGGCAAGAATGGTTTTATAATCTATATCTGATTTGTTCTCAAGCCCCGAAATCCCACATATTCCGCACATAGAACAATCCCCGAATCATTCTGTTGTTTGACGGGAGCATGCGTATGACAGCACGTCGCACTAGTTGTTTATAGCGTTTTCAGAAATATTTATTTGAGGTATAATACTGCAGATAGTACGGAGGAAATTGTTTAGAGTCACATATTACTCATATGTTTGACAAATCAAGGGAGAGGTAAAACAAAGGTGCTTTTTTGTACGAAAGTTGGGGGTGGATCAATTTCGTTTTTTGAATTCTGAAGGGGAGCAGCCAAACTCTTCCTGGAAGCAGCGGGTAAAATATGACTGACTGTTAAAGCCAACCATGTAGGCGATTTCGGCAATATTTCCGGCATCTTGCTTAAGCAGGTCGGCCGCTCTCATTAGGCGAAAAGAGCGAATAAATTCGCTGGGCGATTTATCCGCCAGCGCGCGGATTTTTCGATGTAGCTGTACGCGGCTCATCCCCATCGCATCACCAAGTTTTTCCACGCTAAAATCCTCATTTTCCAAATTTTCTTCGAGGATTTCGTTCATCTTTTCCAGGAACTGCTGATGCACAGAAGGCACCGAAACCTGACGAGGTTTGAGGAGCATTTCCGTGCTATATTTATTGCGGAGTTGATTGCGAAGTTTGATCAGGTTGCGCACCCGCACAAGCAGCTCATCGGGATCAAATGGCTTAATCAGATAATCATCCGCACCGGTTTCCAGGCCTTCCATGCGATCTTTTCGCTCCGCCTTTGCCGTCAGCAGAATAAAAGGGATATGATTGGTCTTATCACTGGCTTTCAAGGCTTTGCCAAGCGCATAACCATCCATTTCCGGCATCATCACATCGCTGATAATCAAATCCGGCACTTCTGTTTTCGCCTTCTCCAGACCAATTCGCCCATTCTCGGCTTCGATAACTTTATAGGCAGGCAACAAATGCTGACGGATGTAATCTCTTAAATCCCTGTTATCTTCAACAACGAGAATTAAATCTTCATCTGAAGTTTTTTCTGATGTTTCTGTGGATAGTTGCTCAGTTGCCTCAACCGGTTTTTCGGAAATTGCTTCCTGGTAAATTTCTCCGTCTGAAGGCATTGCATCTTTTTCGTCGGCAGTAACAATTTGGTCCGGATGGAGGTGGGCATTGCCCAATGGCACCCTGATGCTAAACACGGTTTCACTATCGATCTCACTACTCACGGAAATCTTGCCCTGATGCAACTCCACCAATTCTTTCACCAGCGCCAACCCAATACCGGTCCCCTCGGTTTCATAAGTATTGCTATCCTGCGCTTGGTAAAAGCGATCAAAAATATACGGTAGTTTATCCTCAGGAATTCCCTTGCCAGTGTTGCTAACCTCAATGACAACAAATTGCTGCTCGTCTACACTCTCAAGCGTCTCATCATCGACGGTGCTGACGGCGACATTTACCGCGATCGTGCCGGCATTGTTCGTGAATTTAAAAGCATTCGAGAGTAAGTTGTAAAAAATCTTTTCAAACTTCTCTGTGTCAAAATACAGATTGATTTTACTATAGCCGGACTCAGCAGTAATCGGTGCCCCGTTAAAAGTAAGCTTGATTTTTTTCTGCTCTCCCATGGAAGCAAAAGAAGCAAAAATGCGCCGCAGGAAACGAACAATATCACCTTTCGCCGCCCTTAGTTTCATACCGCCAGCTTCCAGTTTGGCGATATCCAGTAACTGGTTTATCAGCAACAGCAGGCGGGTCGCATTTCGTTGCATCGCGCTATATTCGTCCTGAGAAGGATGTGTTTCCTTTGATTTGTGGTATTTGTTTAGCAGCCCGAGAATCAGTGTTAAAGGTGTGCGGAATTCATGGGAGATATTGGCAAAAAAACGAGTTTTGACCCGGTCCATTTCAGTCAGTTTCTCTGACTGCTCTTTTAAGCGGTTCCGTTGCGCAACCACTTCGGCGGTTCTTTCTGCAACTAAATTTTCCAGGTTTTTACGATAATCTTCCAGTTGCCGGACGCGGATTTTCACAATCGCAAAAATTGCCCCACCGATAAGCAGGACATAGATCAGATAAGCCCACCAACTGCGGTACCAGGGGGGCAGTACCCGAAAAACAAACTGGCTAACTTCGCTTTCCTGACGATGGAGATCGCGCCCGCGAACTTTAAAGATGTAATCACCTTCCGGTAGATTGGTGTAATCCTTCCGGTTCTCTTTCTGCCAGACAGACCACCCTTTATCGTATCCTTCTAAGAAAAACTGATATTCATTTGCTGCAACAACTTCAAATGCCGGCATTGCAAATTCAAAACGGCAGGAGTTGAATTCATACGGCAGTTCTGGTGTCTGAAATATCCCGGACGCGCTGCCCCCATAAACCAAAGAATCTTCCGGGACAATCCTCACCGAACGAATGAGCGGTGCGTAAACACGGTCATATTGATAAGCAATTTCCGGGTTATAACGCACAACACCGTTGTTCATTCCTAGCCAGGTGATATTGTTACGGTGAAAAGCAGTGTGAAAACTACCAATGTTAAGCAGATTGTTGAAAAAATTTCGGTCAACAGTGTAGTCACCACTGGCGGAAGCGTTCGCCAGCCAGTATACATCATCTTTACCATCAAAAACCTTGGCGATTATCCGGTCATTTGAAAAAGTAAATAAACGGGATATCATCACCCTGGGATCGGCGAGTTCTTTGCCTAAACTTTCATTGAGAACCAGCGACTTACTGGCCTCATCGAATGTGCGAACGCCGGTCTCACTGGCAAAATATATTTCACCGTTTATTTTCGTTAATTGACCGGTCATCAATTTATTGGGATCATCAAACTTTTCCACTTTGGCATTCAGGGGATCTTTACCACTCCCTTGAAATGTTACTCGATAAATACCTTCATCCATGGTCCCCAGCCAAAGTCGGCCGTTTTTATCCGCCTCCATATGGCGAATTTCAGCCTCAACATCCGGCAAGTTCCCAAGCCGCTCCCAGGCAGTATTTCGATATTGAAACGCTTCCAGACCTGTCTGGGCCCCGGCAAAGAGGATCTCCGGAAAATTTGCGTGCTGATAAAGCGAGAAATATGTATCCTCGGTATTGTCAATTAAGGTTGCCCGGGTATTGTCCACCCGGTAAAGGCCGACATTTGTGCCGGCTACCAGCCCGCGAGAGGTCACCAGCAAATAAAAGGATTGCGCATTTAAACCGGACACCGGATAAAAACGGGGATTTACATGCCATTTTTCCGGATCGGCGCTTCTGTCGTCATTGTTGGCAGTTAGCGTAGAATAATAAACGCCCTGACTGGTCGTGACGTATAATTTATCATCATATTGTAAGAGATCCTCGACATTCCCTAGCAAGCCCTCACTTTCGCCGTAAAATGTAAATGGGGAAGGGAAACGCACCTGGGCAAAGCCGCTGTTCATCGCCAGCCAAAGGGTGCCGTCATCGTCGATATAAAGACTTTTCACATCCTCGGATATTAGTCCGCTGGATTTGTTTAGTATCTTCACTCTCTTTCCCTGTCGATCCATAATTACCACGCCACCGCTATAAGTGCTAAAAGCAAATAAATCGCTGGGGAGGGCAACGCCACTGGATAGGCCAAAATGACTTATAAAGGCATCGATTTCATTTGAAAACTTGGATATTTTCCCGTCTCGTAAAATATGCAGCCCTTTACGACCGCTACAGATGAGGATTTCGTTGGCACTAAAGGGAAGAATTGTATGAATTGGGCTTCCGGCAATCTCCTTGCTTCCGGGGATAAGATGCAGGGAATCTCCTTCCATTCGCAATAAGCCTGTCCCGCGCTCCTGGATATAGAAAGTTTCCCCAATCAGGTAGCTGAGGAAAAAACGGGAATCTACGGACCAGTATTTAAAACCGTTACCATCCCAGAAAAAAAGTTCGTCAAATGTTTGAAAATAAACGCCACCTGGTACAGCATGAGTGCGCCAAATTTCTCCCATCTCTCGTTTTTCTTCCGGAATTTGATCCAAAAGTGAGACAAACGCCATACGTCCCATAGAATCCGGCGCCAGGTACCCAAAATCATTTGAGCCGCCGACGTAGATCGTTCCGTCATTACCTTTGGCAAAAGAACGCCCGCGGTTATAATTTTCCGTCTCGATCAAGCGCCATTGGTAGCCATCGTATTCCAAGATGCCATTGCCATTAGCGGTATAAAGCACGCCACGATCGTCGCGAATGATCTGCCAGTTTTGAAAATGTTGTTTATAGTCTTTCGGGTCGTAATTGACGATATAAGGATTGCCGGTAGCTGCCCAGTCTTCATTGGCACTGTTCAAGTCCTGAGCGCTCATTGAAGTACAGCCTGCCCAAATAAGCAGTACGCTTATGAGCTGTAGATATACAGTCGTTGATTTCAGTTTTTTTGCCCCTGTCCAATCGTACTCTTTCGGGCAAAGATAAACATCATAAGCCTAATTTCCAAAAATGTTTAACTGTGGCAGAGAAAAGAAAACAGCGATGAGAATCGACTAATATTCTTCAACAACTCTTTTTGATTCGCATCCCGTTGTTATTAATATAAGAGCCAGAAATGCAGCAGGAGATATATGAAAAGGTATGGGTTCAATTTCCAGTGGATGTACCATTATGAAGAAGGAATATTGCCGGAGCTTCCCGATAAAAGAGCGTTGGATTTTATGGCTGATCACGGCCTCGATTTTGTGCGTATTCCGCTAAGTTATTGGTTCTGGTGTCCGAATTTCGACTACTTCCATCCCAATGAAGAAATTTTTGAATTTATCGACAGTTATCTTGTCGCCTGCCAGGAGCGCGGGCTTCACATGTCATTAAACCTGCACCGGGCACCGGGGTATTGTATTAATGGCAATCATTTGGAGAAGCACAATCTTTGGGTGGAATCGATCGCGCAGGATGCATTTATATTCTATTGGCAATACTTTGCCGAACGTTATAAGAGCATATCAAACAAACACTTAAGCTTTGATCTAATCAATGAACCACCGGATGTTGGTCAATATGGAATGTCCCGGACGCACCATGAGAAGGTGATTAGAGCGACTGTTGCTGCCATACGGGAAATTAGCCCGCATCGGGAAATTGTTATCGATGGCCTTTGTGGCGGTAATCTTGCCATGCCGGAATTGGCAGATCTTGACGTTATCCATAGCGGCAGGGGTTATCAACCAATGCCGGTCAGTCACTACCAGGCCAGTTGGTGGCCAGGTCATCAGGGTCTCTCGCAACCGATCTATCCGGGCACTAAATGGGAAGGGCAAGTTTGGACGAAACATACTATCCGAGCTTATTATAAGCCCTGGCGCGACCTGGAGAAGATGGGCGTGCGCATCCATATCGGTGAATTTGGATGTTACAATAAAGTGCCAAACGAGCTTGCATTGCGCTGGTTTGCTGATTTGTTATCTGTTTTTCAAGAATTCGGCTGGGGATATGCGCTTTGGAATTTTCGCGGAGATTTTGGCATTGCAGAACATGGCAGGCCCGGCACAGAATACTCCGTCTACCATGGATATGAAATTGACAAAGAATTGTTGGATCTTTATCTGGCTAACCGGACAAAGCGCATATCCTTATCTTAAAAGATGATCAACCCGCTTGCTAGTATGCAGCAACTTCCAGTGAATCGTCAATTCGTTTTTTGGGGACTTTAAAATGCTGGGCGCAATTTTTGCAGTTCAGCTTTACCTGTTCGGCGTTTTCAGCTGTCGGAATATCAGTGTTTTGCCAAATGATATTTCCGTATAGATATTCTTCTTTTTTACCGCAATAGGGACACTCTAACCTGAACTTCATAGAGTCCTCCAATCAGTAAGGGATGAATGGGTTATCTATATTAATTTGCTTATAGCCAGCAGTAAAAAAATCGAATTTCCCAATTTCAACCTGCTTCAAATTAAAATTAGCTTCAATTTTAATCAAGTAAAGAAAAAAACAGTGAATACAGCCGCGATCCCACGGGCTTGCAGCACACAAAGAACTTTTATTAAATATTGGAGTTTATCTTCGCATAAACATGTTGTTTTAAGTCGCAATGTATCTAAATTAGTTGCCATAAAAGCCTGCAAAGGGTAGTAATAGTTTATTCCCTAAAGGGATTTAAAATGAGAAAATATACGCTACTTGTTCTTCTTTTAACCTTCATTTCAATAGCTGACGTCTTTGCTCAACAAGCAACTGTTCGTTTTCAGAAAGTTAGTTTAGACGAGGGTCTGTCCCAGAGTACTGTGCTCTGTATTTATCAAAGCAGTAAGGGGTTTATGTGGTTTGGCACCCAGGAGGGATTGAACAAATATGATGGATATGACTTTACGGTATATAGACATGATCCGGTAAATACGAATAGCTTGAGTAACGATTTTATCAGAGCGATCGTGGAAGACAAGAATGGCGATCTCTGGATTGGTACCGACAATCGAGGGCTAAACAGATTTGACCCTGCAACTGAAACATTTAACAGATTTCTTTACCACCCCGATTCAGCAAACGGCTTAAATGACAATGCGATTTTAAAAATGTATATAGATGATTCAGGAATTATCTGGATCGGCACCTATGAAGGTGGGTTGAACAAACTTACTTTTCATCCCAGGTCAGGAAAACCGCAATTCGAACATTTTGTTCATGATTCCCTTGCCTCGGCAAGTTTGAGTAGCAATCACATCACCGCACTGCATCGGGATCGGAATGGTGCATTATGGGTTGGCACATTTGATGGTGGGTTGAATAAGCTGGTAATTGGTGAAGATACTGCCGATTTCAACACTAGCAACTCCCTTGAAAGCATTGAACATTACAACCATAATCCGGAAATCTCTAATAGCCTGGGACATAATCACATCATGGCAATACATGAGGACCAGGCGGGACGATTGTGGATCGCCACCCGTGGAAGTGGTATCAGCCTCTTCAATCCGGAAGGAAACAATTTTCATCAATTCCAACATGTCGCGGACGATCCCGCCAGCCTTGGCAATAACATTGTTCGGGCGATTGTCGAAGACAATACAGGCACTCTCTGGTTTGCCACTTATGGCGGGGGATTAAGCAAATTGAGTGGCTGGGATTCCACTACGGTTGTACCCCGACCAATATTTACCAATTTTCGCAACGATCCATACTCGCCGGGCAGTCTCAGCGACGACTTCCTTTATTCCGCATTCATTGACCATAGTAATGTCCTCTGGATTGGCACTGAAAGTGCCGGGCTCAACAAGTTAACAGCAGAAAGCGGCAGATTTACCCATTATCGTCATCATCCCTATCGATCGAAGAGTTTAAGCAGCAATTCAATCTGGTCGGTATGGGAGGATCGCTCCGGGAAAGTTTGGGTTGGCACAAATGACGGCGGCTTAAACCAATTGGACGAAAGCAACCAAAGCTTTCGTCATTACAAGCATGACCCGGCTAACCGAAACAGCATCAGCCATAATTCAGTAGTTAGCATTCATGAAGACACGCGTCTGGATGGGGTGTTGTGGCTCGGTACTATGGAAGGCGGGCTGAACCGGCTGGATGTATCTTCCGATAATTTTACCCGCTATTCTTTCAGAGAAGGCAGCACCGCCGGCCCGGCCAGCAGTGGCATTCTCGCCCTTCATCAAGATAAAAACGATGTGCTTTGGCTGGGCACTTTTGACGGGGGACTGAACAGATTCAACCCGTATGCCCCCGGAGCGCCAAACTTTACTCATTATAAGATGTCTTCCGAAGATCCAAACAGCATCCGGGATAATTTTGTTTGGGAAATCTATGAAGATCGCGCCGGCAATCTCTGGCTCGGTACTTTTGATGGAGGCATCAACAAGCTAGCTCACAAAGATGATCCCGACTCAGCTGTGTTTACCTACTATATGCACGACACTGAAAATCCGAACAGCATGGCAGACAATAAAGTGATGACGATTCATCAGGACAGCGAACAAGACAACATTCTCTGGATTGGCACCAAGGCCGGCTTGAATCGCTTTGATATTACCAGCGAAAACTTCACTTTATACACCGAGAACGATGGCTTACCCAACAATCTGATTTACGGTATTCTTCAGGACGAGATGGGTTGCCTCTGGCTGAGTACGAACCGGGGATTATCGAAATTCGATCCGGCAACAGAAACGTTTAAAAACTATGACGCCGGTGATGGGTTACAAAGCAATGAATTCAATTCCTGTGCATATCATCGCGGACATAGCGGCCGCATGTATTTTGGGGGAGAAAACGGATTTAATGCTTTCTTACCGGGGCAAATTGTCGACAACCCCTATGCGCCACCGATGGTAATCACTGCATTTCGGACATTCGACGGCATCATTCGTCAGGATTTCACCCATTCCGATGACATTGCAGTATCTTACAAAGAAAAATATTTGACATTTGAATATGCCGCTTTGCATTATGCCAACCCGGAGAAAAACCGCTATGCTTTTATGCTTGAAGGCTTCGATGAAGATTGGATATTCGCGGAAAATGCCCGATCAGCCAACTACACCAATCTTTCTTCCGGAAATTATACTTTCAAGATTAAAGGCGCGAACAATGATGGTGTCTGGAACGAAGACGGGGTAGCGGTAGATTTTACAATTTCAACGCCGCCCTGGCGCACCTGGTGGGCATATATGCTCTATTTGATAGTTGCCCTGGCAATTCTCTACGGGCTTTGGCGAAATGAAGTCAATCGTTTACGGCTAACCACTCAACTACGCCTGGAACAGGCCGAGGCGGAAAAATTGAAGGAGTTGGATCATTTGAAATCCAGCTTCTTTGCGAACATCTCCCACGAGTTTCGCACACCACTGACCTTAATTCTTGGCCCGATAGAGAATGCAATATCGACGGTTAAGAACAAGGAAGTTAAGCAGCAGCTGGGGACAGCATTCCAGAATGGGCGGCGGCTGTTGCGCCTGATTAATCAAATCCTTGATCTTTCCCGGCTGGATGCAGACATGATGACTTTGAAGGCCAGCCATGGCGACATCATTCCTTTTATTAAAGGCATATTTTACACCTTTGAGCATACCGCAGGGGAGAAGGGTATTCATCTGCACTTTGAAAGCAAAAGCGAGCAAGTCGAGGGCTATTTTGACACAGAGAAGCTGGAGCCGGTATTCTATAATCTTATCGCTAACGCCATCAAATTCACCCCGGCATCCTCTGCCGGAAAAATCTCCTGCAATGTTCAGCAGATTGCCAACTCGACGCTACCGGGTAACCAGGTGGCGGTTCAAATTCGCATTCAGGATTCCGGTATTGGGATTCCTGCAGAGCAGTTGCCACATGTCTTTGACCGGTTTTTTCACGAAAATCGCCCCGCAGCCTCGGACCAGAAAGGAACAGGCATTGGGTTAGCCCTCGTTAAAGAAATTGTTTCCCTGCATCATGGTGAAATTTTCGTAAAGAGCACTGTTGGTGAAGGAACAGCTTTCATTGTTGAATTACCCCTCGGTAATGAACATCTGAATGATTCTGAAATCATTGATGAACCTTTGATTACACCTGCACTTGAAGCGCCTGAGTTGATGTCAGCAAACATTTCACCTTCACAGGATCACAGTGAGGGAGCTGCAGAGCGTCTTGATTCTGCGCCGGAAATATTGATAGTGGAAGACAACGCAGATTTACGCGCATATATCCGACAACATCTTGATAGCGATTACAATGTTTCCGAAGCTGTTGATGGCAAGGCAGCTCTGGAGATGGCCATAGAAGCTATTCCGGATTTGATCGTCAGCGACGTAATGATGCCCAAGATGGACGGATTTGAACTTTGCGAAACCCTGAAGAATGATCAACGGACCAGCCATATTCCGGTTATTCTGCTGACAGCCAGGGCAGGGGAGGAGAGCAAAATTACTGGGCTGGGAACCGGTGCTGATGATTATTTAACCAAGCCGTTCAGCTCTGCAGAATTGCAGGCCCGTATAAAAAACCTGATTGTACAACGACAAAAGCTGAAAGAACGATTTACCCGCGCCGTAGTACTGAAGCCCAGCGAAATCGCCATCACTTCCGCCGACGAGAATTTTCTGAACAGAGTGAAAGCGGCTGTGGAACGCAACATCAGCGATGAACATTTTTCAGTAGATGATCTTAGCAGTGAGGTTGGCATGAGTCGCGTACAGCTGCACCGCAAGCTGAAAGCGCTGACCAATCAATCGAGCGGTCAATTCATTCTTTCCCTGCGCTTGCAACGAGCGACAGACCTAATTCGGAGCAATGCTGGCACGGTATCCGAGATAGCATATATGGTTGGATTCAATACGCCTAATTACTTCGCAAAATGCTTTCGAGCGCAACTCGGTTGTTCACCATCGGAATACAAGCTGCAGCAAGCAGGAAATGGCGAATCTTGACCTTTTCCTAAAAAAATAGCCCGTTACATCGACGGGCTATTTTCAAAATCGCAAGTATTCTGAAGACGAAAAAGATTATGACTTTTTCGCAAAGAATGTTTTCAGAAGCACATCGGTACGGGTGCGCCAGCTGGTCCAGCCAAATCCTTCATTTACTTCCCGGGATTCTACGGAATAGCCTTTTTCCTTCAACAGCTTGACAAAGTTGCGGTTATTAGCACCCCAATCATAATCTCCACTGACACTGCGGTAATCAAACTTACCCCAATCCATATAAAAACGAATCGGCAGGGTTTCCGACTGGCTGATTTTGTCTCGCAGTTCTTGACCTTCCTGGCTATGGAGATGAGAAGATTGCCCGGCAACCAGGCCAAACACAGCAGGATAGTTAACCGCAGTATAAATAGCACTATAGCCGCCTTCGTCTCCTCCCATAACCAAACGGGATTGCGGTGCAGTTACAGTGCGATAAGCGTTGTCAATATGCGGCACAAGTTCTTTCGTGATCATCTCCGAATATTGTGCCTTAGCATCACGGGCATATTCCTGAAAACGATTCCGGGTGGGATAAATAAAAACGACAACGACGGGGTCGATTTCGCCAGCAGCGATGAGATTATCCAACACAGTGGGCATGTTACCAAACTCGAGCGCCATACGACCATAATTGACATAGGCGGTTGGATAACGCTTGCCGCTATTCTCATAACCGGCTGGTAAATAGACTTGCAAGGTGCGCTCATCGGAAAGGGTTTTGCTGGCAAAAGTTTCCTCGACCAGCTTGCCACTGGGAACGCCATCTTTCTTCAGCCAGCTATCGGAGCCTTTCCAGTCCGGCATGGCAAATTCAGATTCTTCGCCATTAAAGCTATTCACTTTTTTCGGATTTAGCGGATCAGTAATTCGTTCCTCATAATTGCGGACAATCTGGTAGGCGAGATGGGCATCCGAGGGCAGCTCTTGCGTAAAGTAATAGAGGTCGGTGCCGTCGACCCGGAACATTGTTTCTTCCACACTCATATCGAACATATCGCCGCCGATAACAATATCTTCTACTGCACCATGATAAACAAAGTGCACCAGATTATCACCTTCGATAACCGGGAAGGATTTCTGTGCTGCCATAAACTCCTTCACCAATGCTTCTTTATTGCTGGCTTTTTCGACCTTGCGAACAAATTTGGCAAAATCGGAATTCGGCGCCGCCGGCTTTCTTTCCACTTTAGCGATGCTGATTGCGTTGGCAGTATTAACAACTTGCACACTGGCAATTTCGTCCAGACTACGGGCATAAATACGGCCATTTGCAAAGCTGGGAGGGGTCCAGGCAATGCCTTCAAACATTTTCAAGTTTGCCTTCTCCTGATAGCCTTCCGGTGTTGCCGGCGCAATATGCAAACTACCCCGCTTGGTGAGAACGACCAAATTCCCGTCCACCAAAATAATAAATCCATCGCCTGGTTCCCGGGATTTCCAAACGGTTTCACCATTCTCGGCATCGACACAGGTGATAAACTGACCGCTGTAACCATACAAATAGCCGTCATGAAATACCGGGACATTAAACGAGCGCTTCAAATGCCGGCTTTGCCAGAGTTCCTTCGCCACAAAACCGCTTTCCGCAAAGTCCACCTGAACTAGCTGGGCTGCGCTATTGGTTGTTAGCAAAATCTTATTTTTACCAATCTGAAGCGGGTTAATGCTGCCGGCGCGGCCGAGATGCTGAAATTCCCAAAGCTTACTGCCGTCTTCCAGATTGACACCCAGCAGAGAATTGTTCCCCGCGAAAAGGACATGGGTATCGCCCCCAATATTCGTCAATATTGGCGATTGATAATTCACCGCATCATCACCGTTTTGCCAGCGCAATTTTCCAGTGGATTTGTCATAGCCTGAGATCGACTTCCCTTCAGTGCCACCGGTTTCCACGACGAGTACATCTCCATAAACAACCGGCGCAGTAGTAAACCCGTGAAAAGGCTCCGTGGCATGATCATCTTCCACAATATGGCGGGACCAGGCTTCGCTGCCATCCTTTGCATTTAAGGCGATCAACTTTCCCTTTCTTTCCAGGGCAAAAACCAGATCACCATCAATCAATGGGGTAGAGGATGGCCCGTTATGCGATCCGCCTTTGCCCATGTAAGCCGGCCCGGTGCGGTATCGCCATAATTCGTTGCCATTTTCTGCATCAAATGCAATCACGAGATCAGATTCACCATCTGTAAACATTGTAATGGCTCTGCCATCCGCAACAGAGACGCTGGAATACCCCTGCCCCAGGGCTTTCTTCCAAACCGTTTGCAGTCCTTGTCCCTCACTCAGCGCCAGAGTACCGCTGTTACTCGTGCCGTTTTGGGTGGCACCGCGCCATTGCGGCCAATCAGTTTTTTTGTCAGAACCTTCGTTTGCCCAAAGTGCAGAGATTAAACCTGTAACTAGCAGGGCAAACAAAAAGTAAGAAAAGCGCATAAATCCTCCTGATATAACATATTAGTGAAAATAGATAACGGATCGCATCGAGGTGAACCAAATTCAATTGATTGGTGTTGATGATCGCTCAATCATTAGGGTGATAATCTTTAATCATGCATCCCTTTACGACGGATCATAGTAAATGTTTGCTTTCCGGGGACAAAATCAAAAAAAAGTGATCAGATGCTATATTGAGAATGCAACTGAGCAACTAGCTCAGCGATATTTCGGTACATCAACAACGACTTCTCAAAATAATCCGGCATTACCAGCCCCTTTTTTGTTTTCATCATTCATTTAGATATATTGGACAGATTTCGCAGAACTCGCTTATTATAGTGGAAACGACTTTCCGGATAAGTAAAAAATATTACAGTTTCTTGAATTCATAAGATTTTACCATGGTATAATCTCATATTTCTGGCTAACTTGAACTTGCTTGAATCGCTGAAAAACATTGTTTATGCCGCTGTTTATTGATGATTTCATTGACCCGGGATAAACGGCAGGGGATCAAATTGGATATTTCGTTTCGCAACAGTTGGAAATTTTACTTTTTTGGAGGCTTGCTGGCTTTTGTTATTCTTGGCCTGATCATCTACCTGTTTGATATTTACAGTATAAAATCCCAACAGCGTAATATCCAGAGAGTTTATTACGTAGACAACATCTCCGAAGCGCACCAGCACCTAATTGATCTCTTCAACAAAAAGCATGAAGGTAAAATTGAAGTCGTTCCGGTTAACTTACCGTTCGACCAATTTAGCACCAATGAGCGCAAAGTTTTACTGGCACGGTCCCTTCGTGGGAGAAGTGAAGAAATAGACATTTTTGCCGTAGATCTGATCTGGGTGCCGCGCTTTGCGCGCTGGGCAGAACCCCTGGACCTTTATTTCCCTTCTTCCCGGCGCAACAGCATCATTCCCGAGGCCCTGGAGTCCTGCTTTCACGAAGATCATTTTGTATCCGTGCCGATCTATATTGATATCGGCTTAATGTATTATCGCAAGGATTTGTTGCGCCACTTCAGCGATCCGGAAGCTTTCGAAAAACGCCTGGGAGAGTCGATTACCTGGGAAGAGTTGATTGAGCTTCGATTGGCGCATCCAGAATACCAGAATCCGTTTTATATGTTTGCCGCGCAAAATTTTGAAGGGCTAGTTTGTAGCTATATAGAAACGTTGCATAGCATGAATGCTTCTATCTTTCAAGGAGACAGCGTTCAGTTGAACACACCTGCTTCCCGGAAAACGCTCCAGCTGCTTGTTGATATGGCCGGCTACCTAAACTTTGCCCCCAGAGACATTGTTCAGTTTGATGAAGTTGGCATATATCTTTACGGCTTGCAAAATGATGCAGTGATGTTCCGCGGTTGGCCGGGACTGATACGGCAAGGTGTAACGGCAGATATTCCGGAAACGGTATATCAAAACTTACGGCGCGCCCCTTTACCGCATTTTGCCGGCACGAAGAAGAATGCAGTATATGGAGGTTGGAACCTGATGGTATCGAAATACTCAACAAAGAAAAGTGCTGCCATAAAATTTATACAGTTTGTTTTACAGCCGGAAAACCAGAAGCGAATGTTCGAACTAGGGGGATTTATTCCTGTAAATCAACAAGTTTACCGGGATGAAAGATTTATCAGTCAATATGCGGAGTTGCCGTTTTATCGTAAGCTGTTGGATAACGGCACCCATCGTCCTTACGTAGTTAACTACACCCAAATTTCGGATATACTTTCATACTACATTCAAATGGCAATTAAGCAGGAAATTTCTGTCGAAAATGCTTTAGCCATGGCTACAAAGGACATAAACAACAGAAAGCCAATGGTGAAATAAACTATGAGTAACAACAACGATTCACAGCAGTATTTGAAAGAGAAATTCCGGAAATACAACTTCCAAATCAAACACCTTTTTCTCGTTTTCGGAATTATCTGTTTTTTTCTGATACTGGTTACATTCATCCAAAAACTCTCTCTACAAACCTTACTCCTCAACACACAACGATGGTATCAACAAGACTTCGCAGAGCGCCTGGCGAATCTAACCGCGACTTCATTGGAATTATTGCTGGAAACCGCCTCCCAGGAAGAACTTAATAACGACCTCGCTGCCCAGGAAATGATTCAGGCTTTCAACATTCTATTTAGCCAGCAAGTGCTACAACACCAGGTTGATGAGGTGGCAATTATCGTCACCCACAAAGGCAATAGTTATATCATTGATAATGGGATGGTGCTATATCAGTATTTCTTTCGGGACGGCAATAATCTGCCACCGAACAGTGATGATTATCAGAGGGTATTGGCGCTGTACGACTCTATCCATCCCTATATGCAGGCAGCTGAGGAAGTTCAGAGTATTCCCACAGACAACAACAGCTTTCGGGTGTTTGTGCCTTTTGTGCCGAAAGGGGAGTTCCTCGGTGCGGTTTACGTTCGCAATACGCCGGACTTTAGCTTCATCACCGAAGAAGTTTTAGCCAATTACAATGAAACGGCATTATTCTTTTCTGCATTAATCCTCTTTGGGCTTCTTGCCGTATTTTATGTCTCATCTTATTTGATGAACGAAAGGGATGCTGCCAGGGAATCTCTGTTTACCCAGGAACAGGATGCCTTGAAAAAGTCAATAGATCAGCAAAAAGAACACTTGTTTACCAAGCGGATTTATCACACCCATCATAAGGCTGAAAAAGTGATGGGCTTTATCAAGGAAGATTTAAGAAATCTTTCTGCAGAGAACATTGAGGAGAGCAAGTATCGGGTAACTAAATATGCCAACTTTATGTCCCGTGTTATCTACGACATGAAGTGGTATGAGCCACCGTTGCATGCTATCCGGAATACAATTTTTCAAACAGATTTAAACGCCCTGATTCGCTTTATTGTGAAAAACATCTTTTTACGAATTGCTTCCGATGCAGAATCACTTAAATTTAAGCTTGATTTAGATGAAACATTTCCCCCGGTTAGAGTGAATGAATTTATCATTTGGGAAATCCTTGAGCCGCTAATTCAAAACAGCATCGACCACGGCGGTGAGGCAGACAACACCATTCTGATAAAAACATATCAAGATTCCGATGGTGAGAAGCGTTATATTACAATCAGCGACACCGGGAAAGGTGTTCCGACGAATTTACTGGAAAAGAATGAAGATGGGGTGCAATTACTTTTCCTGGAGAATATCTCCACAAAAAATATTGGCAGGAACAGCGGATACGGTTGCTATTTAGCATATGAGATATCGAAACGCTGCGGCTGGGAAATTAAGGCCGAGAATCTTGAGCAAGGTGGTTGCCGCACCACACTGACGTTAAAAACACTGTAATCGAAGGACTCCTAGAAAATGCTTAAAGGCAGAAGAATCAATGTATTACTGATTGAAGACGAAGCGTATGATGTCCGTCGCATCAAAAATACCATACGCCTATCAGAGACAGATATTTATATCCATGATGTTGTCTCTAATGGACAAAGTGCAGTGGAACTCGTCGCAGACAGCAACAATCAATATGATGTTGTCATTATGGATTATCAAATTGCCGGCAGCTTATCGGGGGAGGACTTGATTCAGCGTTTAAAAAAGCTGGATCCGCTCCTGCAAATTATCGTTATCACAAAAATGACCCTGAATATTACTGATTTTGATTTCGCCAACCGCTTACTTACTGCCGGGGCTATGTGGTACTGCACCAAATATCCCGGAGACATCGAAGATTATATCTATCAACCAACGGATTTTATACTCAGTATTTACAATGCCTATGAGAAGCGCTCCCTGGAAAAAGCCCGGCGCCGTTCGGACAAGAAACTGGATCGTAACATTGAAGAGATTGTCTTTAGCAAAAGAATCGTTGGAGAGTCCGCAACAATCGGATATTTGCGCCAGCAGATCAAAAATTGTGCGGAAACAGAAACAACGGTATTAGTCCGCGGAGATTCTGGCACCGGAAAAGAACTGGTAGCTGCAAACATCCATTACAACAGTGCCCGGCGCTATGAAAAGTTTGTCCCGATCAACTGCGGCAGCCTGCCTGCGGATTTGATTGAGAGTGAATTGTTTGGTTTCGAGAAAGGCGCTTTTACCGGTGCCGCCACTCAAAAACCCGGTCTATTCGAAGTGGCGAACAAAGGAACGATCTTCCTTGATGAAGTCGCAGAATTACCGCTTTCTTCCCAGGTGAAATTACTGAGAGTGTTACAGGAAGGGGAGTTAGATAAAATCGGCCGGACCCAACAGGTAAAGGTCGATGTTCGGGTCATTGCTGCAACAAATAAAAGTCTGGAAGATGCCGTGCGGGATGGCAGATTTCGAAAGGACCTTTATTATCGCTTAAATGTTGTCTTTATCCAATTGCCATCATTAAAAGAACGCAAAACCGACATTCCCCTGCTCATCAAGCACTTCCTGGAAAAATATAGTAATGAGATGAGTTTGCCGGCACCAGAAGTTGCCGAAGCGGGTATGTCTCTGCTCGTTAATCATGGATGGCCCGGCAATGTTCGTGAATTGCAAAATGTTGTACAACGCCTGATATTTGCCCGGGAAAAAGAGATTGATGCGCCGCTCGTAAAAAACTCACTGGGAATGTTGCTGGACTCTCCGACAGGCAATATATACGCTTGGGATCCGGATAATATTTTACCACTGCGGGAGATTGAGCGTCAATTTCGGGAGCAGTATTTTCAGTTTGTGCGGCAACATACCCAATCAGATGCAGAAGCAGCCCGCTTGCTCGGACTGGCACCGTCCAACTATCATCGCATGTGTAAAGAATTAGGGCTGAAATAACGCAGGCAGGTGAGTACAGCATCGCTTGATCACAATTCTATGATTATTATTCTAATAACTCTGCTGTTATTAATATCATAACAATTCGCCCTGCCTGATCAGCTCCGCTTAGCCATCATCCGAAGTTTTGATCAAACCCAGCTAGTCCCGCTCCTCCGAAACCAACACCCTATGTTCACTTTTATCAATCACTTAAAGCGCCTCAGCAATATACAGTTTTATGATTAGTATTGAAGTAAATACGCATTTCGGACTTTTTCATCCGAATGAAGAATCATGGTATATTTATTGCCTTAGTCCTTTATTGGTTATATCGGGATGATATAACTATCAGTCTGAATTAATCATAAGCAATATTCTTCCAGATAATCCCTCTATGAAAGGCTGGGTAATTGTATGCAGAAATTTGGGTTACTAATTGTGGCTTTATTTGCATTGATAATTTCATCCACGAATGTTTCCGCCGGCTTCCTGAAAGCAGAAGGAACAGAGATTGTGGATTCCACTGGTACCCCAATATTGCTACGGGGTTATGGGCTTGGTGGCTGGCTGGTACCCGAGGGCTACATGCTCAATTTTCCCGGATTTGGATCACCCACGGCCATTCGAAATACAATAGAAAGCCTGATAGGGGAGGAGAATACCGCTCAATTCTACGCCGCATATGAAGCGAACTACGTTAACCGAAACGATGTTGACATGATCGCCCAATGGGGTTTCAACTCTATTCGCATGCCTTTTCATTACAAGCTGCTCTATGATGTGGATACCGGTACTTATCTCGAAAGCGGTTTCGCTGTCATTGATTCTATGGTAAGCTGGTGTAAAGCAAACGACCTATACCTGATTCTGGATATGCATTGCGCTCCTGGCGGGCAAAATACCGGCCCGATCAGTGATAGCGACGGCATCGAAGCCCGTTTATGGACGGAACCAGCCAACCAGGTGTTGGCAATTGACGTTTGGAAGCATATTGCCCAACGCTACGTCAATGAAAAAACAATCGGTGGATACGACCTCATCAATGAACCGGTGCTGCCGAACAATTACAGCCTCACAGATTTCCGCAACTTTTATGTTGAGTTAACCGATACAATTCGCGCCTACGACACGAATCATATCGTTTTTATCGAGGGAAACTGGTATGCCACCAACTTCGACGGGCTAACCCCGCCCTGGGATCCTAACATGGTTTATAGCTTCCACAAATATTGGAGTGAAACGGACCTGGGATCGATACAAGGCTACCTGGCAATGCGCGCTCAACACAACGTACCGCTTTGGATGGGAGAATCCGGAGAGAATTCCAATGGCTGGTATTATGAAGCTGTTCAACTCTTTGAAGAGAACAATGTCGGCTGGTGCTGGTGGGCGCACAAAAAGTTTGACACCATCAACAGCCCATACTCTGCATACAAACCCGATGGCTACGAATTGTTGCTGGACTACTGGAACGGGCAGGCGCCACAACCGACTGTTTCTTTTGCGGTTAATGCCATGATGGAAATGGCGGAAGCTTTAAAACTTGAAAACTGTCTCTACCGCCCGGATATCATCAAGGCGTTATCAGATCCGACTTTTGGAACAACCCCCGAACCTTATCTGAACCACACAATACCGGGAAATATTTATGCTGTGAACTATGATGTCGGTCATCAAGGGATTGCTTATTTTGACTCGGAGTATAAACACACCGGCAATGGCAGTTGGAACAACGGCTGGGTGTATCGCAATGATGGCGTAGACATTGAAGCTTCGCAGGATAATCAAAGCAACGGCTATAACGTCGGTTGGATTAATTCCGGAGAAAGGATCCACTACACCGTAGATATTCAAAGCAGTGGATTATATGAAATTCGTTTTCGTACGGCCAGTCTTAACGGCGGCGGCAAACTAAACCTTCTTGTTGATGATGTGATTGTCAGAACTGGTATCGACGTACCGAGTACTTCCGGCTGGCAAAACTGGACAACTGTCACCGTGTACGATATTCCTCTGCCGGCTGGCATACATAAATTCTCAATTCTGGCAGCACCGGGCGGCTTCAACTTCAGCAATATGACATTCTTTCTCAGTGCAGTTGGTATCGATGAAGAAACCGGACCGATTCAAAAATTCGAACTCAGTCAGAATTACCCCAATCCATTTAATCCGTCCACGACGATTCAGTATCAAATTCCCAAGCGCAGTGATGTCGTTTTAACCGTTCACAATGTCTTAGGAGAGGTCGTTGCAGAGTTGGTTAATACGCCGCAGAATCCCGGTAGCTATCAGGTCGATTGGGATGCTAGCGATTATGCCAGTGGCGTTTACTATTACCGAATTACCGCTGGTGATTTTAGTGAAACGAAAAAGATGTTGTTAATCCAATAAGAAGGAATCCACCAATGACTAAATGGCTGTTTTTACTCGCTTTTGTCTGCATCAGCTCATCCTCGGTGCTTGCCCAGGTATTTATCAACCAGGGCGGTTACTTGCCTGGCGCCCCCAAATATGTTTTCAGCAACCAGTCTGCAGACAGCTTTTATGTCCGGGATGCGCAATCCCAGGAAATTCGCTTTCGAGGCGGCGTTTCCCTTTTTCTTGCCAATGATCCGTCGACAGATATGAGCATATACCGGGGCGATTTCAGCGATTTTCAGTCTGCCGGGGAATATTATATAGAGTTGCTAAATGCTGGCAATTCATTTCCTTTTGCCATTTCCGACACGGTTAGTCAGTCCGTCTACGAAAAAGCATTGAAAGCATTTTACTTCCATCGCGTTGGCGTCGATTTGCTCGGAGAGTATGCAGCGCCATATTTTCGTTCCCGCGGACATATTGCGGATGGATTTTTTCATCCCAGCACCGGGAAAAGCGGCTTCCATCTTTCCCGAGGGGGGTGGTATGATGCTGGCGATTATGGAAAATATATCGTTAATGCCAGCATCACTACTGGCACAATGTTGATGGCCTATGAAGAATTCCCCACACTTTTCGGAGAAGACGATCTGAAAATTCCCGAAAATGGCAATGGGGTGCCGGACATTCTCGATGAAATTCGTTTTGAGCTGGAATGGTTTTTAACAATGCAGGATGCCAGCAGTGGAGGCGTTCACCATAAATTAACCCGGGAAACCTTCACCGGTTTTGTCATGCCGGCCAATGACAGTGGGACCCGATATATCTACGAAATTTCGTCGACAGCCACAGCAGATTTTGCCGCAGTCTTGGCGCGTGCCTATCGTGTCTTTTTGCCGTTTGACGCGACGTTTGCCCAAACTTGCCTGAACGCCGCAGAAGCAGCATGGGATTTTCTGGAAAACAATCCCAACATCGTGCCGCCAGGAGGGTTTAGTAATCCTTCCGGCACCAACACCGGTCAATATGGCGACGGCAATGACTCGGATGAACGTCTTTGGGCTGCGGCAGAACTCTACGTCGCTACCGGGGAAACCGACTATCATTCTTATTTCCTCTCCAACTACAGCAATGGTGGACTGATTACCGGAGAAATGGCCTGGCCATATGTTAAACCATTGGCTTTGCTTGCTTATTTGCGCGGCGATCAAAACGGCATCAGCCAAGCCGCAAAAGCATTGATTCGAAATTCTCTGGATAATTATTGTCAATCACTCATCGCCACTATTCAAAATCGCGGATTCCATGTTGCTATGTCTCCGGGAGAATATAACTGGGGATGTAATTCCCGGGTGCTGAATCGGGCAATATTGTTGATTTTCGGCTATGAGGAAATGAACAATCCGGTCTATGTGGAAGCGGCATTTGAACAGCTTAGCTATACACTTGGCGCCAATGCGCACAACATTTCATTTGTAACCGGAGTAGGGGAGCAATACCCGATGCGCCCACATCATCGTATTTCCGAAGCAGATGGCATCGTAGAACCGATTCCCGGCTTTATCGCCGGTGGTCCGGATCAGTTTTTGAGTGACCCGGTATTGCAATCGACTTTCTCTTCCGCAACCCCTCCGGCGCTCTGTTATATTGATGACCTTGGCAGTTATGCATCCAATGAGTTTGCAATTAACTGGAATGCGCCGCTGGTATTTGTCGCCGGATATTTTTCCAAAGACTCGCCACTTACCAACATAAGCCCAACGCCGGGTACACTACCTGAACGCAGTGGCCTCTTTCAAAATTATCCGAATCCTTTTAATGGACAAACAACGATTGAATTTCAATTGGCGAAATCAAGTTCTGTTTCCATCGAAATTTATGACAGCCTGGGGAAATCAATCTATAGTGAATCATTGGGGACACTTTCCCCCGGAGTACATCAATATCAGTGGGATAGTCGCAACAGTCAGAGCGCGGAAATTAGCTCGGGCGTATACTATTATACCCTCCGTGGATCGGAATTTTCCTATTACCGGAAGATGGTTTATATTAGGTAGCAACAGACGTAATGCCGCCAGGAATGGCGGCAAAACTCAGATTTCTTTTGAGGATTTTACCGGATGATCTCACGGAAACGGAAAACTTTATTTACATTCATCGCAATACTTCTTCCATTTCTGATACTTGGCTTAGTGGAAATCATCCTCCGCATAGCCGGCGCTTATGCACCGACGCCCTTATTTCTGGAGAAAGGGCTGAATATGCAGATCAACACCCAGGTTGCTACCCGCTATCTCAACCCACAAGAGATCACCATTCCTACGCTTTATCCGGAGACATTCCGTAAAGAAAAACCCTCGAATACTTTTCGCGTTTTTTGCCTGGGCGGATCGACAACCGCCGGTTTTCCCTTCGATGCCCAGGTCCCTTTTCCCCAACAACTACGCTTCCTTCTGACAAACGCATATCCGGAACGTCAATTCGAGATAATCAACCTGGGTATTTCAGCAATGAACAGCTTTACAGTGCTGGATCTGCTACCGGAGGTTTTACAACAGTCTCCGGATCTTTTGATAATTTACATGGGGCACAATGAATTTTACGGGATTTATGGCGGTGCTTCAGCAATATCAATTGGTCGCCAGGGTTGGTGGATACGGACTTATTTACATCTGAACAAATTCCACCTGGTACAAATGTTACGAAGCGGGTTGACCGGCTCGAAAAGTAATTCCGCAAAACCAAGCGCCGAAAAGACACTGATGGAGCAGGTTATTGGAGATCGCTCAGTTGCTTATCGCTCTGATCAATACAACCTGACAATGAACAACTTTCGGGAGAACCTTTCCGAAATTCTCAGTTTGGCAAAATCCACAGAAGTACCGGTATTACTGAGCAATCTTGTCGCCAACGAAAAAGATCTGGCACCTTTCGGCAGTCCCCCAAAAATCACCGATGATCTCCGCGACAAACGCCAAACAGCGGCGTCTCTTCTGAAGCAGGAAGACTTCAGCGGTGCTTATCAACTGTATGCCGACATCACCAGCAAGGATTCTACCCAGGCAAATAACTGGTACCGGCTTGGTAGACTTGCACTGAAAATGCAGGACAGTGTTGCGGCAAGTAAGCATTTCAGGTTAGCAAAAGACTATGATCTTGTTCGCTTCCGGGCCAGTGAAGACGCAAACCGGATTATCGCTGAGGCAGCTGAAACTTCAGCTCACCTTGTTGATATGTCAAAGCGTTTCCGGGAGGAATCTCGTCTGGGAATTCCCGGTGACGATCTGATATGCGACCATTTACATCCGGACCCTAACGGGTATTATCTAATGGCGTTAACATTCTTTGAAGAGATACTGAAGAATGACATACTTCCCGCAATTGGTAATGGCTTTCAGCCGCCCCCGGCCCCGGCGAACATCACTGATCTGGACTGGGATATGGGATTGTTAAAAATACACAAGCTAAAGCATCGCTGGCCTTTTCGGGAGAAGACCGTGGATTATAAGGACTATCGTCCCCGTGGCAATCCATATGCAACAAAAGCAGCTTATGATTATATTTTCAAGCATCAGGACTGGGTAAAAGCCCAGTATCAAATGGCCCGGTTCTACAGCAGTCGGAAAAATCATTCAATGGCGCGCAGGCATTATCAGGCAGTTAATTTTTTCTTTCCGGATAAACATGACGCGCTTATGCAGATCGCCAAATCCTACCAGGCAGATGGTGATCTTGCATCAGCCAGAGCAAGCTACAAAAAAGCACTAATCGCCGCACCGGGACACGGACGCTATCTGGCAGACCTGGCGATGCTTTGCTGGCAGGACAAGCTTGCATCAGAAGCAATCAACTACATGGAAAATGCGCTAAACGCCACATTCGGCCTGACGAGCGATGAAAAGAACAATCTTCGTTTTTATTTGGCCGGGTTTTATTTCAACGAAGGAAATACTGACAAAGCAAGGGAAATGCTATCTCAATTATTGGCGGCACAACCGAATCATCGCGGAGCGAAGACATTACTATCTCAGATAAATGCGCAATTGCAGTAATTGGAATAAAAACAAGCACATTGGAACGGAAACAGAGCATTATCAAAATAATAATTTTTCATTTATTACTTTAATAAGCCAACGGCACCCCTTTCTTTTTACCACACCGGCAAACCTAATAAATACAACACTTTAAAAATTTTGTTTTTTTTTGGCACACTCTCTGTAATGTAAGATTGCTAACACCTAGAGGAGAGATACGTACGTGATTGCCCTTTCATTTCCGGACATACTCGTAATCCTATTCTACTTTATTGTAGTTGTAGGCATTGCTACATACTTCGGATACCGAAAGAGTGAAACCAGCCGCGGCTTTTTTCTTGCCGATAATCAACTCGGTTGGTTTGTTATCGGTGCATCTCTTTTCGCAGCGAATATATCTACGGAACACTTTCTTGGATTGGCAGGTTCTGGCGCCAATCACGGTTTGGTTGTTGGTAATTTCGAATGGCTGGCGATTTTCTTTATTATGGCACTGGGCTGGATTCTTGCCCCGATTTTTCTTCGCTCGAGAGTATTTACCGTCCCGGAATTTTTTGGCAAACGCTTTAACAATACCACCCGCTTGTATCTGGCTGGCATTTCAATCCTTGCATACATCATCACCAAAAGCAGCATTTCTCTTTTTGCCGGCGGCATATTAATGGAACACATGCTTGGTTGGGACATGTATACTTCAGCGATTCTGATGATGATTATTACCGGAATTTATACAATCGTTGGGGGAATGAGCGCTGTCGTTTACACATCTGTTGTTCAGGCATTTTTCCTCATCGGCGGTGCGATTTTGATGACCTATTTCGGCTTCTTGGAGGTCGGTGGATGGGGTGCACTAAAAGCGCAGCTGCCGGCAGATTATTTCTCCATATTCAAACCGATGAGTGACCCGGATTTTCCCTGGACGGGCATCCTGTTTGGCGCTCCAATTCTTGGCATATGGTATTGGTGCACGGATCAGTATATCGTTCAACGAGTGCTTTGCGCCAGGGACGAAAAATCCGCGCGTTATGGCGCTGTCTTTACCAGTGTGTTAAAGTTGTTGCCGCTATTCATCCTCGTTGTTCCCGGATTAATTGCGGCGGTGCTTTACCCGGGTGTGCGGGGAGATGATGCCTATCCAATGCTCCTTGCCGGCAATTTACTCCCGACCGGGATCAAGGGATTGGTTGTTGCCGGTGTCCTCGCTGCCCTGATGTCTTCTCTCGCGACCTGTTTCCACAGCACTGCAACGCTATTTACAATGGATTTCTACCGGCACTTTTATCCCGATGCACCGGAGATTCGCCTGGTTCTCATTGGCAGACTCTCAACGATGGTCATGGTGATCATTGGCCTGGTTTGGATATCCTTATCGAAATATATCAATGCGCATCTATACATATTTTTACAAAGCATCCAGGCGTTCATTAGTCCGCCAATAACAGCTGTTTTTCTCCTCGGCCTTTTTTGGAAGCGCCTGAATGGCAACGGTGCTATTATTGCCCTGGCCGGCGGTGGCGTTATTAGTGCATTTCGCGTAGGACTGATGTTTGTACCAGCGAAAACGGTTGCGCAATTTCCGACTTTACAATGGCTGGCGGATTTAAACTATCTGCATTTTGCCATTTACCTGTTTTTGATTTCATCTGCGTTGTTGATCGCTGGTAGCTTTTTATCTCAGGACGACCGCAAAGATGTTTCAGCTTATACAATTTCCGGCATCACGCTGGCACGGGGCAGAGCGGTATTAGCAGGTTTTTTATCTGCTTCTCGCCGGCAGTTGTTTTTTTTCTCTTTAATGATAATTGCAGCAATAATCAGCCTTTGGCGAAATATTTTTTAGTAAACCGGTATCAAGTTTAATTCAGGATAGAATATGAAATACGGGTACAGTTTTCTAATTATTACAGCGCTTTTCTTTTGCCTGACCAGTTGCCAGAACAGTAACGACAGCCAGGAAGAAAAAATTGTGATTGCCGATATTGGCGAACGTACGGTTGATTGGCAGCAGCTTTGGCTTAGCTATCATCTGGAGCCAAAGTGGGGGAGAGGGCTGACAACTGAAGAGTCCTTCAACAATCAACTGGAATACCTTGTTGAGCAAAAATTGTTTGCCCAGGCTGCAGTCAGTGAAGGCGCCCTGGAAGATCCGCGCATTGCCGGTCAGGTTGCATTTATTCAGGAAAAAGAAGCGATCAAAGCGCTATACCGGAAACATGTAGAATCCAAAGTTGAAATTCAGGAAGCAGCTTACGAGCAAGCTTATCATAACAGCAAGACCAAAGTTCAGTTCCAGTACATCAAAACAACAGACTCTTTAAAAGCTGCGGATTACCTGGTCGCTTTTGGCACGAAAGCGTTTGAGCAGATTATTGTTTCTCCAGCAGATGAAAAGGCAGTTTCTCCAATGTTTACTTTTGGTGATATGGCCGAGCCCCTGGAAGCAGTGGTTTTTCAAATGCAGCTGGATGAAATCCGTGGCCCGATCAAGGTGGATGATCAATTTATGGTCGTGAAGCTCATCAATGGGGAACGCGATGTTTTTCGCTCCAAAATGGAATTGGCGGAGCAAAAGAGCAAGCTGAAGAAAGTGCTCTTTGAACGCCGGGCTAAAGTAATATCCGACCGTTATGTCTCCCAGATTTTGCAAGGCAAAAAAGTAACCATTCACCGCGAAGCCTTCATTCAGCTTGCCAAGACATTTAATCAGGTCGTTCAGCAAAAGCAATCGGATAACTCCTTACCACTTTACCTGGACAATAATGAGATCAAGGAAACCCGTTCAACATTGAAAGATTTCCAGGATGATCTACTGATCACTTTTACCGGTGGCAGCTTGACCATTCGTGAGTTCCTCGAGGATTTATTCAATATGCCCACCGGCTTGCGTCCACAAGTCAATATGGCACCGGCACTCAAAAAAGCGCTTTATCAGGCGGTTAGAAATCACTATCTGGCAGAAGCAGCAGCTCGGGAAGGATTAGGCGAAACCGCAGAAGTACAATCTGCAGTTGAAAGCCAAACGGACGCGATACTGGCGCGTTTCCGGATGCAGCAAATGCGGAACAACTTAACGGTCAGCGAAACAGAGATTGAAGAATTTCAGGGCAGCGAAGCTTATGCCAGGTTAAACAATCTTTCCAAAGGGAAACTGGACAATCGCGCGGTTAAGGATGTTTTACTGGATTTCAAATTCAAAAATGCCAGAATTGAACAGTCCGACAGTTTACGCAATGTTTACACCGTTAGTATCCAGCAAGAAAATCTTAGCAAGAAAATCGACAAACCGGATGAGCTTATCGCACATCAACCGGTGAGAATGTATTATCGGGAAAATTTCCATTAAGAGAGAAGCGTCGAAAAATGTTATCACCTAAAATCACTAGTTCATTTAATATCCATCTAACGCAGGAGGTCTAGCATTATGAAGAAATGCTGGCTATTGTTTTGTGCGATTCTGATGATCAGCGTAACTGCGCAAGCGCAGTCCTTTATGTTTGATCCATTGGATGAGCACCCCGATTCAAACTATATCAGTACGTATGCATCTGTTTCTGATACAAGCTGGGTTGCACTTACTGTTGAAGAAACCATCGTTAACCAAGGCGCTGCCGCACTCGGGTATGAGTGGCAGGTGCAAAGAGCCGAGAGTTGGGGTGGTTTTACCAAATACGAAATCTGGCACCCGGATTCATTCTCTGTATGGGATTTTTCCGCATTCGAGAATCTCTCTCTCTGGTATTATAATGAAACACCATCCTCTGACCCGGGCCGTATTCATTTACGCCTGCAGCTTTTTGATGTAAGTGATGCTCCGGTCAACACTTATGATGCAGGTAATACCGAGCTTTGGTATTCTTTTGAGTATGTGCTTGATGACGCAGCTGGCTGGACAGAAATCGTTTTACCGTTGGAAGACGTTGGTTCTGCAGCGACATCCGGTAGCAACGGTTTCTGGAGAACAGGTTGGTCTGGCGTTGATGGTAACAACACCCTGAATCTGAATGCCATTAAAGGTATCGGTATGGAAATTTCTATCGATGCGCCGCAGGATTTTTCAGTACACACCGGGAAAATCATCTTCGACGCACTTGGTTTCTCCGGCGCTCGCGCATTGCCGGTTATTTTCTTTAATGGTAATGTTATTCCTGGCAACATCAACAATCACTTTGCCTGGAATGGTAGTACGGAAATTGTTCCGGATGCAGGTGCAACCCCTGGTACCGGCGCTTTAAAATGGACCCAGGGTGCTGGTCAGCCGTGGACTGGTTTTGTTTTCGAGTTTGATCCGCAGTTCCTGACTTTCCGCTGGGGTATTGACTCTTTGAAATTCAAGATTAAAGCCCCGACTGGCACCAGCACACTGCGCGCTCAGTTCGCTGATGCAGCTGGTAATATCGTCAAGAAAACGATAGACGAGCCAGGTGGTGGCTATAACGATCAGTGGTGGGATGTCGAAATTCCGCTGCGCGACATTGTAGATTTTGAAGCTGGCAGCAGCTTTGATACTTCTGCAGTTGTTAAGTTCGAATTTATGGCTGAAGGCACCGGTAATGGCCATGTGATTTATTTCGACGACATGTGGACCGGTACTCCGGAAATCGACATTATTCCTCCGGCAGCACCGAATCCCGTATTCGCTGTTGCGGACAATCTGTCCAACCTGGTTACCTGGTCGGATACTCCGAACGAAAGCGACGAGACTTATAATGTTTACTACTCTTTTTCCCCGATTACAGACATCAATGCACCGGGTATTGAAGTCGTAGAAAAAGGTATTGCCGTTCCGGAAAACACCGGCTCCCTGGCACACCTGCTTTTCTCCCCGCTGACTGCTCAGCAGCTGGACATTTATTATGCGGTTACTTGTGTTGATGCAGCTGGTAACGAGTCTGAGCCGGCATTGATGCCGACGGTTGTTAGTAACACTGCTCGCGCTATTGCGACAATTCAATTAGACCCGACTGTTTCTTCCAGCTTTGCCGCAGATGGTAATCTCGGTGAGTGGGCTGGCGTTCAGCCGATCTCTATCCGTCCTTCTGAAGGCGCACACATCGTACCGAACACCGTAGTTAGTGGTGATAATGATCTGAGCATGGACCTTTATCTTGCCACTGATGACAATTATCTCTATTTTGCTTTTGAGATGGATGATGATGTTGTTGATACAACTGCTGTAAACAGCTGGGAAAAAGACAGTCCGGATCTCTTCCTCGGTCTGTACGACTGGCATGGTCCGCAACACCAGGCATATCAGAGTGGTGCAACCCCGGATTTTCAGTTCCGCATGCTTCCCGGTAAAGTGGTTATCGCCAGTCAGGGTGATGCACTCTTCCTGAACGCTTCCGGCGACGATTATCACTGGCAGCTGACCCCGCCGTTTGGTTACATGGCTGAAGGTCGTATTTCCTTTACTGAGCTTTCCGCAGTTGGTGGTGGCGATATTTTCCTTCCGAGAAACGGTTATCGTATTCCTTTCGACGTCGCAATTAACGACGCGGATGCCGGTAACGGTACTCGTGAAGGTATCATGACCTGGTCTCCCTACAACAACGACAACTCCTGGGCATCTCCCTCTAACTGGATGTATACCTGGGTTGGTGATCAAATGATGACCAGCATCGATGAAGATTTGACCGCCGGTGTTCCGGTTGAATTTGAACTGAAGCAAAACTATCCGAACCCCTTCAACCCGTCGACAACAATCGAATATGCGATTGCCAAGCCGGGCCTGGTAACACTGGATGTTTATAATACATTAGGCCAAAAAGTAGCTATTCTGGTTAACCAGACTCAGTCTGCCGGCCGTTACACTGTAAACTTCAACATGCCGAATTTACCGACCGGTATTTATTTCTATCGCCTGCAAACCAACCAGTTTGTTGACGTACAGAAAATGATCTTGTTGAAGTAAGTTTTTTTCGCATCGGGAGGGTCAACCTCCCGATGCGATTATTAATTCATCAACTATCGTATTACTAAAGGCAGAAGATAAGATGAAAGTTGTTAAATCCATTTCTCAGACAAAACGCCCTCGCCTGGCAAGCATATCCTGCATTTGGATCCTTGCCGCAATGCTTGCTGTTTTTATGCCGCTGTTCGCTGGCACAACTGGCAAGATTGCCGGGGTTATTAAAGACAGCCAATCTGGTGAAGCATTACCGGGAGTCAACGTCTTTATCGAAAATGAATTGATGGGATCAGCAACCGATGGAGATGGGTACTATTACGTCCTGAACGTGCCGCCCGGCACCTATACGGTTATCGCCCAACTAATCGGTTACAAAGAAACACGGATCACAAATGTCAAGGTTAATGTGGATCTAACGACCCAGATCAACTTTGATTTACAGACCGAAGCAGTAGAAGGGGATGAGGTCGTCGTTGTTGCGGATCGTCCATTAATCCAAAAGGATTTAACATCCTCATCGGTCCAAATTACCGCGGATGAAATCGAAGCACTCCCGGTGGATAACTTCGGCGAAGTAGTCGCACTGCAGGCGGGTGTCGTCGCCGGCCACTTTCGCGGCGGCCGTACCGGCGAAGTATCCTACATGGTCGACGGTATTCCGGTAAACGATCCGTTCAACAATTCCATCGCTATTGAAGTTGAAAATTCTTCCATTCAGCAACTGGAAGTGATCAGCGGGACGTTTAATGCTGAATACGGCCAGGCAATGTCCGGCATCGTTAATATTGTCACCAAAGAAGGTAGCAATAAATACGAAGGTCAGGTAAGTGCTTATGCGAGCAGCTTCTACTCGACCCACGAAGATGTATTTCTAAATTTAAATGAATTTGATCTTGATGGCGCGCAGAACTTTCAGGGATCACTCAGTGGCCCGATTCCTTTTCTAAAAAAAGTGCGCTTTTTTGCGACTGCCCGAGCGCTGCAGGATGATGGTTTCCTCTACGGCGCGCGTGCCTACAAAACCAGCGATAACGAGCCGCTTTTCCCCAGTGGAGACAGCTCCATTGTCTCGATGAATCCTTCCGAGGAATTATCGCTGCATACAAAGTTAACTTACTACCTTACACCGGCGCTGAAGCTCAATTATGGCTTTTTATGGAATGACAATGAAAACCGCTATTACGACCATGCCTTTCGCTTAGCGCCGGACGGCCTCATGAATCATTTTCGCAATAACTGGAACCACAACATTGTTGTGAATCATGGGCTTTCCAATTCTACATTCTACACAATGCGTTTTGCCCGTAACTTCAGTGATTACGAAGGTTATCTCTATGAAGATCCGTTGGATGAGCGTTATGAGATTCCTGAATGGGGCCAGCCGCAGTCGAATTACACTTTCCGCTCCGGCGGCAATCAAACCTGGCGTTACAATCGCAATACAACAACTTCGCTGGCCAAGTTCGATCTATCCAGTCAGGTATCCAAAGAGCATAAAATCGGCATCGGTTTTCTCTATCGTACTCACGATGTTTACTCTTTTGGCACCGGTTTTTTTAGTGAAGTTGTCGGCTTTAATGCCGCTACCCTGGAAGATATTTACGATATTCGCTATCCGGCAGAATTCGCACCGGGACGGGAAGAGTATGATCGCTCCCCCCGGGAATTTTCCGCCTATCTTCAGGATAAAATGGAGTATGATGATTTCATTATTAATGCCGGACTCCGCCTGGATTACTTCGATCCTAATTCTGACATTCTTTCCGACAACCGCAATCCGGAATTCAACGAACTGTTTCCGGCCGGCAACGTAGCAGCATCGACCAAGTTGCAGCTCAGTCCGCGCCTCGGTGTCGCTTTCCCGATTTCAACCAAAGGGGTTATTCACGTTTCTTACGGGCATTTCTTCCAAATCCCTAATTTTGAATTGTTATACCAGGGAATCAACGACTTCCCGGATGGCAGCACGCGTTTCGCAATCGAAAAGACGTCGCTGAATACGATTATCGGAAATCCGGATATCGATGCCCAGCGCACGGTTACCTACGAAATGGGTCTGAAGCAGGAAATGGCCACGAATCTCGGACTGGAATTTACCGCTTACTATCGCGATATTCGTAATCTGGTCGGTACTGAAATTATCGAGACTTATGACCAGAACAAGTATGCCCGCTATATCAACGTGGATTACGGTAACGTCCTCGGTATTATTCTTTCCATGGAAAAGCGGTTTGCTGACTACTGGGGCATGCGGGTAGATTACACTTACCAGATTGCCAAAGGAAATGCATCCGATCCGCGTTCGGCCTTTTTTGACAATCAGGCCAATCCCCCGAGAGAGCCGGAAAAGCAGCTCTCCCGACTCGACTGGGATCAACGTTCCACGTTGAATGTCAGCCTCAACACCGGGAAACCGGGTAATTGGACAATCGGTTTTGTTAGCAAGATTGGTTCCGGAAGCCCGTATACTTCCGATGTTCGTTTTACCGGCGTAAATGTGAATTTCCAGAACAACCGGGTAAAACCAACCTCAGTACTATTTGATGCCCGCGCGGAAAAGACCCTGACAATTGCCGGCACAAAAGTATCGACTTTTCTCTGGGTTCAAAACTTATTTGACAGACTTAATGAATGGGGTGTTTACGGATCCAGCGGTCGCGCGAACAACGATCTCAACACTCAATTTGCCGGTGATATTATCGGTATAAATACTATAGATGAATATGTAACGAATCCGACATTCTATTCACCGCCGCGGCAAATTCGCCTGGGCATGTCTTTTGGATTCTAAGTAATCCAATTTATTCCGGAGGTTAGGAATGAACCGTTTTATTTACATTTGGCTTATCTTTTTAATCGCATCTCTCGTGCAGACGTTGCCCGCCCAAGAGCCAGCGGCAGTTATCGAGGCCTACCGTCAGGAGCCCCACGGCGACAACCGTTTTCGTCGTGACGGGATAATGGACGGTAATCTGATGCGTACAATTTATGTTAACAACGGCGAGGTAGGGCAGTGGCCTTTCCAGCCGTCCGGTGAATGGCCGAAAGGTACCGGGCACTCTTATCTTGATGGCGTTTGTTTGCTGGTGGGTGCAAAAGTACCGGTGACCATCGGCGATCTGGACACATTTATTACCCCGATGTCCGCCTCATACCGTGAACATATGGATGTCGACCCGGTCACGGGACTTCCCTGGGGCTGGGAACCGGTTCCCGGTTACGTTTTTGAAGGCGATGGTGTTCAGGGAAGTTCGCAAATTCCGGCGATCAGTAATGATGCCAGCAGCTGGCCGGCATTATGGCCCAGTGCCATTTTCACTTTCCTCAATGTTAGCCAGACAGAATGGATTAACGAGGCGGAAATAAATGGTACACCGGGCGTCGATGATGATCGTGACGGTGATGTGGACAACTTCACTTACTGGTATGGTTTCTTTGGCCGCGGCATCAAAAATGCGGACATTGAATCGTTTTTTGTTATCGATGATGCCGCAGACCAGGAGTGGACCCGCGGGCCATATTTCTACCATCCGCTGGAATCCGATATGGAGCGAGGCGGACTGGGCTTGCGTGTAGAAGCAAGAGGTTTCCAGTGGTCGCAGGTGCTTGCAGAAGATAACATTTTCTGGCTGTATGATATTGTCAATCTTTCAGATACCACTTATGACGAGACCGTCTTCGGTTTTCTAACCGACGTTGGTATCGGTGGTACAAACGATTCCGGCGATGACAATGCGTCTTTCGACCTTTTACTGGACATCGCTTACGGCTTCGACACAGACTTGATCGGTATTGATGATGTTGGGACCTGGGGCCCGACCGGAGTGCTTGGCTATGCTTATCTGGAGAGTCCCGGGAACCCTTTTAACAACATCGATGATGACCTCGACGGTTTGATCGATGAACGCCGTGACGATGGCATCGACAATGACGGCGACTGGACACCTTACACCGATCGTAACGGTAACGGCCAGTGGGACGACACCGAACCGCTGAACGATGACCTTGGTCAGGATGGTGTAGGACCGTTTGATCGCCAGTATAATGGTCCCGATGAGGGTGAAGCAGATGGTATTCCGACACTGGGAGAACCGAATTTTGATCGCACAGATGTTGAGGAGTCTGATCAGATCGGTCTGAATAGTATGTCCATCTACCGTCTTGTTGACGGTGGCGGCGGCGACGGTTGGCCGAAACACGATGAAGGCCTCTGGCGGAGAATGAGCTTCCAGAGCTTTGACACAACACTCCAGAATGCCAATATTCAGATGCTCTTTGCCTCTGGTCCTTTTGAATTACGCCAGGGATATCGTGAGCGCTTCTCAATGGCTTTATTAAACGGCAGCGATCTGGAAGACCTTGTATTCAACAAAATTACCGTTCAGGAAATTTATAATGCAGATTACAACTTCTCCAAGCCGCCACTGAAGCCTTTCGTTACGGCTGTTGCCAGCGATGGCAAGGTCTTTTTACAGTGGGATGCCATTGCGGAAGAATCCCGCGATCCATTTCTGCGGGACTCTTTAGGGAATCCCAGAAAAGACTTTGAAGGCTATCTGGTATATCGCAGCACCGAACCGGAATGGAATGATATTAAGGTAATTACCGATTCCCGCGGAGAAGCCCGCTACTGGAAACCAATTGCTCAGTTTGATCTGGTTAACGATATATCCGGGCCGGATCCCATCGGCATTAATGGGGCCCACTTCTGGCGGGGCAGTAACACTGGTTTACGACGCTCCTACATTGATGAAGATGTTGTCAATGGTCAAACTTATTACTATGCGATATCCGCCTATGACCAGGGCGATCCGGATCGCGGACTGGAAACCGGTTTGCAACCGACAGAAACAACCAAGATTATCCGGGAAGACTTCCGGGGCAATATTCTTTTCACCGACATCAACACCGCGGTTGTTACCCCAAATGCCCCGGCAGCGGGTTATGTGCCGCCGGAAATCATTGGTGACCTGGAAAGCGTCAACGGCCTTGGCAGTGGATCAATGGAAGTAGAAGTGCTGGATCCCGCCTTAATTCAGGACAATGCAACCTACCGGGTCGAATTTACCTCTGTAAACGACTTCCCGGAGCATCGTACAACAACTTACAGCGTCTATCAGGATATGGGCGACACATTATTGCCAATTCTGCCTGACCAGGATGCAACGGAAGTGGGTCCGGAGAATCCGACACTGCCCGTCGATGGTTTTGTAATGGCAATTACCAATCCCACGGAAGTTGAAATTATCCCTGAAGAAACTGGTTGGTTGACTGGTATCAGTAATATCAACATGGTTGTTCGCCAGCCTCCCCCACAATTTGGCAGCTTTACACTGCGTTGGCCGGCAGACTACAAAATCACTTTCTTTGAGGATATTGTAGACTCCAGTTTTGAAGCATCTGGTGGGTTGCCTGTTAATTTCAAGATTCAGAACATTACCGAAGATCGTCAGGTAGATTTCTGGTTCTGGGATGCTGACGGAAGTGGTGCGCTTTCGGTTGGGGATTCACTCTCGATCCTCGAGCCATTGGAAGGCACAAACTTTCCGCGTTTCACTCACAATGTCTGGTTTGCCCAGCCATTTGGTCAGATCGGGCGTTTACCGGAGCCCGGCGATGAATTCCTGATCACTACTACCAAGCCGTTTATTACCGGTGATTACTTTGAATTTTCTACCAAGTCCGCAGGGATAGATCTTAATTCTGCGCTCAATGAATTAGATAACGTAAAAGTGGTTCCGAATCCGTACATCGTTGCTGCTAGCTGGGAAAAACGGACGCTTTTTGGCGCTGGTCGTGGCGATCGAAAAATCGACTTTATCCATCTGCCGCAAAAATGCACAATTCGTATTTTTACCATGTCCGGCAGAAAGGTAAAAACATTAGAAGTTGATAATCCAATTACTGATGGCGCGACATCCTGGGATCTCGTGTCGGACGATGGCATTGAGATTGCCTACGGGGTCTACATCTATCATATCGATGCCCCCGGTATCGGAAAATCCATCGGTAAATTCGCGGTAATTAAATAATGAGAAAGGATGTCAGGATGATGATGAAAAAGATTATTATTTACAGCCTTTTCCTGAATCTTATCGCCCTGGGCAGCCTTTTCTCCCAGGTTCGAAACTTTGAGGAAAACATATCCAAGCGCGGCACCACAGCAGCTGCGTTTCTGGAAATCGGCGTGGGTGCCCGCGCATTGGCCCTTGGTGGTGCCTTCACGGCACTGGCGGACGATCCTAGTGCAGTATACTGGAACATTGCCGGTATTGCGAAACTGAAACGGAGTGGCGTTATCTTTAATCACTCCGAGTGGATTGGTAACACCAGCTTCGATTATTTTGCCGGCGCTTTTCAGATGGGACGTATGGGCGCTTTAGCGGTTAGCATTACGTCCTTATCCATGGATGAAATGGAAGTAACCACGGTCGATCAGCCTGATGGTACCGGACAATTTTTCCGGGCCGGGGACTATGCGGTTAGTCTGGGCTATGCCCTGCGTTTAACCGATCGCTTTTCCATTGGTTTTAATCCGAAGTTTATCCATCAGTTTATTTGGGAAATGTCCGCTACGGGATTTGGCATCGATATCGGCGTTCATTACGATACTCCCTTCAAAGGCATCAAGCTTGGCTTTAGCATGACAAACTTTGGTGGAGATCTGAAAATGACTGGCGATAACACCCGGGTGCTTTTTGACCTGCAGCCAGGCTCCACCGGTAACAATGAACGTGTACCGGCGAATCTCGAAACAGACCCATGGCAGTTGCCACTCAACTTCAAAATTGGCTTACTTTATGACGCATTTCAGACCGATCGTCATCAGGCCCGTTTGATTCTTGATGCGCAACATCCCAACAATGACTATGAAAGCCTGAACGTTGGTGTAGAGTATATCTATAACAAACTCTTCTCCCTGCGCGGTGGCTACAAGTCCATGTTCCTGCAGGATTCGGAAGAATCGCTGACATTGGGCGCCGGATTAAATTACCAGCTGCTCGGCAATGTGGTCTTCCGTTTCGATTATGCTTACATGGATTTCGGACTGCTGGAAAATGTTCAGAAGTTTTCCATCGGAATCGATTTCTAAGAATTTCCGAGACACACATAGCGCGCCCGGTCATTGAGGAGCCGGGTGCGCTTTATTTTAAGACATGTCTAATTTTTTCCTGTCCGGGAATAAATTAGACTATGTTGTTTTATGGCCGTAAGGCGTTGTTGCATCACCAGGATCTTCCACAAAGCATTTGGAATAGCTGTTAATATTCCGTTTATATAATCTCAACTAATAATTATGAATTGACTTTATGGGTGACATATGAATATTAGATTGGCCTTTCCCTTCTTACTTCTCCTTTTAATCTCATTTTCTGCACAGGCACAATCTATTGTTATCAATGAGGTTATGGCCTCTAATGACACAACATTATTTGATGAAGATGGCGACAGCCCGGACTGGATAGAGTTATACAATAGTGCTACCACCTCTCAAAGCCTTGCTGGATTTACCCTGAGTGACAATCCGGAATCTCCGGATAAATGGGCGATCCCCGAGCTTATTATGGGCGCAGGTGAATTCTTGACAGTTTTTGCTTCCGGGAAAGATCGCACTTTTGGCGCTGCGCACTGGGAAACTGTCATCGATCAGGGCGACGATTGGCATTATTATGTCGCCACAACCGCCGCCCCGGCAAATTGGAAAGATGTTAGCTTTAATCCGGTCTCCTGGCCACAAGGCCCCAGTGGCTTTGGCTATAGCGATGATGATGATGCGACCATAGTGCCGCAAACGCTCGCCTTGTTTGTTCGTAAATCTTTTCAGATTGACGATATTAACGATGTTACTGCAGCATACTTTCATGTAGACTTCGATGATGGATTCGTTGCTTATCTCAATGGTGTTGAAATTGCCCGTGATAATCTTGGTATTCCCGGCACCCCGGTGCCACATACGCAGGGCGCGGATACCTGGCGGGAAGCGGAAATGTATCAGGGAGGTCAACCGCTGGCGTATAATCTGAATGATGTTCAGTCCCTGCTGCAAACCGGCGAAAATGTATTAGCCATACAGGTCCACAACAATGTTGTCACATCCTCGGACATGTCTTTAATTCCTTTCCTGACACTCGGATTATCACAGACGCCGGCAAACCCGCGGGGCATTAACCCATTATTGACATTTTCACTACCCAATCTGCATACGAATTTCAAGCTTAGTTCCGCCGGCGAACCGGTTGTACTCGCTGATGCAAGCGGACAAATCATAGATCAGGTAGAACCCGGCGAAATTTTAACAGATGTTTCCTTTGGCCGGCAGCCGGACGGTAGTTCCAATTGGGCCTACTTCCCGCATGCGACGCCCGGCGAAGCGAATACCACAACAGGATTTAGCGGATTTGCAACTAAACCGACTTTTTCACATAATGGCGGGTTTTATACCAGCAGCATCTCCTTGACGCTCAACGCACCGACCGGCACAATTATTCGCTATACAACAGATGGCACGGAGCCACATGCTGCTTCTCCGATCTATCAGAATCCCATTGTCATCGCTAGCACAACCGTTATTCGGGCAAGAGGATTCTCTTCGGGCATGCTAACCGATCGCGCAGTGAGCCACACATATTTTATGAATGAATCCATAACATTGCCGGTCATTTCAATTTCAACCGCCCCGGCAAATCTTTGGGATGAAGGCATCGGCATTTATGCCTTTGGCAATAACTATGATCCCAATTTTCCTTTCTTTGGTGCAAACTTTTGGGAGGATTGGGAGCGGCCGGTTCATATTGAACTGTTTGAGCCGGATGGCACTCTCGGATTTAGCGTCGATGCCGGCATTAAGATTTTCGGCGGATGGTCCCGGGGAAATCCGCAAAAATCGCTCTCCGTCTTTTTCCGCGGTGAATATGGCACATCCAAAATTGATTATCCGCTGTTCCCCGGATATGATGTTGACACTTTTCATTCTTTTGTCCTGCGTAATTCCGGAAATGACTGGAATAATACCATGTTCCGGGACGCCCTGGTCCAACAACGCGCATTCGAAATGAGCAACCTTGATGGTCAGAATTATCGCCCGGCAATTCTCTTCCTGAATGGTGAATATTGGGGATTACATAATATTCGCGAAAAACTGAATGAGGAATATCTATCAACCCATTTTGGTGTCGATCCGGACAATGTCGATATGCTGGAATTGGACGCATCCATCATCGAGGGCAGCAATCAGCACTACCTGGCATTGCAAGGCTTTATGACCGGTAACTCTCCGGCCAATCCGCAGAACTACGATTACATCCAAACCCAGATGGATGTTGACAACTTTATCACCTATCAAGCATTGCAAATTTATGTAGACAACACCGACTGGCCCGGCAACAACATCAAATACTGGAGACCGCAAACATCCACCGGCATTTGGCGCTGGCTGTTGTTTGACACCGATTTTGGCCTTGGTCTCTTTAATGGTAGTAATGCACAAAATAATACCCTGGCATTTGCAACTGCAGATGACGGCCCCGGTTGGCCAAACCCACCCTGGTCAACTTTTATGCTGCGGAGATTGTTGCAAAACGCCCAGTTTAAATTCCAGTTTATCAATCGCTTTGGCGATATTATGAACACTGCTTTCCGCCCGGCAAATGCACTGCTGAAGATTAATGAGATGCAAAGCACCCTGTTTCCGGAAATGCAGCGCCACTTCGATCATTGGGGCGGGAATTACACTGGTTGGTCCGGCAGGGTTAATTCGCTAAAAACATTTGTTAATCAGCGTCCTATTAATATGATCAACCATATCAACAGTTACTTCAACCTGCCTGGTACTACGACCCTTATCCTGGAACTGTCCGAGAACAATGCCGGCAGTATTCAGGTAAGCTCTATTCAACCGGACGTTTATCCCTGGTCCGGCACTTACTTTCAAAATGTGCCGCTGACGCTGACCGCGATTCCCGCAGATGGTTACGAATTTGTTCGCTGGGAAGGCGATATGAGTGCGACGACACAGTCGATCACTTTTACGCCGAACAGTAGTCAATCCAATCTAACTGCGGTCTTTCAGCCAGGAAATACTATTAGTAGCGAGATTGTTATTAATGAGATCAATTATAATTCATTGGTCGCAGTAAACCCGGAAGATTGGGTCGAGCTCTACAACAACTCAGACAACACAATAGACCTCTCCGGATGGCAGTTTAGAGATGAAGAGGATATTCATATTTTTTCCATCCCCAATGGCACAACCCTGGCCGCTGGTGAATATATTGTTTTATGCCGTGATACAACCCAGTTTAAAACCGTTTTTCCTGCCGTAGATAATATGATCGGAAATATCGGCTATGGTTTCAGTGGGGGAGGGGAATTGCTTCGCGTCTTAAACCCCCAGGGAGTGCTTATCGACTTTGTTATTTACGACGACGTCGCCCCCTGGCCAACAACACCGGATGGCGACGGTCCTACCCTGTCTTTATTAAATCCGGGTCTCGATAATGCCTTGCCGGGAAGCTGGGCAGCATCTAATGGCTTTGGCACTCCCGGTGCAATTAATGATGTATTCACTACCAACATCGACACGGAAGCTGGAAATCGCTTGCCTGAAAGATTTGCACTCGCCCAGAACTACCCAAATCCGTTCAATCCGCGCACCGAATTTCGCTTTGAACTGCCGGAGCGGCAAAAGGTAACCTTAACCATTTACGACATTCTCGGGCGCAAGGTAAAAACCCTGCTAAATGAAACTTTGCCTGCGGGGCATCATCGGGTTTCCTGGCAAGCAGCGGCGAATATTGCCAGCGGTATTTACGTTTACGAATTAAGCGGCAGAAGCGAACGATTGCGTAAAAAGATGATTCTGTTAAAATAGATTATGTTATTTTAAACTGTCAACAGGGGATATACCTTCTTCGACATTTATCCCCTGTTGACAGTTGTTTTTAATCGGTTTAAAGCGACAAACTCCTTTCCCTGGCGAAAATCCTCAGCAGCCTAATCTTCTCAAAACTATCACAGGCCTCTAACATTTAAAATCCCTCAACCGACTTTCGGCTTTTTATCCTATATTTTTTCAAGGCACGATAAAATCTTTTCCGGTGCCAATGAAACAGTCCACGATTTTTTACGCTATTAACAGTCACATTCAAACCAAAACGTTTGATAAGATTATGAAAACTCGCCTAAAATCATCGCTCATAATTTTAATCTTCCTGCTGGCAGGGAAGTTGGCAATGGCATATCCGGCAACGCCTGAATACGAAAAAGGAGTAATGCTCTTTCAGAATAAACACTATGCCGAAGCAGAAGTTGTTTTTTCCAATTTAGCCGGATTGCCGTTGTATCAGGCCAGCGCCTCCCATTATCTTGGGCGAATTTCCTATCATTTTTGCGAGTATGACTCTGCTATTACCTGGCTGAAGAAAGCCGCTTCATTGGATTCAACCAATGCTGACAACTATCTTTGGCTGGCCCGCAGCTATATCAAAAAGGGATTAAATGCCAGCATCTTCAAACGCCCCTTCCATGCGAAAAAAGCGAAATCATATTATCAGGCCGGGCTGGAAGTCGACCCGGGCAACGTATATATCCGCCACGACCTTATACAGTATTATATGCATGTGCCGGGATTGCTGGGCGGGGGAAAAGACAAGGCCCTGTCTGAAGCGCAATTATTGGCAACAGAAAACCCCTGGGAAGGTTTCAAAGCCTATGGCACGGTATACACTCTTGATAAAAAATTCGCCCGGGCAGAAGAGAATTATCTTGACGCCCTGAAAGCGTATCCGAAAGATTTTCAATTCTATCTTCTTCTCGCAGGTTTGTATCAGCAGATGAATGACGATGAGAAAGCATTGTCAGTCTATCGGCAGGCGGTGCAAGCCGCGCCAGAGCATTATTCTGAAATTTATTATAACAAGGGTCTTTTTTTACTGGCAAACAAGCAGTATGAAGATGCTTTCCTGGCTTTCGAAATGATTATCCGGAATGATCCAAATCATATGAGTGCTTATTATCAGTTGGGGTATACTGCTTTCGCCTGGGGCAACCACCTGGATGTCGCCGAAACCTGCCTGACAATCTACCTGCGCAATCAACCAAACACCTGCGATCCGACATTGGTTTCTGCCCACTACTATCTCGGAAAGATTTATGACTACCTGGGAAGCCCGGACAAGGCAGTTCAGGAATATCAATCCGCACTGGCAATCAATCCCGGTTATGATCCCGCCAAGAAGGCACTGAAGACATCCCGAAAGCCCTAATTCCTCAGAATTCCAGGCTTGCCAACGCTATATTTTTAAATGTTTTTATCGCTACTGTTATTATTTCTCTTTCCTAATTGACATTGAACAACATTCATAGTATTTTTTAGCCCTATTCTTACGGTCATCGGTAAGAAATGGCGGCAGAAATCGATGGTTCTTCGAGTGGAAGCGGCTGCCTCAATCAGGGTAGAAAACAAAGATGTAAGGATGACATGGACAAATTATCGTATCTCAATAATGCCCATCCAGATTATATAGATTCCCTATACAAAGATTATCAAAAAGATCCGGAGTCGGTAGATGCCGGCTGGCGGAAATTTTTTGAAGGGTTCGAATTTGCGCAATCGCAGGGGAATGGCAAACCCGCGCTGCAGGGATTATCCCCGGAACGGCGTAAAGAAGTAAATGTGTTGAACCTGATCAATGCCTACCGCACCCGGGGACATCTATTCACCAACACCAATCCAGTGAGAGAGCGGCGTAAATACAAACCGGGCTTAGAATTAAGTCAATTCAGCCTTAGTGATGAAGACCTGGATACTACCTTCGAGGCCGGTTCTGAAATCGGCATTGGCCCTGCGAAACTCAGTGAAATCATCAATCACCTCGAGACCACTTATTGCAGCTCGATTGGTGCGGAATATATGTTTATTCGGGTGCCGGAAAGAGTAAAGTGGCTGCGGAATCGAATGGAAAGCTCTCGTAATATTCCGAATTTTAGCATCGAAGAAAAACGCCATATCCTCAAAAAACTCAACCAAGCTGTTGTATTCGAAAACTTTTTGCATACCAAATATGTCGGTCAAAAACGATTCGCGCTTTCCGGTGGGGAAACAATCATTCCCGCCCTGGATGCCATCATCCAAAAAGGGGCTGCATTAGGCGTGGAAGAATTCGTGATCGGCATGGCCCATCGCGGACGCCTGAATGTATTAACGAATATTCTTGGCAAATCCTACCAGGATGTCCTTGCTGAGTTCGAGGGCGCGGATTATGAAGATGCGGTATTTGAGGGAGATGTAAAGTATCACCTCGGATTTTCCAGCAATGTTCAAACGATGCGCGGCAAACAGGTTCACCTGAGTCTCGCAGCAAACCCTTCGCATCTGGAAGCTGTGAATCCGGTGGTAGAAGGCATGGTTCGCGCTAAAATGGACAAACGCTATAATGGCGATCCGAAAAAAATTGCCCCGATTCTTATTCACGGCGATGCAGCGATTTCCGGCCAGGGGATCGTTTATGAAGTGATTCAGATGTCTCTGCTGGATGGTTATAAAACCGGGGGCACTATACATCTTGTCATCAACAATCAGATTGGTTTTACAACCAACTACCTCGATGGCCGCTCCAGCACTTACTGTACCGACGTTGCCAAAGTGACCCTGTCACCAGTGTTTCACGTAAACGGAGACGATGTCGAAGCGGTTGTTCAGGCAATTATTATGGCGATGGAATATCGGCAAACGTTCCATACGGATGTGTTTATCGATGTTCTCGGATATCGCAAATACGGCCATAATGAATCTGATGAACCGCGCTTTACCCAGCCGAAACTTTATAAGGCGATCTCCAAACATCCCGACCCGCGGCAGATTTACGAACGGAAGCTGCTCCAGAAAAGTGAAGTGGAGCAAGGGCTGGCTCGCGAAATGGAAAAAGAGTTCCAGGATTTACTCCAATTCCGCCTGGAAGAAGCGCGCAACATGAAAAAGGCCAAGGATATCTCCGCCTTTAAGGTCGATTGGAAAAAATATCGCAAACCGAAGGCTGAGGACTTTGAGAAGTCTCCGCCAAGTGGTATTCCAGCGAAAACACTTGATGCGATTGCAGAGAAAGTTTTCAAGATTCCCAAAGAGATTAACGCCTTTCGTAAAATTCGCCGAATATACGAGGATCGTGAAAAACGGTTTGACTCCGGCGAGAATTTCGATTGGGCAATGGGAGAAGCTCTTGCCTATGGATCAATGCTCAACGAAAGCATTCCCATTCGGATTTCCGGACAGGATGTTGAAAGAGGCACCTTTTCACATCGCCATGCGATTGTTATCGGGGAAGAAAAGGAAGATGAATACATTCCCCTGAAGAATATTCATCCTGATCAAGGACAATTCCAAATCTATAATTCACTGCTCTCCGAGTATGGCGTTCTGGGATTCGAATATGGATACGCAACATCTTATCCGGATGCATTAACGATTTGGGAAGCGCAGTTCGGCGATTTTGCCAATGGCTGTCAGATCATTTTTGATCAGTTCATTTCCTGTTCCCAGGCAAAGTGGAAGCGCTACAATGGCCTGGTGATGTATTTACCGCATGGCTACGAAGGACAGGGGCCGGAGCACTCCTCAGCCCGTATCGAGCGTTATTTGAGCCTATGCGCCCAGAACAACATGATTGTCGCAAACTGCACCACGCCGGCAAATCTTTTTCATATTCTCCGCCGGCAAATCGCTTATCCATTTCGACTACCCCTAGTGCTTTTCACCCCAAAGAGCCTGTTACGCCACAGCAAATGCGTTAGTAAACGCTCAGACTTTATTGGCAAAAAAGCCTTTCAGGAAGTCATCGATGATAGCTACGTTGATGTGAAAAAAGTGAAGCGGGTCTTGTTCTGTAGTGGGAAAATCTACTATGATTTATTAGAGCAACAAGAAAATGATAAACGCAAGGATGTTGCCATTATCCGCCTGGAGCAACTGTATCCATTTCCGGAGAATCAGCTAAAAGGAATCATTGCCCGTTACAAGAATGCCGATGAATATTTTTGGGTTCAGGAAGAGCCGGAGAACATGGGCCCCTGGGGATTTCTCCGCCGTAAATTTAAACTGGTCCGGACGCGCCTGATCGCCAGACAGGAAAGTCCCAGTCCGGCAACCGGTATTCACAGTCATCATGTGCGGGAACAGCAAGCGATTGTAGACCACGCATTTGGTAAAGCCCTGACGCATCAGAAAGTGGTTGATGCACCTCAATAATCCAGACGATTGATAACCGAAGGAATAAGCATGAGTTTTGAAATAAAAGTACCGGCAGTTGGCGAATCGATTACAGAAGTGACTATCGCTCAGTGGCTCAAGAAAGATGGGGATTTTGTCAATCCGGATGATTTAATCTGTGAGATTGAATCGGATAAAGCCTCCTTCGAAATTCCTGCCGAACAAGCCGGTATTTTGAAAATTTTGGTACCGGAAGGTGAGATTGCCCAGGTTGGCGGCAACATTGCCCGCATCGAAGCAGGCGGAACAAATGGCAAATCCGCAACGCCAGAAACAACCGCTGAAGCAGCAACGCCTCCCGCAGCGACACAACCTGCGCCGGCTACCGGCAGCAGTGGCGGCAGCACCCATGCAATACGGATCCCCACTGTTGGCGAATCGATTACAGAAGTCGTCCTGGCCCAATGGCTCAAAAAGGATGGAGAGACCGTTTCAGCAGATGATTTGGTTTGTGAAATCGAATCAGATAAGGCATCCTTCGAGATTCCGGCTGAACAAGCTGGTGTGCTCCGGCACAAAGTCGGCGAAGGCGCCACTGTCGAAATCAATGCTGTGATTGCAGAAATTAGTGGTGACGGCACAGCAACTGCGCCCGCTGCAACACCGGCAGCAGAAGCGCCCGCTGCAACAAGTCCGGCACCTGCGGCGGCGGCAGCACCGACCAGTAATCCGGAACGCACATTTAAAATTTCTCCTGTCGCCGAGAAGATTCTTCAGGAGGCAGGTTTATCACCGGCAGATGTCACTGGCAGCGGTCCCGGTGGACGTATCACAAAAGATGATGCACTTTCTGCAATCATTCACGCCTACAAATCTGCAGGCAATGGCGGTGTTGGCACAAAAGCACCGGAAACTCCTGCTGCTGAGGATTCATCGGGCGAACGGGAAACCCGGCGGGAACGTCTTTCATCCCTGAGAAGGACCATTGCGAAACGCCTGGTAACCGTTAAGAATGAAACGGCCATGCTCACCACTTTTAACGAGGCGGATATGTCTGCCATTAAAAAGCTGCGCGGACAATACAAGGAGATGTTTAAAGAAAAGCATGAAGTGGGATTAGGTTTCATGTCCTTCTTTACTAAGGCCGTCTGCATGGCAACAAAGGAATGGCCGGCAGTTAACGCGATGATTGATGGCGACTATATTGTTTATAACGACTATTGTGATGTCTCAATCGCAGTTTCCACGCCACGCGGTTTGGTGGTGCCGGTTATTAGAAATGCCGACAAAATGTCTCTGGCCGAGATAGAGAAAGAGATAATTGTATTGGCGAAAAAAGCCCGCGATGGTAAATTAACCATAGAAGAAATGACCGGTGGGACCTTCACGATTACTAACGGAGGCGTCTTTGGTTCGATGATGTCCACCCCAATCATCAATGCCCCACAGTCGGCGATTCTGGGAATGCACAACATTGTTGATCGCCCGGTTGTTGTCAATGGAGAGGTGGCGGTTCGGCCGATCATGTATTTGGCGCTGTCTTATGACCATCGGATTATTGATGGGCGTGAGTCTGTCAGTTTTCTCTATCGGGTAAAACAATTACTTGAAGATCCGGCAAGAATGCTATTGGACATCTAATTGCGGAATTTGGTTTGATAAATTCGTCAAACCGCTATATATTAGCCACTAATCAATCTGAGGAGCACATTATGACCTACATTATTACTGAACCCTGTGTTGGCGTATGCGATACTGCCTGTGTGGATGTTTGCCCGGTAGACTGTATCTACCCAGCTGAAGGACTCGAATTGAACGACGAAGACAAAGAAAAAATGAGAACGACGAAAGAGATGCTCTACATTCATCCCGAAGAATGTATCGATTGCGGCGCCTGCGAGCCGGAGTGCCCGGTCGAAGCTATTTTCGCTGAGGATGAAGTGCCGGAAGAGTGGAACGACTTCATTAGCAAAAACTACGAACGTTTCGACATGGAGCCGGAAGGCTAGCAGCCCAAATCGTTTAATTTGATTTTATAGTCAACAAGCCTTAGTGGCAGTTGCAGTAGCAGTGGCAGGAATTGAAGTATACTGCCGTTGCAAATGCAACTGCCACTTTTTGTTTATTCCTAATCGTATTGACAAGGTTTTCTATGCCAGTTATTGAGTCTACCTATCGCCCTCCTGCGTTGCTTTTCAATGGTCATTTTCAAACGATTTACACTTCTTTGTTTCGCCGTACGCCGGATGTTCCCTATGAACGGGAAAGAATTCTAACCCCGGATGATGATTTTCTCGACCTGGATTGGCTGAGGGTAGGGGAGCGCAAAGTTGCGATTCTCTCTCACGGTCTGGAGGGCAATACCCAAAGAGATTACATGAAGGGAATGGCGCGAACCCTGACGGCAGGCGGTTGGGATGTGCTCGCCTGGAATTTTCGGGGATGCAGCGGAGAGCCGAATCAGCAACTCTACTCGTATCACAGCGGCGCCACTCATGACCTGCATACAGTAATTTCTCATGTTCTTGAGAACCACTCTTACAGCGAGATCGCGTTAATCGGATTCAGTCTCGGCGGAAATATGACCTTGAAATATCTCGGGGAACGTGGCGCGAATGTTTATCCGCAAATCAAACGGGCAGTTGCTTTCTCGGTGCCGATAGATTTGGCTTCCTCCGGCGTAGAATTGGCCAAACCGGCTAACAGGATGTATATGATTCGCTTTCTACGTTATCTGCGGGAAAAGTTGGAAATCAAACAAATGTTATTCCCCGGCGAAATCGATCTTACTGATTACAATAAGATCAAAGATTTTCAGGGATTTGACGATCGTTACACCGCGCCATTACATGGTTTTCGGGATGCGCAGGATTACTGGGCGCAAAGCAGCAGCAAACAGTTCCTCACCAGCATCACCGTGCCCACCCTATTGATAAACGCCAAAAATGACCCTTTTCTCTCCAAAGAATGTTTTCCGGTATCAGAAGCGGAACAAAATGGTAATTTTTTCTTAGAAGTACCAGCGTCCGGTGGACATGTCGGTTTTATCACCTTTGGCAATTCCGGGCATTATTGGTCGGAAGCCCGGGCCGCGGTATTCCTCAACAGTGAAAATCCGGAAACCGTTTCCGTGCCGGCATAAAAGAAACTTTTGTAATGGAAAGTGGGAAATTGCGACAAGTATTTTTTCTTATCACATTATTCTTTTTCACCGTAAACGCACAATCGAACCTGATTCGAATAAGCGCAATCTTTCTGCATAGTGAAGCGGATGCCCGCGCGGTTTTAGAAGAACTACAGGCTGGCGGGAGTTTTGAATCACTTGCAGAAAAGCATTCTGTTGGGCCAGGCAGCAATAAACGCGGCGACCTGGGCTTTTTTACGCCCGAGGACATGATGCCGGAGTTTCGCAAAGTAGTATCGACTTTAACTATCGGTCAGTTTAGCGGCATTATTCCGGTAAATTCCGCATTTTGTATTCTAAAAAAGACCGACCAGCAGGACGCAGCCGCCGTCGCAACACTTGATCAATTGAAAAAGGACTGGGAATATTATACTGCCCAGGCCAATGAAAATTATTTTCAGGGCAAGCTCGATGCGGCGATTCAATCGGCACATCAGGCAGTAGAGATTGCTCAGAAAGTGTTTGGTCCCGAACACCCGAAAACGGCAACCAGCTTTAACGACCTCGCCGTGCTTTACTATTCCCAGCAACAATTGGACACAGCAATTCCATATTATCAAACAGCGATAAAGATTCGGGAAAGAGCGTACGGAAATCAGCATCCTATTTACGCTATCACCCTGAACAATCTCGGAAAGCTATACGCTGCGCAGAACAAGTACACCAAAGCCGACTCATTGTACAAAATTGCCCTGAAAATCCAGGAAGCTCATGCAGAAGAAGGTCCGCTGAATTTATCGGAAGTATTATTGAACTACGCGGAGCTTTACCACATCCAGGGCAACTACCAGGGGGCTGAGGATGCCTACACACGGGCGATCGCACTGGAAGAGGCATCATTAGGTAAGGATCACCCGAACCTCGCGACATCTTATAATAATTTCGCGGAATTATACCGGGAAATGAGTTTACCGGAAAAAGCGGCACCGCTATACAACAAAGCGCTGGAAAATTGGCGAACCAATCTTGGTGACAGTCATCCGAACGTGGCGATTGCCCGGAATAACCTTGCCCTGGCATATCAATCCCAGGGGCAATACAGCGTTGCGGAAACACTATTTAAAGCAGCCCTGAAAGCCTGGGAGGAATCACTGGGGGCGAACAATCCCAATGTAGCCTCGGTAATCAACAATCTGGCTTCCCTCTACAACGATCAACAACGGTATGACGAGGCAATTAACCTGCTACAGCGCACCATCGATATTCGAAAAGTCAATTACGGAGAGGAGCACCCCGGCATAGCTGTTTCCCTGAACAATATGGCTTCGATCTACCTGAAACAGATGAAATTTTTTGACGCGGAATACTCAATTAATCGCGCTGTAGAAATTCAGAAAAAAGCCTATCCGGTAAATCATCCGGAGTTTGCTGTATCAGAAAAGCATCTCGGAGATTTGAATTACTTGCAGCAAAAATATGTCGTTGCGGAAGGGCACTATCAACGGGTGTATGACATTAATCGGGAGGCTTATGGAGAGAGCCATATCAACACGGCTGCGGCGCTGGATGATCTCGGTAAAGCTTACCAGTCTTTACAGAGAAACACCGAAGCAGGAAACGCCTACCGGCGGTCATTGCAAATCATGGAAAACCTGCTCGGCAACGAGCATCCCGGTTTGATTCCGGTACTAAAAACGCTGCAGGCATTTTATCGCCAAACCGGCCAGGAAGACGAAATGATTGCCACTCAATCGCGTATATCCGCACTAACTCCGAGCGAAGAGCAATAAAGAAATAACAACGAATAAATTGTCATCGCTATCCCGGATTCCCGTGAGAAGCGACCTCGTTACTGAATTCACCTTACCTCACGCTGAACTCCTGCAAAAAATCATAATCATCTTTTAATCAAACATAATTCATCCTAATTTCTCCTCTTCAAAGTGGTTAGTATTCGCAGCATACTGAAAGCAAATTAATTACAACTAAGACATATAGCAGACCGGAGGATTTCAGAATGTCAGCAAAAAAGGGTTATAGAATTGAAAAAGATTCGATGGGGGAGATGAATGTACGCGAGGATGCATACTGGGGCGCACAAACACAAAGAGCGGTAGAAAACTTTCCGATCAGCAATCTCCGTTTTCCGCGCCGTTTTATCAGCGCAATGGGGATGATCAAACTGGCAGCTGCCCGCACGAATCACTCTCTTGGCAGATTGGACAAAAAACTGGCGGATGCGATTGTTGCCGCCGCGGAAGAAGTGATCGCCGGAAAGCTCGATGAGCATTTCGTTCTGGATATCTTTCAGACCGGTTCCGGTACTTCTACCAATATGAATACCAATGAAGTGATCGCTAATCGGGCCAATGAAATCCTCGGTGGTAAAATTGGCGATCGCCATCCGATCCATCCGAATGATCACGTCAACAAAGGTCAGTCCAGCAACGACACCATTCCCACAGCGATGCATGTTTCCGCACAGGAAGCAATCGTCCGCGATCTGGTACCAGCCCTGGAAAGTTTGCAGTCCGTACTAGAAGAAAAAGCGCGCGATTTCGACAAAATCATCAAAATTGGCCGCACCCACCTGCAGGATGCAACTCCGATTCGTTTGGGTCAGGAATTCAGCGGATATGCGAGCATGATCAAGCATGGTATTAAACGCCTGGAATTAGCGGCTGGCCACATGACCGAATTAGCCATTGGCGGCACAGCAGTTGGTACCGGCATTAATACGCATCCCGATTTTTCCGCCGGCGTTTGTAAAGAGATCAGTAAAATGACCGGCATTGAATTCCGGGAAGCGGAAAACCATTTCGAAGCACAAGGTGCAAAAGATGCCTATGTGGAAACCAGCGGCGCGCTGAAAACGATTGCTGTCAGTTTGATGAAGATTGGCAACGATATTCGCTGGCTCGGCTCCGGTCCCCGCTGTGGTATTGGAGAAATCCTCCTGCCGGAAGTACAGCCGGGCTCCTCAATTATGCCGGGCAAAGTAAACCCGGTGATTGCAGAAGCACTATGCATGGTCGCTGCACAGGTCATCGGTAATGATGCAGCAATTACCATTGGCGGCATGTCTGGCAATTTCGAATTGAATGTGATGATGCCGATGATGGCCCATAACATGTTGGAATCGATCACGATTATGGCCAATTCAGTAAACGTCTTCAAAGAAAAATGTGTAGACGGCCTGAAAGCTGACGAAGCTCGTAACGCCGAAATGATCGAGAAAAGTCTGGCGATGTGCACATCCCTGGTACCGCTCATCGGTTATGATGCCTCTGCAGCAATCGCGAAAGAAGCTTATAAAACCGGACGGACAGTACGGGAAGTCGCCCTGGAAACCTCCGGCCTTTCTGCGGAAGAGTTGAATGCCGCGTTGGATCCGATGTCCATGACCAAACCCAGCTAATAAAGAACTATGCGCATTGCATGCTTGCGACCAACAAGTTTGCAATGCGCACCTTTATCTGCAACTCAGAAGCCTTTCCAGGAGTATAATCCTCTTAAACAAATCCCGGAGGACCCATGCAGCCTTTCCTAAGAATCAAAAGCTCAAGAAAAATCGCTACTACTATTTTAGCAGTCACCATCCTTTTCGGCTGCAATTGGGGTGTCGCCACTGAGAACTGGCAGATTCAAATTACCGAAGAAGAGGAACCGGGCGACAAAATGCTTATTCAAGGGATTGTATACAACAAGGCCGGCGAAGTTTATCCCGGCGTGACTGTTCACGTATATCATACCGACAACACCGGCTATTATTCGCCGAATGGCGAAAATGAACGGGATCATCGGCTGAAGGGGGATATGACGACAAATAAGCAGGGCGTTTATCAGTATCACACCATTCGCCCGGCGCCCTATCCCAACAATCGTATTCCAGCCCATGTTCATTATGTCGTAACGACACCGGATGGTAATGAGCAGGACTTCGAACTGGTTTTTGAAGATGATCCGAGAGTCACCGAGCGGCAGCGCAGCCGGGCGGCCAGAAAGGGAGATTTCTGGGGAATAACAAAATTAACCAGGAATGATAAAGGCGTCTGGGAAGGCAGTTTCGATCTTTATCTAAAGTATTAAGAACTAAAAAATCTCGGCAAATTATTACCCGGCATCAAAATCAATCAATTCATCACGAAACGTTTTTCGGTTCAGATAACTGTTGATGATTTTCCTGATATCTTGATTGTCAGGGCGGGTTTTAACTAATGGACGAATAAAATCCAGTTCTCTTTTCAACTTTCTTTTTCCAACAAAACCAAATCCCTGGTAGATGCCATTTTCCACTAAAACCACAGAGTTTTCCCGTTTGCTGCGTCCTTCACCAATAATTGCGAAAGTAGGGGAGGGGTAGTTAAATCTCTGCAATGCGTCCTTCACCCGCGCATTATAAGCATCTGGCGACTCTGCACCAACACATGCCCCATGGCACGCCTTTAAATGATATTGGAAGCAGGCTTCCTTGCTTTTATCAATTCCGGCCATTTTCTGACAAAGTTCATATTTTTTCACAAGACTCAAAACATAGTTTTCCGCTTTTGCCCGATTGGAAAAAGCCATCAGGGGATCATCTGCTTTTCCGTAATGATCCAGCGAGAGACGATGATAGCCTTTTTTGTCGATTGAGGCAACCAGTCCATAGCGATATTTTACGTTTCTCTGACTGCGGTTAAATGGCGGCTGTTCACTCTTAATAAAATCCGATTCCAGTAGCAAAGCGACCAACTCACTGCCGGTGATGATGAAATCAATATCCCGCACCAGCGCTTTCATCTTTTGCGATTTACTGGTGGACATATCATTGGAGAAATGACCGAGCACTCGCTTGCGAACGGAGAGGCTCTTTCCCACATACAGTAATTGGCCCTGGATGTCATAGAAAAAATAGATGCCGGTTTCTTCCGGCAAGGTCTGGATTTTTTCCCGGGAAATACCTGCCGGCAACACTGATGTTTTTAATTCTGTCTGGAGCATCCCGGCAAAATCATCTTCCTCATCGATGGAAATGTCTTCCAGTGATTTTAATAATGCCAGGGTCGTTTCCGCGTCTTTTTCTGCACGATGTCCGGGCAAGGCCAACCCCAGTCGTTTCGCCAGGATAGATAGCCGGTAAGATGGCAATCCCGGCATTATTTTTCGGCTGAGGCGCATAGTGCAGAGATGTTTCCGTACATAGCGATAACCGAGACGGGAAAATTCGTGACGTAAAAAAGCGTAGTCGAAGCGGACATTGTGCCCAATAATAATGGCACCATCCGTCATGGTTACAATTTTTCGGGCAATTTCGTAAAATTTTGGTGCATCTTTCAGGAGGGAATTATCGATGCCGGTTAAGCGCACAATGCCCGGAGAGAGGCGGATTTCCGGATTTACGAGAGTGGTAAACCGGTCAACAATTTCCCGACCATCATACTTTAGCACGGAGATTTCGATCACCCGATCCTCTTTCGGGCTGAGACCGGTCGTCTCTACATCAATGATGGCATATTGTTGTAATTGATCTGTCATATCCGCCTTAAGTAAACATCCTTTCCACTTATACAGAATAAATTTTTCCCAACTTTAAATCAACCGGAAAAATTAGCAACAGGGCAGCTGCCCAAATATTCTCCTTTCTTGCAATCTACTGCATTTTTCCATTATATTCTGCCGGCTGACAACACTGTAAAATGCTGCTTACCGCATCGGATTATCAGCAGGTTCTTTTAGTGAATTTTTCAGGAGATGACATTAATGAGCACTCATTACGATATGATTATTGTCGGTGGAGGTCCCGGTGGTGCAACTACCGCGCTTTACGCCGAACGATTAGGTCTGAAAGTCTTAATGCTGGACAAAAAGGGATTTCCCCGGGATAAAATTTGCGGGGATGCCATCTCCGGGAAAAGCGTTTTTTATCTCCAGGAGCTAGATCTGATAAAAGATATAGACGCCTCCCCCCAGGTTTATGTAGATAGTATTCTGTTTTCTTCCCCGAAACAAAAAGTCGTCGATATTAAGCTGATACCTTCCGCAATGCATGGTATTACCGAAGGCTATGTTTGCCGCCGAATGGTTTTTGATGACATTCTCTTTCAGGCCGCAAAAAAGAAGGTAGAAACCCATGAAGGGTTTACCGTTAAGGAAGTCATCAGAAAAAATGGACAGGCCTGTGGTATTCGTGGCCGTAACAAAGATGGAGAGACCGTTGAATTCAACGCTTCAGTAATTGTTGGTGCTGATGGGGCCAACTCCATTGTCGCCCGCAAAATGGAGTTATTTGACAACGACCTGGACCACGTTCTTGTGGCGACCCGTGCTTATTACAAAGGAATTAAAGGGCTTGGCCACGCTATTGAATTGCATTATGTCAATGTTGTTCACCCCGGTTATTTTTGGATTTTCCCTCTGGAAAACGGCATGGCTAATGTTGGACTTGGGATGGTGAAAAGCGAATTAAAGCAAAGAAAGATCAATCTGCGTCAGGCACATCTAGAGGCTGTCGAGTCGCCCTTTTTTAAAGAGCGATTTCAGGATGCCGAACAGCTAGGCGATATTGTTGGCTGGAATCTGCCGGCCGGGAGCAAGAAACGAAAAATTCATGGCGCTGGCTGTATGCTTGTCGGCGATGCTGCCAGCTTAATTGACCCATTTACCGGTGAAGGCATTGGCAATGCCATGTGCTCAGCAAAGATTGCCGCGGAAACCTGTGCAGAACTCAAAGCAGAGAACAATTTCGGGGAAAAGGCGCTGAAACGTTATGAAAAAAGAGTTTGGAAGAGCCTCGGTGGAGAACTAAACCTCGCCTACAAACTACAACGAGTTGCCCGATTTAAACCATTGGTTGAACTTGTCATTCATCGCGCAAACAAACGCCAGGAAGTATCAGATTGGATGTCTAAGATGATCGCCGGACAAGTTAGTAAAAGAGAACTGCTTTATCCGCAGACATATTTCAAATTATTGTTCAAGTAAGCCGGAGAAATTATGCATATCGTCATTACCGGAGGCACCGGTTTTATTGGCAGCAGACTTTGCAAGCATTTTAGCGATCAAGGTATACAAGTATATGCGTTAACGCGTAATGCCGCACGCGGACAAGCGCAACTGGGAGACACTGCAGAGTGTCTTCAGTGGGATGGTAAATCCAGCGATGGCTGGCAGGATAAAATCGATGGCGCCTTGGCCGTCATTAATCTTGCTGGAGCGAATGTCGCAGAGCGCCGCTGGTCCGATGAATACAAACGGATCATTATGGACAGCAGGGTCAATGCCGGGCAAGCAATTACAGCAGCGATCCAGGCGGCAAAGAAGAAACCGAAATTGTTACTTCAGGCTTCCGCCACAGGCATTTACGGGTCTCGCGATGACGAAATTCTCTCCGAAGAAAGCAGTTATGGCGAAGGCTTTCTGGCCGATGTTGTAAAGGCCTGGGAAGAGAGCGTTTCCCCGGCAAAATCAATTAAAGGCGTACGCGTGGTATTTATGCGCATCGGGGTTGTTTTAGGCAAGGAAGACGGCGCTTTAAAGAAGATGCTCCTGCCATTCAAAATGTTTGTCGGTGGTCCTGTCGGTTCTGGTAAGCAATGGCTTTCCTGGATTCACATCATGGATGTTATCAATGCTGTTCAGTTTTTCATCGACAACAAAAAGACTGCTGATGTCTACAACCTGGTTTCTCCGAATCCGGTACGAATGAAAGAGTTTTCCGAAACTGTTGGACGCGCTCTTTCCCGGCCATCATGGCTGCCAGTGCCGGATTTTGCGGTTAAACTCCTCTTTCAGGAAATGGGCAACGAGACGGTGCTTTCCAGTCAAAAGGTGCTCTCTAACCGTTTACAGGAAGACGGCTTCAAGTTTCGTTATCCCGACCTGCTGCCTGCGTTGGATCATCTGCTCAACAGCGACGTCACTGCATAAATTGGAGAAAATTCTACATTGAAATTTTGCTCAGTATTCTTACTACTCTTTACGATGCTTCTGAACGCCCAGGTAACAGATAAAGTACCATCCGCATTGCAGATTTTTCGGGAATACCCGGTTGGTGAAATGCGCAACTTTGGTATCGGCAGCTATGGGTTTGATGCCCTGGAAAATCGCTACAATCCCCAATATGATTCCCTAGATGCATCGTTTTATTTCTCTACCGGCGGCAACCTGACACTTTCCGGGGATCGTCAATTTGAGCAACAACTGGCGGGCTATGACGCGCTTCAGAACTATCAGCATAGCACCGCCTATCTCCCCAGTTTCACCGCAAAATTACAGTATTATCCCTTTCAATTACACGCTGGTTACCATAACGAAGTTTTATACAACCGCAAGTTGACAAATACGACGGAAACACTAGCATTCTCCTCGCAGACGGTAATTGCGGAATCACAGACACATGAGATATCTCAAAACAGTCTTTACCTGGCGCTATCCATGCAAACCAGTCCAACACTTTCCATTACGCTTGGTGCATTCAGCAGAAGTTTTCGCCACCAATGGGACGTGCAATCTGCACCGGAAAGTCCGCGAGCTATCGAAGCACCAGCCAAGTTCAGCTCCAGCCTATTCAACAATCTACAATATCTTTTTAGTACTACCTGGCAAATGTCGCCGCGCGCTAAATCGTATTTGACCTTTCAGACTCAAAAGTCGCAAGTTTCCTTAACCGAGGATCAGTTACGGCTGGATTTTATCACCTCTAATTTCTCGGCTGCGAATGTCGGGTATTATGGCCATGTCGGCTATGGGCTCAGTTATAAAATGAGCGACAAGATATTGTTATCATTAGAGTTAAGACATCAGTTCTTGGAAGAATCCGACACAACATTTGCAGCCCGTAGCGCCGGGGTAGGGGAGCGGCATATCTGGAACAATGAAATTATCCTCGGCAGCCGTTGGCAGGCGAGTAACGCCTTTACTTTCGGTGCTTTGTTCTCTTACTACTACAAATATGACAATGTCATTTATCCCCGTTTTGCATTTTCTGATGGCAGCAGTAGTGGCGGAGAAGAAGTATTGGCATTTGCACATATCAACCAACCATGGGCGCTGGTTTTTTCCGGGCAGTATCAACGGGGCAATTTTTTTGCGCGGGGCTTTTTTCAGTGGGCTTCCGCTGAATACCAACTAAACGATGGGAGCGCCCTTGTCAGCGATCCGCAGGCTGCACTAACCCTGATGATCGGTTGGTTGTATAATCTTTAAAATAGAACTAGAAATAAAAATATATAAATTGAAAACACCTTGGAGGAGAAATGTCCTATAAAGTAACGATAATCCCCGGAGACGGCATTGGCCCGGAAGTGGCCGACGCCACCAAAGCAGTAATTAACGCTACCGGACTTGAAATCGAATGGATCGAAAAACATGCCGGTGCTGAAATGGTTAACCGTCATGGCACGCCGCTCCCGGATGAAACGCTCGATGCAATCAAAGAGAATCGATTTGCCCTGAAAGGCCCGATTGGCACCCCGATCGGTACCGGCTTTCGTTCGGTAAATGTTGAATTGCGGAAGCGTCTGGACTTATATGCGAATTTTCGTCCGGCGAAAACGATACCGGGCATCAAAACCCGCCACGAGGATGTCGACCTGATTGTTATTCGCGAAAACACCGAAGGGCTTTACAGCGGTCTGGAACATATGGTCGTTCCCGGCATCGTCGAAAGTCAGCGTGTGATTACCGAAAAAGGCTCCGAACGCATCATTCAGGCCGCATTCAAAATTGCCCGTCGCTACAACCGCAAGAAGGTAACGGTTGTCCATAAGGCAAATATTCTGAAAATGAGTGATGGTCTTTTCCTGGAAGTTGCCCGGGAAGTATCGAGACAATACCCGCAAATCGAGTATGATGAAGCTATCGTTGATGCAACCGCAATGAAGCTGGTAATGGATCCCAGTCAGTTTGACGTTCTCGTAATGGAGAACCTTTTTGGTGATATTATCTCGGACCTTACCAGTGGCCTGATCGGCGGCCTCGGTGTTGCCCCCAGTGCCAATCTCGGCGACGATTATGCCGTTTTTGAAGCAGTGCACGGCAGCGCTCCGGATATTGCCGGCAAAGGCGTCGCCAACCCAACAGCCTTACTGCTGAGCGGTGCGCTGATGCTTCAGCAAATGGGTGAACCGGATGCGGCTGAAAGAATCAGAAAAGCCGTGACAAAAGTTATTGGCGAGGGAAAAAGAACCACTATGGATCTCGGTGGCCCCTGCAACACGAAAGAGTATGTTGAGGCTTTAATTGAAGCTATGGAGTAGAGATTCGTCTCTGTTTTGGTGGAAGACATCCTGAATGCACTTTTATTTCCAGCAGTTCGGGATTACATTTAATTTTGTGAAAGCGCCAAGCTAAAAACATGACATGAAACACCTGTTTTTATTTAACTTAAAGACCAAACATGATAATTTATGAAGTGAATTTGACAGTAAACAGCGGTTTTGCCGATCAGTATCGCCGCTGGCTGCAGGAACATATTGATGAAATGCTCACCCTGGATGGCTTTGAAAAAGCAGCATGGTATGAAGTTGAAGGGGAGGACATGACCAAACAACTTTGGTCCGTGCATTACTATTTAACTGACCGGGACAGTTTGGAAGATTATTTTGAGAAACATGCTCAGCGGATGCGCCAGGAAGGACTGCGTCGATTCGCTGGTAAATTCAGTGCACATCGCCGAATATTAAACACCATTGAGAAGGAGCCGTTATCATGATGATGAAGGCGATAATAGCCGGCACTCCCGGCGATGCCAGTCAGTTGACTTTTAAAGAATTCCCCAAACCCCGTCCGGGCCATGAGGAATTACTGGTAAAGATAAAAGCAACTGCTATTAACCGGGCAGACATCCTTCAACGCCAGGGACGATATTCTCCACCGAAAGGCAGCACACCAATTTTTGGTTTGGAGATGGCCGGCGAAGTCGAAGCGCTTGGACCGGATTGCCCCGGTTGGGAAGTTGGCGATCGGGTATGTGCACTACTTGATGGCGGTGGGTATGCTGAGTATGTGACCATTCCGGCGAAACGGGCGATTCCGATCCCGGAAAACCTCTCATTTGAGCAAGCTGCGGCAATCCCGGAAGTTTTTCTCACTGCTTACCAGTCCTTGTTCTGGCTGGGAAAAATTAAGCATGGTGAAAAAGTACTCGTCCATGCGGCGGCCAGCGGTGTTGGTACTGCAGCGATTCAGCTGATCAAAGAAGCGGGTGCAGTACCAATTGTTACCGCGCGTTCTGCCCGCAAGCTCGACCATTGCCTCTCATTAGGTGCCAAGATGGCCATAAATGCCAGCGATGGCGATTTTGCCCAGGATGTTCTCGAAGCAACTGATGGAAAAGGCGTTGATTTAATTCTCGACTGTGTTGGCGCCTCCTACTGGGATCAAAATGTGGCCTCTCTGGCGCCGGATGGCAGATTGGTGTTAATTGCCATGATGGGCGGTGCAATGATAGAGAAATTCAACTTAATTCCAGTGCTTCGCAAACGGATTCAGATTATCGGCACAACATTACGTGCACGCAGTGCTGATTACAAAGTTGATTTAACTCATGATTTTGTAAAGAAAATTCTGCCCGGCTTCGAAACCGAGAAATATCAACCGGTAATAGATAGCACCTACTCCTGGGAAGATGTTACGGATGCACACCGGCATATGGAAGCGAATCAAAATGTCGGAAAAATTTTACTGGCAATGGAACGCACGATTATTCAGCAAAATCAGTAGGGTAGGGGAACAGATGTTAGCAAGCCGAAGCAATAGTATAAACTTAATTGCTTCGGCTTGTTTTTTTATATCAGTTTAAACGCAGATTCAAGGTCTGCCAATAAATCATCCACATTTTCAATACCGGCAGACAATCGGATAAGTCCATCGGAAATCCCAATGCGTTTCCGCTCCTCCGCAGGGACGGACGCATGGGTCATAATCGCCGGCAGCTCGATTAAGGACTCCACACCGCCAAGGCTTTCCGCCAACGCAAAGTACTCAAGACCTTCCACATATTTCTTTGCCTGGCTCAAATTGCCAGCAATCTCAAAAGAGAGCATGCCACCGGCACCGCTCATCTGCCGTTTCGCCAAATCGTACTGAGGATGTTCCTCCAGTCCGGGATAGAAGACATGCTTTACTTTTGGATGCGAGCGCAGATAGTGAGCGATTTTCATCGCATTTTCCTGATGCCGGTCCATTCTGACCGCAAGCGTCTTTGTACCGCGCAAAATAAGATAACTCTCAAAAGGTGAGAGTATGCCGCCCGCAGCGTTTTGCGTAAATTTTAGTTTCTCGTAAAGTGTTGAATCATTTAGCATTAGCGCGCCACCAATCGAATCGCTGTGGCCGTTCAGGAATTTGGTTGTGCTATGCATTACGATGTCTGCCCCCAAAGAAAGCGGCTGCTGAAAGTATGGGCTCATAAAAGTATTGTCCACCCCGACAATAATATTGCGTTGATGGGTAATTTCAGAAATCGCCGCGATATCAGAGAGTTTCAGCAGGGGATTCGTAGGAGATTCCAGCCATATCAGGCGGGTATTTGATTTTAATGCGCGGGAAACATTCGCTACATCCTGCGCATCAACATAATCGACTTCAACGCCAAAATTCGCGTTAAAAATTCTGCTGAACAATCTTCTAGTACCCCCATACAAATCGTCCGCAGCAACAATATGATCACCGCTTTTCAGTAGCGATAAAACCAGACTGGTTTCCGCAGCAAGCCCTGAGGCAAATGCCAGGGCATACTTCGCGCCCTCTAGCGCTGCCAGGCGTTCCTGCAAGGCATCCCGAGTGGGATTTTCAGTACGGGAATACTCATATCCTGCGGTAGGAATATCTACTTTCTCGCGAGCGTAAGTAGAGGCAAGGTGGATAGGCATAACTACGTCTCCTGTGCCACCAGGACCGAGATCAGGCTTTTCACCTGTATGTATAGCAAGGGTTTCAAATTTCATTTTCTCATCCTTTCAATTAAGCCAGTGTAGAACTTAAAGCTTCATAAACCGCTAAATAAAGCCGTGTTCCTGCATCCAATTATCATTGAAGACCTTACTTAAATAGCGACTACCAGAGTCCGGCAAAACAACGACAATATTTTTCTTTTCCTTTAAGCCTTCAGCCACCGTGATCGCACCATGAACGGCACTGCCGCTGGATCCGCCGGCAAAAATGCCTTCCTCGGCACTGAGGCGACGAGCCATGCTAAACGATTGTTTATCATCAACCTGGAGGATGTCATCAATAATATTAAAGTCAACCGCCTTTACCAGGTAATCCTCGCCAATGCCTTCCACCTTATACATCTGTGGATCGGGTAGTTTACCGGTTTTAAAATAATCATAGAATACCGAACCGATTGGGTCTACAGCAACTACTTTTATGTTAGGGTTTTTCTCCTTTAAATAGCGACCAACACCACTTAAAGTGCCGCCAGTGCCAATGCCGGCAACAAATACATCGATCTCACCCTCGCTTTGTTCCCAAATTTCCGGACCGGTGGTGGCATAATGCGCCTCGATGTTCATCGGGTTATTGTATTGATCCGGATAAAACGCGTTGGGTGTCTCTGCGGCAATTCGCCGCGCAGTGCTATAGTAACTCTCCGGGGAATCTGCCGGCACATCAGTAGGGGTAACGACTACCTTAGCGCCAAATGCACGCATCAAGTTTTGTTTTTCTTCGCTCATCTTATCCGGCATTGTAATTATACACTTATACCCTTTAATGGCAGCAATCATCGCCAGGGCAGACCCTGTATTGCCGGAGGAATTTTCTACAATTGTATCGCCGGGTTTTAGCAACCCTTTTCGTTCAGCATCTTCTACCATAAACAAGGCCATACGATCCTTCACACTGCCAGCGGGATTAAGATACTCCAGCTTAACAAAGATATTCGCAGACGTTGTTGCGGGAATTTTTTGGAGTTGAACAAGGGGGGTGCTCCCAATCGCCGATAATGCATTGGACATCGCTTTCATAAGCTTCTCCTGAAATAATAAATCATCTACAAAATTACCCCCTCAGCACAAATAATGAGCTTAGATGTAAAAAGTGCTCAAAAGTTGCGGAATTGCGGAATTGCGGAATTGCGGAAATTGTGTGAAAATTTTGATATTTCCTAGATAATTTTAAAGAGGGGAGAATATGATGAAAACAGGCGTTTTTTGAACAAACACAACTTTACATAATATATATTATACAACATATGTGCGTATACTATAAAATAGCGACTTATCTCCAAAATCACATCTTAAGCAATACCAAAGCTTAGTAATACCTACTTTAAACGCCATTTTTATCAAAGATCCATGTAAACAGGTGTCCACTACATTCTGTTACATATCTTGTTCACCAATCGTTCACTACCGTTTGCACGACGTTTCCCCGGCAACAACTCTCTAAAACATTTTTTATCGCATTTTATTCATAATTAGTCTGCATTTACCTATACATCTATATAGCCACTTTTAACCAGGATCGACTACAAGCCACTTCCGACAACCACTTTCGCTGCAAACACTTCTACTGGCCATCCTTTCTCTGCTATAAACTTGGTCAAACCCAAAAACTCCAAAGACCTCTGAATTCTCATAAAACCTACTGGACTCTCTCCCGGAAAAAAAACATGCATAAATTTTCACCCTGTTACCACTTAAAAACCTCTACTACATCATTAGTAGCAATCATCTACGAACCCATTAGTATTACAACCAGAACACATTCTTTAAACTGGTTTGGCTAACCGAGTTATTAAAGTCCAGGCGATTGCAAACCCAGGCACCAGCATTATTCTTTTCCAGTTTCAGTGTGATACCACAGAGAACACAAACTGCATTTTCGCCAACCTCTTTTCCCGTTCGCTCTCTGAAATCTCCGGCCAGATGCTCAGTTTCAAAGGCACTGGAATAAATTGTTCTAAGAACACATAGCTAAAACCTGTCCGTCGCATAATATCACAGACGGTGTAATGAATTTTAGTCCCCATAACCCAATCTCCATTTGAGTAATAATGCTTTCCCCTACCCTGCTGCCTCTGCGATCCTCCTCCGGTATTTCTTTAAGGTATTCCGGGAAATACCCAATTCTCGCAGACTAGCCATGTTTGTCATTGCTGGCATATTAGTTACAGATGTGTGTTAAAAACTTGTCCAAGTAATTAATTTTATTGTTATTCTGACAATAATTATTAAAACATTTCAATTATATGGTGTTCGATGGCTAAAGAAGTGCCCTTTTTGCGGCGCTTCTAAAGTAAAATGCAATGGGTTTTACTCAAATGGTCAGCAAAGGTATTATTGTCTATAAGGAGAGTAAATAATGTAATAATCATTACGACTTTTTTTTGAGGGGGGGGGCTCAATGTCCACTCACAACCTGCCAACTTATATTGCCCCCAAAAACCAAACCCGCAAGTTTGATGACATTGTTAGAAGTAGAGCTGGGGACGAACGCCAAAGCGATCTGGACAAGCTCACTGAGGCAGTTAAAGAACAGACTTCAAAAGTTGCCGAGTTGGTTGAGTTGCCAAAACCGGAGAAGGATAACGATTCCGATACGAAGGAAGAGGTCTAATCGGTTTCACGCTTCTTTTTTTTACGATTAAAATAAACATCCATTAATCCATTTACATTTACGCCCATGCCAAAAAAATTGGGCTTAAATTCAACAATTTTATTAAGCGTCTCCCCTACCTTCTTCTCATCCTTCAATTCCTCCGCCTTCAGCATTTTGTTAAGCAACTGAAAGATGCGCTGTTCGACATTACTTTCCGAACGCACCAGACCAAGTAACTCCTGGACCTGATAATCCTTCTCCGATCCCTGGGGTAGAAACGTATCGACACCTTTCTGTTCTAGGGTAATAAGGTGCTGATAAGGCACTAAAACGCTGGAATTATCCGGGAGCGGCATGGATTCGGTAACATCAATTTTCTGAAAACTGGCGTTTATCTCCCGCAGGGTAAAAAGCAGCACCGCAAAATAGTCCCGTTTTTGATTCCCACTGACAAACATATTAATGCGTTTATCTTCACTATCGAGAATAACGACAGCCCGGGCATCAAAATCACGATCCTCGAGAATAACCCCGGTGCGCCACTGGAGACTCTCACTGATACTGTTATGCATTATTACAATAAATCGCGGCATCACCGAGGGTGGTAAAAATTCATATTTTAGGACAAATCGAAGTGAATCGGTGTATTCAAATTCAAAATCCGGCTGGGGCACTGGCAACAGATCCGGCACTAAAATAGTGTCATCGGTGATTTCGTAACAGATTTCAAATTTCTTCATCAATTCCACAATGTAGCGGTATTTATCCGGGGGATAATGATAATCGCCCCTTTTTTTCTGCGCTAAAATAGATTCAAGGCTGGAAAGCTGCAAGACGCCGCCCTGATCGGCCAGTTCCTTGGAATTTATAATCTTATAAACTGCCTCCGTCACCCAGCGGGGATTCAAGACATGGGTGCCTTTCAAGTCAAAATCGGTAAAGTGTAAAATAATGCCGAGGTCATTGAGGAAATCGACTAGCACATTCTGGCTTAGCTCGTCCTTAACTTTGCACCGTTTACAAATCGACAAATAGCTATCATAAGTGATATAATTATCGCGTTTATTTTCCAGACGTGTTTTAACATTGAACCAGTTGGTCGACCATTTTGAGCCATACAGCGGCGTCTCCGGCAACAGCGAGATTATTTTCTGTTTCAGATTATCGACCCCTTCCCGGGTCGCACAGGATACGCGGATAAATCCTCGAATATTAGGGTATTTTTCTTGCAAAAAATTTCGATTGACATCAAAACCGGGATTTTCATCAATCTTGTTGATGGCAATAATGATCGGTGAATTTCCTCCAAAGGTCTCCACATGCTTCAGCCAATATTCCGGGTTTTCTTCTTTCCGGCCATCCAACACCAGCACATAAATACTCCGTGAAGACAAAAAGAATTGATGGGTGGCATGCATGATCTCCTGCCCGCCAAAATCCCAGAAATGAAGAGTTGTTTCGTCGCTTAAATTGGCCGTAGACGCTTCCTGCCCATTCTCACAGGGCTTCCAGCGACGGATGTTAATACCATGTGTCTGCGATTCTTTTTTGTTGAACTTCTGCCCGGTTATCTGCTTCACCAAGGAAGTTTTTCCCGCGGCCCCTTCGCCAATAAACAACAGCTTAACTTCCGAGAGGGTTTGTTCACCATCCTTTAATGATTCAAAGTAGGAGGTCATTGCTCCGGCACCATTTTCAGCAATTTCGAGAGGCGGAGATTTGAGCGGGTTATCTGTGAGATAAAGGCTAAAGAGGTTGGTTAATTTGCCAACAGATTCCGGCAGGGCACTTAGTTGATTATTGTTGAGATAAAGGCTTTCGAGTTTGTTCAATTTGCCAACAGATTCCGGCAGGGCACTTAGTTGATTATTGTTGAGATAAAGATGCTGGAGTTTGTTCAATTTGCCAATAGATTCCGGCAGGGCACTTAGTTGATTATTGTCGATAGAAAGACTCTTGAGTTTAGTCAATTTGCCAACAAATTCCGGCAGGGCGCGCAGTTGATTATTGTCGAGATAAAGATTTTCGAGGTTGGTCAATTTCTCAATAAATATCGGCAGGGCACTCAGTTGATTATCGTTGAGATAAAGATCCTTGAGTTTAGTCAATTTGCCAATAAACTCCGGCAAGATATTCAGTTGATAACCTATTAGAGAAAGACCTTCGAGGTTGGTCAATTTCTCAATAAATATCGGCAGGGCACTTAATAGATGAGTGTCGACATAAAGCGTACGCAGGTTGGTCAATTTGCCAATAAACTCCGGCAAGATATTCAGTTGGTTATTGTCGATTTGTAGGCTTTCGAGTTTGTTCAATTTGCCAACAGATTCCGGCAGGGCACTCAGTTGATTATTGTTGAGATAAAGGCTTTCGAGTTTGGTCAATTTGCCAACAGATTCCGGCAGGGCACTTAGTTGATTATTGTTGAGATAAAGATGCTGGAGTTTGTTCAATTTGCCAACAGATTCCGGCAGGGCACTCAGTTGATTATTGTCGAGAGAAAGGCTTTCGAGTTTGGTCAATTTGCCAACAGATTCCGGCAGGGCACTCAGTTGATTATTGTTGAGAGAAAGGCTTTCGAGTTTGGTTAATTTGCCAACAGATTCCGGCAGGGCACTTAGTTGATTATTGTCGAGAGAAAGGCTTTCGAGTTTGGTCAATTTGCCGAGTTCCTCTGGCAAAACTTTTATAACTTTCGAGGACAAATCAAGTGTTATTGCATCTTCTTTTTGGGCATTATCAATAATTTCAAGCAACTCTTCTCTGAATAGTGCCATGGTTTCAATCCATTTCTAGTTGAAATAAAATAAATTATTTTGTTTTCGGAGAAGTTATATCTAAAGACATAATATGCTCCTTTTCCTCCCATTCAAAACGACTTTTCACTCGGTCCCATTTTTCCTTGACATTCCCCTACCCTATCCATTAAACTAAAGACAGTCGTTACGGAATGACAAAACTTGCACCATCCTTTTTACTTTTATCCCCGCATAATCGTATTTCCATATTCCCCGGTGTCATTTAGTGGCTGTCGTGCAAGTCGGTCCGATATCGGGGAATACTAATTTTTTAAGTAAACGATGGGATAAAAACATGAAAAAGGAAAAATCCTCATTTTTAGAGAAACTACGCCGGCCAGCGATGTTTGTGCTGGCAGCGATGTCCGGCCTGGGCACAGCAAAAACTGTTCAGGCTATTCTCGCCAGTAGCTTCACCAACCTTCCCTTGTGGCTGCTGCAATCCGTGGCCGCACTTACCGGTTTAGCTGTTAGCATCGCCATTGCGATCGTTTCCCGCTCTATACGACTGGATGAGATCAAACTAATTAAGGCCCTTCAGGTGTTAGGCGAAGGCGAAAAGGCAACCCCCAATATCAAGTTTCTACGTAAGCGAATAAGAATTCGCCGACGTTTTGTGCGGGTAGCATTAACGACCACTGTTTTGGGATACGTACTATTCATTGTCGGTATTAACGAAACTGCCGATATCGCAGAAAGGCGTAGTGAAAGAAAATTTGACGCGGTGTTGAGGTTGGCAGAGTCCAACATGAATTCGATCAATGGTGCTGTGCGCGGGCCCCAAACCAGCCAGGCCAGCACGGAAGGCACCCTGGCACTGATCGACAAGATTGATTCGATAGACAAGGAGCGAAAATCAATCACCGATCGCACAACCCTGGCGGCCGGCCTAAAGGCGACTGCCGGATTTTTTATTGATTTCTTTTACAGTCTGGATTCCCCAATCGGACAAAGTGCCACCCGCAAAGGCGCGGTATTTCTTGCCCTTCTTTTTGGAGGCTTCCTGGCATTTCTTTATGACCAGGGAAGCAGCCTGTTAAATCAGGATGACATTGTATTGCCCCCCGCGCCCCTACCCCGGGCCGAAACAATGGAGGAATCCGGGAACAGTGGGATGCCGGAACATGTAAACAAGGCTCGCTTTGACAAGGTGGCGGCGGAACACAAGAAAGTTGTTGATATGGCCAGGGCCGATCATAAGACAAAAGATATCGCCACTGCCACGGACTACAGCATTTCGGCAGCGAATGACATTCGCCGCAAGTATGGCGTTAGCAAAAAAGACTTGAAGAATTAACAGTCTGGCAGCGGGGATGTCCGTTGTTAAATGGCAAGAAACTGCCAGTTTGCCCCAAACTGGCAGTTTCTTGATCGATTTTACCACTGGCATACCGGCAGGTAATTGGTAGTTTTTGCCACTTCCCTGCTGGTATTTTGCCAAAGAACAATTGCAAGATTATTTTTTATTTCTCTTGGTAGCTTACATGTCAGCACGCATCTGCTCGAAATTGCGGCGCACAGTCTGCGTATTTGGATGGTCTCTTCCCAATTTCTTTTCCAAAATTTCCAGCGCGCGGCGGAACAGCGGTTCGACTTCGCTATACTTGCCTTGAGCTCTTAGCAACTCCGCCAGGTTGTTCAGGGACTGAGCCACGTCGGGATGCTCCGGGCCTAACTGCTTTTCCCTGATATCCAGCGCGCGGCGATGCAGCGGTTCGACTTCGCCATACTTGCCTTGATCCTTCAGCAATCCCGCCAGGTTGTTCAGGGAGGTGGCCACATAGGGATGCTCGGGGCCTAACTGTTTTTC
>JANQQU010000065.1 GCA_028284905.1 Calditrichia bacterium
TAAGCTTTCACTATACCTCCTTGACCATGACCTTAATTGATGAGTTCTTTTAATATGGCAAGGAGGTATCTTTTTTTCAAATATAGTTACTTTGGGGCAATGACATTTCAGACAGCATTAACCATTTAACTCCATCAAAAATTTTTCTAGCGAACTAATTGCATCAGCTTACTAATTTGCTGCTTCCCGGTAGTGAGGCGATAGATATAGGTGCCCGATGCCACTGCCTGACCGGAATTATCCCGGCCATCCCAAACCACTTCATAGTTACCGGGAGACAGGTTCTCGCTCTTCAATGTAGCAACTTCCCTGCCAAGAAGATCGTATACCTTGAGCGAAGTAAATCCGAAATCCGAAATCCGAAATCCGATATTAGTACTCGGGTTAAACGGATTTGGATAATTCTGTGCCAGGGCAAAAGTGTTTGCCAGCGGGGCTATATCATCAATCCCGGAAATTGTTTCGATCAGCGGGCGTTTGTAAGCGCCGTTGCCGTGGGTCGCTACCCGCAATTCCCGGTTCAGCGGGGAAATGCTCAAGTCCATCACCAGTACCACATCGGGCAGCCCTTCTGTAAACAACTCCCAATTCTCACCACCGTCGACAGAGGCGTAAACGCCGATGTCATTCCCGACATAAACGCGCTCGGAATAGAGCGGGTCAACGATGACTGCATTGGTGGGCAGATCCGGTAAGCCGTTGGATACGCTCGTCCAGGTATTGCCATAATTTGTGGTTTTGAAGAGGTGATTGGTGTTAAATCCGGAGAAAGTGATATAGGCCGTCGCCGGATCGTTGGGATCGACGGTAACATCGGTGGGAAAGCGATTGGGCAGGCCGCTGCTGATATTCTGCCAGCTGCCACCACCATCGGTAGTGCGATACACTGCGCGGGGAAAATTAAACAAGGGCGCCAGGCCGGCATAAACCACATCATTATCAGTCGCAGAAACCGCCATGGAAAAAACCGGCGTACCGTCCGGGGAAACAGGGCTATTGCTATTGGTGCCCTGCCAGCTTAAACCGCCGTTGGTCGATTTGTAGATGACGTCTCTGCCTGCGTAGATAACATCCGGGTCATCCTCAGCGACAACAAAGGGTGCAATAAAAACACTGCCGCCGCCGGTGAAATTTGGCACGGCGATATTGAAAAAAGATTGCCCGTTGTTTGTTGATTTTAGAACATTTAGTCCCTGCCAGGAGCCATACATCGTGGCGCCATTGCGGGCATCAATGGCTGCCCAGCCACCATCACCGCCGATCAAGCGCACCCGCCAGGCAAGTTGTCCGTCATAGATCGCAGTGGAATTATCCTGAAAGCCGCCGATCGATAGCAAGGAGTCGCTGGCACTGCTTGCGAATCCATTATAAAACTGGCTGGTCTGATAACCGCCGTTGCAAGCCTCAAAAGAGGTACCACCGTTCGTGCTACGAAATACGCCACCGTCGTTGGCAAAATAGATGATGTTCGGATCAGTCGGATGATAGTGGACATCATGATGATCGGGATGGGAATAGGTTGGCGGTCCCTCCGGTGCGCCAGGCTGCACTCGACCGGTAAAGCTGCCACCCGCTGATTTTTGCAGCAGGGTAGTACCACCGTTCGTCGATTGATAAATGTGGATGCCAATGACGGTAACCTGCTCCGGATTGGTTGGGTGGACGGCGACATCATGAGCGAACCATCCTTGCCATTGCGAATAATCGAGCGTTGATTTGATCGTCCAGGTAGCGCCGGCATCATCCGAGCGGCAGAGCCAGGAGGCGCCGTCGGAAAAGCCGAATCCATTCCCGAAACTGGCGTAAATGATATTTGGATCGGATGGCGCATTTCGGAGCATCGCCTTCCCGTTAAACACTAGTGGTACGCCCTGGGTGATTTTGCTCCAGGTTGCGCCGCTGTTTGTTGTGCGATAGAGGCCATTACCGCTAGTCGAGAAGTTTCCGTAAGTCGCAATAACGATATTGGTATCTGCAGCGTTAATTACCAGATCGTTGCCCATCACCACGGTATGCATTTGCGTCCAACTGCCGCCTGCATCGAGACTGCGATAGGTGCCTTCGGTAGTCGTCGCCCAGACGGTATTGGGGTTGAGCGGATTGACCTTGATCGCCCAAACGCCACGCAGTTGATTGAAGGACCAGTCGAGACTTTTTTCCCAGGTATCACCACCATCGGTGGACTTCAGGATGCCGATGCCATAAGTGCCACGTTGGGAGCGATAAGCAGCACCGGTGCCGGCATTGCGATAATTATACACTTCCCCGGTGCCGATGTAAATAGTATTGGAATCGTTCGGCGCAAACTCAATTGCTCCAACGCCTAGCACCGGAAAACCGGTAGAAACATATTCCCAGGCATCGGTCCCGCGCCCGGCAGTGTAGCTGCGCCAGAGGCCGCCGCTGGCCGAACCGGCGTATATCGTATTGGGATTCTGCGGATTGAATGCTAGTGCCAGGGTTCTGCCACCGAGATTGTGCGGTCCCATGGTTTCCCAGGGATCAACCGTTTTGTTTGCGGCGGATTTATGAATGTTATTGCGCGCGGATGTATGGGCCTGCGCAAATCCGGCATCCGGCATAAATTTATCCGGATATGCCCGTTGCTCACTCCAAAGTCCGATCGCTTTGTAGGCGCCGGATATTTTCTTCTCCTTCGCTGGCTGCATCCACCAGTAAATAGCGGCCGCAGACGCAAGCAAGGCAAAGATGATAATAAAGCTTCTTTTCGAAAAACCCATAATATCTCCTTTTGAATCAAACGACAGATCCATTGAATTAATTCCATAATAAAATTAGGTAGAATTTCGAAGAATATAAATAACCTAAATATGGGGTTTTCATCGGTGGGGGTTGTGGATAGGAACTTCAATCTTAGCCCACGAAACACGTCAAATACGCGAAATATAAAGAGTTGTAAATTAGTGTCAATGCTAATTTTGAAATTAATATTTCATTCATCCTGAGCCCGTCGAAGGGTGAATTACTTGCTGGCGTTTTAAAGAATAATGTAAGCTTAATTGTTATCTAAAACCTTGTGGTAAAACTAAATTCATTTTGTGGATTTCACCCTTCGACAAGCTCAGGATGAATGGAGGTTGTCGAAGGGAAACGAAATGTTGGGGAAGTTTATCGAAGCAAGATCATCTTCTCTGTTGCCTGGAAACTGGCGGTTTCCATAGTGTAGAAATACACGCCGGCTGCGACCGCTTGACCAAACTGATTGCGGGCATCCCAGCTAATTTCGTGAGTGCCGGCATTCAATGAAACATCCAGCAAGGTGCGGATCAAAGCGCCACTGCTATTGTAAATTCGCAGGGAAATTCTTTCACTTTCCGGCAGGTTAAATCGGATAGTCGTTGAGGGATTAAAGGGATTCGGATAGTTCTGTGACAGTGAAAAAGATTCCGGTGCTTCCTGATCGGGGCCTATTGCAGTCGGCGCCAGCAATGTTTGGATCATCGATTTGATCGCATTGATATTATTGGCGATATTCGCCGTGCCTTTATAGCGCAAAATGCCGTCCTGATCGATGACAAGTCCCCGATCATACGTGGTTTGATATTGCGTCGCTACACTACTGCCTCGTAAGCAAATTGGAAATGTAATGCCGGTGTTGTTCCGAAATACGGTGACCTGGCTGCTATTTCCATTCCAGGTATCCATACCAATTGCCTGGAATTCTTCGTCGAGAAAAGTCTGATTAATTGAAGACTCTACGGTTGGACCAACCGCTAAGCAAGTGCCTCAGCTATAGCCAAACAGGAAGAGAAAAACGACTTTTCCCTGAAAATCGGAAAGTGAGAGTGTATCGCCGTCTATTGTATTTAATGTAAAATCTGGTGCAGGATTACCTACAGATTGTCCGAAAAGCGGTAAGCTTAACATAGAAAACATTAATAGCATTTTCGCAAATTTATTCATCGCTCGCCCTTGGTTTATATTGTACGGTTAGTAAATCGCTTGCTTGTTTTGAATCTGAAGAATCATATAAATATGATCTTATAAAGTGAAAAAGTCCTCACAAAAAAGTAACAATATGCGCTATTGAAGAAAAAAAATGCTTCCGGGAAGTTTTTTCTTGACTCTGGAATTCGGAGAAATTATTATTGCTGAGAATTTAACAACGAAAGAAAAAAATGCTGACTTACAACCTTCTCACAAATTTCTGGCGTTTCTGGTGGTGGCATTCTGCGATAGGAGAAGGTGGCATTTCTGCGTCCGTTTATAGCTGACGCCAGGTAAAATAAAAGACTTGAAATCGAAACCCGCCTTCTCCGAGGCGGGTTTTTTTATGTACTGAACCAGGCAACCAGATTGAGGAAAAATTATGCACCCGATTTCTTTTAACGAGTTCCAACAACAGGCCATGCATGGCAATGTCATTCCAATTGCTGCGTCGTTATTTGCAGATTTATTAACGCCGGTGTCGGCTTTCCTGAAATTGTGTGGTCATGATGATAATGGCTTTTTGCTGGAATCTGTTGAAGGGGGAGAAAAGGTTGGGCGATATTCTTTCCTGGGCAGATTTCCCCGGGAATATGTGCAGTCGGACGGAAAACAAATCAAAGTCACCAATGGGGATAAAACGGAGACGATCGCCGGGGATATATACGAATACATGCAGGAAAAATTTCGTCATTACAAGTTTGTCCACAACCCGGAACTGCCGCGTTTTTCTGGTGGGATGGTTGGATATTTCGGATATGACAGTGTGCGCCTGCTGGAGAAAATCCCCGAGAAAAATGATCCACTGCCACAATCCCCAATCGCTGCATTCGGTTTGTATGATACAGTCCTGGCCTTCGATCATCTGCGCCATCAAATTTTGATTATTACCAATGTTTTTCTGGAAGATGGCGTTAGCCTGCGGGAAAGCTATGATGCAGCGCTGGAGAGAATAGACGCGATTCGCCAACGGCTCGATCGTCCCCTGCAGGTACATAAACATCAGGGAGGCACGCATGCAGATGTGTCTTCGAATTTTGCCAAACGAGATTTCTGCGAGGCGGTGCGCAAAGCGAAGGAATACATCCGCGCCGGGGATATTTTTCAGGTAGTACTTTCCCAAAAATTTTCCCGTCCGGTTACCGCCCCTCCCATCGATATCTATCGCGCATTACGTCAAATTAACCCTTCTCCTTACCTTTTCTATCTTCGAATGAATGATCAACACATTATTGGCTCCAGCCCGGAACTTTTGGTGCGGGTGGAAAACGATGAAGTATCGGTGCGTCCCATCGCCGGCACTCGTCCGCGCGGTAAAACTGCCACGGAAGATAATCGCCTGGCAGAAGAACTGCTGGCGGATGAAAAAGAACGCGCCGAACACGTGATGCTGGTAGATTTGGGGCGGAATGATGTCGGCAGAGTGGCGGATTACGGTAGCGTTAATCTCAGCGAAAATATGATTGTGGAACGATACAGTCACGTCATGCACATCGTCTCGGAAGTGCGTGGCAATTTACGCCCGGAGCTCGATGCAGTCGATGCCTTTAAAGCCGGTTTTCCGGCGGGAACCGTTTCCGGTGCACCGAAAGTGCGGGCGATGGAAATTATCGAAGAGCTGGAACCGGAACGGCGCGGCCTTTATTCCGGCGCGCTCGGCTACCTGGATTTTTCCGGTAATCTCGATACCTGTATCGCCATCCGCACTATGGAAGTGATTGATGGCGTGGCGCATTTTCAGGCGGGCGCCGGCATTGTCGCAGACTCAGTGCCAGAAACCGAGTATGCGGAAACGGTGCATAAATCCAATGCATTGCGCACAGCAATCGCCATCGCCGAAGGCGGGGTGGACCGGTGATTTAAATTGGCCACTGATAAACACGGATGAACACTGATTCAATATATTTTTGATTTTTAAATCCGTGCTTATCTGTGTGAATCCGTGGCTGGAAAAATGAAAAAAGAATTCAAAAACCATATAAAATGAGGTTAGCAATGGCACGGCTTTTTATGATTGATAATTATGACAGCTTCACTTACAACCTGGTGCAATTTCTGGGAGAACTCGGTGCGGAGTTGACCGTCGCCCGGAACGATCAGGTGACGTTGAAGGAAATCCGCGAATTTAAGCCGGATGGTATCGTTATCTCGCCCGGACCGGGCACGCCGGATAGTGCCGGTATCACCCTTTCGGTTATCCGGGAATTTGCCGGGGAGTTTCCCATCCTTGGCGTCTGCCTGGGCCATCAGGCGATTGGCCAGGCCTTCGGCGGGAAAGTCGTTCGGGCGAAAGATTTGATGCACGGAAAAACTTCCCCGGTATTCCACGAAGACAGTGGACTTTTTGAAGGCTTGAGCAATCCTTTCACCGCCACGCGTTATCACTCCCTGATTGTTGCGGAAGATTCCCTGCCGGATTGCCTGACAGTAACCGCGCGCACCGAAGACGGCACGATCATGGGCTTCGAACACCAGGAACATCCGGTTGTCGGCGTTCAATTTCATCCGGAATCTTTCATTACCGAATCGGGGAAATCGCTGTTGGATAATTTTCTGAAAAACTATGTCTATGGCAGCAAAAAACTACGGATTCAGGGTACAGCTTAATGCTGCAAATGGGCAAATGGGCAAATGAGCAGAGAAACAATGAACAACGAACAACAATCAACGAGGTAATCATGATAAAGGCAGCCATAAAGAAAGCAATTGGTGGAGAACATCTTTCCCGGGAAGAAGCATTCGAAGCAATGGATTTTATTATGAAAGGCGAAGCGAGCGATGCGCAAATTGGCGCCTTTCTGGTGGGATTCCGAATGAAGGGAGAACAGCCGCAAGAGATCGCCGGATTCGCGGAATCGATGCGAAAAAATGCCCGGATGGTACAAACTGCAGCAAACAGTGAACCGGTCGATTTAGTTGGCACCGGCGGCGATGGGAAACACACTTTCAATATTTCTACAGTTGCATCTCTGGTGGTAGCCGGGGCCGGCGTGCCGGTGGCGAAGCATGGTAATCGCTCGGTATCCAGTAAGTGCGGCAGTGCGGATGTGCTGAAAACCCTCGGTGTGAATATTAAACTGGATTATCAGCAGATGAGCGATTGCCTGCAGCAAACCGGGATCTCATTCCTCTTCGCCCCGATGCTGCATCCGGCGATGAAATATGCGATTGGACCACGCCGGGAAATCGGTGTGCGCTCGGTATTTAACATTCTTGGTCCGATTACCAATCCTGCCGGTGTTAAGCGTCAACTGATCGGGGTTTATGACCGGGAGTTGACCGAATTACTGGCTGAAGTGCTCCGTCAGTTAGGCTCCCGCCATGTGATGTTGGTGCACAGTGCGGAAGGAATGGATGAGATTTCCATGGCCGGGGTCACCCATGTCGTAGAACTGAAAGATGGTGTAATCAATGAGTTTGATATTACCCCGGCATCTTTTGGGCTGGCAGCATCAGACGCCGCTATTATCGGCGGTGATCCGGAAGAGAATGCCCAAATCGCACTGCGTATTCTAAATGGTGAAAAAGGCGTCGCACGGGATATCGTTCTCGCCAATGCGGCAGCGGGATTATATGTCGCCGGAGCGGCGGAAGATTTGGAAAGTGCCGCCGGGAAAGCTGCCGAAAGTATCGATAGCGGCGCAGCCATGGCCAAGCTGGATGCCTTGCGGGCATTTTCTGCGCAACTGGCAAACCAGGCGACGGGAGCATAACAATGGCAAATATTCTCCAGACTATATTACAACGGACAGCCGAGACAGTAGCGCAATTGAAACAGGAATCGAGCAGGCAGTCGCTGGAAAAAAGAATTCTCGAGCAAGCAACTCCCCGATCTCTTGCGGTCGCACTTCGCAATGCTTCTCCGCTGGGGGTAATTGCGGAGATTAAAAAAGCGTCGCCCTCTGCCGGGGTTATCCGCCCGGATTTTCAACCGGTCCCGATTGCCCGTTCCTACCGGGACAATGGCGCCAACGCGCTATCGGTGATTACTGATGGACCATTCTTCCAGGGCGATATTCAGTTTATTGCTGATATCCGCCCAGCCGTCGATTTACCAATTCTTCGAAAAGACTTTATTATTGATCCCATTCAAATTCTCGAGGCGCGCGCGTATGGTGCAGATGCTATTTTGCTGATTGTTGCCGCGCTGCCGCCGGCGAAGCTTGGAGAGCTATTGCATTTTACCCATTCTCTTGGGATGGAAGCTTTGGTAGAAACCCATCATGAAGGTGAGGTGGCGATTGCCCTGGAGCAGGGCGCGGAAATTATTGGGGTTAACAATCGTAATCTGGATAATTTTGTTGTCGACCTGGCGGTGACGGAGCGCCTCTCCCGGGAAATCCCTAAGGATAAAGTGCTGGTAGCAGAAAGTGGCATCGCGACCCCGGCGGATGTGCTGCGCATGCAGGCGACTGGTGCTAGCGGAATTTTAGTTGGCACTCACTTTATGCGCCAGCCGGACCCCGGCAAAGCGCTACATGCATTGATGCAACCGCTGGAGGATGCAGCGAAGGTTTAATTATAAGTGATAATTTGTTCTTAGCCACAGATGAACACGAATAAACACGGATGACAACTATAACATAATTAAATAATTACTTATCCGTGTGAATCAGTGTAAATCCGTGGCTTAAAATCAATAAACAAGAAAGATACAATGCAAGTCAAGATATGCGGGATTACCCGCTTGGAAGATGCAGAAGTGGCCTGTCAACTGGGAGCGAATGCCCTCGGATTCATATTCTACCCGAAGAGTCCCCGGCATATCGATTATACCGCTGCGGGAAAAATTGCGAAGCATCTGCCGGATGATGTTGCCCGCGTTGCTGTGTTTGTGAATCCGGCAGAGAAAGATATCGCCAGCTGTAAAACGCATTTTCAACCGGACTTTTTGCAGATTCATGGTGAACATTCACCTCAATCGCTAGAAAGATTGGCCGGAGAAAAACTATTGCCAGCTTTTCAGGTCGGGGCAGATTTTATTCCAACGATCCTTGCCGGCTATCCGGATAATTGCCGTGGTTTTTTGCTGGATGCGTATAAGCCTGGGAAGTATGGCGGCACCGGCAGCACATTCGACTGGCGGCTGGCAATCGAAGCAAAAAAATATGGCAATATAGTGTTGTCCGGCGGACTCAGCCCGGAAAATATTCGCGAGGCCATTACCCGGGTGCGCCCAACGGCCGTTGATGTTAATAGTGGCGTGGAGCAGTCCCCGGGGGTGAAAGATGCAGAAAAACTGAAACATCTATTTGAAATTATAAAGGAAATCGAGAATGACGATGACAACGATGCAAAACGATTTTTATCATCCCGGTGAACAGGGGAAATTCGGTGATTTTGGCGGGAAGTTTGTACCGGAAATTCTCATGCCGGCGCTGGAAGAACTTCAGATTGCTTACGAGGAAGCCCGGCAGGATCCGGTATTTACGGAAACATTCCAGGCATATTTGCGCGAATATGTCGGGCGGGCAAATCCGTTGACACTTGCCGACCGCTTGAGTGAATTGCTGGGTGGAGCGAAGATTTATCTTAAAAGGGAAGATCTCAACCATACCGGCGCGCATAAAATTAACAACGTAATCGGGCAATTGCTCCTCGCTCAAAAAATGGGAAAGAAACGGATTATCGCGGAAACCGGGGCCGGACAGCATGGGGTTGCAACTGCGACCGTAGCAGCAAAATTCGGGATGCCCTGTTTCGTTTACATGGGGGAAACCGACATCGAACGCCAGCGCCTGAACGTTCTGCGAATGGAGTTGCTCGGGGCGACTGTCGTTCCGGTTAGCAGTGGCAGCCGAACGCTGAAAGATGCCATCAACGAAGCGATCCGTGACTGGGTGACAAACGTGGAAGATACTTTTTACTGTATTGGCTCGGTGGTAGGGCCACATCCATATCCGATGATAGTGCGTGATTTTCAGTCCGTGATTGGGCAGGAAACCCGTCAACAATGTTTGGAGAAAGAAGGACGTCTGCCGGATGCGGTCGTCGCCTGTGTGGGGGGCGGCTCCAACGCGATGGGGATGTTTGCCCCGTTTGTCGCGGATGAATCCGTGGAATTACACGGCGTGGAAGCCGGAGGTCGTGGCAATGCGCCCGGCGATCATTCCGCCACGTTGAGCTATGGCGCGCCAGGCATTTTACACGGAATGAAAACTTACCTGCTGCAAACTAATGACGGTCAGGTGAGCGATGTGCACTCCGTTTCCGCCGGACTGGATTATCCCGGCGTTGGTCCGGAACACGCTTTCCTGAAAGATCGCGGCCGGGTATTCTACGATGCGGTTACTGACGATGAAGCGATGGAAGGGATGAAGTTACTGTCCCGCACGGAGGGTATTATTCCCGCCCTGGAAACTGCCCATGCGGTGATCTACACCGCGAATCTCGCGAAAAAAATGCGTCCGGATCAAAGCGTGGTAATTTGCCTTTCCGGCCGCGGCGACAAGGATATGATTACGGTGGCGGAGATTTTGGAAAAAGAAAATGGGAAAAGATGAATGTCGAATTTTCAATGTAAAATGTCCAATTTTCAAGGGAAAAACAACTGACAATGAACCTCAAAAGAGCTTTATCTTTTATACTTCTACATTGGATATTGAATATTGGACATTCGACATTTCTTATAAAAATTGAAGAACACTCAAAAATTACCCCGAGGTTTAAATGACCCCTTTAAGAACATTTTTGGAAGAAAAACGCCGTCGGCAGGAAAAGATTCTATCCGTTTATCTTACCGCTGGGTTTCCTGATGCGGAAGCAACTTTGCCATTATTGGAGGCGATTGTTGAAGGAGGTGCGGATATGATAGAGCTGGGCATTCCCTTCAGCGATCCGCAGGCGGACGGACCGACGATTCAGGCGGCCTCCCAAAAAGCACTGGCAGCCGGAATGACCACCTCCGGCGCTTTGAAGATTTTAGCCGAGTTTCGCCGCAAACATGATATACCAATTTTGATGATGGGCTATGCCAATCCCTTCTACCAAATGGGTTGGGAGCAGTTGCTCAATGAAGCTGCTGCTGCCGGGAATGCCGGCTTCATTATTCCCGATATGCCCCCGGAAGAAAGTGCAACATTGGACAAAGCGATGGCCGCGCAAGGGATGTCACTAATCAATCTCGTTTCTCCAAATACACCGGAAAATCGCATCGAAATGATCAACGAACGCACTAGTGGATTTATCTACGCCGTTTCGGTTACCGGCATTACTGGAGCACGATCCAGCCTGCCGGAACAAACCGCTCACTTCCTGAAAAATTTACGGCAGAAAACCGACCATCCGTTCCTGGTCGGATTTGGGGTTTCCAACGTGGAAACAGCCCGAGCCTTGTCGCAACTGAGTGATGGAGTGATTATCGGCAGTGCGGTGATTAACCGGATTGCCACGGCGGAAAATCTGGAAAGTGCCTGCCTATCCGTACGGGAATTTTTGCAGGAGATAAAGGCGGCGATTTAGGCGCATATAAACAAAGAAAATTCTCTGAAAAAAATGATAACAATTCTGCCTCTGATTGTTTATAAATTAAGCAGGCTAACCAACTAAGTGATATTAGAGAGAATTGTTATGATTGAACCAACGATCAGAAAAAAGATTGAAGGCCTTATTGCCGAAATTGAGGCTGAGAAAAATGTCAATATTTTTTACGCCTGCGAATCGGGCAGCCGTGCCTGGGGCTTTCCTTCCACGGACAGTGATTATGATGTACGTTTTCTTTATGTGCATCCGACTGACTGGTATCTTTCCATCAACGAGCGACGGGATGTGATCGAGCGGCCAATCGATGAGATGATGGATATTAGCGGTTGGGATTTACGAAAAGCGCTGGGACTTTATCGAAAGTCCAATCCACCCTTGATGGAGTGGCTGCAATCGCCAATAGTCTATAAAGACACGCATGGCATCGCAGACAAAATGCGCGACTTACTCCCGCAATTCTATTCCCCAATAGCCTGTATGTATCATTATCTCAGCATGGCCGAGGGAAATGTAAAAGATTACGTTCGCGGCGGTGAGGTGCGCACCAAGAAATACTTCTACATTCTCCGTCCGGTGCTCGCTTGCCAATGGGTGGAAGCAGAGCTCGGTGCGGTGCCAACGGAGTTCGAAATTCTTGTTGATACGTTGGTGAAAGATGCCGCCCTGAAGAGAGCGATTGACGATTTACTTGCTCGGAAGAAGGCAGGGGAAGAATTGTCCCGCGGGCCGCGAATCCCGGTGATCAGCGAATTTGTAGAAAGTGAAATCGAAAGGCTACGCGCGCAGCAGTTCTATAACAAAAAGCCGAAAGCGGATATTGAATTACTCAATGTCGTTTTTCGGGATACCCTGAAAGAAGTTTGGGGTTGAAGTGATTGTTTTTTGCCACGGATGCGCACGGAGCTACACGGATTTAAAAGGATAAAACTTATCACTAAATGTTTAATACTAATTAGTTTAAAAATCCGTGAAGATCCGTGCGCATCCGTGGCGATTTTTTCTTTAAGTCTTTAGAATTATATCTCTTCCTTTAACAAACGCATTTTTTCAGCAAACTCTGCTTCCAATGGGAGGAACTCTTCCTGCAAGCTCTTCTGATTGAGATGGTTAAGAATGCCACCTAATAAACCAAGGATAGCGAGGATAACCAAACTCCGCCAGCCGAATCCGTCTAACAAACTATTAAATAGCAAGAAAACGCCACTCAGTCCGCTGCAGAGATACCACTTGAATTGATGCAGGAACCGAATGCGCTTTTTCAGGCTCTCTGCCTCATTCTCTAGAAACTGCATCAAGGAAATCGATAGCTCATTTGTTGTTCTTTTAACTCGAAAACTATTGAAGTGGTAGGCGAGAAAAGTGCCGAGAAATAATATTAGCCCAAACTTTCCGGTCAAGGGAAGTTCACTCCAAAAAACGGGATTGAGGTAGTGAAATAATCCCAGAATAAACATCAACACAAAGCCGCCGAAGAGGTCGGCAAATTCATAAGCCCGGCGAATTTGTTCCAGGCTTTTTGCCCGGTTAAGAGACGATAATAATTGGGCCGGCTCGATAGCAACTTCATTTCCGGACATCCCCTGTTGCCAAAGACGGGTGAATTGATCATTCTTCATCTGTGCGCTCCTTTATGCAATTGGATAATTTCAGTTTTAGCCGTTTCATTTTCACGGCGACAAGATTTTCGGATATGCCAAGTATGTCACTGATGTCTCGGTAGGGAAGATCTTCCAGATATAGTGCCACGATTAGTCTCTCCATATCATTCAGGGTTGAGATGCATCCTCGTAGATGTTGCAGAATTTCTTGCTGCTCAACGCCTGCTTGTGATTCTTCCTGATTAATAAATTCCTGCTGAATGCCGTGAAGCGTTACCTGCGGCTGGCGCCGTTTTCTGTTGTTGGTGGAAAAACGAATGGCCACTCGCAAAGCGATTTTGTATATCCAGGAAGATACTGCCGAATTTCCCTTAAAGGATGGCCAGGATTTCCAGAGTTGGAAAATTATCTCCTGGAACAAGTCTTCCCGGTCTTCCGCAGCGTGGGCGTAAATATGCGAGAAACGAAGAATTCGCCGCTTTTCAGCAGAGAGCATTGCAATAAATTTATCTTCACCTTTTTGGGGCATAGCGAACCCGTTTTTTTCCGGTTACTTTTATATAGGTTAGTGGCAATAAATTTTTTAATATGACAAAAAATGTTGTTTTATTGAAATAATTCGCCTTTCGTCTGTTATGGAAAAATATTCTCTATCTGTCCCCAATGCTACAATCCACTCGTTATAGGTGTGTAAATCGATTTTGAAAAGGAGAAGAAATGATACGGTTAATCAAGCAATTGTTGATGTTACTTTTACTAATGCCGGTAATGTTAACTGCCCAGGAAGAATTTGCCAATACCATATCTTTTAAAGAAGGAGAGACATCTCCTAAAGCTGATTTATCTGCAATTGAATGGGTGGCCGGTGCCTGGCGGGGAGAGGCATTCGGCGGCATTACCGAAGAGGTGTGGACGCCGCCGTTGGGTGGATCAATGATGTGCGTCTTTAAACTAGTGGTAAACGAGCAGGTGCGATTCTACGAAATCGTAACGATCTCCGAAGAAAACGAAACCCTGATTCTCCGGCTAAAGCATTTTAATGCCGACCTCACCGGCTGGGAAGAGAAAAATGTTACCGTCGATTTTAAATTGGTGAAAGTTAGCGATAACAAGGTTTTCTTCGATGGATTTACATTTGAGAAAATCAGCGAAGATGAAATCAATATCTATGTGGTCGTTGATAATCAGGGGAAACGATCGGAAGTGAAATTTAATTACCACCGGGTGAAGTGATTTATCAAATTGTCATTGCGAGGAGTGAAGCGACGAAGCAATCTCATCTTTTAAGGGAGAAAATTGCTTCGTCGGGCCAAAAACGCCCTTCTTGTCCCATAGGGATCCCTGCGGGGCAATGACTATCTTTAGATAACCTACTCGTACCGCAAAGCCTCCACCGGATTCTTACTACCTGCTTTCAAAGCCTGATAGCCAACCGTCAGCAATGCGATCGCCATCGCTGCTGCCGCTGCCAGAATGAAGACCCAGACGGTCAGATCGATCCGATAGGCAAAATCCGCGAGCCAGCCACCCATGAAGTAATAGGCAAGCGGGATGGCAACGATACTGGCGATCACCACCAGCTGCACAAACTCTTTCGAAAGCATCAGGATGATGTTGCCGATACTTGCTCCCAGCACCTTCCGCACACCAATCTCTTTAGTTCGCTGTTCCATGGTAAATGCCGCCAGGCCGAAAAGTCCCAGACAGGCGATGAAAATTGCCAGTGAGGCAAAATTGAACATCAAACCGGCAAAATTCTCTTCGCTACGATAGAGTTGATCGAATTCTTCATCGAGAAAGGTGTAGGTGAAAGGATGGTTCGGATTGATCTCCGCCCAGGTTGTTTTAATGAAATCCATCGTCTCGACGATATTACCGGGTTTGAGGCGAATTGAGAAAGTGCCGTTCGCGCCGGGTTGATAAACCATAATTAACGGCTCAATTTTATGACGCATGTTGGTGAAATGGAAATTTTTCACCACACCGACAACATTGCGGGTATTCGGGCCCAGTTGAATGGTTTTACTGAGCGGGTCTTCCCAGCCAAGCGCTTCCGCAGCGGCTTCGTTGATGAGAATTGATTGCTGCTGATCACCGGGAAATTCCTGCGAGTAGTTTCTGCCTTTCGCCATTTCCATTTTCATAGAGGGAAGATAGTGTTCATCAAAAGACATAATGCTGACGATCCAGACATCGTTTTCAGCATAGCCTTCCGGCTGAATGCCGGTACGGCCGAATCCCCGTCCGGGCATGGTGGAGGAAGTGGCAGTGCCAAGAACAGAAGAATTTTGTGAAAGCGCATTCTGAAAAGCTTCAAGGTTGTTTCGCAGATCCTGATCGGTTAAACTGACGGTGAGAATTTGTTCACGGTCGAATCCAATGTTTTTTCCGCGAATATATTGGAGTTGCTGAAAAACGACCATCGTGCCAATAATCATAATAATCGATGCGGTAAACTGCACTGTTACCAACACCCGCCGCAGCCAAATGCCGCTGTTGCTGGTGCGAAAAGCGCCTTTCAAAACAGCAATCGGCTTAAAACCGGAAAGCACCAGTGCCGGGTAACTACCGGCGAAAAGTCCCAATAGTAAAGTGCCGCAAAGGATGCTGCCGGCAAAAAGCGGATCACTAAAAACATGAAAGATGATGCTACCCTCAATCGGTAAATTCAGCATGCTGCCGAAGGCTTCTACCAATATTAAGGCTGCCACCAATGATACAAGGCAGAGAATGACCGATTCTCCCAGGTATTGCGCAATCAATTGACCGCGACGAGCGCCAATTACTTTGCGCATACCCACTTCCCGGGCGCGATTAATTGAACGGGCCGTTGAGAGATTCATAAAGTTGAATGCGGCAATCAGGATGACAAAGATGGCAACGGCAAGAAGGGAGTAAACATAGTTCAGGTCTCCTTTCCGCTGATTGTGATTATCAAATAGGATATCGCTGGAAGCAAGGTGCGCATCATGTAAAGGCTGCAGGGTGACGTTAAAATTTTCGCCAACATTGTTTTCCCGAATGAGTGGTTCCAGGCGGGATTCTACCGCTGCTTCCGAGGCGGCATCGTCCAGTTGCACATAGGTTACCATGCTGATGGAGCTCCAGGAATCAAGATATTGCGCCAAATTGGTATCCTGCGCACTCGGTTGCATGGCGAGGAGGATTTCCAGTTGCAGATGTGAGTTCTCCGGAATCTCATCCATAATACCGACGACTTCCCAGTCGGAATCATTATCGACGTTTATTGTTTTACCAATTGGATCTTCGTCGCCAAATACCCGGCGTGCCGTTTCTTCGCTAAGTACCGCGGTAAAAGGGGTTTGCAGAACCGTGGCGGTATCGCCAACCTGTAGTGGGAAGTTAAACACTTTGAAGATCGACGGTTCGGCATACATAACGTCTTCGGCATAAATTGAACGATCTTCGAAGCGGATCAGGCTTCGGCCATTGCCATTGAGCCGCACGGACTCAACGACTTCCGGAATCGTTTCTTTCATTGCCGGACCCATACGGGGCATGGTAATGCCGACCATGCTGCTACTGATGCCTAACGCTTTATCGATGGTCAGTACCCGGAAAGTGCGTTCCGAATTTGGGTGAAAACGGTCATAGGAAACTTCATGGTGAATAAAGAGGACAATCATAATACAGCAGGCCATACCAATGGCAAGACCGGTAATGTTGATAAAGGCAGTTGCCTTACTTTTTAAAAGGTTACGAAAGGCGCTGATAATGTAATTCCGGAACATGGGCTTCTCCATCTGGTGAGTATTCTCTCAAATACAGTTAAGACTGGATTTATAAAAAAAAGGTTTAGAAAAAATAATATTTCGAAAAAATGTTGGTTAATGAATACCTAACATACTGTTTGAAATGAACATACCGCAAATATATTGAAAAAAGTAAAAAAGTTCATTTCATAATTTCTTTCCATATGATATTTTGAAGTAATATTTCTCAGGAGAGAAGATCTATGAGTAAAGTACAAATTCGCCCCCGCTTCCGCATTACTGTGCCAATCGCCAGCGAAGAAATTCTCAATCGTTTGCGTGCTTACCTCGATAAACCAAATGCTGATTGTTCTGGAACGATCCTCAGTGATTTTGCAATATTGCGAATACCTGAGGAAAAGCAGCATTTTTGGTCGCCCCGCTTAACTGTTGCATTCGAAAAAGAAGCAGAAGGCACATTATTGCGCGGACTATTTGGGCCTCGTCCGGCAGTCTGGACGATGTTCGCCAGCTTCTATGCTTTTACTGTATTTGCAGCATTGGTTGGCGCTATCTACGGACTTTCCCAGTGGCAATTGGGCATGGATGCCTGGGCATTATGGATCGTTCCGGCCGCATTAATATTGCTGGTCGTTGCTTACGTAATTGCGTATACCGGGCAAAAATTAGGTCATGATGAGATGCGAATGCTGCGTAAAATTTTGGATGATTGTTTGGAGAAGTAGTGGTGACGATTGATTGGGAGGGGTGTTGAACTTTGAGAGTTGACCTGGTTTTCAATGGTTCCGCTCCCAAAGGTCGCTAAGGTTCCGTTCCCGTTGGTCACTAATGGCTCCGCTCCCTATGGTCGCTAATGGTTAAAAGTTTTTCCTGCCGAAGGCCAACCATCAACGAACGCAGTGAGTGGAGCCATGAGCGAACACCGTGAGCGGAACCATGCTCTCCTAATTGCCTGCGAGCTCAACACTGAAAACGATTTGAAATTTCAAACGGAAAATCCCTACACTTTACATTAGTTTTTCCTTAATCATCTTCGCCCCCGACTTACTCGTCTCAATTTCCTTGCCGTTCTTCAATACCAGTAAATAGCGTCCGCTGCTCCAGGGGTGGATTTCCTTTACCCAATCGAGATTTACAATGGCGGACCGGTGAATACGTAAGAATCGCTCCGGGTCCAGTTGGCGGGACATTTCGCCCAATCCCTGGGACATGAGGTAAGTAGTCTTTTCGGTATGAATGCGCACATAATCCTCTAATGCTTCCAACCAGAGAATTTCAGCGGTTTGCACAAGAATTAGATGGTCGTCTTTACGCACTGCTAATCTGTTCGGTAACTGGCGAGGATGCTGTTGCAAGTAGGACAGAAGCTCGTTTAATTCCGGTTGCGGCTGCGACTGGGAGAAATGTTGGCGGGCTTTTTCCACTGCCTGATCGAAGCGGCTTTGGCTAAATGGCTTTAAGAGATAATCGACTGCATTAGCTTCAAAAGCTTTAATGGCGTGTTCGTCATAAGCCGTGGAAAAAATAACCACCGGAGGATTGCTTAGTTGCCGCAATAATTCGAAGCCAGTCATTTCCGGCATGTGGATGTCGAGAAAAAGCAGTTGCGGGGGATGGTTTTCCAGTTGGGTGAATGCGCTGCGCGGATTGCCCTCATCAATCGTGATGGTAATATCAGTATGCTGCTGCAGGTATTCCCGAATCAGCTGGCGACCGAGGGCTTCGTCATCGACGATGGCGCAGGTAATACTCATTTAGCACCTCCGTTTACCGGAAAATGAAACTGAACCCGAAATGCTTTGTCGGCTGGAGAGGGTTGCGCGGAGAACTGCACATTCTCGCCATAGAGTAAAGCCAGGCGTTGTTGCAAGTTTTTCAGGCCGGTCGAGGATTGATTCTCTCCCTTACGACGATTGGCGGTTGCCGCTTCGAAGCTGTTTTCTACCACACCAACGATATTGCCTGCTTCCTTCTGGATATTCAAGCGTACCCAGCCACCTTTGTTAACATTGCTAATGCCATGTTTGATCGCATTTTCCATCAGCGGCTGTAACATCATTACCGGTACCGGGTAGGACAGCAAGGCCGGATCGACATTCTCTTCATAACTAAGGCGATTCTGTAAACGGATTTTTTCCAGATCGAGATAGCGATGAACAAAGGCCAATTCTTCCTCCAACGTCACTGTTTGGGTCGGATTCTCGGAAAGAATCCTCCGAAGTAATTCGGAGAGATGGACGATCATTTCCCGGGCTTTTCCCGGGCTGCTGGTAATTAAGGCGCTGATTGAATTCAAGGCATTAAAAAGGAAGTGCGGATTTAATTGTGCCTTCAATGCTTTCCACTCGGTTTCCCGTAAAGACAGGCGTAGTTGCGATTCCTGTATTTCCCGCTCGGCGATTTCCCGGTTGAAAATAATTGAATAGTAGAATCCACAAATTACCATGTATTTCAGGACGCCCTGCGGATATTGCCAGCCGGCGAGGGAATCTACGTTCATAATGTGGTAAAGCAGATTATCCAACACGAGGTAATATGAACCAAATTGTAGGATCAACCAGAGTGTGGAAAAAAGATTGGCAAAGAAAAAATGCAGGGTGAAAAATAATACCGGCGGAAAAGATCCCCAGGGAATGTTCCGGCAAAGCGGCCAGAGCGCCAGGCTAAGAAAAAATAGCGGGAAGGTAACAAAGAAAGAGCTCATGAAAGCGATAGCGAAATGATCGATGCCTTCAATTTGTCGCTGGATAATAAAAGAATAAAAGTGCAGCCAGCCACTCCAGAAGATGAGATTGATTTTCAGGATTTTTTGAAAGGATATTTTTTGCATAAAAACGCCGCTTAATTGTTAACTCCCCAGGTGAGGCACAAAATAAGTAGACATTGCCACTGAATGCAAGTGTTTAAAAAACAATGTTTAAAGTATGGGAAAATCGGCTGCCCGAAAGATATCGGGCAGCCGGATAATTATTCAACTTTTTTTAGGGTCATTTCAAAGAATTGCCGCCAGTTTTCACCATCGGCAGAATATTCTCCGATTTCCTTCCATTGATCATTCGCAAAGTCAATCGAATATCGGATGGTACCGCCACGATTATCGTCAAACCACCACTTAAATGCCTCGTTATCTTTTACAACTTCAAAATTTGCAACAGTGGACAAGCCATCAGAGAGATAAGCGTTAAATACATACTTTTCCGTAAAAGGATTGTAGGAAATGATCCCGACGGCATTATGAACGACTTCTCCATTGTCATCTTTGCCAACACCTTCGATAAATAACAAAGTGCCATCCAGTTTAAAAGTCAGCTCTTCATGAACGTTACTGGTCTCTCGCTCTCCGTCAGGGCTCATTCGCCAGCCGCTACCTTCCCAGGTGCCACCCATAACGGAAATACGTTTCATCGCCTCAACTACTTTCGGTTTTACATTTGGCCGTTGCGCTAAGGCAGGAATGGTAAAGATGACTAGGATTAATATTGCTAAAAACTTTTTCATTGTTGTCTCCATTGATAGGTTGTTTAAAAGGTTCAAATGGGCAAATGGGCAAATTTGCAGGATTGCTCATCTGCTCACTTGCTCATTTGTTCTGCTTTTATTGAGCTTTGGCAGTAATACGTACTTAACCAGTCCATGATTTGGTTTAATCGCCAATGCATCTTCGAAATGTTGTTGGGCATCATCCCAGCGTTCTTCCTGCATGGCGATTCTGCCGAGCCAAACATGTGGACCTTCATAACCCCAATCGGGTAGAAGTGCAGAAGCGGGCTTAAAACTTTGGTATAATTCCACGGCCTTTTCCAGAGATGGCTTTGCTTTGTCGATCCCGCCGCCAAACATCCTGGGAGAATGATATTTCCCAATGCCATCAATTAAATGGATGCGCGGATTATCCGGCGCCAGACTCAGTGCTTTGCTGATAGCAACACCGGAGCGAGGGCCGAGGTAAATGCTTTTAATCGGCATAAAGTTGATTTTTAAGCCATAACAGGTGGATAGCAGGGCAAAACCTTCAGCAAATTTTGTATCAATATCGATGGCCTTCATTAGATGCTCTACGGCGTCGTCGATAAACTTTTCTGCCTCTTCCGATTTTTGTTGGGAGATCAGGTTTAGGCCAAGATTATAATCGGCATAAGCGATGTAATAATGTGCCAGCCAGGGTTTGTCGGTGAGCGGTAAAATACGTTCGAATGTTGCCCGCACATTGCGCATATCGGCCTCATTCCAATTGTCCACTGCGGCATCCAGTGCCAGGCGCTGCTGGATGATTAAGGAATCGGTATTGGTTTGGGCGATAGCCGGGAGTGTTGTAATGAGGATTATTAATATTGTTAAAAATGTTCGCATGTTTTTCCCTTTCGGTTTGTTTTCTTTTCTCGCCGGTTTTTCGCCGGAGGACGCCTTTGGCGTTCTCTAGCTAGTGGTGTGGAATGCCTTCGGCATATGTAATAATTAGAAATTGATTGAGACGCCGAAGTAGATGCTGCGACGCATGGATGATTTTACGGCGACGCGGCGTTGGAAGTCTTCGGAATAGGTGTAATCAAAGATGTTTTCCCGCCCCAGTAAATTGGATGCTGCCAGGTAAAATACGGTCATATTATTGCCGAAGAAGCTGCGCACATAGGATAGATTCGCATCTACTTTGTGATAATCAGGTGTGCGTGCGTTGTGATAAACCGTTGGTCCATCGGTATACGGCTTACCGGTGGCATAGCGATAGCTGATCCCCATTCGCCAGCGTAGTGCAAAGGAAAGTTCTCCCACGGCAGTAAGATTATGGGTAATATCGAATCGGGGAGAGGCAGCGTATGGTGCATCTTGCCAAAAGCGTTCGGCATCGAGATAACTGTAAGATATCCAGCCGAGAAAAGCTTTCCAGTTTCGCTTGTAAAACACATCAAGTCCTTTTGCGAAACCGAATCCATTGTTAGTGTAGTTGCGCTGTGCATCCTCCAGTAATAAGCGATCGTAATCCTTCCGATAGGCTTCAATCCGGAAAATTTCCCGCGGGGTTTGCCGCACAATGCCGGCGATGTAATGATTCGCGCTCATTGCCTGCAGGCTGGGATTTCCGATATAGGGATCGTAATAATCCGGGCGGGGAAATTGATGATAAGCGCCGGCAGATAACACTGCATTCCAGTCGTTCCCCAGGCCATAGGAAAGCGCTGTTCGTCCGTTCCAGAGGCGCTGCTGGCTCTGCGAATCTCGTTCGAAGCGGCTGCCAAGGGTCAGTTTAAGATTGCCATCCAGCATCCAGATTTCCGATTGAAGAAAAGCAGCGATGCGGTTGGATAAATAATCGGTATCCACCCGTAAGGGGAGGGCACTGGTGGAGATATCGTCGCGATCTTCCGGCACCTGCCCTTCGATGAGCACCTGATTGCGAAATGCTTCAACACCGACTCGAGCGGTCAATCTATCATTCGGGCGGTGTTCGGCGATGAAGCGCGCCTGGTAGAGACGTTCATCCGTGGTAAGGTCCAGCACGCCCAGATTTTGGTTCTGAGCAAAATTGCTAAAGGCCAGGTTCGCCGTAAAATACCACTTTTCCGAAGGGATATGCCGCCAGCGCAAATTGGCAAGATTATTCAGGCCATCACCACGATAGAACTGATTTTCATCGGGATTCTGTAATTCGATCCCGACCTTATCCGATTCGCGAAAAAGAAAGAGCTTGAAAGATCCTTTGGGAGAATAGCGATAGACGCCATTAAAATTAAGGTCATAGGCTTGCGGATAACGGGAAAATTCCCGCTGATGTCCGTTGAACTTGAACATCCGTTCGGTGTCGCTGTAGTTGCCGGAGAGGGAAAATCCCAGTTTCTCGGAGATGACCGGCAGGCTAACGGAACCGGACGCTGCTGCCAATCCCAACCCGATGGTTGTTTGTCTTTGCAGGGGAAGGTCCACACTTTCCATAATTAATGCCCCGGAAAGCGCATTGCCGTACTCCGCGGAAAAACCTCCACTGGAAAAGAAGGTTTCCTGTAGCAGAAATGGCGTAATGGTGCCGAAGTAGCCGCCATTGGGCGATTCATAACGGTAGGGATGATTGAGATAGGCGCCATCGATGATCACTGCTGTTTCGGTGACATCACCGCCGCGCACAAATAATCCGGCTCCTTCATCTACCTGCTGCAATCCGGGAAATGTTTTAATCGCCCAGAAAATATCCGCTGCTGCACCCGGTGTAGTTACGACCTCCAATGGGGTAAGCGTAACACCTTCTTTTTCGCCGCTGCTGAATACGCTGGCATTAACCGTTACTGCTTTTCCGGCAATACTGCTTTCTTTCAAGGTGATAACCAAACGGATCGTATCGCCGGGATTAAGATGAATTTCCTGCTGAAAAGATTGATAACCAAGATAATCGCAGATTAAAGTTTTCTTGCCGCGGCTGTTGCTGTTAAAAAGAAAATAACCGTCATTATCGCTCACTGCGCCATCAATAGTGCCTTCCAGGTAAATATTGCAAGCGGGGAGGGGATTGGACTTTTTGTCCTGAACAACGCCGCTGATAATCGTTGCGGACGATTGCGCCAGAATGACGCTGGAAAGTAATAGAAGTAAAAGAGTTTTCAATTTCATAATTGCCTCAGCTTATTTTCAATCTAAATATATTGCAGAAGCTGAGGCTTTGTTGGGGATATTCGATGAATGGCAGCTCTTATCGATGAATGGCTAAAAACTTGCCATGAATGGATCGGAAGCTATTGCGCATTGGCGAGAAGTTGGCGGAGACTGTTGATAATCTGCTTCAGCTTGTCTGGCGCCAGGACGGTGCCAGCGCTCTGATGAATTAATTGCCGCTGTTTGTCAAAAATGAGGATATTGCAATGGTCTTTCTTAAACTGATACGCCTTGGGAAAACGGCCTTTCCAATCCATTAAAACCCAGTTTGCGGGATCTTTCGGGAATTTCCCCCGCACAAATCCTTTTAGAAAAAACGGCACGCCGCGCAAATCGGATAGTCCGACAAACTTTACTCGCTCAAAACCCGGTTCATTTTTTAAAGAATCTTTGATGGCGCCGCTCCAGGTGCCGCTAAATTCACTGCCTTTACGATCGCTGCCAATAATAACAATGATGCTATCCGGCCAACTGTTCTCTGTATAGACCCGATCAAATTGATCTTTAATCTTAAAGTCTATCAGGGTGCTGTCCTGAGAGAATACCGCTGCCGGTAGCAGACAGATCAGAAATCCAAGAGTATATGGAGATAGTTGTTTACACATCATGAGAAGGTCTATCCTGCAAGGATTGATTTAGTGCCGATAACTTTTCGTTGATAGAAAAAAACAGAAGTAAACCTTCGAATAAAACCCGCACGAACAATGAACCGACAATCAGCGGCACCCAGCCAATCGGGTTTCCTGCGATAATCAGCCAGGCGCTATAGTAAATGCAGGCAAATAATGCTGGCCAGAAAAGGATCTTTAAGATTGTCGGTGCAATCATTTTTCTGAATAATAAATAATCTGCCATTATTCTTTTGTCTCCAGAATTTTAGTTATCATGCTTGCCGGAGTTCATCTGCCGTCCGATAAATCTTGCTGAAACATCACCCAAAAATATACCGAGATAACTGGAAAAAAGATCTGCTAAATCGAAAGTCCGGTTGTCGATAAAAATCTGGCTAAATTCTTCAACGGAGATAAGAACAAAGATTAGGAGGCTGCCTACCAGTAAATGGTGTTGAGCAACTTGAATACTTTTCAGGCGAAGCAGCCAATTACTAAAGAATGTCAGTAAAGCGAGCAAAACGATATGGCCCACTTTATCGCCACCGGAAAACATATAAATCCGGCGAATAAATAGTGGCAAATTGCCCTGGTTGGCAGCGTAAAGAACATAAATGAAGAAGAGAATAAATAAAAATCCGGCAATTAATAAACCGCGGTTGATCATCGATTGTCGCCGGGGATCACTCCATTTTGCCATAGATCTTTTCCCAGAGATTTTCCCCGTTCGCCCAACTCTCCAAAAAAGATTCAAGAGAAGGCATATGGGGAATGAAAGCCGCCTGCACGTCATCTGGCAGCATATGCGGGTCAAAAAGAATAACCGGATGCGGCGCTGCCTTGCAATCGATGCAACTGTAAATATCACAGCCCCAGTGGCAGATTGGTAGCAACTTTTCCGGCCAGGCCCAGTCGTCTATGTTGGGGGCCGGTTCACGATATTTGCTGTATATATCGATCGAATCCAGACCGCTTTCATCGCGAGCGCCGCTGAAGAGACCGAGAAAACCATACCCCGGGCCATAGCCGCCATTTCCTACTTCTGATAATACTTTTCCCCAAAGTTCAGGAACTCTAAAGCCGAGCAGGTGCTCGGAAAAAAGGAGATCTGTAAATGTAATGGGTAGTGGATAAAGCATTTTTTGTTCATCCGCGATACCATACTCGGCGACTTCGGCCTCGACGCGGGAAGCTATTTTTTTAATAAGAATGTCAGACATGCAGCAATAATAGAATACTGCTGGTATAAAGACAATAAATAAATTGTGAAGTTAGAAATTGGTAGTGTTAAGATGTAATGCTGAAAATTGTCCTTGTTGTCATAGCGATCCCGGTTTGCCGGGAGAAGCGATCCCTTCGTTGCATGCACCTTTGGAGATTGCTTCTCCCGGCAAACCGGGATCGCAATGACAGAGCTGATAGCATTACTCCTTTAATACTGCTTTAATATTTTGCCTGGGTGTGTTAACAATAATTGAAAACGCGCCGATTCCATATTATTGGAACCGGCACGAAGATGTGTTCATAATCAGGTGCATTTATTTATTTCAACAGCACCATCCGTTTGGTTGCGACAAAAGCGCCAGCCTGAATTCTGTAAAAATAGATACCGCCGGGCAAGTTTCCCGCATGCCAATCCACTTGATAGCTGCCGGCTGGGACGGTCTGATCGTGGAGTAGGGCGACCTCTTTGCCCAGTAAGTCATAAACGGTCAGGCGCACTTCTTCGCTTTTCGGTATCGCAAATGTTATTGTCGTGTTTGGATTGAAAGGATTGGGAAAATTCTGAGCAAGCGCATAGCTTTGCGGCACTTCTTCGGATATGGGCTCGATATCCGTGCTAACTCCGAAATTGAGGATGGTGCCATTATTTCCTACTGCCCAGCCATTATTCATATCGCTGAAAAATACCCCGAACAAATATTCTGTCGTGCCGCTGCTTTGCGGTTGCCAGGTTGCACCTCCATCGCTGGTATGAAGAATGATCCCATTTGCACCGACAATCCAGCCATTATTGGCATCGACGAAATTGATCGCAAACAAATCTTCGGTCGTCCCGCTGGCCCGCGAATACCAGTTGCTGCCGCCATTGGTGGTGTACTTAATAAGACCGAATCGCCCGACAATCCAGGCGGTGGAAGCATTAACGGCACACACTGAAAAAAAGAAATCGGTAGTGCCGGCAAACTGAAATTCCCAGTTATTGCCGCCATCGCTGGTATGGAAAATAATTCCGCCGCTGCCGACCGTCCAGCCATTATTGGGATCGACAAAGTGGATCGACCGGATGTATTCCGAGCCGATTGTGGTTTGCTGCTGCCAGTTGCTGCCGCCATCGCTGGTGTGGATAATGGCCGCAGCATCTCCCCCTGCCCAACCATTATTGACATCGGTGAAATAGATCGCTTTCATTTGCTGCCCGGCGGGATTGGTTTGCGTCGTCCAGCTATTGCCACCGTCGTTGGAATGAAAAATATTACCACCGTCGCCGGTAAACCAGCCGTTGTTGGCATCGACAAAACATGTCGATCGAATGGTCTGGGTCATCACGCTGCTTTGGAGATTCCAGGTTGTTCCGCCGTCATTCGTGTGCAGGATAGTACCGTTACCGCCAACCGTCCAGCCGGTATTGGCATTAATAAAATGGATCGAATACAACGAGGCCGTTGTCCCACTGGTTTGGGCATGCCAGCCTGTCTGCGCATAGAGCGTATTGCAAAACATAAATAAGAGAAACAGCAAGGTGAAGTTGAAACTACGTGCATACATGAGGTTTCCTCCTGTTAGGATTTATATTTAATAGTTATTGGTTCCGCTAGTTGCTACCGGGGCCCGGGCCAACCTTAAAATCGATCGTGGTCGAATAGCTTTCTCCGGTTTCCAGAACGACTATCTTAATCGGACCGGTGGTGGCGCCGGCGGGCACTTTCCAGATTAAGCCATCAGATGTTGAATTCGGACCCTGCGCCTGCGCCTGGACGTCGTTAAAATAAAGCATATTGCCGTTCACATCTAAACTGAGGTTCCAGCCGATGATGTCTATCAAATCTCCCACTGCCGCGGAATCCGGCGTAAAGGAGATAATCTCCGGCGGGAGTGAGGTTATCATCATAGTATCGCGGTCGGTTTCATCCTGACTCTCTTCCACATATACAAAGAGTTCAATCAGGTATAATCCTGGCTCACGTGCCTGAAATGAGCCGGTAGGATCAGTAAAACCTCCGCCGAGGGCCGGATGTGCGTAGGTCGGGAATTGGGCGGCACTCCAGGTATAGCGCAACTCCCGACCCAAAGGGTCGTAGGAGGCGCTGCCATCCAGGGTGTAACGGAAATTCGGATCAATGGGAAAACTGAGGACTGTATCCCGCCCGGCGTCAGCTACCGGTCCGAGAACAATAAAATCATCGGCAGCGGTGGCGATCTCTCCGGTTTCCGCCAGGATAACAGTGATAGGCCCGCTGCTTGCGCCTCCGGGAACTTCCGCTTGCAGTTCGTCGCTGGCAGCGCTCATCAGCGTTGCCGCTACCCCGTTAAATCGTACTGTATTGCCATTACCGACGAGATCGCTGCTGTAATTTTTGCCGCTAATGGTGACGATGGTCCCCGCCAAACCGGTATCCGGTTGAACATCGTTTATTTCCGGTGGTCTGGTAGTGATTTGCGTGGTATCGGCATCCTGATTAATGCCGGCGGTAACTCTCAGCTCTATCTGGTAAATTCCCGGCTCATCGACCTGTAAATTCGCCAGTAGATCGGTTCTGTTATTGATTGCTGCAGAAGTGAGTATCGAACGGAGCGGTTTGCTAATGATGCTCCATTCGTATTGTATATCCGAAAGGCCAAGAGTACCGCTGGCATCCAGATACACTGTTTCACCGACATCTGCGTACTGATCGGACCCGGCATGGGAAATTTGAGAAATGACCTCGATTGATTTTATAACATCGTCGGTTTCGTTCTCCTCGTCTGTAACCGTAAGTGAGACCGTATAAAATCCCGGAAGGTCCGGCGTAAATTTACAAATTTCTTGATTCGTCGGTGAAAGAGTCGCAGCGCTGCCGGAGGGTTTACCCTGGAGAAGAAAACGCCACGAATAAATAACAATAGGACCTCCATCGGGATTTGACGAAACGGAGGCGTCAAGGGTTACTTCCCGATTAATGTAAACCGGGTTCCCCGGGGTTATTGTAAACTCGGCAACAGGGGCAAGAGTGCTCGTTGGTCCTGAGCAGCTTTGATAGATGGACAGGCAAGAAAAAAATATTGCGGCAAGAAGTAGTGTTGCGGTATTGATCTTACGTGGCATGCTAGTCTCCTTCTTTTCATTAGTGAGAAAAGTTTTCAACAGAAATCTTCTGTAATGGGATCAGCGAGGCAACGCGTCTGCAGAAACGACAATATTTTGTTACCCGCCCGATCGAAGGAGAACATACCGCGTTTTTATTCTTCCCTGCAAAATCGATATTGCTGAGAGAAATGAGGAGCGACTGAGTCTTCTGGAAGGGACCGCTAGGCGTTTGGGGAAAGAATGTTAATTGCTATACAACCGGAATTCAATTCGTATTACCGGCACTGACGTTCAGGGCAAATCAGATGTTTAACCTTTTTGTGCAATACTCAGGTTTTCAATTTTTTGGGGAAATAATTTTATCAAAGTTATCGATACGTTCTCCGAAAATTTAGTAAATGAAGGCTTTATAAACACAAGCTGATTAATTTCAGAGAAACCTGTTTAATACCCTTTTTGAATGTACGAAATGGCGGCTGGCTTGTCAGTAAGTAAAAAATATATTGCCGCACCGGGCGCCTAATAATGCGCTACCCGGATAGTGGAATCTTCTTAACATAGTCATTTAGACACGCTGCACCGCGCAGTTATAGCACCCCGGACCGGCATTGTGAATATGTAAATAATCAACTTCCGCATCCGTAAAACAATCCTGGATGACCTCCTTCAGTTTATGCCCATCAGTTACCCGGGAAGAAATCATTATTGCGCCTGCATTATAAGCGCGCACGGAAAGCTGGCGATGTAGCAGCATAGAGGGGATCTCGTTAATCGCCAGTTTGGCGGTCTCAGCATTTTTCCGTATATAAACCGGACCGCTGGATTGATATGGGGAAGCAACAGCGTGGTGGGCAAATGTTGTCAGGATTACTTCTTCTCCGGCTGCAGCATCTTGTAAACTGACGCGACAGGGATAGCCGGGATGTTGATCTGCGATCTTACGAATCGCACCTAATTTTGCCAGTTCTTCTGAAGTGAGATTGAATAGCTGTTCGAAATTGTTTTTATCTGCAGCGATAATTTGAAAATCTGTTGTCATCGGGAAAGTTCTCCATCTTGTGATAATGTTTGTTTTTAGATAAGGAAGCCATTCCCCGGTATCATTTCCACCCGATAATTGCGGTCTTAAAGAGAGAAAGTGAATTGAGCACTCGCAAGACGAGAGAAGATTTTATTAGAACCTTTCTGTAAAAACAGGGTATCTTTCTAAAAATGGAAGCGAAAGGCTGATGAGCGAGAAACTGCGAATTTTGATTGTCGATGACGAACGTCCCGCCCGGGAACGCATCCGCGAATTACTAGCCGCCACTGATGTCGAGGTAGTGGCTGAATGCAAAAATGGAGCGGAGGCGCTGGAAAAAATCCGGGAAATGAAACCGGCATTGGTTTTTCTGGACATCCAAATGCCGGGAATGGATGGTTTTGCAGTGTTGCAAGCGCTGAATCCCGCAGAGTTACCGGTGATTGTTTTCGTGACAGCATTCGACCAGTATGCCATCCGTGCGTTTGACGTCAATGCAATTGATTATCTATTGAAGCCGTTTAGCGATGAGCGGTTTGATGCAGCATTGATAAAAGCGCGCCGGCAATGTGAACAAAATGACCGGGAAGATAACGATCAGCAACGCCTGCTCGATCTACTCGATGGCTTGCAATCCAGCGGAGAAGCGGGGCAGCAGGCGTCACCACTGGACCGGCTCGCGGTAAAAACGACTGATCGAATCTTACTGCTTAAAACCGAAGAGATTGACTGGATTGAAGCAGCCGGTGTTTATGTCAATCTGCATGTCGGGCGGCGCAGCTATCTTTATCGCGAAACGATCGGTGCGCTTGCTGTTCAGCTCGATGCCCGCCAGTTTATTCGCATCCATCGTTCAACTATTGTCAACATCGATCGCATCCGCGAGCTACAGCCGCGCTCTCCCGGGGAATACTACGTCATTCTTCAGGATAATGCTGCCCTCAAGCTGAGCCGCGGCTATCGGTCTAATCTTCAGAAACGGCTCGGAAAACCGTTTTAAATGTCCAATGATTAATATTCAATGTTCAATGTAAAAGTATCGATAACTCTGAACTTTGAACCCTGAACTTTGAACTTCATACCAAATTTCTCTCCATTTAACCCGGCATATCGCTATTCGTAACATCCTAATTGTGGATTGTCTCCCCGGTATTATTTTAGCTGGACTTACTGACGCAACTTTCTTGATAACTGTGGAGATTCTTATGAAGATAAAACAAACCTGCCGGATTTATGCTTTCCTGATACTGTTTATGATTAGCTGGCCAATGATGGCTCAGGAAATTTTTTTTGATGATTTTTCCAATGGCCTGGATAAATGGATTGTCGGTACGAAAGATTACTTTCGGATCGTTGATACCGGGGATCGCAATTATGGAGAAGCACTGAAGATGTTTCCCGGCACTCCCTTCCCGTACGCATTAATAAAAAACTCTGAAAACTGGCAGCGCTACGAAGTACGTGGCGATGTGCTTTTCCCGGACAGCGGGCATAGTTATATGGCCTTGATCTATCACTATGTGGAAGACGGAGAGCGGGCAGATATGGGAAGCATCTACATCAAGGGAAATGGTAGTTACATTCGCGTAAATCCCCGGTTTGACCGCAATCCGCTGCGCACGCTCTATGAAGAATTTAAAACGCCACTTACCGGAAAGGCTGCGGTAAAAATAGGGGAGTGGCAACGATTTAAGGCGGAAATATTTGACAATATCTGCCATTTCTATGTCGGCGATATGGAAACGCCGCAGGTTACTTTCGATGCATTTCCCTTTAGCAGAGGCATGTTTGGATTTAAACCTCGCGTCGTCGGGGCGCCGGCGGTTATCGACAATATCAAAGTGCGGGGGATTGAGCAGCTTAGCTACCAGGGGGCTCCCCGTCCGAATATTGCTTACGCACCGGAAAACCTGACCACTGATTGGGAGGTGATCGGGCCATTTGATGGGGCACAGCTGGCGATTGAAACGGGGGAAATCTCCGGCGAAGAAAGATATTACAAAGATGGCAATGCCTATCGCTGGGAGAAATTTTCTACCGATAAACGCGGGTGCCTGGTAACGGCAAAAATTACCGGATTTACCCAGGGAGAGACAGTCGCGTATTTCCGAACTATAATCGAGGCCGATGAACCGCGGGAAATGACCCTGGATTTTAGTACCCGGGAAGATCTGGCACTTTGGCTGAACGGCGAATTTCTGGGATACGCTTACACCGACCGCTACGCCTGGTACGATTTTCGAACAAATCCTGAACATAACAGTGGTGCCTCAACCCATCAGATTCCTAAAGGAAAAAGTGAGCTGATTATTCGGGTACGTGGTGGAGAATATGCCGGGGGAGGGTTTTTTATTTATGTGGAGTGAGATGGTGGAAGGACGGAATCTTATGTAGAGAATATAGTTTTGAGAGTTAATGATATTTGGATGGTTCCGCTCCTTTCAGTCGCTCATGGCTCCGCTCTCTGCGTTCGCTAATTGTTCCGCTCCCGCTGGTCGCTAATGGCCTAATGAAAGTGTCTCTACTGCTTTTTCCATCAGCGACCAACGGGAGCGAAACCTCACGACCGAAGGGAGTGCAACCATCAGCGACCATAGGGAGCGGAACCATCAGTGACCGCAGGGAACGAAACCTAACGACCGCAGGGAGTGCAACCATAAACCAAAAAAGGAGCAACCAATGAACCCATTTATCCCTAAAATTTTCGGCTGTTTAATGATGTTTTTATTCTATTTATCCTTAAACGCAGAAATCATTTATCTCGACAGCCGGAACGGCGATGATGCTAATCCGGGCAGTAAAGAACAGCCGGTAAAAACGTTCCTGAAAGCCGCGGAATTGGTTAACCATGGCACTGATGAAGGTGGCACAACTGTCATCGTTGCACCGGGTGTTTATCCACTTCCGGAGCGGGTGCTGATTGAAAACGAGCGTCCTTTTACAAAAGCAGATCGCCTAACCATCCGGGCAGCCATTTTACCGGGAGATGCCGACTGGAAACCGGGCATGATGCCGGTGTTGATCTCCACCCAGGAACGCGGCACCCCGGATATTACCAGGGATCGCGGCACCTCGATGTATGGTTTGCAGGTGGAAGTAAGTCATGTTACTATTCAGGGATTGAAATTCCTCGGTAACGCCGCGCCGCATAATCGTTATTACCCGATTCGTCGGAATGGTAAAAATTTACGGGATCTGGAGGTGACGCAATGTCTGTTTGTCGGTGACCGCCATGCTTTGCCGATTCATGTTGCAATAATCGCCCATGGTCATGAGCTGGTTGTCGAGCATAGCGTTTTTTATAATTGTAAGAACCCTGTGGTTTTCTGGAATGTGGATGAAGGAAAAAGTTATGGCAATGCCATGCGAAATTGTATTGTCGAGGGCGCCTATCGCACGGGCGTTTGGGTCGTTGCTACCGCTGATGATTTTGATTTTAGCTATAATGTCTTTAATAACTGCGAGTATTTTTTCGTCCGTAACGATATTAATCAGGAAACCTTTCATCTAAAGAATTCGATTGTTACCAACTATAAATACTATTCCGGTTATGGCACGGCTGGTGGCCCAAAAAGTGAAACCGGCCCGGAAATTTCCTACCGGGAAGAAAACATCCAGAAAGGTGTTGTTGTTGAGCTGGAAACCGGCGATGTTCAGCCTGCGGAGCTAAGCCTGATGACGCCAAATAATTACCTGCACCCGGCAGCGAATAGTGCGGCCGCTAAACTCGGGGCAGGATTGTTTAAAAAATAGTGATTTTCTTGATAAACCCGATATTACTTTTATCTGCTGAAATTACTTTGTGGAATACATGGGTTTAAACTTTATACTATCACAGCCGTATTCAGGTTATCGAATTCAGTAAATAGTGATAATTTAAAGTGAAATGGAGAGCCGATGAAAATGAAACAGTTCTTATGGGTAATCGGGTTTGTATTGTCTGTTTGTTTATCTGGATGTGTAGAAAGCAAGGATGCCACCACGGAAAGCGCTAACGCTAAAGAAGTTAACTTTGTAACAGCCGATAGTATTCAAATTATTGCCGATTTATATGAAAGCAACAAAACAGCGCCGACCATTTTACTTTTTCATCAGGGCGGGTCGAATGCCAGAGCTGAGTATGGAACGATCATCCCCCGTTTAATGGAAAAAGGGTATAACATAATCGCTGTCGACCAAAGACGGGGTGGGCAGCGCTATGGCAGTTATAACCGAACCATTGCCCGGATGCCGGAAAGCAATTTCAGTTACTGTGATGCTTATGCGGACCTTGAGAGTACGCTTGATTATCTGATTAAATCAGGATTTTCCGGAAGCAAAATATTGTGGGGAAGCAGTTATAGCGCCGCCCTGGCGATTAAGCTGGCAAACGATCGTCCTGAAGCGGTGGACGCTGTTTTAGCTTTCTCTCCGGCTTCGGGTGGCCCCATGGAGGGATGCCAGCCTAATGAGTATTTTGAAACCCTGCAAGTCCCCCTGCTTTTATTAAGGCCGGCACGGGAAATGGAAATAGCGAGTGTACAGGCACAATTTGATTTAGCCCGGGAAAACAATCATCAGGTTTATGTTGCTGAAAATGGGGTGCATGGTTCGTCAATGCTTGTCGCCAAGCGGGTTAAAGCTGACGTTGCTGAAAATTGGCAAATTGTCGAATCCTTTATTTCCGGTGTCCTTGATGCGCGCGAAAAATAAATTAAGACTATGAACAACCATTGGATATTTCGCTCGATCTGGCATAAACTGGCAGCCGGATTTGTTTTTTGGTCGCTGGTCGGATTATTTTTTTCCACCTACGCCTATTTCTATTTTTCCTATCATCAGCCCGGCTACACGTTTGTTGATGCACTAAAAGGCACGCTGCCGCAATGGTATGTCTGGGGTGGATTAGCGCCGTTGATTGTTCGTCTGGATAAAATTGCCGCCGGTGGAAAAGATCGGATTTTCCGGCGGGCGTTAATGCATATTCCCTTTAGTATTATGCTTGCTGCATTGTATGTTTTTATCGAATCCGTTTCGGATAAGTTTGTTTACGGGGAGATGCCAGTGTTGACATTGGGGCATTTCGCCGGAGAAATACAATGGAATTTACCGAACTATTGGGTGATTTTTGCCAGCTATGTCATTTACGAATATTACAACAAATATCGCGATAAGGAGTTGGCGGCAATTCGCCTGGAAGCGGAATTGGCGAAGGCGCATTTGCAGTCTTTGAAAGCGCAGCTGCATCCTCATTTTCTCTTCAACGCCCTGAATACGATTTCCGCGACGATGGAAAAAAATCCCCGCTCTGCTCGCCGGATGACCGCGCAGCTTGCAGACATTCTCCGCTTTCTGCTCGAAATGTCCGACCGGCAGGAGATTACCCTCGCAGAAGAAATTTCTTTTCTGAAGAATTACCTGGAGATTCAACAAGCCCGTTTTGAAGAACGGTTGCAGACGCATATCGATGTTCCTATGGATTTGGGAAAAGCAATGGTGCCAGTGCTGATTATTCAACCATTGGTGGAAAATGCCATCAAGCATGGCATCTCGCCGCAAACCGAAGGGGGTAAAGTGATCGTTCGCGCTTTTTGCCAGGATGAGCAATTACAAATCCGGGTCTGTGATAATGGTGTTGGTCTGCCAAAAAACTGGCGGCTCTCCCGGAATAAAGGCATCGGATTAGCAAATACACTCAGTCGCTTGCAGCAACTATACAGTGGGCAATATAATTTTAGTATTGAAGAGAATACGGAAAAGGGAGGAGGCACAATTGTTCGGATAACGCTTCCTTTACGAGGAATTTAATTACTCATGTTACGTGTCGCAAAACGATGCTTTCGATGGTCCTTTATCCGCCCTGCCCCGGACTAGCGTCCTGGGCTAATTTGGGTGGCCCTTGGCGGGCCTTTTCGTGTCGCATTGGGAAAGGTACGAGGCTATTCCTTTATGCTAATTCCCGCCAGCAAACGCCAGCTCATATTTAACCGGAAAGCGTTGCAGAGACTGATCGATTGCTTCCCGCAGCTGCTGCCGAATGGCCTCCGGTGCCTCTATGCGAATCTTGACCAAAATGCCATGAACAACGTCCGAACCAGCATTAATCTGAACATTCTCCGCCATATCCAACGCTTCAATTTCCCGCTGATAAACATACTCAATTTCCCGGCGAACCAATGCCGGCTTGAATATCTTGCCAACCGCAGTTAGCGGCATCTCAGGAATGATGTGTATCTCTTTCGGGACAGCAGCCCGCTCCGGTATGTTTGCTTCGGCATATGCCATTAGTTCTGCATCGCTGGTATCCGCACCTTCAGTTAGCTGGATGTAAACCACTGGCAGTTCACCCACGGATACATCCGGTCTGCCAACCGCAGCAACCAGCTGTACAGCTTCGTGCTGATACAGCGGCTCTTCAATCATCTTTGGATCGATATTGTGTCCCCCGCGAATAATGACCTCTTTTTGCCGGCCGGTAATCCAGAGGCGTAAATCGGCGTCCTGCCGGCCGAGATCGCCGGTATTTAGCCAGGGAGCACCGCCATCGCCGATATCGATCCAGATACCTTCATTGTGGGATTCGGTGCGATAACCTGGAAATACATGGGGGCCGCGAACGATAATCGTACCGGTTTCATCCGCCTGACAATCCCGCAGATATTTCCCGCCGGCATCCAGCTGAACGACTTTTATTTCCGTATAGGGCAGGCGGAAACCGATCGAGCCAACTTTTCGTTCCCCTGCGGGAAGGTTCGCGCAACAAACACTGGTCGCCTCGGTGAGGCCATATCCCTCAAGAATTTTTATCCCGGTGCGCGACTCAAAGCGGTGAAAAGTTTCTACCGGCATTGCTGAGGCGCCGCAAACCCCAAAATCAAGGTGCTCAAAATTGGCGTCTCCCACCGGCACTTCCGCCAGTTTGCCATATACTGCCGGGACAGCTGCAAAGACATTGATCTGATAATGCTCGAGAATTTTCCAGAAATTCGCATACATGCCATCACCGCGAAAACCGGCCGGCGTGCCAATGACAACCGTTGCACCAACACTCAACGGCATTAAGCAGCAAACCATAAATCCGCTGACATGAAAAAGCGGCAGTCCGCAGAAAATCGTTTTATCGCGAAAATTTTCAATGAGAATGGAAAGACTCCAGCTGCTGTATACCTCATTGGCATGAGTGTGTGCCGTTAATTTCGGCGCACTGGTAGTGCCACCGGTGTGAAAAAGTGCGGCCAGATCTTCGGGGGCGATTTTCCGCTCGGCAGTTAGTGCATCGCCGGGATACTTGTTTGCAGTTGCATCAAAATTGATCACCGGAACGCCGGAATCACCGGCTTTTCGTGAAAAGTGGGAGGCATAGAGATCGATTGCCCATCGAACCGGGCCGGGCAGATAGTCTTCCATCGTCACTTGCACAATCGTTTCGAGAGTGGGCACTTGTTGGGCAATTTCCACGGTTTTCTGCCAGATGTCGGTCTTCGGTAATGGCGCCAGAGAAACAAGCACTTTACTGCCCGCGGCCTTCATGATGTCTGCAATGATTTTAGGTTCCAGGAGCGGATTGATCGGGTTGACGACACCTACCGCTTCGGCACCGAGAATGAGAAAAAAAGTCTGAGGTAAGTTCGGTAAAAGAAATGAAATGACATCATCTTTCCCGATGCCGAGGTCGCTAAACATATTGGCGACCTGATGCACCCGAAAAAGCGTGTCCCGATAGTTGTACTCGTATGACTTACTAAATTTAGGCGCCCGGAGAAAAAAGCGTAAGGCCGGCTTATCAGGATTATATGCGGCTCCCTGGCAAATCGCTGCATAGGTGCTTTCCGGGAAATTGCGGTCTTCATATGAAACTTGTTCCATTGCTTCAATATCTGCTAATGAGGCAATACTCATCTTTCGCTCCTGGGGGAAGTTCAAAGTTCAGCGTTCAAAGTTCAGAGTTGCCCTGTTTGAGTTTTCAAAACGCCCAACCCAAATTTGAACTTTGAACCCGGCACTCTGAACTTTCGTTAAGATACCGTTTTTTGACTAGAAATTCAAAAATTGCTATCTTCCAGTAGCAATAATAATTGCACGGACAATTCCGGAAATTTCGCGGCAAATTTTCATTGAATTAAAAGTTGTAAATCAAACGCAATAACCATTTCAAAATACAGGACGCTCCATGAGTAACCCAATTCTTGATATCCGTATTGGCACTTTAGTTAGTGGCAGTAATAATCCCGCCGAATATATCCGTCAAATTTTACCCCATGGTTTCGAGAGCTTCCAGCTCACCTTTTGGCAAACATTGGGGGACACCAATCTCGCTCGCCTTGCCGATAAAGTGAATGCTGTACTGGAAGGCAGCGGAGCGAAAATAAGCTCCGTGGGAATGTATGGTAATCCACTGGAAAGTGCGGACATCGACCGGGAAACGATTCGCGGTTGGGAAGCCTTAATCGATAATGCGCATTTATTCGGGACGGATATCGTATGTGGATTCAGCGGACGTTTGCGTGATCAGTCGATTCCCGATTCTATTCCCCGTTTTCGCGAAGTTTTTCATCCTTTGACGGAAAGAGCTGCGGCAAAAAATGTCCGCATTGCTTTCGAGAACTGCGATATGGGTGGCGATTGGCAGCGTGGCGATTGGAATATCGCCCTGTTTCCGGAAGCTTGGGAATTGATGTTTGATGCAGTGCCATTAGCTAATATCGGGCTGGAATGGGAACCTTGTCATCAGATGGTGAGCCTGATCGACCCGATGCCGCAATTGCGGGAATGGGTGCATAGAATTTTCCATGTACATGGCAAGTGCTGCACGATTAAATGGGATGTGGTGAAAAAATATGGCATTCACGGGAAGCAACAATTTGCTTTCCATCGAACCCCGGGGTTTGGTGATTGTAACTGGACGGATATCATCAGTGAACTGCGTGAGGGTGGATTTAAAGGATCGATCGATATCGAAGGATGGCACGATCCGGTTTATAAGGATGCACTGGAAATGAGCGGGCAGGTGCGCAGCCTGAACTATCTAAAGGACTGCCGCGGCGGAGATTTTGTGCCCAATCCGGAAGTCTGAAAAATATCTTAAGCGAAACGAAACCATACACCCGAATAGCGCCGACAATAAAGTCCTGGCGTAACAAATGAATTGTTCGTACGAAAATTCGAATTTCACCAATCCCGGAGCAGTAATGAATTCAGCAAATAAAACCACTCAACTCGCCTTAATCGGCACCGGCAGCATCGCCCGGCATCATTTGGAAACAATCCTCCCTCACTTTCCCGATACAATAATTCCCGTGGTTTGCGAGCCCTCAGAAAAACAGTTTGATCTAACGCGGGAATTGTTCGGAAAACATCAACGCCCAATACCGGTTAACATTACTGACCTGGATAAATTATTGGAAACTTACGCCGGCAAGTTGGATGCAGCATTTATTAATACGCCCCATGTTTTTCATTTTGCCCAGGCAAAAGCATGTCTGGAGGCGGGAGTGGATGTACTCCTGGAAAAGCCAATGGTGATGAACGGGGATGAAGCGCAGCAGTTAATCGATGTCCGGGATGCTACCGGTCGACTGCTGGTGGTCGCTTTCCAGGGAAGCCTCTCACCGCAAATACGCCAGGCAGCGAAGTTACTACGGAGTGGAGAGATGGGGAAGATACAGAATATCAGCGCGACTATTTGGCAGGACTGGCAAGATATTGCTGACGGCACCTGGCGGGCGAACCCTGCAATTTCCGGCGGTGGATTTTTGTTCGACAGCGGTGCCCATATGCTGAATACCGTGGCGGATTTGGCCGGAGAAGAATTCCAGGAAGTGGCGGCCTGGCTGGATAAACGAAATTTTGAAGTGGAACTTAATGGTGTTGTTATCGGACGTCTTGCTTCCGGAGCCCTGGTGACACTTAATGGATGTGGATTGACAATTGAAACTTGCGCCTCGGACATTCGAATATTTGGTAGTGAAGGTATTATTCGCACCAGCGCCTGGGGGCGTTTTCTGGAAATACAACGGCAGGGAGAAATAGAATTCAAAAAGATAACAGTGCCGGAAGCGAAAGGTGTATGGGAACAGTTTCTGGCGGTGCGTTCCGGGAAGTTAGAAAATCCCAGTCCACCGGAAGTCGGACTGCGTATGGCACGTCTCTGGGATGCAATAAACAAATCCGCCGCGCAGGGAGGGCGCCCGGTAGCAGTTTAGTAAAAAACAGTAACTGATGACTAACAAAGAAAAAGCGTGAAAATTCCAATCCGTAAAATTATCACCTGGAGCGCTATAATCCTGACCGTCTTCATCTTTTACAAGTTGGCTGGTGTGCGTTCGCTTATTTATCCTTATTCTCAATTTCCACATCAAAAAGCTTTCCCACATTTTACCGTTTATTCCGATGAACCGCTACCTGTGAGCATCACTGCTTTAATGGATACTGTTCGGCAGCAAGTTCATGCCCTGGAGGCCTACGATCCTGACGCATCTTTTAATATCTTCTTCTGTAATTCTCCAACTCTTTATGGTGAGATCGTCCAACAGATCGGCCGCGGCGTTAACTCCCAGGGAATTTATATCGCCCCGCTGGGTAATGTTTTTATTAACCTTGGCTTTATCGAAAGAATTCGTCAGCGATATGGCCCGGACTATCGTCATACAATGCTGGAGGGGCGGGTGATTCATATTGTTGTTCACGAACTGGCCCATGGGTATATCGCCCGGAAAGTAGGGTTTTGGCAATATCGACGTTTACCGTTCTGGAAGCAGGAAGGATATGCTGAGTATGCTGCCGCTTTCGCTGAAACTGCTGATTTCGATAAAAGAGATTTTCTTAAACGGGTCAGCAAGCTTGTCGATAGTACTTACCTGACAGATGTGCCAATCCGGAGAGCCTATTTTCGCTCCCAATTATTAGTCGAGTTCTTCCTGACGCATCAGGGAAATAATCTAAATGATTTACTGGATGCGTCCACCCGGGAAGACGCTGTAGAAAAAGAATTAATGCAGTGGTTTCAGGAAAATTCCGATAAATAACCACTAATCTCGAAAAATTTGCATAAATTCAAATTTCCATATTGTATAAACGTGACATATCCTGATCCATTTTTTTTACCGGGATGTACATTACCGGCACAAATGGTTGAGGAGCTTGATAGATGTCCGATAGTAGTTTAAAGCCGATATTCTATCCGAAAAAAATCGCTGTCATTGGGGCCTCCAGCAGCCCGGATAGTTTTGGTCATAAACTGATCGCCAATTTGATGGCCGCTGGTTTCGAAGGCATCATATTTCCAGTTAATCCCCGCTTACAACACGTCCATAGCTTAAAATGTTATTCATCCGTATTGGATATTCCCGAAGCGGTAGATCTGGCGATTATCACCGTGCCGGTGGATATCGTGTTGGACATCATCGAGCAATGCGGCCAGAAAGAGGTAAAGGGCATTATCCTAATTTCTGCTGGATTCCGGGAAGAAACCGACTCCGAGACCGGTATCAAGAAGGCGGCAATTCTCCGAACATTATTACGCATTTACAATATGCGCCTGATTGGCCCAACAAGTATGGGCGTTTTCAACAACGATCCGGAAGTGCGTTTGAATGCATCATTGGCGCCGGATATCCCTATGGATGGCAATGTCGGATTCATTTCCCAAAGTAGCGCCTTGGGGATGGTCGTGATGGAAATGGCGAAAAAACTGAACCTTGGCATGGCGATGTTTGCCAGCCTGGGACGGAAGGCGGATATCTCCACTAACGACTTGCTGGAGCTTTATGAAACTCACGATGCTGTTAAGCTCATCGTTATGTATATCGAAAGCCTTGGGAATCCCCATAAGTTTTTTCAGATTGCTCGCCGAATCACCCGGAAAAAACCGATAATTATTGTAAAACCGGCGCAGAATAGCCCCACATCCCGCCAGGCGTTGCCTTCATCTCATACCAGCGTTTTGGCGGAAACCGAACTTGCGATAAACGATCTATTCAATCAATCCGGGGTAATTCGGGTCTCAACCATTGAAACGATGTTTAAGCTGGCGACAGCTTTTGCGCATCAACCGATTCCGAAAAACGACCGGGTCATTGTTTTAACCAATGCGGAAATGCCCGGCATTCTTACAGCAGAAGCACTGGTCGCACGCGGATTAACCCTGGCGAGCATTGACCCGCGGACGGAAAAATTGCTGAGGAATCAATTTCCTGAATTACCGGCCAATACCAATCCGGTAATACTGCCAATGAAAACCAATGCCGAAGAGTACAGCGACGCATTTGAAGCATTGCTCTATGACGATAACGTCGATGCAGTCATTCCTATTTTCGTTAAACATCTTACCGGGAAATCGATTGATATTGCCCGACGTATCTCGGAAGTCAGCAGTAAATTTCCGGATAAAACCATCCTCTCTACCCTGATGGGCTACGAAGGGATTTATTCCAGCCAGGATAAGGGTTTCAGCGATACAAAAATCCCGGTGTATCGTTTTCCGGAATCAGCTGTTCAGGCGCTGGCAGCGATGAAAAAATTCCGCGATCATCGGGATAAAAAGACCGGGAAATTTCGCGAATTTGAAGTGGATAAAGACGCCGCTAGAAAATTGCTTCGGAAAGTGCGCCAACAGGAGCGCACGCTGCTTACTCATGAAGAAACCATCCAAATTTTGCAGGCGTATGGTTTTCAAATGGCGGCTTCCCAGGTTGTTTACAATGCGCAGGACGCAATTCAATTTGCTCGCAACTTAAATAAATCGATCGTTTTGAAACTGCTTTCCAAAGATATTTCCCGCAAAACAGATGCTGGCGGTGTGAAAATCGATTTGCGTAACCAGCAGGAAGTAAAAGCGGCTTTTGAGGAAATTCTTCGCAATGTAGAGAAGCGCTATCCGCTGGCACAAATTAATGGTTTTATGGCGCAGGAGATGATCAAGGGGGGCAAGGAAATTGTTCTCGGAATGAATCAGCATCCACGCTTTGGACCGGTTATTATGATTGGCCTGGGAGGCATTAACGTGGAAGTTTTACGAGATGTCAGCTTTCGTGCCGCACCATTGAGTGATGCCGATGCCCTGGAAATGATCAACTCTCTAAAAAGCTCACCGCTGTTAAAGGGCGTCGATGGTAGTATTCCGGTAAATATCGGATTTGTTATCGAAAATTTGCAGCGGCTATCCCAATTAATAACCGACTTTCCGGTAATCAAGGAAGTGGATATCAACCCCTTTATTGTTAATCATCAACCGAAAGAGTGTAAAATTGCTGATGCGCGCATCCTCTTGAAAAAGGGGGACTTTCATTCGATTTAGTAAATGGTCAAATTAGCAGATGGTCAAATGAGCAAATTTGCCCATTTGCTCGACTTTGTCACTTTTTGAATAAAAAATAGAAAGGTAGAGATAGTAAGCCTAATTTTGTAAGGACGAACAAACAATAAGAGGCTTTGTTATGCTATCTCTACCTGAACACATTATGATAATATTTCATCCATTTTCGCAACTGTTTTCTAAACGAGTTTGGCCCCATACACTTCAGCTATGGATCGGGGCGATTTTATGTCGAAAGCAACACACAGTGAGCGCTATACTTCGTGTGCTCGGTCTGTCTAAAGCCACAGATTTTGCGAAATACCACCGCGTGTTGAACAAAAACAAGTGGTCACCGCTTGCCGCTTCCCGGCTTTTATTAGACAGCCTGATAGGACATCTACATAACACTCGTCCACTGTTTATCGGTATTGATGACACCCTGGAGCGCCGGTTTGGTAAACGCATTTCTTTCAAAGGACTCTACCATGATACCTCACGCAGTATTCCTGAACGTAAAGCCTATAGCATCGGTTTACAATGGCTGAGTATGATGTTCATCTGCCCACTGCCATTTAGTAAGCGTCGTTGGGCATTGCCTTTTATGACAGTGCTGGCACCTTCAAAACGAAGCAATGAACGGGCAGGCAAGCGTCATAAAACGATTATCGACTGGTCAACTCAGATGGTGCTGCAAGTGCATCGCTGGCTTTCAGACAAGTCAGTGTATTTATTAGCAGATGGTGCCTTTGCCGGTGTTGGATTCGCGCAGACCTGCCGGCGGTGCAACTGGCACCTGGTCTGCCGCTTGCGCCTGGATGCCAGGCTTTATGACTTTGCACCATCTCACTGGAGAAAACCGGGAAGAAAGCCGAACAAAGGCGCCCGACTCACTTCTTTGAAAGAACGCAGTGAAGATCCGAGTATCTGTTGGCAGCCACTAACTATCAACTGGTATCAAAAAGGGCACAGAACCATTTCCTGCCAGAGCGGCACTTGTCTGTGGTATCGCAGTGGCTTACAGCCAATCGCTATCCGATGGGTGATGACCAGGGACCTGCGCAGAGACAAAAGAGCCGAGGTCTTCTTCTCTACTGATGTTGACTTGAGTCCCCAAACCCTCATCGAATATTACTTCCAACGATGGAATGTAGAAGTTACTTTCGAAGAGGCCCGGCAGCATCTGGGATTCAATACCCAGCGACAGTGGGCTGATAAAGCCATCAAGCGCGCTACGCCGGCGCTACTAGCGCTTTATTCGATGATTGCGATTACCGGTAACAACCTCTCTAAGCAGCAAAATATTACGCCGAACAATACGGCATGGTATCATAAATCTGAACTGACATTCTCCGATCTATTGACATATATTCGAATGCAAATATGGATGCATTCTTATTTCAAAACGTCTGACAATTACCCAGACTTGCTCAATTATCACATCAACCTTAATCAAATGCTGATTAATCAGCTGGCAAGGGCTGCTTAAAGTGACAAAGTCGAGCCATTTGCCCATTTGCCCATTTGCTTCTAGATCTTCTACCGATATTCCGCTTGCAAAAAAATCCCCAATTTGCTATCCTTTCAAATGAAGAAAAACGTTCGCCATTCGATGAGGCTTTGCCTCCTTTTATTAATTAGTTGCACATTAAGTGTTTGTGCAGTGCCGGAAAAGGAAATCTCCCGGGAAACAAATCAACCATTCCTGACAGTACTCGGTATTGCTCAAGATGCCGGTTATCCCCAGGCAGCCTGCAGTAAAACTTGCTGTGTAGATGTTTGGGCCGGGAAACATGCACGGAAGATGGTTAGCTGTCTTGCCCTGGTTGATCCGGAAAGCGGGCAACGCTGGGTTTTTGATGCGACTCCGGACTTCAAAGATCAATTGCGAAAGCTGGATGAAATTGCGCCAGTGTCCAAAGGGGCCCCGGGATTAGACGGCATCTTCCTGACCCATGCGCATATCGGTCATTATACCGGGCTAATGCATTTAGGACGGGAAGTGATCGGAGCAAAAGGTGTTCCTGTATATGTGATGCCTCGGATGAAAAGCTATCTGACGAACAATGGTCCCTGGGAGCAGTTGGTCAAGCTGGAGAATATTAAGCTGGCAGCAATGATCGCCGATAGTGCAGTACAGGTAAATTCACACTTACGGGTAACGCCTTTTCTGGTACCTCACCGCGATGAGTATAGCGAAACCGTTGGATACCGGATTGATGGGCCCCGGAAGTCGGCGATATTTATCCCCGATATCGACAAGTGGGAAAAATGGGAACGGCCCATCGAAGCGATGATCTCTGCGGTTGACGTGGCATATCTGGACGGCACTTTTTTCGCCAATGGCGAGATTCCCGGCAGAGATATGGCGCAAATTCCCCATCCATTTATTCAGGAAAGTATTGCCCGTTTTAGTAAGCTGCCGGACAGTGAGAAGGCAAAGATCGTTTTCATCCATCTCAATCATACCAATCCTGCTTTACAGCAGGGAAGCGCTGCCCGTCAGGAAATTGAGCGCGCCGGATTTCGGGTGGCGGAAGAAGGTGAGATAATAGGACTTTAGTAAATGGGCAAATGAGCAAATCTGCCCATTTGCCCATTTGCCCATTTGATAATCTGCTACACTAACGCCGGACGTTGCTGCTGGCGAAATTTTGCACCTGCAACAAATGCCGGTACAGTAATCAAAAAAGTAACTACTTTATACCAGAGCGGCAGCGGTGAAACGGCGATTAACTCTCCTCCAAAGCTTAAAACCAGCATAATAATGCCCACTGCGCTTGCCAGGGCGACTTCTTTCTGACCAGCGATCCAGGCGGTGATGTATCCTCCCACCACGCTAAATATTGTATTGTAGATGACGCTGATAAGCATTTCGGAAACCGGATAGGGCGGTCCACTACTGCCACTAAAATTATTGATTAATGTAGTGGTAATACCGGAGAGAAGAATCGTGCTGATTAATCCGGCAATGACGGCGAGACAGTTTCTGATCATGGAAAACTCCTTCGTTTATGAACCCGGGCAAAATGGCAATATTTGCCTGGATTCAAACCCTTTTGCAGGGAAACTGCGCCATGATGCAGTGAAAGTGTTGCAAATTGCCGGGAAGAAAAATAAATAATGTTAGGTCAGGAGTTAAAAGTTCATTTTGGATGATCTGAAAAGTACAGGAAATGGTTACTTTTCACTTTCAAAATCAACATCGACACCACCAAACATCGGTGCAAAAAGATTATAGAGCACAGCGCCGATCAAACCGGCGACAAGCCCGAACGCCGCGAATATTAGCGGCATCCCGATCAATGCGCCAAATGCAAGCACTGTCCCGTAACTTAAGCCTGGCGTACCGGCAGCTACCGGATCCAGCACTTCAAGTGTGACCAATATATCGATGAGCAGTCCGCCGAAGGAATACAAGATACCGGCGATGAATCCGGCAATTGTCATGATGATAGTGATTAATTTAGTGAAGGAAAATAAACCGACTTTTTTAATGCGGGCCATATGCGTCACCTCTTTCATTCATTGAAATTGGTTGCTTTATCATCAATATAGCAACCGTTTCTCCATATGAAAGGGCGAATTTGGCCTCTTAGAGCCAGCGATAGGTTTCTCTAAAGAGCGGCCTTCAGAAGAGACTGCAGTTTTTCCCGGCGATTGCGGCTAAGACGGAGGGCAGTGCCATCCTGCATGGTTACGGCATAGGCGCCATTATACAGTGGCTCCATTTCCCGCAAATAGTCGATGTTAATAATCGTAGAACGATGAATACGGATAAATTGCTGCGGATTCAATTGCTGTTCCAGGTTATTCAGCGATTGGCGAACCAAATGGGAGTGTTCAGCGGTATGTACCCGGGCATAGTAGTCGGCAGCAGCTATCCAGCGAATATCTGTCGTTTTTACGATAAGTGAACGGTTGGCAGATTTGATTAGCAAGCGGGAAATATAGCTTTCCTGTGGATCACTTTTTCCGTTCTTATTGGGAATTTCTTCACTGTTCAGCAATGTTTTCCCGCCAGCACGGTAATAATGAATTGCCCGGTCAGCAAAAAGTATGAGAAAATAAATGGCGACATTAAAATGTATTTGCATCATCAGGATGGCAAAGTAATTCTCCCAAAAGGAGATATTGCTGGTAGAAGATTCGAAGAGAAAAAGCAGGCCGTTCATCATCAGCAAATAAACTGAAGAAACCAGCAGCGCGGCGATAAAATGAATGCCGGATGCAGCAAGCCAGCGTTTATCAATTAAAGGAAATTGCCTGCCCAAATAGACAATCAATGGTGTGAAAAGTGCCCAGAGATACCAGGCGGCCAGTTGCCATTGAAAGATTAGCCAGAAGCGCTCCGGATTATCCTGAAACGCCCTCAACCAGTAGATTTGCAGGGAGATAATTAGCGCCACTCCGCTGAAAATAAGAAATGCCGTAATATACTGGCGCGGTAATTTACTTCCAAACATGGGTTACCGCCGACTCATGGTTTTACGACGGAATCGCCGGGCAGACCATAACGACCCGCCCAGGCAGCACATGAAAAATACCGCTGTTCCTAACAGCCCCTGGGAAATCATATCCTCGGCACGAATATGTGCGACATAGGAAAGTCCGCCAGCCGCCAGCGCAAAAACACCATAGAGGAATTGATGCCCCAGTGCGTAAAATAGCTGAGTGCTCTCCTGCAACCCTTTGATGTTCAGGGATAGTTCGTCATTGTTCGCTTTCTGCAGGAACTTCTTTAGCGATTCCGGAATCGTTAATGCACTCAAGGCCATGTCCTTAACGACATTACTGGCCATCTTCACCCAATCGCGATCGCGGCCAAGTACGAACTCCTCTAAGTAAGGGCGAATCGTTTTCATTGGGTTCATGGTCGGGCTCAGATGAGTGCAAAGGCCCATCAGGAGTAGTATCGTGCGCTCCAGCAATACCCAGTCCTTGGGCAAATGGAAGGAACCGGCCAGCTCCCGCAGAGAAATATTCATGCGTCGCAAATCTCCCCATACTTCCAGGCGGGTGCGGAAATCGACCTGAATATCCTGTAGATTCCAGGAATCCAATGTCATGTCTTCCAGGAAGCGGCTGTAGAAATATTCGATGATGCGCTCGGCATTGTAAGAATCTTCGTTGCGGGGAATAAAGCCCATCATTGTCAGCGCCTTCATGATTTGCTCGGTATTGCGACGCAACAATCCCTCCAGAAATTGTGGAATGCCCTCCAACATCTTTGCGGAAAGCGAGGCGACGGCACCGAAATCGATAAAAACCACGCTGCCATCCGGCCGGACGAGAATATTTCCCGGATGCGGATCGGCATGGTAAAAGCCATCGCTAAAGATCATCTGACAATAAGCGGTGAGCACGCGTTCCGCTAAATCCTGACGATCGATACCCAGCTCGGCAATGGCAGCGAGATTGGAGATTTTAACGCCTTCAATAAATTCGGTGGTTAACACTCTTTCGCTGGAAAGCGCTGCAACAACCTGCGGAAAAGATACTTGCGTATCCCCGGCAAAATTCTCGCGGATGGTATTGATATGATCCGCTTCTTTCCGGAAATCCAGTTCGTCGTGGATCATCTCTTCTATTTGGGAAAAGTTATCATCCATGCCGCGAACCCGGAAAATAAAGCTGACGATGCGGATGAGTCGTCGAATGGTTATAAGATCCATTCGGGCAATTTCCTCGATTTCCGGATATTGCACTTTAACGGCAACAATGCGGCCATCCGGCAAGGTTGCCCGATGCACCTGGGCGAGAGACGCACTGGCGATTGGTGCCTCGGAAAATTCCTGAAAGAGCGCTTCCGGAGGTTGACCGAATTCCTGCTGAATACGCGTGCGAATTTCCGCAAAGGGGCGGGAGGGGATGCGATCCTGTAATTCCTCCAATTCACTGCGAAAATCTTCCGGTAGAAAATTACTGAGGATACTAACCATTTGGCCGGCCTTAATAAACAGGCCTTTCAGCACCAAAATCGTTTCTTTGAGCCGCCGGGCATTGGCGCCGTAAACATCGGGCATTTTTCGTGCTTTCCACTCCGGACCTAAAAATTTCCCTTTAAATTCAAACCAGCCCAGGCTTATCAACAGGCGAAAGACAACCTGATATGCCCGTAACAGACGAAAGCGCCGGGCAGTTAAACGGGATGTTGGTTGCGGGGATGGTTGATCTTGAGGACTGGCAGATTGCGTTTTCTGGGGCGCTTTTGTTGCGGGCATAATAATTCCCGATCTCTCTTCTTAATAAAAATAATACCAATTCTTTTCAATGTATTTATGGTATTAAGGAAAGAAAAGTTCTCATTTAAAATCGGGCAATCGATTATTCTGAGTTTCGTAGAAATTTTTGCAGGCGATCGGGATAGTCGGTAAAAATACCATCGACGCCGAGGGCTGCCATCCGGGCAAAATCTTCCGCTTCATTTACCGTATAAACGAAGACTTTTAGCTGACGCTTATGTGCATCTTCGACAAATGCCTTGGTGATAAAACTCATGCCCATGTTAACAGAAAAAGCGGTTAGTTCGCTGGCGGCAGCGGCATAATCCAAAGGGAGGGCATAAAGGAGAACGCCACGGGGAATATCCGGATCGATTTCCTTGATATGCTGCAGGGAATGATGATTAAAAGAGGAAACCAGAAATTGGCTATTCTGCCACCCTTCTCTGCGGGCATCGTGAATCAGGGCTGCGACGGCCTCGGCAGTATCAGGGCCTTTCAATTCAATGTTGATGCCGGCTCTGCGATCTACCAGAGTTAGCACTTCCTGCAGGGTGGGTATTTGTTCGCCATCCCCGGCATCCAGGGAGCGCAGGTAGGTAAAGGATTTTTCCAAAACATATCCGGAACCGTTGGTAGTGCGTTCCAGGCGATCATCGTGAATAACCAGTAATTCCCCATCGATATGATAGACATCGACCTCAATCCAGTCCACACCATAATCGAGCGCTCTTTGAACCGACTTTAAGGTATTTTCCGGTGCCAATCCCGCAGCACCGCGATGACCGATGTTAAGTATCTTATTCGACAAAAATTCTCCTGGAAGTAAGACTGTAAATCTGCAAATGGGCAGATGAGCAAATGGGCAAATGAACAGACAAGTATTTTTGCCCATTTGCTCATCTGCTCATTTGCTCATCTTTTCTGGCTTACTCCCCTTCTCCAAAAAGAAATCCGAGCATAATTTTAATACTGCTGGTTTTCCGGGTTAGGCCATTTTCCGCAGCAACGGAATCATCGATATTGATGACGCCCAAACCGAATTGTGCCTGGATAAACAGCGTGCCGCTATTCAGAGGAGCACCAATGCCGGTGGTAAAGTTCAACCCGATATCCATGCTTTTCAGGTCGGATTTTATATCGGTTTTTACACCATCCGGGGCTTCATGATTTGCACTCAGCAGAAATCCGATGTTGGGTCCTGCAGCAAAAAATGGCCCGATATTATCAGTAATTTTATTATAGCGAATCATCACGGGAACGTTCAAGTAACCTAACTGAAAGTTGCCACTTTCCTGCCCATTGACGGTATACTTGCTGCCTTGCATCAAGTAGCCGGGTTCTACCTGCAGTTCCAAAGTACCGGGTAAATTGAGCAGCATAACACCACCGATGCCGAATGCTGTTCGGCCGGGATGTTCAACACCTTCCAGATTGTTACCATCCTGTTTTACACTGAGTCCGGCAAGGTTTAAACCGCCAAGAACGCCCACGCGAATCTGGGCAAACATGCCGCTGGTTGCAATAAGCAAACTTACCAAGAGTAGCTTTAACGAAAAAAGTTTCATATCAATCTCCTTCACTCATTAAGGGATGCCAATAGGCGATCGGCTTCCGTAGCAATCAACGACCTGGCTGCATCGACATGCCGTTGTTCAACATTGGTTTGCCCAATAACTATCCGAATCGTATAGATACCGTTCAGTCGGGTCTGGGTCAGGTATATTTTACCGCTATTATTCAAATTTTCGAGCAACTGCTCGTTTAAATTGTCAACTGCCTCTGCAGGCATACTATCCGAAGGGATCAAACGGAAACAGACAGTGTTGAAATTGACCAGAGCGAGTAATTCAAAATTCGGGGATGCGGTGATCCACTCGCCAAATTCCTGTGCCATGGTAATATGTTTACGAATGGCTTTCTGTAAACCCTCCACGCCATAAGTGCGGATAACGAACCAAAGCTTCAGGGCACGAAATCGCCGGCCAAGGGGAATACCCCAGTCGCGATAGTCGTTAACCTGGCTACCTTCTTTGGTTTTTAGATATTCCGGTAGAATCTCAAACGTGCGCACCAGCATTGCCGGGTCTTTTACAAAATAGGCGGAACAATCAAAATTGGTGAACATCCATTTATGCGGATTAAAAACGAAGCTGTCAATATATTTAAAGCCTTCGGTGTAATGTTTCATTTCCGGGAGGATAAGGGCGGTGCCGGCAAAAGCTGCATCAACGTGAAGCCAGATATTATGTGCCCGGCAAATTTCTGCGATGGGAACCACCGGATCGCAGGCGGTTGAGCTGGTGGTGCCAATTGTTGCGATGACGCAAAGCGGGTGATAACCGGCAGCAATATCATCTGCGACAGCTTTTGCGAGTGCCTCCGGAATGAGCGCGAAGTTTTCATCTGTGGCAATTTTGCGAAGGTGCTCTTTCCCGAAACCGGCTATTTTTACCCCTTTCTCAATCGAGGAATGGGTTTGCTCCGAACAGTAAATGGTGTATGTCGGTTCTTTGTAGAAGCCTTGCTGATTAACGCGAAAGTCCGAGGCTTTTTCCCGGGCGGTCAGCATTGCGCAAAGCGTTGCAGTGGAAGCTGTATCCTGAATAACCCCGGTAAACCCGGCAGGAAGACCGAGCATTTCGCGCAGCCAGTTCATCATCTGTTCTTCCAGTTCCGCCGCTGCCGGAGACGTTTGCCAGATCATGCATTGTGCGCCAAGGGTTGCAGTCAGCATTTCTGCCAGTAGAGATGGGGGACTGGCATTGCCGGGAAAATAAGCGTGAAATGATGGGTGTTGCCAGTGCGTCATCCCGGGCATTATAATCCTTTCAAAGTCAGCGAAAATTTCCGGGAATGATTCGCTGACTGCCGGTGGTGCTTCCGGCAATTGTTTAATAATATCTTTCGGTTCTACCTGGGAACGCACCGGATAAGATTCTACATTTTCCAGAAAATCCGCCATCCAGTCCACCAGTTCGTGGGCATATTTTCGAAATTCCTTGTTGTCCATCGCCACTCTCATTCATCGTTGTACAAGATGGTAAGGAAAAAAAATATTGAATCATAATCAAATAGAATTTAACGGAAAAAGGAGATCGGGAGGAATGATGCAAGCAATTTTTTCTTAGTGCCGCAAACGGGCGCGATGCCATTGGTAAAGCATAAAGAAGAAAATCGCAAGCGCTAAAATCAGCTCAATTATTTCACTAAATTCGGAAATAGCAAAACGATATTTATCCGGCCGTGGAAGCACTGTGCGATAGAAACGCCAGGAGAAAAATGCTGCAAAATAGGTGGTTAAACATAATGGTGGAATCGTCCAGGCGAAACTGACCGGAATTCTTTCAGCAATATTTGTGTATTTGTAAATCGGGGCAAGTAGCAGGGCAAAGGCGCCAATCAGAATTTGCAGCCAATTGAGCACCGTTTCGATACCATACATATTATGAAAGTTGGTTTCATTCTGCCTGTTTAGTTCGGACATATCCTTGGAGGTTTCCCAGCCGAAAATGCGTTGCCCCCAGCTGATTTCTTCGCCGATTAAGAGAAATAATCCAACTGCAATGATCAAATAAAGGGCAGCAATTCCCGGATTCCCAAAACTGAGCAGGCGACGGATTACCAGAAGGGATAAAATTAATCCGGCAGCAAAAAACAATAATTGCAACGACTCTCCTAAGCGATCTTCACCGGTAACTAATTTATAAAGCTCTTTATCAATAAGTCCGGATAATACACCTAAAAAGAGAACAATAAATGGTAAGACCCAGACTGCTTTGACGAAGGTCTCTGAAAAATGCCATTCCTCCAAACTATCACTAAAGAATTGATCTAAAAAGCTGTTGTGTCGTTTCCGCATAGTATCCAGAATATCCAGTTCAGTTGAGTGCTTTTCCAATAAGCTTTAGACAGGTGAATGACATCTGCACTGATATTGTACTTTTATTGCAATTGGCTTGTAACATATTCACAACTAACTGGAAATGCGTGATCTACGCGTGGAATTGAAAAATTATTTCGCGAATTTTAGATGAAAAGGGTGTTAGGGAAAGATGGCTTAATAGACGGTATATTTATTTTCAGATTGGCGCTCATACTGCAATCCTGAAGAAAGGCAAACGATTTCCAGAGAAGTGGCTAAATCATTCCTGGCGAGTTTTCCGGTGAATGTTAGCTGGGAAACATCTTTCTGCAGCGATATTGAGATGTCAAATTGGCGGGTGATTTCAGCAAATACTTCATTTAGCGGTGTGCGGTTAAAATATGTATCTCCGTTAATCCAGGCATTCGCATGCGCTGTATTGAAGCTTTCTGCACGGCCCGGTGTCTCGCTCTCAAGTGTGGAATTACTTTGCAAACCGGCAGTAAGAATAACCGAACTATCTCCGCCGGCGGATACTCGCACTTTACCAGTGTAACAGGATACAATGACGTTTTTTTGCCGGGCGCGAAAGTTAAAACTGGTGCCGAGCACACGACTACTGATGTTTTCGTTGGTTACAGTAAACGGCGACCCGGGAGCAACCCGAAAGAATCCTTCTCCCTGGAAATTAATGTCGCGTTTTTCTGCCCAGTCCCTTTTCGAATAACTTAGAGTAGAAGCCGCATTCAAAATAACTTCCGACCCATCGGGGAGGGAATGGGTAATAATTTCTCCATTCTTACTTTGGACAGTGATGATTCCGGATAAACTCCACCAATAAAACGTCGCCAGTAACAATATCGCTGCGGCCACAGTAGCAATTTGTGTCACTGTCCGACGATACATTGGAATAGAATTTGAGCGATTTTTGCCGATATTCAGCCGGCGTTGGATCGCCTGCCAGCGTTGCTCTGCAGAAAGGCTGCTTGGAAGTACATTCGCAGATGTCCAAATTTTACGAATATCTTCAAAAAATGAACGTTCTTCGGGATGTGAGAGGAGCCAATTCTCGAAATCGGATAATTCCTGATCGGATAATTCCCCGCTAACCCAGCGGCCGAGAAAACCATCTTCCCGATAATTTTGATATTCGTTCATTTATCCATCCTCTGATTACCTTTTTTACACATCAGTTGGCATAAACCCTGACGCGTCCGGCGATTTTTTTGAAAATCCCGCTATTTGTAAAAATTTTTCTCAATTCTTTTCAAGAATATACGCTAAAACGCATTTTTTCCAGCCTTTTTTAGCTGGCATCATTTTCGCTAGTTATCGATCAGGAAAAACAAGAGGGATTCTAATATTATGCTTATTCGATGGTTATTTTTTGTGATATTCATTTATTCCGGCGCTGCACTGGCGCAAACCGGCAGCTTAAATATTCTCTGGGACGCTAACAGCGAGCCGGATATGCAAAGCTACCGGGTGCAGCGATCGGTCAATTCAGCATCTTTTACGGATTTGGCGACTGTTAGCCATCCGCAAACAGAAGTTACCGACACGGATGTTTCTCCAGGCAACCTCTATACTTACCGGGTATCCGCAATCGATGACGAAGGAAATTCGAGTGCGTTCTCCTCACCGGTTGCTGCCGGCCTGCCCCAGGTGTTGACGGCGGGCGTAGTGTTGTCGAGTGGCACCAGCCATACTGTCTCTTTAGCAACATTTTTAGTTGATCCGGATGATGATCTGAGCAACTTAAACTTGACGATTAGTCAGGAAAACAACCTCACTGCGTCAGTACAAGGCGGTGATATTATCATCACGCCCAATCCGCTCACCTTTACCGGTAACGCTTCTTTTCGCCTGCGGGCAGAAGACCCGAGCGGCTTTTTTGATGAGCAAACTGTCTCAGTCAGTTTTAGCGATCAGGTGGTGTTTACTGTCAGCATTCCTGGCGTGGATTTTGATGAAGATGGCAATACCGTTTTGCAAATGGATAATTTTGTAACGCATACCGGATTTAATGCGAACGAGATTAGCTGGAGCTTTTCCGGCGGTGATGATCTGGATTTGAACTATAATTCAGGTAATCGCACCCTGACGATAGAAAGCGATCAGGCAAACTGGTTTGGAGAAAACAGCGTCAGTGCAACCGCAACCGACCCGGACCAGGCAACGGCATCCGGCAATTTCAGCGTTACGGTGAACAGTGTGAATGATGCACCGGTCGCCAATGTGCCGGCGTTGAACGTTACCAGTGATCCGGATAATAATGTCTTCGACCTAAAACCATTCGCCAGCGACGTGGATCATTCTACAGCAGAGCTGGATTGGGAATTTTTCGGGTTTAGTGATTTTGATTTCCAGTGGGTCAACCAGTCCGATAAAATTCTGCGGATCGTCGCCTTATCAACACCCGCTGCAGAGCAGGGATTCTTCCGGGTTTTTGATACAGAAAATGGCGCAGATACCGTGGCGGTAGCGCTCAATGTCGCCAACGATCCTGACCTGGTGTTGGAAATATCGATCAACGATATCTCTTTTGATGAAGATGACAGCCGGACCCTGGACCTGGCAGATGCGATTGTAAACTCCGACTACTCATTCAATGATCTGGACTGGACATTTACCGAAGGTGCAAACCTTGGATTCAGCTTCGATCCGGACGATCGGGAACTGACAATATTTGCTGATGATGCAGACTGGTTTGGGGAGAGCTTCTTTACGGTAACCGCTATTGCCCCGGATCAGAATAGTGCCAGCACTACTTTTAATGTTGTTATCGATCCGGTAAACGATGCACCGGTATCTGTTGCGGAAACATTCTATGTGAGTGCCGCCAGTAATAATCTCTATGATATGAAACTGTATGCCACTGATGTCGACAATTCTGCCTTTGAACTCGATTGGAGCTTCCAGGGATTCTCAGAGTTCACTTTTACCTGGCAGGATGAGAGCAATAAAATTCTGCGGATTGAGCCGATCGGGAATCCATCATCGGAAAGCGGCACTTTTAGGGTAACGGACCCGCAGGGTGCTTCTGATAACAGCTCGGTGAATATCGTTTATTCCCAAAGCAATACCAATACCCCGCCGCACTTGACCTTGCCGGGAAGCTTCAGCACCGGCGAAGACAGTAGCCTGGTTGTCGATTTGGTGAATTATGTTGTGGACTCGACGAATACCACCAGCGAGCTTAGTTGGGAGTTTACCCTCGGTGGAAATTTGAATGGCAGTTTTAACGAGAGTAATTACACCTATACGATTACCCCGGAAAGAGATTGGCATGGAAATTCCACCGTTGCTTTTATCGTGCGGGATCCGGGTGGACTAACAGATGTTCAGCAAGTAGATATCTCTGTGGAAAGCCGTAACGATATCCGCAGTCTGGCGTTTCGTAGCCAGGGCGCCGGAGAGTTGACGGTGAACTTTAGCACAGATGTTCCGTCAGTTGTCGACTTCCATTACTGGCGGACGTTGAACGAAGTGCTGACCGTTGGTAGCACGACTTTTCGCCAGGATCATTCTTTCACCCTGCTGAATCTGGCCGATACGACCTATCATTTCACTATGATGGTATTGGATGAAGACGGCCGCTCACTGTCTATTACAGATTCAGTTTTTCAGTCGTCCGGAAGCGTTACGGGAGGCGAAATAACTGAGCTGGTCGTTTATCCGAATCCGATTAAACCGAGCCAGGGAGACCGGGAAATGATCTTCACTAATTTACCGGAAAACAGCAGCACGGTGGGATTATACACACTTTATGGACAAAGAATTTACGAAACATCGCTGGGAGCATCGACGCAGGAATATCGTCTCAATATTACCGATAGCAGCAGTGAGCTTGCCAGTGGGCTCTACATTTACATGGTGCGGGACGAAAACGCGCGATTGCTGAGCAGTGGTAAAGTTGTTGTTATACGCTAGTAATATCTTCTCGTTCTTAATACAAAAGCCCGTGCTTGTCTATCAGGCACGGGCTTTTTTAATGCGTATAAAATTATGTGGAGGTTTTATTTCCGCAATTCCTTGTCGATCGTTTCAATCGCTTCCTGGATAACCACTTTTAAACTTTCACTGATCGACGCTACAACGGCGACCGGTTCTTTGGATGCTGCCGGTTTTTTGTGGGAAATTTCCTGCTGCCAAACGACGGTATTATTATCGCTGTCCAGCAGTTCAAAAAAGACAGTGACCTGACCAAACCAGGATTCTGCTTCATCCCACTCTTCAAACGCTTTCAACCGTCCTTTTAGCACATAATCCCTGTTTTCCGGCGCCCCGGCGTTAATCACTCTCCGGAACAAGTCGGCATTGCGGAATTGATCCAATGCGGCATTCTCTACCAATTTGCGCGGTGGCGCAATCCAGCGGCGATAATGATAGTATTGCACCTCGTATGGGGAGTTGCGGTAAACAATGCGTTCCCCCTCGTAAATAATGTCCGTTTCGAAGCGGTCAATAGCCAGGGTGGCCGGTAACGCTTCCCCCGGTTGCGGAGAAGGCATCTGATAATCGACGCGATAATAATAAGTGGAAGGAACACTGCCACAGTTGCTTAGCAGCGCAATCGTCAAAATTGTGAATAGCAAGGTAACTAATTTAGCAGTCAAAAGAGCCTCTCTAATAAAGTTGTCTCATTTCAATCGATAGTTAAGTAAATGCCGCTTGATAGCAGTTCCACTTACTTAATTTTACGTTCCGGCGGAGCGGATTTCCGGACCAGCAACCAGGGCTGCTCCTTGATTATCCGGGTAAACTCTTCCATGTTTTTCGATACTACCTGAAAATTTTCCATCATTTCCCGAACACTGGTGTGGTTCGCATTTACCAGCGTCTGCAGACCCGCCATGGTTTCTCCCATCTGCGCAGTCAGCTGCTGGGCATTTGTGGTGGCTTTTTCCAGGTTAGTTAATATTTGCTGCAGATTGCTGTCGGAAGTATCGGTCAGCATGGCGACATTTTTACCGATTTCGGCAATCTCGGCTGTCGCAGTTTTCAGATTCCTGGCTGTTTCCAGCAGCGGTGCACTTCCGTCGCTAACCAGCGAATTGGCATTGGCCATAATAGAAGCAATATGAGCGCGATTTTCTTCATTGAGCAGATCACTAACCCGGGCAATCAAAACCTGGGTGTTTTCGCTGAGCTCTCCCATCGCTTCCGCCATTTGGGCGAAGCTCATCACTTCTTTACTGGGAATGTCACTACCTGGTGGCAAAATTCCGGCGGTAGGAGTGCCCGGCGAAATTTCCAGATGTTGCTCGGACATAATCCCGATAGAAGTAACAAATGCCCGTGCATCGGTTTTTACCGGCGTATCAGCTTCCAGCTCCAGTAATAAACCAATACGTGGATCTTCCGGTGTCGGCAGCTGAATTTCACTGACCTGACCGACGTCAAATCCCCGGAATTTAACCAGTGAACCTTCTGTTAAACCGCCAACATATTCCAAATGAGTGGTATAGGCAACTGTTTCTTTGCCAAAATTCACGCCGAAAATGGCAAACAGGAATGCTGCCAGAAAGATGAGACTGACGATCACCATTATACCGACTTTTACTTCATTGCTTTTCGATGCCATTGCTGTTCTCGTTTATATGTTCAAAGTTTAAAGTTCTATTCGCTATTCGTTGACCGTTGTTCGTTCTTCGAAGAACGATCAACGACATTTTGTAACTGCTACTGTATTTATTAAGAACCAAGTATCGTCTTCAAATACTGATCCCGATCGATTTCTTCCTTGTCCGGTTCGCGGTTCAGGAATTGTTGCACAATCGGATCAGAACTGTTTTTCAACTCCTCGGGCGTGCCGACGGCGAGGATTTTCCCAAGGTGCATCATGGCAATGCGATCGGCAAAAGTGAATACCGATTCCATTTCATGCGTCACCACTACGATGGTCATTTTAAAGGCTTTTTTAAGTTTTAAGATTAGATTGTCCAATCCTGCAGCAACCACCGGATCCAGCCCTGCCGAGGGCTCGTCGCAAAAAAGGACTTCCGGATCCATCGATATTGCCCGGGCCAGTCCCGCCCGTTTTTTCATGCCGCCGGACAGCTGTGCCGGTTTAAAATCATCGAAACCGGTGAGGCCGACCATATCCAGTTTCATCTTCGTCATAATCTGGATGGTGCTTTCTTCCAGCGAAGTATGCTCCCGCAGGGGAAAGGAGACGTTGTCGCCAACCGTCATAGAATTAAACAAGGCGGCCGACTGGAAGAGCATGCCAATTTTCTTAAACAGCTCCACTTTCCCATCTTCATTAAGGCTGTTGATCTCCTGCCCTTTAATAGTAACCGTGCCGGATTTTGGCTTTGCCAGGCCAATCATATGCCTTAACAAGGTACTTTTACCACAGCCGGATCGCCCCAATATCGCGATAGATTCGCCGGGATAAATATCGAGATCCACGCCTTTCAGAACGGTGAGATCTCCGTAGGCGGCTACTAAATTGCGCACTTTTACAATAGGTTCTTTTTCCATTAGAAACTCGAAAAGAATAATGCGGTGAAAAATACGTCTGCCATAATTATCAGAAAGATGGAAACAACCACCGAACGTGTGGTCGATTTACCCACACCTTCCGCGCCACCGCGCACAATCAGTCCCTGGTAGCAACCAATGCCGGCGATGATCAGGGCGAAGATAACGCTTTTGGTTAATCCGCTGAACAAATCCCGAAAAGTTAAGGCAGAAATAGTTTGATTGATATAATGCATGCTGGTTAATTCCAGCGTCATCATCGAAATGACGTAGCCCCCGAAAATACCCACCATATTGCTGATGACCGTCAGGCAGGGCACCATGACAACCATGGCGATAGTACGGGGAACAACCAGAAATTTGACCGGATTGAGTCCCATAATCTGCAGGGCATCCAGCTCTTCGCTAACCTTCATGGTGCCGATTTCCGCGGTAATTGCCGAGCCATTCCGCCCGGTAATAATAATAGCCGTCAGCAGGGGAGAGAGCTCGCGGATAATGGAGACCGCGGTTAAATTCGCGGTATAAATAGTGGCACCAAATTGCTTTAGTTGATAGGAAGACTGCATCGCGATGATCAAGCCGACGAAAAATGCGATCAGGCAAACAATCGGTAAAGATTCAAAGCCGATCTTAACCATTTGGGTAAATGTGTTCCGCCACTGAATCCCCTTTCCACGCAGGGGAGCGATAAGCATACAGTAGAGCGTTTCGCTTAGGAGTTGCCCGACTTCGCGAATCTGCTCGAATAAATCCAGCGTGCGACGGCCGATGCTGCCAATTGCTTTTGTTGCGGTTTCAATCATTCTCGTTTTTCAAGACCTCGTTAAGCAGTTCAACGTTCAGTATTCGTCGTTCAGGGTTGATTGTATTTGTAATATTTTTGCTATTCTAATCCCAAACTTTAAACGTCGAACAAACTATTTACAAACTTTCAATTGCTGCTTCCGGAGTTGGAAAGATTTCAAATACTTTATCCAGATGGCTTAATTCAAAGACATCCCGAACCTCTGTTCGCAGGCTGCAAAGGAGAAATTTACCCTCATATTGGCCGGTTTCCTGCAATCCCTCTACCAGCGTCGCCAATCCGGAACTATCCATGTAAGTTACCTCACCAAGGTTCAGGACAATTGCCGGTTGTTTGGATTTTGTCAAAGATAAAATCGTTTTGCGGACTTCCGGGGAGGAGTACAAATCCACTTCACCCTCGATGGCAACAACAGCAGCAGTCGGCTGTTGATCGATATTAATTTTCAGCATCCGGTTTTCCTTTTCCAGATAAATTTTTTCTCATGGTTAACTGATTACCGTTTTCCGGTGATGATTTGTAATCGACAGTATCCATAATCGTTTTCATAAAATGAACGCCCAGTCCCCCGGGGCGAACCTGATCCAGCGGTCGCGATTGCATTTGCGATGCGTCAGCTGATGTACCATTATCCTTAAGAATTATTTCCAGCCCATCGTCCTGCAAATGGCAGATCGCTGTAATTACCTGGGTAGCATCGCCCTGGTAAGCGTGACGTATAATGTTCGTAACCGCCTCATCGACCGCGAGGGTGATTGCCTGACATTCCGAGTCTGTAAAACCCACTACCTGGGCACTATGCTGAATCCCGCAACGGATAATCTTGGCGAATTTTGGATCGCTGGGAATCTTGATTTCGAATGCATTACTCAAAGCAGTCGTCTCCGAACCGGGGTAAACGAATACGGGATTTTGTGCTCCTAATATATCATTGCCACTTCAATACTACAATAGTGATATCATCATGTTGGGATGCATCTTTGGAAAACTTCTGTAAATCATCAATGATGGCATCAAGGATGCCTTCGCAGGTTTTCGTTTTAGCAGTGATGATGGTTTTCTTCAGGCGCTCGAAAGAATAGGCTTCTCCCTCGCTGTTTTTCGCTTCAACAACACCATCTGTAACCATAATCAGGCAATCATCGGGATAAAGCTGCAGCGTTTGCTGGCTAAAAGAAGCTACCGGAGAAATGCCCAGGGGAATGCCGGGACCGGCTTCGGGAATATCGATCGTGTCGCTACCGGGGCTAAAGCGAATCAAAGGCAGGTGGCCGGCACTGGCATATTGAAACAAGCCTGCCTCCGCATCGAGAACGCCATAAGTAAACGTAATGAACATCCCCCGCCGACTGCGTTCGGCAATTGCCTTGTTCAGGGTTGTCAGCAGTTTTTCCGGTGCCGGATAGATTTGGCTGTAAAGGCGAAAATCGCTAACCAGGCGAGCCATAAACAGCGCTGCCGGAATGCCTTTCCCGGAAACATCACCAACAGAAATTCCCAGCGTATCATCATCAAAGGTGACGAAATCGTAAATGTCTCCACCAACGGAAGCTGCGGGCATGCTCTTCGCTGCGACACTGAATTTCTTTTCAGCAGATACCGGAAATGATTCCGGCAGAAAACTTTCCTGGATAAATTTCGCCGCTTCCAGCTGTTGTTCTAACCGCTGTTGTTCCAGCTCCAATTCATGGATGCGGGCATTTTCGATGGCCAGTGCCACCTGCCGGCAAAAAGCGAGGAAGAGATCGAGATCTTCTTCATTAAACGGCTTACCGTCTGTGCGGTTGATGACCTCGGCAACGCCAATGAGTTTATCCCGGACCATCAGTGGTGCGGCGAGAATCGAACGGGTGACGAAGCCGGTTTCTTTATCTACGGAAGGGTTGAAGCGAGGATCTTTGTAAGCATCGGGAATAATCTGCGGTTGGCCATGTTTGGCAACCCAGCCGGCGATACCGGCGTCCATGGGAATTTCAATCGTCTTAAATTTTTCGCTGGCCTCGCCCAGTGCGACGGGAATTTGAAATACTTTTTTCGTTTCATTAATAATCAAAATCGAACAAGCTTCCGCACCCATTACTTTGTGGGCTTTCTGCATAACGAGGCGAAGCACTTCGTCCAGCCGGCGGGCAGAGCTGATAATCATGCCCACTTCGATCAGGCTGGAAAGGGCAGCGACCCGCGCGGTTAGTTCATCCATTTCCCGGCGCAGATTGTCAAGTGCGTCGTCGGAAGATGGCGTATTTTTCATCTTTTCTATCATTGCTCGATTTTGTCTCTGGCAGCTTTATTCCGGGGATAAAGTAACTATTGATAATTCTTCGAATACAACATGGCGCAAAAAAAGAAGATAAGCATCCTTAATTCCATTCGCAAACCTCAAAATAAGCGGAGTTAAAGAAAATCAAAAAAGCAGGCAAAATATTGATGCAACATCGAAATCGCTGACCTTTCTCTGTACGCTTTGCCCATTTGTAAATTTGCAAATGGGCAAGGGCTCCTGAGTTCACAGCGCTGATCCTTTCAGTCCTAACCCTTACCAATCTCCGTATATCTCAAATAGCAATTTTGTTTTTTTCGATACACCCCGATATATTTAAGAAAAATTTGAACAGGTCATTTGAATTAGGAATACGGATGAAACTAATAGCGAAACTACTCTTCATAATTCTCTTGTTTTGCCTTACGACTTCTTGCGAGAAAACCTATCCGCAATTTATCTTCGAAACCGAGCTGGGCGAAATTACGGTTGAAGTATATCCTGATAAAGCACCGATTACTGCCGGCAATTTCTTGCGTTATGTTCATGAAGAACGGTTGCAGGGCGCTACTTTTTACCGAACGGTTCGCGCCGATAATCAGCCTGATAATGATGTTAAAATAGCCGTAATTCAGGGAGGCACTTTCGATGACGATCATCCCCTGCGCCTGGCACCGATAATTCATGAGTCTACCAAGAAAACCGGGATACTGCACAAAGATGGGGTTATTTCCATGGCCCGTATGGGACCGGGAACGGCCACCTGCGAATTTTTCATCTGTGTGGGCGACCAACCGGCGTTGGATTATGGCGGTAAGCGCAATCCGGATGGGCAAGGATTTGCAACTTTTGGCAAAGTAGTAGAAGGGATGCATGTTGTTCGGGAAATTCATCAGCAACCAGCCGCTGGAGGTCAATACCTGGAACCACGGATAAAGATTCTTTCTGTGCGGATGAAGAACCAGGCTGATCATTAGATAGCTGTTCGTTGATGGTTGTTCGTTGATCATTTACACTGCCATTGCAGTCAATTGTCCACCAACGAACACCAATGTTTTAAAAACGGGTACTTTTTGCAAACCTCTTCGATTATTTCCAATAAAAACAGCATCCTAAAGCTGGCATGTTTTTTGAATATCTCTGGTTGTTAGATGAAATTATCCTTGAGGAGATGTGCATGCTAAAGAACTATTTCCTGGTTTTCATTAGAAACTATCGTAACAAATTTTCTTATACCATTCTGAACATTGCCGGACTGGCGGTGGGCATTGCCTGCTGTTTGTTAATTCTCTTTTGGGTGCGTGATGAATTGAGCTACGATCGCTTTCACGAAAACAGCGCAAATATTTATCGTGCGAATCTCGTATATAGCTGGGGAGAGGATGCCGGGAAAGGGCCAACATCACCGCCGCCGTTGGCCGAAACGCTGCTGAGTGAATTTCCACAGTTAATCGATGCAACCCGGATTTATCCCCCTGGTGAGCTGATCATTGGTCGAAATAATCAATTTTTTAATGAATCTGAAATTCTCGCCGTAGAAAAAAACTTCTTCTCATTTTTTAGCTTGAAGCTAATTGCCGGGGATCCGGCGACTTGCCTGGATGGCCCGTACAAATTGGTGCTGAGTCGATCTACCGCGGAAAAGTATTTTAAGAACGAAGCGCCTATCGGCAAAACCTTACTGGTCGGTGATGAGCAGACTGCTTTCTCCGTAACCGGGATTGTCGAAGACGCGCCACGCAATTCTCACTTTCAATATGAGATGCTCACATCTATTCCGTCGCATTCCTTGGTTGAGCGGTTTAGCTGGAGCTGGGTGTGGTGCCAGATGGTCACCTATGTAAGATTGCAACCGGGGGAAGCATCGGAAAATATTGATGCGCAAATTCCTGCCCTGGTGCATAAACATGCCGGTAATGCGTTTCGGCGGATTGGATTTCCACTGGATAAATTTTCCGCTGCCGGTAACTACTGGCAATTCGAACTGCAGCCGTTAACGGATATCCATCTTCATTCCGCGGATATCGGCAACTTCATCGGCCCGATCGGCAATATCGATTATATCTATGCTTTCTCAGCAATCGCTATTTTCGTTCTGCTAATTGCCTGCATTAATTATATGAATCTGGCAACGGCAGGATTTGCCAACCGCGCCCGGGAAGTCGGTATCCGGAAAGTGCTTGGTGCGGTACGCGGCCGCCTGATCGGGCAATTTCTTAGTGAAGCGGTTTTATCGGTAGCCCTGGCCATGCTACTGGCGCTCGGATTGCTGGAACTGGCAATAACGCCATTCAATGAAATGGCCGGTAAAAACCTCAGTGTCAATTTTCTCGATGATGGCTGGTTGCTGCCTATGTTACTGCTGATTACCATTGTCACTGGCATAATTGCCGGCAGCTATCCGGCCTTCTATATGACTTCGTTCAACGTTACCGCTATAATCAAGGGAAAGATTGCGGGAAGCCTGAAAAGTCTGCAAATGCGGAATGTATTGGTTGTTTGTCAGTTTACGATTTCCATCGCATTAATTATCGGCACCATGGTTGTTTACACTCAGCTGAATTACATGCGTGATAAAGATCCCGGATTTAGCAAGGAAAACGTCGTGGTCATTAGCAATGCACAAAAGGTCTCCGGGCAATTTGAAGCATTCAAATCTATGATTCTCAAGAATACCAATGTCCGTTCAGCCGGCATTCTCACCAATACCCCCTCACAAAATGGATTTACAGATATCTTTAAACCGGAAAATGCGAATATTCCGGAAATTGTCATCACTTCCTTTAAGGCCGACCCGGATGTTGCTGCCACTTTGGATCTTGAGATTATCGCCGGCAGAAACTTTGATTATAGCGATGCCGGGCAGGCAGAAACCGGTTACATCCTTTTGAATGAAACAGCCGCGCGGGAAATTGGTTGGGAGAATCCCATTGGGCAACACATAATATACCCGGGCAGTAATAACGGTAATGAGAAGTTCGAGATTCTTGGCATTGTTAAAGATTTTAATTTTCAATCCTATCATAATCCGGTGCAGCCATTTGCGATACTGCATTATAACTCCACCGCCTATAATCTATCCCGCTCACACATCGTTGTGCGAATCGCCCCCGGGAATATCGACGAAACTCTGGCACATCTCGAAACCGGCTGGCAAACCTTCGTCCACGATGCCCCATTCGAATATTCTTTCCTTGATGCGGATTTTGCCGCACTGTATAAAAGCGACGAGCAATTCGGAAAGATCTTCGGCATTTTTACCACGTTGGCGATAATTATCGCGAGCATCGGGCTCTTTGGCCTGGCCGCATTTACTGCCGAAAAACGTACCCGGGAAATCGGCATTCGAAAAGTGCTGGGGGCAACGACACCAGGGCTGGTCGGCTTACTTTCCCGGGATTTCCTGAAATTAGTTGCCTATGCCAATCTACTTGCCTGGCCGCTGGCATGGCTGGCGATGCAATACTGGTTGGAAAACTTTGCTTATCGGATAGAATTGGGGGTGGGAATGTTTTTCTTCGCCGGAGGATTGGCAATGGTGATAGCTTTTGCAGCGCTCGGTTTTCAGGTGTTTCGGGCAGCATTAGCCAATCCGATCGATAGTTTGCGATACGAATAAGTATCGCAGATATACCTCAAGAACTAATACCAAATACTTGCATAGAGATGTATATGAAAAGCAGGCATCGAAAACATTATGGATTTATAACAGCGATACTCTTAACATTCTTAGTTTGTGGTCATGCAGTGGCGCAGGCGCCCTTCACCGAACAGGAAGTGAGTTTCCAAAATGATTCTGTAGAATTAAGTGGAACACTCTTGTTGCCGGATATAAATGGGGGGCATCCTGCGGTCGTCTTCCTTCACGGATCTGGACCAATGACACGGAAAGGATTTCGACCATATGCCGAAGCGTTCGCCAAGCTCGGGATTGCCAGTCTCTTTTACGACAAAAGAGGCAGCGGTTCATCCTCTGGATCATGGCTTACCGCTTCCCTGGAGGACCTTGCGGGGGATGCACTGGCTGCAATTCAATACTTAAAGATGGAAGAGACTATCGATCCCGGACGAATCGGATTCTGGGGCATCAGCCAGGCCGGTTGGATCGCGCCCCTCGCGGCCTCACAATCCAAAGACGTGGCGTTCATGATCTTAATTTCGGGAGGCGGGGCAAGCCCGCGTGAGTCCGAGCTTTTCTCCTATCGAATGGAATTTGAAAAGTCCGGGTTTTCAGACGCTGAAAAGTCTGAAGCGTTCAGAGTTCTTGATATATATTTTGATTACTTAAAAACTGGAAAAGGGCGTTCCCAACTTATTGCAGGCCTGGATAGTCTTCGTAGAATTGGACTGAGCGCCTTCGCAGAACAACTCAACCGGATTATTCCTTCAGAAAAGAATCGGCCTAATTGGAGCTGGGTCGGTGCTTATGAACCTGCTCTGGATATCGAGAAAGTAAGATGCCCGATATTACTGATGTTCGGAGATCGTGACAGAGACCATCCAACAGAGTTAGCAATTGAGCAGTGGCGAAAAAGTTTGAAGAAGGCGAATAATAACGATATTACGCTGATGGTCTTCCCGGGAGCCGGGCACGGGATCCGCATGCGAGATGGACACACCGGTAAAGGTAGAGCACCCTTCGCAGATGGATACAAAGATGTGCAACTGGGTTGGCTGTGGCGTCATGTTGTAAACAAATAATGATAACGGTAAAATATCTTAAAGCTGGTGCGTGTAGACCCTCGTCCCTTCATGCGCCATCCGATATAAAAATAAAAAACCGGATATCCAGGTGGGTATCCGGTTTTCTTTTCTTATTTTCAAAGTTAGAAAATTATTCTTCTTCAGGATCTTCATCTTCTTCCGGCATGGGGGCACGGCCATAGATTTCTGCATACAATGCCAGTCTTTCCTGATGTTGCTCGGTTAACTCTCCTTTGGTCAGTCGCCAGCCCCAGTTACCGGAGGGCCGGCCGGGGGTATTCATTCGTGCATCGCTGCCCAGATTAAGGACATCCTGCACCGGGAAAACGCAAGAGACCGCTGTCGACGCGCTGCCCAATCGAATTAATTCCCAGGCGGCATCAAGTTCCGTAACTTCTTTGTTGAGGTAGCGCTGCAGATTATATTTCTCGCCATCATGTGCCTTCTCAAACCAGCCGCGCGTTGTGTCGTTGTCATGACTACCACTGTAGGCGATACAGTTCTTGTCGAAATTGTGTGGCAGGAATGGTTCCTCCGGGTCTCCATGAAAGGCGAATTGCAAAATTTTCATCCCGGGAAAATTATAATGATCCCGTAAGGCCAGCACGCCGGGCGTGATAAATCCAAGGTCTTCAGCAATGATCGGTATATCGCCGACATTTTCTTTCAGCGCGTCAAAGAGTGCCCGGCCCGGACCTTTAATCCACTCCCCATTTACCGCTGTTTCCTCGCCAAAAGGCACTGCCCAGTAGGCTTCGAAGCCGCGAAAATGATCGAAGCGCAACAGGTCTACGCATTCCATGGTTACTTCTACCCGTTCGCACCACCACTTGAAATCATTTTTAGCCATCACATCCCAGCGGTAAATCGGATTGCCCCACAACTGGCCATATTCACTGAAATGATCGGGTGGCACGCCGGCAACAACGGTTGGATTACCGGTTTCGTCGAGGTAGAAGGAAGACTGATTTGCCCAAACTTCGGCGCTGTCACTGGCAACGTAGATGGGAATGTCACCCATAATTTGAATACCGTTTTGATTGGCGTAGCGCTTTAAATCATTCCATTGTTTGAAGAATTGGAACTGGAGAAATTTATGCGCCATAATCTCGTGATGCAGTTCTTTCTCGATCGCTGTCATCGCCTTTTTCTGGCGCAGTTTATGCGCATCCGGCCAATCCCACCAGGCAATCTTGTCATGATAAGCTTTGATCGCCATAAAACGGGCAAATTCATGAAGCCAGCGTTCGTCATGCTTCTGGCAGAATTTTTCGAAGCTTTTTGCATCGGGAGAATCAGCTTTTAACTGGCTATAGGCATTGAGCAGTAAAGGCATCTTCCAATCGATGACACTTTCAAAATCAACCCGCTCAACAGGGAAAGATGGCGCATTCTGCAAATCACTTTCCGATATGTAGCCTTCACTGGCTAAGCGGATGGGATCAATCATTAAAGGATTGCCTGCGAAAACGGATGCTGTTTGATAGGGGGAATTGCCATAGCCGGTGGGGCCGAGGGGTAAAATTTGCCAGATCGACTGCTTGGCGGCAACCAGAAAGTCGATCCATTTATATGCTTCGCTACTAATTTCTCCAATCCCGAAAGGACCGGCAAAAGAGGTAGGATGCAATAATAATCCGGAAGATCGTTTCAAATGCGTCATTGGGAAAAATCCTTCTAATTCTGTTAGATAAGCACGGCGAAAACAGTAGTAATTATTTCAATACTAAAAAAACAAGCACCCAATATAATAATAAAAATTAAAAAAACGGCAACGGATTATTGTAAAAATTGAAAATAAACGTTCCGCCCGGAAATGCCATGGGAAATTGGTCTTAATCGATTTAAGGTGATTCTACATTCCCGGTTTTTTGTGAACCAGTAACCAGAGGAAAAAGGGGCCGCCAAGGAGGGTAGTAATAATTCCCACCGGTAAGTCTACCGGGGCGAGGGCAGTGCGGGCGATCGTGTCTGCAAGTGCAAGAAAACCACCCCCGAGGAAGATTGCTGACGGAATGAGATAACGGTGATCCGGACCGCCAACCAGGCGCAACAGGTGAGGTATTATGAGGCCGATAAAGCCGATCGGTCCACTTAATGCCACAACAGTGCCGGTGATCAGAGAGGCGATGATGAAGGCCGCTTTTTGAATTAGCAGGACATTAACCCCTTTACTAAGCGCCGTCTCTTCCGAGGTACTGATCACATTGAAGGTGTTTGCCAGTGCCCATAAAAGAATAAATGCAACCAAAATGATCGGGGCACTTTGCAGCAAGGTTTGATAATCGACAACATCAAGCCCGCCGATGGTCCAGCGGATCATTTGCTGAGTTTCGGTAAAATCGGCAATGTAATGGAGAATAAGGATAACCGCTGAAAAGAAATAGCTGATGGTTACTCCGGCGAGGATCATTCCGTAGATGGAAATACTACCGGCTTTTTTTGAAAGAAAATACACCAGGAGCACGGTAAGAATACTGCCGACAAATGCAGCGAGCTGAATGGATGAATACCCGAGGATGGAAAAGTCGAGACCGGTTTTAATAACCAGCAGTGCGCCCACTGCACTGCCGCTGGCAACACCCAGCGTATACGGTGTCGCCAATGGATTACGCAGTAACGCCTGAAACACCACGCCGGCAACTGCCAGGGTGCTGCCGGTCATAATTCCCAGGAGAACGCGGGGCAGGCGAATACGGAAGAAAATTATCCCTCCCGGTGTTTCCTCTCCATCCAGATAGGCGAGCACTTCTGAGAAGGCAAGCATTTTGCTACCGATTAAGGGTGTAATGACCAATACCGAAAGCAGGAAGATGAAGCTAAAGATTGTGAGCCAGGATTTTCGGGGCATGAGGGTTCGTTGTTCGTTGATCGTTGTTTGTCCGGTGTATCTACTCGACAGCTTCCGGTAAGTATTTTACTAGCGCACCCTTATACCAGTCATAAGCCCAGAAATAATCATCGACGGGGACAAAGTATGCCGAACCGGCGACCGGGCTATAATATTCCTCGCTCGGTACTTCCGGATTATCAAAAGAAATTAGTGAAAGGCGATTATCATACAAAGCTGAAGTATTATTCGTCCAGATTTGATCTTCAGCGGGCTCCAGTACCATAGTCGAATAATTAAAGGGAAAAGGAGGCGACACTTCCTGAACAGTGTTGTTGTTGATGTCAAATTTCACCAGGAGCTCTCCATCAGAAATACCGGCCCATAAATATATAACATCTCCGCCATCATAATAATAACTATGTAAGCGGTAAGGTATAAAAAAACCATCCCGATAAGGAAATGGGGGGATCACTATATGCTTTGAGCTATCAATTTCCAGAGTCACGGAGTTGTAATAATCCAAACGGAATCTTGATTCATCCAGCTCATACTCTGTCAATACTAAATCGCTATTGTCTAATACATGAACACTACGGTAGTCCTCGGTTGAAATATAAGTGACATCACCATTAAGAGTGTCTATAAAAACAGCTTTTCTTGATAGAAATGTGGCATAAATGCCTCCATTTCCAAAGGTGAGATCCAATGCTATATCATTTACAAATATATCACTATCTGGGAGGGGGATCGTTTTAAAGATCCTCCCCTTTACCGCCGGAGAGTAAAAAGAAATTTCATTGCTGTGGCGAACCTCTTCATTCCAATAATGGACGCTAACCCGGGCTTGATAGATTTGGTCCGTTGTCAATATACTATCGGTTTGGAAGTAAGTGCTTGTGTATAAAGATTTTGTTTCCAGGGGAACATACGTTGATTCTGTATCTTTTTTTATAGCCAGCTCATACTTCTCAATCGCCCGGTATAACTCCAGACGTGGCGGTATATCAAAATAGAGATACATTCGGCCATATCCACTGGTAATGGAAGTCAATTCCGGCGCCCAATCGGTTTCGCTGGTAAACTCCGGCGAAATGGAAATTTTTTCGGTGCAAGTCATGGTTAATAAAGTGAGTAGGAAGATCGTAAAAATATTTTTCTTCATATCATACCCCTGTGGGGAGTTTCCTTTTCGTTACTCTACGGCTTCCGGTGAGAATTTTACCAGCGCCTCTTTATACGAGTCATATGCCCAGAAATAATTACCTACGGGAACAAAGTAAGCCGAACCGCCAACGGGATTATAGTATTCCTCGCTTGGTGTCGCCGGATTGTCAAAAGAAATCACCGATAAGCGATTATCGAACAAAGATGAAGTTTTATTGGTCCAGATATGATCTCCCACAGGCTCCAGAACTAAATTAGAATAGCTAGCGGAAAAAAACGGTGATACTTCCAAAACACTGTTGTTTTTGATATCAAATTTTATCAGGAGATCTACGTCTGAAATACTAGCAAAAAAATTTATAACATCACTACCATCATAAGAATAGCTGTGCACATGATAGGCATAACGATAATCGTTCTGTACCAGTAGCGGTGGTATCGAAATTTGCTTTGAGCTATCCAGTTCCAGGGTAACGGCATTGTAGTAATCTATGTGAAATGTTGGGTCTGAAGGGCCATATAATGTCAATGCCAAACCACCGTTGTTTAAGACATGGACGCTGTGGTAATCCTCAGATGAAATATTTCTGACATCTCCACTAAGTGTATCAATAAATATTACTTTGCGATGGAGAAAGGCACCATAAAGGCCACCATGCCCAGGGGTAAGATCAAACGGAAAATCATCTGCATAATCAGCACTGTCGGAGAGCGGAATTCTTTTCAGTATGCGCCCTTTTATCTGCGGAGAATGGAAAGAGCGTTCATCGCTATGGCGAACGGTGCCATCCCGGTAAACAACGCTAATTCTCGCCTGGTATGCCTGATCTGTTGCCAATATGCTATCTGTTCGAAAGTAGACGCCTAAATAAGAATTTGAGCTGGTATCTATGGGAACATATGATGCATCAGTGCTCTTTTTTAAGGCCAGGACGTAATAATCAACCATCCGAAATAGTTCCAGACGCTCAGGTTTGGTAAAATTGATATACATTCGGCCATAACCACTGGTAACAGTCTTTATTTCCGGGGCCCAATCTGTTTCATTCGAATAAACCGGAGATATTGAAATTTTTTCCGTACAGGCAAAGGCCAATAATGCAAGGGCTAAAGTTGTAAAAATAGATGCCTTCATACTATAATCCAATTGCGATGCCAGTTTGGATGCCAATTGCACTGAAATCAAGAGTTGCCGGCTGCCGGGCATTCCAATATGGCTCGGTTAAAAAAGTGAGGGGAGGAAAAAAAAGATATCCCAGCTCCGGCCTTGCATCCAGTGCCTGCACTCCGAAATAATTGGCTGCCTGCACTAATGCTATGCCGCGTTCCGTTTCCGATGGGCCGGATTGGCCATAATAGCCATCGATTCCTTTCCCCCGGAAATCCTTCATTTCAATTTTCCGATAATTTGCGGCAATTTTAAAAGTGAGCGGGCCGATGAGCTGAAAACCAACGCCGATTGTGCCATGCCAGCCCCAGTCTGTCTGATGCATATTGCTAATCAAATATTCCCCTTCATCCGGTTCGAGTGGGCCCGTATGGCGGGTGTTGCGGTTGTGCTGCCAATCCATATCAATGTCGCCCCGATAGCGATTTACGCCACCTTCTAAATATAGCTTCAAGCCGGAAAAAAGTGATCTCTCATATCCCAGGCCAACACCAACGGATTGAAGTTTGAAATCAATTTCCTGCCAAAAAGCGACCGTTCTAAAATAGCCCTCTCCCGGATCGTAGTCCGGATTTGTGTAAAATTCGAATCGGGAATTAGTTACTGCTCGCTGATAATGGAGAGTCGCGGAAAAACTATTATTTAGAGAATAACGCAACCCACCCTGCCAATGAAAATCGCCATTGATTTTTTCATAGAAACCTAATGGCTCTTCGAAAAAAGGATCAAGTCTTATCTGATTACTGACAAGCGCAAGCGCATCATTATATGCATCCCAGGGGCTAAAGTGGTAGGCAGTGTTAAAATCTAAACTTACGCGTTTCAGGGATAACCAACCCGGCGTTTTTTCCTGACTATAAGCAGCGGACGTCAGGAACGACAGCAATAAAATCACGGCGAGACGCATGGCCCCTCCTCGGAATGAAATTTTAAGTCTGTGTGATAGTTTTTAAAATATATCTTTATCAACACTTCTTTGCAAGTTTATAATAACTCGCCGAAACTATCTGACACAGGTATTCTGTCTGTTGGGAATGCTCTGATGGAATCATTTTGGTAGTAAGAGCGGTTTACCATCTTCCGGATGGACGGAAATGGTAACCGGCACTTCATAAATCAATTCCATTAACTCTTTGTTGATGATTTCTGCCGGGGGGCCATCTGCGCTAAGCTCGCCATCTTTTAAAACCAGCAACCGCCGGCAATAACGGGCTGCCAGATTGATGTCATGCGTTACGGTAACGATGGTCATTTTTCGCTGCTGATTTAAATCCTGCAATATTTCATAAAAACCAATCTGATGCTTGAGGTCCAGTGCCGATGTCGGTTCATCGAGCAAGAGAATTTGGGGTTCCTGGGCCAGGGCAGAAGCAAGTACAACCCGCTGCATTTCGCCGCCACTCAGTGATGATAATTGGCGCTGGCGAAACTGCCAGACATCGGTTTCTTCCATAGCATGACGCACCGCAGCGTGATCCTCGTTGGTCGCTGTTGTAAATGGCGACATGTACGGATAGCGCCCCATCAAGACAATTTCCTGCACAGTAAAATCAAATGCACTGGAGAAGGACTGGGAGACAAAGCCGATTACCTTGGCGAGGGCCTGGCGTTGATATTTGCTTAGGGAAAGATTTGCAATCGTCACCTTCCCCTGTTCCAATGGTAAAATGCCAGCGATTATTTTTAGAAGGGTGGATTTCCCGGCACCATTTGGGCCGATGATCGCCGTCATCTCTTCCGCTGCGATGTTCAAAGTGACATCTTTTAGCACCAGGTCAGTGCCATAAGAATAAGAGATGTTTTCGGCGAGAATCATTCTGCCGCCGGGCGGAGCAATTCATGAAATGCCATGGCGATTTTGGCAATTCGCGGGCCGGGAATCAGGAAATAACGATCGGTAAAATAATGGATACGGTTTTCCTGAACTGCTGTTAAGGTGGAAAGAGATTGCCAGTCGCCACGCAGCTCTGCGGTTTTTTCGGCTACTTCTGCTGCATCAATCATTCGAAATTCTATGATCGATTCCGGATTCCGCAATACCAGGTCTTCCTTGGAAACATCAAAGTAGCGGGATTCCACATCGGGAAAAATATTTTGGCCGCCGCTCAACTCCAGTATTTCATTCAGGTAAGTCTGTGTGCCGGCAGCATAAAGCCCTTTCAAGCTACCAGCCTGCCGACCGATAACCAGTAAGGTCGAAGTTGGCATTTCCGGGCGAAGATGATGACTGCCGATAAAATCCAATGTATCCCGAATGCCCTGGCAGGCAAGCATTGCCCGCTCAGTACATCCCAGCACCCGGCCGATTGCTTCGATGCCGTGTAATATTTCATCGACTGTTTCGTTGGCAACGGTGAATGTCTTCAGGCCCAGCATCTGCAGTTTTCTGTCCATGTCCATATTCGGGAGGAGAAAGACGATATCCGGTTGCAGCGCAACGATACTTTCCAGATCCGGATTAAGGTATCCACCGATGGTAGTAATTTTTTCTGCCGCCGGTGGATACAGACAATATTCAGTGCGGCCAACAAGCTTATCACCCTGTCCTAATCGATAAATTATCTCGGTAATATTTGGCGCTAAAGAGAGAATTCTTTTCGGCGCTTCCTGAGCGGGCAGGTAAGCTGTGAATAAAAACGCCAGAATTATCGGATAAAAAATAGATTGCTTTTTCATGTTAAGCCTGTCTCCACAGGAACGGATTCTTATGCCGAACACTTTCCATTGCTATTCCGCACGTCGAAAAACCGTTCGTCGTTTTTCCAGTTGATCATAAACCCGGTCTTTTTCCGGATCGGTCAGTTTACCCCACATAATGATCTCTTCCAGGGTGCGAAAGCAGCCAATACAAAAACCACTTTCGGAATCCATCCGGCAGATTTTCACGCAGGGAGAATTGGGTGTTAGTTTCATATTTATATCTCCTGGCTAGCTCACTTGATGCGAAAAAGTGAGCTAACACTTTATAATTTAAGTAATTTATTTAGCCGATTTCAAGTCCGTAAACTTGAAATTATCGAATTAAATGCATTTTTTGACTGAAAAATTCGTTTTTACTACGTAAATGCAAGAAATACAAGCCAGATGCAGCGGCAATTCCGCTATCTGTGCGTCCATCCCAGGCCAATTCGTGATAGCCGGCTGGTAGCCGGTTGTTCAACAAAGTGCGGATGATTGTTCCATTTACACTAACAATATCAATTTGAACTTCGGCAAGGTGGTTCAACTCGAAGCGAACTTTTGTTGCCGGGTTAAACGGATTTGGGTAATTGGGCAGCAGGCGAATCGATTGGCTGATGTTGATCTCATCGCCATCAATTGCGCTGGGACCGGCTTCGAATAATGCCAGAGAAATGGGGCCGTCTCCAACCAGAAATTCATCGAGCAAAGCGTGATCAGGAGAGAATACGTAGAGTGAATCAGTGCCAAAATCTACCACGTAAGCGTTGCCATTGCCATCGAAAGTCACTTCCGGGCCGCCGGGCAGGGGATTACTGCTGTCCCGCTCAAATGTTTGATTGGTTAAATCGTATACCAGAATACCACTGCCGAAAGTACCGAGGTAGGCCTTATTGTCTGCACTAACATTCACCGCTGTAATGAATGCGGAAGATTCTACGGAATCGATAACGGTAAGGGTATTACCATCGATGATGTCCATCTGGCTGCCAACCAAATAGTAATCGCCGGTACAGGCAGCGATGATGTTGCCATTCACATCCAGCGCCAAAGATTGCGGATTGATGCCAACAGGAATTGAGGTGATAACATTAAAACTAGTTGCGTCAATAACACTAACAAGACCGGGATCATAGCCGGCGCCATTAAACCCGCTGTTAGCGACATACACTTTCCCATCATTATAGAGCAGGCCTTCCGGGCCGGTACCAACATTGGCATTACCGAGAATATTACCGGTATGCAAATTTACAAACACAACCTGGTTCGTAAACAGGAGGCTGACGGCGGCAATAGAATCATTGACAAAAGCCATTCCCCAGGGATTGGTGCCGCTGCCAAAATCGATATTGTTAATTGTATTGCCATTGAGAAGATTCACAACCTGAATCTCATTATCTCCCGAGTTGATGACATATGCACGCTCGCCTTTTATGCGAATTTGGTTGGTAAACAAACCGGCACCAAAGGCGCTGGAGGTAACGGTGCCGGTCCCCAGATCTACCTGGCTGACATCTTCGCCGATAGTATTTAGTACGTAAACACTCGAACTTTGCGCATTTACCATAACGGAAAACACGATGATTAAGAAAGAAATAAGAGTAACGAATTTCAAATTTAGCTCCTTCAATTAGAAATGATAAGTAGTTGATATCGATAATTGGTAATCGCTGCCCGGCATGGGATATCCGCGCAGGATTTGATATTGTACATTCGTAAAGTTCTTCAGCGCTGCCGAGGTGCTAAAGGCAAGGTTGCCGATTTCCTGCTGCCAGGTAAGCACCGCATCCCAGATTTCATAAGGGCTAAGGGGATCGGCAGTATTCGCCGGCACTGTTTGCCGCTGGCTGACTGAGCGATAGATTAGCATGCTACGTAGTGTTTTGTAATTACCGTTCAGTGAAATGTTATAGGTGTGGCGAGGAATAAAAACGATTTCCTTGCCGGCATAATTGGGTTCTTCGCTCCGATTTACCGCGTCGATAAAACTGTAATTCCCCTGAAGTTCCAGAACATTACCAAGAATCTTCTGACGAAGCTGAAGATCCCACCCCTGCTTTTCGACCTTTGCCTCGTTGCGTGGTTCCCAGGTACCATTAACGGTGCGGTGCCAGAAAATGAGATCCTGAATATTGTCGCTGTAATAATAGGCGCTTAAGACCGGCAAATAGCGCAGTCCGCTATCGAAGCGAATGCTGCTGTGCCAGGAGCGTTTCTGCTCCGGCAGTAAATCCGGGTTGCCGCGCGCCCGGGCATCCCCTTTCCAGAAAAGGCTGTTAAAATCCGGATAGCGAATTGCTTTTGCCCATCCAGCGGAAAAATTCAACCAGGAGAGATGTTTTGGCGAGAGGTTAAGAGACGCAGCCGGATAGCCTTTGCCGGCTTGCCCAAAATAAGATTCATAACCCAGTGCTGTTTTCAACTTTGCAACGCGGAAAAGCGACTTTAACGCCGGCAAATTCATTTCCATACCAATTCCCCCGGAAATGGTATGCCTTATTTTTTCACCAATACTAAATCGTTCAAAAAGCAGGTTCTGATGATTCAATTGTTCTTCCAGGTAGGCAATACGCCAATCCAGTTTCCAGGTGTCAGCTGGTTGCAAGCTGCCGGTCAGTTTGCCTTCATAGATGCGATTAACCTGATCGATTTTATAGCTGAGAAATGGCGAACTGGCTGCTTCATTATCATATAAAGCGGTTAATTGCTGATAGTTAAATTGCCCTTCAAGAAACAGCCGGGAAGAAATAAACCAACGATGAGCTGCCTGCAATAATTGGCTGTTACCATCTTTGAAGGCATTAAAATGATCCATCTCTTCGAAAAAGGTCGATGGCAATCCCTGCCGGCCGCTCTGTAGTTGCAGGCGCAAATGGGACTGATGATTCGTTTTCTGCAAATTAAGTTTGCTGAAAAATTTTCGACGGCGATACCAGGCGTTTCTTCTGTTGTAATCCACACTCTCATAAAGATAGGGAAAATCTTGTCGGGAATATTCCTGCTGATAGTTGATTTGCAGGGATAAATCACCGAGTGGGAGGTTAATCGCCCCGCTACCGGAAGCAGTATCAAATGCACCGTTCCCAGCTTTTACATTCGCTTTTCCTTGCTTCGGTGCGGCGGCAGTATGAAAAGAAACCACGCCGGCAAATGCCTGGTTGCCATAGGCGGCTACATTTCCCTGGCGAACAATTTCAATCTTCTCAATTTGATCTAAAGGAATTTCGTTAAGATCGACTGTGCCGGTTTGCGGATTGTTGAGGCGCTGACCGTCGAGTAAAACCAACACCTGGCTAAAACGGCTGCCGTGGATGCTGATGCGGGATTCGCTGTTTCCACCACCACTGCTGGCCACCTGAATCGCGCTAAACTGCTGGAGTAATTGCGCCATACCAACAGAGCGATAGCGATCAATATATTCGCTGGTAATGGTTATTCTGTCCCCTTCGTCGGTTATACCGGAAGATTTAGCAGAAACGACAACTACCGGCGTGCCATCAATCGGTCGTGGAGAAAGATCCAGTAATAATTGGGTGGGCGCATGAATGCTAATTGATACGTTGCGAAGAATTGCAGTATCATATCCGATGAATGAGGCGAGCACGGTATAATCTCCGGGCGGAATATTCTCGATGTAGAAGCGTCCGTTCAAATCACTAACGGCGCCATGGGTGGAGTTTTCTATCCAGACGTTAACACCACTCAGCGGAAGTCTCGTCTCCACATCGTTTACAACGCCGGTAAGGCTGAGATTGCTTTGCGAAAACACCGCGTAGCCAAGAAAAAGAAGCAGCAAAATGATACGAATCAACGGAGAAACTTCCCGCTGAAAACCGGCATACTGCGTTACGGCCTGGCTGGTTAGATTGCATCTGGTGTTATTATGAATCCGCAAAACGGCTCCTTTTAATTTTGGGCAAAAAAAAACCCAATTTTCCGGAAGGAAAATTGGGTTTACACCTGTATAGAGGCACATAAAATCATGTACGAATACGACAGACACCCTATCTTCCCGCGAAGATAATTCTTAAGGGTCTTTACACAAGCCGGTCTCCTGACTCAGGCGTCTTTCTACTCGCTCGCCTTCCCATTCCGGATTGCCGGAACAGTGGCACTTCAGAGCTTTCGTCAACCTATACAGTTGCGGGGCAGTGGCGGATTCTCACCGCGCTTCCCGAGCACTTGCGTAAAAGAAATTTACCTACTTTCAACAAGCTGCAATAATGCCTGTTCGAAGTGGATAAAATATTTCAAACTACATACTACTGATGAAGAATGTAACTCAGCGTTACAAAAAATCCAACGTTTTATCTTTTTTACTGCCTGAGGAAATAAAAATACTTAATACTGGAATCAGTGTAATATGTTTAAAAATAATGCCTTAAAAGTTTATTGTTTTTTAGTTTTTCTGTTTTCACGAAACGATTCTGGTAGAGAGTACCCGTTTAATCGCATTCTTTAATTCGCTGAGATCGGATGACTTAACGATGTATTCTTCTGCAGCCCAGCTCATAAAATTATCCTTATAATGCGAGTATGCAGTGTGAATAATGACGGGAATGTTTGGGTTAATTCCGAGCAACTTCCGCAAGGCATCCAGGCCATGAATATTTGGCATCATCAAATCCAGCACGACCAGGTCGGGCTTTTCGGATTGCATTTTTTCAACGGCTTCCAATCCATCCTTAGCCAAAACGACATTATAGCCCATTTCAGAAATCTCGGTTTCATAAAGCATTCTTTGGGCGGCTTCGTCTTCAACAATTAAGATTTTTTTCATAACACACCTCCATTTGGTTTGATTTTATAGTTCAAAATTTAAAGTTCTTTTTGCCCATTTGCCCATTTGCCCATTTACCCATTTTCAACAAGTGAAACATCCACAGTATCTACGCCAACAACTTCCGGTAATAAAATATGAAATGTCGAGCCTTGACGAGATTGCGTGGTGACGTCGATACGACCATTATGGGATTCCACAATCTGATTGACGATAGAAAGACCAAGACCGGTGCCACCGGACTTAGTGGTAAAAAATGCGCTAAAAATTTTCCCCAGCAGGCTTTTCTCGATGCCTGGACCATTATCGGTTATTTCAACGACGACATTGCCATCTTCGGATCGGGCATGAATGCGAATTTCCCCATCTGCTTTTCGGTGTTCCAATGCTTCCACGCCGTTCTTGATAACGTTTAAAAAAGCCTGGTGAAGCATTTTCTCATCACCATTTACCAGCAAAGGCTGATCCGCCAGTATTTCCACCAGGCGATGCTGGCGTTCGCGGATTGCCGGCGCCATCATTTCTAAAACTTGTCGAAGCACTTTATTGATATTGACCTGCTGCTTAACCGGTTCCGGCGGATTGGCAACATTAAGAATATTCCCGAGAATATTTTCCAGGTGGGAAACCTGCTCGCTGATAATCCGGGCATACTGCATCACCTGGGAATTCTCAGGAATTTTCCGTTCGATCAATCTGGCAAATCCACCGATCGATACCAGTGGATTGCGGATTTCATGAGCGATTTTTGCCGACATTTCTCCAATCGTTGCCAACCGTTCAGCCCGCAATAGCTTTTCCTGATTCTCCGCCAACTGCTTGTAGGCATCCTGAGCTTCCTGAATACGATCTTCCAGCTTGCGGTATAACCGGGCGTTTTCAATTGCTGAACTGGCGTGACTGGCAAAGAGCTTTAATCCCTCAATGTCTTCCGGGGTAATTTCCCGGCGATTGATACAATTGTCCGCAATGATGACGCCCAAAGGCTCAGTTTTCGAATAAACCGGGGCGGCTACAAAAGTATCGTTCTTGAGCAGATCGATTAAGTCGCTGTCGCAGCTGTCGGCAATATTCGTTGCTGGTGATGCGATTTCTCCATCCTTAACATAGATAACACGTTTACTGTTTAAGGCCCGGGTCAAAATATGGTCTTGATGTGACAGAGGTATTTCAATTTGACTGACAATTTCATTGACTTTTTTATCTGCGCCTTCCAGGTCAATTTTGTATATCTGAATGATGTCACGCAGATAATGATAGTCCTGATTTAATTCGCTCCAGATCCTGCTAGCTTCTTCCGCATCGGATGGGCCAATAGCCAGGTGGCCTTTCAGGGTCTGTTCTTCCTTATCGAGCATTAAAATGAATGCCCGGTTAAAGCGTAAGCCCTCTCCGGCAGTAATTGCGATCAGAATAATGCGTAAGATTTCCCGCTCTTCATAAGTGCGGTGAAGAATTTCATTCAACTCGTTTAATTTGGAAAGCTCCAGGATTGTACGAAGTAATTCGAATTCCAGGGCTTTTCGAGCATCGATATCTTTAATGATTTCCGAAGCGCCGCTGATTTTTCCCTTTTCATCATAAATCAGGGAAGAGGAAATATCCACATACACCAGGCGCCCGTCTTTGTGGCGGCGCTGGGTTTCAAACTTCTTCAAAGCCCCTTTGTCATTCAGTTCATTACGAATATGGCTTAATTCGCCAAGGTCGAGTAGTTCTTCCGGCATAAGAATTTTGATGTGCTGCCCAATGATTTCTGCTTCCGTATAGCCGAAAATCTCCTCCGCACCTTTATTCCAATTGATAATTCGTTCTTCATTATCAAGAAAAATAATTGCATCGGTCGAGGTTTTAACGATGGCAGAGAACCGTTTCTCTTTCTCCCGTAATTTTTCCTGAATACGCTCATTATCTGTAACGTCCATGCCAATGCGAAGCGCACCTTTAACGATGTCGTCTTCCTGGTAAACAGGGAGGTTGAAAAACTCCAAATGCTGTTTACCGGTGCCGCTCCCGGCACTGGTTTTTATCTGGCGTTTTTCCGGATGTTTATGCCAGTCATCTTCTCTGCTGGTAATACACTCAATACAATCTTCGTCGCAAGGCAAGAGCGCATTTTTACAAGGCAGTTTTTGCCCGACATGAATCTCCGGCAGCATTTCCGACATATAACGATTAAACCAGGCGACCGTATTACTGCTGTCGACCAGGTACAGGTAGATTGGGTAGTGACCGACAAAGCGGTCCAATAACCGCATGATATCTTTCAATTCATGAATAAGCGGGTGCATAAGCTCTAATGATTAGGGTGATAATAATATTTTTTGATAATGCAAGCGTTGCACAGGTTGCGTAAATAGTAGTGATCATTCTGGATGTGCCAGATTTATATTACAAAAACAAGCGAGCTAAATCAATATAAAATACGTGCAGGAAGCGTTTTTTGTAAGTAACTTTTTTCTCAAGATAACACTAATTATAATGGGAAGATTCACTTAAATTCCGGTTGAGTCCGGGATGGCTTTACTATAAATTAGCGCACGCGAAGCGAGAACGCACGTTAGGAGTGTTAGTGAAACTGATTCATCGATACATAATTAAGGAGTTAACCGGACCGTTTATATTCGGTCTTTCCGTGATTATGCTGGTATTCATTCTGAAATTTATTTTACAGCATATCGGAAAAATTCTCGGAAAAGGGCTCTCTTATACAACCATCTTTGAATTCATTTTCCTTAACCTCGCCTGGATGCTCGCCCTGGCAGTACCAATGGCAGTACTGATCGCATCTCTGATGGCATTCGGCCGCCTTTCCGCTGATAACGAGATCACCATCTTCAAATCTACCGGTATCAATCTTTATCGTATCATTACGCCGGCAATTATCTGGAGCATTATTCTCACCATGGGGATGATTTGGTATAACGATAAAATTTTGCCGGAATTTAACCACATGGCCCGCAAGCTTTCCTATAGCATTAGCCGGAAAAAACCGACGCTGCAGATAGAAGAGGGCATTTACCTCAAGCAGGACAAATTTAATATTCTCGTAGAAAAAATCGAGCGGGCTTCCCTCGCGCAGTTTAACCGGAATACCATCATTAATTCGGACTATCCGGAGGCAAATGCCGATCGTTTAAAGCAGATAACTATTTTCGATTACAGCAATACCAACAAACAACGAACGGTCATTGCCGACCATGGCTACATGAAGCTTGATGCGGATAACGAAATGATGGTTTTCTACTTGTTCGACGGAGAGATCCATGAGGCGGAAACCCGCGACTATGTGGAATACCGCCGTTCCGGCTTCGGGAAATATGTGCTGAAAGTGCCTGCACCGGGCATGTCTTTGAACAAAGTTGAGGAGCTTCAGCGCGGAGATCGGGAGATGAGCATCTCCATGATGGAAGCAAAGATCGAAACATTTGAGCAACAAATTCTTCAGACAAAGAAAAACAAGCAGCAGGAACTGAGCAACTTTTTGATGAAGCCGGAGGAAGTTAAGCAATGGCTGGCAGAGGCGAAACAAGATACGCTGAAGCCGGATGTTGGCTCTCTTGCCTGGAAAAATGCCTCCACCCGGGCGTCCCGAAAAACCCAGACAAATGTTAGTAAGCTGCATTCAACCATGAATAATCAGCGCCATTTTGAGAGACAGATTTACCGTTACGAAGTGGAAATCTACAAGAAATACAGTATTCCGTTTGCCTGTATCGTTTTTGTTCTCATTGGGGCGCCATTGGGTATTCGGGCCAAAAAAGGTTCCCTGGGCGTTGGTGCGGCATTTAGTATTGTCTTTTTTCTGGTCTACTGGGCCTGCCTCATCGGTGGAGAAGATCTGGCCGATAAACAGATTGTTGAACCGGTATTTGCCATGTGGTTTCCCAACATTGTGGTCGGCAGTCTGGGAGTGTATCTGACGTATAAAACAGTAAAAGAAACAACCTTTATTCAGTGGGATCGTTTTGGTGGATTGCTGAAAATGTTTTCCCGGAAAACAGAGAATCCTGTTGCTGAAGAAGATGTCGAATCCTGACTTCCCGTCCCTAGAGAAACGTCCTAAGTTTACTATTACAGAGAATTCATGAACATACTCGATCGCTATCTGATTAAAAAATTTCTTTTCGTGCTGCTTTTTGCCTCCCTGGCCTTTGTAGCGATCTTTATCGTTGTGGATTTGATTGAACACCTCGATCGTTTTCTCGATTCAAAAGCGCCGGTGAGTCGGACGATTGTCTATTATGCCTATTACGTCCCTTATATTGTTATCCTAACTTTACCAGTGAATATGTTGCTGAGCAGCCTCTTCTCGCTCGGGAGTATGTCGAAATACAATGAGTTGGTCGCAGCGATGTCCTCCGGTGTCAGCCTTTTTCGAATTATCCTGCCCTTGTTAGTGCTTGCTTTTTTTATCAGCATTGTCGCCGGATTGCTGGGAGAAACCCTGGTACCGGAAGCGAATCGCAGTCGCATTGATATCTATGAGCATGAGATTCGCAATCTGCCCCGCCAGCCATTGGGCATTGTGACGAAGGTGTCGGTGCAGGATCATGATGAACGCCAGGTTAGCATCGATCAGTATAATATTCGCACCCAACGGGCTACCAAGGTAAACATTGTCTGGCGGGAAGATAATCGCATCATCGAGCGCTGGGATGCCCGTAATATGACCTGGGATACCACTCGCACCGCCTGGCTGATGAAAAATGTTACCAAGCGCCGCTTTGTAGGTAATTCGGAGAAAATCAGCCGGCAGGATACCGTTTGGCTGACCCAAACCCGGGTAAGTCCGGAAAGCCTGGTCGATCTCGATCGTAAACCGGAAGAGATGACTTATTTCGAGCTGAAATCGTTTATTGATAAAATTAATGATCTCGGCACGAATCCGCGAAAATGGCTGGTCGATCTTTACTCGAAAGTGGCCTATCCCTTTGCCAGCTTTATCATCGTGCTTTTTGGAGCGCCGATGGCTTCCCAGAAACGACGCAGTGGTTATACGGTCGGATTTGCCCTCGCCCTGATGATCAGTTTTGCCTATTTCGGATTTATCCAAAGCGGCAAAGCACTGGGATATAGCGGCACGTTGGATCCCATCCTGGCTGCCTGGATTGCCAATATTATTTTCGGAATTGGGGGTTTGCTGGTAATGATTTTCAATCGAAGATGAAATGGGCAAATGGGCAAAAATGCAATCTTCCCATTTGCCCATTTGCATATTTACTAAACTCTGATTACGATGGCATTTCCCTCAAAAAGTGCAAAATCCTTGTCTGCCGTTAAAATTGCACAATCCGTTAACGATTCTGCCTGTCGATAAAGCATAAAATCTCCGAAATCTGCTTTGCTGCCATCAAAGGCATCGAACACTGCCGGATTGTAATTTACCGCTTCCTGTGGTGCCGGAGGAAAATGCCGTTGGAAGGTTTTTCGGAAAGCACTTAGGCGCAGTTGCCAGCCTCTTTGAAAATGCGCGCTATTCTTCTTTAATGATTTAAAATTAGCAATGGAATATTTTCGGAAATGACCAGAGTTGGTCTGGATAAAAATATTGTAATAACCGACCTGCACATATTTGAAGTATTCTGCAGCAGTGAGCATTGTGGCGTGTAACTGGTAATGGGATTTCAGGCGATGCACCTGCTGAACGGTGCGGCTGTTGACATCCGCCTTCACAAAACCAAATGGATTTTCGTAACGGATAACGATGCTGGTATCTACGAGTATCTGCCGGATCGGATAATCCGGATTCGGCCGTAATACTCGCTTGATGCCAATCGTTTTACCCATTTATACATCCGGCAAATTGTTGTTATAAAATTCTTCGGGATCTATATCGTTTCGAATGAGGTGCAGTTTGGTTTCGGCGTTTTCCAGGGCCAGGGCGAGGTCTATTTCTGCATCCTCGGAAAGATTCTGCCACTGTATACGTGCTTTAAATTCTGCGGCGGTCCACTGATTCTCGATTAGCTGCTTACCAATCGCTTCATTCAAAAATGAACTGGAAAGGTATTCGCACTCACGAAAATCCAGCATGACATCCGCATCATCCTGTAGGCATTCGCGGATTTTTTCCGTTAACTCCCGGCCTTTATCGGGGGAAAGTAATGAGGTCGTTTGTAGTAATTCGCAAACAATAATTACGGTCAATCGTTCTCTCCTTTTAACTGATAAACCGCTTCATCATAAATAATTCTTAAATTTATCATTGTCCCGGGAAAATAGCGCCTTAAAGCGACCGGGGGCAAATCGACTGCGCCTTTTGATTGCAGCATTCCCCGGTGGGAAACTGCCTGCAGCCAACCGCCGTTCAATGTAAGAAAGTTCCGGAGGTAATACAAGCCAAGCCCACGGGTTTCCTGTAATGGTTGCGTGGTTGTTCCTTTTTGCAGCGCCCATCTTAAACATTGGTGATCACTGTATTTATCCGCACCTCGAATTTGCTCTCGGACTCGCCCGGGAATACCAATTCCATAATCGTAGAACGCGATTTCGAAATAGCCGCATTCCGGGTAAAACTGCCCGCAACAGCTAATGCCAAAGGGAGCGTCACTGTGGTGGATTGTATTGCAGATAATTTCCCAAAGATTTTTAACAATCTGCCGGCGAAAAGCCGGGCCGAATCGCGGCGCAAAAGATTTGGAGAAAACCTCCGCTTGCAGCCATTGGGGAACTGCTTCCGCCAATTGGTTTAAATCGCCGTTAAATCTTTTCAGGGAAATAATATGATCCTGGGGAAAATATCCGCTCTTCCCGGCAGTGTTATTAAGATGGAAAAAGTTCATCTGGGCGAGATATTGATTCACTGCTGTCGAGCTGCTGTGTATAGACAATTTCTTTACAGAATTGAGTAGTAACTGATCGAGAAAAACAATGCAATAGGGGCGCAGGAACTCACTTTCTATTCGAACATCAGCAGAATCGCTTTCCAAAATTTCTCTACCCATCTTGAGTAATCCATTGTAAGAAGCTGGGCGAATACTGAAAAAGCGCATTGGCGATTTTTTCCTTGTTCATAAATTTATTTGGTTGGAAGGTGAATGTAAATATGATTATATTTTTAGGCAAGATAAGTAGCAGTAAAGGTGAAATTTATGTCGATTTTTCATAGATTGTTGTAAATGCTGCTTTTATAAAGAAAAGATGTAGATATTGTATAAAATTTCAAGTATCTGCGAAAGATTTGCCGCATCTAAAAGTCTTGTAGAATCAATAGATGAAGATACTTGTTAATTACCAAACCCCATTGCGGAGGATGAAATGTTAAAAAAATCCATCAATGAAGCTTTAAATGAACAAATTGCTATGGAAGCCTATGCCTCGAACTATTACCTGGCCATGGCCTCCTGGTGTGAACGAAAAGGGCTGGAAGGCAGTGCTCAATTCTTTTATGGACAGGCAGATGAAGAACGTGAACACATGATGAAGATTTTTCGCTATGTGAATGAGGCTGATGGCCATGCCCATGCGCCGGCGATTAACCAACCGGATTTGGAATTTGAATCATTCAATTCCCTCTTTGAAATCGCTTTGAATCATGAAAAGAAAGTGACCAAGTCTATCGATCGTATCTTGAAACTGGCCACCGAAGCGAATGATTTCCGCACTCAGAACCTTCTCCAGTGGTTTGTTGATGAGCAATTGGAAGAAGAAAATCAGATGCAGACGATTTTGGATAAATTGAATCTGATCGGCGATAGCGGTGTTGGTCTCTATATGCTGGATGCCGAATTATCCAAAAAGGCAGAGGAGAAAGAAGCTGAAGAAGAAGGGGAGTAAATTCCTGATTCTGACTAGGATTTATAATTTTTTAACGCCGGATAAAACTATCCGGCGTTTTTTTCAGCAATTAACGTAAAATGACAAACCGCAGTAATCAGAGCTGAGGGAAAATTGCAAATTCGCTTAAAAGGGCTTGTAAAGTTCAGTAATTATGTGAAGCAGCAGTTGCGGCAGGGGATTCCCGCGGACCTGCATCCGGCTTTTAGGGAAGAGGTGAACCGGGTGATATCGCAGGTCGAAGAAATTTGCCAGTCGCATCAAACGACGCCGGATAGCCTTTTCGGTGCCTCCCGCAATGCCTACTATTACCTGAAACATTTAGATTTAAGCCAGTTGCCCGAGGCGATTACCCATGATGCTTCCCCATTACAGCCAAAGCGGATTCGCTTGCGAAATATTCGGAAAATGACCGATTATTTCGCGGATAAATTGTGGGAAAATTGCAGTATGTTGCTGGATTCACCGAATGCTTTTCAAGCGATAGAAGCAGAGATTGCTGAAGAAGCCGCTCGTATAGAAAAACTGTGTAAAAAGAATGATGCTTCCCCGGCAGCGTTGAACGATACTGCCCGTTACCTTTATTGCTGGCTGAAGTTTTTAGCCAGTAATGGCAATTTGGCGGGGCATCTTTCCGCCCTGGCAATGGCCCGGCAAATATTGGAAGATCATGATGCATTTGGGTTGCCGGTGCCGGTGGTGATACATATGATTAATCTCCAGTCCATTTATCGCAGCCGCCTTTACAACGATCGTTTTTTGATTAAGTGCAGTGAAGGATACATGAATGCTGATGCGGAGAACTGGCTGGATATGTTCCGAAACATCCTCGATCGAAACAGCGGTATCGATAAAAAAACGGTACGGACGTTTGCAATGACGGAGGATTTCAGCGCGATTGTATTTGAGCTGGAAAGTTTTGCAGAAGCAGACGCCGGGCGGGCGCGAGGTGCTGTTTACGATTTGAATGAAAGCTTCTCACGGGTGAATCAACAATATTTTGCCGGAGAAATGGCTCGCCCGCATTTACGTTGGAGCGGCGTTATCACCCTGCGCAAAATGGGACACTACCAGGCAACGCGGGACACGGTAATGATTGCCAGCACGCTGGACCATGCCGAAGTGCCGGAATGGGTGATTGATTTTGTGATGTATCATGAGCTATTGCATAAAAAGCATGGGGCCAAATTAGTCAACGGGCGACGATTTGTCCACACATCTGCCTTCCGCCGCGATGAACAATTATTTGAAAAGTTTAACGAAGCGAATGAATTTATTAGTCATTGGGTCACTCGTATTCGAAGATAATCTTTACAAACGCCTGCATAAACCACTTTCCGGAAAATTACCTTTGTTATAAATCCTCGTTTTGATATGTTCTTCATTCGATAACTCCAGCAATCAATAAAGAAGAATAACATCTTAAAGACACTCCTGCAATTTTTACCGCAGTAATCAAACCGATAGAAATGACACAGCGACGAATATGAAAACTGAATTTGGAAAACTGCCGGATGGCAGAACAGCCGACCTGTACACTGTAAGAAATGCTGCCGGCGCGGAAATGAAAGTTACTAATTATGGCGGGATTATCACTGCTTTGAAAATGCCAGACAGAACCGGGCGGATGGCGGATATCGTCCTTGGTTATGATACCCTGGAAAGATATCTGAAAGATACGCCATACTTTGGGGCAATTATCGGACGGTACGGTAATCGCATCGCCAACGGCAGGTTTGATCTAAATGGAAAAACATATACACTGGCCAAGAACAATGGAGTGAATAATCTCCATGGTGGTGAGGTCGGATTTGATAAAGTGTTATGGGGCGCAGCGCCTTTTCAGGATGAAACCGGCACCGGTATTGTTTTCAGCTATCTGAGCAAAGATGGGGAGGAAGGGTTTCCCGGCAACCTGAATTGTAGGGTTGTCTATACGCTTGGGGAGGACAATAGTGTTCGTTTTGACTATGAAGCAACAACCGATCAGCCGACGGTTTGTAATTTGACGCAACACAGTTATTTCAATCTGGCCGGGCATGATAATGGGGACATTCTTCAACATCAAATACAAATTAACGCCGAAAAATTTACCCCGGTTAATGAAAACCAGATTCCTACCGGGGAGATCCGTTCTGTTGAAGGAACGCCTTTTGATTTCCGTAAAATGACGACTATCGGAGCGCGGATTGATGCTGATAACCAGCAACTGAAATACGGCTCGGGATACGATCATAACTGGGTGTTTGAGGGAGGGGCAAAAGAAGACCTGAAGCTGGCAGCTGTTGCCTACGACCCCTCCTCTGGGCGTTTAATGGAAACCTGGACAACGGAGCCGGGGATGCAATTTTACTGCGGCAATTTTCTGGATGGCTCCCTGGTTGGAAAGGGAGGCGTAAAATACCAGCGCCGTAGTGGTTTTTGCCTGGAAACCCAGCACTTTCCCGATTCACCGAATCAACCGGGTTTCCCTTCGCCTTTCCTTCAGCCTGGCGAGGTTTACAAATCGACGACTTTATACAAATTCAGGGTGAAGTAAATCTTTCCTGCAAATTAAATTTTGCTTTACTGCGGAAAGAAATATCAATATCTTTGGCGTCTTGCATTTTTGCACAAGCAAGATCGGAGAGGTGCCGGAGCGGTTGAACGGGGCGGTCTCGAAAATCGTTGTCCTCTGTATGGGGGACCGTGGGTTCGAATCCCACCCTCTCCGCGAGAAAACCCGCCTTTAGCGGGTTTTTTTATGTACCTAGTGCAAAAAGAAAAGGGAGCTGTGGGTTCTTCTATAGGAATCCCTTCGGGGGAATCCCACCCTCTCCGCCATTTAGCCCGCCTTTAGCGGGTTTTTTTATGTACCTAGTGCAAAAAGAGAAGGGAGCTGTGGGTTCTTCCATAGGAATCCCTTCGGGGGAATCCCACCCTCTCCACCATTAAGCCCGCTAAAGGCGGGCTTTGTTATTTACCTTAATACTGATCAACGTTAATAAGAATCTTTCTTACTTCTTTTCCGGAAAGCAATCCCTTGAATGTTATAAGGGCTTACTGTATCTTTGAGTAATAAATTCTAGCAGTTTATTATTTCCAAGAGTTGATCGTGTTTATCCAACAATCTCATACAAACTCCTTTTGCAAATGACTGAAAAAGAAGAAAAAGAACTAATTCGAAATATCGTGAATAATGAATCTGCTGCAATAGAAAATTTTTATCAGCATTTTCAAGGCCGGGTGTATCGTATTGTTCTTCATAAACTGGGCAAAAGTGCTGAAAAAATTGAAGATAGCAAAGACTTAACCAGTGAAATATTATGGCATACTATTCTCAGTATCCGCGAGGAGAAGTATCATTTCGAGAAGGGGCGATTAACTAGTTATATGTATGGAATTATCAATAACCATTGTAAAAACTACTTTAAGGGCAAGAAAAAAGACCGGGAAAAATTTGACCGAGCAGATTTTAATTCAACCGAGGCTAAAATGGAAAAGGCCTTGGAAATAAAAGCTAGTCTAAGCAGATACGGCCAGGAACGGCAAAAGGAAATGGATGTTGAAATCCAGAATATACTGACTGCAGCAATCGAAAGCTTGGATGAAAAATATAGGAAGTTGATTTATCAAAAATATTATAAATCATTTTCCTATGACGAAATAAGTGAAATGGAAAACTTACCGCTATCAAAAGTAAAAAGTCGTTTATACGAAGCCCGAAAAATATTAGAAAAATCTATTTCAAAAACATTACGAACTTTTTCCAACTTTTTGCTTTAAGCAGACAATTTATAGGTAGAAGGGAAGAAGAAATGACATTACATCCGGAAAAAGGATTTAATGATCAAAATCATTCGGAAGTGGAGGAGATGATCGAGAGATATCTCGCTGGCACCCTTTCTGAAGAAGAAACAGAAAGGGTGGAAATCCACATCTTAGATTGTGATGATTGCTATCAAAAAATAATCGTTGAGGAGCAACTGCCAGCAATTGTAGCAGAAAAAGGCAGCAGCTTGTTTGCAGATTTTATTTCTAATGATAATGCTCAAGAATCAGCTGGTCATTCACCTACCGGGATTCTTCGTGATAATAAAATCAAGGAAAGAAATCGTTATTGGCTGTATTTCGGTAGTGCTGCTGCTGTGATATTTTTGTTAGTTTTATTCTTGAATCAGTCCACAATTGAAAATATTTCCGGAGAAAGCTTTCAAGAACTTGCATTTTTTGAGCAACGAATAAAAAATCAGGCACAACTAAGATCTGACGGTGATTTAAGAATTTTATCACCGGTCAATAACTATACCATTGAACCTGGTGAAACGATAGTTTTTCGTTGGGAAGCCCCTTTGAATGCAACATTTACACTAAAATTAATGGATAATAGCGGGAGAGAATTAAATAGCTATTCACCTGTCCGAAATGAATATTTATTAGAAGAAAATTTATCTCCGGGACTGTATTATTGGAGAGTAGAATTTAATGATGATTTTCGGATTGGAAAATTTATTGTTCGCTCCGAATAGCCTATTTCCCTAACAAGACAAAGCTGCTCCAGGAGACCGGAAATGCCGTTTCGGGATCGGCAATCAAACGCAATTTTGCTTGCCGCAGGGCTACTGAATAACTTTCTCCCACCAAAATTTGACGATAGAATTCAATCATTAACCGGCTGGTCGTTTCGTCTGCAACTTTCCAAAGCGAATGTACAATATTCTTCGCTCCTGCGTATAAAAAACCGCGCGTTAGTGCCATCACCCCTTCTCCTTTAATGTATTCTCCCACGCCACTTTCACAACTGCTCAGTACTAGTAAATCCGCGTTCAGCGAGAGGTTATACGTTTCCGCAACGTATAAAATGCCATCTTCCGATTCACTGGCATCCGACGGTTGGGCAAAAATTAATCCGGATAATGCCGGTTTTTTTTTATTCAGGATACCATGCGTAGCAATATGCAAAATATTATAAACGGGCGCGGAAGATTTAAAAGCATCCTCACTTGCTGCTTCATGAAAAAATTGTTGATGAGATAAATGGTTCGCTTCAAACATCTCTGCGATTTTCCGTATTTCAACCTCGGAAAAAGTGAGTTCATTGTAATGCTTTCCATCAACAGTCACTGACCGGTAATTAAATAGGGTCGTGATGAAATCCGCAATGGAGGATTGATATTGCGAAATTAGAGAAGTATTTGCGTCTTTAAATACCGGTGCGAAACCAAGAAAAGCACCGTTCGAATTGTCTATTTTTGAGCTAGTATTTTTCAAAAATAATGCAGTAGAGTAATGATAAGAAATTTCATAATCCTTAATTAAGTAATTTAAAGATCGGAAATCGACAGCACTTAAGGATTGTTCAAGGTCCGTATGTGCACTTTGAATTAGTGCTTCAAAAGGAATATAGTATAAGGTGCCATCAGGGATGATCACCAGATGCTGGTGCGCTTTAATGAGTGTTTCCACTGGAGAAAAAATTAGTTGATACAGAGCCGTTGCATCTGCTAAATAAGTCGCTGGGTCTATAAATTTTAACGATTTGGTGAACCGTGATGAGAGTGCCGAGAATGTGCTGTCTATAGGGATGGTTTTTATCTCAAATTTATTATGGCTTATTGCCGCGAAATATAAACTTTTCTTGCCCATTAAGAAATTTAAAATGATCGATTTGGGAGGCAGCTGTTGTTGAATTTCTTCGATACTTATCTGTTCAGATTGATATTTTAAATCGTAATACTGCGGATAATTGTCTTCAAGTTTTTTAACCAAATCCCCATGTACACTTTTTAATTCAAATATTTGCCTCTCTAATTCATTAATCCGAGTTGAATTCTGCCTTTTCGGCGTTTTAGCAATCTGCCTTTGGAGTCGGGTTTCAAATGTTGTTAAATCGGCCTTAATTTTTCTTTCAGCTGCCAATAAACTGTCCGGAATACCGGCAAATTCTTTTGCGTGAGAATCTTGTAAAGTCAATTGAAGAACAGCAAATTTGCTATTCTCAATAAATTCATATGCGCGTTCGGTATAATAAATTTCCTCAGTGTATTCATGAAGTTTGAGTGCAACACGAATGCCAGTTTCGTAGATTTCGGTAGCAAAATCACCCAGGTATAACCTGGCCTCTTCAGAATCAAAACTATGGCGCATGCGATTCAATACCTGCATGGTGAGATCTATCGTTGATAGCGATGCTTTCAACACCCTTTCCTTATCCGAGGCTGTTTTCTGATCAGCCAATTTTTCCAATGCAGCTGCTTTTGCCAGCAGAACATTTATAGATTTACGATGACTGCTTACGGATGATAATTGTGGGTTTTCGTAAAATGATAAATCCTCAAAATCTTTAGTGAAACAGAAAAGGGCCTGCTGATAATATTGCAGTGCATGATGAAAATTGTTTTTTTGAGTGTATACCTGACCAATATGAAGATAAGTAGTTGTGATGCTCGGATGAGATTCCCCGAAAATACCTGTTAGGATATTCACCGTTTTTTCCAAAAAAAACAACGCTTTGTCTGGCTCTCCTCTCATTTCATGAACGACGCCAATTGTCCGATAACTGTCTGCAACAAACGGGTGATCTTCGCCAAGGGTTTTGAGGCTGATGTCCAAGGCTTTCTGATAGTAGCCAAGCGCGGTATCTATTTGTTCCATTCGTTCATAGAGAACCCCGATGTTGTAATATGCATCCGCAACTTCAGGATGTATCTCACCAAAGTTGCTTTTTCGAATCTCTAGTGCCCGTAATTGAAACTCTATAGCTTGGTCAAAATTACCAAGATTTTTATGAAAGATACCGGCATTTTCGTAGCCGGTTGCCAGATTGGGGTGATGCTCCGGTAAAATTTGCTGGAGTATTAATAAAGATTGAGAATTATAATCCAATGCCTGATAGTAGTCGCCCATTCCCCAATATGCAATACTGATGTTACTCAAAATTGCCGCGACAGTTTTCTCTTTCTCAACACCGGACTGCCGTTTTGTTTCTAAGGCTTTTTGGTAATACATCAGGGCGGTATCGTATTCACCGGTGCGGTAATAAGTACTCCCCATTGAACTATATGTCTCTGCCAAAAGGTGATTCGTAGCTGCCGTAGGCAAAAATCTCATATCAAGAACTTTATTGTAGTAGGCGAGAGCATCGTTATAACGACCCAATTTGTGGAGGGCTTTGCCAATGCTGCGATAAGTTTCTCCGATGATTACTTTTTGCGGACTCAGTTGAGCCAGTCCCGTTTCTAATGCTTCTTTATAAATTTCCAAAGCATGATCATACTTGCCCTGACGTAATGCATTATATCCAATATTATTCTGGCATTCGATATACTGTTCCCAAATTAACTGTGACTTAGATTGATTGGCAATTTCTTGATAGAGTTCTAATGCCTTCTGGAAATAAGTGGTCGAACTATCAAATTGTGCATTTTCAGAGAATTTTTTTGCCTTAGCAAAGTATTGATTCGCAAGTGTTGAATCTGTTGTCGATTGGGCGAATAATAAAATATTGAAAAAGCATAATATGATGCTAATTAGATATACGTAATCGTTTAGTAATTTCATCTTTCGCATCTATATCCTCTGCCTTTGTTGAAAATATTAGAAGAGAGTTGCATCAATCTCCGGTATTGAAGTCGACGATCAATTTACAATTGAATTTCATCCAAATCCAACCTCGAAGAAGCTAGAACGTTATTTTTTATTGTGATGTATTTATTTTTAAGTGCCTCAGCTAATTGCAATACAAATAATTTCTTAAGTCGCTAAAATAGCAAAAACTTCCCCGCTATATTTTTATTTTTTTTAATAATTTTGAATCAATTTCCAACTTTTTATCAAAACCCTTCAACTACTAATAGACTGTAAGCTTTCGACTATTTGTGAATTATTCCTTGCCAACGAATGGAAGAGACTGTCGAATCTTGAAATCTTCAATCTGCTATGCCCCTTGTTGAGGAGGGGTTTTTAAGGCCTTACATAAGCTTATACGGCTAACAGTAGTTGATTAGAGGTTTCTCCCAGGGGTTACCCCTCGGCTGTGCAATACAAGCGTGGCCGTTATTTATCCACATCAACATCATTTGTGATGTTGATGTGGGGATTTTTTTCTAATGAAGATAAAAATCAATTGTGAATTAAGCTGAAAGACAAGGAATTCAAACCTGTTTTGCAGCAGTTTTTCATTACACAACCATCATAAATCTATTATCACTAAACTCAGGAGGTATTACAAATGATTAAGTCCTTAAAGATGTTACTGTTGGCTGCGTTCTGTACGCTGGTTTTTGCCGGAGGGCAAGCAATTGCTGGAGAGTGTGGAGGCGTTAATCTCCCCGATAACATCTCGATAGATGGTCAGTCGATGATGCTCAATGGTATGGGCATTCGCAAAGAAGGCCAAACTAAGAATTACGTTGCTGGTTTATATCTTGCATTCAGAACATCGGATGCCCCCATGGTGATTAGCAACGACATGCCCCGTCGCCTGACCATGCGTTGGCTGCGCGATTACAGCCTGGCTACCGCTTACGAAAGCTGGAAGCAAAATATTGAGAACAACCCGGCTTTGCAACTAGCGGCATACCAGGAGCGCATGGATAAATTGGCTGCCGCATTAAGCGATTTCAAAGCTGGGCAGGAAGTTGTTTTTAGCTATATGCCGGAGACGGGAACAAAAGTTATTGTTCAGGGAGTAACCAAAACCGTAATTGAAGGGGCTGATTTTGGTTCTGCCCTGATCTCCATTTGGATCGGACCCAATCCTCCCAATGTTAGTCTGAGAGATGGGCTGATGGGTGGTCCCTGCCAGTAACTATCGGTTTGGGTAATTTTCTATTTGGTTATCCCAGGTTATGGTAGGCTATTTTATACATAGCGATTGATAGTTTTTTTCAATATCTCTGCAATAAAGAATGAAGCATAAAGAGCTATAGCCTACAATAAAATTTGTACGAATTTTTCAAGAAGGGAATCCGTTCCACTATAGCGGATTCCCTTTTGTTTTTGAATTCTCTCTCAAGTATTCCTTTCAGTTTAATACAATTCCTCACAGAACATCACCAGGGAGCTATCTATATTTCCTCAACTCATACTTATCATTCTGTCCACGATTATGTCTTAATGACAGCCCTGGCAGAGATCATTGCCAAAATTTCTCACACTGAAAAATATGTGCAAAGCGCACAAATACTTATTTTTCATTCAATTAAACTAAATCCTTTTTTGTGGCATGTTATTTGAAGTTTATTGGGCGATCTATTCGCATTGACAACAGCTTTACTAGAAAGGATTTACCTTATGAACCTGGATAAATTTACCGTTAAAGCCCAGGAAGCACTAACCAACGCCCAACAATCTGTCATTACCCTCGGGCAGCAGCATCTTGAACCGGAGCATGTGCTGTTGGAATTACTGCAGGATAATGAAGGGTTAATCAATACACTTTTCAAGAAAATCGGCACCGATGCCGGCTTAATAAAACGTCGCCTGGAAAGCGTCATAGAAAAATTTCCGAAAGTCTATGGCACCCCTGGTCAGGTGTACGCCTCTCCCAACTTTAATCAAATGATCAACTACGCCAATAAAGAAGCGGCGGAGTTGAAAGATGAATTTGTTTCCACCGAACATCTCTTCTTAAGCATTTTTAAAGTAACGCAATCCGAAGCCAGCCGCCTCTTGAGTGCCAATGGCCTAACGAGAGAAGTGATTCTCCGCGCACTGGTCGAAATTCGTGGCAACCAGCGGGTAACCGATCAAAATCCGGAAGGCAAATATCGCGCGCTGGAAAAATATGCCCGGGACCTTACCGAGCTGGCATTACAGGGGAAGCTCGATCCGGTCATTGGTCGCGATGAAGAAATTCGCCGGGTGCTGCAGGTACTTTCCCGTCGCACAAAAAACAATCCGGCATTGATCGGTGATCCCGGCGTGGGAAAAACAGCGGTCGTAGAAGGCATCGCTCAACGGATCATCAATGGTGATGTGCCTGAATCGCTTGGTGATAAACGCATTGTTGCCCTGGATTTGGGGGCGCTGATTGCCGGTTCCAAATTTCGCGGCGAGTTCGAAGAGCGCCTGAAAGCAGTGTTGAAAGAAGTACAAAATTCTGATGGACAAATTGTCCTTTTCATCGATGAAATCCACACCCTGGTTGGTGCCGGGGCAGCGGAAGGATCGATGGATGCTTCCAATATGCTCAAACCATTGCTGGCGCGGGGAGAGATTCATTGTGTTGGTGCAACAACCATCAACGAATACCGAAAGTATATCGAAAAGGATGCTGCATTGGAAAGACGCTTCCAGCCAATCCTGGTTGAAGAGCCGTCCGTTGAGGACACAATTTCCATGCTGCGTGGTTTGAAAGAAAAGTATGAAGTGCATCATGGTGTAAAAATTACCGACGCGGCGATTATCTCCTCAGCAACCCTTTCCAACCGCTATTTAACCGATCGTCGTTTGCCAGATAAAGCGATTGATCTTATCGATGAGGCGGCAGCGAAACTGCGCATCGAAGTTGATTCGATGCCGGAAGAACTGGATGAAACCGAACGCCGCATCAAGCAGCTGGAAATCGAACTGGTTGCCCTGAAAAAAGAAAGTAATAAGGAGACCCAGGAGCGCCTGAAAAGCCTCAAGCAGGAACTGGCAAATCTCGGCGAAGAGCGTGACCACCTACAGGGCCATTGGCAGCTGGAAAAACAAACCATCCAAAAGATTCGGGAAAACAAAGCAGAAATCGAACAGCTTCGTCTGGAAATGGAAAAGATGGAGCGGGAAGGTAATCTCGACCGGGTTGCAGAGATCAAATACGGAAAAATTCCCGAACGGGAAAAAGATATTGAGGAATGGACCCGCAAACTGCAAATGATCCAGAAAGAAGTGAAAATGCTCCGGGAAGAAGTCGATGAAGAGCAAATTGCCGAAATTATTTCCCGCTGGACGGGTATCCCGATTTCCCGAATGCTGGAGAGCGAGCGGGAAAAATTGCTGAAAATTGAAGACCGTTTATCGGAGCGGGTGATTGGTCAGGGAGAAGCGGTGAAGGAAGTCGCCAATGCGATTCGCCGCAGCCGGGCCGGATTGTCCGACCAAAAACGCCCTATCGGCTCTTTCATCTTTCTCGGCCCAACTGGTGTCGGTAAAACCGAATTGGCCCGGGCCCTGGCGGAATTTCTCTTTGACGACGAAAATGCGATGGTGCGGATCGATATGTCCGAGTATATGGAACGGCATTCCGTTTCCCGGCTGGTCGGTGCCCCTCCCGGCTATGTGGGATATGATGAAGGTGGACAGCTCACGGAAGCCGTTCGTCGCCGTCCTTATTCGGTAGTGTTGCTGGATGAAATCGAGAAAGCTCACCCGGAAGTATTTAATGTGCTGCTTCAGGTGCTGGAAGATGGCCGATTGACTGATAGTAAAGGCCATACCGTCAATTTTAAGAATACGATCATCATTATGACTTCAAATATTGGTGCACACCTGATTCTGGAAAAATCCCGCCACGTGACCGATCAAAACCGGGAAGAAATTTTCTGGGAAATTCAGGAAGAAGTTATGAATCTGCTGCGGCAAGAACTGCGACCGGAATTTTTAAACCGGATCGATGAAATTATTGTTTTCCACAGCCTGATGAAAGAGCACATTCGGAAAATTGTTGATCTGCAGATGAAAAATCTGAAAGGTCAACTGGCGGAACAACGCATCAATATTGTCCTCAGCGATGAGGTGAAGGATCATCTGGCCCAAATCGGATACGAGCCTTCATTTGGTGCAAGGCCGCTCCGCCGGGTAATTCAACGAAAAATTACCGATGCCCTTGCGAAAGAAATTCTCAGTGGTAATGCCCGCAAGGGACAAACAATTCACGTCAAATACGACAACTATCAAATACTCTTCGAAGTGATTGATAGCGTAAAGAAGAATGGTGTTACTGTCGAATAACATTAAAATTTTTTACCTCAAGAAACTTCCGGGAAACTCCGGGCGTAGAAAACGTGACGTTTTAAATACAGGTAATAAACTGAGAGGAAATGAAGAATGAGTAGAAAAACCTGGAATGGATTTAGTATAGTTCTGGTAGCGGCAGGTATTTTGATTGGGATGATTCTGGCCTCCGGACTGGGACTCACCGGGAATGTAAATGCAGATTACCCGGCACCTTTGGAAGAAGCCGGTGGCGAAAATAACGCCAACGGTAACAATGACTTTAACCCTAATGCAAGTATTATCGCATTAAGCAATGCCTTTGCAGACGTCGCTGAAAAAGTGAATCCGGCAGTAGTGACCATTTCTACGGAAACTACCGTAAACACCCGTAACAACTATCGTGGCACTCCGCTGGAGTATTTTTTCCGTCGTATGCCGGAAGACTATAAGCAGCGCGGCCTTGGTTCCGGTGTGATTATCGACAGTCAGGGTATTATCGTCACGAATAATCATGTGATTGAAAATGCCGACGATATCTATGTGCGACTGATTGATGGCCGGAAACTGAAAGCAACCGTTAAAGGCACCGACCCGCGTACGGACCTGGCAATTATTACTATCGATGCATCTGATCTACCTTACTTGCAGCTCGGTAATTCCGATGATGTGCGGGTTGGCGAATGGGTCCTGGCTCTGGGATCTCCCTTGGAAGAAGATTTTCATCATACCGTAACTTCCGGCATCGTCAGCGCTAAAGGGCGTACCGGTGTTGGGCTCACACAGTACGAAGACTTTATTCAGACTGATGCAGCGATCAATCCCGGTAACAGCGGGGGCGCACTGGTAAATCTGAAAGGTGAGCTCATTGGCATCAACACTGCAATTGCCAGTCGCTCTGGTGGTAGCATCGGTATTGGATTTGCCGTTCCGTCTAACCTTGTAAATAAAGTGAAAAGCGATATCTTGAACAAGGGCAGGGTCGTTCGCGGCTGGCTCGGCATCGAAATGGATCTGAATGGCATTAGTCCGGAATTGGCTGAGATGTATAATCTGGAGACCAATGAAGGTGTAATGATCAGCGCGATTACTGAAGACGGACCTGCTGAAAAAGCTGGATTAGAACCGGGTGATATCGTTACCAAAATTGACGATAAAAAGATTCGTAATTTCACCGAGTTGAGCACCCGGGTGGGTTCCACCGAACCGGGTACGGAACTCTCGTTTACGGTGAACCGTGAAGGCCGGGAGTTAGTGAAAAAAGTTGTGCTTGGAGAATTTCCGGAAGACGACCGTCTTCTCGCCAACCAGCGCCGTAATGGGCAAGGTGGTGCGAACACACTCCGTAATCTCGGTATTGAAGTACGCGATCTGAACGACAATCTCCGCAGTGCCTATGGACTGCGTGCGCGGGATGAGGGCATCATCGTAACCTCGCTGATGCAGAACAGTGTTCTGGAACAGGCAGGTATCCAGGAAGGGGATTTGATTATGAAAATTAATCGCCAATATGTGGAGAACACGACTGATTTCCGGAATGCCCTTGGCGAACTATCTCCCGGTTCTGCGGCTGTTTTATACATCAAACGAGATGATCGCCGGCGGGTGATTGATTTTGTAATGCCCAGATAATCCTTTTAAGCAAATTTTTTAGAATTGGAAAGCGCATTCTTCGGATGCGCTTTCTTTTTGTACAAACTACTTTGTGAAAAAAATATTATTAATTGGCATTGCTGAAAATTCTATGTAATATAAAAAGTGCTATCAGTACATCCGGGCGAGTGGGCGGCCGGATCATTTCAAAATACTACAATTAGTTTCGCCAGAAATTAACACTTTAGCGAGAGAACTAACCGTTCCCGGTTCAGTTTCAATTGTGGGGTATCCTTACTTATTTAAGTTCCTAAATTTAGTTGTTTCAATACTGTATCAACATTTTAAAAAATGTTGATGGTCGGACAATTGCCATTAATTGTGAAATGCATAAGTATATATGTTAGACCAGCTAAATAATCCGAAAAGGTGGCTTTGGTTTCAAATCGTAAATTTTTCAGGAGGTGTGTATGAGTATTTTCGTGATGACATTGGCACGGCATATTATTGAACAGGAACGCAAATTTCCACAGGCAACCGGGGCATTTACCAAGTTAATCTCCGATATTGCACTGGCAGCAAAAGTAATTTCGCATCATGTGAACCGGGCTGGCCTGGTGGACATTATCGGCTCTATCGATAACCAAAATGTATTTGGGGAACAGCAGCAGAAGCTGGACGTTTTTGCGAATGAAGCGTTAATTCGTTCATTACGCTTTGGGGGAACCCTTTGTGCCATGGCATCCGAAGAAAATGAAGACTACATTGCAATCAGCGACGAATTTCCCCGGGGAAAATACATCTGTGTCTTCGATCCGCTGGATGGTTCGTCGAATATTGACGTAAATGTAAGTATCGGGACGATCTTCAGTATTTTTCGCCGGACTTCCCCGGATGAAAGTCCGGTTACTAAAGAAGATCTACTGCAACCGGGATATTCCCAGGTCGCGGCCGGGTATGTGGTGTACGGATCCAGTACGATGTTGGTATATACCACCGGCACCGGCGTTCATGGGTTTACCCTGGATCCTTCCTACGGTAGTTTCATACTTTCCCATCCGAAGATTAAAACGCCCCGAAAAGGCGCGATTTATAGCGTGAATGAAGGTAACTATAATTTATGGGACAAGAATGTTCAGCAGTATGTGAACTGGGCGAAGCGTTCTGAGAGTGGCATGAAGAGCCGTTACATTGGATCGCTGGTTGCCGACTTCCATCGCAATTTACTGAAAGGCGGCATTTTCCTTTATCCGGGTGATTTGAAAAATGCGAAAGGAAAATTACGGCTATTATATGAAGCCAATCCACTGGCATTTATCATCGAGCAGGCCGGTGGCCGCGCCAGTAACGGCAAAGAACGAATTATGAATGTTCAACCGATGGAATTGCACGAAAGAACACCGTTGATTATTGGCAGTAAAGATGACGTAACGGTTGCAGAAGAATTTTTTCAGGGCAAGCATCAGGGGTAAACATCCCCATTTCCTGAAAAACAGCCTGTATAAGGCTTATAGCATTGGTAGCATCCAAAAAAGGGTTGATTTCATCAGCCCTTTTTTTTAACATGATGTGCTATTTTCAAGTGGGCTCTAAAGCATGAATCTGCTGTTGGCAAGATTGCCAAACAGTTGAAAGCGTTAATCATTTAGCAGCAAGGAAGATCATGGATAAAATACTTGTAAAACAACTCTGGAGAGATCCAAAAACTTATATTGGAAAAACGGTTCACGTAACCGGCTGGGTTCGCACCCTGCGTAGTTCGAAAAATTTTGGATTTATCGAAATTAATGATGGTAGTTTCTTTAAGAATGTTCAGGTCGTTTTTGATGATCAACTGGACAATTTTGCAGAAATTGGCAAATTTACGATTGCTTCATCTCTCTCAATTGAGGGGACAGTAGTAGAATCCCAGGGCGCCAAACAGCCTTTCGAAATTCAGGCGAGCAAGGTAACCCTGGTGGGGGCCTCCGATCCGGAGTATCCGCTACAGAAGAAGCGTCACTCTTTCGAATACCTGCGGACCATTGCCCACCTGCGTCCGCGCACCAATACTTTTCTGGCAGTCTTCCGAGTGCGTTCAATACTGGCTTATGCCATTCACCAATTTTTCCAGGAGCGGGATTTCGTTTATACACATACCCCGATAATTACCGGCAGTGACTGCGAAGGCGCCGGAGAAATGTTTCGGGTAACCACACTCGCCCCGGACGGCACACCGAAAAAAGACAGTGGGGAATTCGATTATACAAAAGATTTTTTCTCCAAGGAAACCAATCTGACAGTCAGTGGCCAATTAGCGGTAGAAACGCATTGTATGGCCTTCCGCAACGTATATACTTTTGGGCCGACTTTTCGGGCGGAAAATTCCAACACTGCCCGCCATGCATCGGAGTTTTGGATGATCGAGCCGGAAATTGCTTTTGCCGATCTTAATGATGATATGGATCTTGCGGAAGATATGACCAAATACATCCTCAATTTTGTGCTGGAAAAAGCCCCGGAAGAAATGGAATTTTTTGCCCGCTGGATCGATAAATCGAAGCAACTGATGCAACGCCTGGATAATGTGATTAACTCGGAATTTGCACGTATTACCTATACTGAAGCAATTGAACATCTTGGAAAGGCGAAGCAGTCGTTTGAGTATCCGGTGAGTTGGGGCAGTGATTTACAGACTGAACATGAGCGTTACCTGACTGAGAAAGTGTTCAAAAAGCCGGTATTTGTAACGGACTACCCGAAAGAGATCAAAGCATTCTACATGCGCATGAACGACGATAATAAAACTGTGGCTGCCATGGACTTGCTAGTGCCCGGTGTCGGTGAATTGATCGGCGGTAGCCAGCGTGAAGAGCGGTATGATGTCCTCCTGAACCGTATTCGCGAAATGGGCCTCGATGAAAAAGATTACTGGTGGTATCTCGATACTCGTCGCTATGGTAGTGTGCCTCACGCTGGTTACGGACTTGGTTTTTCCCGGGCGATTATGTATTTAACCGCGATGGAAAATATCCGGGACGTCATTCCTTTTCCAAGAACGCCGAGAAATGCGGATTTTTAATGATTGCTGGTAAACGGCAGAAAATTATCGGTGTAATCGGCGGGCGGCAATGCTCGGAAGAACATTATGAGATGGCCGAAACGGTTGGCCGTCTTATCGCCGAAGCCGGCGGTATCGTTCTTTGTGGCGGTGCCGGTGGCATTATGGAGGCAGCCTGCAAAGGCGCCGCGGCGGGCGGCGGCACTTCGGTTGGGATTTTACCCGGCAAACTGCTGACAGATGCTAACCCTTACGTGACTATTCCAATTGCAACCGGTATGGGGATTGGCCGGAATATTATCATCGCCCAAACTGCCCAGGCTTTGATAGCCGTCAATGGTAGTTATGGTACACTTTCCGAAATTGCCTATGGGCTGCAGCTAAACCGCCCGGTATTTACCTTACAATCCTGGGATGAAATTTCCGGGGTAAAAACCGTCGCCAGCCCGGAAGAAGCAGTTCAGAAAGCTTTTAAAGCAGTAAAAAATCGTTAGAATAGAAGGACCTTGTATGGCGGGAAGTACAGCCTTTAAAGCCATTGTGCGCGGCACAGTGCAGGGCGTTGGCTTTCGTTATTTCACTATGCGCCAGGCACAAAAATTGGGCGTAACCGGCTATGTTCGAAACCTGCCCAATGGTGATGTAGAAGTTTGCGCCGAGGGTGATCAGGAAACGTTAATTTCATTACTGGCGGCAGTTAAGCGGGGACCATTAGGAGCGTATGTGCAGGATGTAAATGTTGACTGGCAAAACGCCAGCGAACAGTATCCGGATTTCCGCATCACCTATTAAAAGTTAGTGACGGAAATAGTTGGTCGCCGATTATACAACAGCGCATAAATTAGCACGGCAAATATATTCAACCCTTGAGGAGCGATCATGATTGAATTTGAATCTCACATCCGTAACGTGCCGGATTTTCCAATCAAAGGCATTCAATTTAAGGATATTACCACTTTATTAAGTGATGGCGAAGTTTTCTCGAATGCTGTCGACTATATGTATGATCACTTTCGCAATGCCGAGATTACCAAGATAGTCGGTATCGAATCACGAGGATTTATCTTTGGTGCAGCGCTTTCCTACAAATTAAACCTCGGTTTTATTCCGGTGCGTAAGCCGGGGAAATTACCGGCAGATACCCTGGTGGAAGAATATCAACTGGAGTATGGTAAAGACAGTCTGGAAATCCACATGGATGCTTTGGGGAATGATGACCGGGTGCTGATTGTCGATGATCTACTGGCTACCGGTGGCACCGCAGCTGCAACCTGCAATCTCTGTGAACGTTTGGGCGCAAAGGTCTTAGGATTAGCATTCCTGATTGAGCTGGTCGATTTAAACGGCCGGGCAAAACTGGAAGGGCAGGATGTTCAGGCATTAATCAAATATAGTGGGTAATTTTATTGCTGTCCGGTTGAATCCGGCACTGTATCCAACTTTACTTCCAGAAATAGTATTACGTGGCCGGTATAAATTTCTCGGTAAATTATACCGGTTTCTTTTAATACTTTCGGCATTACCTCCCTGAATGGCTGGCGTTGAATATGCGTCGTCACTACTATACTATCCACGATTTGATCCATGTAAGAAAAGGTCTTCTGAAAGTGAATGCCGATGTCCCCAATTACTTTTTTTAAGGGGGTATCAATATAACGCGCTGACATTAGCGGACCGTCACTATCCTGCTTAAAAAATCCCCCCGCCAGCAATATGCCGATTAAAAATAATAATACAGGTCTGATCATCTTATACCTCCGGGCTATTGATCCTTTCCCGTATTACACTTGTAAATGAAAATTCCCCGATAGGGATTTAAGAGAAATGTATTGCCGTAATTCAAAGCGGTGAAAAGGGGGAGGAGTGAGTGGCGAAAATTAACGAGAGTAATCCAGTAATGCCTGGCGCAGAAGCTTCAAGGATTTGCCAATATGACTTTCCACCGTCTTGATACTGATATCCAGGCGGGCAGCAATTTCTTTATAGGACAAATTTTCCATTCGGCTTAACTGGAAAACGATTCTGCTTTTTTCCGGTAAATGATTTATCGCTGATAAAATGGCCTCATCGAATTCTACCTGCTCAAGCAGTTGTTCCGGTGAGCTTTCCGCTAAATTCTCGGAAAATAAGCGGGTATTCTCTTGATGCTTGCGAACGATTTTCGAATGCCGTATATGGTTCAGCGTAAGATTGTTCGCGATGGTATACAGATAGGATTTTATCGAGCGCCCCGGTTGAACATCGCTGCGATTTTCCCATAGCTTCACAAATACTTCCTGGGTGATGTCTTCTGCAGTATCAGCATCGGCAAGTTTGTAACTGACAAAGCGGTGAATTGGCCGGTTAAATATATCAAACAGTTTCCGAAAGGCAGAGACATCGGACATGCGCAGTTGACGAGCCAAATCCGAAAGCTCTTCTGCGGAAACGGTTAGCAGCAGAAATAAAAAAAGAATTGTTGTAGACAGAAGAAAAATGATCAAGCCCCGGCCCCATCCGGTTTTTCCACACTGCTTCTTAAATGACGAAGTGTCAATCCTTCTCTAAACAAATAGCCAATGCCCGCTACGGTAATCGGTACGTACTGAGTGATGTTGAAAACCAGCGAACAGCCAACAGCATCCACTTCGCTGAAACCAAAATAACCCATCGCAAGAATAAATGCAATCTGCGTCGTCCCAAAATGACCCGGCGCTGCCGGTACTGATACACCAAAAGCGAGAAAAACCACTACAACAATTGATACTAACCAGAGGCTATTTTCTACCGGATTGATATAAGGATACCATTTCAATATGATGTAAATTGTGAAGGCCATATGCAGCCAAATGAGCATCGATTTCCCTACCAGCGGCAGTAAAATACTGCGATCTTTAAAAACGTTCAGGCCGTGGAGAAAAGTCATAACATGGTCGTGAGTCGCCAGGCGGATTTTTTCCGGCAAACGGTTAATCCAATTTATTAACCAAACCCGTAAGCGGCTTTCCGGGGTAGATAGAAGTATCAGGACCAGTATCAACAGAATGGTTGCGAGTCCGATAAGTACGCTAAGCATTTTATAAGCCGGGTCGATGGGGGCAATTCCGAGCACCAGGATCAACATCGTGATTAAGGCGAAGCTGTCCAGCAGGCGTTCGATGATCACTGTCGCAAAGGCAGATACGCTGCTAATATTTTCCTTGCGGCCAAGCACATAGGGTTTGATAACTTCCCCGGCGTGTGCCGGTAAAACATTGTTTGCCATAAAGCCGATCATGGTACAACTAAAAATCGAGGTGAGGGAAATTTTCTTCAACGGATTCAGCAAAATACGCCAGCGCCAGGCGCGCATCCAGATGGAAAAAACCGCATTGGCACAACAAATAAACAAGATAAGCCAGCTGATACTGGAAAGGGATTGCCAAAGGTTCTCCCATTCGATATTACGAAAGGCCAGGTATAGTAAGATAAAACTGATGAGGAAAGGAATAATCGTTTTGGAGAGGTGCTTTTTCATGAGGGCTATTTACTGATTCTTAATGTTGAGAATTCATATAAACTGCAGATTCCGGAACCTTATCGATCTCTAATTTACATAACTTTTAAACGGATGTATCACAAATATTTAGGTTTTTAATGGAAATAGGAAAATATGAAAAATGGAAATGGAGGAGGGGAATGGTAAGTAATGGTGCTAAGGATGCACCTCAGGCATTTCCTGACGATAAATCTCTTCGCCGATTCGGTAGAGACCGCTATCATTTTCCAGCAGGTAATTGAGGAAAGATTCCCGGTCGGCCGGGGAAATCTGCACTTCATTCTGAATACCACCGGAAGCTTTATATTGAATATGCAGCAGTTGTTGCGACAATGCCGGCCGGACGCCGCTGGACCATTCACTCTCTTTACTCGCGCGGATATGAACGATATTTTTCAACGGTATTTTCCAACGCAGCGGCCATTGGCGGATGAACAAAATATTAGCGGATACTTCATACTGCAGGGAGCTGATGAGAGATTGAAGAAAAAGGCCGGTGAGAATAATGAATCCTGCAACGAATCTACCTGTCAGCGTATTCATTTCCCAGAACATGTAGGTGCCAAGTGCTATGGTGAATAAACTGCATGCAGTGATGATCGCAATCGGAAGAGTGTCTTTTTTCGGTGGAAAATGCATGGGCTGTCACTGTTTTAAAGTCGCTTAAAATGTTGAGTTACAAATAAGGCTTAGCGGATTCCGCAGTTTTTTTGAAAATTTGTCTGAGTGATTAGGTATGTTCGACCAGCGTGTCCAGGTTATCCGGGATACTGACGGTAAATGTTGTACCTTTGCCAACTTCGCTCTCTACCTGAATGTCTCCCAGATGATCTTCACGGACAATTCGAAAAACGATGGAAAGTCCGAGACCAGTTCCCACGCCGACCCCTTTGGTGGTAAATCCCGGATCAAAAATCTTGCGCAGATTTTCCGGAGGTATGCCAACGCCAGTGTCAGTAATGGATACGCGCACATTGCCATCTGAATGTGAAGTGCCGATAGTAATCGTTCCTTCCCCATTCATCGCCTGTTTTGCATTGATCAACAGGTTCAACAATACCTGGTTTAGTTTGCCCGGATAACAGGAGATGAGCGGGATATCGTTCCCGAATTCCTTCTTAACTTCGATGCCATGTTTGATCTCATGGTGAATAAGTACCAGCGTGTCATCGATGCCTTCATGGATATCCGCGGATTTTAGTTCTGCTTCATCCAGGCGGGCAAAACTGCGCAGTCGCTTAACGATCGTCGTTACTCTTTCACTGCCGCTGGCGACAACCCGGTTTCCGTCTTCCAGCATTTTCAGAATAGTGGTTAGTTTTCGATTGCTTTCCAGGCCATCCGGCAATTGCTGATCGAGAATCGCTTTCAGTTTATCAACTGCGCGCACCAATGTATTATGCATACTGCTGATTGCCCCAACCGGAGTGTTGATTTCGTGGGCGATTCCAGCGACCAGCATTCCCAGCGCCGCCATCTTTTCCGATTGTACCAGTTGGGATTGCGTTTCCCGTAGGTCCTGATTGGCAGAGGCTAATTCTGCCGTGCGTTCATCAACCCGCTGCTCCAGCTCTTCCTGATGTTTCTGTAGCGCCTGCTCTGCCTTTTTGCGATTGGTAATATCGCGAACGATCGCCAGCACTTCATGCGGGCCACTGGTGACAATACGCGCCTCGAAAGAATGAACATGATCATCATGGGGCAGTTCATATTCAAGAATACGTGTTTCCTTGCTCTGAAGGACTTTGTTGATATTCGCCATCGTTTGTTCAGCAAGCTGCGGCGGTAATGTTTCGGAAACATGTCTGCCGATAACTTTTTCCCGCGGTAGCACCAGATCGCTCTCCTTCGGTGCCTTGTAGTCCAGGTAAATGCCATCTTTGCTGAGGCGAAACATCAGATCCGGAATGGCATTGAGGAGGGCGGTGTTCTTTAATTCACTTTCCAGAAGCGCGGTATTTTTCCGAGCCAATTCGGCGGTTCGTTCCTGCACGCGCTGTTCCAGTTCGTCGTGGGCTTTCTGTAAGGCAGCCTCGGCGGTTTTTCGCTCGGTAATATCCCGCACAAACCCGATGCGAAAAATAACTGCTTCCTCCTCATCGAGAATGGGGAATGCGGAGAGCTCAACAAAAACATGCTCACCTTCTTTTGTGGTGACGGATAACTCTTTGCGTACGGAATAGTTTCCGTGGTCGGGCATCTGTTTCAGCAGATTGGTAAAAACATCTCCGCCAATAAACATTTCAGTTGTTTTGCCAACAACCTCTTCCTCCGGATAGCCGAATAAACGAACCCCAGCGGGATTTATTTCCTGAATAACTCCCTGGGGAGATAAAATGGCTATCGAGTCGTTGGAATTCATAAATATCTTGCGATAGAGGCGCAGGCTCTCTTCATTCTTTTTGATCTCACTAATGTCCTGCAATCCTCCGACAAGTACCTGCTCACCACCAAGTGTTGTTATCGAGAGAGAAAAACTCATCCAGGTCTCGGTACCATCATAGCCTTTAATTGGTACTTCATAGCCCTGCAATTTCCCATCCTTGCGGATTTTATCGATAATGATACCGCGATCTTCGGGGTTGCTGTAAAAGTCGGGTGTTTTTTTTCCGATCAGTTCGGAAATTGGCGCGCCCATCAAGTCTGCCAGGGGCTGATTGATGTAGAGAATTTTACCATCATCCAGGCGGCTGATGATAAATGGTATCGGTGATGCGTCTGCCATTGTTCGCAGCAAAGCATCCGCTTCTTTCATTTTGGTGATGTCGTTAATGACCCAAATTGCCCCTAGTTCGTTGCCGTCTTTGTCCATTACCGGTGCATTAATCGGGAGAATATCCCGTGGCGTCGGGGAAACCATCTGGATTGAATAACGATAAATCTCATGAACATCAATTTCGTTAGACATGCGACCGCGGAGAATTTGTTGTATTCTTTCAGTATTCTCCTGAAAGGCTTCCGGCGAGGCGAAACAGGATTTTATCTTTTCCAGAAAAAGCGGGTAGGGCAGCTGGATAATTTCTTCCTGCTTAAGACCAAAATATTCGTAGACTCTTTTATTGGCAACGTTAATGCGATCGTTTTTATCGACCATGATAATCGTTGCCGGGGAAGCGTCGATAATCGATTGCAGAATATCTTTACTTTGGGAGAGCTCACTAAGGATCTGCTGCATTAATTCATTTTTAACTTCCAGCTGTTCCTGCACCTTTAGCATGTCGATATTAGCCATGCCGAGGGAAATTGCCTTGCGTTCCAGTTCTTCGGTTTTCTCCTTCAGTGTCAGGTTCTTTTGCTCCAGATGCCGGGTATGCAACCGCAATTCGTTTTCCAGGCCTTCCATGCGCTGCTGCTCTTTGCCACCGTCGTTTTTTTCTGCTTCAATCGCCAGTAAATCCCGAACAGTATTTCGCAGCGCTTTTTCATCAAGGGGCTTTTCCAGCAAAGCATCAACACCATTGCGGGCAGCACTAAAAGCTAACTGTGGTGAGCAGGGAGCGGTTACCAGTAACATCGGCAGGGAAGAGAAATGAATGCGAATTTGCCGGAGGTCTTGCCAGTTCATCTCGGCGTGTAAATCGATGGCGCAAATTACCAAATCTCCATTATGCGATGCTGGCAAACTTTCACTATCACCGAGCGGAATAATTTCCAATTGCCGGTCATTAAAGGCAGCGGATAAAACCTCCCGGTCTTTGGCGGTTTCATTAAAATAGAAAATCTTAAGCGGGTTCATCAAATTTTCCCGGTTTGCTGGATAATTGTGTGACGAGAATCGCCGAAATACTCGGCAGAAACCAATTTAAATCGGGATAAGGATAAATGCAATGCATATCGCTGTAAGAGCAGCGATCTATTGGGGAATCTGGATAGGGAATAGGATTAATTTTATAAATTCTAAAATATTTTTATCTTCAATTTAGCAATTGTTGCATCTTCTGATAACGATCCAGCAGCTCTGATTCGAAATAAACCAGATCTTCCAGAATGGAGAGCACCGAACCGGTGCCGTCATAAAGACGGTCCAGTATTTTCGAGACCGTTGCGTTGTGACTGTTTTCGAGACGATTGATTTCCGACCAGCGGGCGACGATTTCATAGTCCATATGGACCAGCACTTGCATTCCGCGGGCGATTTCCCAGGAAAGATTACGGATACCGGCCGATTGCAAACGAATGCCACCTTCCCCATAAATATTGAAGAAGTTACCTTCCACCTGCGCCTTTGCAATCAACTTTCCAAAGCGCAGAAAAAATTTTTCCCGGGAAATTTTCATGACCTCGAAATTTTCCGGCACAGGAATTTCCATAGTGATAAATTTGCGAGAAAGTGCTTCACGTAACTGATTGATATTTCCGAGGTTCAGTGGCTCCTCATTCATATCTATGCTCATCAGTCTCCGCCCACCATCCCGAATTTCCTTCACGAGGGTTTGATGGTAATCGTAGGCGCGTTGTACTTCCAGCAGATTCGCATCGATTTCTTCCGTCAATGTTGCCTTAACCCGTTCAACAACCGCAGCTGTTTTCTGACTTTCCCGCCAATTATTGACTGCCAGTGCGAGCAAAACGCTAAGCACAATCGCGGTTACCTCAATCAGCAAATCGCTGATCCGCGAATTAAAAAATTGTTTGAACGATTTCAAGCGGTTTCCAATCATATCATCGGCCCATAAATGTCAGGTTCATTTTTGTCGCAGGTTAACCAATCGGTCATCAAATCAATTTGTTATTTCAGCACAATGGCTAATAACAGCAGCAGCCCTGCAAGGGCGATCCAAAATAGCCCGGGACGCTAGTCCCGGGCGGGTTATAGTCGATATCCGTTTTTTACCAAATCATAGGTTAATTCCCGGGCCATGCGATGCGCATCGTCAATATCGATAATATGCCGGGCGACCTGCCCCGCCAGGAAGTTGCAATCGATACGCCGGGCGAGATCGTGCCGGGCAGGGATAGAGGGAAAAGCGCGGGTATCATCGTTAAAACCAACGGTGTTGTAAATGCCGGCTGTTTCCGTTACCCGCTGCCGAAAGCGAGTCATTCCTTCTACGCTATCATGGAACCACCAGGGCGGGCCAAGTAATAATGCCGGGTAATGCCCGGCCAGCGGGGCGAGCTCCCGGGAATAAGTGCTTTCGTCCAGCGTAAAAATAATCAGTCGGAAATTGGGGTGATTGCCATAGTTGTTTAGCAGGGCATGGAGGTTTCGGGTGTATTCGGTTTGCATGGGAATATCACACCCTTTATCCCGGCCAAAGCGCTGAGTGATGAATTGATTATGCCCGCGAAAAGAACCGGCATGGATTTGCATCACCAGTCCGTCCTCGCAGCTCATTCGGGCCATTTCCATCAGCATGTGCGCTGTAAAATTGACGGCATCTGTCGCGGTTGCCTTGCCTCCCAGCGCCCGTTGGAAAAGCTGCTCTGCCTCATTGTCGCTCAACCGCTGCGTAAAAGGGCTTTCTACGCCATGATCACTGGATACCGCACCCATTTCCCTAAAGAAGCTGCGTTGAAGCTCCAGGGCGCGAATAAAACCGCTGTAGCTATGAATGGCAATGCCAGTCACGTCAGAAAGTTTGTTGATATTCTCCTGCCACTCCGGCTGGGTAAAATCGATAACGCCATCCGGACGAAAGCAGGGGATGATCCGCCCGTTCCAGTCGGATTCGCGAATTTGGCGATGTGCTGCCAGCGTCGATTCTGCCGGATCGGTTGTTGTTAAAACTTCGATATTAAAGCGATCGAACATCGCTCGCGGTAAAAAATCCGGCTGCGCCAATTTGCTTGCAATCTGATCATAAATGCGCTGAGCGGTATCGCTGTTGAATTTCTCTTCAACGCCAAATACCTCAGTAAATTCATGATCCAGCCAGGCACCGGTAGGCGTGCCGGCAAACAGGTAATAGTGATCAGCAAAAATTTGCCAACTTGCCCGTCGGTCATCGGTTGTTTTCGTACCGTCCCGAGTCGGAATTCCCAGTGCTTCCAGAGAAATTCCCTGCGAATAGAGCATGCGAAAAATATAATGGTCGGGAATCAGGATTAATTCTGTCGGATCGGGAAATGGCTGATTGTCGCTAAACCAACTCGGCTCGGTATGTCCATGCGGACTGACGATGGGCAGATTTTTGATGCCATCATATAGTTCGCTGGCGATTTTGCGAACCGTTGGTTCCGGATCAAAAAAACGATGGGGATTGAGCATATTGAATTCTTTGGCATATTTAATACAAATGAATAATCAGCAACAGTGCTTCCTGGTTAAATGTTGAGATGGTTAAACCACTGTTACTGTTTTTCGCAAATCAGAATTGAGATTCTAAAGAAAATGTTCGGGTATTTTTATATCCTTTAGCGCTGGCAATTTAGTGCGTCCACATTTAACAAGCAATTTTATTGACAGTAGTATGAAATATTTGTCAGAAAACGGCGATTGTATTATACTTCACTCATGATTTTTATGTCACTCGTTTAGACGAATTCCCGGAGCGATAAACCTCACAAGCTAGCTGCACGAAACCGTATGGACTCAGAAAATGGATCAGAATATTTCACCCCCGCAACCACCAGATTCTACTTCCTTACCCGCATATCGAAATCCTCAATTGTCTATCTCCGATAGAGTCGCGGATTTACTTGCCCGAATGACCCTGGAAGAAAAAATTGGGCAAATGCTCTGCATCTGGGATGAAAGAGCGGCGATGATGTTCGATGAGGATGGCACTCCGAATTTTGCAAAAATGAAATCCCATTTGGGAAATGGGATTGGCCAAATTGCCCGGATTAGTGATATACAGGGAGGATTGGGCCCTCGCGAAATGGCCGAGTTGAGTAATCGGCTCCAATCTTTTTTTATCGAGGAAACCCGCTTGGGAATTCCAGTCATCTTTCACGAGGAATGTTTGCATGGCCTGGCTGCGAGGGATGCAACCAGCTATCCCCAGCCGATCGGTCTGGCGGCAACCTTTAATCCGGCATTGATAGAAAACATCTATACAGCGATTGCGGAAGATACCCGCCTGCGGGGCGCGCATCAGGCCTTGACGCCAGTGCTGGATGTCGCGCGGGACGCTCGCTGGGGGCGGGTAGAAGAGACTTTTGGGGAAGATCCCTATCTGGTGTCGCAAATGGCGATCGCTGCTGTGAAAGGTTTTCAGGGAGATGGCAGCTACCAGGGACAACCGCGGGTATTGGCAACACTAAAACATTTTGCGGCACATGGTGCACCGGAATCCGGCACGAATTGCGGCCCGGTGAATGTATCTGAGCGGGAGTTGCGGGACGTCTTTCTACAGCCTTTTAAAACGGTGATAGAAAAATCCCAGCCGGCGAGTATCATGGCCTCCTATAACGAAATCGATGGCATTCCTTCCCACGCCAATCAATGGCTGCTACGAACAGTACTGCGAGATGAATGGGGCTTTGCAGGATTCATCGTCTCGGATTATTTTGCGATAACCGAGCTGTTCCACAAGGAAGAAACCGTCAGTCACCGGGTTGCCCGGGATAAGCGGGAAGCAGCCCGGCTCGCTCTGAAGGCCGGCGTTAATATCGAATTGCCGGACCCTTCCAGCTATCCGCACCTGTCAGAATTAGTCCGAAGCGGGGAAGTGCAAGAAAGCGAAATAGATGCCTTGGTTGCGGTAATGCTCGGGTATAAGTTTAAGTTGGGACTGTTCGACTCTCCTTATGTTGATCCGGATAAAATAGATAATGAGAAAAAGCTCGCAGAAGACCGGCCGTTGGCATTGCAGGCGGCAGAGGAAACCATAACGCTGCTCAAGAATGACGACGATCTGCTGCCATTGAGTGCAGAAAAAATCCAGACGCTCGCAGTTATCGGTCCAAATGCCGATCGGGTACTGCTCGGTGGGTATAGCGGCATTCCGAAGTATTATACCTCGGTTTTAGCGGGGATTAAGAAAAAGGTTGGGGAAAAGATTAAAGTGCATTATAGCGAGGGCTGCAAAATAACCGTTGGCGGCTCCTGGAATGATGATGAAGTGATTTTCTCCGATCCGGAAGCCGATCGACAATCGATTAAGGCCGCAGTTGCTGTTGCGGAAAAAGCGGATGTTGTTATTCTCGCATTAGGTGGAAACGAACAAACCTCCCGGGAAGCCTGGGGGAAAGCGCACATGGGGGACCGCCCCAGTCTGGCATTGATCGGCCGGCAAAATGAGCTGGTAGCAGCAATTTGCGCAACCGGAAAACCGGTCGTTATATTGCTCTTCAATGGGCGGCCATTGGCTATAAATGCAATTGCCGCCGATGTGCCGGCAATTCTCGAATGTTGGTATTTGGGGCAGGAAACCGGCGATGCAGTCGCCAATGTTTTGTTTGGCGATGCGAATCCTTCCGGTAAGTTGCCGATCTCATTCCCCCGTTCGGCCGGGCACATTCCCTGTTTTTACAATCACAAGCCGTCTGCCCGCCGCGGATATCTTCAGGATGACGTTCGCCCGCTTTATCCTTTCGGCTTTGGCCTCAGCTATACAACATTTGAGATGAGCAACTTACGCCTGGAAGAAACGAGGATTTCTTCCACTGCTACCACAGAAGCATTCATAGATTTGGAAAACACCGGCACCCGCAGTGGACAAGCTGTCGTCCAGCTTTATATCCGCGATATGGTCAGCTCGGTGACCCGCCCGGTGAAGGAGTTAAAAGGGTTTAGAAAAGTTTTACTTCAACCGGGCGAAAAAATTACGGTTGCTTTATCCATCGGCCCGGAAGAACTGGCTTTTACCAATATCGATAAAGAGTATATTGTCGAGGCAGGAGATTTTGAGATTATGGTGGGCAGTTCTTCCCGGGATGAGGATTTACAAAAAGTGCGTTTACATGTCCACGAAGGAGAATAATAAGTCTGTTAACCAATGGGAGAGATTCTATGAAAAAAATTATCTTATTCTTCTGCATCTGTCTGCTAGCTTTGCCAGCAGCTTATGGGGAAGAGGGCAAGCGGAAAATAATCGGTACTATTTATCGGGATGCCCCGGCGATTAATTCCCTCATTCCCGAAGATGCGGTGATTGAAGTACTGGCGGAAGGATTTGACTGGAGTGAAGGGCCGGTCTGGCTAAAGGAGAGCAATCGTTTGCTCTTTAACGATATCCCCCCGAATACGACCTATCAATGGAGTGAAGTTGACGGATTGCAAATCTACCTGCGCCCGGCCGGATATGCGATTGGGGATAATCCTCCCGGGAGAGAATTGGGTAGCAACGGTCTCTTTATCCATCCGCAAAGCGGAGCGCTGGTTTTTTGTGATCATGGCAATCGTTGTGTGGCAATGCTGAATACAGAAAACTGGACGAAATCTGTTATCGTCGATAAATTTGAAGGGAAGAGGCTGAATAGCCCGAATGATATCGTCATCAGCAATGCCGGGCATTATTATTTTACAGATCCGCCATATGGCTTAACAGGGCCAGATTATCCCGGGAAAGAAATAGATTTTTCCGGTGTCTATCATCTTTCTCCGGGGGGAGAAATGCGCCTGGTAACGAAAGAATTGTATCGACCGAACGGGATTGGTCTTTCCCCGGACGAAAAGACGCTCTATGTCGCTAATTCCGGGAAAAAGCGCATTTGGATGGCCTTTGATGTCGCCGATGACGGCAGCACCAGCAACGGGCGAATTTTCCATGATGCCACGCAATTTGACAAGTATGGAGTTTCCGGCAACTGCGACGGATTAGCTGTTGATAGTGAAGGGAATGTTTGGGCGACGGGCCCGGGCGGAGTGATGGTTTTTACCCCGGAAGGAAGGCACCTCGGCAGTATTGATACCGGCACGCATGTCTCTAATTGCACTTTCGGGGGAGCGGATGGTATGGAGCTTTACATTACCTCAGATATGTATCTTTGCCGGGTACGGGTGAATGTAAAAGGAAGTGGGTTTTAAAATCTGTAAACAATAACATATAAAGCTTTTGAATTAACGAATAATTACCAATTTGCCACTGGCCAGCCGCTGTCCGGCAGTATTGTTGATATGATAGATATATATGCCACTACTGACCAGTCTACCGTTATAGCTATCGGTAGTCCAGGTGAAAGTATTGGCAAGATTTTCCCGGGTAAATACTGGCTCGCCAAGTTCATTAAATATTTTCAAGGTGGACTGTGGAGGCAAATTCACAAAATTAATACCGCTTGAGAGAGTGTGTATTGCAGGGCGAAAAGGTACCGGAAAAGCGCTAATTGCGTTATTGTTTACTAATTCACTGGCGCCATCTACAATAATTGTTATTGAGTCTACGGCGCTAAAATCGTCGGAATCGCGAACGCTTAAAAACAAAGTCTCCCGGCCCTGCCAGTATGTTGGCGCCAAAATCTGTATTATCGCGTTGCCGATGAAACGGGTAATTACATTCACAGCACCGCTGATACCCCATTGCAATTCATCGCTACTATTGTCGGGATCGTAAGTATAACGCCCGATATCAATGTTTATAAAACTGCCCGATGATATGGTTTGGGTGTTAAGACTGTCTGGCAAGCGCATGCGGGGGATTCCGCCCTGAATGGTTTCTGAGAAAGCGCTCATACTATCCAGAGTGTTTACTGCTTTTAGACGGTAGTAATAGAGGATGCCAGCAACAACGGTGGTATCGATAAATTCGGTTGACGGATAATTAACCGTTGCAATAAGTTGCTCCGGATTCGGAAGTGTATCGCGAAAAACCAGGTAATGTGATATGTTCGGTTCCCTGTTTGCATCCCAGATAAGCTGAAATTTGCTTGTCTGTGCTTGTGCCATACTACTAATTTCCGCGAACAGAAATAAGATAATAAAAAGTTTACTGTACTTCAAAGAGCACCTCCGGAGAAAATGTACTCTCTGCTTCGCCGTCTAATTTAGTGACTGAAAAAAAGAATTTACCATGCCGGTAAGGTTTTTTGAGCATAATAAACGATTGCTCAGTAGCATGCGGAGTGATACAAGTTCGATAAGTTTGGTCTTGAAAACGGGCGTAAACCAGGTAGCTAAATCCGGGTTGGTAATCCCAGGAAATTTTCAAAGAGCCCTCGGTGACTGTTACTTTAATATTCTCCGGTGGCGTCAAACGATTGACCGGGGAAGCTGAGAAATCTGATCGTTGCGGTAAGCGTCTTTTTTTCGAGGTGCGTGAAGCGAAATGAAATGTGATGCCTAACTGATGAATCGCACCGAGCTCCCCATTAGGTATCAGGGCATATTCCCAGAAAAGCTTTTTTTGTAATCGCAAATCTAAACCAAAAGAAGGGATCAGTCCTCGCTCATGCTGCCACTGAGCGCCCAGCCGAAAGCTTATATAAGGGGCAGGAAGAATCATAAAACCACTACTATAAATTGGCGCAGTGCCAATGGTTTTAGTGTAATCTGCCGCACCAGTGAAAAAACTGCCCAATATTTGAAAGCCAATACCCGCCCGGAAAGTACGGGGTAGGTTTGTGGATAACCGCTCATAACGGATAGCATCGCCAATGTTCTGAAGAACAGCACCGAGTCTCAGCCTGTTTCTGAAAAGTTGGATTTGCCCCCCAACATCTAATGCCGCGCCGCTAGCGGTTAGCCCGGCCAGATCATCCCGAAAAAATTTTCCGGTGACGCCTAAAGAAAGCCGGGAATTCAATTTAAATCCAATGCCAGTACGAATAATAGAGCTGGCAACATCTATTGCGCCGATATTTTCTCCCAGCTCTCCTCGTGCCGGAATCGCCGGCATCCAGCGATGAGAAATTCCGGCAGCGACTGTCAGGCGGGATGTTAGCGGAAAGCCGAAAAGAATATTGTCGAAATTGATGTCTTCAAAGGATTCGGTGTGATGAAGGGATATCGTCGTTCGCGGTAAATCTGCCAGTCCGGCGGGATTGTAATAAAGCGCTGCAGATTCAGCAGCTAATGCACTGGAGGCTTCGCCCATCGCTGTTATTCTGGCAATAAGGGGGCTACGCAAGAAGAGGGCACCTGCCGCACCATCGGAGGTCAGCTGAGTTTGCCCGAAAGCGCTAAAGAACAGCCCGGCCAAAAGCAGTAATATGCAAATTCGCTTGCTCATCGCATCTGGGATTCAATTAAATGAAAATACATTCGAATGGTTGAATGTCGGTAAAGCCAGGCAAAAATGAAAATATTTTTAAACAACACAATATGCATAGTTTATTTCGCCCGCCAATATACAGCATCAATCAGGGTTAACTTACCATCCTTGTTAATGGTATGAACGCCACGGATGTTTTCATCCCAATCTGGCAGGAAAGAATGGATTTCCCGTTCTTCGTATTCATTCGTGTTGAGCGTAATAATTTCGTTAATCTTCAGGCCATAGCCGTACCGCTTTTCGCAATTTTGCGAAGGGCGATAGATTTTTCCATCCCGCACGAATATTTTCCCGGCCGGGCGGGCTCGCCGGGTATCGGAAATAATCGGATTGAGCGGATGCGGCGTCCAATTTTGGCTGATGGGACTGTCTGAATAAAAAAGAAACAGTTCATCAAAAGTATTTGATCCTTGATTCTCTGCGATGTTGGCAAACAGCCACCATTTATCGTCATGGAAAAAGAGTGTGGCATCTACTGCCCGGATATCTTCCATTAAATTATACTGAAATTCCCATTTCTTCGGCCATTGCGTGCATTTATACAATTCAACCGTGCGGTTGGAAGACGTTTCCGGGATCATGTAATCAACCCCTTCCCAGCGGATAATCTGCGGATAGGACATATGATAAGGCTGTTCGATAATCGTTTCCGGCTTACTATATTCACCGGACTCATTTATTGTGAAAACGGAAAGATATCCTTTCTTCGGATTAAAGAGCGCTTCTTCGATGAAGACATAATAGACACCATCGCGATATTCCACAAAGGGATCTGCCCATAGCCGGTCCTTGGGGGGAAGGATCTTCGTATAGCGTTTAAACTGATAATTCGTATCGTCCCCAAAATCGAAGAAAAGCATCCATTGGTAAAAATGTGATCGCTGGGCCAACTTCGATTGCAGCTGACGGCGCATGTGAGCGGCCAGCGGAAAAAACAGGCGGCTGTTCACCGGAGTGCCATAGCCATTGCGGGTGTGCATCGGTGCTGCAGAATCTTCTTTTTGAACTCTCTCGAAAAAAGCGCTTTCCCCAAACTTCTGGAGCGTTTCCAGGCGTCTGGGTAAAAAGGATATGCTTTTGTTGTAGTGTATGTTGCGGTTGCGTTTAAACGAATATTGATCGGTTGATGAGTAAGAGCGATAAATTGTTTTGTGCTTTTCCGGGGAATCATTCAACATTACCAGCGATACGCCGGTGGTCGGGTGGGTTTCCAACACTTCCCAAAGGCCATGCGGCTCTGCAGTTGCAGCGGGGTTCTCGCTGTGATGATATGCCCAAACGCCATAGCGGGCAGCTTGCAATATCGCACCTTTGATGCTGCTTTGTCCGACCTTAAAAATGACATCCAGCTTTTGTTGATGGATGGCGTCGATGTCATTTTGCTCAAAAACAGAGTCGGATTTCTCCTGCCGGGTTTTGGCAGCAATAACTGGTATATCCGCCAGCAGTGTTTTCACATCGAATGGCTTGAAAGCGTTTGGCTGCGGATTGTAGCGCGCATTTTCGAAGTCAAGGAATTTCCGGTAAAGCAAGCTGCTAAGATTCTGGGGAGGGGCGATTCCCCAGTCTTCTTTGCAACCATTTGTATTATGAATAATGGTAGTGAAAGTTGCATAATCACTGTTCATAATTCTGGAGACGACCTCGTAGGCCCAGAAAGGAATTTGAAAGTTGTCTATCAGTAAACCTATCTTGAGTTTCTCAGAAGTTGTATGCATTTCTGGTTCCTTGATTAAATTCGCTTTGATCCCTCTTTTTCGAAAAGAACGCCTGCTCTAAAAGAAAAAGGTGACATGAAAATAGTTTACAGACTTAGCATATATGTGTCCGATTCGCCTAATGTAATATGCCAGTTTTTAAGATTTTTGAGGTGATCGTTTTCAACAGACGCTTTCTCCAGATTACCGATCATAAAGGCTTTCCCATCTGTTGGAAAAAAGAGGCAGCGTCTCAGCGTTTTACCCAGCACTGGCTGACTAAAGACACCACGTAATGAATGTAACCCCTTTTGGCGGCAATATTTAGATGCAGCATTGATGAGTGCTGCAACGGTTGCTTTATCGGATGGATTTGCCATAAGATCGATGAGAATACCAACTGGCGTATCTTTCTGATACGGCGAGGGAGAGACGATCGTGTATCCGGATAAATTGCCATTCCGGTATGCGGCGAAAATTACCTCCCGGCGATACGGGCGATCGATATATTTCCAGTTCAGATACGCTGCTGACTTATTAATACTGAAGCCGTTTTGCCGGGAAAGTGTTGTTGCCAATGTGCTGAAAGCATCATCAAATCGTTCCACCCGGGATACAGTAACGCTGCGTCCCCGGCTGCCTAACAGCAGTATATCAATGCCGCTCAGGGTGGCAGAAACCAGCGGATTCATCAACTTCACCAATCCGTTGAACTTTAGCAGGCGTTTTAATTCCCGCTGTGGATTGAGTGGTTTGGCGAAACCGGGGATGGTGCATTCATAATAATTAAAGCGACGATGAATTTGCAAATTTAGCGGCGTCATACCAAACAGGCAGAAAAAATTAGGCGAAGATTTTTCGATATGTTTTGCTAATGCCCGGGTCAGCCAGAATCCCATTCCTTTTTCCCGGCAGCGTGGATCAACGTAGAGATCATGGACATAATAGCTGTTTTGCGTCGCACCGTTAATAAGGAAAGAGACCGGCATCCGGCCATGGTAGGCAACAATTCCTTCCGGAGATTCCACTACAAAATAGGTTGGTTCGCCGTTCGCATAAGGGTTATGAAATGCCAACCACTGCATTAGCTGCAGGCGAATATCCCTATTTGACTGTGGGAGATCATCGCGGGTGCGAATCAAGCGGCTGACTTCCACCATGTCATCCGGCCGTAATGCCCGGATGGAGAAATTTTTCATGACATCTTGTTTGGCTGCGTTATTCATCGATCGCCATTAGTGATGGGTGCTGAAGTGTAAAAAAGAAAGCCCAAAAGCGCTAACTTTTGAGCTTTCCATGCTTCGATAACCATCCGGCATCATGCCGTCCGGTTCTAGAAGAGGGTATAAATAAATGGTGCGATGGCGGATCCTTCCGTCAGGTAAATTAGTGCACTTAAGAGTATTAAAAACAAAAAAATAGGTGTTAACCACCATTTCTTCCGCACTCTTAAAAACTGCCAGAACTCCGCAATAATCGATAACTTGCTCATCGGATGCTCCTTTGTATATCATTAAAACTGTTGTTCATACCGGGTTTTCTCGAACGGTACATCTTCCCGGTATTGCCAGTATGTATCCACAGATTTGTCCCATTTCACGTCGAGGAAACTCTTGCCGAAGAGTTTACCAATATAATGGATTGAAGTAAATCCGATAAAAAACAACGCGCTGAGAATTAAGCGTGTCATAAACCAGCCAAGAATAACAGCGAAGGTCATCCAGGCTTTCTGAAAAGGTTTTAACAGCGTCGGTAAAATCAGCCCGAAAATCATTAAGGCGGCACCGGGAACAAGAAAATAAATAAAACTGGCTTTCTGATACCAATATAATGCGCCGGCAATTGCTACAATAACGCCGCCAACGACCAGGCCAAAGCTGCGCAAGTCTTTTTTAGTACTCGGTATATTTTTAATTTCTTCTCTCAGCATGATCGCTCCTTAATCGAGTTCGAATTCCTGTTTCCAATCGATATCGTTTTCCAGTTCCTTCTGTTCGGTTTTGTCGAGAAGATAATTCCCGAGAATTAAATAATCCATATTGGTGCGCATGAAACAACGGTAAGCATCTTCCGGCGTGCAAACGATCGGTTCGCCACGGACGTTAAAGGACGTATTAATGACTACCGGGCAGCCATGTTTTTCATCAAATTTTTGAATCATTTGATAATAAAGCGGATTGGTTTCGGAATGAACCGTTTGCACCCGGGCGGAATAATCGACATGGGTAATGGCCGGAATATCGGAACGGGCTATTTTTAATTTGCTCAGCCCAAAAAGCTGACTTTGATCCGAGTTCATTTTTTTCTGACGCTTTTCATGAACATCAGCGACCAGTAACATGTAAGGACTTGCGCGATCTATCTGAAAATAATCGGATACTTTATCATTGAGTACGGAGGGGGCAAAGGGGCGGAAGCTTTCCCGGAATTTGATCTTCAGGTTCATCGTTTCCTGCATCTTCGGAGAACGGGCATCGCCGATAATCGAGCGAGACCCGAGCGCGCGTGGGCCGAACTCCATCCGTCCTTGGAACCAGCCAATTACTTTCTCGTTGGCGATGAGATCGGCAATTTTTTCCGGAACCTCAGCTTCATCAAGTTTCTGGTAAGGGATTTTATTATCCGCCAGAAAACCACTGATTTGCCCATTCTTGAAAATCGGTCCGAGATAGGCGCCAGCCATGGTATCGGTTTTATTATCACGAGTTCTATCGTTATCCAGATACTGGTACCAAACGGCCAGTGCCGCGCCCAGAGCGCCGCCGGCATCACCGGCTGCCGGTTGAATCCAGATATCATCAAAGTAGCCAGCACGGAGCAGTTTGCCATTGGCAACACAGTTTAAGGCGACACCGCCGGCCATACAGAGGTATGGTAAATCAAGTTCTTTACGAATATGTTTGCCCATCTTCAGCATAACGATTTCTACAACTTCCTGTACGGAACGGGCCAGGTCCATTTCCCGCTGTGTAAGGTCGGATTCCGGCTTGCGGGGAGGTGCGCCAAAAAGTTTATGAAAATTATCGTTCGTCATAGTCAGGCCGGCGCAATAATTGAAATAGTCCATATTCATTTTGAAAGAGCCGTCTTCTTTAACGTCAATCAGTTCTTTCATAATGAGATCGGTATATTTCGGTTCGCCGTAAGGTGCCAGACCCATCACTTTATATTCACCGGAATTAACCTTGAAGCCGGTGTAATAGGTAAAAGCGGAATATAGTAAGCCAATTGAGTGGGGAAAATTAATATCAGCAACGATTTGCAGCTTATTGCCTTTGCCATATCCGTAGCTGGAAGTTGCCCATTCACCAACGCCATCCATGGTCAAAAAGGCGGCATCCTGATAGGGCGACGGATAAAATGCCGATGCAGCATGGGATTCATGATGTTCGGGAAAGAGCACTGTTCCTTCGAAATCCATGGCTTCCTGGATCATGTTCTTCATCCAAAGTTTCCGTTTGATCCAGAGCGGCATTGCTTTAATAAAGGAATTTATTCCCCGCGGTGCATAGGCGAGATAGGTTTCCAGCAGTCGCTCAAATTTGAGGAAGGGTTTATCGTAGAAAGCGATATAATCTAAATCCTTACCGCTACCCAAGCCGCCTTCTTTTAAACAATATTTGATGGCGTTTTCCGGGAACCGGAAGTCATGTTTTTTACGGGTAAAACGCTCTTCCTGAGCAGCAGCAACGATTTTTCCATCCTGAACCAGGCAGGCGGCACTATCGTGATAATAAGCCGATATACCAAGTATATTCATCGTTTCATATTCCTTAATCGTTTATTAATGCTAATTTGCTAGAATGAAGTATAAAGAGCTGATGCAGCATCCCTCTTCCTTGAGTTATGAGGATATGCAACTGGTGATTTTGGTGATACGTTGGGAGTAAATTTTCTCCAATTGCTAAAATAATAGCCATAGTTTTTTTCATTCAGTTGTTATAACTCAAGATTTATACAATATAAAAAGAAAATATCCGGTTGATACTCAAAAAATGCACGATGCTTGAAAATTATGAAAGTAATTAAGAATTTCTCAATAAATATTCATCAGGTTGATAGGCAACTCGCAGTTAATTTTAACTGAACCTGCGAAAGCGTTTCATATCATTGACAAATAAAGTAAAGTACTGTAAGATAACGTAATATAAAGTTGCTATGAATTTCTGGCTGGTAGTGAAAGGACCTAATTGAGAACTTCTCTCGGATATTTTATTCTGATCTTCTTTTTGTTTTGCGGCTGTCCGAAAAGCTACAATACAGTGGATGGCAGTGGGGAAGTATTGACTGCCGAAAAGCGAAATGAGCAGGATAAAAAAAGCAAGGCAAAGCAAAAGCGCAATAAAAAAAGCGGATCGAAGAAACAGGAAAAGCGGTTCCGACCGGCGCCATTGGCCAGAGAGAACTGGGAGCAATCTTTTTTGCCGGCATTTCCCGGCGCGGAAGGATTTGGTGCAAAGTCCCGCGGGGGGCGCGGCGGCCGGGTTATTTATGTAGAGAATCTGAATGACAGTGGCCCGGGGAGCTTGCGGGCAGCAATTGAAGCGCAGGGGGCACGCACCATTCTCTTTAAAGTCAGCGGTACGATTCGCTTAAAAAGCCGTCTGCAAATCCGCAATCCATATATCACGATTGCCGGACAAACAGCGCCGGGAGACGGTATTTGCCTGCGGGATTATCCGCTAAACATTTACGGGCCGGCGCATGATGTTATCATTCGCGGCATCCGTTCCCGCCATGGCGACGACACCGATGCCCCCCGGCAAAAAGCTGATGCCATCGGATTGCAAGCTGAAAAACCGGAAAAGCCGGTCTCTGATGTAATTATCGATCATTGCTCCCTCAGCTGGGGCATTGATGAAAATTTTCAGGTATGGGACTATTGTAAAAATGTTACCCTGCAGTGGTCGATCATCAGCGAAGGACTGGATAACGCCGGTCACCCTGATGGCGGCCCGCACAGCAATGCCGCCCTGGTAATGAGCGGTTTTGACGGTGGCGGTGTTACCATGCATCATAACCTTATCGCTCATCATCGTAGCCGCAATCCCAAGTTTGCCGGTAACCAGTGGGACACCACTGCAACTTCAGTATATGATTTCCGCAATAATGTCGTTTATAACTATATGAACCGACCGGGAATGTCCGGCAAGCGAACGGTGCCGACAAAAATTCGCGTAAACTTTTGCGGCAATTATTATAAAGCCGGCCCGTCTACCACCCGGTCTCACAGAAGCAGTCTTTTGCTTCTGCAATACAAGAATGATGCGGGATACTACCTGAGCGAAAATTATATTTTTGGTAGCAGTGAACACTCACGTAATAACTGGGCGGCAGTCCATTACTGGCGAACTGAAAATAATCAACGTTCGATACAGCTGGATGCCCCGATTCCCTGTCCGCCCGTTACCCAACAATCTCCCCTGGAAGCATACGAATTAGTGCTGACGCAGGCCGGATGCAGTTACCCGCTGCGGGATGCGGTTGATCGCCGAATCGTTAGCGATGTTCGCAACAACACCGGGAAGATTATCGACTCCCAATACGAGGTGGGCGGCTGGCCGATTTTACGCAGTGCAAAACCACCACTGGATAGTGACAATGATGGAATGCCGGATGAATGGGAAGCTTTACGAGGGCTGGATGCCAAAAATCCGCTCGATGGCAATATGGATGACGACGGAGACGGATATACCAACCTGGAAGAATATATTAACGGGCTGATCCCCTTACCCTACTAATGCATACGCTTGTTCATCGCATTTGAATGTTTAAATGCGCCTTCCGCCAAAATGAATGAATTATCACAATCGATCCCTCTGCAGATGCATATAATTTACCACTAAACCAGTAGTGAATAGCTATGGGTAAGGATGTTCTGTATGAGTAGAAAGATCGTGTATATTGTCGGTCTCGGGCATTCGGGATCAACGATGCTGGACCTAACGCTTGGGCAACATTCAAAAATGATGGGGCTCGGCGAAATTGCCACAGTGCTTAATTTAGGTCTGGACAGCATTCGCCAACGGGATATTCCCTGCGCATGCGGTAACTCTCTGGACGATTGCCACTTTTGGGGAAATGTCGCCAAAATACTGGGTGATGCTCCCGCCACTTCTTTTCAGGAACAATATCAAACGGTTATTCATACTGCCCAGTCAATCTTCGGCGATGATTGTCTGATTGTCGATTCATCCAAGGGACTTGCTTCACTAAAGAAAATCAGCAAATTACCAGATGTTGACTTAAAAGTGCTGCATTTAATCCGGGATGTCCGGCCATTTACGATTTCATATCTGGATCGAATGAAGCGAAGGAAGCGTAAGGCGGGCGCTCAAAAAAATTCTGGCAAATTCCCGAGATCTCTACTTCAACGGTATGCTTCTTACTATTTCCTGGTGTGGTATCGACAAAACAGGAAAATCCAGCAATATCTCAACGGTCTTAATGTGCCGGTATTTCAGTTCGGCTATGAAGAACTATGTTTGTATCCAGAAAAAATGGTTGGGAAAATCTGCGATTTTTTAGGGGTGGAAAAAGAGGCGGCACTGCTGAACTGGGATAAACCGAAGAGCCATATCATTCGTGGTAACATCATGCGGGTGAATGCTGAAAAGTGGGGGATTCACTATGACAACCGCTGGTTCTATCGCAAAAACTGGCTCATGCCCTCGGTGCTTTTTCCGCACATTATGAAATATAACAATGCCGAAGTTTACAAAAATACGGCCGGCACCGTCTGGGAAATTATCCAATCTCCGGTTAAGGAAGCAGTAAATACGCAACAATAAGCCGAAGAAAATTTATACCGTATACCCCAGCTTCTTCAGTAGTTTTGCCTGAACATTATTGACCGTTTCTATTTGGGCGGAGGTTAATTGTTGCCGCCATTTGTAGCCCATATCCTTCAGCGCCGCCGGAATATTCTCCAATATCGCCTCTGTCACTGGTAATCCACTAAACGTATACATCTTATCGAACCACAAGCGGGGATCTTTACAGAGATCTTCGTATCGCAACTCGAAGTAGCGATCGCCTAACATCTCTTTTCTATCCAATACATAATTGAGGATTTCATGCCAGTGTAATGCAGCTTGTTCCGTAGGATCTTCTCTTAAATAATCGCGCCAGCCCGGAGGTTTGCAAAAATGACCAAATGGTATTGGATGCCGTTCCGGTTCATTTTCGGTTTTGGTAAGAATGGAATTAACCACGGCCCGGCCATCCCGTATCAGGTGAATAAAACGGGCGTCGGGAAATATCTCATTGATGAAATCAATCCGTACTGTGCAGCGGGGATGCTTGTTGATAAATCTTGCTTTATTACGTATTTGGCGAAAATGTTCAAAGCGGCCGTGCAGACGGCTTATCTCTTCTCTGCTGACTCTCTCAGTTCCCCAGCAATGATCGGCTTCCGGATTCCAAAAATCGACCGGATCCCAGATGCGACCAGCTTCCGACCAGTTCGCGACATCCGGATGACTGCCAAATAATTCCACCGCGATGGTGGTGCCACTGCGCGGGCAGCCGATCAGAAATATCGGCTCGGACAAACGGGCGTCCGGATTACGCCGTCGCCATACTTCATAGCGCAGACTGAGCAACTCCTGGCGAAGGGTCTTTTTTATTGCGATTTTTTAATCCTCTAAAATCGATTTACAAATTTTCTCCAGCCGTGAGGCTGCCTGGCTGGCCAGAAAATTATTTAGTGCATACTGATAGTTATTTCGAGCGATTTCCGCATACATGTTTTGATCGAGAAAAATCTTTTCTACTAATGCCGCAAAATGAATCGGGGTTATTTCCCGGGAGGCAAATCCATGTTCTTTGTTGCGAAAAAAATCACCGATGCCGCCTACTTTACTGGTAACTACCGGTAAACCATAGGCCATAGATTCTACCAATGCATTGGGGAAACCTTCGCCATGGCGACTGGGAAAACAGAACAGATGTGCCTTGCGAAAATAAGCGTCCTTTTCCGCCCCGTCAACAAAGCCGGTAAAGGTAACGCCTTCAATATGGCGTTGTTCCACGTAGGTTTTAAGCGCGGGGAGCTCCGGTCCATCCCCAAGCATATAGAGAGAAATATTCGGATATTTTTTGTGAAGAATCCCCTGGATGTCCAGCATGGTATAAACCCCTTTTGCTTCCAGCATTCTTGCCGGAAAAATGATCCGCCATTCTTCTGCGGCCAGGCGCTCCTGCAGGGTAGATTCAAAATCGAATTTGTCAACGGCTGCATCGTTGGCAATGGTAACTTCCCGGAATATCGGCTGACGGCATCCCCAACTGCGCAGAACAGACTCAAACTCCTCGGATAACACAATGAAGGCATCGGCGTTACCGTAAAGGCGATCGAATAGCCAACGCTTTTCATTCTCGATGATAGACTCAAACGATTTCTGCCAGCCCCGAAAGAAAACCACCGTCTTCCGTCCGCGCAACCGGGCCAGGCGGAGAAATATGCCTTCCCGGGTAAATGCCTTATACTCCAGGGAGGGGTTAATAATTACCACATCATATTTGCCTTTCCCGATTCGCCGGAAGAATTGCAAATAGTCCCGGCACATGCGGGTGAACTGAGAAATCGATCCGCTTTCCCCGGGGCGTTTCCCCAGCACAAAATGACCAACCGGTAAACTGAATTTGCCGTCCAGTTTTTTGTAATAGGATTCGATGCCGCCAAGCAATCGCAAATCGGGATGTGCAATGAGTATTTTCATCTCTTAAAGATGGGCTTTAACTGAATAGCCCAGTTTTTCCATACTTTCCCCGGCAATGGCTAAAAATTTTTCCCGGTCAGCCAGGGAGAGGTTTTTGATTTGATTTTCATTGATATCCGGCTTCACCAATTGCGAAAGTTCTTTTGAGTCATACCAGAATAGTTGTGTGTCATACTCTCCGGCGATCCGCTGATGGGTGCCATCCTTGTTCATCACCGGGCGTGATTCCACTCGGATTTTGGGCACGTCGGCAAGATCGAGATCGCAGATGCGATAGAGCTTTTCCAGAAATACCGGAGGATCATTTACCATCTCTTCATATCGGAGAATATTATAATTCGGCATCTCTTCCGCATAGGCGAGCATCCGGTTAATGATGATATTATATTCTTTCGCAACCTTTTCGATAGAATGCCCCCGGCGATGACGTCCCTCGGCAATGGCCAGTCCGTTGCGGATTAAGGCGATAAAAGTTGCATCGGGGTACATTTCCCGAAACATATCCACGGTAAAAATCAAGCCATCGAGCGCTTTTGTTAGCATCCGGCATTTGGCAAGTTCTTCCCGGGTATATTGCAAATTTTCGTACTGCCATAAATTATGCTTGGGAATCATTGCATGAAAGCGGCCTTTATAAAGTATTTTATCAATGTATTTCTGAAGATAAGGGGAGACCGGTTTCCGGGGAGCCATCCAGCCGGTATGGAAAATATCCTGGCCGGCAAGCAGGCGGATGGGGATGTCGTATAAATATCTTTTTTTGATCTTACGATGGCGGGGTTCCCAGTTTGTTTTTGCCTTAAAAACTTTTTTGGTCTCGCCGGCAGTATTGCATACATAGGGATGAGAGAGCAGCATGCTTACCAATAAGGTTGAGCCACCCCGGGAAAAACAATTTAAAAGAATCGGTTTTTGGTTATGCATTCCGTTAAAATTACCTGCTTTGTATATCGATGCCGCTTTTCGGTAAGCATTTTGCTTGCTAAACCGGCTAGCTGGCCGGAGGCCTTATAAGACCGATGTTCGCCAGATGATAAGTTGATTCATATTCAAATTTAATGATTTTTATGCGCAATAATTATACATTGATTTTTGCAGCAGTATTGGCCAGAGTGGGTATAGGGATGATATATGAGAATTCTAGTTTTTTTTATGTGTTTAAGCTTCACCTTGTCGGCACAAGATATACCTGCCTTTCCCGGTGCGGAAGGATATGGTGCTGATGCGATTGGCGGGCGCGGCGGTGCGATTCTTTTTGTCACCAACTTGAACGATAGCGGTCCGGGTAGCCTGCGCGCCGCAGTGGTAGCCAGTGGTCCGCGTATTGTGATTTTTAAAGTTGGTGGTATTATTCAGCTGGAAAGCCGTCTGAGCATCGTCAATCCCTATTTAACGATTGCCGGGCAAACGGCACCGGGTGGGGGAATTTGTATCGCCGGTTATTCTGTGTTGATTTACGGACCAGCGCACGACATCATTATTCGCGGGGTGCGTTTTCGCCATGGTGACCTGTCTGATGAAAATGGCGCCCGGGCAGATGCGCTGGGGACCAATGGAGTTTCCGCAGTAAATGCAGTTCGCAATGTGATCATTGATCATTGCTCAATGAGTTGGTCCATCGACGAAACGCTGCAGGTCTGGGATTACAGCGAAAACATAACCGTGCAGTGGTCGATGATTACGGAAAGCCTCGATAATGCCGGCCATCCCGATGGCGGTCCGCATGGTTATGGCGCAATTCTAAAGAGCCGGATAAATGATGCCGGTATCTCTTTTCATCACAATCTTCTCGCACATCATCGCAGCCGCAATCCGAAATTTACCAGCGATGCCGGCAGCATGACCCGTTTCGATTTTCGCAATAATGTGGTGTATAATCATGGCACTCGTCCGGCATTATCCGGGGAAAGTAATGACACACCGGAAATTCAGGTGAACTTTGTCGGAAATTACTTCAAGTATGGGCCGGATACCGATAATAGTAAAAAGGATAAGCTGCTTTTTATTCAGTACCAGGGAACGCCGCTGTATTATTTGCAGGATAATTTTATCGAAAACTACTCCGCGGTAACCAATGATAACTGGCTGGGAGTCGAATACTGGCAAACGAATTTACAGGAACCGGATATCCGGATAAACACCCCGTTCGATACACCGCCTGTTATCACCCAACCGGCGGCGGAAGCATATGAAGTAGTGCTCGATTATGCCGGCGCGATTGCCCCCGTACGTGATGCGGTAGATGTTCGAATCGTCGCCAATGTTCGAAACCGCAGCGGTCAGCATATTGATTCTCAGTCGGAAGTCGGTGGCTGGCCCATTTACGCCTCAGGGAGTTATCCACAAGACAGTGATAATGACGGCATGCCGGATGACTGGGAAACGGCAAACGGGTTAAATCCCAATAACAGCGGAGACGCCAATGGCGATATCGACGGCGATGGATATACGAATATCGAAGCTTACATCAATAGCTTGATTCCGCTTTCTCCTTCCTTCAACAGCGCGCCGAAAGTGCCCAGCGGCTTACGTATTGAGTGACTTGCCGGAAATCGTCAATCAAGATAGCCCAATGCTCTAAGCCGTTCATTCAGCTTATCATCTGCACTGGCTGCTTCGTCCTGCGCCTCACTGGCCTCTTGCGGTTTCACTTGTTGTTTGGGGCCCTTGTCGATAATCAGCCAGGGAACCTCTACTAAAACTTTCTTGTAGACTCGGGAAGGATGAGAAACAATGCCGCCTTCCCCGAATGCTTCTCCGTGGTCCGAAGAAACAACAACGACGCCGTCCAGTTGCTCGACAAGCTGTTGCACGTCAGCGAGGACCAGGGTCAGGTTATCGGCATATGCTTTCTTCAGTTTTTCAACATCGAAGCGACCTTCCCGGACCATTTCCCAGACCAGTATATCGACGGTCCATTTACCATCGCCGCTGGTGCTAAGATCCGGCGCCAGGCCAATCTCTTCCCCGGAAATGCGGGTATCGCCAATCCAGGGGCCGTGCGGTTGGATGTAGTGGATAATCATCCGTTTGTCCGGATGCTGCCGGCGCATTTTTAGCGCCGCCGCCGATACTGCATCAGGAGGTACGGTATCAAGCTTTTCATCCCAGGCGTATTTCCAGACATGGTCGATGTGGGGAAAATGTTCCGATCCGCGAAAGCCGTTGATCTCATGATCGGAACAATGTGGGTTGGAAGAAACATATACTGTATCGTCGTAAAATTCGGTAAAGTTGACTTCCAGCCAATTACTGGTGCTGGTGCCCTGGCTGATTTTTTTCTCGAGCTTTCCGGAGAGATAAGGGGAATACATATCTGCGAAATAGTCGTAACGGCAGGCATCCAGTATAATCAAATAATCCCATTCCTGGGCCATGATGTCGATGCTGCCTTCCGGCGGTTTGCCACCATAAAAATTCTTTAACAGCCGCGTGTATTTTTTAAGCGCCAGGCTGCGAGCCTTATGTGGTTCGCCCCGAAGCAATGCAGCGCAAACTTGCCCGGCGTAAGATAAATTGTTTTTGATAATGCCCATAAATTAATCCTTCTTCGGAGGAATGCTTTTTTTCTGGTCCTTTTTCCGGAAACGTAGCTGACTCAGTACAAAGCGATCTTCCGGTGAAAACTTTAATGCAATTAACAAAGAAATATAGATGCCTACCATCAAAATGGAGAAGACGATCAACTGGATGAGCGGTTGGTCAGTCAGGTAATAACTGCTGCCAAACCGGGTCAGGAAATAGGAAATTGTCGCTGCGAGTAAGGGTTTGTATAAACTACGGTTGACCGGTAACAGTCGATTGATTAGCGCATACACTTCAATCACCCGAATGCTGTTAATCGCAATCAGAGAACCAGTACTGGCCAGTGCTGCCCCCAGTAATCCGAATTTTGGAATCAACGTAAAGTCCAGAATAAGGGTGATGATCAGGTAAGTAATCGAATTATACAAAGTTACCCGGGAATAACCGGACATATTGATCAGGGCCCCGGAAGAACCGCTGCTGGCATTAAAAAGGGAACCAAAGGCAAGAATGGTTAACGCCTGGGCGCCAACAGTAAAATTCTCCCCGAAGATCAAGAGCAGGTTTTCTGAAAATAGGAATATGACCATGAAGAAGGGGAGATTAAAGGTCAGCGCCCATTTGGTGATAACCTGGTAAAACCCTTTTAGCTCTTTAATCTTGTTCTGGCTATGCAGCTCTGCGAATATCGGGGTGGAGATTCTGCGCAGTGCAACATAGGCCATATTCCCAATGTTACTGATATTCAGAACCGCTGCGAAAACCCCGACATTGGCCATGATGTTATAAATACCGAGGACCAACGTTTCCAGGCGCCAACCAAATTGATTGAGCAGTAAGGAGAAAAACAACGGCAATGAGAACTGCATCATTTCCCGGGTCGGCCGTTCTGCCGGTTGCGTGAGGCTCTTTAGGGAAAAGATGTTCCGCAAGAATAATAGCAGGATAATAACAATTGCCAGAGACGAAGCAATATAGACGGCGATGACACCAAAAAGCCCATAGCCAAGGGCGATGACTATTAAATACAAAATGAGTTTGATAATGTTCGCACCAAACTCATTCGCATAAACATCGTAATCAACCCGCTTGAAGCCGACAGCAATTGCCGTCAGGCTTTTCCCGATAACAAGTATGGGAATGGCCAGGCTGGCTATTTCCAGTGGTGCGGCCAGTGCCGGTTTGGAAAATATGTATATTGCAATTAGCTCTGCCTGGCTGCCGACGAGAATACTGGCAAATACACCGAAGATCATCGGGAAGAAAATGCCAATTTGCAGCACGCCCGCTAGCATCGTTTGCTTCTTATCTTTCCGGGCCAGCGCAATAAACCGCTTGATGCCCCCGCTTAAACCCAGCATGCTGATGCCGGCAGTCATGTCGGCGACGAGTTGCACAAGCTTGAAAACGCCATATTGCTCGGTGCCAAGATAGCGGGTGAGCATTGTTACAAACACCAGGCGAATGGTGTTTCGGAAAGATTGACCGGCAAAAGATATGCTGCCACCTTTTGCTGCAGTTACCAGATTTTTTTCCAGGTTATTTTGACTATCCGATTTTTCCCCGGCGGCCATACTATTTCCGGTTTCTGTAAAGGGACTGATCGATGACGGCAGCAATCGCAGCTGTATCCAGTTGATGATCGAAAAAAGCGTTCAGCTTTTCGATGTTTTCTGCCGGCGCGTTGAGCACCTCATGATACCAAAGATATAATACGGAAAAGTTCTGTTGGGCATCCAGCCAACCCTGAATGCTTTGCAAATGATCGTTAAATAACCCTGCCATTTCCTGATCATCACTCTGACCGGTAATGCCTCTGCGCTGCAGCATCTTCTGCTGAGAGGCAAGTATTTCCTCCATCTTACGGCGCATAAATACAACCCGGTACTGGTAATCTTCCGGCAGGTGATTAAGTAGGCGGGAAATCATTTTTACTGCTTTACCGCCGGCATCTGCCAGCCAGGCGTCGTCGGTTTTAATTTGCTTCACTCGTTCGAATTCAAAGTAACCACCAGGATTGTCATCATCGGCGCTGCGAATGTTGTCGGTTAATACGGGGATTCCTCCAGCCGCCAGCATCTTCATCATCATAGACGTTCCCGAACGCGGCAATCCGGAAACGATCGTAATCTGCTCCGTCATTTCTATACTACCTTTTCAATTTCTTCACTGCGATTTTTGCTTAAGCAATTCTCGTATAATTTTACAAATTTGTTTGTCATTAATGCCAGGTTAAAATCTTCCCGGATGCGCTTCCTGCCGGCAGCGCCCATCTTTTTGGCAAGTGCCGGATTATCCAGCAGGGTGGTTATTTTTGCGCTAAGATCTTCTACGTCGGACACCTTGCACAAAAAACCGGTTTCGCCATCAATGAGAATCTCCCCGGTACCGCCACCATCGCTGGCCACGACCGGCTTTCCGAGCGCCATGTATTCCATAATTGTATTGGATATGCCCTCGGTAAAAGTCGCCAGCACACCAACCGTAAAGACATTAACCAGGGATTCCACCGGTGTGACGTTGCCCGGAAAGCGAATGTGCGCCTGATATTTTTCCGGAACCATTGCTTTACAGGCTTCGCTGTTCGGCCCTTCGCCGATGACCAGAAAAGTAACGTCATCCCTTTTGTCCAGAATTTGCATCGCTGCCTTTAAAAAGGTCGGATGATCTTTCTTGTTACTCAAAGTCGCCACCATACCGACAACATGTGGACGGCTCAGCTGGTAGCGTTCTCTTACTGTCTGCGCATCCTCAAGAACTGCGATGCGAGTAGCATCGAAACCATTGTGAATGAATGCTGTTTTGCTGTTGTTGATGTTAAATGCTGCCAGTCCGGCCTGGGAGTTAGCGAGAATAACATCGGATAAAGGGAACGTTATGCGGGAACGCCATTTGACTTTTTCCGGAAGCTTTTCCGGCGCATTCTGAATGGCATTGTTAATAAACTTAATATCATAAATCGGACAAAAGGCTGCTGCATATACTGAGCACATAAATTCCCAGGTCTGAATAATATCCGGCCGAAAACGGCGGTAAATTTCATAAAGCCGGGCAAATACGCGGGGATCCTTAGCCTGCTTGCGGTGAAATTTATGCACTGGCACGGTTAGTTTCTCCAGATGAGATGGGTGAACCTTCTCGGATAAAACCAACACTTCGCAGGCAACATCATTTCGTTGCTGGAGGCCAACCAATAATTCTACTAATTGGCGTTCCTTGCCACCGATACCAAGATTGTCAATAATATGCAATACTCTCATTAGATCATCCCGTTAAGGAATAAAATATATCGGTAATTTTATCGACGGCCCTTTCGATGGTGAGGTTCTCATCAAAATAATTTTTGATGGCATCATTGGAAAAGGTGACCTCTCCCTGAAAGAAGCGTTTCAGAATGGAGGACATTTCGTCAATATCTTTGGCAACTGCACCCAATTGGTGGGTTTTAATTAATCCGTCCGGATCAATAAATGTAACCACCGGTACGCCTCGGGACCAGGCTTGCAGATAGGTCATCGGAAAGCCTTCCAGGTCGGAGGTGTTCATAAAAACTTTTGCGCGGGCGAACCACTTCTCTGCCTCCTCAAAGGGAAGCAAGCCTTTGTAGTCAAGATTCGGAACATTACGGGTTTGTTCGAGAATATCCTCGTAAAAGCGGTTGTAGTTTTTGTCCGTCGTTGGTACTTTGCCACCGATCATAACAAACTTCTGGTCAGGATTTTGGCGAGCCAGTTCGATAAATAATTCCGGGTGTTTTTTCTCCTTGATGGAAGCGACCCATAGCACGACCTGCTGTTCACTCATCATCTGGCGGGGCGCGCCGTAATGAATCAATTCACCCCGCAGATTAAAGTTTTCCTGCAGCGTTTCCAGTTGGGTGGTGTTCTGGACAATTATTTTGTGGCAATTGCGGATGCCCCACATGTAAAGGCGGCGATCCTTTTCTGTTGGCACCGGTAGTTTGGCCGGCACGAAGTCCGTATCGATTGCCCCACAGAAAACGACTTTCTTGTTATGCATCTTTGCATACAGCATAACGATACCGAGGATATAACTGGCAGCATTTAAGTAGAATATGTCTGCATCGGATTGCTTTAAGGCCTGCCATATTTTGTAGGTTCGCGGGTAAATAAAGCGGATACCACGAAGCCCGGTTTCCCGGTTAAAGGATTTGATCAATTTGTACGGATGTGACACCAGTTCACCGGGGTTATGATCCAGGGTTATAAATGATAAATCAACATCCCGGCGGATTAACTCATCGGCAATCTTAAGTAATTGAACCTCTGCACCACCAATTGCTTTGGTGGATTTATTTTTGGTTAACACGTTGTATATATTTAGTGAAACAAAGCAAACTTTAAGTTTACGCACCATTTTCTCCTGCAAGCATTTCTGACTGTTGCCCATCATCGGTATTTTCCTGAGAATAACGCAGGATTGCCAATGCGAATGCAACAGCGGTAAAAGTAAAACTGTTCTCCAGGTTCGGAAGTAAAGAACCCTGTGTCATCCCGGCCATCAGATAGGATAGAATCGCCGCCAGTGCCGCGCATTGATAATCCTGCAACTCTTTATCTCGTATGCCCCGGATGCTTTTCCAGACCCGTAAGAGGATGATGAGATAAATAGTCGTTAGCGCAAAGAAGCCGAGAAATCCACTGTCAATAATTGATTCGATATACATATTATGCGGATGATCCGAGGGCAAAGTCGTTTCATCTTTAAACACCTTCGTTTGCATTATCGAATATTTTCCCTGTCCAACGATAAAGAGTGCCGGTGTCTCGGCATATTCACCCAGTATCGGCTTCCAGAGGCGTTCCAATCGTCCGGCGGTAACCAGATTAAGATCGCCATCTTCACCGAGTCCTTTCGATGCCCGCTCGAGGACGGTCGAAGATAAGGAAAAGATAAAGACGATCCCGAGCATCCCTATCAAAGGCAAATAACGGGTGCGGCGGGAGATTACGCAAAACACGACTGTAGATACGAGGATGGTAAAATAAGCGGTTCGGGAGTACATAAATGCCACCGACACCGAAGAGAGCAAAAGCGTTACCAACCCCAGTAAATCCTTTTTGGCGAAATAGCGACCGAGCACCAGGGGAAAAGCCACAACATAAAAAGCCGCCGCCGCGTTTTTATGCAGATGTAAAATATCCGCAACATAAACCCACGCGGCTTCTATACTGCCTTTGTCCGGCACGTTAAAAATGTAGTGGAAAAGAAAATATCCGGAGAATGCCAGCATTGCCAGTGTAATGGTCGTTGCCAGAATGTCGAGGTGTTTTCGTTGATAGACAAACTTGGCGATTACCAGAAAGGGGATAAAGTAAACAAATGGCTTGATCAGGTAAGAGAGCAGGTAGCCAAATGTGCTAAGATTTTCTCCCTTGACCTCGCTAATATACGCGACTTCCGGTAAGGCCCGCAGCGTATTGATGACAAAAAGTACCAGTAAAACGGTCGCAAACTGCCGCTGCAGATTGCTCATTCTAACCGACCGGTTGAAATTAAGAAAAGCAATAACAGTGACAAATGCGCCTAATAGCAGTATCGGTTTGGTGCCCGGCACCGCCAGAAGATTCAAGGACATCTGTTCTACGCGGGAAAAAGGGAAAAAGAAAATCAGCATCATCCCCGCATAAATTGGCAACCGGGCGAAAAGCGCTACCACAGCAATGATGCCGAGTGCTACAAATGCCATAAAAGGGGAATGCAGCACTGTTAACCCGAGCAGGATTGCCGTAATGACCGCCAGGAATATTTCTGCTTTTGGCCCCAGCTGTAAAAAACCATCATTTTCCTGATGATGCAAAATGTTGTTCGCCATGAATCCCTTTTCTATGATAATTGCTTATGAGTTTTCCAATTTGGTCCGATTGTATTCGGAAGCAATTTTCAAGTCCCTAATAAGAGTAGCGCCACAGTGGTTTCCGAATAATGTTGACTGCCGCTAGCTTTAAACTATCGAATGATGAATGGTTGTATGTGCCCCAGGATTCCGGAAATTCATATTCCCATTTTTGCATAAACGGTCCGAAAATACGCTTGGCCTGCGGAATAATTTCCGGAGTGTAATAATCCCAAAAAGTTTGCTCCTTGCCTTCCGTTTTATTGAGCATGGGAATCGGCCTTTCCTGGGAAATGTCAAGGCGATTTAACACCGTTGAAAAATCACTCTGTAAATGCTCGAAGCGGATAATATAATCCAGATTACGATGGGAAAGGCTGCTCCAGTCATCATAGGGAAACCGATAGAATCTTTGGAAGAAATCCGCAAATGTGACATCCGGTTGTTGCACAAATTCAAACTGTTTCAGCAAATAATAATTACGTAATGAATAGCGCTTTTTCTGCTTTAGTCGCGTATGTAAGCGGCGATGATCTTTCTTCAGTTTCAGATACGCGCTGACGACCCGATCGAGCGGATTGCGAATACCGGAAAATACAAAATAACCCTTTTCCGCGCTACTGGCTTTCCGCAGGAATCTTTCGTAAGTCGAGTGTTTGGTAAGAATTTTCTCCCCATCATAATAAGCGATCAGCTCTTTTCCGATAGCTGTGCAAGCGGTGCGGGGTAATTCAACAAACACATATTTGTGCTTATGGCTAATAACCATATAGATTTACCGAATGACCGATAATCTTATTTATGAAATTTCTGAGCTTTTGTATAGTTAAACAATGCTTCTTTCAATTTGTAATTGCTCAGTTGAAAACGAAGTAAATTCAGCGCATCCATTTTACTGTAATAGAACATCTTCGTTGCGCCCACCCGTTGGGGAGGGCCGTTGTAATTAACCTCATATCCCAGCTCTTTTAAAAGTGATCCACAAATCTGTTCTACCCGCTTCACTCTTTGCGGAGGCATTTGCCGGCGCCATTTCCCGGAATTATTCTGGACAATTCCCACAGTGCCCCTTGTATCACCAAGATTTTCCGTAGGTTTAGAGGGAATCGTCATTTGAGATTCGAATCCAATCTCCAGAAATTCACAGATACTTTTTAATACCTTTTCAGGGGCTTCACACAATGTTTCATAATGTATTTGCATATAATCAGCCTGGAAATTGCTCGCATCGCTCCGGGCTTGAAGAATGTCATCGTGCCAGCGTTGGGCAGCCCGGATCATGTTTTTGCTCCAGGCTTTATTGATGGATAAACAATAATCACGAACATCGCGAATAATGTGAATGAATTTTGCAGTCGGAAATAATGTTTTCAGCAGGGGCATATGGGAAATGTAAGCAGGCGTTTTATCTCCCCATATATCCTTCTTCTTTTTTTCTGTATAAAACCGATAGAAAGCTTCCAGTACACCGCTGAGCGACCAGTCTGTTACTAATTGCCGCCACTCTTTTTCTGTTACAGTGGTTTTCGTGGATCTGGCAAGGCGCTTGAAAAAAATTGAATTGCTGAAGTCGTCATAAAATTTCTGAAAATTAGCAACCTGGGAAAGATTCCCATATTGCGAACGATTGTTATAAAAATATGGGATAATGTGGGATTCGTTGCCAGGAATATGGATACGGGAATGGTTATTTACTAATCCCCGCAGCAGTTTAGTGCCGGATCTGGGTAAGCCAACGATAAAAATAGGCCCCGTAAATGATGTTTGCTTTGAAGCTGCTTTTCCCATATCTCTGGAAATTATAATGTTACTATGGTTAATGCTATTGTTAATAGCTGAATGATTGACCAATAATTTATGACAATTGTAAAATGAATGATCCGCACATTGGAGGAATGATTTACATCGCTTTTTGTGAAAGCAGGTTTGTATTACCCTGGTTCTTGGCGGCAAGTGTTGCCAGGTTCGGGCTGGCCTCTTTAATTCGTTGAGGAATGCCGAATAAGCGGTCATATCCGATGATGAGGTTGCGGGAAACATGTTCCCAGCATAGTAAAGAAGCCATGCGCTCCCGGCCATACTCACCCATGTAGCTCCGCTTTTCCGGATCGTCCATTAAGGCGGCGATTGCTTCCGCGTAAGCCAGCTCGTCATTGGGCGGTACATAAACCGCGGCATCCTGGGCGGTATGCCAGGTTTCTTTCAAATGAAAGCTGACGACCGGTTTGCCAAACGCCATATATTCCAGCACTTTTACCCAGGTAGAGTAATCGTTGAGCGGGTTGGAAGGGTTGGGATCAAGACCTATCTCCGCGGTTGAGATGTAGCGAATCAAATCCGCCTTGGGGATAAATCCGGTAAACTCAATGTAATCCTCAAGCTGTAGCTCTGCTGTCAGCGCCTTCAGATAGGGAACACTTTCCCCTTTCCCAATAATCATACAATAAAAATCTGTTCTGCCCAACGTGTGCACCAGTTTACCAAGTGAGCGCACCAGGTAATCCACTCCATCCTGCGGACCCATGACCCCGATATATGCCAGTATGTGTTTGTTCATCGCCTGTAAGCGTTCGTCCGGTGCGACTGCCTGAAACGTCTTCTTGTTCAAATCTGGACCATTGCGTACGACAAATACATCTTCCGGGCGTTTTTTACCACGCTCAATTTCAATCTGCTTATAGGATTCATTCGTGGCGATAACCATATCTGCAAAACGCAGGCAGAGCTTTTCTTCCAGCATAAGTACACGATAAATAAATCCGCCGCTTTTATTTTCCCGGGATAAGTATAATTCCGGGCAAAGGTCATGATGGTCGAATACAAATTTCTTCCCGAATAGCTTAAAGAAAGCGCCAACCAGAAAAGGTGTGTTGGGCGGATTGTGCAGGTGAATAACATCAAAGCCTTCTTTAAAAAGAATGAAAAAACTGTAGAGGAAACAAGCGGTCGTAAAGTAAAAATATTCAAATACATAACCGACAAAAGATAGCAATTGGACAAACAACTTTTGCAGCCAGTTTCCATTGGCTTTACTCTTTGGGAAAAGTTCCAGTAAAGGAATGCGATAGACCGTTACGCCATTAATGATTTCTTTTGCCGGTTGGTCTTTGCGGGAATATTGAGCAAGGACCGTTACCTGGTAGCCATATTCCACCAGTTTGTTCGCTTCCTGAACTACCCGGACATCCTCCGGGTAATGGCTTTCCAGCAGCATTAATATTTTGCCGGCAGGTTCATTTCTCAAGGTTGTTCTCCGTTTCTAAGCAATCTGCGGTAAAAATGTTAAACCGTAGTAGAGTCTCATATAATCATCGAAATGCTCTTTGATGCGACTATGCGCAGGATCGGTGCTGAGGTCGGCAATATTAAAATACATGCCTTTCCGGGTTTCTCCGGAACGTGTGAGTAATACAATACTGCTTTCGCCGTTTACACTAATTGTATAAGTCCGCCAGCGTTTTTTGATATATAGAACACCGGATTTCATTTCCCATTGGGTATCAAAGTTTTCATTCGACCATTCGCAATAAGCGGTTAACATTTTGGCCGCAAAATTCTCCAGGTCGGTAATTTTCTTCCCCAGGGTAATATTGGGAATATTTGTCAGCTTGGCCGGGTCCCCGGAAACCATTCGTCCGGGAGCGATACTTTCCAGTAAAACAGTGCCGGGCATTGCGATAGATCTTTCTCCAATAGTGACGTTCGGTCCGACGGTGCAACGCAAGGTAACCCAGGATTTATCTTTCATCTCGATCGGCCCAAATGTGGTTTTATAGCCTTCGGTTACTGGCAGCAGGGAGCCATGGGTAAAAAGGGAAGACCCGGGGCCGATGCCGCAGTAATAGCCAAGCGTTACCGGGCAATCACAATTGATAATCGTTTTCGGGCCAATAACACAGGCATCCCCGATGTGGAGATTTGAAATGCCTTTGGCTATCAGAAAATAACCGATCAGTGATTTCCGCCCGACTTTAAATGAGCGAATGTTGACCATTGTGCCAAAACGAATTTTTGCTACATCACCAACTGCGAACTCGCGAGCGATGATCATCACACCGGGATGAATCCTGACCCGTTTACCAATTCTGGCGCCGTATAAACGGTGAAGCCAGACATTGAACGGAGATGGAAAAAAGAAAGCTATTACCTGAAGGATAGTCCGAATCATAGGACGCTCCATTAAGATTAACTGGGCAGTGTTATTTTCTGCCAATATGGGTTGTCAGGAAATTTCAAACTTCCTGGATGGGGGACGATACACAGGATCTTTCGTGCTGCCTTTAATGAAATTGGCAACCTGACCGGGCAGGGCGGTCCAGTAGGCATCCGTAAACTCTGCCTGGAGGAATTGGAGAAATTCCCGGTAAAGTGCAATCGAATATGTTTCATTACCGCTGTCAGATGCCTGGAAAGTGATGTAATCCGGATGAACATTAAGCAACACCATACCACCGTTATTCGCAATCCAGCGGGTTTTCTGTTTCCAGGTATCGATGTTTCTTTCCTTGAAGAGAACAAATGATGTAAAATCCTGCGGTAACGTATAGGGCAGTTCCACGAAGCCTTCGTAAGGGCCACCGTCTACCCAAAATGGAAAGATCGTTTCCACGCCATCGTTTTGCGGTTCAAATGGGTCGGTATCAAAGGTTGACATATCAAACTGAATATCCAGCGCACGGAGCCAATCCAGATTATGATGCATCGCCGGCGCACGAAATCCTTTAGCATTCCACTTCTCCAGGTAGCTGTTGATCTTAATCGCCCGATCGGTAAAAATCTGTCGGGATTTAAACAGCTTACCATCATGAAATAAACCATGAACGCCGATTTCAAATCCCTCATTTATTAACCATTGGCGTAGCTGCGCGGAGACGTTGTAGCGCTCCGGTACAAAATTGAATATTGAACGGAAGCCAAAGCTTTTCTCTACATCCGCCAGCGCTCTGCAATTGTCGTGGCCTCTTTGAGACTCCACATCGTGGGTAAGCACAACAGCAAACTTTTTGCCCTCCGGCCAGCCTTGCCACCATTCCGGCGGGTTGCCGGCTTTTTCGAGAATCGGCCAAATATCCGAGACTTTTTTCTGCTTACTCTCAACAATCTTTCTGCGGATAGCAATCTGAAGCTTCCGCGGAATAAAGGGCTTAATGGAGTAGAAGGTTTTGATAAGCCGGGAAGAATTCATTTAGCCTCCCCGGATAATTTTTGCAGCGCCGGTTTATCTATTTTGCCGGTTGAGGTTTTCGGCAGGCCTGGCAGAAATTCAACAGTCTCCGGGATCATATATTTCGGCAAGTGTTCCGCACAGTGCATGCGAAGTGCTGCTGCATCCAAGGGAATTGCGTTTTCTTTTAAGACCACAAAAACTTTCAGGCGATTGCCAAGCAAATCATCGGGAATGGCAACGACTGCGCTTTCCTGAACCGCCGGGTGACTATAAATCGCTGTTTCGATGTCACCAATTTCAATCCGGTAGCCGCGGCTTTTGATCATCTGATCTTTCCGCCCGATGTAAATGTAGTTTCCGTCCTCATCAATAGTGACAATGTCCCCGGTTCGATAGACTATTTCTGGAGAATTCGTCTGTAACGGATGCTGAATAAAATTTTCGGCTGTTTTCTCCGCATCGCCCCAATAACCGCGGGCAACCCCCGGTCCCCGGCCGATAAGCTCACCTTCCTCGCCGGGTTTGCAAACCAGACTACCAGCTTCCGTTAAAGCAAAGACATCCATATTTTCGCAGGCTTTACCAATTGGCACCGGCGATGTACGATCCGGCGAAAGCGGGAGCGTTTTAAAATAGGTAATTACATTCGTCTCGGTAGGACCATAGAGATTGTAATATTCCGCACCGGGGATGGCATCCATGAGGGCGCGTAAATATTTTACCGGAAAAACCTCCCCGGCGAATAAAATGGTGCGTAAACTGCTGAAGTCATATTTTTCCAGGCGGCCGTGCAGTACCAGCATTGATAAAATTGAGGGAACGGAATACCATACCGTAATCCCCATACTGGCAATCCAGGCGGCCAGACGGGGCGGAAACATGGAAAGCGTTTCCGGCACCAGGGCAATTGTCGCGCCGGCTTTTATTGCCACATAAATATCATGAATGGAAAGATCAAAGTGGAGCGGTGCGTGGCTGGAAAGGCAATCCTGACTGGTGACGGAAAATGTCTCAAAGCACCAATTAATAAAAGTCAGTGCATTTAAGTGCGATATCATGACACCCTTCGGTACACCGGTGGAGCCAGAGGTATAAAGAATGTAAGCCAAATCGGTTTCCCGGGAATTATTTATGGGCAGCGTTGCCGGAGTATTTTCGATGACCGCATCCCAGGTGTACAGATTTAAAGCGGTACTTTCGATATCGACCGGAGAATTATCCGTAATGATTGCGTGCTTCAGTGAAGGCGCCTGCGCAGAAATATCCGGCAACTGTGATGCCTTGGTAGACGATGTTAACAGGCAGTTGATCTGGCAATTCTCGATAATGTAGGCTATTCGGGAGATTGGCGCATTTGCGTCCAGCGGTACGTAAACAGCCCCGGCTTTCAGAATACCGAAAATGCTGATTATAGAAGGTATCGATTTATTAAGATAGATACCCACCCGATCACCATGACGCACCCCACAGGCCAATAGCTGGTTCGCGACCTGATTGCTAAAGCGATCCAGGTCCTGATAGTTAAGACTTTCCTCCTGAAAACGAACGGCCGTATTCTTAGGGAATTTTTCCGCACTGACTGTTAATAACTGAGGAAGTAGCGATATGTCGGCAGACGTGGCCATTTTAGCCAGCCTGTTTTTCTGCAACCAGATTGCCGATCGTTTCGATGCTGCTGAAGTTCTCGGGAATTAACTCATCGTCATTAATTTCTATAGAGAGATTATCTTCCAGAAACCCGATCAACTTCATCATGCCCAGCGAATCCATTATCCCACTTTCGATCAGTGGATCGTTATCACCAAGGTTGGCATGACGCGCATCCTGAACCAGTTCATTAATGATAAAATCTCTTATTTGCGCTTTCGCTTCCATCTTTCCTCCACCTTCATATTACTTCATTAATTCCACCGGGAATCTGAAAAATCTATTGCTCTTTAAGTCGTTTATAAATTTGACTTACGTAAGGTAGTTACCCGGCTTGAATCAAGCGCTCCTACTGCTTAAAAATATTGTCTATATTATCCAAATCCTGAAACTTGCGGTTTTTAATCAATGCTAATCCGGCCTGTGCAGATGCCTGTTCTGCGAGGATAAAGCGGGTAGCCACAGGAATCTTTTCCGGATTAAGGCACGCTTCTGCTAAAAGAAGATAGCCGAGGTACAGGCCCGCATACATATCAACCAAAGGACGGCTGCCTGCATCCCGCTCGGCAGGTGTTATTTCCGAATTTAAGAGATCCCGCGCCTGTAAGAAAAACTGGCGCTGGCTTTGCAGATGATTCGCTAAATGCTGTAATTCTTCCGGCCAGTCTGTCGCTGCCTGCGCCGCGAAAAAATCCGCCATAATATCGGCAAAAACACTTTTCGCAGCAGCGAGTACCTGCACCTGGGTAGTGCCTTCATAAATGGTCGTGATGCGCACATCCCGATAATAACGCTCGACCGGTAAATCGCGCATATAACCCATGCCGCCATGAATTTGCAAGGCGTCATAGCAGATTTTATTTGCGGCTTCCGTAATGCGATATTTTACCATCGGTGAGAGCATATCGATGCGCTTTGCAGCGAGATCAAATTTTGCTTTTTCTCCCTGATAGGGTAAACCGGCCGCTTTTAAATTTCGGATACGTTCTTCCAGCCTGTTCCGTAAATCGAGCAACTGCGTCGCGTGATATAAAAATGTCCGGCCGCTCTCCAATGCGACCCGCATATCGATAAGCATATCGGCGACCGGTGCCATGGTAAATATCTTTTTCCCAAATTGTTCACGTTTGCGGGCATACTTCAGCGCTTCCTGGTATGCCGCCTCGGCGATACCCAACGCTTGTGCCGCGACGCTAAACCGGGCCTGGTTCAAGGTTGAGAGAACGTATATCAAACCAAACCGGCGTTTGCCGATTAAGTCCGCCGGTGCATCATCAAAATATATTTCGCAGGTGGGAGAACCGTTTAATCCCAATTTGTTTTCAATCCGGTTGACTTTAACCTGTTCACTTTTGCGGCAGAGGAAAAGGCTGAGCCCAAACATATCATTGGTGCTTTCCTCTGAGCGGGCTAATACCAGGAGAAGATCCCCGCCACCATTCGAAATGAAATGTTTACTACCGCGCAGCCGCCATTGTCCGCCGATATCCTGCCAGGCTTTTAATTGAACGGCTTGCAGATCGGAGCCGGCATTCGGTTCACTAAGCACCATCGCCCCGCTCAATTCTCCACGGGCATAGGTCGGGAGCACTGTCTTTGCAAGAGAGTCCTGCGCGAGTTTGGCAATCGTTTCACCCACATCCTGGTAACCGAATAAGGTCATTAGAGAAGCATCTGCCCGGGAAACCATCTCAATCATCATCATGTAAATCGTTGCCGGAAAATTGCTGCCGCCATATTTGCGGGGGAGAATAATTCCCATTAAGCCGGCCGCTGCCAACTGCTGTAAATTCTCTGACGTTTCAGCGGCCATTATAACTTCGCCATCCTTATACGACGCGCCTTGCGCATCAACCGCTGCTGCACGCGGAGCGATAAAATTTCCGGAGATATCCCCGGTAAGCGTGAGTGCACTGTCGTACAGAGATATCGCCGAATCGTAATCCGTTGGCGCTTCCGGAAAATCATTCACCTGCTGAAAATCATCTTCCAGCATTGCAATCACATCCGAGAGGTCCAAACGCTTAAATTGATTGCGTAAATCGGGATTATCTGAGAAAAAATTGGGCATATATAATTAACTAAAAATATGATTTGAAAAACCCTGAAAAATATAGATGCTTCTAATTCGCTAATGATGACTATGGCTTACGACAAAAGAATACCCGCCTATCGATATTAAATCCCATCTTGTCACACTCTGCTTCACTTAAAAAATCTCCCGCCTTCAAATCTTCAGCGGAAAAGCCGACAGATTGTAAGCGATTGATGTAATCCGGGCCATAGCGCCGAACATGATCACTCTGTCCGAAATATATTTTTCGTTCTGCCGGATCGGTAATGGAGGGATCTTCGAATGTTTTCTCTGCTGTTATCGGCACTTGCAACAGGGCCCAGCCCCCTCTTTTTAAAACGCGATAAAACTCACTCATCGCCTTTATATCTTCTTGCACATGTTCTAAAACATGGCTGCAGTAGATGATCGAAAAAGTGTTATCAGCAAAATCGATATTGGTAATATCCATTTTAATCATTGCCCGTGGATCTTCCAGGTCTGCACTAAGATAATCAAGGTTTGCTACTTTACGAAATAACCTTGTAAAAGAAGCTTCCGGGGCTATATGGAGCATTCGTTTTGTAGAGCCATCGAACAGAGTCGTCCGTTTCTGAATAAATGCCCAATCGAGACGATGACGCTCTAAAGATTTGCACACCGGGCAGAGTGCATTCTCCCTGGGAGGATCCCCGTAAGGATGGAAGCTGCGAATATTGTTTGAACAAATAGGACAAAAATAGGCCCCGGACATGTGGAATGACTTTATGAACGGCTGTAAAAATGGCTGCGTCAGGCGATCAAAGTGATACTTTAACCGTTGCTGGAGATTGTTTGTAACATTCATAATAGAAGAGATTTACCAATAAGTCTCTGATGGTTTGCTAAGGTCTGCCCCAAATGCTGCCTTGCCCATGTAAAATAAACATTGATCGCTGGTTGCCGGCATTAGACCGCCGCATCGGGCGTCCCGATAGTAGCGCTCCAGGGGAAATTGTTTGTGAATAGTGCTACCACCACAAAGCCGAATTGCTTCCGAGGTCAGTGTCGGTCCTAATTCGCTCACTAAATACTTGGCATGATGAATCGCTGTATTGGCTTCCGGAGAACCGGGCTGTTCAGCTACCAGGCGAGCAGCATTATAGGCGATTGCCCGGGCAGATGCCAGAGCGGCATAGAGCTCGCCAACTTTATGCTGAATACGTTCATTATCTGCAACTGATCCACCCCCGCCGGGAATTTTTTTCTCACGCAAATAATTGATCATGAATTGAAATGCTGCAGTGCAAATCCCCAGGTATACACCATTGTAGCCGCCAACCAGCCAATGCGGTTCCCGGGCTATCTTGTATAGCGCCATCCCTTCGCTGCCGAGAAAAAGTCGCTCAGTGGGAATAAAGCAGTCTTCCAGGTAAACAGTGTTGGTTGAAGTCCCCCGCATACCGAGCACGTCCCAGGTATATTCAATGCGAGTGCCGGGATTCTCTTTTTCCACAACCAGAAAAGAGATTGCCGGAATATCATTATTGCTCTGCTCGCTTCTGGCAGCAACTACATAATAGTCGGCATGGCCGGCCATCGATACCCAGTTTTTAACCCCATTGATGAGAAAACCACCATCGACGCGGCGGTACATCGTTTTTAGCTTGCTAAAATGCGCACCGACGCCCGGTTCCGAAGAAGCGGAAGCAAACAGCTTTTTATGATTCACCGCCTGATCATAGACCCAATTGCGGAAATTGACCATCGCTCTGCCCCGGCTGCCGCCAATGTCGTCCAGCTGTAATTCGGCCAGACTGCCAACGGCAATATTGTGCATGTTGTATGTTAGTCCGGTGGAAGCATCGCCCATGGAAATTTGTTCCAGGGCCTTCGTATAAGTTAAAAAATCGGCACCCATCCCTCCGAATGCCTTCGGGATCATGATTCCTAAAAAGCCACTCTCTTTTAGGTCTTCGAAATTTTCGACCGGAAATGTGCCTTCACGATCATATTTGGCGGCTCTTTCTGAAAATCGCTTTCCGAGCTTGCTGCTTTCAGCTATGATGTTTTCTTTTTCGGTGATCGTTAATTGCGTATCAATAGTGATGTCACTCATAATTACCTCCGGATATACTGCCAAATATAATTCAAATATAAAACGGAAAGGGGAGAAGTTCTAGTTGCTTGTCTAATGGGCAAATGGGCAAATGGGCAAATCTATTCAGCATCAATTTCCAAATTACGGTAATTTCTAGGGATGTTTTTAACCGGCGTGGCGATATAGTAATGCGCCCAGCAATTTCAGGAGCGCAACCGGCATCTTGGCAAAAAAGCGGTTATGGACGCCCGGATGTTTATAATAATTTTCCGGGGATTTTTTTTCGCCAAGTAGGTCTATTCGAAAATAGGGGATTTTCTCTTCGGTAACGCCCCAACCGTTTTTGAACTGGCGCAGTCCGTTGTTTTCAATATCGGTTCTGCCAAAGCAAAATGTCTCAAACCCTCTTTCATTATAATGCCTAATCGCTTCCCAAATCATCAGGTTATTCGGGCGATACTGCTGATAACGAATGTCATAAGCGGCATATTTGATAATAATTTCCCGGGCATATTCAAAGGCAACGGCTGCGGCAATATTCCTATTGTTATGCGAAACGATAAAAGTGCTGCCCAGTCCTTTTTCAACGATATTTTTTTGAACATTCTTAAAGAAAGCATGTGGCTGTGGGGGCAAGCCATGTCTTTTTCTTGTCAGGCAATTCAATCGGTAAAATTCATCCATCGCTGCTGGTGAACGTTCAATGTGAACGGTCAATCCGGATTTCCGGGCTTTTTTAATATTCGTGCGGGTACTGTGCCGGCAGCGGGAAAAAAGCGTCTCTATCTCATCCGCGATGGCAATTTGATGGCGATAGAAATAAGCGGTGGCGGGCTTTGCCTGCGACTGACAACTGCCCCGAAATTCTACCCACTTCCAGGATTGCTTTTGCCCAAAATCGATAATTTGCTGCAACAAGTTTTCCATTGGTAGCGCTTCGGAAAAGAGGGGTTGGCAATAATCGGAAAAGGGCAAAGAAACACCACGATTTCCGGTTAACATACTTCGCACCTCCATCATGGGAATTAGTGCTGCCAATGAATCCTTTTCCCGGATGGCGAAATAATGTGGGGTATACCGGTAAGTTTCCGATATTACTTTCGCCCATTCCGCGGTATGGAAAAATGTGCTTTCCGGAAATTTGCTGATCCAGGAATTCCACTCCGGAAAATCCAGTGGATTGATAATCTGTAACTTTTTAGTAATCATAGTTGTCCGGGAAGGGACGGGATAGCTGCTTCCTGCAATAGTAGCCAAATTCTAAATCCTTAGGACTGTAAAAAAGGCGTCAGTTGATTTGGTAAATTTATTTGCTGGCGATTTAACACTGCGCCGAGGATGTTTACACCGGCGGACTCCAGCTGCTTCCTTGCCTTAATCATTTTACGTTGAGTTACCCCGCTTACGCCAACGGTAAGAATAACATTGTCACAGATTGGGGCAATATCAAAATTAGCGCTGCCATTTAAAGCAGGGGGTAAATCGATGATGATATAATCGTATTCGGAACGAAGAGAAGATAATTGATCGGTCAGAAATTCCTGACGAACCACTTTTTTCTTGATTACGTTTTTATCCCCGGCGGTAATGACATCCGGAATTCTATCCGGAAAGCGCTTCAAAACTGACTGAAGGGGTTGTTCCCCGCAGGCAATATTGGCAAAACCTGGTTGATTATCCAAGGTGAAGAAGTGATGCAAGCGCGGAGATTGGGTATGGGCGTCGATCAGTAATACTTTGTCCCCGGACTGACTGGCAAGTAAGGATATTAACAAACATAAACTGCTGTTTCCCTGGCGGGGGAGCACCGCCGAAATGCCGGTCAGCTTACCGGGTTTGCTGATGGTTGCCAGCAAATTTTGACAATCTGTTAAAATTGCTGATGGGATATTTATCTTTTCGAAAATGTTGTTGGCCGGCTGTTTTTCCGCTGACGGATTATCTTTATCATCAGCTTCGCTCTCCCAGGGAATGAGGCCGGGCGAAAGCTTGCCTTCTTTTTCTGCTTTTGCCAAAACTTTTTGGAAAAATTTCATCGCTATCAATTCCCCTGAAGTTATTGTCCGAGCAGACCAAACCACACCGCTAGCTGCAAGGCGAGAAAAAAAGCGCCGGTTAGTATCGCCAGAAGTCCTGCTGAAAAGGCCAGAATATAAAAGGGCGTGGGCTTTCTCAGGATATAAACATTTTTATGTTGAAGAAACGAGCGAAAAGCATGATTGACTTCTTCCCGGATCATATCATTCATTGCGTTAATGCCTGCCGGGGCAAGCGAAGCATCCTCCGATGCCGGTGCCACCATTTCGAGCGGTTGTTCCGGTGCTACAGTGAGTTCTGGCGTATCCGCAACCATTTCAACATCTTCCGTTGCAAAGCGCTCAAGTTCCTGAGAATATCCCCAGATCAGCAGATTATCGCAGAGAATGTTTATGCTTCTGGGAACGCCACCGGTTAATTCCTTAATGCGCTTTAATGCACCATTGGAAAAGGCGCTGCCCAGTTTTTTGTTGCCGGCTACGGAAAGGCGATGGTCAATATAATTCGCGACTTCCGGCGCATTGAGTTCAGTTAATTCATACTTCAGAGCGACTCGTTGCCGTAATTGTCGCAAATCTTTTGCAGCCAAATGTTCGTTCAATTCCGGCTGACCGACCAATAGCACCTGAACGTATTTGGATTTCTCAGATTGTAAATTGGTTAATAAGCGAATAATTTCCAGATTATCCCGGGAAAGGTTCTGCGCTTCATCGACGATAAGAACGGATTTTTTACCAGCCTCGTATTGGGCTTGAAAATGAGTCTGCAGTTTAAATATCAGCTCGGCCATGGTTTGGTTGCCAAAACTCAGGCCGAATTCTTTACAGATGGATTGAATTAATCCCTTCGGACGTAATGCCGTGTAGTGAATGTTGACGGCGTGATAATTTTTAGGAAGTGTCGATAACAACGCGTTGATGAGCAGCGTTTTGCCGGTACCAACTTCGCCGACCAGTACCATAAAACCGCTTTCCTGGGTGATCGCATAGATCATTCGGGAAAGCCCTTCTTTATGGCTGTCGCTATAATAAAGGTACTTGGGATTCGGGGCTAAAGTGAAAGGCTGTTCAGCTAATTGAAAATGATCTAGATACATCGTTTCCTGGCTATCAATGGCAAGCTAATTCCGCCATTCTTCGAGTTTACATACGATGATAAAAACGGATCAGGAATTATGTTCCCCGACAGACCCCAATACATTGATGCCGCTGCCGGCAAGGTCATCCGGGCCGCGCACCGGGCGATCGAATATATCCAGTAAAAAAGCGAGCATAATGCCGCCAATCAAGCCAAAAAGTGCCGCCAGGGCAACATTCATTCGCTTATTCGGCTTTACCGGGTTCAGAGAAGAAATCGCCGGGCTAATGACTTTAATCTTGACGTCTTCCTGCACTTTGGCCAGGGAAATTCTCGCCTCTTCCCGCTGTTTGAGTAACAGGGAATAAATTTCCCGGCTATCCTCAATGCCCCGGCTAATTTGGGAAAGTTCGTATTCTTTTTGCGCCAGTTCGCTAATCTCCCGGCGGGTATCCGCAATCAAATCTTCCAGGGTCATCTCTTCTGCTTTGATCGCTTCGATCGAAGATTTCTCTTCATCAACAATTTGTTTTACTTCCTCTGCCAACATCTTTTTGGTGGTGAGAATCTGGCTCTCGACAATTTTCACTTCGGAATATTGCGGTGTGAATTCTTCCAATAATTTTTCCCGTTCGATTTCCAGCGATAGGATTTCCGCTTTCAGGCGGGAAATATTATTCACCCGGTTAGGACTGTCACTTGTTTCGGTTGAGGGAATGCTAATAGCGTCCTCTTTACCTAATTGTTTTTGAATGACTGCCAGTTTGGTTTCCTTGTTGATGCGATTCGTTTTCAGGACGGTCAGGCGGCGATCGAGATCGGAAAGCCGATTGGTGAGAATTAAACGCTGGGATTCCGGGGAAATCAATTCCGTTTGGGTTTTATAATCTGCTTCTTTACGTTCCAGCTCCCGCAGATTGCTATCGGCAATACGCATTTGCTTTTCAAAAAATTCGTATTCTTCTATTTCTTTATAAAGCTCGGAGCGGTAATCGATGTAAACCTGGATGGTTTCGTCGACAATTTTGATCGCTTCTTTTTGATTTTCCGAGTCATAATTGATTACCAGAATATTGCTTTCCTTGGCATTATTAATTGCCAGCTTTTCCTGGAATTTTTCAATCGTTCCCTGAAGCGCGTTTGCAGCATTGACTGTATCTGCCGTTTCGGATACATGAAGGCCGAGATTTTTCACGACTCTTTCCGATACCGGGTAACTTTTAATAATCGCAATTTCTGCGTTAATCCAATTATAATCGCGGGCAGCAATTAACGGATTTAGCCGAAAAAGCATCGCTTTCTCGGCATCAATTTCTTTTTCGAGCAGTAGTTTGGCAGATGCCTGGTAAACATGCGGCGTAAGTAAGCTGATAACCGTAACGATACCGACCACGGTAACAAAAAATATCGCTATAAGCAGCTTTCGCTTGTTGACTGCACGGATAAAGTTTTGAAATGAAAAAAGTGGTGGTGGCTCATTAGATAATCTACTTTGGTTGTTCATGAGTCTTCCCTTATTAAAAATCACGAAAACGGCTATACGCTAATATTGCCCGCATGTAAGAATCTACCGGGGGCAAGAGTCCATCATAGACTTGACTCAAAAACATGCTTGCACTGGCAATGAAAGTTTTTGGTATAAAGATAATATCCTGCGGTTGAACGAAAAGATCATTGGCGGTCATGCCATCCAGCGGGCGGGTCAGATCGACTTTGATTGCTTCCACACTGCCCTGATGATTTCTTCGCAGTAACATTACATTCTTAAGTTTTGCAGAGTTGTTGATGCCACCGGCGCTGGCAATGGCCTGCAGCAGGGTCATATCCCGTTGAACCGCATAGCCGCCGGCGCGATTGACCTCACCCAGTACGTAGACCTGGTAGCCGCCAAATTCCCGGAGAATAACTGTAATTTCCGGAGATTTAATCACCTCTGCATATTTGGCGGTAACGATAGAATCCAGCGAGGTTGGCGTCATACCGGTAACATACAATTCCCCGATACGTTCCATGCTTATCCGGCCATCGGGGCGAACAGCGACGGTTTCGTTAAACCGGTCGTTGTTAAAAAATTTTATTTCGATAACATCGCCAAAACCGAGGCGATACTCAGGTGTGTTTTCCGCAGTTCTTCCTTGTATTGCGATCGATAAACTATCACTGTCTATTGATGCGGCATCACGGACAAATTTACTACCGGAAGAGCAGCTGACTAAAAAAAACAATAAGAGCGCGAGGCCCGGCCATGCATGAAAATCTTTTATCCTGCTCATCGTATTTTTTCGAATCCCTTTCAGTTTTTCCTGTACTCTTCTATTTATCCGGATTATAAGCGTTGATATATTTTGCACGAAAGTGAATCTAACATTGATACGAATAAAGAAAAGAAGCCATTAATAACGGGGCAGGGGGATTTGCGTGATACTACCGGCTGTCAGATGATTGAGTGAACATCCGTCGTTCACTGCGATCAGGTATCGCTGGTGTTGATATGGCGAACAAACCTGGCCGGATTTCCCGCGACAATTGAATTATCCGGGACATCTTTGGTAACAACGCTTCCTGCGCCGATGATTGCATTTTCTCCAATGGTAATGCCACATAAAATTGTCGCACTGGATCCAATCGAAGCATTCTTTTTAACGAGGGTGGGAATGCACACCCAATCCTCTTCAGTTTGCATACTGCCGTCTGCCCGGGTCGCCCGGGGATACATATCGTTGATAAAAGTGACGTTATGCCCTATAAAAACATTGTCTTCCACCGTGACACCTTCACAAATGAAAGAGTGACTGGAAACCTTGCAGTTTTTGCCGATCCGGGCGCCTTTTTGAATCTCTACAAACGTACCTATTTTTGTATCATCGTCAATTTCGCAACCATAAAGGTTGACAAAATTGTAAATTTTTACGCCGTTTCCCAGTTTTACATCGTCTGCAATGGTGCTGAATTTCATATCAGGGTTTCCTTAAATGTTGCCACTTTTCAGGTTGTAAAAGGCGGCAAATTGTATTGCTGCCATAAGTTGGCACAAATATCCGTTCTGGACGTGGTGTTTGCAACAAAAAGTTGAAAATATTTTCAAAAAAAAACTTACAAAAAAACACTAACTGTTTGATAAAAATAGAGTTGGGCGATATTCCTGGAATGTATAAATGCAAGAAAAAAATGTTGATTTATACAGCGCCATTTTTTGGCGTGAGAATCGCTTTGATGGTCTTCATCGTAATTTTTGTATCAAGTGCGATCGATTGTTTATCGACATATTGCAAATCCAGACGAACCATTTCGTCGAAGGTTGTCTTGCTGCGTCCATAAATCTGCCAGAAGCCGGTTATGCCTGGTTTGGTTTCCAGGATACGTCTTAAATGCCAGCTTTTATAATTCTCCACTTCATAAAGAATTGGCGGTCGAGGACCAACCAAACTCATATCGCCGATCAGCACATTAATGAACTGTGGTATTTCATCCAGGCTGGTTTTCCGCAGAAAGTGCCCGATGGCGGTTACCCGGGGATCGAACTGAAGTTTGTAAATCGGGTTTTCCTCGGTGCCCAGATTGGCAGTCTCGTCCTGACCTTTAATTAATTTTTCCACATACCGCTGATGAATTTCATGATCACAGCCATCCTTCATCGAACGGAATTTGAGAAAAGTAAACGGTTTCCCAAATTGCCCAATCCGCTTCTGCTTAAAAAGTATCGGCCCCTTGGATGTAATTTTAATAAGGAAACAGATGAGAAATATTAACGGGGAAAAAAGGAGTAGGCCCAGGCTTGCACCAACAATATCCATGACCCTTTTTAAAAGGTGATACATCTCCTGCGAATTTGAAGAGGAGATGCTACCGATTACAATCGGATCTGCAATGGTCAGGTTTCCATTATTCGCGTTAACAATTCGCCAATCCATGAAAAAATCGGAGTTTTGCTGAAAGCTGGTTTTTACTCTGGTGGTTTTTAAATCGTTTTTGAACCGTAAATCTTTCACCACCACCGGCGTGGCTTTGATAGCCGAACAATCGGAAATTTGCTCGGAGGGAAAAGAGGAGATAATCACCGACTCTATAATCTTAATATGTTTTTCTTTATTGTCAGATTCAAAATATTCGAAGAGCACCCGCGATATTTTATCAATAAATGCCTTGGCGCCATCCAAAGATGTATCTACCAGTAGTATGCCGATTTTGTAAGGGGAGATGAGATGTTTAATGTCAAAATCCCGGGTGTTGCCATTAATCAGGGATACCAATTTGCGTAGAAAATAGTAATAATCTTTTTCTTTGATAGTGGCATCGCTATCCGCATAATGGCTGAGGTCGATAAGAATGTAGGAGATGGGTAAGCCAGTTCGGCTACTACGGTTCCTTTCCCGTTTGAGTACATTCGAGAAGCTTTCGTTGGTGTACCATCCGCTTAAACTGCCCACGATAGATTGCAGCGGATTATCCCCCAACTTCTTTTTGAAACCGAACAAACCCATTAAATAATGCTCCTAACCATTTCCTCTATAAACCACATTCATACGAGAAATTCTTAATTGTATATTCGATCCGGATGTTCCGGGTACGGCTCCGCCCCGTCAATTACATATCGGGAATTTCGATATGCAGCATAGCATTCCCCAATTGCTTGTGGGAAATCATAACCGTTTTATAATCGCCCGGCAATCGTAATGAATTGCCGTTCTTTCTCAATATTTTGACTGTTGAAAAGCGTTTCGGCTAGCATGATGTCTGGACGCTCCTTTCGCTATTTTTCATCAGTCCCTGTAAAAATATTTCTACCCCGAAAACACAAAAGCCATATTCTTCTTGGCGATTGTGCAGCGGTCGAATTTGGGTGTGAGCTCTATACTCACCTTGATTTTTGATATTAGGATTTGACCCGGAAAACGGTTGGACTTCTTAAAACGGCCGGAAAGGGAATTTGTCCTTTCAGAAAAAACAGCTGATTTATGCCGGCAGTCAGGATCTTCTGCGCAGTGCAGGTTTTCGGCGAATGTTTTCCGTCCGGAACTATAACCGTTCGTACTTTTCCAGGGAAGAGATTGCAGATGACCGAATAAGAAATTTAACAGATACATTTCAGGATGAAAATAAAAACACCAGTGCACCGAGCTCATCTTCACTTTTTTTGTAAATTTCGTTCTCACGAATATCAAAAAATATACTACTCTTTTTCTGTTTTTCGTGCCCGGATTATTATGATTACTGCAGGTTTTCTGGGAGAGGGGAAACATCTTCCCGGATGAAATTGGGTAAAGATAAGTTTTTGCAAAATCAAATAATTGATTATAACATAACTTTAGAAAACCGGGCACCGAATAGACCTCTATCAGGATAATATGCCAATATAATTATTATGTGACTCTTTTTACAATTCGCAGGCAGAGTTTTGTAAAAGAACTTTCCCTGATGCCTGCCAGGCAAAACAGATGATTTCATAGTATAGAACTGGCATCGCTTGAATTCGCTCAGATGTATGTAAATGACCGTAAATATTCTATCTTACTGACTCGAAACAGAGAATTCTCCCAGGTATAAATTTCACGAAACGAGCTAACCTGAAGCGGGATAAAATATTCGAGCTACCGGTTATGCCATCCCCCACAGCTTTGATATAAATGACTACACATTGTAAAGTTGCCATTTCCCGGGAGATGGTAATTTTACAACACTTTAATTGGGCATATTTGGGCCGGCGCTTTCAGGGAATACAGTATTCCCTCTTACCGGCATTTTCAGAAAAGCACTTCCGGAACGAGATGAATATAGAAGCAAATGGTTTTATCTAACCGTAGAGAAGGCGGTTTGGATAAAAGAAGCCAATTGCTTAAAATATTTGGTGATATTAAAACACTACTCCATAGACAGTTAAATTATATTAATTCATGTTTCAGGGAATACACAAGCTTTTTTTTTACAGCAGGTTAAAAAAATCAAAAATAATCTTGAAAATTGAAAAGCAACTATTTAAATTACTGAATCATTATATAGTTGGTTTTGCTTTGCAACATTTGTTATCACTAACTTTAAAGGATAAATTTAGTATTACATAGATCTGATGTCTTTAATGTTAACAATCATACTTTTTTTCGTTAAAAGTGGGATATTGTTGTTATACAGTAATCAGATAAATGACAATTAAACATATAGGGGAAAAAATGACCGAAGTAATTGTTTGGGAAGGTTGGGTAGGTGGGCTGGTTATCGGCGCTTACCTCTTATTCCAATGGCTTGTTACCGGTAAAACGCTGGGTGTATCCAGCGGATATAATAGTGTTTGCAGTATGGTCAGTAAAACGGATTATTTCCACAAAGGTATTTTTGGAGAAGCAAATAATTGGAAATTATGGTTTATCCTCGGATTGCCGCTGGGAGGGTTTCTTTCTGCTGTAACGTCTCCTGGTGACGTCGTGATGAGTTTTTCTCTAGGAGAGATGTATGATTCCGTATTTCCGGAAAGTTTATGGGCAAAAGGGGGTGTCTTGCTATTAGGGGGAATAATGATTGGCTATGGCTCCCGGATGGCCGGCGGCTGCCCCAGCGGACATTCAATTGCTGGTATGTCCATGCTAAATCCTCCCAGCATTTTGGCCAGTGTCGGATTTTTTGTTGGGGGAATAATTATGGTTCAGGTCTTATTCGGAATACTTTAATCTCTTGAGGAAATAAAAACATGAAAAAATATAGTTTCTTATTATTCGGAACACTTTTTGGGTTTCTGCTGAGCCGGGCAGGAGCGACAACCTACGATTTCTATGCAAAACTATTTTTATTTGAAGATTTACAGCTTTTATGGATTATTGCAACGGCCGCGACAGTCGGCGCAATTGGTGTATGGCTGTTCAAAAAATTTAAAGTGAAGTCTATGATGGATCAGGCACCGGTCGCTTTTATTGGTAAACCTAACAAACCGGATTTAATCCCGGGCTCATTGATCTTCGGGATGGGGTGGGGACTGGCTGGCGCATGCCCCGGCACAGTATTAGCCATGCTGGGGGAAGGTAAAATGGGAGCGCTGTTTACCATCGCAGGCATAATTGTTGGAACTTTTCTCTATGGCGTCAGGGTATCGGTGCGTCAGAGAAAAGCTGCTCAGGGAAACGCTTAAATTTGTAAAAGATATTGCAACTTTATTCCTGGAGAAGCTTTTGATTTTCACTGGCTTCTTCCAGGATGCGACCGCAAACCAATGTACATAATTCGTTAATCGTCGGATCCGAGATAGAATAATAAGCCAGGAGACCGTCTTTTCTTCGGCTGAGAATCCCCTCCCGGGCCATCAGGGTTAGATGCTTACTAACATTCGCCTGACTATGGCCGGTTGCTTCAACCAATTCACTCACGCTTAATTCATGATTTACTTGTAACTGATTTATTAACTGCAGCCGAATAGGTTCGCTTAATATCTTAAACCGTTGGGCAACTTTCGTTAACATTGGTACAGATAGGTATGTATTCCCCATTTTTACCCCTTTTGTATTTTACTTAATTAAAAATATAAAACTAATTAAGACCAATTGGTATTGATTTTTATTCTAATATATACTAATACAGTTTAAATAGAATTTACCCTGCAGGTGATATTAAAGATTAGCAGTTAACGAGTTCTGAAATCTTGCAATATGGATTGTAATAAATCCTGTTTTATTTGGTAAAGTTTCTATTTGCTAAGAATTAGCGAAAATACTATACTTTATTTTGGAATTATTCCTTTGGATCCGGCTTGTTTTCGTCCTGAAAATATGAATGCTACTGCAACTCCTTCCTATGCCTGTTGTTGATTTCTGAATAAATAGCAGTTTTTTGCCAGAAGACCGCATATCCGATTTTAAATAAACCCTAATGCCTGAAAAGTTTAATTATTAGTCGGAGTTTAACATGAAACTAATAGTGGCTATTATTCTTGTTGTTCTATGTATTTCCTGTCTCAACGCCCAGTCGCAATGGCTTTGGCAAAACCCTCAACCGCAAGGGAACCCGATTCAGGATATTTCCTTTGTTGACGCGCAGCATGGCTGGGCAGTTGCCCAACCGCAGACGATTCTGCGCACAACAGATGGTGGGATTAGCTGGGAAACAAGCACGCTGGATTCACAATATACCTTTAGTGCCCTGCACTTCAGCGATGACCGGAATGGTTGGATCGCAGCCAGATTGCCACAACAATCATTAGTATTACACACTAGCGACGGCGGGCAAAGCTGGGTTGAACAAGCTACAACCAGCAGCAATCCCTTTAATGATATCTTTTTCCTCGATAGTCTAAAAGGCTGGATCGCCGGACAACGATCATACTACACTAGCGATGGTGGAAGCAACTGGATTGAAATTACCGGCCTCCCCTCCGGAACATTAAATAGTGTATTTTTTCATAACGAGATGACCGGTTGGCTGGCCGGCAGAAGCGGCCTGATTTTCCGCACGACTGATGGTGGGGCGAGTTGGGACAATTTCAGCGTCAATGCCGCTTACCGTTTCCATAAAGTATACTTTGTTGATGACCAAATCGGTTGGTTGGTGGGACGCGGCGGAGGGATTACCGATATCATCCGCAAGAGTACTGATGGCGGGGAAACCTGGGTTACCCAGGACAGCGCCAGCACTTTCGAACTGTATGATGTACAATTTATCAGCGATCAAATCGGCTGGACTTCCGGTTTTACCGGCGCGCTGCTTTATACCAGCGATGGAGGACAAAATTGGGAAAGTCAGGATCCAGGCACTTTACGAGAATTATTTGCCCTGCATTTTTTTGATGACCAGCGGGGGATCCTCTTCGGGGAAGCGGGCAGAATTATCGAAACACTGGATGGCGGGCAAAACTGGACGCGCCTAAGCAGTGGGCGAACGAACGACCTTGTTTCCGTGGATTTTATCGATACGGAACTCGGTTGGGCAGTGGGAGAAGAAGGCACGATTATTCATACCAGTGACGGTGGCAATAATTGGGAAACACAAATCAGCAATTCCGCCCAGTTTCTCACCGGAGTTTCATTTGTCGATGCCAATAATGGTTGGGTTTCTGGCTTTGGAGAAACGATTTTACGAACGACAGATGGCGGGCAAAACTGGGAAGCACAGGATGCCGGAACCACCGGATTATTTTACGACGTTTTTTTCGTTGATGATCAAATCGGTTGGCTGGCCGGCTCTTTTGCCCGGGTATTGCGTACCACCGATGGTGGAGAGAACTGGGCGTTGCAACTGGATCCCGGCAGGTTAGACCCAGCCCGTGAGCTGTTCTTTCTGGATGATCAAACCGGCTGGGCAGTCTGGTCGCGGGGGAGTTCTTTTAGTGCCGGAGGATTATATCATACGACTGATGGGGGAATTACTTGGAACGAAATTTATACCAGTAGTGGGCATGGGCTGCAGTCAGTATATTTTTTCGATGAACAGACCGGCTGGCTGGCCGGCTATAGTGATGACGTCGGGGATTTACTCCATACCACCGATGGAGGGACAACCTGGACAGATGTCAGTCTGGAACCGGATAATTTTTTTCCATATCAGTCAATTCATTTCAGTGATGCTCTAAATGGTGCGGTATGTGGCGATAATGGTTCTATCTGGCGGACGAGCGATGGCGGCGTGAACTGGTTCCGGGAAAATAGCGGCACGGACAATCAGTTTCAGAGAGTTATATTCCCGACAGCACAGTGTGGCTGGGTTGTCGGGCAAAATGGGGCGGTGCTTCATCTCGGTGATTGCGAAATTACCAGTATTGCCGAAAATGATGAAGAGATTGTTGATGATTACCACTTGGCACCCAATTACCCCAATCCGTTTAATCCGGCAACAACGATTCGCTACACTTTACCAAAGGCTTCTCCGGTCATTCTAAAAATATATGATTTACTGGGGCGGGAGGTGCGTCGCCTGGTTGCCACGCAGCAGAGCGCCGGCGCTCAGTCTGTGGTTTGGGACGGCCGCAATAATAACGGATTTATTGTCAGCAGTGGCATTTACATTTACCGCCTGCAAGCGGGCGAATTTAGCGAAAGCCGGAAAATGGTATTTTTGAGATAAACATTCATTCCAGGCAGGTGGGCCGGGTAAAATGGGGAGATTAGGAAAAGCGAATGTCCAATGTCCAATATTCAATATTCAATATTGAATTTCGAAGTTTAGAAGCATCGTTACTTCAATAACCTAAATCCTTTTGACTTTAACTTGGGAGTTGGAAATTGAAAATTGGATATTGGACATTTAATGTATTCTCTAGTCTTCAAACTGCTCCCGGCGTAAAATCATCATCTCAGCCGGACCATCCGGTGTTGTAATCAGCCCAATCTTGCGAAATCCCACCTTCTGATAGCAGCGAATCGCGCGTTTATTTTCCGGGTGTGGATCAACGCGAATTTCCTTTATTTGAGCATCTTTCAACAGAAATTCCACGAATTGGCTGATCATTGCGGTGCCGATGCCTTGATTCAGGCTTTTCTCGTCCGCCAGGAACTGATCGATACCGAGCACGCCGGGACCGGGCTCGTCCGGCCACCAATCATGTTTTTCTGCCGCAACATGATAGTACTGAATATATCCTGCCGGCACTTTGTTTAAGCAGACGATAAAAGGGGCTGCAGCATCGGCGCTATGTATTTTCGGCAGGTAATTGTTCCGAACATCATCCACAGATTGCTCTCCATCCCACCACTCTTTCAAGTGAGGGCGATTTAACCAATCGAAGAGCAGTGGCAAATCTTTCTCTCTCAACGGGCGAAAGTCCAGGTGAAAACTGTTTGTCATAACTCCCGGCCTTTATGCTATTACTTGAAATTTATGGATCTCCGACATATTTTGTGATTAAGTATTATTTTTAGCATCTTTTATGTAACCCTTTCAGGGTAGCGTTTTTTTGATTTTTAACCCTGGGCTTAAAAGACCATTAGCCCAGGGTTAAAATCTGTAACCGGTTCTCCCTTTGGGGCTTTGCGGTAGTAATACGCCGAAGGCGTTACAGATCTCAACCGGGGGCGACCTCTCGCCCCCGGTTGAGACAACTTTTTTACTAACCCTGAAGGGGTTACAGAATCTTTTATCTTAAATATTGCCAATAAATACATGTTCACAAAAGATGTCAGAGGTCCAAATTCATTAAAATGTTAATATACCGGAAGTTTCTCCCCGGTCTAAGAGAAGGCTCTTTTTCCGTTTTCCCACGGCAACGTGGATGATGTTTTGCTGTGTCTCAAACGATTCCAGAAAAATGCGGCTACTGAGCTTTAATTCGTTAAGAACCGGTACTTCAGTTATTTCCAGGTAACACCAGGTTGCATCAATATCTACTTCCTTACCAAGATATTGCCAGGCTTGCCGTTTCCCTTCGACATCGATGGATAAATGCTTAACAATATAAGCCGAGATGAGCGAATCTGCGCTTTCAACTTCTTTTTCTGTGCCGAGGTAAAGTTCTTCGGCGTCATTTCCTATCAGTGCACTCTCCAGGTCGTCAGTAAAAAGTTTGAGGGTAATTTCCAGAGAATTGGTATCGCTATTGTAGTCGATCTGGCAAACGGAAACATAAAAGGGGTGCGCTACTACGTTAGAGAATAAAAATAACCAACAGCCCATATAGAAAATAAGTGCAGGAAAATTAAGCGTGCTCTTCATTATTTACCTGGTTTAGTGTATACTAATTACCTGGCGGCAGCGCCGCAATGCTTGATTCGCGGCGGTTCTCCGCTCTTTTCAGTGGTACAATCAACCAATAAAATTTGTAATCCACCACAAATAATTTATGGAGACATCAATTGAAGTTATCGCATATCGGTTTGATGATTGTAGCAATTCTGGCTTTTACAATTTTACCAACTTCCCTGGAAGCGCAGCAAAAAGGTTCGGATGAACGGGAAAACGTCAACCGAAATAAGTTTCGACAGCTGGAGCAGGATTTGCCCACGCCGAATGCATACCGCAACGCTGCCGGTGCACCGGGGCATGAATATTGGCAGCAGCGGGCAGATTACGATATTGAACTGGAATTGGATGATGACAACCAGCGTATCTATGGTAGTGAAACCATCACTTATCATAATAACTCACCAGACGTTTTGAATTATCTTTGGGTGCAGTTGGACCAGAATGTTCGCGCTAAAGATTCGGATAGTTATCTTACTAAAACCATGGAGATTAGCGACAGTATCAGCTTCAAGGATTTCAGCAAGCTCCATCTCGATTTTGATGGTGGGTTTAAGATCGATCATGTTAAGGATGGAAATGATCAGGATCTCAATTACGTCATTAACAAGACGATGATGCGCATCGATTTACCGGTGCCGATGCAACCCAATGCCACTTTTTCGTTCAAAGTGAAATGGTGGTATAACATTAATGATCGCATGAAGATGGGCGGCCGTTCCGGCTATGAATATTTCCCTGAGGATGATAATTATATTTATGCCATTGCCCAATTTTACCCGCGAATGGCGATGTATAATGAAGTGTATGGCTGGCAGAACAAGCAATTTCTTGGCCGTGGAGAATTCACTCTGGTTTTTGGTGATTACAAAGTAAGCATCACGGCGCCGGCCGATCATGTGATTACTGCTACCGGCGAACTGCAAAACCCGGACGATGTGCTTACGAATGAGCAAATGTCCCGTTTCCGGAAAGCGAAGACGTCCGATGAACCGGTGTTGATTATTACCGAAAATGAAGCACGCCGGAATGAGTCTTCCCGCAGTAAATCGAAAAAGACCTGGGTCTTCCATGCGGAAAACGTGCGAGATTTCGGCTGGGCCAGTTCCCGCAAATTTATTTGGGATGCGATGGGCGTAACTTTCGGAGAGCGCACCGTGCTGGCAATGTCGCTTTACCCGAAAGAAGGCAACCCGCTCTGGGAGCAATATTCGACCCGCACTGTTGCGCATACACTACGTATTTTTTCCCGTCATACTTTTGACTATCCTTATCCGGTAGCGATTTCCGTGCATACAAAAAAGATCGGCATGGAATACCCGATGATCTGCTTCAACTTCGGGCGCCCGGAAAAAGATGGCACTTATTCTGAACGCACTAAATATCGGATGATCGGGGTAATTATTCACGAGGTTGGCCATAACTATTTTCCGATGATTGTTAATTCCGATGAGCGGCAGTGGACCTGGATGGATGAAGGATTAAACTCTTTCGTACAATACCTGACGGAAAAAGAATGGGATCGGGATTATCCTTCCCGGCGCGGCCCGAGTTATAAGATTACCGATTATATGAAAGGCGATAAGAAGAGGCTTTCGCCGATTATGTCTAATTCGGAAACGATCCATCAGTTTGGTAATAATTCCTATGCAAAACCAGCCGCTGCATTAAACATTCTCCGCGAGACGGTGCTGGGACGGGAACTGTTCGATTTTGCTTTTAAAGAATACTCGCAACGCTGGATGTTTAAGCATCCTACCCCGGCCGATTTTTTCCGCACAATGGAAGATGCTTCCGGCGTAGATCTCGACTGGTTCTGGCGCGGCTGGTTTTACACAACGGATCATGTCGATATGTCCATTGATGCGGTAAACTGGTTTAAAGTGGATACCCGCAATCCCGACCAGGAAAAACCGCTGGCCCGTATTGAAGATGAGCGGACTGCTAATTTCATCACCGATCTTCGCAATAAGGAAGATATTCCTGAAACCGTTGTGGAGAAAGACCCGGCTACCCGCGATTTTTACAATGAGTATGACGAATATAACGTAAACAATGCAGACCGGATGGATTTTCAGAAGTATAATAGCAAGCTTGCCGGCGAAGATCGGCAGTTACTCAGTAAAAAATACAATTATTACGAGGTGCGTTTTTCCAATATCGGCGGACTGGTAATGCCGATAATCCTGGAAATTGAATATGACGACGGCAGTAAGGAGCTGATGCACATCCCCGCGGAAATTTGGCGCTACAATAATAATGAGGTCCGGAAAGTGCTGGTGAATGAAAAAGAGATCCGCAGCATCGCTCTGGATCCTTTCCTGGAAACCGCCGATACTGATATGAGCAATAATTACTGGCCACCCCGGCCACAACCGACGCGTTTTAAGCTCTTCAAGGAAAAGAAAGAAAAAGAGAACAAAATGCAACGGGAAAAGCGAGCGAAGAAAATTTCCCCAAAGGATATTGAGGCGCGATTACGGAAAGAGTGAACAGTTGACAGTTATCAGTGAACAGTTATCAGTTTACAGTGATCAAAAACTACTACAATCATGAATGTTTTATGATAACTGTTCACTGATAACTGATAACTGCAAAGGAGTATGATTGGAAATTATCGGTAAAGTATTTTTTGATCTTCCCCGGCAGGGGCCAGGCAGTAATGCCTCCACTAGCCGGGCATTAAAAACATTTTCTGCGTTACCGGCAAACCCGCGTATTCTCGATGTTGGTTGCGGAGGCGGTATGCAAACCGTGCATCTCGCCCGGGAAAGTGGTGGGCAGGTAACCGCGGTAGATATTAGCGAACCGTTGCTTGAGCGCCTGCAGCAACGTGCTATCCGGGAAGGATTTGCCGGGAAAATTGAAACGTTGCACTGTTCGATGGACGCAATGCCTTTCCCCGATAATTCCTTTGACCTGATTTGGTCGGAAGGGGCGATCTACAACATGGGGTTTGCCGAAGGGTTGGCAAACTGGCAACGTTTTCTCAAGCTGGGTGGTTACATTGCCGTGACGGAAATCTCCTGGTTAACAGATGAACGGCCGGAAGAAATTTTCTCTTTTTGGCAGGCCGCTTACCCGAAAATTGCCGGCATCAATGAAAATATTGAAAAAATTGAAAGCGTCGATCTTTTACCGGTCGGCCATTTTCCACTGCCGGTTAGCGATTGGTGGAACGAGTTTTATCATCCGATGGAAAAGAGATGTCAGGAGCTGCTGGCGGAATATACTGAGGCTTCGGAGAGCAGAGATTTCCTTGAAAATGAGCTGAGGGAAATTGCGCTGTTTCGCGAATATAGTGATAATTACGGCTATGTTTTTTACCTGATGCAAAAACCTCCGGCATAGAATTTAAATTCCTCTTAATCTCCAGGGACTATTTGTGAGACTGGTAAACTGTAGTGAAACCCTTGCCAGTATTGGTTATTGGCAATATCATCTACGCTTTGCATCACGCGCTACAATTTTCACTCAACACTTGCATCAAAATAAACCGCCATTTACATTTTAAATTAACGGCGCTGTTGCCTGAAGAAAACGATGCGGGAGAAGCCTATGACTTCAGTATACATGGATTACAATGCGACCACTCCGGTGGATCCCCGGGTGCTTGAGGCAATGATGCCTTACCTGACAAAAGTATATGGAAATCCGTCCAGCCTGCACCAATACGGGCGGGAAGCGCGGATGGCAATGGATAAATCCCGCGCAACGATTGCCAATCTCCTCAACGCTCGGGAGAGTGAAATATGTTTCATGAGCGGAGGGACAGAAGCAAACAATCTTGCCATTCGTGGCACCGCCTACCAGTTAAAATCCCGCGGCAATCACATCATCACCAGTATGATCGAACATAAAGCGGTTATCAACACCTGCAAATCCCTGGAAAAGGAAGGATTTGAAACCACTTTTCTTGCCCCGGATGAGTATGGCATGATATCGCCGGAAAAAGTAGCCGCCGCTATTCGTCCGGAAACAATTCTCATCAGCATTATGCATGGGAACAACGAAGTCGGCACAATCAACCCTATCGAAGAATATGGGAAGATTGCCCGGGAGCATAACATCGTTTTTCACAGTGATTGCGTGCAGAGTTTTACCAAGCTCGATATTGATGTAGAGAAAGCCGGTCTGCATTTGATGAGCATGTCCGCCCACAAAATCTACGGCCCGAAGGGAATCGGCGCGCTTTATATTCGTCGGGACACACCCCTGGAAAAGCATATCTGCGGGGGCGGGCAGGAAAATAATCGCCGGGCCGGCACCGAGAATTTGCCCGGCATCGTTGGATTTGGGGAAGCTGCAACCGTGATGGGGAATAATCGCGTTACCCTGGCTGCTCAAATTGGTGAATTGCGGGATTATCTGCAAAGTCGACTGGCAGAAGAAATTCCGGAACTCAAGCTGAACGGACATCCGGAGCAGCGACTGTATACGACCTTGAACGTATCTTTTCCCGGCTGCCATCGCGATCTGTTATTGCTCAGTCTGGATATGAGTGGGATCGCTGTTTCCGGTGGATCCGCCTGCAATTCCGGCAAGGTAAACGCTTCTCACGTATTGACTGCAATGGGATTGCCGCAAAAACAGGCCGAATCCGCATTACGAATCAGTCTTGGCAAAAACACCACCCGGGAAGAAGTTGATTATGTAATAGGCCAACTGGTGAATAGCGTAAAAAAAATGAAGCGTTAAAAAGATTGTCCGGACTTAGCCACTGATCGTCACGGATGCTCACGGATAATAAAAACGATGGCTTTAATTTTGAATACAATCAATTATCATCCGTGCTAATCAGTGCAAGCTGTGGTTTAAAAATGAGGGTTTAAGGGGGAATCGTGGCAAAGAAAACAAAAGGAATTGTACCCGGAGGGGAATATACCGACGAATCCTTCGACGCCCTCGATTGCAGTGACAAATCCCTCAATAACACCCGTTTTTACGATTGCCGCTTCAGTAATTGCGATTTTAGCGGCAGCGACCTAACCGACTGCCAATTTCTCGATTGTGAATTTGAAAATTGTAATTTCAGCAATACCCGGGTAGATCAGGTGACCTTCAACGAAGGGATATTTCTTGACAGTAAGCTGCAGGGTATTCCTTTTAATCGCTGCAAAACCTTCGTTATCGCACTTGGCTTTACCCGTTGCCAGATTCTAATGTGCGATTTTTCCGAACTGCAATTACCGGATACCAATTTCAATGAGTGCCAGATTAATGATTGCGATTTTGTGAAAAGTGAACTTGCCGGGGCAGACTTTAGCGGTTCAGATCTAAAGGGCAGTATTTTCCAGCAAACCGACTTGAGCGGCTGCAATTTTCTGGAAGCGAAAAATTACGCAATGGATCCCTGGGAAAACAAACTGGCAAATGCAAAATTCTCCCTCCCGGAAGTTTTAATTTTCCTAAAACCACTGGGTATCAAAGTTGAATGAAAAGATAGGCCTAAGGCCGTAGGCCATTAGACCATAGGCCTAAAGCCTAACAACCTAAAGCCTGGACCATTAGGCCATAGGCCTAAAACCTAACGCCTTAGGCCTATCTTCACTCCAAATGCTTTCGCTGCTGATAATCTTCCTTGCTGGTATATGGCGGAAAATGATGCGGCATTAATGGAATAAGGGTTTCTTTGCGCAATGGTGCCGGGTTTGCCGGAATGTAACTGCGCATTTCCGTCAGTTTTTCCTGGTAAGCGGGATTGTTCGCGAGGTTTTCCCATTCTTCCGGATCACTGCGATGATCGTATAATTCCTCACTGCCATCAAGATAGCGAATATAGCGCCAGTCTTCGGTACGAATGGAAAATTCCGTAATATCATACGTCGTTATTGCCGGATAGGGCCATTCTGTTTTCGGATTGGTCAACAGCGGCAGCAGACTGCGCCCGTCCAGCTCCGGGCGGGATGGTAAACCGGCCAATTCGACAAGCGTCGGATAAATATCCATCAGGGAAGTCACCCGTTCGACGCGCGCTCCCGGCAGAGATCCCTCTGGCAATCCCTTGATGCCTTCCGGCACTTTGATCATCAACACTGTACGGGCGAGATTATCCCAGAGGGCAAACTTCCGCCAATGGTTTTTCTCGCCAAGCTGCCAACCATGGTCGGACCAAACCACGACGATGGTATTATCAGCATAAGGACTTTTTTCCAGATCATCGAGAAGTTTGCCCAGCATCGCATCGGCATAAGTCGTCGAGGCGAGATAGCCCTGCACAGCCTTTTGCCACTGGCCTGCTTCAACAATATGCTTATGGTAATTACCACCACGGCGGGTGATCGCCATAGCGCGTTCGCTGAGATCATCCGTATCGTTTGCTTTTAACTTTGGTAGCTGGACAGATTCCAGGGGGAACATGTCAAAATATTTTTTCGGCACGTACCAGGGCACATGGGGACGGTAAATACCGCAGGCAAGGAAGAATGGCTTCTCATGATCCTTTTGCAGCTGATCGGATATCCATTTCACCGATTTATAATCGCCGGTTTCTTCGTCGGGAATATCGATTGCCGCCCAGTCAAAATCCCGGTACATATTTTTGAAAATCGGCATATTAACAGTCGTGTCCGGCTTCGGATAAAAATAATCCGGCATCGGTTTGTCCATCGCCGGATAGTAATCGTCCCAGCATTCCGGTGCGGTTTGATCGTAGTGGAAAATCTTGCCTGCGCCGGCGGAGTAATAACCGTTCTCCCGGAAATATTCGCCAATAGTTTTATAATCGGTAAAAGCCTTTCGCCAGTCCTGATAATTGGAATACATTCCGGCGGTATAGGTGTGGATACCGGTCATCATCGCGGAGCGGGAAGGGTTACAACCCGGGGAAGCGCAATAGTTCTTGGTGAAATTAACCGCTTCCTGGCTGAAGCGGGAGAACGCTGGCGTTTTTGCTTGCGGATGCCCACCGAGCGGTTCTACCCAATCGTTCAGATCATCGATAGATATAAATAGAATATTGGGCGGCGGGGAAGCCTGGTCTGCATTGTTTGTGCATCCGGATATTGCCAATAATGATAATGCTGCAAGAAAACATAATCCTTTGCGGAAGAAACCGGTCATCGATTCCCTTTCATTTTTGAATGATCCACAAAGGTACGCAAAGAAAATGTATTCCCCAAAATCTTCGCCCGGGAAATACATTTTCTGATGAATTCTAATTTAACTCGCGTTGATCTACCAGGCGATTCAATTTGCCACCTTCGCTGCGCGGCAGCGATTTCGGTGGGCGAATTTCTACCCGGACATTGATCCCGAGAATATCATGTATCTTTTGATGAATCTCCTTGCTTAATCGCTGAATCGCCGGGTTTTGATCATCTGAATTTTCAATGGCCCGATAAAAATCTTCCGTCGTTTCAACGAATACCGTCAGGGTATCCAGCCGATCTCTTCGGGTGACCACGATTTGATGATGCGGGGTAATATTAGCAATTCCGGTTAGTGCTTCTTCGATCTGCGAGGGAAAAACATTCACCCCACGAATGATGAGCATATCGTCACTGCGACCAATCACCCGGGACATACGGGCATGAGTGCGCCCACAGACGCATTTCTCATAATTCAGCGAAGTCAGATCGCCGGTTCGATAGCGAATTAACGGAAAAGCTTCCTTGGTTAAGGTCGTAAATACCAACTCGCCAATTTCACCTTCTGGCAGAACTTGACCGCTTTCCGGATCAATGATTTCCGGAATAAAATGATCTTCCATAATATGCGAGCCGTTTTTAGCCTCGACACATTCGTTAGATACACCCGGCCCGATGATTTCACTCAAGCCATAAATGTTCACGGCATCGACCTGCAGGCGTTGCTCAATTTCCTGGCGCATTGCTTCCGTCCATGGTTCCGCGCCGAGGATGAGGGTTTGCAGCTTTAATGAGCTTCGGGGAATGCCGGCTTCCTGAAGTGCATCGGCGAGAGTGAGGGCATAGGACGGTGTGCAGGAAAGCACTTCCGTGCCAAAATCCTGCAACAGCAACATCTGCCGGGCGGTATTACCACCGGATACCGGAACGACGGTGAGCCCCATTTTTTCGCCACCATAATGCATGCCCAGTCCGCCGGTGAATAGACCATAGCCATAGGCATTCTGGAACATCTGCCCCGGTTGCGCACCGCTTAGGGCAAGGCAACGGGCACAAAGTTCCGCCCAGGTGTCGATATCCTTCCGGGTGTAGCCAACAACCGTCGGCTTGCCGGTTGTGCCGGAAGAGGCATGGACACGAACCACATTTTCTCTGGGAACGGCAAACAGTTTGAAGGGATAGTTTTCGCGTAAATCATTTTTGCGGGTGAAAGGTAGATTAGAAAGATCTTGCAAGCCACGAAAAGCGGAAGGAGAAACATGATGAGAATCGAGCAGATGCCGATAGAAGGGAACGTTTTCATAAAGCCGATTCACTAATTGCGTCAGCCGCTGATTCTGCAGTTGTTCCAGTTCGCCCCGGGGCATCGTCTCAATGGCAGGATTCCAGATCATCGCGACACTCCTTTTCCCGGGTTGGGAAGGTTGATTTATAATGACTGCTTTTACGAAAAGAATTTAAGGATTTAAAGAATGAAAGGGTATTGAAATATGAATGCGGAATTGGGAATGCGGAATGCGGAATTAATCTTCAGCTGGACAACATTCCGCATTCGCCATTCCGCATTCCGCATTCGTAATTCCGCATTCGCCATTCCGCATTCCGATTTTGCCCTTAACAGTCGCAGAATTCTTCGTTCAGGTATTTCCGGGTTTTTTCCTGAGTGGGATTGCTAAAAAGCTGCTGGCTGCTGCCGTATTCGATTAATTTGCCAGCGCAGAGGAAGGCAAGATCGTCCGCAACCCGGCGCGCCTGCTGAATATTGTGAGAGACAAAAACGATGGTGTATTTTTCTTTCAGGGAAAGCATCAGATCTTCGATTGCCCGGGAAGATAGCGGATCCAGAGATGCGGTCGGTTCGTCGAACAGAATAATTTCCGGTTTTACCGCCAGCGTGCGGGCGATGCAGAGGCGCTGCTGCTGGCCGAGCGAGAGCGAGCTGGCTTTATCCTGCAGACGGTGCTTTACCTCTTTCCATAAGGCGGCTGCTTTCAAATTTTCTTCGACTATCGTTTGTTTCTCCGGACGGGATAGCTTTTGCAAGTGACGAATACCGAAGAGGACATTTCCGGCAATAGTGGTCGGAAAAACGCAGGGTTTTTGGAAAACCATTCCTACCCGGGTGCGTAATTTGGCCACGTCATTGCCACTAGCAAGAATGTTCTGATTGCTGAGCCGTATCTCCCCGGAGCAATTGTAATTGCCAACATCATCATTGATGCGGTTAATACTGCGAATCAAGGTCGATTTGCCGCTACCGGAAGGGCCTACCAGGCAGGTGATGCGATTTTCCCGAAAAGAGAGGCGAATATCTCGCAAAATATGCGCTTCCGCGAACCAGGCATTGAAGTCGCGCATTTCAATCGCTGACGTTGCTTCCGGTTGGTAAATTTTTAGAGGTGCAGTTGCATTCATCGTTGACTCACAGTTTTAAATTTTGTTCGACTAATTAAACCCGTTATGCTAAAAAGAGTGACCAGACCGATCAGGACAAAACTCGCGCCCCAGGCATTTTGTAAAGCACGGGGATCGGTCGCCTGCTGTGCAAGGGCGAGGATGTGTGTGGGGAGTGCGGTCACCGGTTCGTTGAGGGCATGGGGTATTTCGATGCCGGAAAAAGCGGTAGCAATGAACATAATCGGAGCCGTTTCGCCGATTGCCCGGGCCAGGCCAAGCAGCAGCCCGGTGATGGCGCCGGCAAATCCCTGCGGAAGTAAAACGCCGGTAACCACTTGCCAATGATTCAGTCCCAATGCACGGGCGCTTTCCCGATAGATTTCCGGAATACTATTCATCGCCTGAAAAGTGGCGAGGACGACCGTTGGTAACATCATTATTGCCAGAATGATTGCCCCAACAAACCAGGAGATGCCGGTATTGAGGATGTTGACAAAAAGGATCAATCCAAATATGCCGAAGATAACTGAAGGGATGCCGTTTAAGCCATAAATCAAAATAGCTGAAGCTTTCTGCAATCGGGCGTTTTTCAGATATTCACTTTTGTAGATGGCAGCACCGAGCGCCAATGGCAGGCAAATCAGCGCTGCAGTAAGCACCATAAGCAGACTGCCGAGTATCTGGTAAAAAATGCCACCTTCGGCCCCAAAGCTGCGCGATGCGGTTAGTAAAAAAGATGGACTGAGAGCGTTGATGCCGTTCCAGGTAATCACCGAAAATAGAAAGAGCAAAATCGCTGTGCAGAGCAGTACAGCGCCACTACTAACCAGGAGAAACAGTCTATTGCGTAATTGCCTACTCATATAAGCGCTGCTCCGGTTGATAAAAAAATGTTTGCGCGAGGATCGTAAATGCTAAAACAAATACCAGCAACAGCAAGCCCATAAAGATCAAGGCACTAAATTCCAAAGAGCCAAAAGCGGTTTCGGCAATTTCCCGTCCCAGCTTGGAAGTGATTGTCTGGCCAGGGAGCAGTGTGTTGAGAAAAGGCACCGGTATCCGGTCGATACTGCCGATCACCAGCATTACCGCCATCGTCTCTCCCAGTACTCTTCCCAACGCTAATAAGAGCGCACCGGCGATATCGTTGACCGCGTGAGGCAGGACCGCACTTTTCAGCACCTCGTAGGGATAGAGACCCAGTCCGCGGGCAGCTTCCCGGTATTTTGCCGGCACATTGTGCAGCGCATCATCACTGAGTGTAATCACCGTTGGCAGCACCATGATCGCCAGCAGAATGCCGCCGGCAAGAATCGTTCGACCAGATTGCAGTGCAAAGAAATCCTCGATCCAGACGCTGAGGAAAACGATGCCAATCAAACCATAAATGATCGAGGGGATACCGGCGAGCAATTCCAGCATGGATTTCACATAAAAACGATATTTTGCCGGGAGCACTTCCGCAGTGAAAACCGCTGTCATTATGCCCAGCGGTATCGCGATGGTCAGGGCGATAATCATTACCGCAACCGAACCGTAGATCATCGCCAGTATGCCGAACTTACCGGCGGCGGGATGCCACTCACTGGAGAAAACACCCCAGCCAATTTCACTGATGGCTTGCCAGCTGTTAATGAGTAGAAAGGTTAAGATCAGCAGGATGATCGCTGTGCTGATGATAATACTCATAAATACATAGCTTTTACCGACTCTAGCGGATGCGGACATAACCATTGTCTTCCACGATCTGTTGCCCGGTATCGCTCAGCAAGAAATCGATAAATAGTTTTACATCACCCTCGGGCTGGCCATTGGTGACCAGACTTAACGCGCGGACGATTGGGAATGCACTGCTGCGGATATTTTCCAGGGTCGGGGAGATGGCTTTGTTGTCCGCCAGTATTATTGACAGGCCCTTTACATCTGCATTAAACCAGGCATGAGAAAGCATACCAATGGCACCGTCGCTTTGTACGATCGCGGTTTGCTCTTCGTTATTACTGCCCAATACCAGATCCGCTCCCGGCGCTGCGGCATTTTTGTCATTAAAAACTGCTGACATAAATACATGGCGGGTACCGCGGCTACTTTCTTTATCCAGCACCAGAATCTCCCGATCCGGCCCGGATAATGCCTGCCAGTTGCGAATATCACCTTTGTAGATATCGCCAATCTGCGCCAGCGTTAATGCCTGAATACCGGCATCATAGATTTCCGAAGAAACTACCGGCACAACGGCATCGCGGCCAATGTCATGGGTTTGAAAAGCAGTGTTCGGATAGCGATCGATTTCGGATTGTGCTAGCTCCCGGGAGATCATCCCGATATCCAGTTTACCTTCACCAATCTGGTTAACGCCAACACCGGACCCGCCGGCATTAACAATAATCCGAATATTCGGATGCTTCAGTCGAAACTGTTCTGCTGCTTGCGAAATAACCGGGAGCACCGTGCTGGAGCCGGCAATTTTGACCACCTTACTTTCCGAGCAGGAAAAGAGCAGGATTATTGAGAAAAAGAATAAAAAGAGGTTTCGCATGTTCTTCTGCTTTCATTCACTGAAAATGGTTGTGCCGCTACATAAAGAAAGAAAATATCTCTTATCTGGCATTGAAAATGAAATGGATTAACAAAATGAGCAACTAAAATGCTCTTTATGATATTTAGATGGCGTTTTATCTACCCGGCAATATATACGAAAATTGTGAAAGTGTTTCTGGAAGGCAGCTTACTTTTTGAGAGAGGGGCGTGAATCTGAAAAAATCTTTAATACTTGCGGATTACAGGGAGCAGCTTCAAGCATTGGTATTTGTGAGAAAAAGATGATATATTAGATTCGTTCTACGGCAAATACCGCATTCTACGGAAACGACATTCACAAGCGCATTTTTTAGACGGATTTTAACTTTGCTAATTTCGATAAATATTTAGCAAACTGCTGAGAAGTGAATTCGCATATCGGCAGGCCTATACGATTTACATATTTTGCATCAGCAAACAGGAGATGACAGATGTCCCCTTGGCGTAAACGTATTATCCTCCCTCTGTTTATTTTTTCGATGATAATTTTAAATACCCTCTATGCTCAAACCAGTTTCAGCTGGAATGGGGGGAGTGCAAATTGGACGGATGCCAGCCAGTGGACGCCCAATGGGGTGCCGGCCAGTAGTGATACCGCCATTATTAGCTCCGGTACCGTAACGGTGGATAGTGATGTGACTGTGGCGCAATTACGATTTCTTGGTGGGCGTATCATAGGTGGCGAGCAATTAACCATAAATGACATTTTCGCTTGGCAATCCGGGACGCTGGAGGCCGATACAACGACTGTCCTCGCCGGCGCTGCCTTTACAATTAGCGGACCTTTTGGAAAGACCTTGCGCCGCCCGTTGGTGAACCATACCACCTGCATCTGGACGGGGACATCCATCTCAATGGACAATAGTGCGGGTCGTTTTATCAATGAGAATCTCTTCGATATCCGTACCGATCAGTCGATGGGGAGCCTGGGTCAGGTGATCAACAATGGCACGCTGAAGAAGTCGGCTGGAACGGCAGAAACAACCATTAGTGCGGATTTCATCAACAATGGTGAAGTGCAGGTGGAAGCCGGCACCCTGCGTCCCTCCGATGTGAGCAGCGGTCCCGGCAGCTACGATATCAGCAGCGGGGCGAAATACCAGTTGAATGGCGGCACTCATACTTTTGATGGCAACACCCTTGCTGGTGATGGCACCTTCGAAGTCGTCGGTGGGACGATAAACATTAATGGCGCCGGTTTGATCTTTCCGGAGAGTATCAACTTTCCGTTTCTCGGTGGAACGATCCAGGGCGATGGCCCGATCGATGTCAATGGTATTTTCAGTTGGCAATCGGGGACCTTGACCGGTAGCGACACCGTGCGGGTGAATGCGACCTCGACCTTTACGATCAGCGGGCCCTTTGGGAAGACCTTGCGCCGTCCGCTGGTGAATTACAGCACCTGTGTCTGGACGGGGACAAGCATCTCGATGGATATTGCCGCGGCTCGTTTTATCAATGAGTCGCTCTTTGATATTCAGACCGATCAGGCGATAGGTAGTCTGGGGCAAGTGATCAACAATGGCACGTTGAAGAAGTCGGTTGGCACAGCAGAAACAACCATTAGTGCGGATTTCATCAACAACGGAGAAGTGCAGGTGGAAACCGGCACCCTGCGCCCCTCCGATGTGAGCAGCGGTCCCGGCAGCTACGACATCAGCAGCGCTGCGAAATACCAGTTGAATGGCGGCACCCACACCTTTGATGGCAACACCCTCACTGGTGATGGTACCTTCGAGATAGTCGGTGGGACGATAAACATTAATGGCGCCGGATTGATCTTACCGGTGAGTATCAACTTTCCGTTTCTCGGTGGCACGATCCAGGGCGATGGTCCAATCGATATCAATGGCATTTTCAGCTGGCAATCGGGGACCTTGACCGGCAGCGATACAGTGCGGGTGAATGCAACCGCGACCTTTACGATCAGCGGGCCCTTTGGGAAAACGTTACGCCGTCCGCTGGTGAATCATACCTCCTGTATCTGGACGGGGACGAGCATCTCGATGGATATTGCCGCGGCTCGTTTTATCAATGAGTCGCTCTTTGATATTCAGACCGATCAGGCGATAGGAAGTCTGGGGTTGGTAATCAACAACGGCACGCTGAAGAAGTCTGTAGGAACCGCAGAAACAACCATCAGTGCGGATTTCATCAACAACGGCGAAGTGCAGGTGGAAACCGGTACCCTGCGTCCCTCCGATGTGAGCAGCGGTCCCGGTAGCTACGATATCAGCAGCGCTGCGAAATACCAGTTGAATGGCGGCACCCACACCTTTGATGGCAACACCCTCACTGGTGATGGCACCTTCGAGATTGTCGGTGGGACGATAAACATTAATGGCGCCGGATTGATCTTTCCGGAGAGTATCAACTTTCCGTTTCTCGGTGGCACGATCCAGGGCGATGGCCCGATCGATATCAATGGCATTTTCAGTTGGCAATCGGGGACCTTGACCGGCAGCGACAGCGTGCGGGTGAATGCAACCGCGACCTTCACGATCAGCGGGCCCTTTGGGAAGACCTTGCGCCGCCCTTTGGTGAACCATAGCACTTGTATCTGGACAGGAACATCCATCTCAATGGACAATGCCGCGGGCCGTTTTATCAATGAGTCTCTCTTTGATATTCAGACCGATCAGGCGATAGGTAGCCTGGGGTTGGTAATCAACAACGGCACGCTGAAGAAGTCGGTTGGCAGTGGGGAAACGACGATCAGTGCAGATTTGATAAATAACGGTGAAGTGCAGGTGGAAGCCGGCACCCTGCGTCCCTCCGATGTGAGCAGCGGTCCCGGCAGCTACGATATCAGCAGCGCTGCGAAATACAAATTGAATGGCGGCACTCATACTTTTGATGGCAACACCCTTGCTGGTGATGGCACCTTCGAAGTCGTCGGTGGGGTGATAAACATTAATGGCGCCGGTTTGATTTTTCCGGAGAGTATCAACTTTCCGTTTCTCGGGGGAACGATCCAGGGCGATGGTCCAATCGATATCAATGGCATTTTCAGTTGGCAATCGGGGACCTTAACCGGTAGCGACACCGTGCGGGTGAATGCGACCGCGACCTTTACGATCAGCGGGCCATTTGGGAAGACGCTACGCCGTCCGCTGGTGAATCACACGACCTGTGTCTGGACGGGGACAAGCATCTCGATGGACAATGCCGCGGGCCGTTTTATCAATGAATCTCTCTTTGATATCCAGACCGATCAGACGATAGGAAGTCTGGGATTGGTAATCAACAACGGCACGCTGAAGAAGTCGGTTGGCAGCGGGGAAACGACGATCAGTGCGGATTTGATCAATAACGGCGAAATACAGGTGGAAACTGGCACCCTGCGGCCCTCCGATGAGAGCAGCGGTTCCGGCAGCTACGATATCAGAAGCGCTGCGAAATACAAGATGAGCGGCAGTACTCACACTTTTGATGGCAACACCCTTACCGGTGAGGGCATTTTCGAGATCAGCGGTGGAACCATAAACATCAATGGTGCCGGGTTAAATTTTCCGGTAACTCTCAACTTCCAATTTCTCGGGGGCACCATCCAGGGGAGCGGACCAATTGCAGTGAACGGCATCTTTAATTGGCAATCCGGGACGATTACCGGCAGTGATACGGTGACTGTCGGGGCGACAGCTACCTTCACAATCAGCAGTAATTTCGGGAAGAACTTGCGGCGCCCCTTGGTAAACCAAGCCACTTGCACGTGGACGGGGACAAGCATCTCGATGGATGGTGGCGGTGCCCGCTTTATTAACGAAGGTGTATTCGATATTCGTACCGATAATACGATGGGGAGTCTCGGTTCGGTAATCAACAGCGGGACCATGAAAAAAACAGCCGGAACCGCAACAACTAATATCAGTGCGGATCTTATCAATACCGGGATTATTTCCGCGGAAGCAGCCATTCTGCGCAGTAGTGATTTGATGCTCAACGATACCAGCGGAGTGATTCAGGGAAGCGCTACGTTTCAAAAAAACAGTGATGTTTTTACCAATTATGGTACTATCGCTCCCGGTCTTTCCCCGGGAATCCTGAATTTTGTCGGAGACTTTCTGATGTTTCCCAGCGCTAATATGGATATAGAGTTGGGAGGGTATGCGCCGGGCAGTGAATACGACCGCCTGACCTCTTCCGGCAACGCTTTTTTCAATAATAACCTGAACGTCAGCTTTATCAATAATTTTGTGCCGGCAATCGGCGACACCTTTACCTTTGTTACCTACAACAGCCGCAATGGCACATTCGATAATATTAATCTGCCGGGAGGATATGAAGCCCAGGTGATTTACGGCGTAAACCGGGCCTACCTGGAAATTACCCATGATGGCGGAAACCGCCCTCCCTCCGCACCGCAATTGCAGGCACCCGCCAATGGTACTACCCTGAGTAATTTCGACGATCCGATCAATTTCCAATGGAGCGAAGCGATCGACCCGGATGGTGACGCGATTGATTATGCCTTGCGTATTTGGGGACCTGCCGTGGATACGACTTTCAACGATATTAGCAGTACCACATTCAGCTATCAACCGGTAGGGCTGGAACCGTTGCGTAGTTATCAATGGACGGTTTCCGCCAGTGATGACATTTTTATCGTGCCAGCGGATACCTTCGCATTTAACACCCCAATCGGTGCCTTGCAGGGTATTTACACCATCGGGAGCGGAGGGGATTTTAATAGCTTCAATAACGCGGCCAATATTTTAAATACTTACGGTGTCTTCGGTCCGGTTACTTTTCAGGTGCTTCCCGGCGATTATAGCGAAATCTTCGAAATCCATGATTTTCCCGGGCATGGTCCCGATAATCCGGTCACTTTTGAATCGCAGAGCGGGGATGCTGCCGATGTCAATATTACCTTCCAACAAACTTTCGAGCATCTGCAAATGGTGTTGGTAGACAGCACCGAGAACATTCATTTTCGTCATCTTACTTTCAACGTCATCGATAGCAATTATGACCGGAACAATATTTTCTATTTACGGAATAGTGATAATGTTAGTATCGAAGATTGTATTCTGAATGGCACTGACGATGCAATCGCTTTTTCTACCAATAACAGTATCATTTCTTTAAGGGGGAATGATATTCGAGTATTGAATAATGAATTCAATCTCGGCGGCGTGGCAGTGCGATTAATTGGTGTTAATGACAGCACACTATCCAGTGGTGCAGAGATTAAAGGGAACACATTTAATGAACCGTTCCATAACGCTATCGGGTGTGAAGATCTTGATGCGCCGGTAATCGAAGGAAACAATATCAGCAAAACCCAGCCGAGCAGTGCTTTCCCGATAATCCTCTCAAATTGTGATAACGCCTTGCGACTGGTTGGTAACCAGCTACTTATCGATCAGGCATCTGGCACTTTAACGACTATCGGCCTGGCCATGAGTGATTGTGATGGCGATAGTAGCCGGGGATTGATTGCCAACAACTTTATTAATGTATTTGCCGGGGATAGCTCCTGGGCGGCGTTCGGCGCATCTATCAGTAGATGTACGAATCTTGATTTTTTTTATAACACCGTCAATTTAGCGAATTACCGAAAACCAAAGCCGCCGGTGACCGGCTCCGGCTCGGCATTTAATGTTAGCGTCAATTGTGATGATTTAGTGTTGAAAAATAATATTTTTTCTACTACTGCCGGGGGCGTCGCCTTTGGTGTTTTATTTAATTCGACGAATATCGAAGCAGATTATAATAACTATTACAGTGCCAGTGCACAATTGGCCACTATCGGAGGGACTGCTGTGCCAAATCTCGATTCCCTTCGAGTGTTAACCGGCGGTGATTTGCACTCGTTATCCACCCCGCCCTGCTATCTGGCTCCGGATGATCTGCATGTCGCTGCCGCTGCGCTGGACGGCGCCGGTATACCGATTCCGGAAATTACCGTCGATGTTGATGGCGACCCCCGCGATCCCAGTACACCGGATATCGGCGCCGATGAATTTCTACCGTCCGAGGTGGGGCTCTCCGGCACCTATAGCATTGGGAGCAGCGGTGAATACCTCACTTTTAATGATGCGATTGAAGATTTGCACTTACGCTGTGTCAGCGGGCCGGTCATTTTTAATGTGGAGAACGGTGTCTATACAGAAAAACTCTATATCCGGGAGATTGCCGGTGCCAGTGCGGCGAATACTATTACATTTCAGTCCGCATCCGGAAACCAAGAAGATGTTGTATTCGATTACAATGCTTTGAATACCAGTGGCGAATTGATTCACCTCGAAGGTGCCGATCATATCATATTTAAAAATATGACCATGAATGTCATCAACGCGCATTTTGCCCTGTCTGTTGTCCGTTTGGCGGGAGATGCGGATGGTAACAAATTTATCAATAACGTAATGAGTATCGAACCGAGCAGGTATATTATTTGGGCGACAGAAGTGTCCGCGGATAGCAATGTTATTGATGGCAACACCATGACGAATGGTGGTATTTATATGAAGGGTGTGGATGATTCTACCCTGATGCGGGCGAACCAGATAAAAAATAACCGGATTAATTCCGATTTTGTATTTAACCTTTATCTTGAAAATCACGACAGTCCGTTGATTTCCGGCAACACGATTGCAGTGGTGGATACCCCGGATAATCCCTTTTCCGGCAACGCATTTGGTATGTTGCTTACGAATTGCGATAATCGCTTGGAAATAACAAAAAACCGCATCAGTGTTTTTACCAGCGGGCATAGCCGGGGGATTTATCTTATTGATTGTGATGGCGGCACGGAACGGGGGCTCATTGCCAATAATTTTGTTCATGTGCATGGAGACAGCGCCCTGGATGGCATCGGCATTATTATTGGGCAAGATTTCCTGGAAGGCGCTTCCCAATTAGATTTTTATCATAACAGCGTTCATGTCACCGGTATCAATACCCGCAGTTCCTGGGCGTTAGGGAGCACAGCTGAGGTGTCGGATATCCGGATGCAGAACAATATCTTTGCAAACAAAGAGGGCGGACAAGTTTATAATGTTAGTAACACAAGTGCGTTCACTTCCCTGGATTACAACAATCTTTACACCAGCGGCGATACTCTGGCAATTTGGGATGGCGCGCAGTTGACCCTGGGAGATTTACAGACTGCCAGCGGGATGGAAAGCAACTCGGTTTCCGGGATACCAGGTTTTGTCAGCGATAGTGATTTACATTTGAGAGGTAGTAGCGTTGCCAGCAACAGTGGCACTCCGATTAGTGAAGTTGCGGATGATATCGACGGGCACACCCGCAATGCCTCCACTCCAGACATCGGCGCGGATGAATATACTGTTAAACGAGTTGTGATAAAAAGAAGAACCCGCCTGCGTTTGCCGATATTTTCTCTAACACGCTTACGCGTGCCTATCCGAATTTCCTTTTTCCCGGATACCGACTATGAGGTACTCGATGTCAATGTCAGCATCGATACGCTGTTGCATGATAATGTCGATGATCTGGAAATTACCCTGGTGCACGAAGGGGTAACCGATACTTTGGTTTATCAAATCGGCAGCGATGGCGATAATTTTATCGGCACCGTTCTGGACGATTCCGCTACGACGCCTTTATCGAGTGGTTCCCCGCCATACAGTGGATTATTTTTGCCCTATCAACCGCTGGCGCAATTTAACGGGGTGAATCCGGAAGGGGAGTGGGTGCTGGAAATTTTTGACCAGGGGCTGAATAACACCGGGCGAATAGACGCCTGGTCCCTGGAAGTTACTTATGGGGTGATCACAGATATTACGCCGGACGAAAACCGTCCACAGCTGCCGGAAAAATTTGCTTTGAAGCAAAACTATCCCAATCCCTTTAATCCGTCCACGACAATTGAATACGCCGTGCCGCAGACGGCCCATGTCCGCATATCCATTTACAATGTGCTCGGAGAACGAGTCGCGGTGCTTCGGGATGAGGTCACTGCACCCGGTGTTTATCAAACCCGCTGGGAGGCGGGCACGCATGCTTCCGGGGTATATTTTTACCAGATGCAAACCACGGAATATACCGTCACCCGAAAAATGCTGTTGATGCGGTAATTAATTTACAAATGGGCAAATCTGCAGATTGTAAATTTGCCCATTTGCCCATTTGCCCATTTGCCCATTGTTCATTTGCTCATCTGCTCATCTTCACAACAACCAGGGTAACATCATCATCCGGGCTTCGTGTTTGCCGCCAATCTTCGCCCAGCTGAATCAGGTCGCGGACAATATCACCAGCCGGTTTTTTAGCCGCCGCAGCCTGAAAGGTCTCGCGGATGCGTGTTTCATCGAGCATTTCGCCGGCTTCATTGAATAACTCCTGCAAACCGTCGGACATTATCAGCAGCGCATCTCCGGGAGCAAGTTCGGTTTCAAATGTTTTGTAGGGAAAATCATTGAATGCCCCCAAGGGCATTCCTTTGATGGTGACCGCTTCGACGGTGTCGGTCTGCGCCCGATATATATAGAAGGGGGGCATGCCGGCGGCGGAACTGCAGAGTTTATTGTCCTTGATGCGCAACATCATCAGTGCCATGTAGATTTGCTTTAGGCCCATCTGTTTAATCGTTTCGGTGCTCTGCTGAAAAAAGTTGAGAACTTCACTATCCCGGCCAAGCGCAATAAACAGGCTCTTGATGATCGAGACCATAATACCTGCCTTCATGCCATGCCCGGTGGCATCGCCGACGGCGATGGTCAATGTGCCATCTTCATGAACATGGTAATCGTAGTAGTCGCCCCCGACTTCCGAGGCCGGTTTCATATGAAAGCAAATATCGTAACCGGGGATATCGTTCAGACAGTGAGGCAGCATGGAAAGCTGCAATTTGCGGGCATCTTCCAACTCTTTCGACTTACGGGCATCTTCTGCGGCCAGCAGCTTCCGTTTGAGCTCCAGGTCTGTATTCTCCCGTTCCCGGCTGAGCATTCGTTCATTAGTGCGGGCAAAATCCTGGGAGAGATAAATCGACGTGGAAAAAATCAAACCGATAAATCCCCAGACCGAGCCGTTGTGTATACCGGCAATCATCTCTATAACATTAAAATCTACCAACCAGTCATAAATTGCAAAAGTAAAGTTAATTATCATTCCGACAAAGATAATCCATATGCCTGCTTGTTGCGAGCGAACGCCTTTCAGCAGGTAGTGCACTATTTCGATCAATACCACAATGAAGAGAATTTGCAGAAAAAAATAGTTTCTATCCGGATCGATTACTGCGTATGCCCCGGCTAAGATCAATGCTGTTGCGATGATCCAAAAATGTCGCGGTGTGGGTAATTCCAGTAAGGAATAGATAAAAAGGAGCGCAGAGATCATCACGAAGGGAATCACTGCCCGGTGCCAGCGAAGGTAAAATAAATGATCGTTGCTGGTATCGGAGAGAATGGATTGAAAATCCAGAAAGACATTCGCAGCATAAAGCACGGCAAAAATTGCGAAATACAGATTGCTGCGCAAGCGGCGGTTATAAAAATAGAGGATACCATGCAACATCCCGAAAGCCAGGGCGAGGGTGCTGAAAAAGATTTGTTGATAAACGTCCATTTGTGCCTTCTTCCGAAGGTTTATTCGCGGATATTCACTTTACGTATGTTTGCCCGCAAATGATTGAGGTACCATCGCGTACTTGCTGTTGCTCCGCCAAAGTTAATGCCTTAATCTTGTCGGATTTTACATACCTGTAACCGAGATGACGGTAAAAATTCATCAGGGATGCAAGGTATTTTTCCTTCAGGCAGGATTCTATAACAACCAACTCTGCCAGTGAAAGTGATTCGCTCTGCTAATTAATGCATCAAATTTGCTTTTGTGGCAGGATTAAAATAGTGTATTCCAGGGAGATATTAAAGCAGAATGAGAATACTGTGACTAAGAAGGTGAGAATACCAAATTATTGATTATAAAATCGAAAAAATGTTTTGTGACCCTTTGCGCCCGCCGATGAAGTGATTTTGATAATATAACTAACTGAACACTGCAATCTTTAAAGACAGGAAAAATGTTTGAAGTATTGCCCAGGATGGGACAATGCAACTGCTTCACCTGCTAAAATTATTTGATTCCGGTGCTTTAAACATTGGGATTAAGCTGGCGGAGCTTTGGTGAAAGTCACTCAGTATTGAGTTAAAAGGAATAATTGCTGCAAAAGAGGGATCTTATATTGCAAACCCAGGAAATTAAATCACCCCGACAAAAGAATACCACAAAACGGACACATAAATCCGGCGCCGGTTTGTATCTTAACATATACGGACTGATCATTCATTGTGATATTCCATCTCCGGAACTTGCAGCGCAAATGGTGCGTCCGTTTAATTATTTTCTTCATCCGGCAGATGAAAAGCCAAAAGCCGAAATAACAATTCGGACCGAAGAAATTGATCCCCCCTATGATCAGTTTCCGGCGATTTCTGCCAGTTTCTCAACCCCGCGCAATATCGTTTTTAAAGGAAAAGATTGTAAAATTATCGATTACTTTGGTAGCGGCGTTATCAAGGAAGAGAATAACGCCCGGCTTTTTACAATGTATAGCCGGAATGTAAATTTCTTCCAGGAAGCATTCTACCTGTTAGTGATATCCTTATTTGGGCAGCATTGCGACCGAAGTAAGCTACTGCGTATCCATGCCCTGGCACTTTCTTATAATGATACAGCCATCCTGCTCCCGATAACCCCCGGCGGCGGCAAGTCGACCATGGCAATGGCGATGATGGAAGAAGATGATTTTAAACTGATCTCCGACGATGAACCACTGCTGGATAAAACCGGCGCGATCAATCCCTTCCCGATTCGTATCGGCACTCTCGATGCAGAGAAAATTAGCAAAATTCCCGAGAAGTATGTCTACTCCATCGACCGTATGGAATTTGGCCAAAAATACTTTATTGATATTGAATACTGGGCAGAGAAGCTGGAAAAAAGGCCGTTGAAGAAAAGCATCCTGTTTGTTTCGCGGCGATTGCTAAACGGAGAACCCAGTATCGAGCCCTGTTCGAAGTGGAAAGCGTTAGGAACATTGGTAAGAGATGCGGTTATTGGTGTCGGGCTTTACCAGGGCGTCGAGTTTCTCTTTAGTCATTCTCCGCTGGAGGTTTTTTCGAAAATACGCCTGGCATCCGGGCGGTTTTTTATGGCTTATCGTTTGGCGAGACGGTCGCAAACTTTTCAAATATCTCTCTCGCGGAACATTCCGAAAAATACTGAGATGTTTAAATCGTTTATCCAAAATCTGCCTTCCTAAAAATATAAATTTCGCATGATGATAAACCCTCGAGACCTTATCCGGTTGGCGGTAGTAAAGACCAATCCGGTTTGGCCTTTTTCGAAAATAAACCGGCAACCCTATTACTACACGCTCCGGCAGGTAGCCATTTTCTGCGAGCAATATCCGGAAATTCGTAGTGTCTATGCCCGGCATAGCCTCGCCGGCAATGATTGGGAACCGGGGCTCAGTGATATCGACTTAACAGTGTTGATCGAAAATTTCTCCACTTATGAAGCGGAGTTTCGTTTTCTGCAGGCATTCTGGGAGTCACTGCGGGAATTACAACGCCGTCTCCCAATTCCCTTCGAGATAAATATGCTCCCGGCAAGTTCTCTGAATATCTGGACGCGCTTTAGCATTCGTGGCTATGAAGCACGGGGATGGAAGCTGTTAGCCGGTAAGGATATTGACCGAAATGGTTATGACGCTAATAACCGGCCGGTGCTGCACGATGCCGTCAATTTTGCCCTCATAAATTACACATATCATTTTTTGCCAAGGTTCTATAACCGAAAATTTCAAAGTGCCATCGCTTTGCGGGAACTGCAAAGAATCGCCTCAAAAATACTGCGGTATGGATGTCAATACCAGGATCTTGATTATTCCCGGGCTCGGGAGAGTCTTTACGCTGCCAGTAAAAGTCGAATGCTGGCTACTTTGTTACATCAACTGGAGGCAGCCCTAACTTCATCGGCTTTTGAGCAACATCCACTGCCGCATGCAGCGGATCGGGAATTTGCAATACTCTACTCCGATAATGCCCCGACAATGGCCAATGCGGGGATGGATGGTAATTTATGGAGCGATATTAAAACGGATTTAAAATACGTCTTCCGGGGAAGTGGCAACACATTTATCGTATTACGGAACGGCTTGACAGTTGATGAAATTGAAAAAATCGTGGAGAAGATATCCCGTTCGGCTTTTGCCGATAAACAGCAGCCATTAATTTTTACTAACGCGATGCTGCCATTTATATTTCGGGTAAAAATTCCTGCCGCTTATGCAAACTTACGCTGGTCCCGGGAAATTATCTGGGGGGAAGACCCGCTTGAAAACCAAATGCCCCCGGCTGCGGAAGTGGTCGCAGAAAGCTACCTCCGTAAGCTGGAATTGGCGCTGACTTTACCGCAGGGAGAATATTTGTTCCGCTCCCGTCCTTTCGCTGAAAAGCACAAAAAACACTTGAAAAAGATGAGCCAGTCGCTCCTCCTCGAAAAATTGTACCATGAAAAAAACATTCTTTTCCCGTATCGCAATTTAATGCTGGAAAGCGCTGCCATACATTACCCGAATGAATTTAAGCAACTGGATGTTTTACTCAGGCGATCGGTAATTACTCGATTGGATATTGAGAATAATCAGGAATGGTTCACTTTCATCAAATCCCTGGCGGATGAAGCAATGAATCGAATGACCCAAAGTGGTAAAAGCTAAATTCGTTGTTTGCCGTAATAAATGGTTTTAGCAATTTAATATTCTTTTAGCTGGTTCTGCTGATTTATGAAAAAGAAACGTAACTTTCTCCTTGGCATTATCTATATCAGCGTTGTTTTAGCAACCTGGTTTGGCTATGAAACATATTTGAATAGTGGCAGCAAGAAAAATGATATCCGCACTCAAAATACTGCCGAAGTGGGAGGATACGATTCAATCCTGGGTTACCGACCATTTCCGAATAATGAATATGTCCGCACGAAAACCCATAAAGATGAAATCATCTATCAGGTTAACATTAAGACTGATGAACATGGGTTGAGAATTAGTCCGCCGTATGATAGCGATTCCCTGATCGGCCATTGCATTTTCTTTGGGGGCTCCCGGACCTTTGGTGAAGGTGTTGAAAATGAAGCAACATTACCATATCAGGTTGGAATGATGAGTGAAGGTGCCTACCGCACTTACAATTTTGGTTATGGCGGATATGGGCCACATCAAATGCTTGCTGCCCTGGAAAGCGACATGGTTGAAAAGATCGTCCCGCAGGACAGTCTTCCTAAATATGTTTTTTATCAGGCAATTAAGGATCATGTAAAACGGGTAAACGGAATGGTGACCTGGGACCCAAACGGCCCGCGTTATCTGCTGGATGCCAATGGGATGGTTAAACATGTCGGTAAATTTAAAGAGATCCGAACAGTTGCAGATCAGCTAAAATCTTTTCTGCGAAAATCAACAACCTATCGGCAAATTTTTGAAGGGTATGACGATATCGGGAGAGATGAGCTGGCATTATTTGCCGCGGTCGTCGAAGCTTCGAAGGCAAAATGCGAATTGTTATTTCCGGGCAGCGAGTTTTATGTGCTTTTCTGGAATGGCGGGAAACAACTGCACAAGAGGATGATTTCTGTACTCAACAATCGGGGCATTAAAGTATTGTTGATTTATGATATACTCCCGGAAAAAAAAGCGCGAGCCTATCGCCTGCACAAATATGATTCCCACCCCAAACCATTGGCATATGAGCTGATTGCTAAATATCTGGTTGATAATGTGTTGCCATGATGATCAACTTTCCCAAAGTATGCTAACAAATATGGAATTTTGAGTATGAAACCCAATTTCTCTTTATGGAGTTTTTTCATTCTGATTGTTGGAATATATCCGCTTTTAAACTATAGTTTTCAAAATTCCAGCATACCATTTATCTGGGTTGGTCTCTATTCGCTGATCATTCTGTTTCTGCTCATCTATCTCTTTAGAAATAGAACTATATATCAGCAATTTTTCCTTTATAGTGCAGTTGTCATTATGGCGCTTACTAGTTTTGAAGCATATCTGTTATTTAGCAGTGAGCAACGAGATGCTACTCAGATTAATAGGGCGGGGACGATGGAGAGGGACGATGTTTTGGGATATAAACCGGTAGCGAATCAGCAGTTTAATCACACGAAAACTGTTGGGGGTGAAGTAATTTTTAGCGTCGATTATAAGATTGATAAAAATGGCATGCGAATTAGTCCACCATATAATCCCGATTCGCTTGCTGGCGATTGTCTCTTTTTTGGCGGATCATTTACATTTGGCTCTGGTGTGAAGGATATAGAAACATTGCCGTACCAAGTCGGCTTGCAGAGCGATGGAAAATATCGAACATTTAACTTCGGTTACGGAGGATACGGACCTCACCAAATGCTTTCGGCATTAAGAAACGGTATCCCCGAGCAGGTCATTCCCGATGATAAACTGCCGAAGTATGTTTTCTATCAAGCGATTGTGGGCCATTTATATCGTGCTGCAGGGCGGGTATTCTGGGATCCTCATGGTCCGCGTTTTATTTTTAATGAGAAAGATGAAATTATCTATGAGGGTAATTTTGATCATAACAGGACTCACCTAGACTGGTTGACAAATCATTTGAAAAAGTCCCTGATTTACAAAAAAAGAGTATACAGACACTCTGGCATAGGGGAAGAAGAGATTGATTTATTTGTAGATATTGTCAGTGCTTCCAGAAAAGAGTGTGAAACCTTATTTTCGAACAGCAAATTTTATGTGCTCTTTTGGGACGAAGACAAAAAGATGCATCGAAAAGTGATTGCTGCTCTGCAGAACAGGGGAATAACAGTACTATTTATTAGAGATATATTGACCGAGCAAAATTTGGACCGGTATCTTCTCCACAAATACGACCGCCACCCAAACCCGCTTGCATATGAACGGATTGCAGATTATCTTGTGAAAAATATATTAAAAGATTAACTGCATTTTAACAATCACCGGTTCCCGGTATCAAATCAATACAATTTCGCACTGGCATCTGGCGATAGGAAATCAATAACGCTTGGGAATGCTGTTCTTATAACAAATGAAATAATTCTCAAAGCCCTGTATAATTTTTTATTTCATACACAACCGCTGCTTTCAGGAAGTATATGATTACAGAAATTTCACCAGAAAAAACGATAGCTACCGATTTTACACCTAACATATCCATTGTGGTGGCTGTCTATAATGGCGCAGCAACGCTGCGGGAATGTCTGGATTCACTCCTGGCCCTGGAATACCCGGCTGAAAAGTTTGAAATTATTGTCGTCAATAATGCTTCCCGGGATAAAACAGCAGAAATTTTAAAAGATTATCTACCAAATATCAAAGTGTTCGACGAGCCGAAGCAGGGCCCGGCTGCTGCCCGAAATTGCGGGATACATCAAGCTTCCGGCGATGTAATCGTCCTCACCGATGTAGATTGTGTCGTTTCTCCGCACTGGTTAAAGGCCCTGGTGGCCCCATTAAAGGATCCGGCTGTTGGCATTGCCGGGGGAAAGATTCTCTCCCGCCGTCCCCATAATTATATCGAAGCATTCGGAGAGCAAATTCATGATCATGAAAGTGCAATTACCAAGTATAAAATTCCCTATGTAATTACCATGAACTGGGCCGCTCGTAAAACGTTGCTCAGCGAAATCGGATTATTTGATGAAGCTTTCCTGCGCGGATCGGACAGTGAATTCTCCATGCGCCTGGCGCAAACCGATTACCGTTTTGCCTATGCAGCAGATGCGGTGATTTATCATCGCAACGAGAAAAATCTGCGCGGACTTTTCCATGAGGGATATATTCACGGCCGTTATTCGAACAAAATTCTGAAAAAACATTTCTCCTTTGTCGAAAGTAGGGGATATAAGCGCTTCAACCCGAAAACCTATCAGCGTATTTTTCGCAGCTTCCGGGAAATGTGGTCTGGTGAAGATCGCCAGCAGGCAACCTGTGAGTTTGTTTTTAATTGCGGGAAAAAAGTCGGCAAAATTTTCGGTTCAATTCAATTTGGTTTTTGGGACTTTTAACGATAGAAAAGAATGAAAATTTGAACGATACAAGTCAAAATATTACCGAACTGGAAGAACAGTCTTTCCTTGATTATCAGCAGGAAATAGATGCCGCTATTGAAAGAAAGGCGCTGCAGTTAAATCTGGGCAGTGGCATCATGAAGCGAAATGACTGGATAAACCTGGACATGCATCCGCGCGAAGGTACTTTAACGATGCGTTTACCGCAGGGGCTAAAGCGCTTTCGTTCCGATTGTGTCCGTTATATTTATACCTCCCATTTTCTGGAACATATATCTTATCCCGATGAAGCAGGGGAATTGATGCAGGAGTGCTATCGCATTTTACAACCCGGCGGTGTCATCCGTATTATCGTTCCCGGGATTGAGAAGATTATCCGGGCGTATGCCGAAGATGATCAGGGATTTTTTGCAATACAGGCGACGCTGCATCCGGAATGGTGTACTACCAAGCTGGATCATCTGATGTATGCTTTGCAACAGGATGGCGAACATAAGTATGGATACGATTTTGAAACGATGCACAAGCTATTAGTTGCTGCCGGTTTCAGTAATATTTATAGAAGCGATTATAATCAGAGTGAATTCGAAAACATGAACATTGATAACCGGAGCCTGAAAGATAATCATGGCCGGTATCTCTCACTTTTTGTTGAGGCAATCAAAGATGCTTAAAATTATAACACTATACACATCCTATGTCCGGGAAACTGATAACAGTATTCCTGTGCCGGTGGATATGTCCTATGGACGATGGTTCAAAATTACCGAGGCGTTGGCGCGAGCCGGGCACCAGGTGGATATGGCTGTCTCCGACCGTTTTGAAAGTATCCAGTCTCCAAAGTCCATTCGGATCAATGATGTCACTGTTCGTATGGTGCCGCTTTCCCAGGTAGATTGGGATGATTATGACATTGTGAAAACCGAATTCCACGGCGGCTTTAAGACCTTGAAAATGTTCGGTGGCGCTGATCATCCCTTTATTATTTCAAAATTGGGTTCTGTGGTGGCGCCGGAAGACCGGCCGGGTATTTATTTTTACGGAGATTATCGGAAAAGGCTCTACGAAACGCAGTGTGAAATTAATGAAACCAGCCGTTATGTAACTGTCCTCAATGGCTCTGCGGCGGCATTATGGGAAGAGTGTTATGGGAGCCGGGAAAAAACGCTGGTGGTGCCAGGGGGCGTCGATCGCTTCATCCCGGAACGACAGGAAGATCCATATCCGGCCTCCGGAGAAAAGCGCTGCCTTTTTGCCGGCAATATCTACGACCTTGATACCCAGCCGGAGGCGAATCACACCCTGGTAAAAAAACTGAACGATTTAGGCCGCTTACTGGCACGTCAAAATATTCGCCTTTACTTGCTTGGACGTGGGGACACCAGCGAATTGGATGAACGATATGTGACTTATTTAGGCGTTGTGACCATGGAAGCATCCTGGCAATATATGTATCATGCCGATGTCGGGTTGGTTGTTTCCGCGGGAGAATTTCAGCATAACAATGAAAGCACTAAAATCTATCATTACCTGCGTGCCGGCCTGCCGGTCGTGAGCGAAAGTGGTTTTCCCAACGACCACGTCGTTCGCTCGGCCAAACTGGGGGAAGTGGTGAAAAATGATGATATGACAGCGCTGGCAAAGGCAATTGTAAAAGCTGCATCCAGTTCGGGAGAAGAACAGGAATATGCAATAAATTATATTCTCAATAATCATACCTGGGACCAGCGGGTGAATGTCTACGATTTAATTTTCAAAAGGAAACTAAGACTGGCTGAATAATTCTGATCGAGAAAAGTGAGACCCGTTTATGAAACAACCTGATTTGCTTACAGTTTTAATGCCCTGCAAGGATGCCCATCCGGCGTATTTTCAATTGGCCTTAAATTCCGTTCTTCAGCAGAGTGTGCCCCACTGGCGACTGATGGTTATCGACGACCACAGTACAAATGAGGCGACGCTAAAAATTCTCGAAGATCTGGCGAAATCTGAAGATCATCGCATCCGGGTGGTAAAGAATAGAACAAGATACATCACCGGTGCATTAAATACCGCCATGGCACTGGTGGAAACACCGTTCGTCTGCTCGCTGCATTGCGACGATTTACTTGATGAAAATGCCGTCAAGGTTCTCAACGATTGCATCCGCGAATTTCCGGAAGTGGACTATTTTCATTCCGGGCGAATACACATTAATGACGATGGCAAACAGATTTCGAAGTTTTATCCGCCGAAAGAATCATTTACCCTGGCAGATTTTAAGCAGAAAGGGCCGGTAAAACACTTGCACTGCTGGCGCGTAAAGCTGGCCTTGGAAATCGGAGGAATGGACGAAACGCTTGGGTTACATGGGGCGGATGATTATGATTTTGTTTGGTGCATGGCCGAGGCTGGTTGCCGTTTTCAGGCAGTGAATGAATGTTTATACTATTATCGCGATCATCGTACCCATTATCGTCTAACAACCCATGTTACCCGTGAGAAACAGGTAAATGAGCTGCGGAAAATTTTTCGTAAGCATGGTATGACGGCAGCGGAAATAGAAGAAGAACTGAACAGGCGTGTGAATGACTATTTACAACAAGCGTTATACGAGAATGAAAATGATCAGCAGCAAAAAGAAAATGATAACTATGATCCGAATAATGGCTGGCGTTTTGAATATCCAGTGGAGAATTAATCTTTATGTCGTTTTTGCCTTATTTTCTTACCGTTGATACTGAAACCGATTTAATGGAAGCCGGTAATGCGGCTATTTCGCGAATCCGGGACGAAGTTGCTGAAGCATATGGGATATCGATTCCGATCGTTTGGTTTGTGCGCTTTCAACGGGGTTGGCAGGAGACGGTAGACAATGATTCGATCAATTTCTTTCGCGGACCGCTTGGCCGGCATTTTGATGGATTTCAATTGGCGAAATCCCAACTAAAGGCGTTTCAGGCACGTGGGGACGAAATTGCCTGGCATTATCATGCCTATAATTATACTGAACGTAAGGACTTGAGCCATGATCATCGGATCGATCTGTTAAAAGCCGACCTGGAGTCCTGCAGCGCTGTATTTCGTGAGCGGCATGTGGAATTTGATATTCAATCTTTTCGTTTTGGCTGGTATCTGATTCCCGATTACGAGATATTCACCTGTTTGAAAGGACTCGGCATCAATGCGGATGCCTCCATTAATCCACTTAAAGCCGGCAAGATGCATTCATCCGGCGTAAAATTTCTGCCGGCACGTTTCACAGAAATTACTGGCAAAAACGGGATGTATTTTTTCCCGAAAATCAAGACGATGTCCCTACATGATTGGGAACTGGTACCACATGATTTTGGATGGACTTCCCAGGGAGTATCGGAGGCTGAAAAACGACAGCAGGAATTTAAAAGAAGACTCTCCGATATGGCTGAGTCTGCGCTCGGAAAAGACGGACGTTTTATAACATACCTGGAATATTTGAATGACCATACAATCCAAACCTGACAATGTTAAACCAGCGGTGTTTGTTTGCGGAATGGGACGATCCGGCACTACCTGGATTGCCAAATCCTTAAGCGAAAGTCCGGAATTGACCTATATAAAAGAGGCCTGGCTAATCTGGAAACTCGCCGAGTTGAATGACTGGTACAAAATGCTCTTTAATGAGTGGCAGAAATCTACGCCATGGGCGGAGAACAATATTACGCCGGAAATTTTTGTCTCGGAAATCAGGAAACTTTATGAGCAGTTGTTGTATACTGCTTCGCAGGGGAGGCGCTTTCTGGAAAAGACGCCGAACTGGAATGCCCGTTGCTTAAAGTTTCTGACAACACTGTTTCCCGAAGCTTATTTTATTTTAGTTTATCGTGACGGGCGTAACCAGGTTGCTTCCCAGATGCGCAAAAGAAGACAAAAGAAGCAAGATGAGAATTTCGAGCTTCTTTGTAGACAATGGGCTGAAGGGATGGAGGCATTCAATAATATAAAGAATGAACAGCGGCAGCTTCAGTATCAATTGGTCCGATATGAAGACCTCCTGGTCGATTTTGATAATATTTTTCAAAACCTTTGCAGGTTTTCTGAAATTTCTCCCTTTACTCCCCCCGTTTTCTCTCCAAACAGCGCATACCGAAAACTACCCAATGCCAAATCTTACAACAATCGTTGGGACAGTTGGACGGATGCCGAGAAAGACATTTTTAAGCATTATGCCGGCGCACAGCTGATCGAATGGCAGTATGAAACTTCAAATCAGTGGTAAACGCTGATTTACCCACCCGCCTTTAAAACTTTTCTTTTAGATATTTTAACATACAGCATAATCGAATGCCCTTTTTTATCGGAAATTAGGGTCTTTCGAATTCAAGGATGATATTTTATGTTCCATTACAATGTTAAGCATTTCAATCTCTTGCGGGAATTGACCATTTCGCAGTTACGCTCAAAAGATGCCAGCAGTCTGTTGGGAATAATCTGGAGCTTCCTAAACCCATTACTCTTTTTACTGGTTGTTTTTGTAATGTTCAATCTGCGCTTTCAGGGCAGCATTGAAAATTATGGCATTTATGTCTTAGTTGGTATCGTACAATACACGCACTTTTCCAACTGTACTGTTGCTTCCATGACGGTATTAAAGAATATGGGTCAGTTAACCGGGCAAACCCTCTTTCCGAAAGAGCTTCTTATTTTCAGTATCATTTTATCGCGTACCTATGAATTCGTGATAGCTTTGGGGATCACGATTATGTTTGCTTACATCGCCGGAATAGGTTTTTCCTTTTCGATTCTCGCTTTGCCTTTTGTGCTTGTTTTGCAAATTAGTCTGGTGCTCTGGGTATCGTTGATATTGTCATGGATTTACCTGCTTGCCCGGGACATCCAACATATTTTCCATGTGTTTCTGCGTTTGCTGATTTTCATCTGTCCGATATTCTATCCACCGTCATTTGTCGAGGGGAATTTCTGGGCGGAACTGATTATTTATATTAATCCATTAACGCATCTGATCGACTTTTCCCGTTCGATTATTATTAATGGAGAACTTTTTTCGGCCACAGCATTTTGCTGGCTATTGTTAATTCACTCGATTTTGATTTACTTATCATTTAAAACATTTAAGCGGGTAGAACCTCGCTTTGGGGAATTGTTGTAGTTATGCATGCGATTCAGGTAGATAAGATAAAAAAACGGTTCTTTGTAAATTCCCGGCCACCATTGTTTGGTTTACTAAAAGAAAACTTTGGTAAAAACGGAAAGTCTCAGGACGTCTTTTATGCATTGGACGATATCTCATTCGAGATAAAAAAGGGGGAATGGCTGGGCGTTATCGGGCATAATGGCGCGGGGAAAACCACGCTGCTAAAACTGGTGGCTGGATTGTTACAGCCAGATGCCGGCAAGGTAACCCGGAACGGGGTCATCACTTATTTGAGTGGATTTGGTATCGGGATGCTCGAAGAACTTACCGTAAAAGAAAATATCTTTATGTATGGTGCGATTTACGGTATTGAACGCGAGACACTTGGTAAGAACCTTAATGAAATCATTGCCTGGGCCGAATTAGAAAAATTTTCGGAAACCAAATTCAAACACCTTTCCAGCGGTATGCGCGGGCGGCTGGCATTTTCCACAACCCGTTATCTCGATTCAGAAATTTTTTTAATGGATGAAGCCCTTTCGGCTGGAGATGCTTCTTTTCGGGAGAAATGCGCAAAAGTATTTGAAGGCTATCGTGCCGATGGGAAGTCGTTTATGATTGCTGCACATTCGTTCGATATGATTGAAAAATTTTGCGATCGCGTGCTCTGGTTAAGCAAAGGAAAAGTAACCGCTTTTGGTGATACGGAAATAGTCTTGGAAAACTATCGCAAGGCATTTGGCATAGAAAAGAAGAAGAAAGATCAATAAATCGGGATGGCTTCATCTTCCTTAAAATGAAAGCAGAATTTGGTATTAGCCACTGATATACACGGATTTTCACTTATTTTTTCATCGTTCTGCTTTTTTTTCTGTGCAAATCTGTGTTTATCCGCGGCTAAAAAATTAATTTTTTTAGGTCTTTTTGTAACATGTAAACTTGTGTATAAACCCTGGCTCTTTGGGGCGAGGAGTGCGTCGACGAAGCGATCTTTGTGTCGATTCACCATTTGAGATTGCTTCTCCCGGCAATCCGGGATCGCAATGACAGATCACATAGCATTAGGTGTATAATGCTATCAATAACTTAAGTACGGGGAAAATTATGAGTGGGATTTCCCGGCGAATTTTAATAGCCAGCAGCGTCGTGCCCGGCTTTAGCAGCGCTGCTTCTGCTGCGTACCTTCTCTTTCAACGGTTGCAGCAGGATGGATTTTCAGTGCATTTCTGGAATTTGATCGCAACTGCTGAAGAAGGATACTACCAGTATCTGTTTGGCGATAATTATGGTAATCCCGAACAGTTGGTAAACGTACAGCAGGTTGACCCCGAAAAAACCTCCCTAAAAACCGCCATTCATGATTTGAATCCGGATATCATTGTTACATTTTCGAAAGAAGCTGTGGTGTCACTTACCCAGGCTGCCCCGGATATTCCGCAGCTTTATTTGCTGGATGGACTGGGCCAGATAAAACAGCAAGTTCTTAATGGGTATACTAAAGATCTGCTCGCTTTTCAGAAGCAGCCCCGCAAGGAAAATGAACGATTAAAAGTGTATGATGCTGTCGAAAAAAAGGCACTCATCAATTGTGATATGGTGATTGCTAATAATGATCAGCTAAAAGCATATCTGCCGGCCTATTTTCCCACCCTGCTTAGTCAAATTTATCGGGAAGCGATTGGCTGGGGGGCTTTTTTCCATCGAGCAGCGGAGCAATATAAAGCTTATCGAAAACCCTTTGCAGAACGTCGTATCGACTTGCTTTTTGTCAGCTGTGACTGGAATACCCCGGAAAAGAATTATGCTTTTGCAATGCGGATTGCCCGCGGATTTCGTAAGCAGACAGTTCATCTAATCGGTAATATCAGTCCGCCGCTGGAAAAAAAATATGTTAACTATCATGGCGTCGTTGCCAGTCGGGTTGCGTTCTTCAAAGTTCTCGGAAACAGCAAAACAGTTGTCTGTCCGGCATCCTTTGCCACAGCGCCCGGCAGCCTCTATGAAGCAATCGCCATGGGGTGTAATATCGTAACATCAAAAAATTGCGCCAGTTGGTCGCTTTGCAACGAGGTATTGCTGGTCGATCCTTTTTCCTTGCGAAAATTCCGGGAGAAAATAAACTTGTCCCTGCAACGGTCATTTCCGGCCAATTTCGATTTAGAGCAGGAGGATGACAGCTATAAAAAACTTCAGGAGATTATTTCATTATTTTAGCGAATTATGATATACTGAAATACGCACACTAAAAATATGCAAATGGCGACGGATTTTTCAGTAGAAGATCATAATGGCAGAATTAGCAGTAATCCTTATTGTAGAGGATGATGAAAAATATCTTGCAGATACCCTGGATAGTATATTAGCGACCAACGATATTCTTCTGGAAGTAATTATTGTTGATAATGCATCAACGGATTCATCTGTAAATATTGTTGCGACTTTTCAGGATGAGCGTATCACCCTGCTTAAAAATACCCGGCGCCAGACATTGCTAGCCTGTTACCAACAGGCGATAAAAGCATCCACTGCTCCTTTCCTCAGTTTCGTCTCTCCTGCCGATCTCGTCCTTCCCGGCATCTTAAGTAAAATGATAAATCTTCTGAAAGCATCACCGGCGGCTGATCTTGCACTTTGCCATTGTTTCAAAATTAGTGAAACCGGAAAGGCGTTTGCCTGGCGCAAGAAGATGCGTCGGGCCGCCGTTGATGTCGCTGAAAAGACGGCTGAACAGATACTGGAAAGTTTGGTATTGAGTGGCCTTTCGCGGCTGGACTTACCAATCTGCCGCCGGGAATTATTTCAAGATACCAGAAAATTCGAAGACAAGTATAAAAACTCCTTTAAGCAATCGTTAGTCTTGCGATTGGCCAGCCGAAAAGCAATTTGCCTTTTGCCGGAATATGGCTATGTCCGTAGAAGGATCTATAGTTTAAAACATCATTTTCAGTTCTTTTGGTCGCTGGTTAAATGGGGAAAGGTGGTGGGGATTTGTTACCGGTTAGCCCGGGAGAAACAATTTCTGCAGTTCCCCGGCGGAAATGCCAAAATTACATTGCTGCTCGGAACAAAATTGTATCGAATCTTTCGCTATAGTTCGTTGGATTATTTAATATCCCCGGTTTATTTACTTTACCGAAAGACTCGTCGGCACTGGCGGCAGAAAATTTGGCGATATCTGAAGGCCGTTTTTTTTCAGCTGATGGTGTTCATTTTTCGCATCCGCCAATCTGCGCAAAAAGTCGTTGGTCTTTCTTCCAATGGATCAGAAGAGAAAGATATCGCCTATTTTATTCCGCTGTTTCCAAAACTGAGCGAAACGTTTATTCAGCGGGAAGTAACAGCATTGCGGAACAGCGGACAGCGCCTCCTGGTTTTTGCCGAAGCACCGCATGGTTCTGGAAAATATACCCCGGAAGTAGTTAAGTTGATGAATTCGACAGAATACCTGGATCCTGTGGATGCGGATAAATTTCAGGGATATCGCCGCTATTTTCTCCGGCATCATCCGTTAAGATATTTTGCTACACATCTGTTTGTATTTGCCACTCGTTTCGAAATCCATAAATCACCCTGGAAAGACCGGGAGATTTTCGAAAAAGCGATTTACCTTGCAGGAAAACTGCGGGAGAACGAGATCGATCATATTCATTCACCCTGGGCAAACTGGTCGGCATTTGTTGCATTAACCGCCGCACGATTGCTGAAAATTACCTTCTCGGTGCAGGGGAGGGCATTCGATCTACACCGAAAAACAGTCGCTTTTGCCTTGCAGGAAAAATTCGATCAAGCTTCATTCGTGGTAACCAACTCGGAATATAATGCTGATTATATCCGTGGTATCATTTCCGGAAATGGATCAGAGAAAGTCTACCGCATCTATAATGGCATCGAAATAGTGCGCTTTACGCCGCCGATGCGAACAGTGGAGGAAAAGTCATCTACGGTGCAACTACTTTCCGTGGGGCGATTGATAGAGGCAAAGGGGTATATCTATCTCTTGCAGGCGTGTCAGGCATTGCGGGATCTCGGATATGATTTTCACTGCACCATCATCGGGGAAAAATCGAAATATCATGACATGAACAGCTATCTCGATCTAAAGCGCTATTACCATAAAATGAAGCTGGAAAGCCATGTGACATTTAGCGGTGCGAAGCCTTTCGAGGAGGTTTTGCAAATATATGAAAATGCGGATATTTTTGTATTGCCCTGCATCCCCAGCGATAGCGGTGTAAAGGATATTACCCCGAATGTATTAATTGAAGCGATGGCTATGATGTTGCCGGTTATTTCTTCGACGCAAACGGCTATTCCGGAAATCGTTGATGATAACATCAATGGATTGCTGGTCGCGCCACGGGATACACAAGCCCTGACAGACGCCTTGATCCGGCTAATCGAGAATCCTGAATTAAGAATCGAATTTGGCCGAAATGCCCGGCAGAAGATAGAAGACAGATTCGATATCGGGAAAAATATTCAACAATATGTCAGCCTGTTTGCTAATATCATCAATGAATAATTGGTAGTGTTAAAGAAGTAATGCTCTTCAATCCGGTCATTGCGAGGCGCTTTTTGCCGAAGCAATCTCAAACGTGCATGCAAAATGGAGATCGCTTCGTCGCTGCCCCGTAGGGATCCCTGCTATATTGAAAATCAAGTTCCTTTTTGTTCTGGCGCAATCTGTGGCCAGATAGAGAAACGATATAAAGATACGAACTCCCT
>JANQQU010000090.1 GCA_028284905.1 Calditrichia bacterium
GTTTCGCTTAATTGATCGATATATCTTTTTTTTCGGCTCATAATCAAAAATAATAGCTAAAACTTTTATTCAAAACTTATTTTTGTCCAAGCACTTACTTTGGGAGTATCAATCGTAAAATTAATAACCTCACCGGGGGCGGACATAGTGACTACAACAGCCTCTCCGTCTCCAGGATTTTCTTTATTGATCACCTGGAGGTTGCCGCCACCATCAGAATATTGACACCAGGCTACACTTGGTTCAATATATTGGCTTTTTATCCGTGCTATTATTCCGGAGCCTGTATCATCTCCCTGGTTTTGCTGATACCAACGAAGTTGACAGATACATATGCCGCCACCATAAGATCCTCCGGGGAGCTTCCTTAAAAGGAGACAAATGACAGGGAAATAATAGTGTGATCCTAAAGTGATTAAATACTCACTACCCATGCCCGCACCCTTCGTACAAAATTTAGTTACTAATTTATCCGACTCTGCTTGTTCAAATTTGCCACCGGGTTGCTCCCACTCAGTTAACAAGTTATTTATCTCATCCTCTGTGGGATTTGCTCCATATCGTTCTTTGGCCGCTGCAAGGAAACTATCCTCAATATCGCCAGGTGTATAGAGCTTTGCACTTGGCCCCTGAATGTACTGGCCATGATTTGGTTTCATGGCGGTTATCCTATACTGAAACCGCCCTCTATTGGTAATTACACCTGCGACCCCACCGCTTTCTCGTCGTACTTCTGACGCAATTTCGGAAGTAGCTGTTGCTGCTGCGGTTGCGGATGCACCGATTATGGCTGAAATTATGGCTGCTGTTGATTCTGCTATTGGCATTGTTATTTCTCCTTTTATAAGTAATTCTTTAGTTATTTAGAAAGTCATGTAAATATTGACCAACATTTTATCGATGCTCTTTATGAACTGCATTCTGCCAATAAATAGGCGGTGCTCGTTTGAGTTTCATAACACCTCGCTTGAAAAACTTTACTTTGTAAACACTTTATATTGTTATGCCACTTTTCTTTTTCCCTTTGGCGTGATTTTTTGAGGTTTGGTTGTTTGTTCTGCCTTGGCTTCTTTTCTGTTACGAACATCACGAATACTTGCCAGATAACTGCTTGCGTTGTGATCCGCAGCGATTGACTGATGCTCAAAACGAATGAATAGAAATCGAGCTATTACTATTTTGAAAAACGTAATACTGGCAACCCCCAAAAAGCCAATAAGGCGATCCATAATTCGCCCATCCTTGGTTGAAATATGACGATATGTACCATCTCTTTGAATATATCGAAGGCCATTAATATGTCTGTATCCCATCCCAAAGGGCAACATCGTAACCGGATCATTATTTTTAGCAATCCGCACGGTTCGATTTCCCATCCGTTTATTAAATTCTTCTACAAAATCCTTATTTCCTGTGCGAGGTTGCCCAATTGTAAATAATCCCCCTACCTGTTCATTTGCATTATCAGATTCAAAAACAAATTGAGCTGCAGCCAATGTCGCTAAGGCCCCTCCCAAACTATGTCCACAAAACCATATCTTTTTTTCACCGTCATTGTTTTCTTGAATAAATGAGGCTATTTCATTCCAAACGGAATTAAGAGATTTTAAAAAACCGCTATGTACTTTGCCGATTTTAAAATCAGTGGTTTTTATATTTACATCCGTAAGCAGATCACCTATTAGATTTGCAAACACTGATGTTTCTGTTCCGCGAAACGCAACCACAATCGCGCCGTCAATAGAGATCGCAAATGCCTGTGTATGCGTCTTTTTATTTTCGAAGAATCTAACATTTTCACTAACTCGTTTAAGTTCTCGTAAAATATATTCTTCATTCCGATAGGCTAGTATTGATGCGCGCAAGAGACATACGGCATTATATGCATCCCATCCGCGCACCTCTATTTTAAAACCATTAAGCAGCGGCTCCGGATCATAATCCAAATTCAAGGCTGCGACGATATGATTGACGCGTTCGTCCAGCGAATCAGTGATCATTTTTTTTACTGCTTCTTCCTGAGTCTTGGTAAATGCTTTCATAAAACGCTCCATTTTTTATTTTTAAACAACAGGTAGATTTTACTCCGATATTTCCGATCTATTTTAAAGCTTGTAGCGTTTTCATTAATACACTCTCAACACTACGAACATCTTTAATAAGCGCAGCAACTTTGGTGTTACGATCCGTATCTTCTTTAACAAGTGCAATCAACTTGTCTAATGCTTCCTTGTCCGCTGCTTGTGGAAGCAGATTTTTTACCGTATCCAAAGTCGGCACATTCAATTTTTGCTCATCTTTAGTGGTTTGATTATTCGTTTTTTCTACAGCGTCACCAGCTGCTTTTTCAAATGGATTTTCCATGATCGTTTTCCTTCTTTGTGAATATTTAATTTTGCTATTTAATAGAATCAGTTTTATAAAAAATCACTTCAAGCAATCGCCGCCCCGACGTTGCTTGAAAATTATTGTTAGAAGTTCTTTTTATTCGTTATCGGTATGACTCGACTCGATTTTGCGAAGCCCATCAATTTTGTTCTTGAATGCTTCAAGTGTCGTTTTAGCCGTTTCACCAGAATCAAGGATACTGGTAATAGATTCATTTACATCTATCGCTTTTTCAACAACCCGATCCCTTTTTTCCAATAACCCCACTTTTTGAAGAACCTTATCCTGTTCATCCTGGACAGATTTAAGAGATCTTAAATGGCCGACAACTGCACTTTGCGCCTCCTGAATTTGTGCATAAGATAAACGAAGCTCTTGCAACGTTTTTCGTTCAAGTTCTTTAATAGGATTCAGCAGGCTTTTTCGTTTTCTCATGATCTCGCTTGCTGCTGCTTCCGCAAATTGAAGTACTATTTCGCCACGTTCTGCACCACCAAGCGCATGGCGTAACGCTTTAAGAACAGGTTCCGGATTCGTCACTCCAGCAGATAGCAAAGACGCTTTCAGGCGAGTTTCCTGTTCCGGTGTAAAAGGAGTTGCCTCTTCAAGCACCTCATCAAGGCCATGCCCGTGACTGTCTGCCTTTGCGACAAAATTTTCCAGAAAGACTGGTATCCAACGATGACTTATGAAGTCTTCAATTCGTTCAGAAGTGGCCCGGAAATAGGATGTTACAAAAGCTTCATGAGAGGCCTGCATCGCTGAAATACGCTGTGTGACAACGGATGAGAGAACGACTGATTGTTGAGAAACTTTCATGCAGCCGGAACAAAGCAGGAATAAAGAAAAAAAACCGACATACAATTTCCTATTATGATTGTTTTTCAGAAAGAACATTTTAAACTCCTTTGATTTATGTTTTCCGAATGCAAATATCTTTTGCATATCGCTTGACGAGACTGATATAAGAGACATTCATTAGTTTCTTTGCATAGGGTTGAGATATATTGAAAATGAGTTGTTTTTTTATTTCTATAATAAACTCAACACATGCTCGTCGGTCGTTAGTAATGCATATAGAATGCCCCGCCAGCACTTAAATTACCTGGTTTTAATCTATCCGATTCGGTATATGGATTTCTAACTTTGAGGGGACAAATAATACCACAGGGGTGACATCTTGTGGTTTTTGAGGAATTTTTTGGAGAATCTTTTACGAATTGGGAAGCCGTTGAGACAGCTAAAAATCACCTGAATTTCTCATCAAATCGGGCTTACTCTCATTGTTATACATAATCTATAAGTTTTGAACCCCAACTGATATGCCATCTGGGGAAGAAACGGTAATTTGAGACGAAGCAAAAATTATAACTTAATAAAACTCATGGATGACAACGCTTCCGGACTCATCTGTTCTAAACCAAGGCTTAATGTCGTATCCCATACTACCTAAAAAACAAACGATAAATCAGATTATTGGATATTATAATCCGTTTTGATTCATTTAAATCCGATATTTTAGAAGTCAAGCCAAAAACCCTGTAAAATCCCCAATAATTCTTTAAATTAATTCTCTTAAATTGTTATGAGGGTAGTCAGGTGAATGGTTTGCTGATTCTCCTTCTTTCACCTCCTTTACTCATCCAAATGCATAATCCATTGCTATTTTTGAAATTCCAGCAGAAGACGGGGAATTTCCAGGGAAAGGAATCTTTACAAAAAAACTGCAATCAACCGCAAGTATATTGAAATACTGGCGTCGTAATCTGTAGAGGGAGAAGTTTTATATATTCGCGAATATTTAAAATGAGGTAATTATGGTGCGGAATCGATTTTGTTTTCTTGGCTTATTATTGGTTTTAGTAATTTGTTCTCAGGGGCTTATGGCTCAAAATGGGAGTGGCTCAATTGATTTAAATGATTTATATAATTATGCTGATCAGCCCATTCCAAACTATATTATGAAAGATAATACGCCGGTCAATAATGTGCTTACAGATGCAGGTGCAACACTGGGACGTGTAATCTTTTATGATAAACGAATTTCTGTTGACAATACGGTCGCATGTGCCAGCTGTCATCAACAAGAATTCGCTTTTGCGGATACGGCTGTTGCCAGCGTCGGAGTAAATGGCTCTACCGGCAGGCATTCGATGCGATTAATCAATGCCCGTTTTTCTGATGAAGAGCGATTCTTCTGGGATGAAAGGGCTGTTTCTCTGGAGGATCAGACCACGCGCCCCATACAGGATCATGCCGAGATGGGGTTTAGTGGCGAAAATGGTGACCCGGCTATTGATTCGTTGTTCAACAAGATGGCCGAGTTGGAATACTATCAGTCGTTGTTCCACTTTGTTTATGGTGATAGTCAGATTACAGAAGCCCGCATGCAACAGGTGATCAGTCAGTTTATTCGGAGCATTCAGTCTTTCGATTCCCGGTATGACGAAGGGCGCTCGACAGCACCCAACGATGGTGCGCCATTTCCGAACTTTACCATGACAGAGAATCAGGGTAAAATGCTTTATTTAGCGCCGCCGCAGATTGGTCAGAATGGTATCCGGACTGGCGGCGGGCTTGGTTGCGCAGGGTGTCATCGTCCCCCGGAATTTGATATTGATCCCAACTCCGGTAACAATGGCGAAGTAGTTGCTTTGGATGGCGGGGTTGATTATACAAACACTCGTGCACCGTCGTTGCGGGACATTACCAATAGCAATGGCGAACTAAATGGCGGCTTGATGCACAATGCATCGATAAACAGCTTGTCCGAATTGGTAGATCATTACAACTTTATCCCGGTTATGCCAGGGAATATAATGCTGGACCCGAGGTTACGAGCGCCGGGCCCTCCAGGTAACAATAATCCGCGCGACCTGAATGTCACCGAAACTGAGCGTCAGCAGTTGATCGCTTTCCTGGAAACGCTAACCGGGACAAATGTATATTTAGACGAAAAGTGGTCAAATCCTTTCGACAGTGATGGCAATCTGGTGGTGATACCAGAGATGACAACCGGCATTGAAACCGATGAAGCCAGCCTGGTTGAGAACTTTACGCTGGAGCAAAACTATCCGAACCCGTTTAATCCGAGTACAACGATCGCATATCAGCTGCCAGAAGCTGCGATTGTTCATCTGACCGTCTATGACGTGCTAGGGCGGAAAGTCGCGACATTAGTCAATCAGCGTCAGAACGCCGGACGCCATGAAATTCTCTTCAATGCGGATGGACTAAATAGTGGTATCTACTTTTACCATATTAGAATCGGGCAGCAGATCCTTGAGACCCGGAAGATGTTGTTGGCGCGTTAAGCGGAAGATAAAATAGGAAAGCAGTTTTTGTTTTGCGGTAAGGCCGGTGTAAAAGATGATCGATACCACGCACCGTCGTTGCATTGATCATCTTTACTGGTCTTGCTTTATTGGTTCTCTGACATATTTTGTGATTCAAGATTATCTGAAACCCTTTCAGGGTAAAGTGCTTTGCGTTATAACCCGGGGCTGGCAAAAACCTCCAGCCCCGGGTTATAACATCTAACCGGTTCCCCCTTTGGGGCTTTGCGGTAATAGTACGCCGAAGGCGTTACAGGCTTCAACCTGGGGGCGCTGTTTTTTCGCGTCCCCAGGTTGGGAAAATCCATTTGAAACCCTGAAGGGGTTGAGAATAAATGCTGCCAGCAAATGTACTTTCACAGGATATGTTTGAGAACGGTTTTATTTTGACCTGCCTTGACAAATCTTACCAGTGTTATATGCAGTTCGATAGAGGTCACGTTGATTAGAGACTAATGCCTGCATCAGGATTGTCGACAAGCATTTGATAGTGTTAACTTTTATATATTTCCGTAAAATATTTGTATAATATAGATATCGTAATAGAAATTCCAGTCTGAGGTGGAGAATTTCTATTTTGTAATACTCAAAAGAATTATTGTGCTCCTCCAAATTATTTATAGGATTAGAGCTACGTTAAAAAGATGAATAAATTATTTATTTCAGAAGATTTTAAGGTGCCGGAATTGCTTGAAACAGATAGGTTTCGGTTGAGAATGCTGACGATCAATGATGTCGTGAAAGATTATGACGCAGTGATGAGCAGCATTGAACACTTACAAAAAACTCAACCTTTTGGCCCGGACCATATATGGCCAACAAAAGACTTAACTTTTCAGCAAGATTTAATTGACCTCGGATGGCATCAAAAAGAATTCCAGAGAAGAACATCTTTTGCTTATACGGTTATGAGTATAGACGAGAAAGAATGCCTGGGATGTCTCTATATTTATCCATCTTCAAATACTCAATTTGATGCCGAAATTGTTTTGTGGGTGAGGCAAAGTGAAGTCCAGAGTGGCCTGGATGAACACCTTTTTGAAATCGTTAAGCAATGGATGAAGCAGAAGTGGCCATTTACGAAGCCAGGGTATCCTGGCAGGGAAATTGATTGGGAAACGTGGAAATCGCTAAAATGAAAGTCTGCGTTTTAGCTGTAACCTATTCTATGCATTAAGAGAACAATGTTGATAAAAGAAAAATGTACTACTGTTCTTATCCCGCCAACTTGGTCGCAATAAATGAATCTTTTCGAATAACAAGATTCGCTAATTCAGAAAGTTTTCAAACCAACATTTTCTAATTCCTTAGTTTAAAACACCTAAAACAACTATCTTCACAAAGTTATAAATAAAACGAGACCATATTCTGGTTTTATTTGTTGATAAATAAAAATCTATGTAAAATGGAAAGATTAGCTAACTGCAACTATTTGTTCAAAATGCATGTTGAAATCGAAAAAAGTAAAAAAGTTAGTATCAAAGTAAGTCAGTAAAAAATTTAAAAATCAATGCTCGCAAATTTCCTTTACCTATAATAAACAGTTACTTAAGCAAAAGGTCCTCTCAGAATGAAAAAACTCCTTTTTATTATCGCAATAATAGTTTTTAGTGCTTGTCAAACTTCAACAGACCAGGCTGAAATGCAAACATCAAACAACCCATTTTTGCAGGAATGGGATACGCCATTTGAGGTACCACCATTTAATAAAATTAAGGATGCGCATTACATGCCAGCGTTTAAAAAAGGCATGGCAGAAAACCTGACGGAGATTGATGCAATCGTAAATAACCCTGAAGCGCCTACGTTTGCCAATACGCTTGAGGAATTAGAAAGAGCTGGAAAGTTACTCAGCAAAGTGCAGCGGGTATTTTCCAACCTGGCAAGCTCTAATACCAATCCCAAGCTTCAGGAATTACAACGCGAATTAAGCCCATTGCTTTCTGCTCATTACGACAAAATAACCCTGAATGAAGGGCTTTTTAAGCGCGTTGAAGCAATTTGGCAAGCGCGTGAGAACCTTGACTTAAGCAACGAACAGCGCAAATTATTAGCAGACACTCGTAAGGCATTTGTTCGTAGCGGTGCACTGCTGAATGAAGAACAAAAAGCGAAAATCACAGAAATCAATGCCAAGATTTCCGAGTTAACAACTGCTTACGGACAGAATCTCTTGGCCGAAACCAATGGCTTTGAACTTCTTTTAAATGACACTGACTTAGGCGGCCTAACCTACGGTGTTATCGCCGCTGCAGCCGAAGCTGCGGAACAAAAAATGGAGAATGCAGAAACAGAAGAAGAAAAAGCAAAATACAAAGATAAATATGTCTTTACACCGCATCGAAGCAGCATGTATCCATTCTTAACTCAATCCGACCGCCGTGACTTACGCGAGCAGTTATACACAGCTTACGTGCAGCGTGGGGATAATGATAACGAAACAGATAATAAAGAGATCGCTGCGAGATTAGCAAAACTCCGCGCGGAGCGTGCTCAATTGATGGGTTACGAAACTCATGCGCATTTCGTGCTGGAAGAGCGTATGCTAAAAACCCCTGCGGAAGTTTATGATTTATTAATGCAGTTATGGAAACCTGCACTGGAAAGAGCAAAAGTAGAAGTTGCCGATATGCAGGCAGTTGTTGATCAGGAAGGTCACGACTTCAAAATAGCAGCCTGGGACTGGTGGCAGTATTCAGAGAAAGTCCGTAAGGCTAAATATGATTTAGACGAAGCCGCACTTAAACCCTATTTGTCACTGGATAACGTACTTAACGGCGTGTTTGAAACTACAAACAAATTATGGGGCTTAACCTTTACCGAGCTGTTCGATATTAATGTTTATCATCCGGATGCACGGGTTTGGGAAGTAAAAGACAAAGATGGCAGTCACCTGGGAATTTTTATCGGTGATTACTTCACCCGTTCAAACAAACGTGGTGGCGCATGGATGAGTAGTTTTAAAGGGCAGTCAAATCTTGATGGCAGAGAACGCCCCGTTGTTGTGAACGTGTGTAATTTCCCAGCCCCTGTCGGCGATGCGCCATCACTCCTCAGTTTTGAAAACGTCATTACCTTATTTCATGAATTTGGGCACGCCATGCACGGTATTTTAACCGATGTTACCTACGGCAGCATGGCTGGTACTTCTGGTCCTCGTGATTTTACCGAGTTTCCTGCGCAAATTCTCGAACACTGGGCTAGCGAACCTGAAATCCTGAAATCGTTCGCCACTCACTATGAAACCGGCGAAGTTATTCCTGACATTTTAATCGAGAAATTATTGAAGGCCTCTAAGTTCAATCAGGGTTTTGCGAATACTGAATATCTGGCAGCATCACTACTGGATATGGATTGGCACACGATTACGGCGGAAGAAGATCTTAAAGATGCCGATGCTTTTGAAGCAGCTTCACTCGCAAAAATTGGCTTAATTAAGGAAATCGCACCTCGCTATCGGAGCACCTACTTTGCACATATCTTTGCAGGTGGATATGCTGCCGGGTACTATAGTTATGTTCACTCCGCGGTACTGGACTCAGACGGTTTTGAAGCATTCAAAGAAGCAGGAAATGTATTCGATGCACAACTTGCTGCCAAGCTAAGAACGCATGTTTATGAAAAAGGCTCAACTGAAGAAGCAATGGAGCTTTACAAAAAATTCCGCGGACGTGAGCCTAAAATAGATGCCCTCTTGAAAGTGAGAGGGTTGGACGGTTCAACTGACTAACCCGGTTCAAGCTATTTGAAAAGCGGCGAGGAAATCCGAGCCGCTTTTGTTTGTAAACATACCCGTTACGATTATGAGATATCTTAAAACGCTTGCTTTCTGCATCTTCTTATTTTCAAGTTCTGTCGTTTTCTCTCACCCCCTGGATGAACTTGTTATATTGGACATCGAAGAGGGACAGATTACTTTCCAAAATGAACAAATGGCTGCGGAATATAAAGCAGCCTTAAAACGTCAGCGGATGCGGAAACTAGCGGCGATGACCTGGCAAGAAAAATTTTTGTTATTTATTCAGGCAGGTATCGAACATATAATCCCCAAAGGCTTAGATCATATCCTCTTTGTATTAGGGCTATTTTTTTCCAGTCTTATTTTAGTATCGTTACTTTGGCAGGTAACCGCTTTTACCCTTGCGCACACAATTACATTAGCACTTGCTGCATTAGGAATTGTACAGATTCCAGCCGATATCGTCGAACCTCTTATTGCGCTTTCTATCGTCTGGGTAGCTGTCGAAAATTGTGTACTTAAAGAAACGAATAAATGGCGACCTCTCATCGTATTTGGCTTCGGCTTACTACATGGTTTAGGTTTTGCTGCAGTGTTAAGTGAATATGGATTACCTGAAGGTAATTTCATCTCTTCATTACTGGCGTTTAATATCGGTGTGGAACTGGGGCAATTGCTGGTATTAATTACTGCTGCAGCATTAGTGTGGTTTATTAGAAAGAAAAGCTGGTATCGCCAGCGGATACAAATTCCAGCGTCGCTAATGATTGCCCTTGTTGGTATCTTTTGGTTTGTTGAAAGGGTCTTTTTATCGTGAAATTACAGCTTAATGATGATGGTTGGAAATGCGAATCACAAAATAAAAAATATCTCAGAGAACCAACTATACTAAATTGCAGCTTAGCCAAACCGTTAGAAAAAAAGAATCGAATATGTATCGAAATTGGCGCAACTTGACCGCAGCGGCCGTACGTTTTTTAAGCTTTGAGGCCCACACCAGATCTGTTTGTTCAAAGTCTGTGGCAGGAAATCTTGCGGCAAGTTAGCCAAAGCTTTATGTCCCTGGGGGGCGATTCAAATGCACTTCGCTGGCGTTGTTGAGGCACTGAAGCTGTTTATCAATCAACCTCGCTATCTCAATCTAATTTATACCTAAGGAGCATCAGACCATGAGTACTCGATTTTTCTTATGCCTTTTTCTTGCCCTCATCATCTTTTCGCCCGTGTATTCTCAGACGACAACGCGCCCCATAACCATCAACGACTACTTCAATTTGAAGTCGATCAGCGATCCACAAATCAGCCCGGACGGTAAATGGATCGCGTATACTTTGAAGACCACCGACCTGGAGGAGGACAAGTCCGAAAGACGTATCTGGATGGTGCCTGCCACGGGTGGCGACCCGATTCCGATGACGGCCAGGGGGTATTCCGCTTCGAGCCCCCGCTGGAGCCCGGACGGCAAATATCTTTCTTTTTTGGCAAGGCGCAGCGAGTCGGGGGCAAGCAAGAAGAACAGCGAAGACGAGACACAAGTGTGGACGCTCAACAGGCTTGGGGGCGAGGCGCAACAGCTCACCCGCGTCAAGCAGGGAGTCTCGGGTTATGAATGGTCTCCCGACGGGAAACGTCTCCTGCTCTCGATTACAGATCCCAAGCCCTGGGAGCTCACCGAGGATAAGAAAGACGACAAGAAGCCACGCCCCTATGTTATCGACCGGTTGCAGTTCAAACGGGATTACAAGGGATATCTCGACCGTTACCGGACCCATCTCTACGTTTACGATGTTGGTTCGAAGGAACCGCCTCGCCAGATTACGTCGGGCGATTTCGATGATTCCTCTCCGGCATGGAGTCCCGACGGCAAGCGAGTGGCCTTTGTCAGTAACAGGACTGCGGAACCGGATGGAAACCCGAACACCGACATTTGGATCGTATCGGCAGATAACACCGACAAGGGCGCGACCATGTTGCAGGTTACGAAGAACCCCCGTGAGGACAGTAACCCTTCCTGGAGCCCGGATGGTAGATCGATCGTTTACAAGACTGTGACCGCCGATCTGAAAGTAATGTGGTACGCCACTGAGCATCTCGCGACCGTTTCAGCGGACGGCACAAATCCGAAAGTCCTGACCACGGATCTTGATCGTAACGTGCGAAGTCCCCGGTTCTCCGAGGACGGTTCATCAATCTGGTTCATTCTCGAAGACAGTGGGGAGCAGCAACTTGCCTCGATACCAGCCTCTGGAGGCAAGGTGACCCGTCACGTGAAAGGGGCGGACGTCGTCAAGCAGATCAATGTTGGCGCTGGATTGCTCGCCGTGCTTCTTACCAGGCCCGACATTCCCGCTGACATTTTCACTGTATCAAAAAAGCAACTAAAACGGATTACATCGGCGAACAAGGAACTGTTGACAAATATCGAGCTTTCCCAGCCGGAAGAAATCCGCTACAAGAGTAAAGATGGGACAGAGATTGAGGCGTTTCTCTACAAGCCGACCGGATTCGATTCTTCGATGAAATACCCGATGATTCTCCATCCACATGGAGGTCCCGTCTCCCAATACAATTATAGCTTCAACTACCAGGCGCAGCTCTGGGCCGCAAACGGCTATGTCGTTCTGCAGCCCAATCCGCGTGGTTCGTCCGGATACGGTCAGGAATTTAGCTACACACTCTACGCGAGATGGGGCGTTCCCGACTTTGAAGACGTGATAGCGGGAGTTGACTATGTGATTGCCCGCGGATATGTTGATCCGGAAAAACTGGGCGTCGGTGGATGGTCATACGGCGGGATGCTGACAAACTACGTGATCACGAAATCGACTCGGTTCAAGGCGGCGGTCTCGGGAGCCAGCGAGACACTATACCGGTCGAACTACGGGCATGATCACTATCAGATGTGGTGGGAACTTGAGCTGGGACTGCCGTGGGAGAACGCCGCAGCCTGGGAAGCGATCTCTCCCTTCAATGACGTGGATAAAATCATAACACCCACGCTCTGGATCGGAGGTGCTGAAGATTGGAATGTCCCTATCCTGAACTCCGAGCAGATGTACCAGGCGATGAAACGGCTCGGCCGCGAAACCCAGCTCGTGGTCTACCCGGGCGAACATCATGGTATTGGTAGACCGACCTTTCAAAAGGATCGCTTTCAGCGGTATATTGGTTGGTTTGATAAGTATATCAAAGGCGTTGAGCGAACCTGGGATGAGGAGGATTAAGAAGGCGATGAGCACCGATGGGTTTGGGCCGGCTTGTTCCACTTTCAGGTTTGGCAGATTCAACGCAATTAGGTAAAATCGTTTATAGACAGTGTGTTGATGCCCTTGTCCCGCTTATCTACAATCCGTTAATCTGGCAGTATCATTGATTTGAAGGAGCTAATTTGAAGAAGTTTAAAAAATGGTATTTTCGGCTTAGACCTTTCGAACTTCGGCAGAAGGGCGCCATCTATATTCGCTTAGGCGCACGAATTTTCAAAAAATTCGTGCCTACAACCGGGGATCTGGTAACTCGCATGCGCGGAATTAAGAGACTCAAAATTGTAGAAACCGGCGATCGGAGAAAGGCGTTGGAAAATTACCGGAATCAGACACTCAAGTGGGAATGGAGACATTTGATCTCGGCTGTCCTTCTGCAATCATGGGCAATACTTGCTGGGATATTTATTGACATGGAGCATTTCTGGGTTTCATCTATAATAAATATTTTTGTGAACTATTATCCAATCATTGTGCAACGCTTCAATAGAGTAAGGCTTACCGATATAATTGCGAAATTACACCCCAATAATGAAATTTAGTTCTTGCCCCCCATCTGCTAGGCTTCTAATAATTTTCAAATTTATCACCGAATTCTATAATATATAGTTAGAAATACAACCAGGTGATCAGTAGCGTAAGATGTAAAAGCGCTCATCATTTCATAAGTCTTGTTCGAAGATCAAACGCTTACATTTCACTTCAGAGGTGAGAAATGGATATAGATCTTAGCGTCGGTAATAATTTCTTAATTTATACTATCGGTATGATAATCGCTGTTGGTCTCTCTATTTACTGGATTATGAAACGAAGAAAGAAACAAAAAAGTCTGCAAGATCCACAATCGTTAAATCAAGGTTCTTACTCGGACGCTCAAAAATTAGGCATTGTCGGACTAATACTATTCATAATTCCAGTTATGTTTATTTTTAATTCATACATAATGATGGGTATCGGTACATTCTTACTGACTATTTTTCGCTTAATAAACCTTCCGGATTTTATCGTTCATGGCGTAATGTATGTTGTAATACCAATGTCATATTTTGTGGCGATAATAGGAACATACTGGATAACTGAATTTATTTGGCCTAAAAAAAGTAAGAACAAAAATAATATCCCTGAAGTTAGTTAATTTCTTTTTAAGCCAATCTTTTTTACTAAAAGTATGATTTGCCAAACTGTGGACTTGCTTTAGGGCTTTTTGGAAAAGATACTATTTTCGGATACCTGTCTAACAAAATTTAGCAAACGGATTCGGGGGCGGCTTGTTTTGCTCTGTAGTTTTGGATATCGCCAAAAATTTGTAATCCGATTTAAGGCCTGATTTTGAGGGCCCTTGCCCCTTAAGCATAGTCCGGTAGGCCATTATCCGTCATATACCGACAAAATGCTATTTAAGTGGGGTCTCTTGATTGGTTCAAATATTTAAAAATTTGCACTGGCCGCACAGAGGAAACTTTTCTGGGCTAAATCTGTAGAAAAAATTATCGGCCTTAAGTTCTAAACTGTACTTTTCATTTATTGACCAAAACAAATGAGATCAAGATTATGAAAGAATATCTTCGTTCCATATCTTTTTCTATTCTATTAATCGTAGGCTTATTCTTCACTAAAAATTCATTTGGCCAAAATCCGGAATGGATGAATTATAAAAATGAAAATTGGGTTGAATCTATAGCGGAAGAGAATAATTTTCTCTGGATCGCATCCCGGGTCGGGCTCTATCGATTGGATAAAAACACCGGGGAAAAGGAACTTTATACCTCAGCCAGTGGATTACCCGGTCATTCTCTGACATCGATCGCAATAGATGAGAATGGCAACAAATGGATTGGCAGTCGTGATGGATTAGCGAAATTTGATGGTCTTCAATGGACGTATTATCACCCTGGGAATTCTCCCCTGCCGGCAGGCGTAAGAGCATTACTTGTTGATCGTAATAATGTGTTATGGATTGTTACTTGGGCGTATTATGAAGCTGGTTGGGGAAATGCAATTTTAAAGTTTGATGGTCTGTCAACGTGGGAAATATTTAAGTCTGATGAAATAGCAACTTTGCCTGATGGGGGTTTTCAAAATCTCATTGAGGATAAATGGGGTGATATTTGGATAAGTATGACTACCGTGTTTGAAAGCCTGCCTACCCATTTATTTCTCGTTCGTTATAGTGAAGGGCAATGGTTTTCTTATAATGTCCCATATACAGCTGATGGGTTTGGCGCTATAAGGGATTTCGCCACAGATAACAGTGGCAATATTTGGGCGGTAATATCTAACCCCAGTATTGTTGCACCCGGCGCACTCGTAAAATTTGACAGAGAAAAATGGCGAATTTATAACTCGCAAAATTCCGGCTTACAGGATGACCACTTATTTTCTGTCTTTGTAGATAAACAGGACCATATTTGGGTTGGCAGCCTGAGTGGCATTTCAGAATTTGACGGTAGTACCTGGGTGAACTATAATGAAACAAATTCGGAATTGTATGGCTTTCGAGTGAATACAATTTTTGTTGATGATGAGAATGTTAAATGGATAGATGATAATTCCGGATTAATACGATTTGATTCGCAAACATGGAACGTTTATCCGTTGGAAACAGCGCCTATTTCAACCGGCAATAAAATTGTTATCGATCAATTTGACAACGCATGGATGTATAGTAATCGCAAAATTATAAAATTTGATGGTCAGGAATGGATCCCCTTTAATTTGCCGAATACATCTCTTCCCGGTAACTATAGCTGGTTTATAAGAGATATTGAAATAGATGCTATGAATAATATCTGGATAGCAAGTCAGCATAATCTTCTAAAATTTGACGGCTTACACTCGCATATAATCCCGGATTCATTTTCTTATCCTATCAAAGCAATCAGTGTCGGCTCAGAAAACATTGTCTGGATAGGGTCTGGTGGATTAATTGAATATGATATTTCCAATGAAACAGTTGTTAATCAACATCCTTACGCTCCTTATGGTTCAAACTCGTTAATTTATGTCGATAGTGTTTTGTGGGTCGGTTCGGACAAACTTTACAAATATGAAGACGAGCAGTGGACTACATATGATTCAACGAACTCTGGTTTTAAAAATAGTACAATCTCAAATTTATTTATGGATACAAATGGCACTCTTTGGATAGGGACAGATAGGGGATTGGTATCATTTGATGGCCAGGATTGGATCGAATACAAAGATTTGAATGCTATTCTAGCGCCCAATCCCAAAATTTCTGCATTAGTGGTGGATGCTTATCAGAATGTTTGGCTTGGCAGTGATAAGGGGCTGGTAAAATTTGATGGCCAGGCATGGCAAATCTTCAATACTATTAATTCCGGCCTGACCGAGAATTATATAAGCGCTCTTACGGCAGACCAGTCTGGTAATTTATGGATTAATACGCTGAATGGCGGTCTTGATATCTTTCAGGAGGGTGGTTTAATCGGTGATTTTGTTACGTATTCGCAATCACCTTACTCAAGCCAACAATCCCATATTCCTGATGAAAAAATTTTTGATAAAATTTATCCCAACCCATTTAATCGATATGCCACCATTCGAATTGAGCTAAATACTGCCACCTTCGTCAAAGCTCAAGTATTTGACATATTGGGTAGAAAGATTGCAACTTTAATAAATGGCCCTAAAACTGCCGGGGAGCATTTTGCAACTTTTGACGGAATTGATATGGCTTCGGGCATTTATATCGTTCAAGTTGAAGTGGGAGAGCGTTCTTCAACACAGAAAATGATATTGGTTAAATAGTATCAAATGACCTCAAGCGTTTTAAAGGGAACCAAGGGCAGCTTGTTTTACTATCAGGATTGGGATTTTTAACAGAATTGTGTAAAATCGACTATGGGCTGTGTACTTAGGCCCTTGTCCCCTCCATTAAGCCTGCGAATAATTTACCACATCAACAAAATAATTAAGATTAAATCCGATCATTACAGCAAGAAATTTTGGCAACACACTTAGCCAAAGCTAGCATTTCTTTCTTTTCTTTTGCTTGAGGCGGATTTACGAGATCGCTAAATTTATTTATAGCAAAAATGAAATAAATCCCCGGGTGGGGATGAGATAGATTGAGTTTTGAGCTTTAGTGATAATTGCGCTGATTTTGGGTCAGGAGCTATTGTGCCGGAAAGCAGTGCAGTAATGTTTCACCCTGGAGCTGTAGGGGATTGGGTAACAGGCATCCCTATCTCAACAGCCCGAATAAAACGGATTATTGCTGATGAAAACTCTCTTCTTTGGTGCCGGCCCTTTAGGGTCTGTCTATGCACACCTGCTTCATGAGGCAGGTGCGAATGTGACCATTCTTGCCCGCGGTGAGCGACATGACTGGCTCAGGGAAAATGGCCTGGTTGTGCAAAATGAGCTCACCGGTCAACGGGGCACGTCGCAAGTCAGTGTGGTGAGCGAACTCAAGCCCGATGATAAATTCGACCTGGTGATCGTTCTCATCAGAAAAAACAAGTTGACTCCCGTCATCAAGGTGCTTGCAGCAAGCCACGGCGTAAAGAACATTCTGTTTATGGGCAACAATACACTTGGCTTCGATGATTACTTGAAGCATCTGCCCGCCGAGAAAGTGCTTTTTGGCTTCCCGGGGGCGGGAGGAGGAATGCGTGAGCAGGTTGTCCATTATACCGATAGAGAAACGCCTAAGGGAAAGCGAAAGGCCGTTACTATTGGTGAAATAGATGGTGTGACCAGGGGGAGGACGGTGGCGATAAAATCCCTATTCGAATCTGCTGCCATTCCAGTCGATTTAAGCACCGATATTGATGGATGGCTCAAATATCACGCTGCCCTGGTCAGCCCGCTGGTCGGAGCGCTCTACAAGCACGATTGTGATAACCAGCTGGTTTCAAAAGACAAGGAAGCACTTCGTTCATTGGTGAGAGCGGCTAAGGAGGGCGGCCGGGTGCTCAGTGCGCTTGGATTCAAAAAACGCCAGCCCTTCAAGTTCAATCTCTTCTACTGGTTGCCAGAGTTTTTGAACATGATGGCCGTAAAGGGGCTGCTCGAAAGCAAGTTCGCAGAAGTCGCTTTTGCCATGCACGCGAAGTCGGCTCGAAACGAGATGCGGGACCTTGCCTGTGAATTTAAGGAGCTGATCGATAAGACGTCAGTTGATACACCGAGCATAGATGCACTGAGGCGTTTTACAGCCTAAGGAGGAAATACCGAACGAGCGCGGCAAAATTCCGTTTTAAGTCGAATAAGGAAATTGAGCACTTATTTTTGACAGAGCAGCATATTGGAATGAGATGATCTTGGAGGAAAACTATGGCTTTTCAAGATGAACACTCGCCTTCGACTTTCGCTAAAGGGTTATTATCCATAAGTATTTTGGCCGGAACGCTTGCTCCGGCGATATTATCGAGCGGTTATGCAGACTGGCTAGTCGACTTATTGAATTATGAAAAAGTTGAAGGAAATATTTACCGGCAAATAATCATACTGTCTTGCTGTTTAATCTATTTTGTTCGCTTCACCATAGCGATGTTCGTGTTTGTGCAAAGAAAAGTGGGTTGGTTCGAGGGGGGGCTGGTTTCGTTTCTGTTTTTTATGATGTTTTATCTTTTTGTTAATTCTGCCGGCAGTCATGCGGAACCAATTGGATTAATCGATATTGCCGGAATAATTCTGTTTCTGATTGGCTCATATATTAATACTCTGGCCGATTATCAGCGGTTTGCCTGGAAAAGCAAAGTCGAAAACAAGGGGCAACTATTCACGGGCGGACTCTTTAAGCACTCGATGCATATAAATTACTTTGGAGATAGTATCTCATATATCGGATTGGCACTAATCACCCTGGAGATGTTGTGTATGTTTGTGGCGCTCGGTATCATTGTGAATTTTATTGTGCTTCAGATTCCCATGCTCGACAGACATCTTAGCAAAAAGTATGGAAATGAATTCACACAATATGCCAGGAAGACCAAGAAGTTTATCCCGCTCATTTACTAGAAATCAACGCAAAAGGTATGGTTGAAATGACAGCTGAAGCTATCATCAAATTCAGGAATGCCATAAGGCATAAATAGTGCAGCAACCGAAACCAGGGGCGGTATGTCTTATTTGGAATTTCCAGGTTTAAGGAAAGTCGGTAAAATAATGTAAGGTGTGTGATTCGGCCCTTGTTCCCTGATGCACAATCTGTTAGCTAAAACATCGAGACTTTGGATATGGAAAAGAAAATCTTAATCCTTGGAGGTTCTGGTAATACCGGACTGCTAATTGCCAGATTGCTACTATTGGAAAGTGATGCACAGCTTGTTATCGCGGGAAGGGATTTAGGGCGAGCAGAGCAAGTCGTAGATGAATTAAATCGCGAATTTCATACCAATCGCGTCTCAAGTAAACAAGTTGATGCTGCTAAAAAAGAAAGCCTGAAAGCAGCTTTAAAAGGTGTCGATATCATTGTCGTTGCATCAAGCACTATTGATTATGTCGATATTGTTGCTTCTTCAGCGCTCGAAGCAGGCGCCGACTACCTTGACATTCAGCTCTCTTCCCCCAGAAAATTAGCTGTGCTTAACGCTATGCGGGAAGAAATTAAAACTAAGGGAAGATGTTTTATTACGGACGGCGGTTTTCATCCGGGTGTACCGTCAGCAATGGTGCGGTATGCAGCGACCCAATTCGATACACTGGAAGCTGCAAACATTAGTGCTGCCTTTCAACTAAACTGGAAAGATTTACAATTCGCAGAATCAACTGCTTCAGAATTTATTGAGGAATTAAAGAATTTTAATCCGCTGGTGTTTAAAGGGAAAGAGTGGATAAAAATGAGCATGAAAGAGATGCCAAATTTCGACTTTGGCGAACGCTTCGGCGAGCGATATTGCGCGCCAATGTTTTTGGAAGAACTCCGCTTATTGCCAGTTAGAATTCCATCACTCAATGAGACTGGTTTTTATATTGCAGGATTCAATTGGATGACTGACTATATTATTATGCCAATCGCCTTTACAGCATTTAAAATATTCCGTGATAAAGCCAAAGACCCAATGGGGAAACTCTTTAGCTGGAGTTTAAGAAATTTCAGTAAACCACCATTTGGGGCTATTTTACAATTGGAAGCAAGGGGATTGAAAGAAAACCAGAATAGCTTGATGCATATGAGACTTGCTCATGATGATGCTTATGTATTGACCGCTGTTCCCGTTGTGGCTTGCCTGCTGCAATATTTAAACGGAGATATTCGAAGTCCCGGATTGTGGTTTCAAGCGAACTTGGTGGAACCCACAAAATTCTTTCAGGATATAGAGAGACTTGGAGTTGGCAGTACCGTTAAATTAAATAGCTCTCGATAGTTTAATTTATTCTGGAATTGATTGGCAAACAAAGTGCAGCAACCGCAGCCAGAGGGGCTTGTTTTTGAGGCATTTTATATTTTAACAAATTGATGCAAAATCGTTTAAGGATAGTGTGCTTTTGTCCTTGTCCCTGTTATCCGCGATCCGTTAGGCTTACATTTAATCTCCCTATATTCTCAACACTTCAACAATCGAAGAATTTTGATTTATTGGTGCTGAATATCTATATTTAAATTCATCTAGTTTGGATTGATTAAAAGAGATATCCTGCAGTTTTTTAGTTTGAATGATTGAATATGAGGTCTCGCAAAATCTGGAAGTGTTTAAATTAAGTGATGTTCAATGACAAGGGAGTCGGCCGGTATGAAGTGTTTTGGTTTTGTCGTAATTGGCGTTCTTGGTTGCTTAACACTCGCATTTGCGGACCATGATAGTTTTCAGGTAAAAATATCACCGCAGAAAGCCACCGCTGGCTCAATTCAAACGCTTCAGATTCAGGTTATTCCTGGAAATCAAGAAATACAACAAGGGGGCGCGGTTCGCTTAGAATTTCCGACAGCCTATGGTGAGACGGAATTTTTGTTTTGGAGCAAGCCGCAGACTGACTTTCCTGAAGGCCCTGGCTATGTGCGGGCCTGGCATCAACCTGATTCCGACATGCCAATCAAAATTTATGGTATATCCTCTGGCATTGTTGAATTTCAATCTGGAAGCGGCACGATTTCTTCTGGAGATACGATTCACATTGAATACCATGGCATCATACAAAGCCTGGCCCGGCCATTAAAACTACGCTTACAATACAAACGCTCAGCGAATGCAGAATGGCAGAACATCGACTTGATCCCTGTGATCGAAATCCTTCCCCAGGATGCCACGACGATGATTTGCGTCATCCCTTCTGATTTGTCTCGCGGCGAGTCTTTTGATGCAGCAATCGTACTGTTGGATAAATTTGGGAATCGTGCCGTTGGATATCGCGAACGTATTGAATTAAAGAGTAGCAGCAAGCTAGACGAATTGCCACAATACTATACTTTTACCGAGAAAGACTCCGGGTTACGGGTATTTAAGGGGTTGAAATTCCAGGATCACGGTTTTCAAAAGATCAGCGCATCCGATGGGCACCGGCAGTCTAAAAGCAATTATACATTTGTGAGCGAAACGCCGCCAGCATTGCGCCGCTATTTCGGTGACACGCATTTTCACACTGGCACCGGCACCCGTAATCGCGGGTTCCGCAGCATTCCTGATGTGAAAGATGTAAACACTACATCATTGACTAATTTTAAGGGAATTAACCTTGGCGGTGATCATCGCGGAAACTTCACCACCGCTCCGCAGGCTTATCATTATGCGCGTGAGGTCATGCGATTGGATTTCGCGACGGCAACGGAGCATGATGCCGCACTCTTTGATAGCCTCGCCTGGGAGGAGAGCCAGAAAATCGCTACCGAATTCAATAGGCCTGGTAAATTCACTACCTTTTATGGGTACGAATGGACTGGCTCGGTTGGGCATCATATCGTGTTATATGATCGTCCCGGTGGGCAAGTATTCGATCATCAAAATTACGCTGAATTGCCGGCGTTGTGGCAGGCGTTGTCAAAGCAGCAGCAACCTGCGTTAACGATTCCTCATGTCACCTGGCCTTTTAAAGATCATAGTATTTGGCTGGTGGTAGACAATTCCTATCGAAAAATTGGGGAAATATATTCATTATGGAATAACCGTTTTCTGGTACAGCCAAATGACGAACCGCAGCGTTTTGAAATTGGTGCGGATAATCCCTGGTCCTATCAGTATGCCTGGAAAAAAGGACATCGGATTGGGGTTGTTGGTTCCACAGATAATCATCTCGGTCAGCCAGGGGCAAATAATTATACGATTTACACTCATCACACTGGTGGCTACGCAGCAGTACTGGCCGCAAATAATGATCGGGAGAACATTTGGGAGGCGTTTCAGTTACGGCGAACCTATGCAACTACCGGTACGCGGATATATCTCGATTTCTCGGCTGACGGCCATTATCCCGGCAGTGTTTATGAAACGAATCATCCACCAAAATTTAATATCAAAGCGGCCGGAACTAACAAGCTGGAAACGGTAGAACTCGTGAAGTTTGATGGTGATGACTACCAGCTGTTACATGCCAGATCCCCAGAGGGGGAAACAATCGTATTTGACTATACGGATACTGAATTTTCCCAAGACAGCTTTTATTACCTGCGCGTTACCCAGGCTGAAGAATATCCCGGACGTCCCTTCGCTAATACTACCAGTGAGATGGCCTGGTCGAGTCCGATATGGATCAATTATTCTGAATCGCCAAAGAAGTAAAATTTAAAAGGTCGTATGTGTATTCAGTAATGTCTTCTCTTAAAAGCCTATGATGCGTATAAAAAATTGAAAATTTCCTTATTGTTTGCTAGATTCCCGCGTCTTTTTTATCCGGGAAATTGGAATTGATAAGTTCGTATCAGGTATTGTTCCGATAAACAATTATTAACTACCACCCACCAAAGAAGCGAACATGCAGCCAAATCTAACAATGGATCCGGTAGTGATAGGAATTGTCATCCTTTATTTGGGGGTGATGATTTATATCGGCTACTATGCTTCCAAAAAGATCCGCGCCAATGAAGATTTTATGGTTGCGGGAAGACGCCTTGGCCCGATTATGATGGCCGGCACTCTTGCGGCGACGGAAGTCGGCGGCGGCAGTTCCATGGGCGTCGCGGAAAAAGCCTTCGGAGACTGGGGAATGTCCGCCGGCTGGTATGTGCTAACCATGACAATCACTTTTCTAATCCTGGCATTCATCGCCCCAAAGCTGAGAGCAGCAACGGTCAAAACCGTGCCAGAATATTTCCGGCGGAGATACGGTAAACCCAGCGGAATGTTGACCGCTGTTATTATGATCCTTCCCCTAATCGGTCTGACAGCCATTCAGATAATCGCCTCTTCGGTAATCCTGTCAGTAATGACCGGGATGGATTATAGCCTCTCTGTGATTATTGTGGTGGTGATTGTTACGATTTATTCGGTATTGGGCGGACTTTGGAGCGTTACGCTAACCGATGTGGTCCAATGGTGCCTCATTGTTGTCGGCTTAACCGTTGCTATTCCTTTTGCGATCCACTATGGCGGAGGTTGGGAGACCATCATGAGCAATGTGCCGGCAGAAAAGATGAGTCTCACTGAAGGAATGGGTGTAGAGAACATCATATCCCTGATTATTATGTATGTTGCTTCATTTGCAGTCGGGCAGGAAGCTGTGCAAAGATATTACGCCGCGCGGGACGAAAAGGCGGCAAAACTGGGTTCGATATATGCGGCCATTGTTTATTTGGTTTTTGCGTTTATCCCGGCGCTGCTCGGTATAATCGCCTACAGCATGGTTCAATCCGGAGCAATTGACGGAACGATGATTGCGGAACAGGGGGCCAGATACGTGCTGCCTGTCCTGGTGGTTCATGTGATGCCCTCCTGGCTGGTGGGAATCGTGTTTGCCGCGTTAATTTCCGCCACGATGTCCAGCGCGGATTCAGACCTGTTGGCAGCCGGGTCGATCTTCTCAAATGATATTTACTCGAAAATATTTAAAAAGAATGCCTCTGATAAAGAGATCCTGCGGGTCACCAGGATTACGATGGTGGTTATATCCTTTCTGGCGATGCTGGTAGCATTAACCAATGCCAAAGATATGATAACCATTCTGATGTTCTCTTTCACATTAAGGGCCGGAGGGGCGTTTTTCCCCTACATCCTGGGTCATTATTGGCGGAAGGCAGGGGCCATGGGAACCATTGCCTCGATTATATTAGGAAGCATTGCAGTTATCCTTGTTGAACAACAGATAATTCCGTTTTTCGGGTTGGAGCCTATCATGCCAGGCTTAATGAGCAGCTTTATCGCGTTTGTAGGGATTTCCTACATTTTCCCCAATCAAAAGAATTCAACAGAGCTTGCCGCGGACAACCCTGAGTAGGTACTGATTTAAATAAATAAACCTGATTAATATGAAAGATGCTAATGGCCAAACAAAGCGCATCAACTGGAGCCAGGGAGAGGGGTTTATTTTACTTCGTGCTCCGGCAGTCATTACGAAAGTTTGTAAAATAGTGTAAGGCTGGTGATTTGTGCTCTTATTCTCTTATGCGCCATCTGTTAGATGTAAGCAGATATTAACTCTACTGTTTTTAGAGGTTGAAAATGGAAAAAAATAATTCAGTCATTGTAGAGGCTCAAATGCTCATTCGTAAACCGGTTGCTGAGGTGTTCGAAGCATTTGTGAATCCCCAAATTACAACGAAATTTTGGTTCACGAAAAGCAGTGGCCGGCTTGAAATGGGGAAGAAAGTTCGCTGGGATTGGGAGATGTTCGGTGTCGGTGATGATCTTACCGTTAAGGCATTCGAGGAAAACCAACGCATAATGATCGAGTGGGATAGTGATAAAACAGTTGTTGAGTGGCACTTTGAATCTCCTGAAGAAGGTCTGACATTGGTAAAAATATCCAATTGGGGATACCCGGCTAATTGTGAAGCGGCATTACCACTGGCGATAGACAGTAAGGGCGGTTATACCATGGTGCTCGCGGGTCTTAAAGCCTGGCTTGAGCATGGTATTGAACTAAACCTGGTTCGTGACCAGTTTCCGGGGTAATGACTGAAAACCGAAAAAAAATATTTTCCGCTTAAATTTTCAGAATCTGCCGCAGTTTTCTAAGTACTATATAAACTTGGAATAGTGAGGCAAAATATGACCAAAGGCCAAAGAATATTTAATATTATCAGCCTGGTATGGGGCTGTATGCTACCTTTTGGCATTATTGCAATGGCAATTTTTGCATTTCAAATGCCAGAACAGAGAGCGTCATATTCTTTTATAGTAGCATTTATGACACCACATATGTTGATACACGTTTTCTGTTCGAACAAGAATTTAAAGAGTAATACATTTAATAAAATCCCCACCATTTTACAGATTATTTCGTATATCACGACGATCTCTTTAATTCCACTGGGGCTTTATGGTGTTTACCTTTTATTTAAAACCAGATGACCGGGCAAAACTAAAATAATTAGTGACACGCGATTTCGAGGGGAGCCGCTTCGGGGTTTTATTGTCTTAATGTGTATTAATCTTATCAGGCCTAACATTAGTTTATTCTGTTTTCAATCTAAAAGGGGGAAAATAATGTTTTTGCATTCCAAATATCACCAGTTCAGTTATGAAAAAAACAATGATAACCTGAATAAATTTTGTAAAAGATTCTGTGCAATAATCATCCTCGTTGTTTTGTGCTTAAGCCAACCGCTTATATCACAAAATGCGAAAACCTTTGATCCTGTCCTTGCCAATTTGCTGCAAACCAGGCTGGACAACAGTATTCAGGGAAGAAATCTCATCGGCGCTTCTGCAGCTGCATTTGTCCCTGGTCAGGGAGTTTGGGTGGGGACAAGCGGCTATTCTGTGCCTGCCCAATCCGATACCATTTTACCATCCATGCTTTTTGGCATCGGGAGTATTACAAAAACTTACACTGCTGCAATCCTGCTGGATCTTATCGAGGATGGCGTACTTTCCTTGGAGGACTCACTACATCAGTGGATACCGAATTTTGAATATGTAGACAGTACTATTACTATCCGGCAAATCCTGAAACATACGAGTGGTATATATAATTATACGAATAATCCAGGGTTCTTTGGGGCAGTGATTAGCGATCCGAACTATCGATGGTCGCCGGAGGAAATTTTGACATCATATTTGTTCGCCCCGAATTTCCCGCCAGGTGCTGCCTGGGACTACTCGAATACTGGTTTTACGATTGCTGGTATGATTATCAAAGCGGCAACCGGAATGGAGGTCTCTTCTTATCTGCATTCAAATATTTTAGGCCCACAAAATATTTCGAATACTTTTATCGAAGCGGAAGATACGTTAATCGGGGAAGTTGTTCATCATTGGTTCGATATTGATGGCGATGGTGATTTAGATGATATTCATTCCTGGCCGCGAGAAGGGCTATATAGTGCTGCCTGGACTGGCGGTGCTATCATGGCAACAGCCGAAGATGTGGCACTATGGGGACACTTACTTTATTCAGCGTCATTTCTTAGTCAAACCGCCCTCAACGAGATGACAAATTTTTATCCACTTAACTTTCATCCTTTCACCGGTTATGGGCTTGGAACGATGAGAACTTCATACGCTGGAAAAACATTATGGGGGCATAATGGTGGCATTTTTGGGTTTAGTTCATCACTCTTTTATTTCTCGGAAGACAGTGCCAGTTTTGTTACGATTCTCAACCAAAATGGTGATGCAGATGCGGTTAATGCCGAATTATTTGAAACCTATTTAAATTACACACCAACCGGAATTAAGGTGTCTGAAAACCCAGCCATTAAAGACTTCCATTTATTCCAAAATTACCCAAATCCTTTTAACCCGCAAACCACGATCAAATATCGCTTAAATGTATCAGCGAAGGTAAAATTAACGATTTACAATACGATGGGTGAAGTGATAAAAACCCTGGTTGATGAGCAGGAAAGCCCGGGAGTGAAAGAAATACGCTGGGATGGTGTAAATAACGATGGGAAAAAAGTCGCCTCAGGTATGTATCTATACGCATTGAAAGTAAATAGCCGCTCTGAATTTGGAAAGATGGTTTTGTTAAAATAAAGAAAATCTTCTTCCTGTTTTTTGTCTTTATCCTCTGATACATCATCCGTTAGGAGGTATCGCATATCATGCTTATGTTTCTGAAAAACCTGCTTTTCACGATCGTTGTTCCCGGTACCGTCGCGGTGTATCTGCCCGTTTTCGCCTTCTCCCATGATCCTGTGCAACCCTCCTTAAATACCCTGGCAGGCAGTTTACTGCTGGCCATCGGCGGTGCAATCTATCTGTGGTGCTTATGGGATTTTGCATCTGCCGGACGTGGCACGCCGGCCCCGATAGACCCACCCAAACATCTCGTCGTTCGTGGCCTCTATCGCTTTTCCCGTAATCCGATGTACCTGGGGGTTGTCGGCATCATATTCGGATGGGCGCTATTGTTTGGCAACCTGCGAATCGCAGTTTACGGGCTTTTCATGGCAGCTTTATTTCATCTTTTCATCGTATTTTACGAAGAACCCTGGTTGCGAGATACTTTTGGTTCGAGTTATAAAGAATACTGTCAGCAAGTCAGTCGTTGGTTGCCCTTTCGTAATGCCGTATAGAGATAACTGTTTTTATTGGCGCTTTTAGCAGGGCAGCTTATCATTTTTTACATAGCGGAGTAATCAGTTTAACAAGTTTGATTGCGTTGATTCATTTACCAACGATTCGTATAATTTTTTTGCCCGAAAGTTGGTTTTACTATCAAATTGCTATAATTTAAAACCATGAAATCTCAGCTGAAATTTTTAGATTTTGAATCCGACAAACCTTCTGATTGCGGCAATGTGCTGGCGATTGAAAAGTCCAGCAATAAATTAGGCTGGCAAGGCGTTATTTTGGAGAAAGGCACCTCACCGCATTTTTATCCCAATAATGTTTATACGCCTTATTTCTATTTTGCGCTCGCTCTGGAAGCAGATCTGGAGTGGCAGGCTAAAATTGATGGCAACATTCAATCATTAAAAACTATTCCCGGTGATATTTGGATCAATCCACCGAAAACGCCTTTTACCCATCATATTTCCGAACCGTGTTTTTTTATCATCCTGGCCATTGAAGAAGCGGTGCTTTTAAATGCTACCAGTCTGACGATCAACAAAAATAAGCTGAAATTTTTGAATAATTACAACATCCGGGATGAAGGACTTAAAAATATTATCGAACTCTTCTTCTTCGAAGTGAAATCTGAAGGCAAGGGGGGGCAGAAATATTTACAAAGCTTATTGTCGCTTATCGCAGACTACTACGTAAACAACTTTTCCAACGCTGCGGAATTACAAAATGATTCCCTGAATACATCAAAGATCAGCAAAGCGGCATTTGAGAAGATTGATCGATTTATCAATGACAATCTTGATCAACAAATCACCATCGAACAATTGGCGCAGCTGCTGAATTACAGTAAATATTACTTTCTCCGGGAGTTTAAAAAATTTACCGGATTTACCCCTTACCAATTCATTCTTGATAAGAAAATGGGCAAAGCGAAAGAGCTGCTCGCCAATCCAACCAATACCATCGCCAGGGTTACTTATGATCTTGGTTTCAGCGATCAAAGTTACTTTACTAATGTTTTCAAAAGTCATTTTGGGATGACGCCGGGACAGTTTCAAAAGCAAGCCTAGGTAACCCTCCCGCTTTTAGTAATCTCCGCAATATTCCACAAATCATTCAGCAAGATCACACAATATTAACGATTGTCGCCGCTTTATATTGAGCCAGAAGTTAGAATAAAAAACTAAGGACTCAGACATGAAGAAGCGAAGTATCGTATTATTTGTCATCTTTTTAACGTTCGGCCAAATAGGGGCACAAACAATGAACAATGATATTCAGGCGCAGGTTAGCAGGCTATTTGTTTACACGGATCAACACGAATGGGAAAAGCTGGAAAATACCTTTGCGGAAAAGGTGTTGCTGGATTATTCCTCTTTTACCGGAGCAGCAGCTGTCGAATTGACAGCAGCGCAAATCGTGCAAGCCTGGCGCGCCTTTTTACCCGGTTTTCAGGCAACCCATCATCAGATCGGGAATTACCTGGTTGAGAACGATGGAAATACCGCGAAGGTATTTTGCTATGGAACGGCAACCCACTATCTGCCCAATGAATCTGGCAAAGACGTTTGGGTGGTTGTTGGCAGCTATGATTTTGAACTGGTAAAAACAGAAAGCGGCTGGCGAGTAGCTGCCATGAAATTCAACTTCAAATATCAGGATGGCAATACCGAGCTGCCACAATTGATCCAAAATGCCAAGCAAGAGGAGAAGAAATGAAGATTTTCTATGTAATCATTCCGTTATTCCTGATGCTGTTTGCTTGCACTTCGCCGGAATTAACGGCTTTGAAGGAAAGCAATATGACCCGGGATAAAAATATTGAAACAGTGCGAAATTTTTTCCGGCTGTTGGAGGAGGAAAAAATTGCAGAATTTGCTGAACTGTATGCAGAGAATGGGAAACAGATCAATCCCTATCACTCCGATTTATTTCCGGCGGAAATCGTCAGCAAAAAGAACATTTATGAGTTCTGGAAGAATGTGCCCGCCAATTTTGACGGCATGCAATTCCCCATCGATGAAATTTTGCCTTTTGAAGATCCGAACAAGGTGGCGGTAAAATTCAGCGGTAAAATTCAGCTAAAGAATAACGCCGGCACCTATGAAAATGACTATCTGTGCATTTTCCATTTTGACGAGCAGGGTAAAATTTTGGAATACTACGAATATTTTAATCCGATTACTGCTGCCAGAGGGTTCGGGTTATTGGACAAAATAAAGTGAGGTAGATAAAATGAAAACGAAGTTGATTGTATTAGCAATAATTTTGACAGGAATGATAAACTTAAGCGCTGAGGCGAATATGAAGAAAGTATCATTTAAGAGCGAAGGCCTAACGCTGGCGGGTCATCTCTATTACCCGGAAAATTATCAGACCGACAAGAAATATCCGGCGTTGGTAATTTCCGGAAGTTGGACAACTGTAAAAGAACAAATGGCCGGTCTATATGCGAAGGCACTGGCCGAACAGGGCTTTATCACTTTAGCATTTGACTTTCGCAACTTTGGTGAAAGTGAAGGTGAACCGAGGTTCTTTGAGAATCCGGCAATGAAAACCGTTGATATAGAAAACGCCGTCAGCTTCCTGGAAAGTCTGCCGGAAGTATCCAAAGATAAAATCGGCGCCTTTGGGGTTTGCGCCGGTGCGATGTATACGCTAATGGCCGCTTCCCGCGATAAACGGATTAAAGCGGTAGTTACTGCTGCATCCTGGTTGCATGATGCCGAAGCTGTAAAAATGTTTTATGGTGGCGAGGAAGGTGTAAATGCAAAAATTGAAGCCGCGCAGGTTTCCGGGAAAAAATATGCCGAAACCGGCGTCGTGGATTATATCCCGACAATTTCCACAACCGATGCATCTGCCGCAATGTATGGCCCCTACGATTATTATTTAAATCAGGAACGTGGTGCCATTCCGGAGTGGAGTGCCGATAAATTTGCCGTCATGAGTTGGGAAGCCTGGTTGACAACTGACCCCATGCCAAGCGCAAAAAAACTGATCGTGCCAACCTTGATGATTCATTCCGATGGCGCAGTGCTGCCCCAATACACTAAAAAATATTTTGATAATATAGCCAGCAACGACAAAAAACTGCACTGGATGAAAACCGATTTGGAAACGCCCTTTCACCAGTTCAATTATTACGACCAGACGGCCGAAGTCACTGAATCAACCAAAGAAGCCAGCGAGTGGTTCGCAGAAAAATTGTAGCACGCCAACTCGGCCTTCCCCATTTTGTTGCTTGAAGAATCGCAATAAGTTTGATTGTTGCGATTCTTTACAAGGTGCAGGGGACGGTTAAAATCAAAAGGCATTTTGTTGAAATAAGGTGCAACTTTCCTTGGGATGTTTTGTCATTTTGAGTAATAAGAAATTGTTGTAGAGTGCACGACACAGCAGAAGATAACAACATCCAAATTAAAGTATCGCAAATGCCCCTTATTTATAAAAAGACATTAATATTAATAATTACCTTTTTTTTACTCCTCGCCTGTTCGGAAACACCGCGAAATCTTGAAAGTATAGTAGACTTATATGCCGAGCAAGGAAATCACGAAGCGATCGGGAGTCCATTTAACGGCGTACTACTAGTCGCAAAAAACGACAAGATTGTTCTTAAAAAAGCATATGGGTTCTATAACCATGCTGGCAATAATCCACTACAAGTCGATTCCCGCTTTCTGATTGGCTCGATTACCAAACAGTTTACAGCAATGCTGATAATGCAACAGGTTGAAAAAGGAAATATTGCCCTTGAAAAAAATGTATCCGATTATCTGCCATACTTCCCCTCAGAAAAAGGAAAAGAACTAACTATTCATCGCCTGCTTTCCCATTCTGCGGGATTACCGCATTATGAGGGACTACTGAAGCTCGGCATTAAACAGGATGCGTTTTTGCAAGATAGTCTTACCCCGGATGAGTATGCCCAACTTATTGCCAAAGTTGATTTAATAAGCAAGCCGGGGACCGAATTCTATTATAGCAGCCTCGGCTATATTCTCCTTGGCGCAATATTGGAAAAGGTGAGCGGTAAATCCTATTCGAGACTAATTGAAGAAAATATTGCCAGGCCGCTTGGGCTGGAAAACACCGGATATGCTGACAATAACTTCATCGAAGCGAATGTTGCCGGAGGCTACAAGTTTCGCGAGCATGATTTCTTCACCGGGATGTTCTCATCCAGCCAGGGGGAATATCTGGCGGATAATTTTCGGCATCAATCGACAGCGTATTCAACTGGCGGCATGTACTCCACAGTTGAGGATTTGTGGATTTGGAGCCAGGCAGTTATGAATCATAAAATTCTCTCGAAAGAATTAACCGAGAAAATGTTGACCCCATATATCGGCGGCTACTGTTACGGCTGGTTTCGCAATCATGAAACGATTATCAGGCGAAACCCCGGCACGCGGACTTATACGCATGGCGGGGCGCTGGAAGGTTTTCGCAGCAATATCGCACTTTACGATGACGGCACAACTATTATCTTCCTGGCGAACGTGACGCCGGTAAACGTTATCAGACTGACACAAAACCTTCACTTAGCCGCAAATAACATCAATATTGACGAATTTCGCAGAGATCTGCTCCGCCCGGAAATAGAAGATGATTTGGAGACGTTTCTGACTGATGGTGGCATGCCGGCATTGCGCGAATACTATGCGGAGATTTCCCGGCGCGCCGGCTACGAAGTGCTGCCCGCCCAACTTGCCTATGTTGAACTTATGACATTGTATGCAAAAGCAGGAGATAAGCCGCAAGCAGTTAAGATTGTGGATGAGCTTTTGCGTAACTATTCCCGACCGGATCAAAATATTATGAGACGCATCGGCTACCTTTTTCTCAAACAGAAATTTTATGAAGAGGCGATTGCCTATTTTAAACTAAACGTCGAAAACTTTCCCTACTCGGCCAATGTTTATGACAGTCTCGGCGAGGCCTTTCGGGAGAAAGGGGAGTATCGACGCGCATTAACAAATTTTGAAAAGGCGGTTGAACTTGCTGAGGAATCATCACATCCATGGTTAAATGCCTTCAAAGAAAATTTGGCAAGCGTGAAAAGCAAATTGGGAACGGATTAGGACAGCCTGCTCGGATCGTGAATATACCATCTCTTCGAATAAAACTTTTTGGTTCTTTAACGTAAATACGTAGCTCTTTCATTAAAAAAGGATATACAATGCGCAGTATTATTCTACTTTTCCTCTCTTCTGCTCTTTTCACAATATGTGTTGCTCAGCCGCAAAAAACTAACACGGATACTTCACCAATCGATGGGAAAAATAAAGCGCCGATCGCATGGATTAAAAATAATTTAACCGCACTATATTCTTTAGATGGCCACGTCCCTCGAAAAAGTATTGCCCAATTAATGCTGGAAGATGACATTCCGGGGCTAAGTATCGCTTTTGTCGACAGTAATAAGATCGCCTGGGCAGCATCTTTTGGTTTCAAGAATCTTTCTACATCGGAAGAAGTAAGCGAGCAGACCGTTTTTACCGGTGCATCACTTAGTAAACCTTTGGCAGCTATTGCAGCATTAAAAGCCGTTGAATCTGGTAAGATAGATCTTGATGAAAATGTGAATAATGTATTAGACGGCTGGAAGATTCCCGATAACGAATTTACAGTAGATGAAAAAGTAACTTTGCGCCGCTTGATTGGTCATAGCGCCGGTATTCGTAATGATCTGTGGTCATCGTATTTACCGGACGAAAAAGTGCCGACGCTTACGCAAATGTTAGCGGGGCAATCCCCCTCGGTGGATCCTGTCACTGCTGTCATATTTACACCGGGATCAGAAGTGAAATATTCAAACCCCGGGTATTCCATTATTCAAAAAATACTGGCAGATGTTTACCAGGATAGTTTTGATGATATTCTCGAAACATTAGTATTTCGCCCGAGTGGTATGCAAGAGAGCTCGTTTAAACAACCAATGCCTGCGGAGTTAAAAGAAAGAAGAGCAGTTGGTTATGACGAAAACCTGAAACCATATCCATATCGCTTATTCCCCTATAAAGCTGCCGGGGGTGTCTGGACAACGCCAACAGATATGGCCCGGTTTGTTATTACCCTTCTGGAAGATTATGAGGGTAAAAAGAATATTTTGTCGCCGGCAATGATGGCGGAAGTATTTAGCCGTCAACGGGAGCGGCTTGGCTTTTCGAAAATTTTTAATGATAATAGCGAAGACCTTATTTTCCGCCACTATGGTAGTAATCAGGGATTCACATCGTATCTGGTCGGTTCATTACTTCGGAAGCAAGCAGTGATTGTTATGATAAACAGCGATAATGGTTTTGCGCTTTTGGATTATATCGCCAGAGCGGTTGCCGAATACTATAAGTGGGATTATTTAAAACCGACAATTCATGATCGCTATACCGCTGAAATACCGACTATCGGAGAGTATCAGGGACGCTTTGATCATTATTCAGAAATACTAACTTTTAACCTGAATGAAGGTTACTTATGGGTCACCTCCGAAAAGGAGCAAACGCCAAAGAAACTGGTGCCGGTTGGTAATTCGCAGTTTATCTCAATTGACAGTTCCGTTAAGTACGAGTTTTTTCGACCCAGGGGGAATAAAGATGGTGATATCAAATGGGTCCGCGTTACCCAGGCAAGTGGGCAAGAGAACTGGTGCGAAAGGGTTTTGTAATAGAAAACTTTACGCCGTTGATATTTTTCGGGAATAGGGATAACACCGTTTTTAAACCGTCAATATTTAGTTTACACCGTTCATTCTTTAAATTTACTTTCCTCTACCTCCCATAAGCATATATCTGCATACTCATATATCCCTTCAAACAAATGCTACAAATTTATTTGCTCTATTCATCAGTCTTTTGAATTAGCGTATCGGTTTGTGAACTATAGATAGAGAATATATTTCTTATATACTCATTTTTGCAAAACAGGCATGATAATTACCCTCCAAGTTGACCTCAATTAAACAAAAGAACAAAAATGTATACAGGTTTCGTAAATGTGTATAAGAGAATAGGATAGATGTGAATTTATATTTCTGATGTTCTTTTTATCCTAAAATTATTAAAGGAGAATTATCATGGGATTCACATCTGGAAAAAACAACGTCACTTTTAAAAGTCAGGGTGTAAGCCTAGCAGGCAACCTCTATTTGCCTGAAGGTTTTGATGCTTCAAAAAAATATCCATCCATTATTTTTTCGGGCCCTTTCAATCAGGTCAAAGAACAGATGGGGGCTAAATACGGAGAAAAGCTTGCCGCTAAAGGTTATGTCTTCCTGGCTTTCGATCATTTAGGATATGGCGATAGTGAAGGTGAAGTCAGAAATAATGAAAACCCCTTCATCAAAATGGAAAGCATCAGAGATGCCATCAGTTATTTGGGGACACTTTCATTTGTTGATAGAGAGAAACTATATGGCTATGGGGCATGTGCAAGTGGAGGCTATATGCCTTTGGTGGCAGCAACCGATAAACGCTTGAAAGCGATTGCTACCGTCAGCGGGATGATGCACAATACGATGAGTTACTTTGGGGTAATGAGCAAAGAACAATTGATGCCTTTGTTTGCCATGGCAAATGAAGCTCGCCAAAAAGCATACGAAACCGGTGAGATGGAATATTATGACGCTTTGGCAATGGGCGCAGTTGACCCAAACAATCTTCCTGATGGCGCTGTCGGTGAAGGGTATGATTATTACATGACAGCAAGAGCCGGAAAAGAAACCTATCCCAATTATACCCACCTGGCACCAAAAACATTACTGGAAACAGCGCCGCTAACAAGTGCCGTCGCTATCGCGCCATACTTATATACGCCGTACCTGGGTATTTATGGAGAAAAGGCGATGGCGGATACTGCGCCATTAACTACCATGTTCTATGATGCATGTAGCGAACCGAAGGAATTGTTTGAAGTCGCGGGTGCTTCTCATGTCAGTCTCTATGACATTGAAGCAGACGTCAACAGCGCAGTGGATAAAATGGATGAATTTTTTCGGAAGTATTAATTAAAAAACAAGACGCCAGAACTGTGGAATGCTAAACGGTTATTAAAAATAGGGGAAGTAAAAAATGAAACAAGTCAAGTTAGGTAGTCAGGGATTGGTTACCCCACAAATTGGATTGGGCTGTATGGGAATGACCACTCTGATGGGAGGCGACATTTATGGCGCTGCAGACGAAGCAGAAGCTATCAAGACTATCCATCGATCTCTGGAATTGGGTGGAAACTTCTTGGATACCGCAGATTTATATGGCCCGTTATTAAACGAGCAGCTCATTGCCAAAGCCATTTCCGGCAATCGTGACCAGTATATTCTTGCGACAAAATTCGGGTTTGAGATTAATGACGATGGCGCATTGACCGGCGCCATCAACGGCAAAAAGGACTATATCAAAAAAGCAGTAGAGCGTTCGCTTCAAAATTTGAAAACAGATTACATTGATCTATATTACCAGCATCGTCTGGACTTTAATACGCCGATTGAAGAAACCATTGAAGCTATGGGAGAGCTGGTAAAAGAAGGCAAAGTGAAATATATTGGCCTTTCAGAAGTTTCGGCTAAAACCATTAAACGTGCGCACGCTGTGCATCCGATTTCGGCAGTGCAAACGGAGTATTCTTTATTTGAAAGAAATGTCGAAGCGCAGGGCATCAAAGCCGCCATGGAAGAATTAGGTATTACTTTGATCGCTTATTCGCCTTTGGGACGGGGATTTTTGTCCGGGCAATTTCAAAGCCCGGATGATTTTCCCGAAAACGATTTTCGGCGAACGGTGCCGAAGTTTCAGGGCGAACAGTTCCAAAAGAATCTTGATTTGCTCAAGGAAATTCAAACGATGGCTGCTGAAAAAGACGTAACCAGTCCGCAATTGGCATTGGCCTGGATTCTCGCAAAAGGCGCGTTGCCAATCCCGGGAACCAAGCGTGTGAAATACGTAGAGCAAAATATCGGCGCTACCGAAATCAACCTTACAAAAGATGATTTGGACCGCTTGGAAAGCATCATTCCACTGGATACCGAAACCGGCGATCGCTATGCTGCCGATTTTATGCAGAGCATTGACCATTAGTATAAGACGTAACCTGGCGATATATTGATTAAATGTTATCGCCAGGTTTATTTCTCGATGCGCAATGGCTTTTATTGTTTGGATTATATAAACTTATGGAATCTGCAGAATGAATATCATTATTACAGGTGCCACGGGGATGGTTGGCAAAGGTGTTCTGTTAACTTGCCTTAGCAATGAAGCAGTCGAATCTGTTTTGGTCATTAACAGAAAACCCGTTGGAATAGAACATCCCAAACTTCGTGAAATCATCCATTCCGATTTCTTCGACTTGAGTTCCATTCGGGAAAAATTGTCGGGCTACGATGCCTGCTTCTTTTCTTTAGGCATCTCCTCCTTTCGCCAATCGGAAGAAACCTACACTCGTATCACCTATGATATGACCATGAATTTCGCTAAGGAATTGTTACAGTCTAACAAGGAAATGACTTTCATTTACGTCTCTGGCACAGGCACAGATAGCACTGAAAAAGGCCGGACAATGTGGGCAAGAGTGAAAGGTAAAACGGAAAATGATTTATTCAAGCTGGGCTTCAAAGATGCGTATGCCTTTCGACCTGCCTATATAAAACCCGAACCGGATGCGCCGTCCAGCACACCTGTTTATCGGTTTCTTCTCGGAACATTTGGCATCTTACATCCTGTCATTAAATTTCTTTTGCCAAAATACACTACCACCACTGCTCAAATTGGCAGAGCGATGATTGCAGTGGTGAAAAATGGATTTGAAAGAAAGCAGGTGGAAAGTGCAGATATCATTCAACTTGCAGAAAGGTAATTATGCGACATTTTAAAACGCTCTCTTCTTATCTGGACTATATTCAATTGCCGCGCCCTGAACATCCGATGTTAAGTGTATTATCCGTAAAAGGGGACGATTTTCTAACTTGCCCAATCGAAAGCTCGCCTCCCATCACCAATGATTGCTACAATATCAGCTTGAAAAAAATAATCGAGGGAGATTTAAACTATGGACGGACAAAATACGACTTTACCAATGGGGCAATGATTTTTATTGCACCCCGGCAAGTGATGCAATGGGATGCCAATTTAATTATTGAGCAAAAAGGATTTTCAATTACCTTTCATGAAGATTTTCTGAAAGGGACTGAATTAGCACATCAAATTAAAAAGTATGGATTTTTCTCCTACTCGGTAAATGAAGCACTACACCTTTCGCCCAAAGAAGAAAGCCAGGTTGAAGCCATTGTTGAAAATATTAAAATGGAATATCACAGCAATCAGGATAAATTCAGTAAAGAGATCATCATTTCTCAATTAAGTACCCTGCTAAAATACGCCAACCGTTTTTATGAAAGGCAGTTTTTAAACCGCAAAGAATTATCAAATGATTTGTTGGATCAATTTAATCGTAACTTAAACCAGTATTTTGAATCCGGTCAATTGGAAGAAAAAGGTGTACCGAGCATTGAATTTTTAGCTAATAATATGGCTGTTTCACAACGGTATCTCAGCGATTCGCTAAAGAAAGAAACAGGAAAGACAGCAATAGAACATATACAGTTGTTTCTAATTGATGAAGCCAAGAACATTTTGCTCCAACCGAGCAAAAATATTTCCGAAGTTGCCTATGAGCTGGGCTTCGAATATCCGCAGTACTTTTCGAGGTTATTCAAGAAAAAAGTTGGTTTAAGCCCTTCTGAATTCCGAGAAAAATACAAAATGAATTAATAGAAAACCTGTTTTACAAATACCAATGGGGAAATTCACTTGTTTATTATGATCGCTGGCCCATATCGTTCCGGATCTCAGGATCCAAAAGTTTGGGAAGAGAACCTGAAGCAAATGAATCAGTTTGCCCATGCTGTTTTTCTAAAAGGCCATACGCCGGTAATTGGGGTGAATATGGCTTTGCCCATCATCCGGGAAGTCGGGGAAGAACACTATGATGCTTTAATGATGCCAATATCTTTGGCGTTAACGGAAGTTTGTGATGCCATTCTTAGAATTGGTGGCCCATCTACCGGCGCAGATCAGGAAGTCGATGAGTTTCGTAAACGTGGGCGGCCGGTTTATAGAGCGTTAGGCGAAATACCTGATAACGGGAAAGCGCATTGAGTGAATGCGCTGTGTTTTAGGAAAGTAAAGCAGAAAAACCTCTGCGCCCTGTAAAATGTGACACGGAGGTTTTTCGGAAAAAGTGCTTCTCCGGGGGAACTATACCGGAAACTGCAGTAGAAAATTTATTGTTATCTTTGGGGTATTGCGCCGGTAATTGCAATACAAAAATTTACGCCGAGATAGGGTTGGCGGTTTTCATGCGGCTGCCCTTTTCCGGTATTACCGATCGACTGAGAATTCAAATAAACAACTTGCGAGGTCGTATCCTGATAGTAGCGAGGGCGATCGCCAAGCAGATTGTTATCCGGATCCGGGGAATCCGCTGAATTCTTGGCCATTAACGAGTGGGTATGCGCCGGTATTTGTTCTGTTGTCAACGAAACTGATTCCACACCTGTCTTTTGTCCCAAAGCGAAGAAGTCACCATCATGCCCGCAGGCGCGGCCTCTTAAATCCGGTAAGGCAAAAGTGGTTTGGCCATTACCGCCATATTTTGTGCCAAGCAAGGAGAATAAAGTTTGATTTTGCTGAATTGGTAATTCCTGTCCATCACATTTTGCCCATCCTTTTGGGGCAAAATTAAATGCAAATAGTCGGATTTCGCTTAACCATGGATCCGCCATTGTTTTTCTCCAATTGTTTTATATCTCTGTTTATGCCCTTTAGTATATTCCTGCCTTAACCTCTCGAAGGAAAAACACCTTTCAAACAAATATAATACCGGATCGGCAGGGTCGGCATGGTATTCGTATGAATTTGACTACCGCCGGTATCTGTCAGGGCATTCGCACTCATGGTAATGTTCGGAGGGGCAGTCCCGTAAAATTTACGATTTGGTTCCGGTACAGATGTGGAAACTTCTGCGGTTAAGGTATTATCGGGAGAAGCGGTAGAGCCTTGATCGTCTTCGCCATACATCGTGTGATTGTGGGCAGGTATAGTATCAATATTCAAATCGTTATTCAGAAAGCCAAAAAATGACCCAAGACGCCTGGCAGTTAATCCTTTTCCTCTGCCCTGGTGTATGGGAATATGATCCATAAAATTGGGTATGCCAAAGGTGGTTTGGCCATCACCACCAAAAGTGGTGCCAATCAATGAATAAAGTGCCGTATTTTGAGCAAGTGGTAAATTTCCCCCACTACACTCAGCCCAATTTTTTGGTGCAAAGGCGCAGGCCCATATTCTGATTTCTCCTGTAAATGGTTCAGCCATATTTTATTCCTCTGTTAGCCTCTTGTTGGTTGAATGCCAGATAAGGCAATGCAAAAATTAATCACTAATGTTGTTTGCATATTGTCATGCGGTTGCGTATTGCCTGTGTTGCCAACTGCAGCATTGTTCATTGCTCTGAGCGTGGTTAGACCATTGTAAGCGGGGAAGTCCTGTCCGTTGCCTGGGTTGATAGTATGTGCAAGTATTCTGCCCGTAGGGTCTGATGAGTTTGCGTGTTCTTCCGTTGCTTTAATCTGATGATTATGGGCCGGCAGCTGGTCTACTGTAAGGGTTACCTTTTCCGCGCCGCCTTGTTCACCCAGCTTAATAGTGGTCAGTCCGGGACCTGAACCGGCATGTACCGGGGTTCTCCCTCGCATGTCCGGTAAAGCGAAAGTGGTTTGGCCATTACCGCCGTACGTGGTGCTGAGTAGGGAGAATAGGGAGCCATTTTGGGAAATGGCCATTAGCTGCCCATCGCAATTCGCCCAACCGCGAGGGGGCCAGGAAAATGCAAACATGCGGATTTCGCCAACAAAATAGTCTGCCATACAAATTCCTCCATCTTTTGTTGATATCAGGGATGTTAAAATTGGGTCAACAGTCGATTGCTTCCTCACTTACAACATACTTCGCTCTAACGTGAAGATTCTCAGTTGTGGATCTACCGAAAATTTATACTGTCAGCAGATTATACTTGGGATAATGATAATATGCAAGAAAAAATAGCGCAGAAATACTATCTACATGCACTTAAAAAGCACGTATTTAAATTGGGCGGCGAAATTGGAACCAGCTGCCGGGGAGATATTGTTCAGCAGCTGGAGACTGAAGCGTCACTTTAACTGTTGCTCTTATCGATATTGAGATTCTTTTTACGAACTTCCCATTTCTTCTTTGCTAATTCCTGCATATCAACTTCAATATCTTTCTCGTCCATAATTTCTAACCCAAGTATCGTCTCAATAATATCTTCCATAGTGGCCAGTCCTTGCATGCCACCATATTCATCAACAATGAGGGCGATATGTTCCTTTTTCAACAACAATTCCTCAAACAGCTTTGGAATAGAGATGTTTTCGTAAAAGATCATTATCGAACGTTTTAGATCTTTAAGCGTTTTGTCGTTGCCATCTTTTGCCAGTTCTTCCAGGACATCGGATTTAAGAATATACCCTGTTACGTGATCAATATTTTCGGAATAAATCGGGATTCTGGAATATTGTAAATGTTCCTTATGTTTTACAAAATTATCAAGTGTCATATCGTCGGGTGCAGATACAACAACAGTCCGCGGCGTCATAATATCCCGGATGGTAAGCGTTTGAAGTTTGATTAAATTACCAATAATCTTACTCTCACTCTCTTTTAAAACGCCGTCTTTTTTACCGAGGTGAATTAACGCTACTATTTCTTCCCTGCTAACGGTCTGAGACTTCTTATTCTTGGAAATAATTTTCGTAACGTATTCTGATATCATTACTAATGGGTATGAAAGGTAAATCATCCCTTTGATTACAAGCGCGGATGGTATCGCTAACCTTTTCCAAAAGGTCGCGCCGATGGTTTTCGGAATGATTTCCGAAAAGAACAAGATTAAGATGGTGAGAACCGCGGAGATTACCCCAAAATATGCTTCGCCAAATACAGCAACTGCCTGCGCGCCGACGCCAGCCGCTCCAACAGTATGTGCCACAGTATTGATTGTCAAAATAGCTGACAGGGGGCGATCAATATTGCTCTTTAGATCTTTAAGATGTTTAATGGATGCTTTGCCCTCTAATTCTTTCATTTTAATGAAAGGGGCCGAAACGGACAAAATTACCGCTTCAACAATTGAACAGAGAAAGGATATAACCAACGCCAAAGCTAAATAAAGAGAAAGAAGTAGCATAATTACATATATTCATATTATTAAACTTAAAAATTTAGAGGAGTATAAAGATAGTCATATGAATATTACAATACTTTTATTCGATTAGGTAAATGTAAAGTATATCAACCGAGCGCAAGTAGTTTTAATTCAGGTATTTGAGAGGTTAAAAACTTTAATTGAAATGTTATGAAAATGCTGTAAGGGACTATTATCTCCGCTTGTGGCATCGTTATTTGTATTAATTTGAAATACAGAAAATTGTTTATATACTTCTATAAAGGTTGTATGAGGCAGCAGCAGTTCAGGTAAACCGGACTGTTTTTATAAGTGCTTAAAGCAGCCAGGAGAGATGCAAGAGACTATTCAACCTGATAAAAATTAAAAATAATGGAAGGGCTAAAATAGCATGAAAGTAACACCCGAACACAATGCAAGAGTTGCAAATATGAAATTCGCATCGGTATATCCACACTATGTTACAAAAGTTGAGAAAAAAGGCCGGACAAAAGCAGAGCTTCATCAAGTAATAGAGTGGTTGACAGGCTTTGATGAGAATAGATTGCAAGAAATGATTGAGGCGCAGGTAACTTTTGAGACCTTCTTTGAAAAAGCCAGTTTGAACCCGAATGCTCACCTGATTAAAGGCGTGATTTGTGGCTATCGCATAGAAGAAATTGACAATCCGTTAACAAGGAAAGCACGCTATCTGGACAAGTTGGTAGATGAATTGGCAAAAGGCCGGAAGATGGAAAAAATTTTACGAGAAGGTTAAAAGTAGTGAGCTTTAAATTAGAAAGGCATACATACAAATACCGGTATATATGCCTTCCTTGAATAATTTCGGGAATAGCTTCTCAGGCTTTCGTTGCTTAATTGAGGATTATTTTTGCCAACAGGGCTTTTCTCTGTTCTGCGCAGTTTGATATGTATAAAATTAGAACACTGAATTTGGCAATGGAGCTGAAATTAAAAAACTAAAGTCGACATTAATTTTTGCATTCATATTTCTAACGATAGTCTCCGGTGCAGCCTATTATTTACTCTTTCGCCCCTACGAAAATATCGACCCGGGTAAGCAAATTATATTTGAGAATATAGCCCCTTCGGACGCAGGTATTTATCCTGTTTCGGTCCGAAATGTTGATTCACTGCGAGAAACCGTCATTATTGAAAAAGGTGTTTCCATCACCATGGAGGATGGCATATTGCTGTCTGCAAATGTATTCCGGCCGAAAGAAGCGGGGCGCTATCCTGTTGTCATGTCGTTTACAGCTTACGATAAAGATAAAGGGCCGGAAGCATATCCTCCTCCGCTGAAGGCTGCCTATCTGCCGGATTTTAATCTGGGTTCTTTTCAAGTAAGTCCCTGGACGATGTGGGAGGCGCCCGATCCGGCCTTTTGGGTATCACATGGATATGCCGTCATTCAGGTCGATTCGCGCGGCTATTTTAAATCGGAAGGCGCTGCCAGTCTTTTTGATAAACAAAATCTTAAGGATTTTCATGAAGCGATCACCTGGGCAGGCACGCGACCCTGGAGCAATGGAAATGTCGGTCTGAATGGCGTATCCTATTTAGCGATCTCACAATGGGTTGCTGCGAGTCAAAATCCTCCCGCTTACCTGAAGGCGATTATACCCTGGGAAGGCAATACCGATGCATTTCGGGAAGTATTGTATCATGGAGGAGTTCCGGAAACGGTATTTACAACATTCTGGGTTAACAGAGTTCGAAACTGTGCCAATAACGAAAAGCCGCTCCCACCATTATTCCTTTTTAAACTGGGACACAAAAATCCGCAACTCCTGCGGAAAATTCAATCGCCTCCCCAGATACAGCTAAATACAATTAAAGTGCCGGCGCTGATTTGCGCTACATGGTCGGATCAGGGATTACATTCTCGCGGTTCATTTGAAGGATATAAACAGATACTTTCCGAGAAAAAATGGCTTTTTACCCATGGCCGTCAAAAGTGGTCTGTCTATTACAGCGAAGAGGCACTAAAATACCAGAAAGACTTTTTCGATCATTTTTTGAAAGGGATAGATAATGGTTTTGATGAGGTAAAGTCGGTTCGTTTAGAAATCCGGGAAAGTTTAGATAAGTATAAAGTGCGCTATGAAGATTCCTGGCCTATCGATGGCACTAATTATGAAAAGTTCTATCTGGCGGGACGTTCAAATTCTCTTCAAACAGCTCCTTCGCGAAAGATTGAAACTGTTGAATATGATCCTTTTGCCGGCAACGCAAGCTTCTCATATAAATTTGCGCAGGATACGGAATTAAGCGGCAATATGAAGCTGAAACTTTGGGTCTCCACAAGTGAAGGCTCGGACATGGATCTGTTCGTGGCGGTTAAAAAGCGTGATGCCAAAGGAAATGCGGTTCATTTCTATGCTAAAACCGGATACACGAAAGGGCCGGTTGCCATGGGATGGCTGCGTGTTTCCGAACGTGAACTTGATAGAGGAAAGTCAACCGAATGGCAGCCGGTTTTAACTCATCAAAATCCGCAGAAGTTATCTACAAATGAAATCGTCTCGGTTGAAATAGAAATTCTGCCAAGTAGCACGTTGTTCAAAAAAGGTGAGTCACTGCAATTGGTTATCCAGGGAAAGGATTTTTTTGTTCATCCGGCTATGGGACATCATTATTCGGTTAACAAAGGAAAACATACTATATACACCGGGAATGAATATGACTCACACCTCCTGATTCCTGTAATTCCCAATCGGGAAATTGCACAGCATAAGTAAAATTAAGAAACCGAGCCAGGGGCGGTTTGTTTTACTTTGATGTTTCATGTTCTCAGAAACTATTGTAATATCGTTTATGAGATAATAGGCGTTTGTCTTGATTTTGATTGTCCACAGTCAGTTGTATGCAAATAATCAGGAAGAATGATTATGGCTGGAAACGACTATTTAGACTTCCAACGCAAGATAGCCGGTGAACGGATCATGTTAATGCTGCCCTTCAATGTTGTGCTGGTCGGGCGGGTGCGGGGAACTGTCGATCCTTCCGATGTAAAGGCAGCGCTGGAGCAGCTAAGGTTACGCCATCCACTTTTGGCTGTCCGGGTCAAAATTGAAGAAGATGGCAGTGGCGAGTTGCTTAGTCAGGATGTTCCCTCAATACCGGTGCATGTAGAACCTCGAAATTCTGAAGAGCAATGGCTTACCCGTGTTGAAGAAGAATTCCGCACATCTTTTCCCATTGAGACCGGTCCATTGCTGCGCTGTACACTAATCCATTCAGAAAACCTATGTGAAATCATCCTGTGCGGGCATCATATTATTTGCGATGGCATGTCGCTGGGATATCTTCTCCGTGACTTGTTGTCGAGCCTCGCAGATCCAAAGAAAGATTCGGCTCCACCGGTTTTTCCACCGCCGATTGATCGTAGCACTGTAGAAAGACCTCCAGGCAGTAATGCGATCCAGCGATTCATTATGAGGGTGATCAATAAGAAATGGGTAGCAAAAGGTATACGGTTCTCCGAGGCTGACATGCGTCGCATGCACACGGAGTTTTGGCAACGTAACACAGGTATGCAATTATTAGCATGGAACATGACTGCCGAGGATACAGCGCGCCTGGTCGAACGAAGCCGTAGCGAAAAAGTTACTGTCAACGCAGCCCTCTGGGCCGCTTTCCTCGCGGCTCAGTATAAAATACAAGGTGACAGAGAGCGGCACCGTCAGCGTTCGGCACTGGCGGTAAATACACGTGATAAACTCACGACACCCGCTGGAGAAGCGTTCGGCTTTTATGCCTCATCCCTAACAGTGAAATTACCGTATAATCCCCGAGACGGATTCTGGGAAAACGCAAGAATTGTCCATTCCATAATCAACAAAGAACTTGCCGCTGCGAATCTCTTTCGAATGCTCTCCTCGGAAGAAATTCATCCTACTTTGCTCGATTCACTCTATTTCCAGAAATATGGACTGTTGGAGGGGACTATCCAGGGTAAGTTTCTGCGCAAGATGGGCTGGCATCAAATTACCTATGGATATGCATTGACTAATGTCGGGCAATTCGATATTCCGACAAGATACGGTACGCTCGAACTTGATTCAGTATATGGGCCCCTGTTCTACTCGGATGTCGAAGAGAAGATGGTCGGTGTAATAACGGTTGGCGGACGCCTTTCCTTCTTTCATGCAAGTAGAAGGGCGGTTGTCGACGATGCCACTCGTTTGCAGGAAACGGCCATGAAACATCTGGAAAAAGCAATCGGAAGTGCATAGCAAAGCGCGGATTGATTTAAATGTTGAAATTGCCTGCCAGTTTTCATCGTGATTTTCACTCAAAAATATTATTTTAAAATCGTAAGAACGCTAACGATTTGTTACTGGCTTCTACACCCGGATATTATTAATGTTATGTTGATGAAAGCAGGACGTAAATAACTAAATCTGGATCAGAGTGTTATGATAAAGTTTTTTCGAAAGATAAGACGGAAATTAATTGATGAAGGCAATCTGAAAACATACCTGACTTATGCCGTTGGAGAAATTCTACTGGTGATGATCGGCATCCTCTTGGCGCTGCAAGTCAACAATTGGAATGAAAACAGAAAGGCGCTTAACCAGGAAGGCCAATACTTAAATAGGCTGCTTTCCGAACTTAGATTGGATACTGATACTTTCTCAAATGAGATTAAGAAAATTACAAAGCGCAATGAACAGATCGCCAATTTTACTGATTTACTCAATAAACCAGCGTCGGATGATTCTTTAGTCGTCGCTGCTGCATACGAGTATTTTGGGCATGGATGGTATTTGCCGCTTTTTTCAGTTTCCACCTCCACTTTCGATGATCTCTCCAATACCGGAAAATTGAATATCATTCAAAACACTAAACTAAGAGCTTTGTTAGTCGAACAGTATGCTTCTTATGCTGAAACGAAAACGAAATTTCAATCGAATAGAGCGTGGGTAAATTCTATTGATGCCAGGTTTGCAACAGCGTCGGATATTCTGAAATTTGATCCCATAACCGATCAACTGTTTGCAGAACATTCATTAGAGAAAAAAGCCCGGCAATTGCGAGATGAAAAAGAAATTTATATTCGAAATGCGGCCGTTCATTTCTGGATTAATAGCTCTTCAATCAGGTCTCTTGAAGCAGAATTTAATAAAGTATCTATGTTAATTGAAGCGATCGGCAAAGAACTTGAATAATGGAAAGTTTCTTTCTTTAGCAGTGTTGATCCGGAGTCAAAGGCGGATTGTCTTCTTTCCATTGGATAAAGCATGAAAAAACTTAGCAATGCAAATTTCAACAAGGCGCGGGATTTTATCCTCTGTAACGCCCGCATGATAGAACGAAGGCTCTTTGATTATCATTTCCAGGGTGGTCCCAATGAAGGGGTGTATCATGCCGTTTATGCGTATAGAAATCGCGATGGCGGGATCGGCCATGGCATGGAACCGGATACCGCTTCACCGGAAAGCCAGCCATTATTTACAATCATGGCTTTGGAAGCACTTGATGAGGCCGGATGCCTGACAGCCGACATTCTTGCCAATGACTTCATGCCATACTTTCAGAGAATTACAGTTGATACCGGCGGCATTCCCTGGATGCTGAATCCAATTGGTAGCTACCCGCGTGCCGGTCATTTTGAAAATCTGGATGTAAGGGGGGCGATAAGTACTACCGCACCATTGTTGGGATTCCTGGAGAAATATGGGGTTGAATCTTCCTGGAAGAAGCCGGCAGAGAATTTCATATGGCAGGAAATTGAGCGCATTGGCAAAAAGCACGCTTTCTGTTTTTTGTGCGTACCAAGGCGAATGTTGTTTCTGGATCATTGTTCAGATCGTATTCGCGCTGAACAGGCAATTTCCGATTTAATGAAATGGATTCGCGAAGACGGGGTTCTCTGTAAAGACCGTTCAAATGAAAACTGGGGATTATATGGCTCGCCAAACTCCCTCACTTATGCACCCACCCCATCCGCAACATTAAAGCATGCATTTACCCAGGCCGAAATTGATGATGATCTTGACGAAACAATTCGCCGCCAGCAGACAGATGGCAGATGGGCCAATCCCTATGGACTCAGTGAAGGTATGAAATTGGAATGGGCGGGTATCCAAACCCTCAGCACGCTTAAGACACTTAAGGCATACGGGCGAATCGCATCTGCCTGATGAACATTCAACTAGCCGGTGCATGCAAACTTCTTCGCCAACCATAAATTCTATGTAAAAACTCATAGGCTTATTCCTGTAATCCTATATATTGGGAAAGGCTAACTCGATTCTCTGCTTTCAGAAATGGGAATGTTGAATACTCATTTAAAATAAGAATAGTTGAAATGACCCATCAAAAATTAAAGATTCCCGGGCCAAGGTCATTTTTAGGACCTTTTGGGGCCACATTGTCCTTTTTCCAGGATCCGATTCAATTTCTTGATAAGGCATTTCAAAACCATGGTCAAATAATTGGCGTTCATACAGCGCCGATGGCAACACCGCCGCAGCCCGGTTATCCAGGGACTGTTTTTTTATATGGGCCGGAGCTGATCAAAGAAGTTTCGAAGGATTATGACAACTTTCACAGAACAGCGATGTCGCATCGCCTTTATCCAATCGGTTCCATATCTTCCCGGCAAGCAGCGGTGACTAAAATAATGACCGGCCTTACCCATATGCCGAAAGAAATTCATCAACGTCATCGGGGAATGATAAATCCCCTACTCAGTAAAAATACGGTGGCAGAATACTTTGAAAATGTTGTTGATATTGTCAATCAAACCATAGATCAATGGGAAACAGGTGAAACGCTTGATATGAGCGAGGAGATGCTCAAGTTAACTTTGCAAATAACCTCCAGAACGATGTTTGGTAAGCATTTGGAAAACGACGGGTTTAAGCTTGGTTTACTGATTGAAGACTGGGTTCGTTTTGTAATGTCCGTGGGCCATTTGTTTCCCTATGATATACCGGGATTCCCTTATCGAAATTGGCTGAATCTCTCGCAGGAAGTAGAAAGTGAAACCAGAAGACTTATCAATGACTTTGCAGTGAATCATAATGACGAAAACACACTTTTATCAAAGATGATACAAGCCAGAGATGGACATGGCGAGGGGATTTCGGAGGAAGATCTTGTCGGCCATGTCAGTCTTTTAATGTGGGGATCGCGGGATGCTGTCGCAAATGCGATTGTCTGGACGCTTTTTTTGCTGACACAACATTCCAATATTTATGCAGATGTTGTCGACGAAGTTCAGGGAGTGCTTCATGGCGCTGCTCCATCTGTTGATCAGCTTGAAAAGATGCCATTTCTCAACAGCATTATTAAGGAAAGTTTACGACTCTTTCCATCCTTCCCGATTACGCATCGGGTTGTTGGGCAAGAAACTGAACTTGCTGGTTTCATAATACCAAAGCGCGCTGAAATTGGCATGAGTGTTTATCATACACATCGTATTCCCGAGCTCTATGAGGAACCGGGAAAATTTAAGCCGGAAAGGTGGCATAATTCCTCGTACTCGCCACCACTGCTCTCGTTTGGAATGGGCCCACGTGCATGTGCCGGTTTTAATTTTGGTTGGCAGGAAATGCTGACAATTATATCTGTTATTATTCAAAATTTTCGCCTGGCGTTGCCGGCCGGGGCGATGATTGATCGGGAAATAAAAGTTGCACTGATCCCGAAAAGAGGCATGCCAATAAAATTGAATCGTATGGATAGTAATTTTGCTGCAAGTAGTGGATCTGTTAAAGGTAACGTTAAAGAGATGGTAGCACTTGCAGGCTAATGATCTGTTGGATTGGTGTTATCTTCACCGCCGGTATCAGCGTTGAACCATGCAGCTCAATGTTTTTCAGAATGCTTGTAGTGAGTGAGTTTGCAAGTAGGACAGGTAAGTAGCAACAAATCCCGGGAATCGTCGTTGAGAGAATTGGACCAATACCTAATGGGTAAAAAATGCGAAAACATTTAAGTTTCCCTCTGTGCTTACTTTTTCTGCTATCCCTGTTTAGTTGTCAGGATGATCTGCCTAAATCCAAATCACTGATGTGGGGAGAACTGTCCTCCGGCGCTTATGCGGTCGGGTTTCGGGTGAGCACTTTCTTTGATTCGACCCGGCGGGACGTTACACTTTCTGAAAAAGGACGCCCGATAGAAATAATGATTTGGTATCCAACGGAATTGTCAACTCAAAGTCCTCAACTAACCTTTAAAGATTACCTGCTTCTTGTACCGGAACTTGAGCGCGATGCCAGCAGTGCGCATATCAGGAAATGGCTCTCAGGTGCGATTAGCGGAGACACCCTGGGCGTAAGTAACGATACGCTTGAGAGAATGATCGCCACAGAAATGCAGGCGATGCCCAACGCGCCACTCACTGATGAAAAATTCCCCTTTATCCTCTGGACGATGCGTCATAATACCATGGTTGCGCAATCAACCCTTTGCGAATACCTGGCCAGCCATGGATATGTTGTTGGCTATGCCCGCTATGGAGGTGAGCGTTTACCGCTTCCCTGGGAGATGAAGACGGCGACAGAAAAACTGAATGTATTCAAAAAACATCTGGATGATTTGGATTTTGCGCTTCACTGTATGTCGAATGAACCGGACGTTATCCCGAGTTCTGCGGCGGTGATTACCTGGAGCTATGCAGCCGAATTTGCACCGCAAATGCAATTGAATAATTCTGCGATTGAGTTGGTGGTCGGTCTTAGCTCGAATCCGCTCAGTCGTTTTGGATTGTATCAGGGGAATGAAGCTGGCGCGCATCTAAAGCCGGAGCGTTTAAACGTCCCTTATGTCGTGATGAGTGAAGAAATTGGTTTTGACGGAAATAAGCGTAGCGCACCGGCAATTCTAGATGAATTACCTGCCGATGCACATTACTTAAGTTTCAGGGATTTGGCGCATGGCAATTTCAATATGCTGGAAGGCATGTTGCCAGCGCTGTTTGACGTCAATAAAGTGCAATCCTGGTCAAACGCCGGTGAGGCCGCTCAATTGGGTTATGAAACTATTAGCCGTTACACCTTGTGTTTTCTGGATCTGTACCTCAAAAAAGAAGCGGGAATCTACTGCCAAACCTTGGCAGGACAATTACCGTCAGGGTTTATTGAAGTGACCCAACATGGCAAGTTAACAAACAAGAAATGACCGCGCCGCGGAGGCTGCTTTTATCTTGCAAGTTTAATTTCACAGGAATTGCCTGAATTTGTTGAATATGAGATTCTTCCCAGACGCCCTTCCGCTATCGCTCAAGAATCTTCTCAGATTTTCTCCCAACAGCAATCAAAATTTACCGACCAGATATGGATTGATTTTTTCCGTCGGGAGTTCTAAATTCTCGCAATTGAAAATGATGCGGCAAGCGTCGTAATTAGTGTCGCATTTTTGGGGAGTAGTGTAATCACCTTATCCACGATTGGAGAAAAAATGTCTCAATACGTTGACGGTTTCGTCCTTCCCATTCCGAGCGATCGCATTGATGAATACAAACGCGTCGTAGAGACGGTCGCAAATATTTGGAAGGAACATGGCGCACTCGACTACCGGGAGTATGCCGGTGATGATTTAATTCTGGAGGGAACGCGTTCGTTCACAGACCTCGTCGGGGCAACTGAAAACGAAACCATTGTGTTTGGATGGGTGGTATTTGATTCCCGAGAGGCTCGTGATCTGGCCAATGAGAAAGTCGCGGCAGACCCAAGAATGTCAGCTTTGATCGAGCCGCTGATGGACCCGGCAAAGCCTGTTTTTGATGCTAAACGGATGGCGTTTGGTGGCTTCCGCTCGCTTGTTCCGTCGACTGATGCAAACACCGAATAACCGAACCGCTATTACTAAAACCATGCAAGGGGGATTCACATGATCAGGCTCTTACTCACTTTTTTAATCACGCTGGCTTTTATCGGCTGTTCCGCAGAACCCGACAAAGTGCCGAAAAATACTTCCTCTCTGCGGGTATTGCCTGTCAGCGAAGTTGAGTGGGAGGCGCTGAATCCGGCGCGTGGTGATATGAGCCCGAAAGCAGGCACATTGTGGGGAGATCGAAATGGCGAAGTGCCAACCGGTTTTCTGGCCAAATTCGTCGATGGTTTCTCCTCACCGCCCCATATTCATAATGTGACTTATCGCGCGGTTGTCATCGCAGGGGGCATCCACAATGACGATCCGGAAGCCGTTAAAATGTGGATGGGAAACGGCTCCTTCTGGACGCAGCCAAAGGGGGAGACACATATTACCGCTGCGAAAGGCGACACCAATATTGCCCTGGTGGAAATCGATCAGGGGCCGTACCTCGTTCGTCCACCTTCTCAGGCGTTTGACAGCGGTGAGCGGCCGGTCAATGTAGATGCGTCGAATATCGTTTGGCTGTCACTGCCGCAGGCAAAAACGCCAGTGGATGCTGCCCATATTGCCTACTTATGGGGAACGTTTGCTGGCAGTGAATGGAATGGTTCATTCCTTAAATTTGCGCCAGGATTCGAAGGCGTACTGACCTCCGAAGGAGCGGTCTTCCATGGTGTGGTCATCCGGGGAAGTATGAAATACGATAGTTCTCAGACCGGGCATCTTTCACCGGGCAGTTACTTCGGTGCGCAGGGCCCAACAACACTTCGAATTGCTTCAAGCGCTGATCAGGAAACCATCATTTATATTCGCACGAATGGCCCATATCAATTGCAGCAGAGCAATTGATGATGCCGCTACTGTGGCACATAACAACACCAGGTTGCGGTAACCATGCCTTCGTCGAAATCATCAAGTTCAGAAAGCTGATTTATACTTATTCCGGTTTTAGCAGGATTGCTGGCGCTGGGATTTAACATGCCAAGATAAAACTAAACGCCGACTAATTTTCGGGACCTGCAATGGAGATAAACAGTAAGTCAATCCTTGGACTCCTTTTCATTTTCCTGGCTTTCCCTTTATCGTTTTTAGAGGCGCAAAGTAAGAACCCATTTCCAGATAAAAACCTTCCACGGTACGATCTTGCAATATTGCTCGAAACCACTGCGGAGACCTCGGCAAATGTTGCGTTTGGGGATTTGAACGGGGACGGTAACCTCGATATTGTTTTAGCAAAAGGCAGACATTGGCCGCTGGTCAATCGTGTGCTCCTTGGCGATGGTAAAGGTGGTGTTGCAAGCTCATATGATCTGGAGGGCGACGCAAATCGGTCATATTCCGGAAGTCTTGCCGACATAGATGGGGACAGCGATCTGGACATCATTGTTAGTAACGATAAACCGGATCCGAAAATTGTGTATATAAATGACGGTAAGGGCGGCTTTAACATCGGGGCAGAATTCGGTCATAAAGAATGGCCGACCAGAAACGCGAGCGTCGCAGATCTGAACAATGATGGACTGCCGGATATCGTCGTGGCAAACCGCAGCAGAGGCGGGATCTCAAACTATTTATGTATCAATCAGGGCGGTCGCTTTGATGGGGAGTGCATTGCTTTCTCGAATTATCCGGCAACCACCATTACACCCGCGGATTTCAATAGCGATGGCCTGGTTGATCTTGCCGTTCCGCACCGCAATGGCGGCCAGAGCTACGTTTATATGCAGACAGGTAAGGATGGTCTCGATTTTAAACAAATTCCTTTTGGATCACGCACCGCCGCCATTCGCATGTCCCAAGCCGCGGATTTTGATAACGATGGCAAATTGGACCTCGTTACCATTGATACCAGGCACGGGGTTATTATTTACTTTCAGCGTGCTGACGGTTCATTCTCCCCCGGGTATCCAATTGGCAGGCAGGCTGCAAGGCCTTATGCACTCGCTGCCAGCGATCTAAATCTTGACGGCGTTGCGGATATCATTGTCGGCTACGTCGAGGCGGGATCTGTGGTTTACTTTAACCATGGCAAAGGCAGCAAGTTTAGCCAGGTGCCGTTTAGTGATGCGCAGGGAACCGCATACGGATTTGATATCGGGGATTTTAATAAAGATGGATTGCCAGACATTGCCATCGCGCGATCCGGCGCCGCAAATGTGATCTATTTAGCTACTGTCCCATCTCAGGCAGACGCGGAAACACCATAGTGGGAAAAAGGAGAAGAAAATGAGTCTGTTTAAAATAGCGGTATTGTTGATTGCCTTTCTGGTGATTTCCCCAGCTGTGCTGGAAGCGAATGAGGAGCAGAATTGGTCTTCATTTAGGGGCACCGACGGTCGGGGCGTTGCTGATGGTTTTTCGGTGCGCAGCTCATGGAATGTCGACTCAGCTGCGGGAAAAATCGAAGGCGTCAGCTGGCGGAGAGATGTTCCGGGTCTGGGGCACGCCAGTCCTACAATCTTCGGTGATCGGATTTTTCTGGCTACGGCCATCGCTGAACAGGACGACGTTCCGTTAATGCTGGGGCGCGGCGGGAAACCGACCGCCGCCGATGATAATGGCGAACAAAGCTGGGTAATTCTCTGCTACGATAAACGATCCGGGGAGGAGCTCTGGCGGAGAACAGCGTATCAGGGCCGCCCGCGTGCCACCCGCCACGTCAAAGCATCCCATGCCAATACAAGCGTGGTTACCGATGGGCGTCATTTGGTCGCGTTTTTTGGGTCGGAGGGACTTTACTGTTATACTTTGGATGGCGACCTGCTTTGGAAAAAGGACCTCGGTGTTGTTGATATCAGCAAATACGGCATTGGCTGGGGCTATTCCAGCTCTCCTGCGGTTCATAAGGATCGCATTGTCCTGGTGTGTGACGATCCCGATAATCCCTATATTGTGACACTGCGACTGTCTGATGGCAAGGAGCTCTGGCGTGTTTCGCGAGATGGGATTTGCGAGCGCAGTTGGGGCACTCCGATGATTCATAGCAGCCCGGAGAAAACACAGGTCGTGGTGAATGGCTGGCCATGGATCGTTTCTTATGATCTGGCAACCGGAGAAGAAATTTGGAAAATTAAGGGTGGAGGGGACAATCCCGTGCCGACGCCTTTTGAGTCCAATGGCTGGATTTATATCACCAGTTCACATGGGGGCCAGTCCCCGATTTACGTGGTGCGGCCGGAAGCACAAGGGGATATTACACCCTCTGCAGAAAAACCAGCCAATGAAAGCATTGTCTGGAGCACTACCAAGGGCGGATCATATATGTCTACCCCGGTTGTCTATAAGGGGCATCTCTACCTGGGAAATACCAATGGCACTGTTCGCTGCTTTAATGCCAGCACGGGTCAGAAAATCTACGAGGAGCGTTTGGAAGTTGGTGCGGGAATTTTTTCCTCTTTAGTCGCCGCTGACGATAAAATATACTGCGCTTCCGAAAATGGCACGGTATACGTATTGGCTGCCGAACCGGAATTCACCGTCCTGGCCCGAAATGCCTTGGGGGAACCTTGCTTCGCCACCCCGGCTATTTCGGAGGGCGTACTCTACTTTCGAACAACGGGAAGCCTGATTGCGATCCAATAATTCGATCCGGAATCGCTGGTGTTCTGCTAAGATTGCTGTTACCTGGCCAATTGTCATGCCCAGATAATACAGTTGAAAATTGATTACATGTGATGATGTTCAGAATGGCATAATTTCATATTAAACCGGCAACAAAAAAAATTTGTCTAAAAACGCAAATTTCCGTTTATTTATAAGTTGAGATTCAGAGAATTTAAGCCCGGATTTTTTAGTAGAAATGAGCATTCAAAAAGACACATTCAGTTGTGATGTTTGCATTGTTGGCGCGGGCATTACGGGACTAACCCTGGCGTACTATCTGCAAAGCGCTGGCCTGCGCGTTCGCGTACTCGAAAAAGCAAGCAAGCCGGGCGGCGTTATGCAAACAGAGATCAGCGACGGTTTCCTTTTTGATAAAGGGCCAAACGGCACATTTTTTAAATCACAGGCAGTAAAGCAACTCATTGATGATCTCGGATTACAGGCGAGGGTGCAGTTTACTAACGAAAATGCAGCGAAGCGGTATTTGGTGAAGGATGGCAAACTGCAGCCGTTATCGAACCAGCCAATGGCATTTTTAACATCCAATCTGTTGAGCTGGCGCGGGAAGTTACGCCTCTGCATCGAGCCGTTTCTCCGAGCAAAGAGCGGCGGCTCCCGGGAAAGCGTTGCGGATTTTGCCCGCCGGCGCCTGGGACAGGAAGCACTCGATCGTTTGATCGATCCCCTCATCGCCGGTATTTATGCCGGTAACCCTGAAAAACTCGATTTCCATTTCACGCTGCCGCGCCTGGCTGCATTGGAGCAGCAATACGGTAGCATGGGGCGCGCACTGCTGGCTATGAAGCGAGCGCGCCGGAAAAAGAGCGCATCCGAATTAGCCAAATCGAAGATGTTTTCATTTGATGGCGGCATGCACGTGCTGGCAGAATCGCTTTCCCGCCAGCTGGGAGACGCCCTTATGTTGGGCGCGGAAGTACAATCGCTTGAACAATCCCCTAATTCTGTCGAAGTGAAATACTACGATGCTGTCGAGGGAATGTGCGTATTGAACGCTCGCAGATTGGTGCTGGCAACACCTGCTTATGCCAGTGCTGCGTTGCTTGCACCAATCCATACAAACACCGCCGATGCATTGATGAATATAAACTATTCACCGGTGGCAGTCGCCTTTCACGGTTACGAAAAAAAGCAAATTGAACATCCACTGGATGGATTTGGCTTTCTGGTGCCGGCAATCGAAAACCGTAAGGTGCTCGGTTCAATTTGGAGCTCGACGAAATTTTTAAATCGGGCACCGGATGGGCATGTCGCCCTGACAACATTCATCGGTGGCGAACGCCAACCCGAACTGCTGCAAAATGATGAAGACACACTTATTAAGATAGTGGAAAGTGAATTGCGCGACCTGATCGGCGTTTCCGGGCAGCCGACTTCACGAAAGATCCGGATATTACCGAAGGCCATTCCGCAATTTGGATTGCAACATAAAGCTGTGCTGGAGACCATTACCACCTTTGAAGCTGAACATCACCAGATTCGAATTGCCGGTAACTTTTTAAAGGGGGTTGGGGTGGCGGACTGCATCGCGAATGCCTCAACAATGGCGAAAGAAATCGCAGAAGAATACCACGCCGGCAGAAAAGCGCAACGTGATGTACGTAAAAATCCCCAGGCCTACGAGCCGACCCCAACAATGCGGATTTAATTTGATCTGTTTTCCAGGAAAGTAGCCGAGCTGCGCTGAAAACAAATTCATAAGGAATGAAAATGCCACGAAAAGGCGTCTTACTGGTCAATTTGGGGTCGCCGGACTCACCTGAAGCTGCTGACGTTAAAGTCTATTTACGCGAATTTTTGATGGATAAGTATGTCATCGACATGCCGTTTTTACTGCGCAAGCTTATTGTCGAGGGATTCATCCTGCCGAAACGGCCGCAGAAATCCGCAGAAGCATACCAGGCAATTTGGTCAGAACAAGGCTCGCCGTTAATCGTAACCAGCGAAAGCGTACATCGTCAGGTTAAAGAAAGGCTCGATATCCCGCTCGCACTGGCCATGCGCTATGGCAATCCATCGATTCAATCCGGATTGCAGTCGCTGATTGAAGATGAGAACGTCGATGACATTTTGCTGATTCCCCTCTATGCTGTTTATTCTATGGCGACCGTGAAATCCGTAGAGGAAAAGACACGGAAAGTGCTGAAAAGTTTTTCGAAAGATGTGAAGCTGACAGTATTGCCCCCATTTTACAGCGAAGAAACTTATCTGGATGCCCTGGCAGCCAGCGCGAAAAAGAGCCTCGAATGGGATTATGATCATTTGCTTTTTAGTTTCCACGGACTGCCGGAACGCCATTTAAAAAAGGTCGATCCCACCGGTGGACATTGTTTGGCTGTTGAAGACTGTTGTGCTAAATCTTCGCCAGCGCATGCGACCTGTTACCGCCACCAGGTATTGCATATCGCCAATGAGCTTGTTAAGCGATTAAAAATTCCTGAGGGAAAATACTCGGTGGCATTCCAGTCCCGGCTCGGTGTGGATAGCTGGCTGCAACCGTCCACTGCAAATGAATTGGTCCGACTGGCTGAAGAAGGCACCAAAAAGCTGGCAGTATATTGTCCGGCATTTGTCTCCGACTGTCTGGAAACATTGGAGGAAATTGCAATTCAGGGAAAAGAAACTTTTCTTGAGGCCGGGGGCGAAGAACTGCGACATATTCCTTGTATGAACGACCATCCCGCCTGGATCGATACATTAAGCGAGTTTTGCAAACGCTGGTAAATAGCGAGAACCGCAAATGATTAAACCTCGAAAACTGGCAGCGGGCAGTACGATTGCCGTCCTCTCTCCAAGCTGGGGAGGCCCTTCAATCTTTCCGGAAATCTATCAGAAGGGACTGCAGAATCTAAAAACGCTTTTCGGCTTCAATATCGTCGAATACCCTACCGCCACCATGGCCGCCGACAAACTATACGAGCATCCGGAATTGCGGGCGGAGGATATCAATGCTGCCTTTGCCAACCCCGATATCGATGCCATTATTGCCACAATCGGTGGATTTGAATCGATTCGCATTCTACAATACCTGGATGTTAAAACGATCCTGGAAAATCCGAAAATCATCATGGGGTATTCGGATACTACAACGATCCTGACCTATTTAAATTCGCAGGGATTGGTCACCTTTCACGGACCCGCGATTATGGCCGGTTGGGCACAAATCCACAATTTCCCGTATTTGCAGTCGTATTACACTGCCATGCTGATGGAATCTGCTGCGGAGCTGCATCTGAACCCTTTTCCCACCTGGAGCAATGGCTATCCGGATTGGGGGAATCCTGAAACCATTGGGGAAGTGCTCAATATGGCGGAGAATGATGTCGGCTTCGAGTGGGTCCAGGGGACGCAGAGCGCATCCGGCAGACTCTGGGGAGGATGTGTCGAAATTTTCAGCTTCCTCAACGGCACAGATTTTTGGCCGGAAAAATCTTTCTGGAAAGACCGGGTATTATTTATGGAGACTTCCGAAGAGAAGCCTACGCCGCAGCAAGTTGGTTATATCATCCGGAATTTGGGCGTGCAGGGTATTCTCGATGCGATTTCAGGAATTTTGATCGGCAGACCGAAGGATTACTCCGCTGCTGAACGGCAGGAACTCCATGAGACGATTAAGTCTATTGTTGCGGATGAGTTCAATCATCCGGAGAAAGTCATTGTCGGCAATCTCGACTTTGGCCATACGGATCCCAACATGATTTTTCCCCTCGGTATCGAGATAGAGTTAAATCCTGTAAAAAAAGAAATTCGCTTGAAAGAGGCGATTTATACCGATTGAAAGCGAAGCGATAAACGCCATGAGCGGAACGTCGCGTTGATAGACTGTGGAAAAAGTGCTTTTCCCTTCTTTCCAAAAATTTATTCGAAACATATTCCTGGATAATCTATGAACATTCAAATACAGAAAGAAGATGCGTCATGCTTGCCGAGGTATCAGGAAATACCGATATCATTTACTGTTAACTCTATTTTAATGGCGGAGAATAAAGGATTGAGTGGCATTCTGTTTAAGGAATGCGAAGTCGAAGATCCTTATATTAAAGATTACGATGCTATCCGGGGAGAAGGCCCAACAAGATGGCTGAAACGCTGGGACCTTTCTAATTGGATGTTCCTATCGGCAAAGTCCGGGGATGAACAGCTGGGCTGGGCGGCGGTGGCATGGAATACGCCCGGCTCTTTTATGCTTGAGGACAGATTGGATTTAGCTGTTCTCTGGGATCTTCGTGTGCATCCGGCGCATCGCGGTAAAGGCGCCGGCAGACATCTGTTTGCGGCGGCTGAGGAATGGGCCGCTTCAAAGGGATGTAGTTATCTAAAAATTGAAACACAAAATATAAATGTGCCGGCTTGTAAATTTTATCAGAAACAAGGATGTGTTTTGGGAATTATCAATAAATTTGCTTACCCTGATTTACCGGAAGAAATTTGCTTGATTTGGTATAAAAAATTGTCAGTTTAAACATTGACTATATAACTTGTTTGAAGTATTTGGAAAAAAAGTATTAAGGTAATAAACAGCTCAATGGCATTTTGCTGATGCTTTTGCCCATTTGCATATTTGCAAATTTACAAATGGGCAAAGGGTAGATGAGTGATATCGCTTTTATCAAAATATTATTGTCCAAGCACTAACTTTAAGATCGAAAGATCTATCGTTAAAAACAGGAAGGATCGGATAATGGCGCTTTCAACAGAAGCTCAGAAAATCTATTCCGAAATCAGTAAAGATTCAACGAAATACGGCGATTTAAAAAAAATAGCGAAAGAAATTAAAAGGGATCATGATCTGGCAATGGAGTTATGGTCCACCAGGGAATATTACCCACGTCTGTTGGCAGTACTTATCATGGATAAAAAACTGCTTACCCAGGAAGTCCTTGATGAACTGGTAAAGGACTTGCACATTCACGAGTTCGATGAGCGCAATCAATTGGCCGACTGGCTTATGGCAAATCAATTGATGAAGGGAAAAAAAACGATTGACCTGATGTTAACCTGGGAAAATCACCCCTCAGCGGTTTTACGACGACTCTTTTGGTACTATCAGGCACGCTTGCGCTGGGTCGGGCAAAAGCCGCCGGAAAACACCTCGGAACTGTTTACAGCACTGGAAAAAAATATGGCGAAAGCTGAACCGGAAGTGCAGTGGGCGATGAACTTTTGTGCGGCGCAAATCGGGATCCATGATCCGGATTATCGGGCGCGTTGTATTCAAATGGGCGAAAAACTGGGCATCTATAAAGATGAACCGGTTGCCAGGGGCTGTACGCCATCCTATTTACCGGAGTTTATTAGAATTGAAGTTGCCAAACTGAACAAATAATCATCCGCTTATTCTCCTGAACAGCGCAAAAATATTGGCATATTTAACACTAATCTGTCACCTGGTTCTGATTCGGATGATATGAAAGAATAGAATACCCCCGAAAGCATATGATTTTATGAACAAACGAACATTACTGATACTTCGAATATTAATGCCGACTGTAGCAATCATCTGCACCGTGATTTTTGTCCCATGGGTTTTAGTCAGCGCATGGTTAGCACCGCTGCCTGATACGGTGCAGCAACAAGTCGATGATGCCATTGGATATGGGCTGGATGGTGTCATCGTTTATGTCGATCAGGCTGGCAAGGCACCCGCTTTTTACTCCGCTGGTTGGAAAAATCGGGAAAATCAAATCCCGGCCGATCCCAACGCATTTTTCAAGATTGCCAGTATTAGCAAACTGTACGTCGCTGTTGCTGCCAGCAAATTGGTGAGCAATCAACAATTATCGCTGGATGGCACACTCGCAGAGTATTTGCCGGCGCTTGTAGGGAAAATTGAAAATGCTGATAGAATTACTTTAAGATTGATGCTACAGCATCGCAGTGGCATACCTAATTACTCCGACGCACCGGATTTTCCCTGGGGGAATCCGCCGAAAGAGAATAGAATAGCGCTTGAGTTTATCCTGGATAAACCTGCTGATTTTGAACCGGATCAGGAATATAGTTATTCAAATACGAATTATTTGTTGATCGGCGAAATTTTAGATAAAACCCTGGGATATAGCCATCATCAATATATCAAGGACGAAATCCTGCAGCCGCTTGGGCTGAACAATACATTCAGCTTGCTGAGTGAAGTAAATTTAGACGATGTTACGAGCGGGTATTTCGTCGGGTATGAGCCCGACATAAAATATAATGATTTTATAGGCCCGGGCGGTTCAATGGTTGCGACAGCAGAGGATGTCGGTATATTCCTGCGGGCATTAAACGATGGCTCATTGCTAAATAAAGATGAACAGGCCATCTATGCCTCTGTATACGAGTATGAACACACCGGTTTGTTGCCCGGCTACCAGAGCTTTGCGAAATACTACCAAGATATCGACACGGTTGTCATTCAGTTTGTGAATACCAGTGGCGGCGTTACCTGGAATTTATCGGAGATTATATATAATCGGATTGCTAAGATACTGCGTAACCAGAAAAGCGTATAGCATTTTAAAATGAGAGAAAATTTCATCAACCAAGAAAAAAATTGCACTAGCAGGTTAAATGGCGAATAGAGAAGACCATCATCAAAGTGAAGCGGGGAACTGGGTTCAAAAGCTGCATACAAGAAGCTGGGAAATGGAGCTGCTGATTGTTGGTTTTGCATTGCTTGTATTGCTGGAAGTGCCGGACTATTTAAACACCCAAATTAATTTCTGGGCGAGTCAATCTTCCAGCCAATTGGTGAAAAGTATCATCCCCCTGGCATTTATGCTTGTGATTGGCACGAATATAATGAAGTTCAATCTGATCATTCATCTTCTGCTGCGCGGATACTGGATTGGCATTATCGGTTTGAATTCTGTATACCCGGGAGGGATTGATTTTGAACGGCTGCCCTTTGCACCGAAGTTCAAGGATTATCTGATCCGGAAGGTGCAAAATCTGGAAGAAGCTGCGCTTTCAATTGATCGAATCTGCAGCGGTATTTTTGCCTTTACCTTTTTGCTAATCTTCATGTTTATTTCCATCGGACTATTTTTTGTCGTATATGCGATGATTCTCTTGTTATTTTTTCTGGTTGCTTTCTGGTTGCCAATAGAAAATGAAAGTTCATTTTTGGCCGGGGCCATGCTGCTGATTAGTGTGCCCTACCTGGTTGCCGGTGTGCTAATGGCAATTAATTTTTTGAGTTTAGGCGGGCTAAAAAAAATAAAGATAAAATGGTTCTCTACCCTGTTCTTCTACATTTCCCGCTTCTTTCGGCTGGTTACTTTTTCATTTTTATATGAATCGATCTATTACACGCTGATTAGCAATGTTTCCAAAAGAGTGATCGGGGTTATCTTATTAAGCTATGTGATTGCGATTAGCGCATACTTGATGGTGAATTATAATGAGGATATCTTTAATCCGAAAAAGAATGTCAATTCGGCACTAAAAATCTCTGCCGAATATTATGAAAACAAACATAAAGATATAACTGTGGTGAAAGTGCCGACGATCCAGTCGGACGTCATCCGCGATAAACATATTGCCCTTTTTATTCCCTACGATGTTGAAGATACTGACAGTCTGCTCAGCAAATATCCGGAGATCAAGCCATTCCGGAAGCGCGGTTTTTCACAAAGCTTTAGTTTGACCTTCGGCACCTCGGATACTACCAATGTCACTTTTGGCCCCGGGGGAAAAACAAGCGCTGCCGACATTGAAAAAACGCTATCCTGCCTCACGGATTTTTATATCGTTACCATCAACGATTCTGTTTATAGCGATTTGAAATTCTTTTTTTATGAGCATCCCAACCGCCAGGAACCGGGCATCTTTGCTTACATTTCCACAGAAAAATTAAAGAATGGGAATAACCTTTTGACAATCCGGAAGAATTTAAAATACCGAACGGAGAAAGTGGGAAGAAAGAATACCCATTATATACCCTTCTGGCTGGAGTAAGCGGGTTTAAAGATTGCTATAAGAAAGCGTCGCAGCCAATTGTCAGCAATTGAAGAAGATGGAGCAACGATAGATGCAGGAAAAGAATGTAAATAGAACTGAACCACAGCTTCATCGCGCGCTCAATATCAAAGATTTGGTGTTGCTGAATATATCATGCATTATTGGCCTATCGGGTTTGGCCCAGGCAGCGCAATTTGGGTTTGCCAGTTTATCACTCTTTTTTCTTGCCATCTTTACATTTTTGATACCCAGCGGCTTAATTGTTACCGAACTCAACGCCAGGATGCCGGAGGAAGGCGGATTTTACCTCTGGACGCGGGAAGCATTCGGCGATCTGCATGGTTACCTTGCCGCCTGGAGCTATTGGCTGAGCACCATTGTCTGGCTCCCGACCGTGCTAATGCTTGTGTCAATCTCCTGCCTTTACATTTTTGGGGACAAGTTTCTCGGGCTGGCGGATAGTCCTTCTTACAATATTCTCTTATGCCTGGGAATCGTTTGGCTGGTTACATTTCTGAACATTGTCGGAATGGAGCGGGCAAAATGGGTGCAGAATATTGGCGGTATCGCTATCTGGCTCTGTATTGGGATGCTCATCGCTGTCGGGATCGTCTTCATCTCAAATAATGCCAGCGGGCACCAGTTCAGCCCCAATCTGCTGATACCGGATGTCACCGATTTTTCCATACTCCCTTACTTTGCTGTTATTGCGCTCAATTTTGGCGGACTGGAGCTGGCCCCGGTAATGGCGGGAGAAATTATCAATCCGAAAAAGAATATTCCCCGCGCCATTGTTATTTCATCGATTGCTGTTAGCTTAATCTACATGGCAGGCACCCTGATGTTGATCCTTATCAGCCCGGAAGGTGAAATTGGTATTATTGAGGGCGTCGCACAAGCGTTCCACCAGGTTGGCATCGCATTGGAAATACCGGAAATTGGCGCGATTGGCGCTATTTTAGTTGCAATTAGCACTCTCGGGCTTCTGGGAGGTTGGATGACCGGCAATGCGCGAATGCCATATGTCGTTGGCCTCGATCATTACTTGCCGGAAGCATTTGGAAAAGTCCATCCGAAATGGGGATCACCGTATATTTCTTTGCTGATGCAGGGGATTGTGCTTAGCTTGCTTTTTCTCGGATCCATCGCCGGTGCTACTGTAGAGGAAGCTTTCCTGGTTCTCTTGGATATGTCCATCATCCTGTATTTCATTCCATTCTTATATATGTTTGCGGCCTTCGCCTGGCATTTGAAAAAAAGCACGGGAGAAGAAATCTTTTTAGCAATATTTCAGAGAAGCAGGGCAGCGGTTTGGATTGTTACTATCCTGGGATTTGGAACGACGCTCATTGCCACTATCCTCGCTGTTATTCCAACAAAAGACATCGAAAATAAGGAACTCTTTATTATAAAGGTTCTCGGAGGGGCGGTATTATTGATTGGTGTCGGGCTGATTGTTTATTACCTTAAAAAAAGGAATGAAAATTGAAATCAATCCGATTGACGAGTTGCAGATAACAAAATAGCATGATCGGATTCAGGGGGATTTTTCAACTACAGATTTATTTGAAGTTTTTCATAGATGATGTGTGAAAGACGCTCTCCCTGTTAACCACTATTCGCTATCATTTCAGGAGAATACTGCTATGACAAAATATGTAGTGATTTTGATACAAGCAGGATTAATTCTGTTGCTTAACTGTCAACAATCAACTGCGCCGGTAACGCCTCCCAAAACGCTGGATGATTATGACACGCAATACCGGATGCTGGTGAAAGATTACCCCAATTTGTTTACTATGAATTCCGATGGTACAAATAGAACCGAAATTCTGAACTACGCCGGCGCTCATATTCAGGAAGCAACGGTGAATAGTGATTTTAGCAAGATTGCTTTTACAGCAACACTTGATGGTTCTCCAATGAATATTTACATAATGAATATTGATGGCTCGGATTTACGTCGGTTGTCTAATCATCCGAGTGAACATGATAATCTGACGCCCAGGTTCATTCCCGGTAAACAAGCACTGATATATCATGCCTATGATGCCTTGCGTAAAGTGAATTATGACGGATCGGCGAACGAGTTGATTACCCCGGACTCAATTTGGATTCCCGGGCAAAATTCTTCGGTTTCGAAGGATAATATTGTCTTTGGAGCAGATATATTATCTGACGGTACTCTCTTAGAAACCCTTGGAATTATGAATGCTGAAGGTACAGATCTGCAATATCATATTGATGGGGGAGGATTTCATGACCCTGCAATTTCACCGGATGGCGCGAAAGTATGTTTTGTAGATAAGCGGGATGTTTATGTCATGAATTTAGACGGCAGTGAGAAAATTAACCTTACCAACGATCCTTCTAATGATATATTCCCTGGCTGGACGCCGGATGGCAATAAAATAAGTTATGTATCGAACAGGGACGGTGACTATCAAATTTACATTGTTGATTTGGATGGGCGCAATCTAAGAAAAATACCGAATATCTCCGAGAAAAGGCCTTTTCAATTCACCTGCTCACCGGACCTCACTCGTATCTCCTATGTTACATTCACGGAAAGTCCCAATTACCGAAATGGCATCTTTATGATTGATATCGAAACCGGTGAGCGAATATGGTTTACATCCGGAATTGAAAATCCTCTCTGGTTAAACCGCTTACAATAAAAGTATAACATAGTTCAACCCCAGTGTAAATTGTCTATTTGATATTTACTATAACTGAATTAGCAGTGATGAAAAAAATCCCCCTGATCTTATTTATGGCATGTGTGAATTCTTTTAATGGCTTTAGCCAGGCAAACCTGCTCACACCCTTTGAACAATGTGGCATAGATGGCAGCATTACCATATATGATTATACTGCAAAGCAATGGATCTCCAGCGATATTGATGACAGTGCTTTCCCAACATTGCCGGCATCCACTTTTAAAATCATCAACACATTAATTGCACTGGAAACCGGTGTTATCGCGGATGAGAATGAGATTATCAAATGGCCCGGTGCGACCGATACTGTCAAATATGGATACCGGCCGAATATATATCATGACATGAATATGAAAGAAGCGTTCCGGACTTCCGCAGGCTGGGCGTATGTGGAACTGGCGAAAAAGATCGGGAAAGAAAGTTATAAAAAGTATTTGAGGGCGAGCAACTATGGCAATGTGGATCTCTCAATTAATGATCCTGATTTTTGGAATTTTGGTAATTTTGCAATTTCACCGGTGAACCAAATCAAAATATTGATGGGCGTTTATGAGGAAACCCTGCCCTTCAAAAAATCATCATTCAAGATATTAAAAAAGATGATGATTGTAGAGAAAACTGAAAACTTCACCTTAAGAGCAAAAACAGGCTGGACGAGAGATGGCGGAAAAGACACCGGCTGGTGGGTCGGTTATGTTGAGAAGAAAGAGAATATCTATTTTTTTGCCACAAGGCTTATCAAAGACCGGGCAGTGCTGAATAAAAAATTTGGTAAATGCAGAAAAGAAATTACCCGAACGATTTTGAAACAGATGAATATTCTTGATTAGCCCTTAAGGCATTTAATTGCATTTTTGGCATAGAGGCATATGCCGCCCAGATGGGGCTTGAAATTTACTGAATATAAAACAATGGCTATAAAGATTTCGCCCCTACAGGGCTTCCCAAGTCTGCCAAAAGAGTTTTGATATCCTTTTTAAACCTCCCTGGCTTTCCCAAATAACTTTTCTTCCAAGCGTTCCATCGGAACGCCATATTTATAGCAAAAACATTACGAAAACTTTTCAGCCCCATTCGGGGCGACATAAATTTCTGTATAAACCATTAGCAGAAATAGACAAAATAATATGTGAAAAAACAGATGCTGCCGCTTATGCGACAGCATCTGTTAACTATGGAGATTTGTTAATGCATAATCCTGACTTCCGGCTTGGCGGTAACACCGGCTGCTGTCATCGTTTCTTTTAGCTCCGGATTCGCTATAAATTCCTTGAACTTTGCCTCGGAGGATGCAATACTGATGACAGTGACAATGTTCTCGTCCGCAAGTGAAGTAAAAACATAATCGTCGGTAATTCCGGCGTTTTTCCGCAATTCATCCGCAGAATCGTATACCGCCTTCCAGGCAGAAAAATCTTTAACGGGATGACTGAGGATAGTTACGAGCGGAGTACTGTTAATTGCGTCAAACTCCGTGGCAGATTTATAAAAGGCAATTTGCGGAGGGCTGGTAACGCCGGCTTTTTTCATTGCCTCTTTCAATTCCGGGTTGGCAAGAAAGGCTTTTGCTTTCTCCAGATCGGTGACTTCAAAAAAACCGGTAACGGAATTGGTATTGTTGATGTCCCGCTTAATAAAAACATCTTTCAGGCCAGATGCCTGGCGGGCGGCAACGTGTGCGTCGAATCCTACTTTCCAGCTGTCATAATCTGCGACTTCATGGGAAATTGCGAGGAAGTGCTTCCCGCTGGTGTTCCCCTGGGCAAAAAGGGTGACTGTTAATACTGCTAAGATGGCCAATACTAATTTCGGGGTTATGCGTCTCATTTTACCTGTCCTTCCTTTTATGGATTTATTGTGGATTATTTAATGGCTATTACGGCGCTTGTCGGTCCGGTTAATGGCATTACGTTTACTTTCCGGAAACCAACTTCCTGCGCCCATTCTTTAAAATCTGCTGCGGAAAAATCATATCCTTCGCTGGTTTCAATGAGCATGTTTAAAGACATCAGAAGACCGAAGGCATTTTCGCTTCTATTGTCATCAATAATGTTTTCGATAACGACCAATGATCCGCCCGCGGGAAGCGCGTTATATGCTTTGCGGATGAGCATTAACTTGTCTGCAGTTCCCCAGTCGTGCAGAATATTACCCATGGTGATGACATCTGCTTTCGGAAAATCCTCTTTGAAAAAATCGCCGGACTGAGCAACCACTTTGCCTGCGACGCCCATGTTTTTCAGATTGGCGTTTGCAATCGGCGTTACGGGAGGTAAATCATATGAAATACAGTTCATATGCGCATTATTCATGACGACCTGCGCAGAGAGAAAACCGCCGGCGCCGCCAATGTCGCAGAGCGTTTTATAGTTTGAGAAATCAAACTTATTGGCAAACGCCATGAAGTTGCCCATTTGTATACCACCCATTGCCCGAATGAATTCACTCAGTTTCGTTTCATCCGCATACAACGCTTCGAAAATTGGCTTACCACCATTTTTCATCTCATTCTGCGGCAAACCGGTTTTTAAGCCTTCTTCTAGATTATGCCAGCTGGGATACAGTCTGTTATTGGACATTTCCAAAATGCCACCGAGATAACTCGGCTTGTTTTTGTCAAGAAATACATTGGCATCATCAGAATTGCTGTAGAGGGCTGTTTCCTTCAATCCTTTTCTTTTCAGGAAACCAAGCGCTACCAGGGTGTCGAGAAAATCGTAGATGCTTCTTTCGTGCAGCCCCAATCTATTTTTGATTTCCTGTGCTGATAATGCTCCCTTCGCAAGAAGCGTAAACAATTCCATATTTACCCCGGTGAGGAGCGTCTTGGATGCCCAAAACCCCATACCGACCTGCATGATTTGCGAAGGATTAACTTGATGATTTATTGCTGTTGCCATGTTGACTCCTTTCGTCTTTCTTGTTTTGAAACGGACTTCTTTTGATTGCTGGAAGCAAAGTGTTTTGGATATCCGTTTAATTATTTCGTTCAGAAGAAAATTAGGAAAATCGCCCGGGTTTGTCTTGTAATCCTCGCGCATATTTTAGGATATTTCGGTCAAATTGAAGGATTTCAGGCTAATTGGTAGGGGTTTGCGGGGAATTTCTTAGGGGATGAGTGGAATTGGTATTGTTAAAAATGCCGTATCGTTTGGGCTGTCATTGCGAGGCGCGTTTGCCGAAGCAATCTCAAAGATGCAAGCAACAATGAGATCGCCACGTCGTTGCACTCCTCGCGATGACATTTTAAACAATATCTCCTCGTTCCCATCTCGGCCCTCCGGGATGGGAACGAGGAGATATGTGAGAAGGAGGGGCAGTATAAAACGTCTGCTGTACTACAAATCAGCATTCGCCTTGCGATACTCCGACGGTGAACATTGAAATTGCGCTTTAAAAACCCGGGCGAAATAACCTTGATCGTTAAAGCCAACCTGATAACAAATTTCAGCAACCGTTCCGGCATTCTGTTTCAAAAGATCCGCAGCACGCTGCAGGCGAAGCGAGCGAATCAGTTTCCCTGCCGGTTGCCCAACGAGGGCATTGAGCTTTCGGTTCAGTTGGGAAAGGCTCATATTTAACGCTTCCGCGAACATATCTACACTAAACGCTTCATCATCAAAATTCGTCTCGATGATGCTAACGGCCTTCTCGATAAATTGCTGATCGATGGAAGTCGTGGATATTTCCGATGGTTTGATTATCGTCGACTGACTAAAACGCCGGCGAAGCTGCTGCCGTTGAAATATTAAATTCTTGACGATGACCTGCATTTCTCTGGCATTAAACGGTTTTGTCAGGTAAGCATCCACGCCGGTTTCGAGGCCCTCGATCTTGTCATCCAGTGCGGCTTTCGCAGTTAGCATAATGATCGGGACATGGCTGGTCTTTTCGTTCTCTTTCATTGCCCGGCTAAATTGATAACCATCCATTTCCGGCATCATTACATCGGTGATAATGAGGTCCGGGATAAGCGCCTCTGCTTTCTTGATGCCTTCCTTACCATTACCGGCCTGCACGACCTGGTAGGTTTCCGAGAGCTGCTCGCTGATAAAGGCGCGGACATCCTGGTTATCCTCAACAATTAAAATAATCTCTCGCTGATCGTTTTTATCCGGATCCGAAAGACTTGCTTCAGCTGCCGCATCACTTTCTTCCAGATCGCTGATCTTTTGCTTCATCGAATGCTGAGCATCCGATAACTCGCTTGTTGAAGATTTTTCCGGCAACGCATTACTAACCGGTAAGAGAATGGTAAAGTAGCTGCCCTGGCCTTCTTTACTTTTTACGGAGATGCTGCCATTGTGTAACTCAACCAGTTCTTTCGTCAGGGAAAGACCAATCCCTGTGCCTTCATGGCCTCGGGTAAGTGTGGCATCTGCCTGGTAGAAACGGTCGAAGATATAGGGAATCTGATCGGCCGGAATTCCCTGCCCACTATCCTTCACGATAATTTCCACCTGCGTGGTATTTGGGCGTTTTACTACAATGCTGATCTCGCCATGATCGGGAGTAAATTTAAAAGCATTGGAAATGAGATTATAAAAGATCTTTTCCATTTTCTCCGGCTCAAACAGAACCGTAATGCTTTCAGATGCCGTTTTAAAACTCATGTTGATTTTTTGCGTTTCCGCATAGGATTCGAATGAATAGAAAAGGCGTTTGAGAAAGGGAATAAGGTCGTGTGGCTCGGCATTCAATTTCATTCGGCCCGCTTCCAGCTTGGAAAGATCCAGCAGCTCATTGATCAGGGAAAGCAAGCGGCGGGCATTTTTGTTGACGACGTGCAGTTTGCCTTTTTCCTTTTGGGAAATATCGGCTGATATAACACTATCAGTCTGGCCGAGAATTAAAGTGAGCGGCGTGCGGAATTCATGGGAAATATTGGCGTAAAATTGCGATTTTAGTTTGTCCACTTCCTTTAGCTTCGAGAAGGCCATTCGCTCTAATTGCAGCGCGTGCTTTTTGTTGACCCTTCTTAGTTCCCAGCGGCGGACAAGAAGTAAGCAGCCGAAAGTAACCAGTGCGTAGAGCAGGTAAGCCCACCAGGTGAGATACCAGGGTGGCAATACGGTAAAGGAGAAAAAGTCTTCGCTCCCTAATTCCCCATAAACATTTTGGGCGCGGAGTTGAAAGGTATAGTCGCCGGCGGATAAATTGGTATACTCTTTCCGCGGCTCGGCACTCCAGTGCGACCATTCCGCGTCATTCCCGGCGAGGCGATACTGAAATTGAGTGGCTTCCGGTTTGGCATAACTGGTTGCGGAAAAGCGAAAGACGATATTCCGGGCATCTGCGGAAATATGCTGCTGTCGGGATTTACTGCTGGCAGCGCCGCCAAAGATCAGGGAATCCTGATTGACATACACGCTTCGGATAAAGGTTTGAAATGTTTTTTTACTCGATGGTTTTACCTGCGGGGAATAACGAATCAATCCTTCTTCGGACCCGATCCAAAGATATTCCTGTTTCGTCTTTGCGTCATACTCCGGATAAAACGTTATAACACTACTTAATTCCAGGCGGCGCAAACTTGGCTCCGGATGCCAGCGAAACTGGCCACTTTCCTGGCGGATCGCCTTGCCCAGTTCCATCCCGGTTGGGGTATCCGCCAGCACCCATAAATTCCCCTGATAGTCCTTTTTTAAGTTTTTAATCGTGTTCAGGGCGATGGTAAAAGATTCGCCGAGAATATTGCTTGGGATAAATGTTTTTGTTTCAGCATTGAAAGTAAATATGCCGGCATCGGTTGCAAAATAGGCTTTACCTTCAACAGAGAAGAGTCTTAGCATATTCCCCGGCAGACCGTTATCCGCATTGTATAAATCCAGTGAAATTTGACCCGGCTCAGTAGCGGAAAAAACGGTTTGAGTACTGCTCCGTACATGAATAACCCCTTCATAAAATGTTGAAAGCCAGAGGCTGCCGTCTTTATTTTCCACCAGAGCGTCCAGCTCTTCACTGATAGGGATCGGCGCGGTTATTTGCTGTAAATTTTCGCCATCATGCTGAAACACAAACAAACCGCTTCTGTCTATCGCATAAACGATGCTGCTGTCAATCGCTGAGCGATAGAGCAAGGCATTGTTATATTCGGGCAGCGGTTTTGTTACCGTACGCCCATCAATAGTGAAGATCATATCGATGGTGCTTGCCAGTAAAGTATTGTTGATCGAGATAAAATTATTACCAGATGTTTTGACCCCGTTAACTGCTTTAAAGCTGGTTGAAAATTTATCAAGATAGAAAATGCCGTAAACATTGGATGCAAAAAATGTATCGTGAAATTTGTAGAGTGTGGTAATTGGTGCATTGCCGGTTTGGCTGTGCGGCAGCAGGGAAAATGTGGAAGAGATTTCAACGCGCGAGATGCCTTCGCTGGTAGCAAGCCATAATATGTTCTCCTTGTCCTGGTAGACATCAAAAATAACATCAGTAGCGAGACCACTCTCTGTGTTGAGGCGCTGAATGAGCCGTCCGTTCTTATCGATAATGTATACACCCGCCCGGCGGGTGGCGATGGCGTAATTACCATTGCGAAGTTCACAAATGTTATAGATTTGACCGGCCATCAGAAAATCATCTGCTTCCGTTTGAAATCGGGAAAAACTTTCGCCATTGTATAGATACAGACCTTCCCGGCTGGTGGTAACCAACACCTGGTCGTCGAACGGCCGCATATTGTAGACGCCCGTATCGGCAAAAAATTCGCCGTCCGCTATCAGGATGGTAGAATCCCCGGATACCCTTACCAGACCATTGCCATCGTCCCGCGCATAAACCTCATCTGCGATTGTGTATAACCGGTATGATTCAACCGAATCGATGACGCTGATCTGTTCGCCATCCCAGTGAAATATTTTGTCCGGTGTTTTATAATAAACGCCATTCGAAACGGACACCACATCCCAAACTTCCCCAAAGCGTTGTTTGACATGATGACGCAAAGAAACAAAGTTGTTTTGCCCCTTCTCATCTGCGGCGAGGTAGCCAAAATCGGAAGAGCCGGTAAGAAAGATGCGCCCGCTGTCGTCCATGCAAATTGAGCGAACGGAAGAGTTGTTCGGTATCCTGATCAGCCGCCAGGTATTGCCATCATATTCCAGCACGCCTTCATTGGTGCCAAAATACAGTAAGCCGAGTTTGTCCTGATAAATACTCCACATCTCCGAACTGAAATGGTAATCTTTTGCATCAAAGTTCTTAACGATTGGCCATCCGTTTTCCAGCGATATTCCAGTACCATCCTGACTATATGTCATCGAAGAAAAAAGGAGGAGGAAAAGTAGCGGCAGCCGGAAGGATTTGTAGAGGTTTGATCGTCTCATATTCTTTTCAATTTTAACTGACAGAATTAACGTTCTGTGCGCCAACTGTGGTAGTCAAAATTTGTTTCACCAAATATAGACACTGTCTATGATAAAATCAAAAATTTGCGCTACTCAGTAATTACCTTTGACGGTGTTGCCAAATTGCGCAAGTTTTTTTATGTTTCTTAAATTAGCCGGTAACTTAGCCGGAATCACTAAAACGCCAGTGGGCTGTATACCCGGAGGACGTGACCCCTATGCAAAGAGTCGGGCAAATTATACTTTTTATTCTAATAACAGCACTCACAGTCTTCTTGGCTGGCTATTTTATAGACTTTATGGGCGCCCGCAATCCTGTCTTCGCGTTTGCCATCAATTGGTTGGTAATGACCCTGGTTGCCATTCTTGGAAGCGCGTTGCACATTACGATGCCGCTTCCCCCCGCATATTATCGTATCAGGCCGTTCGAAGCAAATGGACGTTTGTATGAAGCCCTCGGCGTTCGCATCTTCAAAATAATACTGATCCGAAGTCCACTAGCGTTGCTTAACCCAACGATTCATTACAAGGGTGATCGTAGCGCCCTCTTCGATCTTGAATCTAAGATGCGTGATTCGGAAACGGGACATCTCTTCATTTTTATCATCATGATATTGATTGTCATACACATGGCAATAGAAGGCTGGTGGAACTTTGCCACCTGGTTAATGGTGTTTAATATATTCTTTAATGTCTATCCGATAATGCTGCAGCGCTACAATCGGGCAAGGTTAGCTCCGCTAATTGAACGGATGCGGCTTGCCGATCGGCATGCATCATAAGTCTGGCAATTATTAAAAACAAACGCTTCAGATCATGATAAAATCTAAACTCATAAAAAGGTTAGAATGGTATTATCCAATGGAGAGAATGCATGCATTCTTAACCTTCCCGGCGATTATTGGGTTTGTGCTGCTATTTAATTCATTCTCGGATACCTTCTTTTTGATTTATGGACTGACGGTTTGTGTACTAATACTCTACCAGGGGCAACATTACTGGAAATTAAAACTATTTCGCTTAACAGGGAAAGAATTTGATCAGAAAAAAAATCTGGCATTCTTTCGGAAATCGAAAGTCTACAACAAAATTCTTATCGCTCTAATGCCGGTCATTCTGCTCTTTCAACTGTATATTGGCAATTGGGAAATTCGGCCGGAAAACCTGATGGCCTGGGCGGTTTTCGCAAACGTCTTTGCAGTTCTGGAATACCTGAATTATTACGTTCTCCAAATAAGCATAGATAATATGGCAGACTTAAATTATGTGCTTAAGCATAAAAAGCTTAAGCGGGCAAGCCTGGCAAAAGATCTTGAGAGCAATCGAATATAAATGGACCGCAAGTCCTTACTTCTCATTCATTGTGCCGATTAAAAATCTTATATTGATATGGACGCTTTTCTGGATAACGCTCTGCCTGGTCGTTAAAGGATTGGCAAGTAGCGAAAGGCCTGCCTTAATGAATAAAATAGTAAAAAACGGCTCGGTGGAAATTTATACTGAAGCGTTTGGGCATCCAAAAGAGGTGCCAGTACTGTTAATCGCCGGCGCGATGGCACCGGCAGTCTTTTGGGATAGGCATTTCTGCGAAACACTGGCTGATCGCGGATATTACGTCATCCGGTTTGATAATCGGGATATCGGCAGATCTACCCATTTTCCTCAAAGCGCTCCGGAAAGTGGCATTGCATTGCCATACACGATTAATGATATGGTTGCAGATGCAAAGCGCGTGCTGGACAACCTTTCCGGTAAAAGTGCTCACATCATTGGTCATTCGTTAGGAGGGACGATTGCCCAGCTGTTTGCGGTAACGTACCCGGAACAAACAACCTCGCTAACCGCCATCTCCAGCCCGATACTGGCACAGGGTAATATTGCCTATGTAGAAACCGATCCAAAAATTAACGAAGAGATGTGGGCTGTACTGATGGCCAACCCGATGCATCAGGATGCGCAGCGGGGCGTGCCGGAATTTCAGAAAATATGGCGTTTTCTTAACGGTGGCTGGCCCCTGGATGAAAACATGGCTGATAACTATACGCTGGCCATTTATGAAACAGAAGTTATCGCGCCGGCCTGGAACCATAGCAACGTGCAGTCCGGCATTCCGGATATTTTCCAGGACCTGAAAGCACTTGGCAAACCAATTTTATTCATCCATGGGGAAAAAGATTACCTGCCATCAAATCCGGAAAATACAAAAAAGCTCGCGAATGCACTGCCGACCGCAGCAGCGTACATTCTGGAAAATGGCGGGCATATGTTCTTTAATGCTGAAACCTGGAAAATCCTTGACGAGCAAATCTACAGCCACATTAGAACAAGCCAAAACAAAATGTTCTAGCTGACACGTCAAAGTAGCACTGGCGTGTTTTATTTTGAGATTTGGCAGTGTTTACGATTTTCAGTAAACTAACAGATACTTGCTGTGTCTGAGTCTTTATTTGCTGAATTTACCGAACAGTTTCCGGGATATTTATTATGAAATATAAAGAATTATTAGCAGAGCTACAGAATTACTACGATCAGGATGCCGAGCGGCGGGATGGCATTGCGAAAACGGATTGGAAATTAGAAGAACGACAAGAATTTCTGAACCACCTCATCTCGGAAAAGAAACGCAAATTGCTGGAGATAGGCGCCGGTACCGGGCAAGACAGTGTATTCTTTCAGGAGAATGGACTGGAGGTCATCAGCACAGATTTATCCCCGGCGATGGTAGAGCGCTGCCGGCAAAAAGGATTGAATGCGTTTGTGCGGGACTTCCAGAACCTGGGCTTCCCCCCGGCATCGTTTGACGCGATCTATGCCCTAAATTGCCTGCTCCATGTACCGAAGACTGATTTGCCAAGCGTCCTCGCGAATCTCAAGAACTTACTGCTGCCCGGCGGGCTCTTTTTTATGGGCGTTTATGGCGGTGAAAATAGAGAAGCTGTCATTGAGGATAGCGAAAGGGGGCAAGGACGTTTCTTTTCATTTTATTCGAACGAACGGCTGACGGAAGTCGTCACGCAGTTTTTTGAAATCATCTATTTCAAAACGATTGAACAGCAGTCGGATGATGATGAAATTTTTCAATCATTAATTTTACGCCGGACATGAGCCGAGGAGGGTTGAATATGCATAGGCATTATCAAAAAAAATATCAAACTTCCCTGCTGGGATTTATACTCTCAATGCTGTTTGTCTGCTATCCGGGGGAGGCGATAGCTCAGGAGAATTCAAATAGCTATCACCAGATATTGAATGAAAAATTCGAAACGAACGTTCGGGAAATTATTGCATCCACGGATGCGATATTGGGACTGGTGATTAAAGATCTGCATACTGGCGAAACCTTCTCGCATAACGGCGATCTCCTGTTTACCCAGGCCAGCGTCATAAAACTGCAAATACTCCTGGAGCTATTCCAGCAAGCGAATCAGGGGAAATTTTCACTGGATGATTTAATGACGGTCGAGCAGGAAAATATTGTTGGAGGGAGCGGCATTCTCCAAAATTTAACGCCCGGGAAAGTGCAGATGAGCATCCGGGATGTCGCCATTCTGATGATCGTCGAGAGTGACAACACGGCGACCAATATGATTATTGATCTGGTAGGCATGGAGAATGTGAATGGGACCTTAAAAAAACTCGGTTTTACCCAAACAAAATTGCAGCGGAAAATGATGGATACTGCTGCCTGGGTTGCCGATCGGGAGAACATTTCCACCCCAAACGAAACAGCGCGTTTAATAGAAATGATTTATAATGGTAAAGTGCTGGATCGGGAAAGCTGCGATGAGATTCTGCAAATTCTCTCTATCCCGAAAGGTGGCAGCATTCGTGCTCAGCTGCCGGCCGGTACAAAGGTCGCTCATAAAACCGGCGGTGTCGGAGGTGTTATTAACGATGCCGGTATCATTTACCTGAAAAACCGGCCGTTTATTGTCACTGCAATGGTCAACTGGCTTGCAGATAGAGAAGCCGCCCGAGAAGCAATTTCGGAAATTTCACTAACAGCCTATAGTTATTATGACCGGCTGGCGAATTCAAATAGTTATGGGCACAAGAAATAAACGCTTCGTCGATTTCAGGAACCATAAAGGTTTTGTTGAGCGGTGCTGCAGCTTATTAAAGCAAATAAAGAATCCGGTGTTTAGCGGTTGATTCAGGAGGCTGCGTAAAACTGGCTTCGTTTAATTCACTCGAAACATTTACAACCGGGAATCCAAATCTTATTAGGGAGTTCTAATATGATTGCGCTCATATTAGTGGCGTTATGGTATTCTCTCCGGGCCAGAATCGCCGGCCGAAATCATATTGGCTGGGGGTTCATTGGCATCGTCGTTTTTGTGACGCTGAGAGTTTTTGTCAACATCCTGGCTATCAATTCCCGAGCCAGCTCCGAAACGGAAGCGCAGATTATGGCGGCTGGTTTTACACTGCTACTTTTTGGGGGAACCATTCTTTTCAGCTTCATCATTCAACCGGAACGGAAAACAGACACCAATCCTGATTTAAAGGCGGCAAAAGCGTTGGAAACGCCCGTAAATTTTTTGAATCATGATTTTGAAAACGGACTGTGTCAGAAATGTAAATGCACGGAGGCTTTCGCGAGAAATAATCAGTATCGTTGTCCGCAATAGATATCCGACCTAACAAAACGTGGCATAGTGAGGCAGGGGCAGGCAGGTGTATTTGGGCATTTGGGAATATGCCCTTGTTTTTGTAATATCACACCGGTATAAATTGGGGCCCGAACCCAAATTCCCACAATCTGAAATATCGCAACAGAAGGAGTGCTTGTGACGGAATATCTGAAAATTCCTGCAACAAACTGGAATGATCTTGATAAAGCTTCAGCATATGATCAATTACCAAATTGGTCGCCATATTTTGGTGAGATGATATTTAAGCATATTAACCCCCGGAAAAATATAACAGCCCTGGATTTCGGCGTTGGCACCGGGTATCCACGATAAAAACTATTTCAAAGATTAGGCCGATAGGGCTGCTTAGCGAAAAGCATGAAAATTTTTGATTAAGGATATTCGCATGAATGATAAAATGGTAAACAGTGCCTGGTTGATAGCAGATCCATCAGCGGAGGCCGGGGCAATCGAAACGCTGCCGGAAACGCCCGGATTGAAAGTGCTGACGAAAGAAGCGCTGAAGAAAAAGGATTTACGGTTTTCACCCGACGATAAATTGTGTATTACCTCGGAAGCGGTAATGGATGAAGTGGTTGAGCGTCTGGAAGATGCCGCCCGGCGAAATGGTATTGGCAAAATGAAGGACAAAACCGCTTTTCGCGAACTTCTGAAATCAATTTATCCCAATTTCTTTTTCCGGCAAATAGCTGCGAAGGATTTACCAAACTTACAGTTGGATAGGAACCGAAAATATGTTGTAAAACCTGTTAAAGGATGCTTTGGCAGCGGCGTTCGGGTAATTGAAGGAAATGCCGATCTAAAGCAGCTGACAGAAGAGATTGATCTTGAATTGCAGCGAAACAGTCAATTGTTTTCCGATCGAGTGCTTTCCACAAACGAATTGATTATCGAAGAGTATATTGAGGGCGAAGAATATGCGGTCGATATGTTTTATGATAGCAACGGCCAACCGGTAATTACCAATATCTATCATCACCCGATGCCCGGAAATCCCGCCTATCTACATATGTTGTATTACGCCAGTTACGAAGTCTTCGACAAGTTATATGATCGGGCAATGTCATTTTTTCAGCAGCTCAATAAACTCCTGAATGTTAGTCGACTGCCGATTCATTCCGAGTTTCGCTTACGGGATGGGGAGTTGATTCCGATAGAACTGAACTCGCTGCGCTTTGGCGGGATGGGGCTAACCAACCTTGGCTATTATACCCTGGGCATTAATGCTTACAAATGTCTTATCGAAGATGAAGGGCCGGATTGGCAACGTCTCTGGGAAAAAAATCGGGAAAAAGCTTTTGGGTTCTTTATTGCCTATAATGGGACTGATATCGATGTAAATACTCACAAGCCCGATTGGCCAACCTTCCGGCGTATTTTTTCCCGAATCGTTCATGAGGTGCCGTTTGACTACCAAAAACAATTGGCTTTTGGGATTCTTTATATCGAGGAATCTCAGGAAAAAATTATGGCGCTTTTAGATACGGAATTTAATGAGTTCTTTATCCGGAATGGTTGATCGAAAATCGTTGACCATGAACGAACAACGATCAACGAAACACAATTATCGTGTAACATCACTCATAACATAATTTCAATGCTTATATTGAAGGAATTAAACGCGTGAGCGTATCAAAGTATATAAATTAGCATTACTAAAAAAGAGAGTACTTGGTAAAATTTATGGATTTAAAACTGGCAGTATTAATTGATGGTGACAATATACCATCGGCCTATGTAAAAGAGATGATGGAAGAAATCGCAAAGTATGGAAATCCCACCATTAAAAGAATTTATGGTGATTGGACAAATCCCAAATTAACGAAATGGAAGAACGTCCTGCTGGAAAATGCCATAACGCCGATTCAACAGTACGGATACACCACGGGAAAGAATGCGACAGATTCCGCAATGATTATCGATGCAATGGATATTCTCTACTCGGAAAAAGTGAATGGCTTTTGCCTGGTTTCCAGCGACAGCGACTTCACTCGTTTGGCGACAAGACTGCGTGAAGCGGGAATGAACGTTATTGGGATTGGTGAAAAGAAAACGCCGGACCCGTTTATCGTCGCCTGCGATAAGTTTATTTATATCGAGATTTTGAAAGACCAGGCTGAAGAAAGTGAACTGGAATCTACCAAAAGTAAACCGTCACCGAAAAAACCTATTGATAACATAACACCGAAAGTGATTAAACTGATTGCCACAACGATCTCGGATTTGGCCGATGACGATGGCTGGGCATTTTTGGGGGAAGTGGGCAATCTGCTCCAGAAAAAGCAGCCTAATTTTGATTCCAGGAATTACGGTTTTCAAAAATTAACCCCATTAATTAAATCGACCAAAAAATTTGATATCGACCAGCGGGAAGGTGGCAAAGGGCGGATTAAATTGATCTACGTCAGGAATAAAAAGCGGCGATCATAAAACGCTGATTGTCGCTTTTTGCATTTATAAACGGGAAGAATCATGTTGTATCTGATTAGTGGTGCCTCCAGGTCCGGTAAAACACTCATCGCCAATAATATTCTAATACGAAAACAAATCCCGTACATGTCCCTGGATTGGCTGGTGATGGGATTTACCAATGGGTTTACAGAAAACGGCATTCATGACAAACTCTTCCCGGATGAAATCGCCGAAAAACTATGGCCATTCCTGGAAGCGATGTGCGAAAGCATGCTTTGGTCGGATATTGATTATGTAATTGAGGGGGAAGCGATTCTGCCGGAATTAATACACAAGCTGCTGAAAAAACATCCGGATAAAATACGAATCTGCTTTCTTGGGTATACGGATGTCGATAAAGATCAGAAAATGCGCGATCTTAAAGCCTTTCATTATGGTGAGAAAGATTGGTTGCTGAAAGAATCCGATGCCTATATTTACGACCATATCGATAACATGATCGTGCATAGCCGCTTAATCAAAAAGAGTTGTGTAAAGTATGGCTTACGCTATTTTGACACTTCAAGTAATTTTCCAGCCGCGATAGAAGCAGCGACAAAATATGTCTTAAATGAAGGTTAGATCCGAAAGTTTTTCCAACCACTGAAAGACAAAGCGAAAGTGCTTCCGCCCGCATATATTAAGCTATGAATGTAACGACTTTTTCTGCAAGAATTGCTTATGATCTGATCGAATATGTCCGCGAAAAGGGGCATGCGGTGGATGATCTATACGCAAAGCTTGCCCTGCCGAAAGCATACCTGGAGCGGGAAGATATTCGCATCCCTTCGGAAAAAATGAGCAAGATCTGGATGATGGCGATGGAAATCAGCGGAGATGAAGATATTGGCTTCCATATGGGCATTGAACGCAGCGTCGCTGCACTGCGCACGACCTCGCTAATCATGCAGAGCAGCGCAACAGTGCTGCAGGCCTTTGAACAGGGAATCAAATACAGTGAGTTGATTGCCAATGTTTTATCTATGCAAATTGGCAGAAATGCGAATGATATATACCTGGATTTTACGCCAAGGAAAGAATGGCGTATCGAACCGGCAGCTGTTGTTAAAGATTGCTTGAATTTGACCCTTATTTCCATGCTGATGTCTGTGCAGCAAATAACCGGTATATTTCATCCCCCTTCGATCTTGTGCTTCTCGTATGCGAAGCCGAAAAATTTGGCGGAGTATTATCGCGTTTTTAATTGCGCGATCGAGTTTGGCCAACCTTATAATCGAATTGGTTTTCCGAAAGATTTAGGCAGTAAACCGCTTCCCACCAGCGATAAAGGTCTGTTGGCTGTGTTGGAGAAATACGCGAACGAGATCAAGCAGTCCTTTTCCAACGAGCAGCATTTTACTTCGCGTACCCGGCAGTTGATTGTCGATATGATGGACCCTCAACCACCGACTTTAGATACTGTCGCAGAAATTCTAAATCTTAGCGGGCGATCTTTACAGCGGAAAATAAAAGAAGAGGAAAATTGTTCCTATCGGGATCTGGTCGATGATATCCGGAAAAAATTATGCGCCCGGTATATTGAGGATCCACAACGGACCGTTGATGAAATCAGCTATTTATCCGGATATGCCGACACCGCTTCTTTTATCCGCGCGTTTAAACGCTGGTACGGAAAAACGCCCAGGCAGGTAATGAAAAAGCCCGGGAGTTCTCCGCTGAAACCGCTATAGTGATTTGTTGAAGGCGAGATAATACCCATTGTGATCCCGGATGGTAAATGAGCGGTCTCCCCAAAATTGATCCTTGATTTCTTCGACAATAGTGACATTTTTTTCGGATAATTCCTGGTAATATTTATCAATATCCTTGTTTTCAATGCGAATCCAGAAGAAAACCCCGCCCCCATTTTTTCCGGCGTCTGCTGGATTGAGATTAAACATCAGGTTGCAATGCTCCAGTTGGACCTGACCATTAACAATAACCCCATCCTCGCCGGGCTGCCGAAATAATTCATTAAAGTTAAGGGTCTCGGTATAATATCTTAGTGCTTCGGCAACATTATCCACCGGGAGTACTGGCAACGTACCGGCGATACTGTTTTTGTGATCATATTCTGACATGACTTTCCTTTCCCAATTGTTATTGAACACCTTCTTTTTGGAAAGATAGTTTGTTCCCGCTTGGCAAACCATTGCCGGAGATGACAAAGAATTAGCATTTGATGACAGATATAAATAGCAAATAGTAACGCTTAATTTACTTTCCGAACTGGGAGTTCTCGGAAAAATTTGGTATGCTATCATAAGAGATGGGCATTTAGCGCTTTGGGGCCCGATGCCATTTGATAATTCGATCTTAGATGGGGAAATTATGAACAGACTATTTTTGCAAATTATGCTCGCTGCTATAATCGGAGCGGGGGCAATGGCGCAATCAGTTGAAACTCAGGATAAAAATGTCAACAGCGATTATCCGGGATATCCCAGTGATGTGCTTTCTTTTTTGGGTGAATGGAAAATAACTTTAGGGTCCGGCGAAAACGTTAAGAATTTAATCAATTACGAACATGAAGATTATTTTTATAATGTCCATGACGGAACAGACTGGGTCGTTTTTAAAACGCCGAATTCCGGCGGCACAACACCGAATTCATCGAACACCCGATCGGAATTAAGGCATCTGCCGGAATGGACGCCTGAAACCGGCGGCAAACTGACCGGCACTTTAAAAGTAATGCATGTCTCCACCAGTGGTGATGCGAGAGTACCGTCATCCTTTTCCGTGATTGTTGGGCAAATTCATAGCGGAGAAGGACACGAAAACGAACCGCTGAAAATCTTCTACAAAAAATTCCCCGGGCATAATAAAGGATCAGTTTTCTGGAATTATGAAATTAATACCGAGGGCAGTAATTCGGAAAGATGGGACTTCTCCAGTGCTGTTTGGGGCTATGACTTTTCAGTGATTGGTTCAGATGCGGCGTCATACCCGGAAGAACCTGCCGATGGTATTGCATTGGGAGAAGAGTTCAGTTATGAAATCAACGTGTATGAGGGCATTATGTATTTGACCTTCGCCAGTGAAGGACATGATACGAAAACCTTCAGAAAAAATTTGCTGAAATCCGAATATACCAACCGCTCGGATATTCCCCAACAGGTGTTAACTGTGTTTCGTTCAACCGGGCAGGATGGCACCGAACAGGCAAATGCCTATGCCGGTGAATTACAATATTTCAAGCTGGGGGCGTATAATCAGACGAATGGAAAAAAACCTACTAAAAATATGGTGTGGGGTAGCGGCTCGGAAACCTATGGTGGGGATTTGGTAAAACAATATGCCAATGGCAGTTATGCCGAGGTTTGGTTTCGGGCAGCAACGGTGGGTCCCGGAACAGCGCCATAAAACTGATGCCGAGCATCCTATAGCGACCTCTGGTTAACATCGGAAAATGCATAATCGGAAAAGAATGAAGTTCATAACACACTGTTTTATCCTGCTAATAATTCCTGGCATTCTAGCAATCGCCACTGCCTGCAATGGGGGAGGCTATAACAACAGCCCGGAAACACAAGAAGCAACTGGCAATATAGTCACTGAGCTTGACCTGAATGCAGCCGTCATTTACCAGGATAAGAAAGGCCATTTTTGGTTTGGCAGCCGGGAGATGGGCGTATACAAATATGATGGCGAATCCCTTGTTTTATTTGATAAAAATGACGGTTTGTGCAGTTATACCATTTTAAGCGTCCAGGAAGATGATAGCGGAAACCTGTATTTCGATACACTGGATGGTGTCTGCAAATACGATGGTGAGAAATTCACCACACTAACTGTCACAGAAAGCGGCAATTCCCAAAACGAATGGAGATCTGCACCAGGGGATTTATGGTTCCGAATGGGGTGGAGTCACAGTGGTCCTTTTAAGTATGACGGAAAGAATCTCCAATATCTGGCATTCCCGAAAAATAAAATGGCAGATGAATTCTATAAAGATCATCCCGATGCCCCATACAATCCTTATGGGCTATATTCGCTGTTTAAGGACAGCAAGGGAAATATCTGGTTCGGCACTGCCAATCTGGGCATTTATTTTTTTGATGGCAAAGAACTCAGTTGGATGTATGAAAACCAACTCACGGAAACGCCCGGGGGCGGCGCTTTTGGTATTCGCTCAATTGCAGAGGATGGTAAGGGAAATTATTGGATTTGCAATGCCAATTATAAGTACACCTTATTGCCAAACGACACAACAAGTAGCACATTGAAATCCATGAATTATCAGCGGCAAATCGGCATTGAAGATAATAAAGGCTTATACTTCCTGTCAATATTAAGTGATGATAATGGTGACATGTGGATGCTGACTTATGATCAGGGTGTTTGGAGGAATAATGGGAAAACGTTGGAACCGGTTTTTATTAAGTACAATGGGGTGAAGATACTACCAACATCGATGTATAAGGATCGGCAGGGAAATATCTGGCTTGGCACCAGCAAGCAGGGGATATACATATACAACGGCAAGACATTCGAAAAATTCAGAATAAAAGCTAATTGATGAAATTCTCGACGGCTAGCCGGATAAGAATTTAGCAATTCCAGGGAAGGTCGTTAGGGGAATTTATTTATGGCCGCACTGGTTGCCGCTATTTTTTCCAGGAGATATTTCCTATAACAAGCGCGTGAAATTTTCCCTCAATTAGCTACTATTTTATTGGCTTGAAACTGTCTTTCCGAATACTGTATATTGCCAAAAGCAGTATACAAATATCCCAGCCAATTCAAAAAATTATTGCAGGAGGTTTGTCATGAGACAGTTAATCATCTGTGCAATGCTGACTTTTCTTTTTTCACAAACGCTTTCCGTATTAGCGCAACCCAATATGGGTGGTTTTTTTGCAGGGGTGAACATGGGTAACATCAGTGAAGAGCCTGAAGAAGATGGCGTTGAACTAAAATCCCGAACAGCTCTATTAGTTGGCGGATTGATACTAATCGATTTACCCGGATCCCCCACACTGGTTTTCGCCCCGACGTATGCTCAGAAAGGGAGTAAAATTAACGGGTCGGTTCAGGATCCTTCCCTGGGGCTCATCGACACTGAACAGGTATGGAAATTGACTTATTTGGATATTCCGGTGCTTTTCCGCTTCAATTTTCAAAGCGATTCTAAATCCAAACCCTATGTTTTTATTGGCCCGAATATTGGTTTCCTGATCAGCGCGAAAGTCGGCGTGGAGAGTGTCTCAATCGACGGCGTGCCGCAAGACATTCGGGATGAAGATGTTGACATCAAGGAATTCTTTAAGAGCACAGATTTCGGATTAAATCTGGGAGGCGGTCTAACCCTGCCATTTGGCAAAAACAGCATATTTTTAGAAGCGGCATATAACCTTGGTATCGCAAATGTTGGAGAAATTCCCGAAGGGGAAGACGGCTCGGTCAAAAATCGAGGGCTCCAGCTTAAAGGCGGCATTTTATTCCCACTGGGCAAATAAAAGTAACATTGCAGTAGAAATAATCCAGTTGACACTGATTGGTTAACAAAGTGTCTTAAGCGGATTTCGGGGCAGTGAGACATTTTGAAGCTGATTTGTGAATATTTCAACAGTCATATAATCACTCAAATTAAGGATTTCAATTATGAAATTTCGTTTTACTGCTATTTTACTTTTGCTATTATTCTTTTCAAGTGTTAATGCGCAAATAGCCCATGGCACAGCAATCTCATTTGATGGTGATGACTGGGTCGATATTGGCGATCGAAGTGCATTGGAGTTTGGAATTGAGGATTTCACAATTTCAACCTGGTTTAAAACAACCGTTGCGGATCGGCAGCAAATTATCATTCGGAAAGGATTGGATAATAGAACCCAGAATGATGGCCGCTGGATTCTGGGTATTCATACCAGTAATGTGCTTCGGGTAACCATTGATCATGTGGATAATACAATCGGAAGCACATTCTCTGCATTTGGTTCCACAAATGTTACCGATGGCAATTGGCACCATGTTGCGGCGGTTTTAGATAGAGATGAGGCTTTATATTTATATCTTGATGGCAATCTGGAATTAGTAGATACCAGTTTGGTCAGTCAATCCGGTGCTATATCAAATCCTGCCTCCGTCGACGTATACCTGGGGCGCGGAAATTCCGGAAATGTCGCTAATTTCTTCTTTGGTTCTCTTGATGAAATGCGCATATGGAATAAAACCAGAACCCAGGGAGAAATAGTCGCGACGATGAGTGATACGATCGGGCCGGAATACTATGCCTCCACTGACAGTGGCTTAATTGCCTATTGGCGCTTTGATGAAGGAGAAGGCGGCGAAATTATATCAGATATTTCAACCGGTGATAATAATGGCCTGGTTATCGGGCCGGAATTTACTACAATCACTGTTATTGAGGACATACCCGCTAGTGCCGCTCCGCCCTCCGGTTACAAATTAGCGCAGAATTATCCCAATCCATTTAATCCGGTTACTCAAATAGACTACCGCCTGGAAGAGCGTGGGTTGGTAAATTTGATCGTCTACAATGTTCTAGGGCAGCGCATTAAAGTATTGGTGGACGAGGAACTGCCGGCAGGTGCACATTCAGCATTCTGGAATGCGACCGATCAATTTAATAAGAAAGTTTCCAGTGGTAATTATTACTATGTTATGAAGGTGAACAATACGATCGTTAGCAGAAAGATGGTTGTACTAAAGTAACCTTGTCTTAATGCATTATAAAGTGTAAGCCTGGTGCATGGAGGCATTTTCCTGCATGCACCATCCGTAATGGAAGAAAGTGTTTAAACCGAAAGACAAAGAGTAATGTCGTTCGAATATTTACTTTATGCCGCGCTCTTTCTCCTGTTTGGATATTACGTGTTTCGTATTATCGTCCAGCGCGATTATTTCAATAAATCTAAATTGACGCCATTGTCCTACATGCTTGACATCCTTGTTTTCGCCACGCACGTCAATTTAAGTTACTTGTTTCTGCCGGCAAAATGGCCGGGCTTTCCTTCGTTACCTGCCAATACAACAATCGGTTGGATATGGATTAACCTTATCTTGTTTACCAATCTTGTATCTTTCCTGGCCATTCAGTCATCTGGTTCTTGGAGTACGTAATAATCACGTATTTCATGATAAAGTCTGAAGAGGAATTTCTTCAATTAAAATATGGCAAAGCATATGAAGTATATTGTCGTGCAGTGCCGAGAGTGTTTAAATTAGGGTAAATTTACCAGAGAGAAAAGGTTCTAAATGAAGTTCTACAATGATCCGGCTAAGGTCGATGAATATGAAAAAATGTGTGCAGAATATAATGGCGAAGAGCTTTACAAAGTTTTAGCAAAACATCTCAAAAAAGAAGCCACGCTGTTGGAATTAGGATGCGGTCCGGGCAATGATGTTGCCAATTTGCGAAAAGAGTATGCAGTTACCGGATCGGATTTATCGGATGAATTTCTTCAACGCTGCAGGAAGAGGTTCACGGATTTACCATTCATGAAACTTGATGCGGTATCGATTAACACAGAGCAAACCTTCGACTGTATCTTTTCCAATAAGGTGCTTCATCACTTGACTGTAGATGCGTTGGAAAAATCATTACTTCGCCAAAAAGAAGTGTTGAAGCCAAATGGCATATTTGCGCATACATTCTGGATCGGCGATAAAGAATTTACAATGGAAGGTATGCTGTTCATCTTTCACAACCGGGAGAAACTCCTCAGTTTAATTGCCGAACATTTTACCATTCTGGAAGCATACGATTATCAGGAATTTGAAGCAGGTGACTCAATTTTTATTATCGCGAAAAATGACTAATCCTTTCAATTGCTTTCATGAACTTGAGAGAAACAAGTCTGTTTTGATTTGAAATTTTCCGTTTTCCGGAATTTTTGTAAAATTGATCGGGGATGCGTATATACCGATGTAATTTTTCTCGGCTGTGTATCGAAATTATCAAACGAATGGATATAACATGCGACTAATCTTCCTTTTGTTTATCGTGACGATGTTGTCTTGCAATACGGAACAGCAAACAGAGGCCTTGTTTAACGGCCAAAATTTGCAGGGATGGCATCTGGATGTACCGGATATGGATAATAATCCCGATGCGGAAAGCCCATTCATTGTTCGGAATGGCATGCTGGTGAGTCTTGGCATTCCCCGGGGCCATTTGATTAGTGATGCTGTTTTTCAGGATTATCGTCTGGAAGTGCAATATCGCTTTCCTGCCGAACCCGGTAACTGCGGCGTATTAGTGCATGCGTCAACACCCCGGGCGCTTTATGATATGTTTCCAAAATCGCTGGAAGTGCAGATGCAGCATGAACACGCCGGTGACTTCTGGTGCATTGTGGAGGATGTTAAAGTGCCCGATATGGAAGAACGGCGTGGCCCCCGGGAGGAATGGGGTATTGTTGAAGGCAAGAAACGCCGCATCCTTAATTTAACCGATGGTTCCGAAAAGCCGCTGGGAGAATGGAACACGATGGTGATTGAATGCCTCGCTAATGCCATTAAGGTTTGGGTGAATGACGAGCTGGTGAACTTTGGGATTGAGTGCACGGCAAGTAAGGGACAAATTGCCTTGCAGGCAGAAGGCGCAGAGGTAGAGTTCCGAAAAATAGAATTGACGCCGATTCAAGCGCTCAGTGATTAAGTCATTTTACCTGATCGCTTGTATGTTTTGAGAAGAAGCCCGCTAAAATTATTCGCATCTCAAAAGACGGTCTATTTTCCGAAAAACAAGAACTGATCGGAAAACACGATGATGGTCGACATGAGAGACGCCATCAGATATGAAACCAGATTGCCTTTCCAGCCCACATTTAGCAGCCGGCTTCCCTGGTAAGTTAGCACCAGCAGAAAGATCACGGATATTGCCGGCACGACCCACATTGGCAAGCCCAGCAGCAAGCTTACGCTCGCCTCATCATTCGGATGGGTGAGAAAGCTGATGCCCATCGCCATCGCGCGCATCCAGAAAGTCAGGAAAAGAAATGCGTATATCCAGAGGTGCTCGCTGCGGCGAATAAACAGGAATGCGCCGATTGCCTGCAACCAGGTGATAATCGGTCCTGCCATTGAGACGAGAATTTGATGGAAATCTGACGCATACTCACCTTGCACCAGGCCGACTTGATTGAGGGTAATCCACATATCATAGCCAAGCACGCTGCCCATTAACCAATGCGCGCCTTCATGAATACCCCAGGTCAGGATAGCTGCAAAAATAAAGCTTCCGGCCAACTGCCAATAATCACGTTTAGCCCAGCGGCGACTGCCGCTATTCTCTGCCGTCACTTTCTGAATCCTCAATTTTTATCCGAATATATCCTCATTAAAGGTCTGCCTTCATACCATCCCGGAGACACTGAAAGTTAAGCATTTTCCGGAAATTAAAAAAAAATCAAAATTCCATTATCACTTTTCCGGGAATTCCCTGCGTTACCATATAGAAGCGTGATTGATTAACACTGTCAGCAGAAAACATTCGTGAATGAGAGTACACAGATATGTGGGGTTCACATTAAGCAACTGAAATAAAAGCTGAGTATTGATACGGGAAACTAAAAAATCTTATTAATCATTTAAAGGAGAATTAAATGAAATATTTACTGAAGCTTTCTCTCGCCATGATCTTTGCGTCTTTCTTATTTTCATCATGTGTTACTACAGAAAATCCTATGGGACCGGAAGAACCGGAAGATGGTGATGATGACAATGAAGTGGTAATTAACACCCCTACTGCTTTGAAAATAAGTGCAATAATTGTTACCCGGTTTCCGGCGACCAAATCCAATGGCGATAAATGGGACTATCATGTTTTTTCATCCTCACCGACCCGCAGGCCGGATATTTATGTTGAAATGGGTAAAAACCTCAATACTGACCATGTTTACCGCTCGGACACCAGAGAGGACGTCCTTTTTGAATCATTTTTCAGCAAGCTTACTTTTACTCAACCCGCCGCATCGAATGGGGGCAGCCTGGCGCATAATATACCAATGAACACCGAATATATTATATGGGCTTATGATGATGACGGTTTATCAGCAGACGATTTAATGGGGAGTGTTCAAGTAGATCCCTCCGCCTATTATAATGATGATAACGCCACATTCGTATACGAGAGGCTTAGCAATGGAGAATTAACAATTGAAATCGAAGGCCGGTGGATTTATTAGAAAAAAACGATATTAAGCTAGCGCGCAATTAGCGTGCGACATAAATTAAGCGCATCAACCGGGTCCTGGTGTTTCTGTTTCCCGGCAGAAAGAAAAGCACCCCAAAGCACCCGGTTGATGCGTTGTTTTGTTAAATCCGTTGAGTGAATTGCTGAAGTTTTCCGAATGCATGAATTTGAAATAGCATTCGGCAGCTAGCGGCACAATTCCCGATACAATAATTTTAGCTGGGGCTGAATCGCTTATGGCGCATATCCTGAGAAATGAAAACCTGGAAATTCACGTCGACCTTCCGCAGGAAAATTATAAATTCTCCCGATTCGACTGGACCGGAAAAATTACCACCGTCAAATTCCGTGATATTGATGTTGCCACAATCGAAAGTCCCGATTATGAAGATAAGGATCTCTTTGGGAAGGGGTTTTATAACGAATTCGGTATCGATACCGCCCTGGGATTTGATGCCGCTAAAGTCGGCGGATGGTTCCACAAAATAGGTGTGGGATTATTAAAGAAGGATGATGAGCAATACCTGTTTAGTAAAGCCTACGAAATTCAGCCGGCCGAATTTACCACGAATGCTGAAGCAAGTAAGATTTCCATTACCTGTCGTTCGCAAGCCGTTAATGGTTTTTCCTATCTCTTAAACAAAGAGATAGAATTGCTGGCGAATGGTTTTGTCATTAAATACCGTTTAGAAAACAGCGGGGAGAAAATCATTCATACTGATGAATACACCCATAATTTTCTTGCCATTAATAACGATCTAATGGGGCGTGATTATATCCTGAAATTTCCCTTTCAATTACAGCCGGAAAAATTCGGCGCTGCGGTAAATCCCGGGGAAAAAATAGATATTGGCCCAAAAGAAATTAAGTTTAACAGTTCTCCGCAAGCGCAGTTCTTTTTTAGTAATCTTAGCGGGGGAGAGACGATCGATAGCAGCTGGGAATTGATCAACCTGAAGCGCAATGTTGCGATTCGTGAGACGACCAGTTTTCAAACAGATAAAGTAAACCTTTGGGGATGGCAACATGTCATTAGCCCGGAGCTGTTTCATCAAATAGCTATTAGTCCCGGCCAGTCTGCACAATGGTCCCGGCGATTTGATGTCTATATGCATTCTGAAGCAGAGATCGTTTAATCCGCTCGCTTTTCCATAAGCTGCGAATTGCTTTTCGCAGAACTGAAAAATTCTGAACAGGCGGTAATGCTATCAGGCTTTAACAATAATGTCAAGGCGAATGCATCATCGATGCGATTGAATTTTTTCTCCTGCTCCCAAATTAACCCATAATATTTTTTCTCTTGGCAAATAACTGAGTTTTTACTACATTGTTACCAGGGTAACAATGTAGCTTTTGCGTGATTTCAAATTATGTTAAAAGGAAGGATAAACATGTCGCCACAAAAACCAAAATTGACTGTTGAGCGCGCCCAAACAGGTGTGCGCCTCGAAAAGCGTATGCTTAAAGTGTTGAAGGCCCTTGCAGAGTATCTTGATATGACCATGGGAGATCTGTTGGAAGGAATTGTGCTGCACGCATTTGAAGGGAAATGCGCTTTCGGGGAGGAAACGCTGAAAACCATTGCAGAATTGAAGAAAATCTATCACATGGATTATGGCGCTGATGCCAGCCACAATATGACTGAAAATTAGTTATTCGCTATCCAAACTCATTCAACCAATTACTGATAATATCAGGGAGGCAGTATGCGATATTCAATATCGAAAGCGGATGCTGAATTTAAGAACAAGTTCGAAGCCTGCGAAATTGCCGCCGGTGGATTCAATCATGAAGCCCACATTCGTCTGGCCTATATTTACCTTGCGGAGAATGATTCTGAGTCTTCCGTTGACTTAATGCGGACATCCCTAAAACGCTTTCTGGAGCATAATAATGTCGAGCCAACGAAATATCATGAAACGCTGACAAAGGCCTGGATTTTAGCCGTCTATCATTTTATGAATAAAACCGGACGCTGCACCTCTGCTCGGGAGCTCATTGACCGGCATTCGGAAATGCTCGACACAAAAATCATGATGTCCCACTACTCCGCGGATGTGCTTTTTACGGATGCAGCGCGGGAAACATTTGTTGAACCTAATCTTGATCCAATTCCCAGATATGATAACTAATTCGTCAAGATCACTCGCTGCATCAAATTATTCAGAATAGCTGGTTTCCCTTTGAAATTTGCGGGAAAAATTCTATTTTCAGGTTATAATTTTGTGATGGTACATTATCTGCGTTTTATCCTTTCTACCATCCGTAGAATGACTTTTAAACGAGTCTCCAGTTAAATGACGTTTGCAGAATTTAAACAACATTTCCGGCAACTGTTTCTTGCGCAAAATGATGTCTGCGGAGTCTGCATTGTTGGCTCCTATGCGCGTGGGGATCAGCATGTAGGATCGGATATTGATGCAGTGGTATTTTGTGCTGACCCAAACAAATACATCACCAATCGCTCCTGGCTGGATGCTTTTGGGAGCGCACGAGAAGTTCGTTCTGAACAATGGGGGCCTGTGCAAACACTTCGAACTTTTCTAGAAAGCGGTCTGGAAATCGAATTCAATTTCAGCACTATTTCCTGGGCCGATATACCGGTTGATCCCGGCACCCGGCGAGTCGTCGCTGAAGGATTCGAGATATTGTATGACCCTACCGGGCAACTGATAAAATTAAAAGAAGCAGTGCTAGGCGAAATTAAATAACCGATGCTCAGCGGGTGCTCAAAAAAAGGAAAAGATGATGGCATCGTCAGGTGAAGAAAAAAGAGTAATCAGCAGCTCAAATCAGGCAGAAGCACCGTCTCAGAACGCCGGGGCTACTGTTGTCTCATACAGAAAAATTGACTGTCCGAACTGTCGCAGTGATCAATATGAGCACTTCATTACCGGGAAGGAACTGGTGACTTATCAGCACTATAAAAAGCTGGAAGGGTTCGGGCAAATCAATTATGTGCGTTGTAAGGCCTGTGGGCTTATTTATTCCAATCCCCGGCTGGTTTATACCAACACCACCCTGAATAATATATCGCCAACCCATGTGGAGCGCCGCCGGAAGCGCAATCAACCCTTTCAGGAAAAACTGCTGAGAAAGAAGGCGAAAATGCTCGAAACAATTGTCAACATTCTCGGGGAGCGCCGCGGGCAATTTCTGGAAGTTGGCTGCGGACTGGGATACGCCCTGGTGGCGGCAAGAGATCAGGGCTTTGAGGTTGTTGCCACGGAATTATACCCGGGATATATTGAGATCTGCCGCGCACAAGGGTTCAATGTTATTCCCGGTAATGTTCATAGTATTCCTTTTCCGGACAGATCCTGCGATGTCGTTTTTCTCGATGATGTGCTCGAACATCTTGATCAACCCTTTGACTTTCTCGATGAAGTCAGCCGGGTGCTTAAGCCGGGGGGCGTCGCCTTTCTGCACACCTGGGTGATCGACGAACCAACGACGGTGCAGGCGGGATTCGGCGAGGATTGGCGATTGGATACCAATCTTGATCTCACCGCGCACACAACGATTTTCCCAACGCCATTGCTGCTGGCGCAATGCGTCCGCAGAGGATTAATCCCCTTGCCCGAAAAAACCTTTAGCTGGCCACCGAGTTTTGAACGGCCGGAGGAAAATTCCATAAAATTCTGCGGCTTCTATACCCGCAAAGAATAAAAGCGTTGGGGTTGAGTGCTAAGGAATTGATTCTGTTGAAATTGCGGGCTTTGTTCTTGTTGCCCATTTGCCCATTTGCCCATTTGCAAATTTACAAATGGGCAAAAAACGTTGTTGGTTAATTAAATGAATAATTTCTTCACTGACTTATCCGTTATTAATACAAATATTGGCAAAGCTGAGACGCTTATTGGAGGCGAATGAGTTTCAAATTTGGCATTATGGATTTCTTTGGATATACACTGCCCGGCATGGTATATCTGGGAATGTTTTTATATTTCTATACGATCTATTATCCGATTGAAGATTTATCGGTGTTTAATGAGTTTTTTAAGCTCTCCTCGTTTATTCTTTTTTTTATGCTGGCATTTCTGGTCGGGCAGATAATGCAGTCCTTTACCGGAAAAATCTGGGGGAGATTTGTAAAGGGACGGGAAATCCGTGAAAACGAATACCATAATTTAAAGCGCACAAATCCCAATCTGGAGATCACTTTCCAGCCCGATCAGGTTTTTGTGCTGCAGGCATTTATCCGCAAGCATAATCCTGAGCATGTCGCGGAAATTGCCTGGTTTAACGCCTTGCGAATCATGATGATAAATATCAGCTTCGCATTCTGTTTGCTTTTTATCTTCGAACTTCAATATTTTTTTTCCGCCGGTTTCCTGTGGCTTCATCTGATTGTTGCCATCCTCTCGCTCTTTATTGCCTACATTACTTTCGACCGCAGCAAGCTCTATTATCGCATCGTATTTAAAACGGTTTTTGAAACCGCTGCCGGTTTTGCCGTCGACATTGGGAACTTTGTGAAACATAAACCCGTGCAAAATTCGTAACAGATGATAGTTTAACTATCGCTTGAGCGGGATGAGCCGGGCGTTGCCTGCCGCTGAATCGTTGCGATCTGATGTTTACGAAAGGGGTGTTTATGTATTTTTCTGCGACCAAGTTTTCTGTGAATTTTAGTTTCCGATCGATGATTTCATTGCTGTTAATCCTGTTTTTCTCAACCATGCTTGCCGGGGAAGAAAGCTTCGTTAAAACCTTCGGGGGAAATGGCGCCGACCGGGGCATTCACATCATTCAGGCTTCCGATGGCAATTTTATAATTGTCGGCAATACAACAGTTGAAGGGAAAAAACTGGATGTCTTTCTCCTGAAGTGCAATATCGCCGGCGATACATTATGGACGCGCACCTATGGCGGCAGCGAAGAGGATAATGGCTGGAGCGTGAAGGAGACTGCCGATAAGGGATTTATCATCGTTGGCTTTACCCAAAGTTACGGCGCCGGTCAGGATGATGTTCTTCTCCTCAAAGTCGATGCAAACGGCCAGCAGCAATGGCAGAAGACCATCGGTGGCGCCGGCGAAGATATCGGCTGGTCGATTGCGATAAATGAGGACCAGGGATATACCATCGCTGCCCAGACCAACAGCGTTGGTAATGGCGATCTCGATGCTTACCTGATACGGACGGATGCCAATGGCGATACCTTATGGACCAAAGCCTTTGGCGGGCCGCAAGTCGACCGGGTGTTCTCGCTGGGGATCGCCGATGACGGCAGCATTCTCCTCGCGGGCATCACCTACTCCTTTGGCGCCGGCGACCGCGATGCTTATCTGTTGAAAACCGATAAAACCGGTGAGTTGCTTTGGCAAAAGACCTATGGTGGCCCCGGCTATGATAATGCCCATGCAGTTATCGTGAATGATAGGAATGAAATTATTTTGACCGGCTACGGCGATTATTGGGGGAATATCGGAAATACAGATATTTTCCTGAAAAAAATTGCGCTGGATGGAGAAGAGCAATGGACGCAAAGCTACGGCGGTCCCGCGAATGACCGGGCAATGACTGTCTATCAAACAAATGATGGCTATGTGCTCACCGGTTTTACCCGCAGTTACGGGCAGGGCCACTGGGATGCTTATACTTTACAAACAAATACAAGCGGTGATTCTTTGCAGATGAATACCTTTGGAGGCCCGGCGCCCGATTTTGGATATGATATCATTGAAAGTAGCGAGGGCGATTTTTGGGTGACCGGTTGGACCCACAATTTCGGGCAACCGGAAGGAGGCTTGTTGTTGATTAAGACAGCAAAATAATTTAAGCATATAATATTGTTAATGCTGATTATTTTTTTGGCTGTCATCGCCCCGAAGTAACTATATTTGAAAAAAAGATACCTCCTTGCCATATTAAAAGAACTCATCAATTAAGGTCATGGTCAAGGAGGTATAGTGAAAGCTTATAAAAAG
>JANQQU010000039.1 GCA_028284905.1 Calditrichia bacterium
AATATAGGGTGTTAGTCGCTTAGGAGCATTTAATGCTACTTCAGGCAACGGGAAGTCGCTGCCTGAACTTTCAACGATAGACTTTTTACACAGTCTCAAAACTTTGGGAACGAGTAGCAACAACAACTTTGAACCCTGAACCCTGAACTTTGAACTTAAAAAAAATTTCATCCCGGAATAATCCGTTTTATCCCAGCCTTCTCCCGGTTCGTCCCAAATCGGTAGAAATCTCCCCTGAAAAGACGCATTATGCTCCCAGACAACAACAACACAGTAAAAAATAAAACGCCCCCGCCCCCGTCTCTGTCTCCATACGGGGGTGGGGGATGTCTTAAAAAAGTGTATGGCTAAGGCAGTGGCGGAGAAACTCTCCTCTGCCCTTGCCTTAGCTTTTTCTGTTTTGTAACGCCCGGCAACCACTTTATCGCAAAAATTAATTCAAAAGGATACTCTAAGGCAGTTATTCGGAAAGCCGGATTTTCCGGCAGCGAGTGCTCAGAAAATGATGACGGTACTGCATTACGCGTAGGGTTGGTTGTATCTACATTATTACTTGCCATTTTAGCAGCTTATGCGCTCCGCATCCTGTCTGTTCACCCTTTCCATCTGCTTTCGAGTAACAACTTGACGAAAGATTTGTATTCCGGCAGTTGCCGAAAGGAGGTGATCCCGCAGTAAAAATTCCACCTGAAAAGTAATTCCATTTCAAGAACCACTAAATCATTCATTTTAACAAAGGAGAGCACGAATTATGAAATTCAGGCTGCTATTAATTCCTTTATTATTAGCAATTTTGCCGTCCTTTCTCTTCGCACAATCCTCCGGGAAGCTGGTTGGGGTTGTCACTGATAAGTCGAATGGAGAGGCCCTTCCGGGCGTAAACGTCAGTCTGGATGGCACCACATTTGGTGCAGCCACTGATGTAGATGGCTATTTCGTAATCTTGAACGTTCCGGTAGGCATTTACGATATCCGGGCCGATTTTATCGGTTACCAGGGTGTTGTCGTCGCCGGCGTTCGTATTTCCGCGGATGTTACCTCGGAAATTAATTTCGAGCTGAGTGAAGCGGCCATCGAAGGACAGGCGGTTGTCATCACCGCAGAGAAACCGTTGGTGGAGAAGCACGTTACCCAGAGTGTTTCGCTGGTAACTTCCGAAGATCTCGAAAATATTCCGGTGCGCGGTTTTAATAATGTTATCGCGACCCAGAACAGCGTTGTTGTGCAGGATGGTAACGTCCACATTCGTGGCGGCCGCCATGACGAAGTTGGTTACTATATCGACGGCGCATCATCCGTAGATCCGTTAACCAACACGCAGTCTCTGCACATCATCCAGGAAGCCGTTGAAGAATTCCAGGTGCTGGCCGGTGGATATACCGCAGAATATGGTGGTGCAAATTCCGGTATCGTTCGTACGGAATTGAAAACCGGTGGCAGCGATTTCAACTTCTCCGTTGATTTCCAGACGGATAAATTCGCTGATGAAGGCCAGGAATTTCTTGGCACTTACTCCTATCGCCATCACAATGCTGTTGCAACATTAAGCGGACCGCTGTTAAACAATAAGATTCGTTTCTTCCTCGCCGGGGAAAACTCTTTTAAGGGTGACCGGGCAGTGCGCTTCAGCGAAGGTTTTACTTTTGAAAACCTGGTTGACGTTAACGCGGAAAATCCTGGTGTTGCCGCTGGCAATGCGGATGTGATCGACTCCTACGCCTATCCGGCAGGTTTTACACCGCAGCAGGAAGAAGATCAGTGGGCTTTCCAGGGCACGCTGCTGTTTGATTTGTCTCCGGTGCAATTCCGCGTCAGCGGTTCTTTCAGTGACCGTGGACGGCAGTTCAATTCTTTCTATGAGAATGCCCAGGTGGGTTCTTCTCCGACTACGCCGATGTTAAATGTGTTGAACAATCGTACTTTCGACGATCGTTTCACCAACTCATTAATCACCGGTAAAATGACTTATGTATTAGGCACCAAGTCTATTCTTGATGCAAACCTAAGTTTCTTCAATTCCGTGCTGGATCGCGAAGACAGCTATTTCGGTAACGATTGGCAGTCCTGGTGGGATAGCACCGCAGTATCCAACTTCACCGGTGGCGATATCACTTATGGCAGCCGCTGGCGTCCGGAGCAAAACTATCTCTTCAATGGTATCTATTTCGCCAGAGATGGTGCGCCCTATCGTAACTATCGCATTCAGGAGCAGAATTACCTGAGTGGTGCACTGAATTTCGTTTCCCAGGTCAATCGTAATCACGAATTGAAAATTGGTGGTGAAATTCGCCGTTACGACCTTAGTCGTTACACCGTTCGCTCCAATGCAATGAGAACATTGGAAACATTTAACGTCGATGACATCCGTGACGTACCGGTAGAAACCTGGATCTCCCAGGCGGTGCCGAATAATTACGGTTATGACATCTATGGCGAAAAAACCGATTCCGATATCTTCAACGAAGATGGTATCCAGATTGGTGAAAAATCAAAAAGCCCGTTGTTCGGTTCTTTCTATGTTCAGGACAAGATTGAATATAATGACCTGATCATCAATGCCGGATTGCGTTACGATTACTTCGATTCCAAGGGACGGGAACTGATTAACCCGACCAATCCTGAGCGTGATCTTGATACGCGTCAGATTCTGGAATCCGAGTGGAAAGATAAGAAAACTTTCCAGCAGATCAGCCCGCGCCTGGGATTCTCCTTCCCGGTCAGCGACCGCACTGTATTCTACATGCAGTATGGTAAATTCATTCAGTTACCGGAACTGGAAACAATGTTCGCCGGTATCCAGCGCTACAATTATGAGTATGTTGCTGCTGGTATATCTTTCCTTAATCCGACCGGTTATGGTCTGGATCCTGTTCGTACTACTTCGTATGAAATTGGTTTCCGCCAGCAATTAGGCAACATCGCCTCGATTGACATGGCTGGTTTTTATCGTAATGTAAAAGGCCAGATTCAGGTAGACCGGGTAACCCCGGATGCTGCTGCTGGTCTGGTGCCCTTCAACATTCTCGTGAATGGCGACTTTACCACGACTAAAGGTTTGGAATTAGGTCTTACTTTGCGTCGCATCAACCATCTGCAGGGTCGTGTAAATTACACAATGACCAATGCGGAAGGTACCGCTTCTACTCGTAATGCCCACGTGGCCGCTTTCGAGCAGGATACGCCGCGCCCAACGGTTATCAATCCGTTGAACTTCTCCCAGACACACCGCGGTTCGATTAGCCTCGATTATCGCTATGGCGCGAACGAAGGCGGACAGCTCTTCCGCAATTTTGGTGTAAACACCCTGTTTACTTTCAACAGCGGTCATCCTTACACCTTTACCCTGTCGGAAGTTGGTCAGGCCGGACCTTATACCGCCGGCACCAACTATATGATCGATACCCGTTCCCGCCGCGCCCTGGAAGGCATCGGCAATTCCAGCACGCCTTTCAACTGGAATATGGATTTGCGTTTGGATAAAACCTTCCAACTTTCCAACAAGCTGGCTGCTACCGCTTACATGCGCGTAAATAATCTCTTCAACACCAGAAACGTCATCAACGTATTTGGCGCGACTGGCAGTGCGGAAGAAGATGGTTTCATCGATAACCTGGAAGTCTCCCAGTCCTTTATCGATGCTAACGGCGGTGAAGATTATGTTAATCTTTACAAAGCAATCAATCTTGAAAATGGCCAGGCATATTGGGATGAGCTCGGATTACAGCTCTACGGTTCGCCGCGTCAGATTTTCTTTGGCTTGAAATTAAGCTACTAGGGAGGCTTTTGAAACCCGGCAATCTGCCTTGTTTTTGAACCTGGCAGAACCCGTTTCAAAAACATAATCGATGAATGAATGGTTTGCCAGTGTTGTTCCTCATCACTGCAACGCTGGCACTCCATTTACCTAAAGACAGAAATTTCGAGGAGTAACAAATATGCAAAAGAAACTGTTCCTATCTATCACCGGCATCCTGGTTATGCTGATGATGGCCTCGGCGTTTGCGAAAGGGCCGCGGGACAACCGGCAAAGCCTGAACAAAGGCGCTGCAGCGACGGCGGTTCAGACGCTTGCCAACATTGGAAACATGAGTTACTGGCTGCGTGCCGATGGCTTTTCCGCACATAATCCGATTACCGGAAATGCCGGAGCGGAATATCCGCGAGGCACCGCCGGCGTGGTTTATCAGGATGGCCTTATTTTTGGTGGTCTGGTAAACGATACCCGTAACCCGGAACTGCCGCGACTGCGCGTCGGTGGTCAGACTTATCGTATCGGTACATCCGCTGGTTGGATTGTCACACCTGGTACGGCAACCTCCGATCCGGTGGCGATTTCCCAAAATGACGATCGTGTCGGTATTTATCGTATTCGTCGCGACTGGTCGACTTTAAAAGCTGGTCAGGCAACCGTTGTCAACGATGCCGCGGAATTGAATGAAGTGCCGATCGGTGCCGTAACGGACGCAATGCAGCAAGCAATTATCGACCAGTATCAATCGGACTGGGAAAACTGGCCGACAGACCTTGGGGCGCCGTTCTACGATGTAAACGGTAATGGTGTTTATGAGCCCGGTCTGGAAGCAGATCTTAATAATAATGGCGTTATCGAAATTGGCGAAATCGAAGAACCGGGCGTGGCTGGTGCAGACCAGGTTGCCTGGGCCGTTTTCAACGATCTCGATGGCGGTGCTACCAGTAACCTGTACGGCGCTCCGCCGATTGGCCTGGAAATCCAGTCTACCGTATGGGCTTACAATCAGCCGGATGCAACGCTGGGCCAACTGGTTTTCAAGCGTTACCGGGTGATCAATAAGTCCGGTTTGAGAATTGATTCCATGTTTATCGCGCAGTGGAGTGATCCCGATATCGGTACTTATACCGATGACCTGGTCGGTAGTGACATTGGCCGTAGTCTTGGCTACGCATACAATGGAACACTGACAGATCAGGACTTCACCGATTTCAACATTCCTCCCGCAGCAGTTGGCTACGACTTTTTCCAGGGCCCGCTGGTACGTGGAGAAGCTGGTCAGGACAGAAACAATAATGGTATCGATGATGCCCAGGATTATGCAATTTACGATCTGAAGCAGATCGGCCCCGGTTGGATCAACCTGCCCTTAACATCATTTGGATATTTCGCTTCCGGTAGTGCGATCGACGATCCGGATCTTGGCGAATATGACGGTACTTTGCAATGGTATAACCTTTTAAATGGTTTTACCACGACTGCGGATACCTCTAATCCGACACCGTTTACCGTTGGCTTCGGTGAAAACACCGGCCAGGCAACCTTATTCCCGGTCAGTGGTGACCCTGTTGCCCAGTCTGGCGACATCGATGCTTTCGGTACGAACTTGCCTCCTGGCGACCGCCGTATGGCACTGCCTTCCGGCCCTTTCACCATGCAACCCGGTGATACCCAGGAAGTAGTTGTAGCAGTAGTTGGTGGCGTCGTTGCCCAGGATGGCGGTAACAACCGTAATGCGATCGCTCAATTGAAACTAAATGACGACTTTGCCCAGTTTGTTTATAACAAGCTTTTTCAGGGCATTCCGCGTCCCCCAGCAGCACCTTCTGTAAAAGCCACTCCCTTAGAAGAAAAGATTGTTCTCGAGTGGGGCACAGATGATGCCGCTATCGCAGAAACCGAAAAAGACGATCCGACACTCGGATTCAATTTCGAAGCTTACAACGTATACCAGTTGCCAAATGCCAGTTCAACAAAATCGCAGGCAACCCTGATAGCAACATATGATGTCAGCAATACGATTAGCACCATCAATGCAGCCCAGTTTGTACCGGAATTCGGCGACATCGTTACCGTGCCGATCCAAAAAGGCACAAACAACGGTATTCAGCGCTATTTCATCGTTGAAAAAGATTACATCAACGACAAGCCGCTCTATGCCGGAAATCGTTACTTCTTTGCAGTAACTGCCTACAACGTTAAAGACGAAGATGGCGATGGCGTCGTTGATACAGACGTACCGGAGCCGGCACTGGAAAGTTCTCTGGATGTTATCCAGGTAATTCCGCAGTCGCCGAAACCGGGCACCGAGTATCCGAATGATGCTGGTGAAACCGTTGCCGTAGAAAAAGTTGGTTTCAACGATCCGACCGTTACCGTTACGGTTATCGACCCAAGTGCAGTATCCGGACATGACTATCGGGTAGAATTTTCGGAAGAGAAACAATATTCAGTCAATCCGGCGGATGTAACCGATACCACTGGTGTATGGCACAAGTGGAATTTGATTGACGCAACCACAAATCAAGTACTTGTTGCAAACAATAGCAACCTTAGTGGCGACAAAAATTACCCGATCCGTGATGGTATTATGGTTCAGGTCATTGGCCCGAAATCCGGTGGTATTGCCGACTGGGATTACGACGGCGATCGCTGGATGACCGGCGTAGACTGGGGCGCACCGCAGTTCTTCGGTGGCATGGATATCGGCGCTAATTTCTTCGGCTCCAATCTTGGCCTCTCCGAACTGAAGCCGGTACAACTGGTATTCCAGGATCAGGCCGATGTTGATGCAAATGGTTACATCAGCGAAGGTGCTGTTTACCGCCGCGACCAGGGTTATGCCTTCTCCGGTATTGGAAAACTGCCTTTCCAGGCGTTTGACGTCACCGATCCGGCGAATCCTCGTCAGGTGAATGTCACATTTGTAGAAGATAACAGCTTTGCGCCGGCCAACCTGATTTGGGATATGGGTTGGGATGGTGCTGCCTATCCGGATCCCGCCACTGGCGCCCGGGAATACCTCTTTATCCACAAAAGTGATTACAATGGTGGTGTCGACTACAATGATGCCAACGATGGTACCTCTACCGACGTTATGTTTGCCATCTGGCCGGCACAGCGTGGCTCCAGAGCATACCTGCTCGCACCGTTTACATTTGATATTTTTGTAAACCTGCCCGGTAATCCGGATGACAGATTCTCCTTCTCTACCGAGAGCGTCACCACGGATGACAACTCATTGGCAAGATCGATGGTTGACAAATTAAATGTATTCCCGAATCCGTATTATGCGAACAACCCGGAAGAAGCCAGTCGCTTCGACCGCTTCGTCACCTTCACTCACATGCCGCAAAAAGCGACAGTGCGTGTCTTTAGCTTAGGTGGCGTCCAGGTTCGCAAACTCGACAAAAATGATGACTCCCAATTCCTGAGATGGGATTTACGTAATCAATCTAATCTCCCCGTTGCCAGCGGTATCTATTTCGTGCATATCGAAATGCCCGACCTGGACGCGGAGAAGACACTGAAACTATTTCTCATTCAGGGAGAAGAGATTCTTGAATATTTCTAAGAAAAATCCAGGCCATAAAGGGATGGATGCCTCTCGCCCTGCCGGATTTAACCGGATGAAATCCGGCGGGCGGTTTTTAACAAAAAAGAAAATTATATAAGGAGTCAATAAATGAAACATCATAAACTTTCGGTTATTGCCATTATGCTGTTGGCGCTGCTGCTGAGTAGCTTCCAGGGCTTTGCCGGCGATCCCGCCCGTATCGGGACGGCAGCCGGTGAGCAGGTGTTGGTACCGGTCGGCGGACGCGACCTGGCAATGGGCGGAGCGAATCTCGCTTATACTTCCGGCCTCGACGCTATGTATTGGAACCCGGCCGGTTTCGCCCAACTGCCCAGCACTGCCGCGGGTACTTTTTCCACTATGTCTATCTTTAATGACGTCAACGTAAACTACATGGCCTTTGGTGTAAAAGTCGGCGGATTAGGTAATCTCGGTTTCAGCCTGAAAGCCTTCGATTTTGGTGACATTCCTTATACCACCAACGAAGACTGGGACGGCAGCACTGGACGTACTTATTCACCGACATTTCTTACCGGTGCACTGACTTATTCCCGTCAGCTCACCGATTTGATTCAGGTTGGTTTTACTGCCAAGTTGATCCATGAGAGCGTGCCGCGGGCAAGTGCTTCTGCTGCTGCCTTCGATATGGGTCTGCAGTATCATCAGCTTGGTGGCGTCAATGGCCTCTCCATGGGTCTGGTAGTGAAGAATATTGGAACCAACCTGCAGTATGCCGGTTCCGGTCTTTTAACCCAGTCCGTAGATGTCGACGACGATCGTATCGAATTCCGCGATCGCCCCTCCGCTTCCCATCAGCTGCCGGCAACGGTAGAATTGGGATTGGGCTACAAACGTAACATCAATGAAAATAATTATGTTATTTTCAACGGAAATTTCGAGAATAATAATTTCGGTAATGACAATGTCAAATTCGGCGTAGAGTATAATTACGGCGAATTGATCGCCCTGCGTGGCGGTTACCTGCATGCCAGTGACGTTGATTCCGAAGACAGACTGCACCGCTTTACCGCTGGTGTCGGCCTCAACTTCCAGATGAGCGGCACCAATCTGCAGTTCGATTATGCATTCCGGGATTCCCGTTACTACGATGGCAACAACCTGTTTTCTTTGACCATCGGCTTCTAATTTAACCCATTGTGGCGGTAATCTATTGCCGCGCAGACGGGTAAATTTTTGAGACGCTGTGGTATGTCACCTTTCGGTGCTGCCACAGCGTTTTTTTTATGCCGTTGGGAGGAACTATATTGGAGGGTGGCGGATTTAAAATTTGTTGGTTATTAACCGCCCGGGGCTTCGCGCCCCAGGCTATTATGATTCGGTCCTACGGACCTTTTCAATAGTCAAAGGCTGAAAGAGCCCTGCAAGGGCGGAACACCCTTGCCCGGGGCGCGAAGCCCCGGGCGGGCATATCATCAAACAATATAAAGCTCTGTAAGGGCGGTATATTTATTCGAAAAAACAATCCTAAGGAAGCCATCATGCAAAAATCTAAATGGATAGTTTTAACCATTTTCCTGGCGATGATAATCGGTTGCACAGGAAATCTCACCGAGCGCCAGAAGGATCCGGTCGCTTCATTAAAGGTCGACAACCGGGAAAGCGACAGCATGATTATATATGTAGTAAAAGGAGGGGTAAAGCAACGATTAGGACAGGTAAATGGCCTGAGCATCAAGCGTTTTATCATCCCGTCCCATCTTTTACGGGATTCCTATCGCTTGCAATTTCTGGCCGATCCAATTGGTTCTGCCCAAACGCCAATTAGCGATGTTTTAGAGGTCTCCCCCGGAGAGGAGATCACTCTGCTTATTTTGAATTCGCTATAGGTTGCGCGACCGGCGCCTCTTTTTCGGTTTCCGGAATTGCAAACCCGAGATCCATTGCCTGGTTCAATTGAACCTGCGCTTCTGCCTCTCGTTTTTGCCGCAGCAAAAACTGTCCATAATGAAACCATGCCGGCGCATTTTCCGGATCCAGCTCGATTGCTTTCTTAAAGTAAAATTCTGCTTCCCCCGCCTGTTTTAAATCCCGACCCAAAAAGTGAGCGAAGCTCCAATGTAATCCACTATCTTCCGGATGTGTTTGTACTGCATCGATAAAAATACGCTCTGCGTCGCGCGTTTTTTTCAGGAGTCGATAGGTAAATGCCAGGCAAAGTTGGATGTCCCGTTCATTCGGTTGAACCTGATAAGCATTCTCCAGCACGTTCAGTGCTTCACTGAATCCCGTGCTGCGGAATCGCCAAAGCACCCGCGTTAAAGCAACCACCGCGGCTGTGTTCATCGGATTAATTTCCAACACCCGCTGCAGGTGGCGAATTGTGCGTTCATAATCTTCATTTTCTTTGTACCAGAGCGCCAGATTGTAGTGGGCTTCATCGCAGTTGCTATCTACCTGAATCGCATTTTGGTAGCAAACCTTGCTTTCGGTGTGACGATCTAATCCCGCCAGGAATTCACCAAAAAGAACGTAAGTTGCTGCCCGCGGCATCGCATCCAGCGATTCCCGGTAATAGCGTTCGGCGTAGGTTTTCCTGCCGGCGGAGCGATGAATTTCCGCAATCAATAAATCCGCTACTGCCAATAGCGGTTTTGATGGTAAGGAAAGTACCGTCGGTGGTTTAATCGCCAGATTCCGCATTTTCTTTGCAGCTGTCAGTGCCTCTTTGGTATCGCCTGCATGTAGCAAAGCCCATCCCAGCAATCCCCATATCCCCGGGTTTTTCTGAGAAATTTCCAGTGCTTCCGTATAGGAACGCGCTGCCGCTTCATGGTCCTGGCGGTCTTCTGCCTGTCGGGCTTTTTCCAGGATTTTATCGATTTCCGGTATTTTTTTTCTAGCCATAGCACATACCCTTTTTAGATATCACAGCAAGTATAATTGCTTATTTGCCAACTTCTTTCATTCAAAAAGTCTATTAGTCAACCAGTAGCTTAGGCGCTGCTGCCCATTCTGGCATTTTGCGCAAAACCGAAGAAACTACCACAGACGCCACCAACCACATGGGCGAATTCCGAAATATTATTTTCTTCAAATGCGCTAAGAACTTCCTGCCCGAGAAACAGCGCCAGCACCAAAATAAACGTTAATGGTATACCACCGTCTTTCACATTCGTAAAAGAACCCAGCAGAATCATCATAAATACGATACCACTGGCACCAAGTAGGAAACTCGGGTACAAAAAGTTGTTTAATATGCCAGTAATCAGTGCGGTTACCAGTGACATAACGAACAAGTTTTTACTACCGTATTTTTCTTCCAGTATCGGCCCGATCAATAAGATATAAGCCAAATTGGAGCCTAAATGTTCCCAGTTCGCGTGCCCAAGCGAATGTGAGACAAGTCGCACATAGGACAATGGGTCCTGATAAGTAAACAGCGGATGCAAAGTGAAAAATTGCCGGGTGGATACACCACCGGTTGCTTCCCCCATCCCCATGACAATAATGCAAAAAAAAGTAAACGTTAAAACAAAGGGGGCGTTATATCGAATACCCATAAATATCTTTCTTCAATTCGGTAAAGCGATCTCATATCTGCCTATTAATAATGAAACTTAAAGGAGGCAATTGCAACTGATTTTATTCAAAATTCCGCAGCGAACTCAGGAAGAGCCCTATTCCGCCAAGCAAGAGCGCCAGGATCATCAGAAGGGTAAATGCCGTCATCCGCTGAAAATGGAAATGGATACCGGCGATCACGCCAAATGTTAGCATCACCAGCGAGGAACCGACAAGAATCCAGCCAAGCCAGTTATTTGAGTTATAAAAAATCATTGCGACCCCGAAAATAAATGGCACTAACACCATACCGCCGGTCATATTAAAGCCGCCCATGCCAAACATTATCGATCCCATCCCAAAACTGTTACCGACATGAATCGAGTTAAGGAAAAGGTAGCCTCCTCCAATCATCATTATCAATCCCAGGAAAAAGCGACCGGTGCCGCCATTTGATCCACCTGCGCCGGAAAATCCCATAAAGCGCTCCTCAGTTTAGTTCGAATTTGGTCATATTAGCAAAATAACGATTATTGAAATGTCATTGCGATCCCGGATTGCCGGGAGAAGCAATCTCAAAAGTTGCCTTTACAATGAGATCGCTTCGTCGTTGTACTCCTCGCGATGACAGCCAGAACTGAACTCAGTATTTTGTTTTACACTAAAAAAATATCGCATTCCATAATGTTCTCGAATGATTTTCGGAATCACTCACCATGGCGAAAGCCGTTGGTAATCGGAAAACGCCTGTCCTTGCCAAACGCCCGTTGCGTCACTTTTATGCCCGGCGCTCCCTGCCGGCGTTTATATTCGTTAATGTCAATCAGTCGCATCACCCGTAAAACAATTGCTTCGTCAAACCCTTTGCTGACTATTTCCTCGAAAGAAAGGTCTTCCTCCACATAAGCGGTAATGATCGGATCCAGCACTTCGTATGGTGGCAGCGAGTCTGTGTCTTTCTGATCCAGGCGCAGTTCCGCGGAGGGCGCTTTTGTGAGCACATTCTCCGGAATCATCTCCCGACCGGCAATCTCGTTGCGGAAGCGGCAGAGATCGTACACCAGCATTTTCGGCACATCTTTAATGACAGCAAAGCCGCCGCACATATCTCCATAGAGTGTGCAGTAACCAGTGCTAAACTCACTCTTGTTCCCGGTTGTCAACACCATGGCTCCAAACTTATTGGAATAAGCCATAAGGATATTCCCGCGGATACGGGCCTGAATATTTTCTTCGGTAACATCCGGCGCTGCTCCGGCAAAAAGTCCCTCAAGCTGATCAAGGTATGTTTCATAAAGCGTTTTAATCGGAATTTCGTGGAATTCGATATCAAAATTTTCCGCCAGTTGCCGTGCATCATCTTTGCTGCCCTGGCTGGTAAATTCGCTGGGCATGGAAATGCCGGCAACATTTTCTTTCCCGAGTGCATCCACAGCAATCGCACAGACCAGGGAAGAATCGATGCCACCGGAGAGCCCCAGGGCGACTTTTTTAAAATTATTTTTCCGGATATAATCCCGTACGCCGAGGGTAAGCACCCGGTAAACTTCATCCCGCGTGCTGAGGTCATCTACAATCGGGGGCGCTGGTAATTCGGGCTTTGCTTTTATCGGCTGCGATAATTCAATTTGCTCGAAAAGCTTATCGTCCGGGATAAAGAGTTTCTCTTTGCGGCGGCGCGGGTCGTGTAAACGGCGATTAAAGACATTGTCCGGATGCAGATCTGCGACGATCAATGCCTCTTCCAGCGCCGGCGCTTTCGCGATATACTCACCTTCTTCAGAAAGGATCAGGCTTTGTCCGTCAAAAATCAGTTCATCCTGCCCACCGACAAGGTTGACGTAGGCCAGAATCACTTCATTATCCTTCGCCCGGACCGATAACATTTTATTGCGATCTTTCAGCTTATTCATCGCATACGGAGAAGCGGAAAGATTGATGATAATTTCCGCGTTTCCATAAAGCGCCTGGGCATATGTGGGTCCGCCGGGATACCAGATATCTTCACAGATATTCACACCAATATTCATATTATTATAACGATATACCGGCATTACTTTCCCTTCCTGAAAATAGCGATTCTCATCAAAAACGCTGTAATTGGGAAGGAACTGTTTATGATACACACCAGCGATGCGCTCCCGGTGGATAACGGCCGCGGCATTAAAGATATCATCTTTCCGGTCAACAAAGCCGGTTAGTATGGTGATATGCTTACTATAGGGAATTAATTTCTGCAGATATTGCAAATTATCATCAATAAACTCCGGGCGGAGGAGCAAATCTTCCGCAGGATAGCCAATGAGTGCCAGCTCCGGAAAGGCGACAATATCTGCACCTTTCTCGGCAGCGCGTTCGACATATTCGAGCATCTTCTCAAAATTACCCTTGATATCCCCAACCGTAGAATTGATTTGAGCCAGTGCCAGGCGGAGCGATCTCATAAATTACCTCAAAATTAGCGAACGGTTCGTAAATCTTAAAAGTGCTGGAAAGTTAATCCGCGGATGATGAATTCGCAAGTATTCGATTACGCGATCTTCAGCGGGATACCAGCGACGAATCAGGAACCTTCACTCTGTTATTCTGACATAGGAGTCGCGAATTAAACACCTTGCAAAATTCGATAAATGTTCGATAAGTTCAAAAAAATTGAATATCTACTCTCAAATAGCTATACTTAGGCGAACACACAACATTTTTTACCGGGTAACATCTCCACCACTATCACAGCGAATTACAGATTTGATAGCAGTCCTAATTACGTTTAAGCATTTTAATTGCAAGCGGACCAGGAATATCGAGGTAAACTTCGATGCGGCCTTTACTCATAAGCGCGCTTGATATTTCCGGTTTAGAAAAGCCTCTGGTAATACCGGGGCCGTAAGGAGGAAGCAATGGATCAACGGCGTTTGTTATCAATCGGCTTAAATGTCATTTTAGTTGCATTACTTGCCCATGCCTGCGCCAGCAACAAGCCATCAGGTGAGCTACCGATCCCCCGGCCGGATGATACGCTGCCGGGAAGTTCCCAGCAGGAGACTAAAACAGCCGGGCCACTGCAATTCAGCGCTGCCTCCTTCGAAAGCACCGCTACAAATACATTTACGAGCGATGGCATTGTTCAAGTAGGATTTAAGCCTGCCAGCGGCAGCAGCTTCCTGCCGTTAATCCAGTTAAAGGGCGGGGTTAAACTGACCACCGGCGATGATCCGCAATTTTCCACCAGTGGGGAAATTGACGCGGTCATCAGCGGCAGCGATGCGATTCCATTACTGGACGGCAGCTTTAGTGCAGATATCAACCAGTTACTGAACGATGGTGTGAAAGCCGCCAATGGTAAACCGATTACCATCAACGGGGTCAGTTTTAAACTGGATACTTTGCTGCTGGCCGATCCCGCCAGCGGACCGGAAATTAAACTGCAGGGGGAAATTAATGTAGCAGAACTGGATAGCATCACAATTGATGTCAAGGACAGTAATTTTGTCATTATCGATAAAGCCGGCGTGCAGCTGAGCGGCCTGAAAGCGACCGTATCTCCCAAGGATAGTTTTACGATAGCCAAGGTTAAGTTCAAGCCAAAGTCGCTCAGTTTTGAATATCAAAAAGCAAACTCCCTCTATGAAATTACCGGCGACGCCCAGGCGATTGTAGACGGGGATACAATTGCCATTGAGCTCGGTGCGGGCAAAACGCCCGGTTTGGCCATCAAAAACGGCAGCGTGGAAGACTTTGATATCACCATTAGTCAGGACTCGACCTTTAGCTTAAAACAGGTGAGCGTTAAACCGAAATTCTTGGAATTGGAATATCAAGCCGCAGGCCCGCTCTATGAAATGTATGGTGATGCCTATATTACCGTCGAAAAGAACACCTTTCATGTGACCGTTGGCGATACCAGCAAAAAAATTCCCGGACTGGAGATCAAAGATGGTAAGCTGGCCTCGCTCGATTTTACCGTTACCGAAGATTCCACCTTCAAACTGAATGGGTTGACAATCGATCCGAAAGACCTCTCTTTTCAGTATCATCAGGACAGTAAGGGGAATAATATTTATGATATGTCCGGGGATCTGTCTATCGCCACCACCACCGAATCCATCGAAGTTGCCCTGGGAGATAGCAGCAAAAAAATTCCCGGACTGGTGATCGGAAACGGCAAGATCGATACACTGTTGATTTCATTCACAGATTCCCTCACACTGGGAGGCATCCAATTTGATACGAAAGACCTCTCCCTGGAATATACAGCCGATAGCAGCACCTACGTCATCCAGGGTTCCGCGAGCATCCCGGAAATATTCGATGCTACGGTTTCTTTCCCCGGGAAAGGCATCACCATCGATGGCGATACCGGCCAATGGGAGTTGGATGGCATTGGCTTTAAAATCAAAAATGCCAATCTGGGTGCATTTGAGATTAATGAATTTGCCGCGACCTATGAAAAAGACGGCGACTCCTTTGATTTAACCGACACTCTGAATTTGTCTTTTCCGGGTGGATTTGACGTCGGTGGCAGCATTGACTTTAAAGATGGCCGCCTGAATGAGCTGGCAGTTACCCTGGAAGATTCGCTCACCCCGATTCCGCTCGGCGATACCGGCCTTTTCCTCTACCTCATTGGCGCCAGCGCTGATAATTTGACCAACCCGGGCAATCTGATCGTCTCCGGAAAAATTGGCGTAGAGTTCGGAGAGGAAGAGCCGCTGGTCACCCTCGACGGTTCCTTCACGGTAGATAAACATGAGCTAATTCTCGATGCCATCGTAAAATTTTTAGGAGGCCTGGAAGGAGAGGGCAGCGCCAAGTTGGACTTAGACTGGGGCGCCGGCCGTTACAGCATCGATGCGGATTGGGGCCTTTTCGATTGCAGCCCTTGCATTTTCAATTTTGAACTGGGATTCAGCATCGACAAAAGCCTGGACATCACTATGTTTGGGGAGGCGGACGTTCGGGTGCCACACCAGCTACCGATTATCGGCGGTAAGGAGCTGGCGGCGATTGATTTCTATTTTCAGCGCCGCAATAACATTCCTTCGGAGGATTTTGCCGCCGCTTGGCTAACCGTGGACTTGTTCATCTGGCATCCGGAAGTCGGCTTAAAATATGCATTTAATCCGGATAGTATTAGCTTCTTAGGTGCTTCTGCGATCAGCAATATTCAACAAAGTGAAAGTGATCCGCAAACCCAGCTGAATACTTACTCCGGAACAGTAAACCTCGATAAGGATAATGTCACACATCTCAGCTTTCATGCCAACTGGCCGGTCAGTAGCGCCAGCAGTTCGCAAACCATTTCGGTGGAGATTGCTTTACCGAGCGATACCGTTTCAGTCGACTCTGCGGATTTCTCCGTTACCGAAAACGGCATCCAGTTCGTGGAGACCCTCTCCAGCGATACCTCCCTCACGATCATGATCGTTCATCCGGACACTGATACCAGCAGCTTCGTGCCATTGTCAACCGGACAGTACACCATTCAATTCATTACCGATCAGAGCATGCCGGGTGATTCACTGGCATATGTCACTCATTTTGGGATTCCCAAACCAAAACTGACCCTTCACTCCGTATCAGCACCGGAAGGGAGCGCTACCGCCACCGTTAATTATACGCCGGAATCCTCCAGCCATGCCGATTCGGTTCAGGTGGAGTTCTATCTCGATTGGGATTCCACCGGATACGATGGCATCCGGGTGGCCGGTGATAATTTTAACAGCGCAGCCCTGGCCGGGGCGGAAGAAGCCAATTCCGCTGATTTTGACATCAGCAACCTTCTGCCCCTGGAATATTACGTCTACGGGGTCATAAAGGATGAAGTGAATGTGCCGGTAAAATCCGGATACAGCGATGCCTTTACCCCGAAGCCGCCGGTCTGGGGCGGGGTTAACGACCTTCAAGGGGATGCGATACTGGCCGCTCAGCTTGGCCTGACCCTGGAAGATTCCGGCGACACCACTTATGCAACCACGGATACTTCCGGTGCCTATAGTTTTTATCCGACAGACCCGGGCACCTATACACTTTTTCTCATTGCCCCGCCCGGGTATCTTGCTCCGAAAAGCCTGCAGACCGAGATCGATACGGTTATTCAGATTGTAACGGACGATCAGAAGAATATCAACTTTACCTTGCTGGAACTGGCCTCCATCAGCGGCACCGCTTATGATGACATCAACCAGAATGGTGTTCAGGATAACAACGAACCCGGCGTGCCCCAACAAATGGTTTACATGAAAAATTCCGCGGGTAAGACAGATTCCACTGTAACCAGCAATCAGGGGAAATATACTTTTTATTCCGTACCGAAGGGCAGCTACCAGGTAAATATAAAAGTGCTCGATGATTGGTATTATGTCATTCCGGACAGCGCCCAGTTTACTGCAAAAATCGTCAGCGATACGATAAATGCCACTCATATCAGCGCTAATTTCCCGCTAATATACAAATATACCGCAGTCAGCGGAGTTGTTTATCATAATATTGATGGCAGTGCTGCCCGGGATTCCAACGACACCGATTTGGCTGGCTGGGCGGTAGCCCTGATCGAGGCTGGTGCCGACGCTGACACAGTTGCTTTCGACACCACCGATAACAATGGAATATTTCTCTTTCCCCGGGTCACTGAAGGCAGCTATACCGTAGCGCCACTGCTTCAGCCGGGCTGGCAGCAGGTTGCCGCCACGGCAGATTCCATAACTGCCCAGCAGGATACCTTTATCTCCACCATGGCATTTGGCTACGCACCGGCTTTTAGTGCCACACTGGCGGGCAATTGTTTCGGCAATGCGCCTTTTCCCGACTACTGGTTTCGTGCGACAACTGACGAAGCGGGCCTGATTGGCCCGAACACCCTATTTGGCTGGAGCCCGACCATCACGATTTCTACGAGCTTGAGCAGCCTGAGTGAGGCGACCCAGGGCAATGGTCTGCAAATCATGCGAAGCATCGCATCCGTGAATGACGAACCGATAGTGGTTCAAACTTTTTCAACAGTGGATTTAGCCAGTGTGAGTAGTATCAGTTGGTCCGATGAAGCTACACCGCAGGGCCCCGGTATTGAATGGTGTTGCTCCCCGGCCAATTGCCAAATAGTGTCGCAGCCGGTTTTTGGACCGGATAGTGTTGAGCTGGCATCCCTGGCGGGAACGGTGTTTTATGATGAAAACAGCAATGGAATTCTGGATCCCGGCGACAAAAGTCTGGAAGGTTGGACGGTAACGCTAAGCGGGGATTCATCCGCCAGCGACACAAGCGGCAATTCCGGTCAATTTCTTTTTCCCCTTTTAAAACCCGGTTCCTATACGCTATCGCCGGTTATCCAGGCAGGGTGGATGTCCACGGCAAACCCGCTCTCCGATTCTTCACTAGCGGAAACACTGGCCGCAGATGCCTTTGTCTCAGGGATTAATTTTGGCTATGCGCCGGCAATTAGTTTTCAACTCAGTTCGGGAAAATGTCCCGGGGAAAATCCCGGTACTACATACTGGCTAAGGGCTGCTTCTCCGGGCGCAGGTTTGATTGGCCCGCAAATGTTATCGGCCGATTGGAGTCCCACATTGACGATAACGCTTGCTGATTCTGCCACTCAGTTCAAGGATTTGCAAGCGGCGACCCGGGGAAATAATCTTGAAGTTTGGCGGCAGGTCGCATCCGTAGATACTGCGCCACAGCTATTGACAACGATTCCGGTAGCCAGCCTCGCCGGTAAAACCAGTTTACAGTGGGCGGATAATGCACTGCCACCAAGAGGTGCCGGCATTACCTGGTGTTGCCAGGCTGAGAATTGCCAACCTACGGCAGAGTTTTAACAGTTAGGCAGAAGTGGTGCAGTGGTGATGATAATTACAATTTGCCGGCGATTTTTAGCCTGCCGGCGCATGGCATCACTGATTGTTAAGCTGTTTCCTGCATTGAAATGCGATTTCGTTTCTCCAGCAGCAGCTGATGATTTTCTTCCAGAGATGGATCTTTGCTGATCGCATCGATCGGGCAAACAGCGAGGCAACGGGGCGCATCATAATCCACTACGCATTCGCTGCAGGCATCGGCGATTATCTTATAAACAGGTACACTTTCTTCTACTGCCGCCGTTGGGCAAACAGGTAAACAGGCATTGCAGGCGATACATTCTTCCGTGATCATATATGACATAAACGATTCTCCATTCGTTTTCAGCAAGTTTCTTTTTTCCGGCAAAACTCCGGAAAATTGTGACAGCCTTACAATAAACCAAATCAAAACTTCGGTTTACAAACGTTATCACATTATTAAAGAATGCTAAAAAAATAACGGCAAAAATTAAGCGATTTACACTAACCATATAACTAATTTGAGTTTAGCAAATTTGTATAAATATTCACAATCCACTATAAAAAACTAAGTTGAAAATTCATGCCGGGGATCAAAAATTTATGGCAAATAATTGATAAGTTTTTGGCGTCCGGGAAAGACGTATTTAAAAACCGCTTGATTTTTCCTGTGCCGCCGCATAAATTGCGAATCTTTCTCGGGCCCATAGCTCAGTTGGTTAGAGCACCGGACTCATAATCCGTTGGTCCCAGGTTCGAGTCCTGGTGGGCCCACTTAGCAAAAGGAGAAATACATTGAGATTCATTCGATACAAATCTCTTCGATTACAGCAGGCAACACAATTTTAAAAAGGGTGCGCTCAAAACGAGTTTGCACCCTTTTTTATTTTAAAAAAGTGCAAACAAAAAAATGTATTACATCAATAATAGTTGAAGGAGGAATCTGAGTGGAGCAGCTTGTAAACAACTTTGTCAGACTCCAGGAATTTGATGATAAGTTGAATTCCCTAAAATTGCAAAAAGGCGATTTACCCATGCTCATCGAGCATCTTTCTGAGGAACTGCAAGAGAATCAGGAAAAAGCAAACGCCCAGGAAGCCCAGATCGAAAAGCTACAAAACGATCGCAAGATGTTCGAGAAGGAATTGGAAGCCAGCAAAGCGCAGCTTGCCAAATATGAAGATCAGCTTTATAAAGTGCAGAATAATAAAGAATACGACGCGATTTCTTTAGAGATAGACACCAAGAAGGCTGAAATAGAGAGCCTGGAAGCAAAAGTTTTGCAGACTATCGAGGAAGAAGAAAATATCAAGCAGGAAATTACTTCTTTGAAAGAATCCGTGGAAGATATCGAAAACCAGTTAAGCGAGAACAAAAAAGAACTGGAAGAGATTAATCTGCAGACCAAAGAAGAGGAAGCAGTTCTTAACGGCAAACGGGCGGAGATCGCTGAAAAGATCGATCAGCGCTATCTCAGTCAGTATGAGCGTATCCGCAAAGCGAAGAGCGGCCAGGCAATAGCGACCGTCAATCGTAATTCCTGCACAGGTTGCTATTCCATGCTGCCGCCGCAGCGAATTGTGGAAATCCGCGAAGGCGGTATCCATAGTTGTGAATATTGCGGCCGCATGTTGGTTTGGGTCGAAAACAACGGCGCGTAAATACGACAGTTCATATTAGTAAAGTGTATTTAGGACAGATCAGGTAATCGCTCTGCCAGTTTCTGGCAGGGAGGAAAGTCCGAACTCCACAGGGCAGGATGTCCGGAGAGAATCCGGAACCTGCGTTCAGCAATGAACACAGGATGGAAAGTGTCGCAGAAACTATACCGCCCCGGTTTACCGGGGTAAGGGTGAAATGGCAGGGTAAGAGCCTACCGGCCGGTCTCTGAGCAGAGATTTCTAAAAAGTGTTACCACCCGGGCCGGACAAACCCCATCCGGTGCAAAGCCAAATAGGGAAGGAATTCCGAAAGGAAGCGAGGCGGCCCGTTTCGCGTCGGCATTGCCGGCATACTTCCGGGTAGGCTGCATAGACAAATGATTACCATCCCGATTCTTCGGGATACAGAATTCGGCTTATCGATCTGTCTTAAATACCTTTTTATTTTGTAAAAACAACCTTCCTGTTATAAATTCACCCGGTAATCGTCTTGTTGTACACCCGGCTTAATTGTCGCCGGGTTTTCCAGTATTTTGTGAATACCGGCAAAAGTTAAACGATTTATTTGATAAACAATTGGCTCCCCGGCCGTTAAAAAAGTTTACCGGTAAATCTGATTGGATAAGTATGAAAACGCTTCAGGAAATTTGGAAGTCTTTAGTACAATTCCTGCAATCACATAATCTACTTGGCATTCGTCTGGATGATCTGCTGCTAAAAGGGCTTTATTCCCTGGCGCTGATTATCACCATCGTCTGGATGATGCCTTCCGAACGGCCTTTCGAATACAGCAATCTGAAAGTAAACAGTGTTGCCCCGGAAGAAATTATTGCGCCATTCAAATTTGCGATCCAGAAGACTGACGAGGAGTTACGGCAGGAGCGGGAATCTGCCCGCCTGGCAACACCACCGGTTTTCGATAAAAATGCTGACCGGGAAAATGCGCAAAAAATTACCCTCAGCCGCTTTTTTATCGAGCTTCAGGCCTTTTTCGGAAAATATGAGTTGGCTGCAGTAGAGAGTGATCTTCAGCTATCCCAGGCAGCGCCGATCGACAGTTTCCTGGAAAATTTCAATCTGAAATATAATGTTCGTCTGACCGCAGACCACCTCTACCAACTAAATGATATTTATCAGCAAAAGAATCTCGCCGGTTTTGCCACATCGCTCAGTGGCGGCCTTGCCCAGGTATACTCCCAGGGGATCCTAGATCGGGAGAAGAAGGATATTCCTGAGAATGAACTCGTTGTCGCGCAGGATGGCCTGGAAGAAAAAATTGCCCTGATAGAAGTGCTCGAAGTGCAGGAAGCCAAAGCGGCCATTGATGAAATTCTCCGGGAGCGCTACACCGGGAACGATTTAATTCTCGCATCTGCCGAGCATTTAACCTACGCTTTTCTTTCCCCAAACCTGGTCTATAATGAAACGGTTACCAACGAGCGTAAGGACAAAGCAGTGCACGATGTTCCGCTCACCCGCGGCTACGTGGAGCAGGACGAAAGAATCATTGATAATAATGAGAAAGTTACCGAACAGGTTTACCAGAAACTCTACTCCCTGTCGATTGCTCAAAAGGAGCGGTCTGCGAGACAGCGCGGCTGGCAGCAGTTCAAATTTCTCAGCGGTAAATTTCTTTTTGCCTTTCTAATGATTCTCTTTACCGTTTTCTATATCTACTTCTACCGCCAGTCGATTTTCAACAATAATAGTTTACTGGGGATGGTTACGATCATCTTCCTGCTGCAATTGGGCCTTGCCGGGATTATCCAGAATTTTACCGACTGGCCGTACGAAACAATCCCGATCGTGGTGGCGCCAATGCTGCTGGCGATGTTGCTGGGGTTCGGCCTGGCGTTCATTAGCGTGGTGAGTATCAGTTTAATTCTCGGCTCCGTATTGGGCAACGATTATACTTTTACGGTAATGGCATTGATTGTCGGTAGTGTGGCGGTGTTTTCCGTACAAAAAATTCGTAACCGCAACCAGATGTTTCGCTCCATCGCGTTCATCATGTTTGCCTATTTTGATATTCATCTCATCTTCGGTCTGCTACACTACGAGCCGCTGAAACAGATATTACTCGAATTTTTCTACTACCTGTTGCCGACAACGATTCTCGCACCGACAGTCGCTTTCTTCCTGGTAGGTATATTTGAGAAGCTATTTGGCCAGACCACAGATATTACTTTGCTGGAGCTATCCGATCTGAATCACCCGCTCATAAAAGATTTATCGGTAAAAGCACCGGGCAGTTTTAATCATAGCATAACCGTTGCGAATCTTGCTGAAGCTGCTGCGATCGCCATAGGGGCAAATGCATTGTTAACCCGGGTTGGTAGCTATTTTCATGATATTGGTAAGATGCTTAAGCCGGAATATTTCGTTGAAAATCAAATGGGTGGGATCAACAAACACGATCAGCTAACCCCGCACATGAGTTGCCTCATTCTGGTGAATCACGTGAAAGAAGGTGTTAAGCTGGCTGATAAGCACAATCTGCCCAAGGCAGTTAAGCAGTTCATTAGCGAACATCACGGTACCAGCCTCATTAAGTATTTTTATCATAAAGCACTTACGCTGAATGAAGGCCAGGAAGTAAACGAAATTGATTTTCGCTATCCCGGGCCGCGCCCGCAATCGAAAGAGACAGCGATTTGTATGCTTGCGGATACTATAGAAGCGGCATCCCGTGCTATGAGCAACCCAACGCCGCAGCGAATTCGCAACCTGGTAGATACCCTTACGGAAAACAAGTTGAAAGAAGGACAGCTCGATAATTGCGACTTGACCCTGAAGGAAATTAACCTGATCAAAGAGGCGTTTATTCCCATCCTTACCGGTATTTATCATGCCCGGATAGAATATCCTGAGCTGGATAAAGACAAGAAGGCAGCCCGCGATAAAGGCGGCAACAACACCAAGTCTTCCCAGCAACGAAAAAAGGGAGAAGATGCCGATAAATCCAATGCGCAAAATGGTAGTGGAGCTCCCAGCAAAAATGATGCGGCTGATAAAACTGAACCAGCAACTCCTTCCGGCAATGGAGAGAGCGAACCAACTGCCAACGATAATGAAACCTCCGATAAATCTTCCGCAGCCGATAAAGATCCGTATTCTACAGGTAAATAGTTAATGGCGCCCGAGATCGAAATTTTCAACAATCATCCCCAGCTGCAGGTCGAAGTCGACCCGGCAACGGCACTGGTAAAATCGCTGCTGATTGATGAAGCACTGTTGGCGGCTTACATCCACATTATTTTTGTCGATGATGCTTTTCTGCAGAATTTACATCAGGAGTTTTTATCCGACGATTCTCCCACGGATGTCATTACCTTTGAGCTTGGCAGTGAGGACCTAACCGAAGGCGAAATTTATATCTCTCTCGATCGCGCGGCGGATCATGCCCGGGAGTTTCAGGTCGAAACCAGCGCAGAAATCGCCCGGCTAATCATCCATGGCATTCTGCATTTAAACGGCTATGATGATCATACCGCAGAAGAGCAACAGCAGATGCGCGCGAAAGAAGAATTTTACCTGAAACAATATCCGGCACAAATCGTACTGAAAAACTGACGCGCATGGGGCAAGAAGCCGTTATTTTAAAGCATTAGTTAGCATTTCTCTCCAGGAAGAATTATATTCGTAAATAGCTGTTGAAGATTATTAAACAGGAGCACATTTTTACCTTTGGGGTACGAATCTATCTTATATGGGATCGCCTTTCCGATCCTGTTAGGACTCTCTGCTTTTTTTTCCGGATCCGAAACGGCATTCTTTTCGCTTTCTCAATCCGTCATTCAACAATTCTCCACTTCATCCCGGAGCAGTGAGCAGCGGGTAGCGCGCTTGCTGGCCAATCCAAGGCAATTGCTGATTACGATTGTACTTGGCAACACGATTGTCAATACCATTACAGTTTCCCTGGCAGCGATTCTAACAATGCAGATATGCGATGCGTTGGGATTTAACCGCGAAATCGCCTTCCTCATCGATGTTGTCGTCGTCACCCTGGTATTACTAATCACCAGCGAGATCGTCCCGAAAGTTTTTGCCGTCCGTAATCCGCAAAGCTATGCTTGCATTGCCAGCGGTTTTATCGCCCTGTTTTTCTGGTCATTCAAATGGCTCACCGGTATTCTTACCCGTTTTACAAAAGGCATCCAGTCCGCGATTGGTTTTTCCGATGGTGGTATTCGTATTTCCGAAACAGAATTCCTGACCACTGTTACCATCGGCGAAGAAGTCGGCACCCTGGAGAAGGAACAAAAGGAGATGATACACAGCATCTTCGAATTCCGGGAAACCCAGGTAAAAGAGATTATGATCCCCCGTACGGACATGGTTTGTGTGGAAGTGAGCTACACCCTGGCCCAGATAATGGATTTAGTAAAAACAAAATTGTTATCCAGAATACCGGTTTATGAAGATAGAATTGATAACATTATCGGTATCCTTTATGTGAAGGATTTATTACCGCTCCTTGGTAAAGGCCGGAAGGATCGCTTTAGTTTGAAAAAACTGGTGCGGCCCCCGCGATTTGTGCCGGAACAAAAAATGATCGACGATCTGCTGCGGGAGTTTCAGCAGGACCGCTATCATATGGCAATCGTCGTCGATGAATATGGCGGCGTGGCCGGGCTGGTCACCCTGGAAGATATTATCGAAGAGATTGTCGGGGAAATTCAGGACGAGTATGACAAAGAAACACCGCTGTATAAAAAAGTTGGTGAAAAGACCTATCTCGTCGATGGCCGGATGCCCCTGGAAGAAGTGAATGACGAGCTGAATATGAACTTGCCCACGGAAGAGGGCGTGGAAACAATTAGCGGTTTTATTCTCACTTTGCTCGGATCTCTACCAAAAGAGAAAGAAACCGCTAATTATAACGGATACCATTTTATCGTCGAGAGAACATCGAAGAACCGCATTTTACAGGTGCGGATACAACCCGAAACGCCGGAAAAACCGAATGTCGAAAATAGCGTCATCCCCCGTTGATCTCCAAAGTTGCTACCGTGCAATCCCTTCGGTGCAAGAACTGACTCAACATTCGGCGTTTCAATCCTACCCGATTGCCCCTCATTATTTGACCGAAATTATTCGTGAAGAGATCGAAAGCCTGCGGCAAAGTATCTCCGCGGGTGGAAAAATTACTGCGGAAACGGTGCCGGATATACTGATCAGTAAAATCGAAGCGCGCCTGGCATCTCTTTTTACCCCAAGCTTGAAACGCACCATTAACGCCACCGGCATTATTCTCCACACAAATATGGGCCGTGCGCCGCTGGCGCCGGCGGCTTTACAGTCGATTGCCGAGACCATCGATCATTACAACAACCTG
>JANQQU010000053.1 GCA_028284905.1 Calditrichia bacterium
CGGTTTCCGCATGAAAACGACAGGCGTTACGAAGATAATCCTGAAAAGGCCCTACGAGATAATTCATCATTTTCCTCCTTGTTCTTGATGCGCCATTGGGTAAAGCAAACCGTTGGCGAAAATGGTGGTTTTCGAAACAAAATGAATTGAATGAATGCGATAGAGAACAGCCAGGTCTTGTGCGTGGAAACTGTCGGAGAGTGGATCGGCTGATGGTGTTGATACGCGTAAAAATTGATAACTGTTCCCAATATAATTCATAAAATTTTGATCCGCCAGCGTGAAACAAATTGATAGTTAAGTAGCTGTTTTTATATAGGTAAAGCACAAGCACAAAACAGGTGAACAAAAATACACTTATAGTATAAATCCTCTGCATCAATTTGTCAAGGAAAAAGATTAGAAAAGTTCAATGTTCAGGGTTCAAAGTTCAGAGTTGGGGAAGGGGTTTTGTTTTTTCTCGGGTTAGGGGAAATTGAAGAGCCTAATTCCGAATTCCGAATTCCGAACTCATTTTGTCATTTCACCACAGTTTTCCTATATTTTATTCAATAAAGTTCAGAATTATTGTCTTCCGGGGTTTTACTATGAAGCAAATTCTTCTATTTATATTTTCCGTAATGTTTATTAGTTGTTCACATGATCAAATGCAGGATCATTTGGGGCGCGAACAGATAGTTGCATTAGAGATGGAAGTTCAACTGGCGCTGGAGAAGTTCAGCACCGCTTATGCGAATGCTGATGTTACTGTGCTGGACAGCATGATCGCTGAAGAATATCTCCACACAAACACCAATGGCGGCATGGTATCCCGCGAACAATGGCTGAACTGGAATCGATCCCGGGCAGCATCTTTAGCAAATGAAGAGACAAAGATATTTGACTATCGCAATGAAGATGTAAAGATCAAAATCTTATCTGCGGAAATTGCACTGGTCAGCGGCATCAATGCTTTTGCCAGAGAGCGGGATGGCACTCGGGAGAATGTTCGCATCAGGTATTCTCATGTATGGGTAAAAAATGAAGGTGTTTGGCAACGGCAGCTCTTTCATGATTCCAGAATCAACATCGAATAAATAAGGAATGAAAATGGATGGACATATCGAAAACTTTTTAGCGCTGGCAGCAGAACAGCGCAATAAAAGTGAGTGGTGGAAATTGGCCCGGTTTTATCTAAATGAGCTGGAAAGACAAACTGGTTATTCAGCCAAAATCGGACGATTTCAGATTTTTACAGATGCCACTTCCGAGGAATTTGTCGGGCAAATTCATGTGCCGTCGCCTTTGAAAAATGCCGGGGGAGATTATTGGGAAGGTATTTTTTCAATCAGCCTCAGCAAAAAGGAGCTTCCTATCCGACCAGCATCTCTCCACTGTGATATCACTGCTTTTCCATATTCTGCAAAAGGCAAACATATCGGCCTGGAAGAAGATATAGATTATTTCCAGCTGACATATCAAGCACCTAATTGGATTGAGGACGGGCGAATTTCCCCGGAATATCCCGGTGAGTGGGATAATTATATTGAAGGGGCGTTTTGGGAAAACCTGGAGGCATCTCCGATGCAGCAAACATTTACCCCCGACCAGGCAATTACCATCGCATTAAACCTGGTTACAAATGAGTATTATTCAGCAAATATTCAACAGTGGCAAGTTTCCGCAACCGTCATCGCTTGTAATGATGTTATACTGCTCGAAAATGCCGAAGGGCAGCCAATCCAGTCATTTTCCCGGGACAAGTTCAGCAGCGGCCCCATCAATACCAAAATGGCTGTATTGCTTCATTTAGATAAATTAGCACTCGCCAGTGGATGGCAGGCGGGAGATTATCGTTGCATTTTAAGAGCGGATTTTCAATTCACTGATGATCCAAGCCGAATTTATATTTCAGAAATTTCCGAGCCTTTCAGCTTTCGAATTTCTCCTCAACAAGGCTAAATATTCTTAACAGATATTTATGGAGCAACACTGCTCGGCACCTGTGTTGCTGTGCCATTATTCCCCCGCCAAAGTAAGTTGATATCCAGTGCATCGATACCGCCATCCAGATTGAAATCGCCAAGTTTTTCGTATGTCCACCCACTACCATTTTGCAGGCGCCAAATCAACCCCTTATCCAATGCATCTACACCGCCGTCTTTATTGCCGTCTCCAGCCGGGAGGGCAAACACCCCGCTTTCCACTGCTCTCATCGGACTTGTTCCCAATGCCTGCGATTGTGCTGTGGTAAAATTATACAATGTGCTTTCCTTGCTTAACGGGAGAGCTGCCGCACTCATCACAGCCAAATGATTGCGATGAAAAATCGTCAGGTAGAAAGCGGCGGGATCCAGGCCTTTGAATATTACCGCTCCCCCATCGACATCAACAATATTTCCATCATCCATCAATATTGCTGCGCGTTCTCCGGACGGTAGCGCATCATTGCTACTCCGTAATTGCAAGTATACCCAATCGACCATACCATCAGGAATGCTATCCAGGGCTTCAGTGCCAGCATAAGACCATGGCGCCTGATTAAACGGCTGATTTAATGGTAGCAATTCATTATCTCCCAACACTGTATTCATTAGATTGCTCGTTGGGTTGTAGGGACCTTCCAGGAAGATTTTAGTCGCCACCGCCAGATATGGCTGCTCTACTTCCGCAAGCATAAATTCAGTATTGGCGATAGTCACCGCTACGTGGTCCTCGTTAGTCGCGGATGAAGGAAAATAGATGGTGTCAAAAGGGGTTTTGCTCATCAAATCAGAATCGTTGTTCAGATCGTGAAATAAATCCAGGGGCGTTTCACTGGCATCCTGCAAATCCAGACTGCTTACGGTAGGAATAAAACAATGCTTCGGGAAATCGGTCTTAATCGTGCCCAGACCACCAGTGTCAGTATTGGCAAGATCTTCCATCGTTGCGGAAGTGCCGCCGGGGGCATTATCGTATGGAGATGTGCCGACAGCATAGGCATCCAGCTGATCATCCGGCAGCGGCCAAATCAAATCAACCAGTCCCTGAAAAATTCGAATTTGCGGCGCATTATCCGGCACTGCCCAGACATTTCCGCGAACATCTACCAGGAAGCTAAAATAGTTGTAGTCAACAATTTGTGAACCGGGGTTCATCGCCTCCCCGAGGTAACCCACCTGATTACCGGATGTGCCCGCGCCACTGCCATTGGAGATTGCAACTTTTTTCAAGTCGCTATCCGAAGGATAATTTCCCAGGGCAGCGATATCCTGATAGAATTGATTGCGGAGTGCATTCTGCCCCGGATCAGGATCATTGAGATGATGATAAACCAACATTTGCTGCGCGCCGGGAGAGTTTAACTTCGTCAGCAACTCGTCAATACTCGCAACATGATTGGAAAAGAAAGCGGCCATAAACTGGACACCAAGCGGGATGTTTGCGCCCTGATGCGGCGTGTCAAAGGTGAGCATAATCCTGGCCTGATGGTCGATCGCATTGCTCTCCATCCAGGCGAGACCATAGCGCACAATTAGTCCCCCCATGCTAGCCCCCGCAATAATCAGTGGTTCATCGCCGATCTTGTTTTGATTGATATTTTCCACCAGGGAGACAAATGCAAGACTGTTCCTTTGTAAATAATCAGTAGCGTCGGCGAAGTTTAAAATAATCATATCAAACCCCTTCACGCGTAGACTATCCGCCAACCCCTCCGTGTTAATCAGCGCATAAAGCTCCGGCCAGTCCATATCATCACTCAGGTCAAATCCTTCCACAAAAATTAGCGGCTTGTCCAGATCTGTATTACCATCACCGAGAAATGTATAGGCATCGTAAAGAGCTGCTGTCCCGAGATAGTCATAATTTGCAACGAGGTCTTCTTCGATGATATCCGGGGTGTTCATCTCTCCACTAATTCCCGGTGCTTTTTTTATCGTAAACCGGAAAGCCGCTTCAACCGTTTCACTCTCTTTTTCAATCTTTAGCAAAATCAACTTTTCGCCGGTTGTCAAATAATTTACAGTAACCTGACTGTCATAATTGACTGTCCGGTATCCACTGCCATCGCCAAAATCTACCTGCATCGCTGCTGGCCGGGGAGAATGATTGCTAATGTAAAATTGAGGAGAAAAATCAAAAGTAATTTCACGAAAATAACTAGTTGGTTTCAGCGCTGCCGCTGCAATTGCCCGAGAAGAATTGTAGGGGGAGATATTCTCCGTAGATGTATCGACAAGCTGTCCATTAACCATCGTCAGGAGTTTTTCCTGAAGCGCATCTTCCCGGATTTTTTCATACTTTATATCGAAAAGACTAACCGGAATTATTCCACTTTTGATTGCAGAACTGGCGGTCGTTTTTAGCTGCGCCGGCCGGGGTAAAGAGATCCGTTCATCTGCGGCATGGGAGAGTTCGAAAAGCATTTGCGCCCATATTTCCGTAGTTGCGGGATTGGGAGGTGTGTTTCCCGGGGCATAATCTGCAATATCTGAAAATGACAACACCCGATCGTACAAAATGCCGCTGGGGATATCAGTAACATCCAATCGTTCCAAAAGATCCCTTAATTGTTGTTCCAGGGGATTATCGTTCTGAGGAATGCGGATCTCCGGCGCGGTTTGTGCCAGCACCAGAAGAGAGCAGATGCCAAGAATAAAAAAGAGGATATAGCTACGAAGGAATCTGAATAAACCATTATTATACAGATCAGGCATATAAGAAATTCTCCCGGGTATCATTAAGTTTGATGATACTCGGGAGTAGTAACAAAATCAAGCAGTAAAATGGTCGAACGTAAAAATTACACTTTTATTGTTATCGCTGGAATTGCCAGTTTCGGAAAGACTGCTTCAGAGAGCGCCTTAGTTTTGACTGAAGTGCCACCAGATCCGTCTCACACATATAATGATGATATTCAACACCAAAAAGGCTTAACAGAGCAATATCTTCCCGGGGGATTAAAACGGCACAGACAAAAATCAGAAAGAGAATTCCCATTCCCAACAACACACCATTTGCAGCAATAGTCCCCAATGCGATAATAAGAAATGGCTCTGAAAGATCGAGCGGATGTCGTACCCAACGGTAAGGTCCGTCAACAAACAACACCTTAAATTCCCGGGTTAACAGCATTCTCGCCGTATTTTGATCGATGGTGCTGAATGTCCAGTAAATGATGCCAAGCATCCATACTCCAGCCCCGATCCCGGCAAATCTTCCCCAGAGTGGGATCGGCAATGCGGCCCGGTTGAACCAATCCGGCTGCGCAACAGCTAAAAGCACGAGGATGTATATCGGTAAGGTTGCGACAAGTCGTAATTTCAAGCTGAGCAGCCCATCACTGCCTTTAATTTTTTTTCGATTCTGCCATGCTTTATGCACCGAATTGGTAATCATCCCTATGCCAAGCACAAAGATCGCAATAAAATGCCATTGAATAATGTTTTCATAGTTCATGATAATTCCTTCCCTTCAAATAAAGGCTAATTTTTCGCTGGCCTCCTCCAACAATCGCCACTGATTCTCAGCAGCAAAAGATTCCTTGTGTCTTTCAATCTGGAACCAATCCAAATGATCCGGATGGTATATATCGAATTCATCTATTGCCGGCAGATATAAATGTATGGTTGCAGCCGGAGAGGCATATTCGTTAAGCATCAGATGTGCCTGCGCATCCGCATCCTCTTCAATGGTCGTCAATTCTCCGGCTTTCAGATGCCATATCTCCGCTTTTCTCAGGCGGGCCTTATTTTCTTTCTGCTGAAGTATTTGATATTTCGCTTCTTTGATCGATCCGAAAACAGGTAAAACGATGCCGGCAGCATCGCCATGGTTGTGGATCGGACTCACCGCCCTGGCTCCCCAAACAACCAGCACCAGCCGGAAGTGATCATTCAACCCATTTAACAAATACCGCCGGTAACAGCCGGGCGGGCATTCTGCGATTGTTTCGATCAAGGTTTTGTTGCATATCGCGAATTGCCGCAAGGGCCAAATTGATGCTAAAAGCGCATCGCGAGTCGTTGAATTTTCTGTTTGAATAGTTTTAATCGTATCTATCAATTGTAGCGCATTCATTTTAACACCTTTTCTTCTGGCATTTTAAAACTCAGCAGCCAACCTGTTTCGTTGAGAATGGCTGCCGAGCTTCGTTGATTTTACAGACCGGTTTCAATCTCCGCACCAACCAGATTGCCCCATTCCGTCCAGGAACCGTCGTAATTTTTCACATCGGAGAAACCCAGTAAATATTTGAGCACAAACCAGGTAAAACTGGAGCGTTCCCCAATCCGGCAATAAGCGACAACGGTATTTTCGCCAGTTATACCTCTGCTGTTGTAAATCGCTCGTAATTCTTCGTAAGATTTAAACGTACCGTCTTCGTTTAGCGCTAATCCCCAGGAGATATTTTTTGCACCGGGAATATGGCCGCCTCTCTGGCAGGTTTCCGGCAATCCCGGCGGGGCAAGGATTTTACCGGTAAATTCATCCCGGGAGCGAACATCAACCAGCGCACCGCCACTTTTTACCAGTGTTTGCACCTCGGGTAACAACGCGCGCAGAGAATTGTCTGTTCGAGTAATCGAATAATTGCGCTTCGCAGGAAGCGGCACGGCGTTGGATAAAGGCCTGTTTTCTGCCAACCATTTCTTACGGCCGCCATCCATCATGCGAACATCTTTATGTCCGTAGATTTTTAGCTGCCAGAAAGCCCAGGCGGCAAACCAGTTGTTTTTATCACCATACAAAACAATTGTAGTTGAATTGCTGATACCACTTTCCTCAAGCAGTTTTTCCATATCCGCCGGCGAAACGATATCCCGCCGAATATTGTCGCTTAATTCTGTTTGCCAGTTCCAGCTAATTGCGCCGGGAATATGAGATTTTGCGTACACACTGGCATCCGCGTCTACTTCTACAATTACAACATTTTCATCATTGAGATGGCTGGCAACCCAATCGGTAGAGACAAGTACCTGGCTTCGCAATTTATTCTGCTGACCAACAAGTTGGGTAACAGAAGAGAATGTGACAAAGACCAGGAGAATTACTAAAAGATACTTTTTCATTGAACTACTTTCCTTTCAAGGTGGAAATCAAATTTGAGATTCATGATAAAATTCTTATTAACTAATGAGCCGTTTCCGGGTATCGGTCTGCACCGACCGTTTGCGGATCAGTGACTCGACTAACAATCTATCTTTTTCCCGGGGAATGACCAGACACTGGTGTTACAAAAGCGGGTACTGAGGTTACATTCGCGGGAAATAAGCCTTTTAAAGCGGCTTTAGCGGGTATTTCCGGGAAGAATATTCTGATTCATCCGAAAGATATTTGCCGGGTCATACTTAGCCTTAATCGTTTGCAGTCGCTGAAAAGCAGCATCGTTATAGGCGTCTTTTACCCGGGCGGCACCTTCGTTGCTCACAAAGTTGACATAGACTTTGCCGGTACTAAATGGACGCATCGCCTGATGAAACTCTTTTGTCCATTCTAGATGATGATCAGATGTGGCTGCGCCCTTCCAACGTGTCTGGATAACCAAAGCATATTCTGCACTGCGGGAACCAAAGGCCGTCTCCAGCTCCCCCACCCGGGAAACCGCACCACCCATATGCGCCAGCTTTACATCACTAAATGGAGAGCTGATTTTGTCCACATGGTGCAGGATTGTTGCCACGGTATCGCTGCTGAGTGTCTGGAGATAATGCCCCATCCATTCATTATGGAAACCATCTCCCCAGGCACCGTCCAATGCTTTTTGCCATTCTCCATAGCTTCTTTCTTTGATGAGATCCATTAACGGATTACCAAATTGCCGCAGCGGCTTGACAAACTTTTCCCCGCGACTCTCTGGCCCGGCATAGCAAACAGCAATAATTGCGACCGGCCGACCATGCATTTTTTTCGGCAGCAAGGGTGAGGGTGGTGCTTTCCGGGTCATCAACCAGACACACAGTTCATCCGGAGCGTCCCCAACATAGTCCTGAACAAATTTGCTGATCTTCGGAAATTCTTCCAGCGGATGAAATATCAGTCCGGCCAGCACTTGTTTTAGCGGAAGGAGACGAAAATGCAAGCGGGAAACAACACCGAAGTTGCCACCACCGCCGCGGATCGCCCAGAATAGATCACTGTTTTCATCTGGAGATGCTTGAAGAATTTCGCCTTCGGCAGTAACGACTTCTGCAGCGAGGAGATTATCGCATCCTAAACCGGCTTTGCGGTGCAGCCAGCCAATACCTCCTCCCAGCGTATATCCCGGCAGACCAACCATAGAAACAATCGCCCCGGTTGAAGCAAGTCCGCTGCGCTGGGTAGCAGTATCATATTCCTCGAACGTTAGCCCTGGCTGCGCTTTGGCAGTCCGTTTCTCCGAATCAACCTGCAGGTTTTTCATTGGCCGTAAATCGAGCATTACCCCACCTTCGCAAACAGCGAATCCGGCATGGTTATGACCACCGGCACGAACCGAAAGTAAGGCATCATGCACCCGGGCGAAACGAATCGCTGCGGTAATGTCAGATGTTTCCCGGCAACGGACAATCAGCCCGGGCTTGCGATCGATACCGGCATTCCAGATGGAGCGATAATGATCAAAAAAGGGACTATCCGCTGTTATCAAATCCCCGTGAAGACCGCGGAGCAAAGCGTTAAATGCTGCCTTGTCAACAGGTATCCGGCTCCCGTCCATTGTCTTTAATTTTAATCGATTACCTGAAAGAGCCGCCGGCAATGAACGAATCAGCGGCCCTTCCGCTTTTGCGATGCTTGGTGCACAAAGAGCGCCGAGCATCGCAGTGCCGGCAGTAGTGAGAAAGTTGCGTCTTGAATAGCGTTTCATGGTTTTCCTTTCTAGCAGTCAGGCGAATTCCTATTAATGAAAAATGCCGCACTGAATGCGTTTGCTTATGCTTTCAAAAACAAACGTAACTTACAGGAAGCAAGACCTTGATACCGGACAACCACGTTTCTATTTCGGGTAAAATCGTTACCTTTTGTATTTTTTGCATTATGAACCAGGAGGGAATTGCTTAGGAGAATATTAAGGCATCATTAATTCAGCAATACTTGGAGAGTGTAATTCATACCAGGGAGTATATTTATGATCGAGACTATTACCCGACAAGAATTCGAGGCAGTTTTAACACCAGAAAATATTCGCCCTTTACAATTATTGTATTTAGCGTTGGCCGCAGGCCCGACTATTTTTGCACTGGTAATATTGTATATTTATTTTTATCCAACGCCGGGCGGGGAAACCAATTTGATGTTTATAGACGTCGTCAGCATTATCCACTTGATCGAAGGCTTAATTGCTTTCCCGCTAACTGCCTGGCTGTATCAACAGTGCTTTCGGGATAATAAAATTGGTGCTTTACTTCGCAGCAGCGTTCCCCGTACAGATGCAGCGCCATTGTATTTGCTCAAAGTCTTCCGATTTGCCGGACTTGTTCGATTTATACCGCTGATATCTGCCACATTTCTTGGATTGACAGCCACATTAGTTGCCATTCAGGGAGGTATCATACAGCAACACCCGATATATTGGCTTAATTTACTTTCAACGATTATATTCATCCCCTATGTTCTGTTGAACATTCCCACAGCAGAAAGTTTAGGTCGGGAGTTTCGGGAGAAAGTTTTGTATGATGTTTAACTGATAGCAGCCAATTATTTGGAAGGTGATCTATGCGTATTCAGGCAGGTAGTCCGGTAATAAACGTTCAATTGCCGGCGATTGATGGATCCGATTTTGACCTTAGTAGCATAAGTGGCAGGCCATTTATGCTTTCATTCTTTCGTTTTGCCACCTGTCCATTTTGTAATATGCGCATGCATCAATTGGTAAGCCGTTTCGAGGAATTTGGGGAGGATTTTACCATTGTTGCCGTTTTCGATTCTCCACTGGAGAACCTCACCCGCTATGCATCGGATCATCAGGCGCCATTTCCGATTCTTGCCGATGCGGATAATCGCTATTACCGGGAATACAGCATTGAACACTCGGTTCCCGGAATGCTGAAAGGAATATTTGGCAGAATGCCGACCATGATAAAGGGATTAATGCGCGGTTACATTCCGTTTCCAATCAAAGGGCGTTTAACTACCATGCCGGCGGATTTTTTAGTCGACCGGCAGGGTATTATTCAAACCGCTTATTACGGCAAAGATGAGGGTGATCATTTGCCTTTTGAGGATGTGCAACTTTTTGCTGGACAAGTATAGTTATTTCACTTACTATAATCTCACCACAAATTTTAAAATAATTAAAAAAAATATTTCTCATTTGGAATAGATGAGAGAATCATTCAGTGATGTTTCCGGCGAACCAGCTAACTGTAATCGGCTTGCTTCTGACGTTATCAATCCATTCTTGATCTAATATGTCTTTATAAAATGCGACATCAAGAACTGAAAGAGTAAGTATATCAATATGAATTTGATCTAAGGAGATGACATGAAGGGAAACAACGTTATTGGTCGGCTAATTATGTTCTTTTCTTTTTTGCTCGTACCGCAATTTGCATTAGGACAAATTGACTTTCAGCTTCGAAATATTTCTCCGAGCACCGTCCTCCCCGATCACCCTCTGGATGTTTATGCTGCGGATTTTGATGGAGATGGAGACAACGACGTTCTTTGTGCCTCTAACGGAGACAAAAAAGTGATTTGGTATGAAAATATTGGCAATGCCCTATTTGCCGGCCACGTTATTGCGAACACTGCGAATGGTGTTATCTCCGTAATCGCAATGGATCTTGACGATGATGCTGATATAGATGTAGCTTCTGCAGCAATAGCTGGAGGGCAAATTGCCTGGTATGAAAATGATGGCAAAGGAAATTTTACCACCCATTTTGTTACCCACTCGGCTGGTAATCCCCGGTCTGTGTATGCAGCGAATATCGATTTTGATTCCGATATGGATTTCCTGTCCGCCTCCCCGCTTAGCAGCGCTATCAGATGGTATGACAATCAAGGGAATGGTAACTTTATTATGCGAACAATCAACAATAATGCAAATGGCGCCACTAGTGTCTTTGCAATTGATCTGGATAATGATGGTGACAACGATGTTTTGTCTGCCGCAACAAATAACAATCAAATTGCCTGGTACAGGAATAATGGGCTGGGAAGTTTTGTAAGAGTAATGATAGATACCGATGCGGAAAAAGCAACAAATGTATTTGCGATTGATCTCGATCAAGATTTGGACATTGATGTGCTTGCATCATTCGCCGACCAAATCGTCTGGTATGAAAACGATGGGGATGAAAACTTTACTCGTTTGGATATCAGCACTGATGCAAATTTGGCAAGAGATGTTTACGCTGCGGATCTAGACAATGACAACGATCTCGATATACTATCCGCTTCGGACGGCGACAACAAAATTGCCTGGTACGAGAATGACGGCAATCAGAATTTCACTCCTTACATAGTTTCTACATCTGTCTATAATGCTAATTCAGTTTTTGCCAGCGACCTTAATGGCGATGGTTACCTGGATATTATTGCCCCTTATAGAAATGGCTGGCCGACTAATCCATATGAGAGAATAGGCTGGTTTGAAAATGATCGTGCCGGCAGTTTTATCAGGCGGGATATTGGCCACAGCGCCAGTGCTGTAGACTTAATCGATATTGACGATGATAATGATATTGACATTTTTACCGCATCTTATGTCGACAACCGAATTTCCTGGTTCGAAAATGATGGGAAGAACAGCTACGAAAGACACATCATCCATTCAAATGCAAAAGGAGTTATTGGACTTCAAATGCAAGATATAGATGGCGATGGCGATAATGATATCATCTTAGCCTCAGATTCCGATGGGAAAGTTTCCTGGTTCGAAAATGATGGTTCTATTAATTTCACTCCGAATATCATTACTACCGAGGCGGAAGGCATTCGGAATTTTGTTGTTAGTGACATTGATTTTGATGGTGACCCGGATATTCTTGCGGCGATATATGGTTCATGGCCAACCTGGAATAGTTCTATTAACATGTATATTAATGATGGAAATGGCAATTTTACCACACAGGTAATTGATGCTGCTATCAGGGGTGCTACTTCTGTTTATGCCAAGGATCTTGACAACGATGACGACATTGACATTTTATCAACTTCCTGGTGGGACAGTGAAATAGTTTGGTATGAGAATACAGGAAATAGTAGTTTCTCACGGCATTTATTATTGTCGGGAGATGTTACCAAAGAAGCGATACAGTTAGAAGTTCATGATGTCGATGGGGATGGTGACCAGGATATTATTGGCATTAACAACAGGCCGCCAAACCTCAACTGGTTTTCCAATGATGGGAATCAGAATTTCACTTTACAATCTACTTTGAACCAGGGGACAACATTTAACACCTTTAAATCCTTTTTCACTAAAGATATTGATCAGGATAACGATATAGACATCTTCACAACCGGAAGAATGTATTTAAATGACGGTAATGGACAATTTGTTGAACATCCTGTCGATGATTTGCAGAACATAAGATCTATAGGCGATGTGGACGGAGACAATGATTATGACATCGTTTTTTCCGATAATTCAACCCTAAACTGGCTAGAGAACTTATCTCCTGTAAGCATTGATTCTGAAACAGCATCTTTTAAACCGAGAACTTTTTCACTCGCAAACAATTATCCCAATCCATTCAACCCTCAAACACAAATCGATTTTACAATCCCTGCCAATGGGGTTGTGAATTTGAGCATTTATAATTTACTCGGGCAAGAAGTTGCTGAACTTATTTCCGGAACATTTCCTGCAGGGAATCATAGCCACACTTTTAATGCAACCGACCTGCCCTCAGGCATCTATATTTACAGGTTGGGCTGGAAGGGCTCTCAGATTTCCAAAAAGATGATTTTGATTAGATGAATGATATAAAAATCATACTCACTTAATCAACACCATTTTTCTGATTTGTTTCAAGATATTTTTAGGGTATTGCCCTGTCCTGCTCTCTAATACATAAAAATATATGCCACTAGATACGGCTTGCCCATTATAGTTTAATCCATCCCATCTTACCTCATGGATTCCCGGAGATAAATTGGGGAGGATGTTGTTTTGCTGTCCCCCGACTAATACACGAACCATTTTCCCCATAACATTATATACCACCAATCGAATAGCTGCTGGCTCTTGAAGTTCGAAGCGGATATACGTCTCGGGGTTAAATGGATTGGGATAATTCTGTAGTAACCGAAATCCTGTGTTGACTGTCGGTTCTCTATCATCAATTCCGGTGATTCCTTCCCAGTTCCAAGTCGTAATTTTTGAATAAATATCCCATCCGGCTTCGCCGCGATTATCTTCCCAGGCAAAAACAATTTGATCGGCATTCGCACTGACCGCTGGTTTTAATTGAGAATCGACAGCGTTTCCGGCAACAATTATTGCGTTTTCTCCGACAGGATTTCCTGATTCATCAAATCGTTGGCCGACAATGTATGGATCATTCGGGTGAAATCTTCTGTCTTCCCAAACAACGATAAAACGTCCAGTTGCGTCGATATCGACAACTGGGTCTCTCTTTGAATTATTTTCCGAATCATCATCAACCCGAAAGGGGCTTCCTTGCGGTTGCCCGTCGCTATCAAAACGCCGGGCATATATTTCTCTTATTTCTCGCCAAACGATGACAAAATTTCCAGCTGTATTATGATTAATTTTGGGGACTGTTGCTATTGTAACATCACTGACCAAAAAATTATCCCCAATGGATTGACCTTCATTGCTATACCGCTGGGCATAAATCCCTCGGTTTTCACCTCTCCCTGCCCAGGCCACAACAAAGCCGCCATCAGCATCGTGGCTAATTGCTTGAACATTGGAACTGGTAGCTGGAACCTGATCTACCTTAAATTGACTGCCCAATGCTTGCCCGGCACTATCAAAACGGCGCGCATAAAGACCATGGTTCGTGTTATTGTCATACCAAACGACAACAAAATTGCCCTGGGGATCAAGGCTTATTACTGGAAAGTCTTGCGATGTAGATTCACCATCATCATTAATCAAAAAATTAACACCTTGTGGAACGCCATTATTGTCAAACCTTTGGGCATATATATCCGCCCGTCCATTTCGAAAATCTTCCCAAACAACAACAAAATTGCCGAAGGCATCACGACTCACTGCCGGTGTTCTTTCATTGATATTTAATGGCGCATCACTCACTTTAAAATCATCTCCAAGCGCAACACCATCGCGGCTAAACAAACGAGCGTAAATGTCCTCGTCGCCATTCCGGGTATCTTCCCAAACAACAACAAAATTGCCGGAGGAATCCTGATCCACCACAGGAGCAATTTGATCACTGCATCCCTGCGGTACATCCAGAACAGGGAAATTATCCCCCAGGCGTTGATCGCTACTGCTTACTCGCTGCGCATAAACTTCCGGGACGACTCCTCGAAAATCCCTCCAGGCTGTAACAAAACTGCCATCGGAATGCATTCCGATGGCAGGTGCGAATCCAAAACCAATGGTGCCATCGGTAATTTTATAATTATTTCCTTGCGCCTGCCCGGCATTATTAAACCGTTGAGCGTAAATATCCGCAGTGTTAAAGTTCTCATTATGATCCCAGACCACAACAAATCCTCCAGCGCCATCGTGCTCAATAGCCGGATTCCCTTGAAAGGCAGTTCCGGTATCTTCATTCACCCGAAAATTATCGCCATGGGGTTGACCACTACTATCATACAATTGGGCATAAATACTATTATCATCTCGTGGATCCCGCCAGCTAACAACAAAATCCCCGGCAGGAGAACAGCTGACATCCGGATAATTGCTGGCAGTAGAAGGATCATTTACGTCGACCTGAAAAAAATCCGCAAGCGCCTGGCCTTCATTATCAAACCTTTGCGCATAAATATCCCAGACACCGCCCACCCCACTTTCCCATGTGACCACAAAATTCCCGGCAGCATCATGACTAATTGCCGGCCGTTTTTGCGCCAAGTTGTTTCCTTCTCCGATTCGCATTGGTGCAGCAAGCGCTTGGCCATCAGCGGCGTAGCGCCTGGCATAGACATGGGATTGAAAGTTTGGCTGATAAACCCAAACAATTGTAAACCCCCCGTTCTTATCGTGACTGATATCGGGCGTCGCACCGCCCCCCATATCAACTTTGAAATTGGCACCTATTTTTTGCCCGGCAGCATTGTATCTTTGCACATAAATCCAGGTGCCATCCCGGCGATCTACCCAAACGACAACAAAATTACCAGCTTTGTCCATGCTGATAGCCGGTTCAAATTGAACGGCCAAGCCGGGATCATCATTAACACGAAAGTTCATCCCCAGCGCCTGACCATCACTGGTAAAGCGCTGCCCATAAATATCTCCATATCTACCACTATTTCGCCCATCCTCCCAGGCTAAGACAAAATTACCAAGACTATCTATTGCAATACAGGGGACGGGATCCGAGGATTCACCGATCTCATTACAGACTTCATTATTATGGATTAAAAAATCATCTTTAATAATACCCTGCACAACCGAACTCTTCAAAAGCGGCGTTTGGCGCTCATTCGGATCTTTTGCATGCAAAGGTGTTTGAAAAATAAGTTTTGAAATTAAAATCAGGATTAAGAGTGGCCATTTTTTCATTTCTGCCCCTTTCAAGTTTTAAGCATATTCGACATCCTGATTATTAATTCCGATATTACAAAAAATTTTTAAACATTTTTCTTTTTTTGAACTGCTCATTTTCTAAAAGCCTCATACCGCCGGGGAAATCTTTCCCACAAACTTATGAGCAGTATTGGCGATATGTAACATGGTCCCTAAAAACGCTGCCGCTTTCTGTTTCGATTGTACGTCCTTGCGGGCATTCTCGAGCATATTCTCAATACGCTTCACTTCTCGTTCACTGAGAATGCCGCGAAAATCCATTGCAGCACTATTGGAAATACGCAAGAGCTCGGATTGCTGAGAATTTAGTTTGCTCTTAATACTGTTTCGCATTTTAACGGTCAGACCACTGATCGTAAGAGCGGATTTATTCATTTTAATGAGATCCTCCAACTCCTTGATGCGTTGGGTCCGTCGCTCTTTCGCGCGACTACGGACATCACCCATAATACCCACAGAGCTGTTGACAACAGCCTCTATAGCACTGCGTTCGCTGGCGGAGATAATGTCGCCTTGTTCAGCTTTTTTTTGCAACCCTTCCACAACACCGCGGGCTTTGTTAACAACATCAGTCAGTTTCACGATCATGTCAGTACTTTTGTCAGACATTATTAATTTCCTTTCACAGCGTTTATCAGGTTTAAGGCAGCCTCGGCTCTTGCCCGGCTCACATTTACTCTTGCCTCATAACGGGCGACATCATTCGCAAGTTTGTTCAGTAGTGGATTTTCCTCCCCGGCCAGCTGCATTCGAAACGCATTCACTTCCCCGAGAAAATTTGCTGTTAATTCTTTAATTCGCGCTTTCTTCGGCTGATTCATATAACGAATAATTACTTCCAAATTATCGGTAGCACCGGCGAGTAAATCATTTAACTGATCGTAAGCATCTTGCACCTCGGCGCAGGCAGCTTCCCTTTCGGCAACCTGGGATTCCAGCATTTTTTGTTCGGCCAGATCCATCTCGTATAAATGATAGAGAATAACAGCGCGCTGCGTCTCAACAAACTCGTCGGATGTATTTGCCAGTGTAGACTGCATCGATTCCAACAATTTCGCTTTGGACAATGCCTGCTCCAGTTCGGAAGCGCTTTCCGTATATGATGCGCCTAATTCACTTAATGCGCCAAGCGCCGTCTCCATAAACTGACGATTATTATCCAGGCGAACAGAAAGGGAATCAAACGCCTGTTTTTCAGCAACACTCAATTGTCGAACCGCCTGACTACTGCTGCAACCAACCAGCAAAAACGCAATCAACATTACTCTTGCAACGATCTTCATTCTCCTCCCCCTTCCGTTTCCCCGGCATTCAAGACTGCCTGATATTTTTCTATCACATTTGCCACTTCATTCCCACGGACGATCACATCTGTCGACACCCATTCATGAACATCGCCATGGATTACCTGAAGAAATTTCACGTAATTGTCCAAATCTTTCAAGCCTCTATGCACTTCTTTCATTGTCAGGCGGAGATTAATCAGCGCGGTGGCATCATCATCTGCCAGCCAGTTTTCGGCTTCAATGCGATCTGCTTCCGCGGAGAACATATCGGCCATCATTGCATTGTTTTGTCCACGTTGTAATTCTGCTAACTGACGCAAATTTTCTACATCATTTTCCTGAAGACGTGTTAGCACTGTTGAAGCGGAATCATCTGCCTGCAGCTCGGCAGTTTTCAATTTTTCTACCCATGCTTTGGCAGTTTCACGCTCATTCTTTAAAACTTCGGCTAGTTCAATAAAATTGTCATTCGTTTCCGCGGAGGAAAGTTCGTTCACCTTCTCGGTGATTCGTTTGGAAACGATGGTGTTCTCTATTAATTCGACAGTATGCTGCAGCTCGGCAAGATACATATTCCGAAACTCTCGTTGGGCACTGCGCAATGCTTTTAACGCAGTCTCCACTTCCGCGGAGGCTTCCTTTACCTCATAGTTCGTAGCCGCACATCCGCCCAGCAAACAACAAAGCAGGATGGCGATTGCAAATTGTTTCATGCGAGAATCTCCTTTCGTTTGAGGAAGCAATTTTACCGGTTAGCTAAAATCGCTGAAGAATTACAACGTTCTATTCATCCGACAACTTTTTAAGCTTTGCTAATACAATTATCTCTATTACTTCAAAAAGTTTGTGTTTTTTAATGCCCCGAGGATAGCAGAAAAGACTACACATTTTTTAGCTGACAGGCAAGTTGAAAAAGGAGGGAGTTTCGAAAAATATATCGCAGCGGAATATAAAAAGCGGAGCCGGGATTGATTACCAATCCTGAACTCCGCTGAAATTAGCCAATTTGCTTTATATAATTAACGCAAGTAAATCAATTTCCGGGTTTGCTGAAATCCGTCCACCCTGAGGCGATAGAAGTAAATCCCACTGGCAACCTGAGCGCCACGCTGATTATACCCGCGCCAGGTAACCTGATAGTTTCCGGCAGGGCGGCTTCCCTGAACCAGCGTCTTCACGGTTTCTCCGAGCTGGTTATAGATAGTTAACTCAACCTCACCTGCGGATGCTATGGAAAAAGGTATTACCGTTGAGGGATTAAATGGATTGGGATAATTCTGCTCCAGGGTAAAATGTCCGGGAATGCCATCGGATAAATCTCCAATGCCAACCATACCAAATCCATCATAAACATAGGCAGCACCGGCTGCTTCCCCATTTTCTTCCTGACCCGGTGCACCGACCAGGGCAACACCATTGTCAAGCCCAACAGAATAACCAAACTGATCCCCGGAAGTGGCATCAAAGGAGATGAGCTTGTCGGTTTGCATCCAGCTATTCCCATCGCGAACGAAAACATAAGCAGAGCCATTATCATCGGAGACATCATCGGATGCCATAGCACCAACGAGGGCCTGATCCCCGGATAAGGCAACGCTCCAGCCATAGAAGTCACTGTTCTGACTATCGTCTGTAACGAGCTTTCCTTCCTCAACCCATTGCTCGTTATCGCGACGAAAGACATATGCTGCACCGGTAAGATCCATCCCCCAGGCCCCAACTAGCAACCGATCTCCGTCCAGAGAAACGGCAGCGCCAAAAGAGGCAAAAGGCACTCCGTATTGCTTATCACTCGGCGTGATCCGCTGCTTCTCCTCCCAGCCACTGCTTTCCCGCTTATAGATATATACGGCCCCTTCCAAACTATCCGCGAGCCAGGCACCAACGGCGGCATAATCCCCAAAAATCGACACCGACCAGCCATATTCATGATTGGCAGTGCCATCGCTGGCAAGCAGTTGTTGCCGGAAAATCCAGCTACCGGTGCCGTCTTCCCGCTCGTAAATATAAGCCGAGCCCTGATCCAGATTGGTGCCGATATTATTGTTCGGGGCACCGACAATTGCAAAATCGCCATGGATATCAACGGTCAGACCATAATCATCCCCACCACCGGGATCGTTGGCAAACAGCTTGGAAGCAAAAATCCAGTCACCACTCCCCTGGTCCTGCTCGTAAACATAGGCGGCTCCGCTATTATTTACCATCTCTGCATCAACCGGTGCACCAACGATCAGGCGGTTATTATGCATGGCTACGGACTTGCCAAAAGCCTGCCCATAAGTAGCGCTGTCGCTAGGGGTAATTTTAGCCTGCTGCGCCCAACCATTCGGCGTATTATTGTAGACATAGACGGATGCAAACTTTAGAAATCCCGGTCCTCCTCCAACAACCAGTAAATCACCAGACACTGAAGCCGCTTGTCCGTAAAGCCCAAACAACGCGCCATCATGCGGCAAAATTTTTTGCTCATTTACCTGGGCCTGCAAAGTTAAGAAAAAGAAACTTGCAGCGAGCAATCCCACTTTTAGTAATTTACAGTTCATTTCATTCCTCCTGTTATTCAGCAATATTCGTTTATAACATAGGTTTTTTGCAATGCACTGTAAATACCGGGATCGGGGTATTTCGCAGATGAGCAGATGAGCAGATGAGCAGATGAGCAGATGAGCAGATGAGCAGATGAGCAGATGAGCAGATGAGCAGATGAGCAGATGAGCAGAT
>JANQQU010000078.1 GCA_028284905.1 Calditrichia bacterium
TTACTTGAGAGAATCTTCTATAAAATTCGTTATTTCCCAACCGCCAGGGGCGGTACTACTTTATTGTACAATGGGGGTACGACTTAACAACACATAACAGGGTTCAGAGTTAAAAAACTGCTCATCTGTTCATTTGCCCATTTGAATATTTGCCCATTTACTCAATACCCAATGTCCGGCAGGTCCTTCCAGCGCGGCTCTGCTTCCGGCTTAAAGTTTTTTGTGGCCATAAAGTTCAGTCCCTGGTGAAAATTCAATTTAAATTTTCCACCCCCGAAATGTTCCAGCAAAAAGTTTTCCGGATCACTGAGCAGCGGCATCATCGTGCTGGCATCATACTTCGCTAAACCTTTAAATCGCACGGAATTATGCCAGGGTTCCTGCACCAGCACCGTCACTGTCGCTTCACTCATGATTTCAATAAAAGCCTGCTGTTGCATTTCCTGACTGGGATCATTGTCACCCAACCGACGCAAATGTTTTAAGACATAATCTTTACAAATTTCCCAGACCCAGTCCATAGGCAATTCGTTCCTTCTTAAAATTGAGTAACTGTTTTATCAGAATTCTGCCGATGCTGGCTTGTTTTTTTACGCAGAATTCGCTAAATAATTTCGGGCGACGCAAAAACCCGGTTTATTTTCATAAGTCTTCCAGCACTATCAGAAAAGGATGTTTTTTCCGATGATGTTGATAATTGTGGCAATATAACCAATTGAAACGAGTTATTCAATGAATGAGCATTCCCTACCATCATTAACTGAAGTTCGTGACAGTGTGATTAACTTTTTGGTATTCTTCACTTCCGATCAATGTGAAGCTGCCTGCGCGAAAATTTTTCCCGGTGGAAAATTTGCTTATGAATTGTCTCGTATTTGGTTCGACGAAATTTACTGGCCGGGTGAGCGCTATCTGGAAAGTTTCAAAGGGGACTATTCTGAAATTCAGGCAGCGCATTTTCGGAAGGCGTTTAATGACGACGAGTGGAAAACTATGGAAAGATTTCATCGCTTTTTTGAATTGAGGATCGAAATGATCCCGGATAAGTATCGTCAAGCAGCCGCTTTTCCGAATACCGATTCCTGGCAAAATCTGGTCAAAGATGCCAAATACCTGGTGGAAGAGCTGGAACCGAATCCGGACAGACGGGCAGAACGCCTGGAAAAAATGCTCGCACATTTGCTCACAAAAAAATTTGGCGCTGTGCAATGGTTGCAACTTTCCGGCGACAACAATACAGCGGAATAATTTCTAAGTTCTCCCCCTAAATTGCTTCATCCGAACGATCCCCCATTCCCATTAAAAATCCAATTATTGCGGATTTTTCAGCCCGGGGATTCCCGGAAAAAGAGATGTTTTCCCCCCCGGATATAAGAATATGTTTTTATTGAACAAATTCTTAGCAAAAAGTGACCTGTTTTTTTTGATTTTCGGGGAATTTCCCCTTGACATTAATTCAAATTTTCGATATCATCTTCTCGTTCCCTTTTCATAAATAAAAGGGCACGCTCCTATGTATTTTTCAGAGCAGCAGTTTGCCGTAACAGCAAAGGATTTGAAGATTCTTTATTTCATATAAATTGAAGAAATAACTGCTTACAGTACTGAAAGCGATTCGAGAGCGCGTACCATCTACTTCCTACCATTCGCTTGTGTGTTGCAGATATTATCCGTATCACCTGAAAAGAAGCACCATTAAGCATTTTACCTTTTTGTTTTAAACCTGCAGGCGATTTATGCCACCGTTAGTGATGTTTTTCTCGAACATCAAGAGATGAATCGTGCAGGTGGAAAGCCAGTCTGGCTTTCCAGAGTTCCTTATATGATGCTTGAGGTATGATTTATCAAACACACAACCAAACAACATAGGAGATTCTATCCATGAAATTAAAGACGCTATTCGCGATACTCGTAATGGCTATTTTTATCGTATCTTGTGGTGGAGGCGGCAGCGATTCCGGATCAACGTCTGAAGCTCCTCCGGCCGACAATACGCCGGCAGCAGATCTTACCCCGGCGGGTACCGCAACTATTAGCGGCGCGATCGCTTTCAGTGGAGATGCCCCGAAGCCTCGGAAAGTTCGACAGGACCAGGATTGCAAAGCTTTGCATGATGGCGATGTTTTTTCCGATAACGTTGTTGTAAACGACAACGGCACGCTGAAGAACGTTTTTGTATACGTAAAAGAAGGTCTGGAAGGTAAAAAATTCGCGATTCCTTCCGAGCCGGCCGTTTTAGACCAGAAAGGCTGTATGTATGATCCGCATGTATTCGGCGTTATGGCTGGTCAAACAATTAAAATCCTCAACAGCGATCCTTTCCTGCATAACATTCATGCCCGCCCGGAAGTCAATCGTCCGTTTAACTTCGGTATGCCGAAGCAGGGTGATGAGCGCGACAGATCGTTCAAAAAAGCAGAAGTTATGGTTTTTATCAAGTGCGACGTGCATCCCTGGATGGGCGCTTATTGCGGCGTTCTCGATCATCCTTACTACAGTGTTAGTGGCGCTGACGGCAGTTTCACTATCAGCAATCTGCCCGCAGGTGACTATGTGGTAGAAGCCTGGCATGAGCAGTATGGCACGCAGACCATGAATGTTACTGTTGCTGATAACGAAACCCAGACTGCTGATTTCACTTTTGCAGCCAAGTAAGGTTTCTTCACGCTTTACATATTTGTAAACAATCCCCAAGAAGCATGCATATTTATAGTAAATCACTGTCCTGCTCATTTTTTAAAATGAGCAGGACGTATGATAAACTCTAATAAGGAAGGTAAAGACTATGGCCGATAGTGAAAAGGATCATGGCCATCATCACGAAGAGAGCTTTATCCGCAAGTATGTTTTCTCGACAGATCATAAGGTTATCGGAATTCAATACGGGATCACCAGTCTGCTCTTCCTGTTATTCGGCTTTGTTCTAATGATGATGATGCGGTGGCAGTTGGCCTACCCGGGCGAACCGATGCCATTGATTGGCTGGATGTTTGGCGAAAGCACCATGCCGGATGGCGTTATGTTACCGGAATTTTACAACCAGCTCGGCGCGATGCACGGAACGATTATGGTTTTCCTCGGCATTGTTCCGCTGGCAGTAGGCGCCTTTGGAAACTACGTTGTGCCGCTGCAAATTGGTGCGCCGGATATGGCATTTCCGAAATTGAATATGGCCAGTTACTGGGTATTTTTCCTGGGCGGCGTTACGATGCTGATCAGCTTTTGGGTACCGGGTGGTGCTGCAAAAGCCGGTTGGACCTCTTATCCCCCACTGGCAAATATTGAAACGACCGGGCAAACCATGTGGTTGATAGGGATGATATTCCTGATCACCTCATCACTGCTCGGGGCAGTAAACTTTATTACCACAATTATTCAGCTACGCGCACCGGGTTTAACCTTTATGCGCATGCCCTTTTTTGTCTGGGCGCAGTTAGTTACTTCATTTTTGCTATTGCTGGCATTTCCCCCGCTGGAAGCAGCCGGCGTTCTGCAGTTAATGGACCGTGTTGCCGATACCAGTTTCTTTATGCCTACTGGCCTGGTTGTTAGTGGCGAAGTGATGAATCTCAGCGGTGGCGGCAGTCCGTTGCTCTGGCAACATCTCTTCTGGTTCCTCGCGCATCCGGAAGTTTACGTATTAATTTTACCGGCGATGGGTATTGTCGGGGAAATTATTGCTAACAACACCCGTAAGCCGCTCTGGGGTTACAAATCCCTGGTTTATTCGGTTATTTTCCTGGGCTTCATGTCTTTCATCGTTTGGGCCCACCATATGTATATTACCGGAATGGGGACGGCCATCAGTACGTTCTTTCAGTTGACGACGATGATTATCTCGATTCCATCGGTAATTATTCTTTCTGCACTGTTCCTTTCCTTATGGGGCGGTTCGATTCGTTTTACCACGCCGATGCTTTTTGCACTCGGTTTTCTCCCAATGTTCGGGATTGGCGGACTCACTGGTCTGCCGCTGGGTCTTGCGCCCCCCGATATTCATTTACACGATACTTATTACGTAATTGGGCACTTCCATTATGTGGTGGCGCCGGGAACAATAATTGCGATGTTCGCCGGTATATACTATTGGTATCCGAAAGCCACCGGGCGAAAGATGAGTGATATGCTTGGCAAGGTCCACTTCTGGGGAACAATTATTACTATGAACGGTATTTTTATGCCGATGTTCATCCAGGGAATGGCCGGGGTATCCCGTCGTCTTTATGATGGTGGACAGCTATATGATTTAGCAGAGCCAGTGCTTCACTGGAACGAGTTTATGTCTATTTCCGCATGGTTATTAGGCCTTTTCCAACTGCCGTTTATCTGGAACTTTTTCTACAGCATCAAAAAAGGTGAAAAAGTGGATGATAATGTCTGGGAAGCGACCACATTGGAATGGACGGCAACAACTTCTCCTCCGCTGGGACATGGCAACTTCGAAGTTCTGCCGCAAGTGTACCGCGGTCCTTACGAATACAGCGTACCGGGCGCAGCATCGGATTTTATTCCGCAAAATGATCCGGAAGAACATCAATCGGTAGCAGAGGAGGCATAAGCAGATTATGGATATTCCTTATACTGTAGAAGAAAGGCCGGATACCGGGCTAAATAATGCCAAGTTAGGTATCTGGCTGTTCCTGGCATCGGAAGTGATGCTGTTTGGCGGACTCTTTTCCGCATATATCTTTCTGCGCATCGGTGCCCCGGAATGGCCGGGCACAATGGCCGGGCAAACCTTTGCGACATCCTTTGAGGTGCTCAATGTGCCAATTGGTACTTTCAACACCTTCGTGTTGATTGCATCGAGTGTGACCATGGTAATGTCCTGGGCTTCACTGATGATGAAAGATTTCAAAAAATATAAACTCTATATGGGGCTAACGATCTTGCTGGCGCTGGCCTTCCTGGTAGTGAAGGGTTTCGAATATGGCGGAAAGTTTTCCGCCGGAATGTTCCCTTCGGAAAGCACATTCCTGGCGATCTACTTTACTTTAACCGGTCTGCATGGCTTACACGTTATCGGTGGTATCGTTGTTAATGCGTATTTCTGGGGACCGGGCGCCAAAATGTGGGAAACCGACCCGGATCGTTTTACCAACCGTATCGAAATTGCCGGCCTCTACTGGCACTTTGTCGATCTGGTATGGATATTCCTCTTCCCAACCATCTACTTACTATAGGAGACGAATATGGGTCATTCAACAAGTATCGAAGAAGTCAAAAAACATGTGAAGACGTATTACATGGTATTCGGCGCACTGATGGTGTTGACGGTGGTAACGGTAGCAATTGCCTACCTGCATCTCTCCATCATACCGGCATTAATCCTGGCATTATTCGTGGCTACGATTAAAGGTTCGCTGGTCGCCTGCTATTTTATGCACCTGATCTCTGAGAAAAATATGGTCTATTTAACGCTGGGCATTACCATGTTATTCTTTGTTTTCATGATAGGCATTTTTATTTTCGCTTACTATGGTCAAGAAGGAGTTTACGTTGTCCCTTAAAGCTTTTCATATCATTTTCATTGTTGCAGCTACTTTACTGGCCTTTGGCTTCGGCGGATGGTTAATCTACTACCATATCGAAAACAGTAGTTACACTTTCCTATTCCTCGGCCTTATTCATTTAATCGCCGGGGTAGGATTGATCGCTTATGGTAAACGATTCCTCCAGAAATTGAAGCATGTCAGCTATATGTAATGCTGTCGCTAAAAGAATTTAGTAGAAAGGAAGGTTAAACGATGACACGGCAAAAAGTCTATTTCGTATTGATCCACCTGGCTTTGGTACTGCTGCCTCAGCTCATCTTTGCCTGTGAAAAATGTTTCGGCGCAAAAGATAATTCCGCAACCACTCAGGGAATTGGATTTGCAATGTTACTGTTATTGACGATTACCGCCATGGTGTTGGGCAGCATTGTCGCATTCTTTATCTATATGGCAAGAAGAATTCGCAAAGTAGAATCCGGCGAAATTCTTGTCACCGATAAAGGCTACCTGCTGACTCATCCCGGTTTAGTGCGGGAAATGAGAGATTCTAACGGATAAAGGAGTAAAACAGATATGCCTGATATTACTCAATACCTGGGACTACCGGAACTGGCTTCTGCCCATGGCGGAGAGATCGATTATATGATCGGGCTGGTGCACTGGTTAATGCTTATCCTCTTTGTGCTCTGGACGCCCTATTTTATCTACGTTCTTTTCCGTTTTCGCCAAAAGAAAAATCCGAAAGCCAGCTATAGCGGCGCAAAAGGCACCCTCTCCAGCTATCAGGAAATTGCTGTGGTTGTTGCCGAACTGGTCTTGCTCTTCGCTTTTGCAATTCCCAGTTGGGCCGAATTAAAGCAGGATTTTCCGGATGAAAAGGACGCAATCGTTGTCCATGTTGTCGCGGAACAGTTTGCCTGGAACGTGCATTATCCTGGTAAAGACCGTATTTTTGGCAAGCGCGATATCAACCTGGTAAACACCCAATTAAATCCGCTTGGCCTGGATCTTGACGATCCGATGGGCCAGGATGATATTATCGTCATCAATGAACTACACCTCCCGGTCGATCAACCGGTCATTGTTCATTTGACTTCCAAGGATGTTATCCATTCCTTTGCCCTCAATACCATGCGGGTGAAGCAGGATGCAATCCCCGGTCTGGATATTCCCGTTTATTTTACCCCGATTAAAGAAGGCGACTACGAGATTCACTGCGCCCAGCTTTGCGGTTTGGGACACTCCCGGATGCGTGGCATCCTGAAAATTCACTCTGAAGCAGGCTACACCGCCTGGATGGATGAAATGATACAGGAACTGGAAGAATACGGACGATAAAGGATTAATATGGGTTTTAGAAATTTTCGACGGGATGGCTATCAGCCCCTGCTCCACCGTTTTGCTCTGCTGACAGCCGCTGTCGCAGTATTCCTCATCGTTGCCGGTGCTACCGTAACCAGCACCGGCTCCGGTGATGCAGTACCGGACTGGCCACTTTCCTACGGCTCACTAAATCCCCCCATGATTGGCGGCATCTTTTACGAACACGGTCATCGCCTGATCGCTGGTTTTACCGGCATTCTGGTAGCAATACTCGCGTTGCTACTCTGGCGAAACGAATCTCGTAAATATGTGCGCTATCTTGGTTATGCAGCCCTGATTGGCGTCGTTGTCCAGGCGACTCTCGGTGGCCTGCGGGTGCTGTTAATTTCCACAGAATCCGTGCAGGATGCTGCTTTTGCGCTGACTGGTGCTTCAGTAGAGCCGACACGAATTGCCGTATCAGTCACCCACGCCTTCCTGGCGCAATCTTTACTCTGTGCGCTTTTTGCCATTGTGCTGTTTACTTCCCGTAAATGGATTCAATGGCAAAACACCCGGGAATTTGCCGAATCGTTACCGCAAAGAGCAAAAACGGTCAGTATCGTTTTAACGGTTACAATCTTTCTGCAATTGGTGATTGGTGCGCTGGTTCGCCATACACAAGCCGGGTTGGCTATTCCCGATTTTCCGCTCGCTTTTGGGCAATTCATCCCCCCCTTTGGCAATTTGCCCAATAATCCGAATGCGCCTTTTCCACTCACCGATGGGGAAGTTTTTCTAAAAGTATTGGTGCATTATGCCCATCGCCTGGTTGGTTTCCTTATTTTTGGGCTGGTAACTTATCTATATATTAAGTATCGTAAATCGCCAATAGCCGGGAAGTTTTATTCGGTGTTAATGGGATTAACATCCTTGCAAATTATCCTTGGCGGTATTAATATCTGGAGTGGTAAATCTGTACTGGCAACAATTCCGCACGTCGTTGTCGGCGCATTGATTCTGGCAAGCAGCATTCTGGTCAGCTTATGGGTTTATCGCATGCAGCGTGGTCAGTCAAAATCATCCGCTTCGGTGAAGAATCTCCCCGAGCACGAGCTGGTCACCGCTGGAAATTCTTAATTGTTCTATCAGTAAACTTTAGCTTTAGAAGTACTTATGACTACAATCAAACGCGTATTTCCACTCGCCCTTTCCGCTTTAATTATCCTCATGGCAATTTCCTGGTTGATCTTTTGGTCTCAGGCACAAAAACAGACCCCGGACAACTTCTATGGCACCGAAGATGATGTACTGCATGATTTCGGACCGGTCGCAGAGTTTAATCTCACTGAACGGAGCAATAAGCCGCTGGGGTTGGCAGATCTGAAAGGAAAGATCTGGATTGCCGATTTTATCTTCACCACCTGCCCCGGCCCTTGTCCGATTCTCACCCAGAAAATGAGCCAGATGCAAACCGCCATGCAATATGCCGATGACGTCAAGCTGGTTTCCTTCTCGGTTGATCCGGAGCGGGATACCCCGGAAGTGCTGTCCCAGTATGCTGATAGTTATGGCGCCCAACCGGATAAATGGTATTTCCTGACCGGTGATAAGAAAGAGATCTATAACTTTGCTATCAAAAGCCTCAAACTGAATATTACCGAAGAAGACAACCAGATTATCCATAGCACGATGTTTGTATTGGTGGATAAAAACGGACATATCCGTGGTTATTACAACACCTCAAAAGCAGAATATATGAGCATGCTCGCCCGTGATGTAGAACGCCTGCGACAGGAAGGAACCGAAAGCGAATGATCGAATTTCATCAGCTGCCCACCGTAAATGCACTGATTAATAGCACCAGTTTTATTTTGCTTCTTAGCGGTTATTATTTTATCAAGCAGAAGAATATTAAAGCACATAAAATCTGTATGCTCGGCGCAGTGTTGATGTCCTTCCTGTTTATGTGGTCTTACATTACCTATCATTCCAATGTCGGTTCTGTGAAGTTTATGAAAGAGGGCTGGATTCGCCCGGTTTACTTCACGATTCTCATCAGTCATACGATACTGGCTTCAACGATCATTCCACTGGCCGGTGTTACTGTTTATCGGGGGTTGAAGAATCAGGTGGCTAAGCACGTTAAGATTGCCCGTTGGACGCTGCCGATTTGGCTTTACATTTCTTGTACTGGTGTGATTATTTATTTGATGCTTTATCATCTGTGATACTCTTCTTGCCCCGCCCCGGACTGCGTCCTGGGCTAGTTTAGGGTTGCCCTTGCAGGGCTGATTTTTTCTGAAATCTTCCTTTTAAAACCTCCAATCATGGTGAGCTTGTCGAACTGTGATTCGCCTTTCCTTTTTTTTAAGCATCAATAATTCAGTGCAGTGATTCACCCTTCGATGGGTACATCCTGACCTTGCCGAAGGGCTCAGGATGAATGGCAGTTCCTGGATACTATCTGATCCGGCGCTGGCAACAACCTCAAAAAGTATCTTCCAGAGATTATCCTGCATCGAATATCCTGTAAACACTTTCTGCAGCATTTGATTCAACCAGCATTACATTTCAAATTGACTAACGACTTCGGAGTGAATATGGAACATTATGATTTATGCGTTATCGGCGCCGGCTCGGGCGGACTGGTGGCGGCGACCACCGGAAATCGCCTCGGGCTAAAAACCATTATGGTGGAAAAACATAAAATTGGCGGGGAATGTACTCATTCCGGCTGCATCCCCAGCAAAGCATTTATTAGTGCAGCAAAATCTTACCAAAATCTACAAGAGACTAAAAAATATGGTCTGCCGGCAGCATCTTTCGAAACTGAATTTGATTTCGGGAAAGTGATGGCCCATGTCGATGATGTCATTCAGAGTGTGTATCAACATGAAACGCCGGATGTATTCGAGAAAATGGGCATCACTGTTGTTGTCGATCCGGCCGGTGCCCACTTCCTCTCCCCTACTCACTTAAAAGTTGGATCCCGGGAATTTACAGCAACTCATACCATTATTTGTACCGGTTCCTCTCCCCGGCATTTTGTTCCGGATGGCATAGAAAATATCGACTTCCTCGATAATGAAAATTTCTGGCAGTTACGCAAACAGCCGAAGTCAATCACCTTTATCGGAGGCGGGGTGATTTCTACCGAGCTCGGACAGACTATGCGCCGTTTTGGTAGCACAGTGAATATCATTGAACATAATCCCCGCATCCTAAAAGTAGTTGATGACGATGTTTCTGCGCTAATGATCGACTTACTTGAGAAGGAAGGGGTTAACTTATATCATGATACGGAAATCCTGAAATGTGAAAAACAGGCTGACGGCGTCCGCCTGACCTTACAAACACCTGACGGCATTAAATCTCTTGATAGTGAAGCAGTCTTTCTGGCCATTGGACGAGTTCCGAATGTTCAGGGCCTCGACCTGGAAAAGGCTGGCATTAAATACTCAACGCGCGGCATTGCAACGAACGGGTTTCTGCAAACCAGCGCGGAAAACATATACGCCTGTGGAGACGTCACCAGTCCGGCAAAATTTACTCATGCCGCTTCTTATCAGGCAGATATTTGCGTCCGCAACATCATTAAAGGCAATCATAAGCAGAATGATCTCAGCGTATTTCCCTGGGCAATTTTTACCGATCCGGAAATTGCTCACGTCGGTCTCAGCGAAAAACAGGCCCGGGAAAAACACGGCAATGACATCCAGGTACTTCAGGTGCAGGCATCTTTGGATCGCTTTATTACAGAGTTGAAGACGACAGGGTTCATTAAGATTATTCTCGATGGTGAAGATAAAATAATTGGCGCGGATGCCATTGGTGCCCATGCCGGGGAATGGATCCAGCTAATCACCATGGCAATCAAGCATGATATTTCAGTAGAAGCGTTTGCCGATACGATTGTCGCTTATCCGACCTTCTCCGAGATCGTAAAGAAAGCCTTTGTTCGCCATCTGAGAACGAAGGATTAAGTAGAATGATCAGCATCATTATCCCGGTGCTCAATGAAGCCGGCTTCATTGAGAATATGCTCCAGTCGGCTCTGATGCTCAGGGATGAGGCGAACTTCGAAATTCTGATTGCAGATGGTGGCAGCAGCGATAGCACCGTCCGGATCGCCTCCCAGTATGCCCGAATTGTAAAAAGTCCAGCTGGCAGAGCAATTCAACAGAATACTGCCGCCCGGCAAGCCTCCGGCGACATTTTCTTTTTTGCACATGCCCATATGACCATTCCTCGAGGAACATTACGGACTATTCGGGAAACAATTACTGGCGATGAATATGATGGCGGAGGGTTTTCCAATTTATTTTCCGAGCATAATGAAAAAATTAAGCACCTGGGCCGCATCCTGAATTTTCGCTTATTTGATAATGACCATGGAGACAACACGATATTTTTTGGAGATAACGGCATTTTCGTCCGCAGAACTGTCTTTGAAGCAATGGGTGGTTTTCGGGAAATTCCGATTATGGAAGATTATGATTTTTCCCAAAGGCTCCGCGCAAATTATCGGGTAAAGCGCATCCTGCACCCACGGTTGCTAATCTCGCCAAGGCGCCATCTGGAAAATGGATTTCTAAAAACGCGTTTGCAGTGGATCCTTATTAAAAAGCTCTACTTGATGGGTGTTTCACCGGAAAGGTTGAACCGTTGGTACCGAAAAGCGCCATAAACAAAACCTGCGATGAAAGAATATCAGCCGCCGGGTGCTCCGAATGAAATTGCAAGGACCGATCACCTTAAATCCCAAACTCAGTAGCACCCGGCATATGATATCAGTCATCAATTACGCCGCTTTGCCTCAATGAGCATTACATCCTCGATCCAGGTTTTCCCCTCATCAAATGTGCGATCAGCTGCCCAGGAGAAACGATCTTCCGCGATATTGTAAAAGCGAATCCGCTGACGGAATGTCTGGCCGGCAGGTGTTTCCCCGTTAAATTCCGCATGGAATTCACCATCCCGGAATTGCCCCCTCATCAACCAATGCGTAGATGAGTTCGCTTGCATATAGGTCATTACCCACTGCTGACTGTTGGGATCGTAAGAACGCCAGGTGCTTCCCTGATAACCACCGCTGCCATACCATTCATCCTGAATCGCAAATCCGTTTAGCGAATAGTATGCTTTCCATAGTGCAGTTTGATCGCGAAAGCTGCCATCCGCTAATTTTACTTTCTGAATACAATCCCACTCCCCGATCAGGAAATTCAATTGGGCAGTTTCCAATGGCGCTTTTCGATTCATTCCTGCCGGGCATTGGAAATCATCGGCCTTGCCCTGAAAGTTTTTCCAGAAAGCTTCCGCTTTTTCGATTAATGCCGATTCATCGCCATGTTCCCAGGCTGCTTTTGCATCAAATCCATGATCGTTATAAAAGAGATATAAGCGACCGTTTATTATCTTGAATGAGCGGGGATCCGCAGCGTAGCGTTCCGGTGCAAAGCCAGTTTGTTCAAGATCAAGCGTGAAACCAAAAGCACACCAGCCGCCGAAACCGGGTAAATATTTTTCCGGATTATCAGCAAATTTTTCTGCGTTCGCTTTATCGAGAAACTGGAAGCGCAGTCCGTCGTAGTCGACAACATGTGCCGGTAATCCTTTTCGGGCAGCATTTTCTATGTGATATGCGACGACATCATAACCATCGATCGCGATATGAGTATCATCGGCATAATGATACCAGAGCGGCGATTGCGATTCCTGCGCGCCTAAAAAGCCAGCAAGCAACATCATAACCCCTGATATTCTCAGTATTAATTGCAACATCGTTTTCTCCTTGGAAAATGTTCATCTCTTTCTAATCTGTCGCCCTAATTTATGGAGATTTAAAAGAAAAGATGCGGATGACCCGTCTCAACGGATCGGATGGGAGGTATATGCGCGAGAAAAGATTAGTGGCTGGATGTTTTCGCAGGCTGACGATTATCTTTAATATATTCAGAAGGCGTCTGCCCGGTAAATTGTTTGAATATACGATAGAATGATGCTCTGCTATTGAACCCTACATCAGCGGCGATGGCGAGAATTGTGTAGTTTTCATACCGAGGGTCCGTAAGGCGTTGCTGCACTTCTTCAATCCGATAGCGATTAAGTAGATCGTGAAAACTCAAGCCAAAAGATTGATTGATTACCTGAGAGAGTTGATGCGGTGTTATATCGATCATTTCAGCCAGAGAGCGCAGTGATAGCTGACGCTTCAGAAATGCTTTTTCAGTGCCGAGCGTAAATTTCAGGCGATCATGGTAGACGGAAAGGTTTTCAGGCGTCATCGGGGAGCGTTCGTATTTAATATTCTTTGGGGCTGATTCGGGGAAAAATTTTTGCGGTTTCAGTATTGCCAGGTAAGCGACGGTATAGGTAAAACAGGATAAGATTAAAATTGACAAATAAGGCGCAAGTGCGAAACGAACATATTGAAAATGAATCGCAAAATATAGCAGAATGTCTAAAGCGAGGAAAACCGTAAAAATAAGCAATAAAGATCTTAGCCATGTTAAATGCGCTGGTATTTTATCCCGGGAGAATGCATGTTCCTTGATAAAGGTGTTTAGTTCCCGGCGGGATTGCAACATATGCCAGCCGATCTGCAACGTGTAGAAGCAAAGCAATGCAACACTTAGCAAACGAACTGACTCACTTTGTGGCGTTTGCAGATAGGCTAGCTTTTCAGCAGCGTTTTTTAGATAAAATGGCAAGGAAATCCCCACCACTGCTAATAATGGTAATCCGTAAAGGAAAATTTTTCGGGGCGATAGCTTTAATGGCTGACCCGTTAATGTCCGAAAGTAACCGTAGATTAATGGTCCCATTAAAAACCACAGGGGAAAAATAATTGAAATTAAATGCGGCCAACGTTGATACCAGCCGAGTAAACCAGCAATATAATCTGAAATTAAAAGAGATAAGACCAATAACAACATCCCCATCCAGCGGTTTGCATTTCGATTGCCGCGTGGACTGGTAAAGAAAATACCGGCGAGAAATAATCCCTGAAATGCACCGATACTTAAAAAAATGGCTAGGATGATAGGCAGTTGGTTTTGCATCTAATTAAAACTTTTTTAGGAAATTGAAACGAAAGTGTTTTTTACAAAAAAGCGTATTGATCCACATTCGCGGATACTGTTGCTTACTCTCAATATGTAAAAATGTTTCTTATAACAGGCTCGCGTTAACTGCAGATGGCAGCAGCTGTCTCAACGGCTTCTATTTCCAGAGGGGCGTTTTCGTAACCTACAGAAATACATTCATATAAATATTGCTGAAGAAAAGCAGCGATGCTGCCAAATCGTTCATATTGAGCGGTATGGACCAGTTCATGGACAAGTAATTCACGACCGCCAATCATCTCGTTGTTCACCAGAATACCATAGCGTAATGCCATTCCCAGGGTTGCTGGCGTCAGGAAATTCATTGCCCTGGCAGCATTCCGCAGTAACGTATTTTCCGGTTGAGGAATTTCATCAACATGCAGAATCCGCACTCTCTCAGGGTGCTGAACGCCGATAGCGCTGGCATCCGCTAATAATTGATCACTCAACGGTTCTCCGAGTGATAAAATCTCTTTCTCTTGTTTGGCCACCCAATCGGTAGCCAACGGCAATAGCGCCTGCAGCGTTTCAGGAGTCATTTCCGGGCAAACCCTCTCTATTGGATTCTGTAAAAGTGGCCATGAAATTTATCCGTTTCCATTCCCCAGGGCATCCCATAGTTTGGTCCGGAATAAGTGGTGCATTGACATGCCGTCGCATATTGAGAGAACAGCAGATAAAGACGCTCATTCAATATTTCAAACACAAACTCTTCAATGAGGCCATTATCAGCATGGAAAAGGATTGTATTGTCGGTAATTTGGTAAGCGCCGGTAACCTGATGTTCCGTTTTAAACAATTCATTGCCTTCACTAAAGTATCGAATCTCCGTCTCAATGTTAAACGTTTCGCTCTCCAGATTGAAGGCAATCGCTTTCAGAACCGAATCCAGCAAAGCTGTATCCATTTGCCGAGTATTCATTTCTGCGAGGACGGTCTCGCTGTCCATTGCAGCAGAGAATGATGTCACCCAATCGCCAATCAGCGGATTTATGGCAGTATTATCTTCGAGCGGCGTATCCGATTGGCATCCCAAAAAAGGAATCAAAAAAAGTATCAGAACAAAAAATATAATTCTCAACCCGGATCGATTCTTCATCATATCCTCCAATTGCAACCGTATTTTCTCTGACCATTCTCTCAATCAAGAAATAAAAGAGACTGTACATCACTAGTCTCTGGCCGCAGCATTTTCTAAGCACACGGCCAGATTGAGAAGAACTATAATTTTATGATTCTTTATTTTCCATTCGGTAGGATAATGCTTTGGACGGGCAATTATTAATTGCCTTAATAATTTCTTGTGTTTCTGCAGCCGCTGCGTCTACCCAGGGCCGACGCCGGGGATCGAACACTTTCGGCAAACTACGGAAACAGTTTGCCGAATGGCTACAGAGATGTGGCTTCCAGACGATGGTTACTTCACCATTCGAATACTCTTTTACAACTTTCTTCTCTCCCATATTCAAGTCCTTTTAAAATTTGAAGATTCTTTGGCAGGATTTCACTGCCATGATTATTTATGGTTGTAGAGTTTCTCGAATTTTTTACACCATTGTATGATGACACCAGGCGTTTTGGTGCCATAATAACTTTATAAAAATCGTGGATATTTTGCCGGATTTGCTTCATGCATCATATCATAAACTGTCTCGATAATATCTTCGGTGTTAGGCTTCGAACAATAGTCACCATCGGAACCATATGCAGGACGGTGTGCTTTCCCCGGCAAAGTGCGCGGATCGGCATCGAGATGATAATATCCCTGCTGCTTTTCCAGCACTTCCTGCATCATATAGGCAGTGCAGCCACCGGGAACATCTTCATCGACAAAAACGATGCGGTTGGTCTTTTTCAACGAATCGACAATCATGCCGTTGATGTCAAAAGGCATCAGGGATTGCACATCGATCACTTCGACATCAACATCCAAACCGGCCAGAACTTCGGCAGCTTCCATTACAATTCGGCAGGTAGCGCCATAGGTTACCACTGTTACATCATCGCCATTGCGCAGTACTTCCGGCACACCTAAAGGCACAGTAATATTACCAATATTTTCCGGTAGCTGCTCTCGCAGGCGGTAGCCATTAAGCACCTCGATAATCAACGCCGGATCATCGGATTGTAGCAGCGTATTGTAAAAGCCGGCAGCAATGGTCATATTCCTTGGTACCAGCACATACATGCCCCGTAAGAGGTGGAGAATCCCTCCCATCTGCGAACCGGAGTGCCAGATACCTTCCAGGCGATGGCCACGGGTTCGGACGATTACAGGGGCTTTTTGGCCGGCCTTCGTCCGCCAGCGCAAGGTGGCAAGGTCGTCGGACATAATTTGCAGTGCATACATCAGATAATCAAGATACTGAATTTCTGCGATAGGGCGGAGTCCACGCAATGCCATGCCTATTGCCTGTCCGATAATTGTGCATTCCCGAATACCCGTGTCAGAAATCCGCAGGTCGCCATATTTCGCCTGCAATCCCCGGAAGCCCTGATTAACATCGCCAATCTTACCAACATCTTCACCAAATGCTATAATACGCGGGTCGCGGGCAAATGCCTCATCGAAACAGGCGTTCAGCACTTCAAATCCGGTTTTAAATGGAGATTTATCGGTAAATACCGGTTTTACTTCCCGGACGTTCATCGCGGACATTGTTGATTCGCTATAAAGATGGGAGGCATAACGATCTTCATTCGCGACTTGTTCTTCTGCCTTCCAGTCCAGCAATTGCTGGCGGGCCGGATGCTGCGAATACCGGGTGGCAATCAACGCTTTGCGGACAGCAACCATGATGTCCCGGCGAAGCGGAATTTTTATCCCGGATAATTGTGTCTCAATTTTATTCAATTCAGCGGTATTTTCCGGCTCACTGGCCAATGTGCGCAGAATGCCACATACGTAGTCCAAATCTTCTGTAATCGGCTCTTGAAATGCTTTCCAGGAACGATTGCGGATCATATCGACTTCCTGCCGGCATTCTTCTTCGATTTCATCAAGATCATTCGCGGTGGTAATATTGGAAGAAATCATCCACTCGCGCATTTTCTTCAGGCCATCAAAATCCTTTTCCCACTGCAGTCGCTCTTTCGATTTATACCGTTCATGACTACCGGATGTAGAATGACCCTGCGGCTGAGTTACCTCGACCACATGCACAATCGCCGGCACATGATCTTTCCGCGCAGTGGCAACTGCTTTCTGATAAGTATCCACCAGGGTCGGATAATCCCATCCTTTAACCGTATAAATATCGTATCCTTCTTTACTTCCCCGCTTCCGCTGGAATCCTTTCAATAATTCGGACATATTCTGTTTTAGCATTTGATGCTCATTGCTTACCGAAATCCCATATCCGTCATCCCAGATAGACATCACCATCGGCGCCTTCAACACACCGACTGCATTGATGGCTTCCCAGAACATTCCTTCCGCACAGCTGGCATTGCCAATCATACCAAATGCAACTTCATTGCCATAATTGGAAAAGCGAGTCATTTCGTGTAATTCTTCCAGTTCCCGGTAGAGGCGGGAGGCATAAGCCAATCCAACCAGGCGAGGCATTTGTGAGGCTGTCGGAGAGACATCCGAAGAAGTGTTATAACGACTGAGTTGATCTTTCCAGTTACCCTGTTCGTCCAGCAAACGGGTACCGAGGTGGCTGTTCATCTGCCGACCGGCGCTGGCAGGATCTGCTTCAACATCGGCGTGGGCATAAAGCTGGGCAAAAAATTCGTCAATTGTATGTTCGCCCAATGCCATCATTAAAGTTTGATCCCGGTAATATCCGGACCGGAAATCCCCCTTCTGGAATGCGTGCGCCAAGGCAATCTGCGGTATTTCTTTACCGTCCCCAAAGATGCCAAACTTGGCTTTACCGCCCATTACTTCTTTACGGCCAAACAAACTTGCCTGGCGGCTTTTGTAAGCAATTTTATAATCATTGATTATTGAATCTGCGGACAAACTAAGCGTTTTAAGTTTTACCATTTTTCCACCGACCTCAATCATAAGCTGCCTCATCGATATTCAACAATACACATTTCACATATTAAATTAATTAAGGAATCCCGATTGAGAATGACAACTGATTAAATCTTTTTTTTCTCTTGCGTTATGAAAAGTGCCTAAATAAAAGAAGGCTCCTTATTATCAGGAGCCTTCGGAATTAAGTAAATGCTGTAAAGAATGCTTTACGCTTTTTTTACTTTCATTTTGATTTTCATTTTCAGTTTCATGAAAGACCTTCTATATATATGAAATAAAACTTATTAAATTATTAGAACTTCAAAAAAAGCTAGCGAAATTAGGATTTTTTCGCAGTGATGCCAAGCAAATTAGTTTTTTTTGCACTTCGGCTGTAAAAGTACCAAAATATATACACACCTATTATACATCCAACGCCATCAGCTATTGCGTCATAAACATCTGCCGTTCTTCCCGGTACAAATGATTGATGGAACTCATCACTAATACCATACAATGTGCCTAATACGAAGGAGAGCGACAGATGGTTTCGTTGCCAGAAAAGATAGGTCTGTTGAAAGTATAACGCCCGGCAAATCAAAACGGCGAAAAATGCATATGCTATCGCATGTTCCAACTTGTCTTCATAGTCAATCCCGATCTCCGGGGTCGGCAGTCTGGGAAAAGATGATAAAACAAAAATTACCACTGCTGCCGCAATCGCCGGGGCCTGGTACCACCAAAAGTTATATGATTTATTCTCTGTCATCTCAAGTTCCTTTGTCACAGGTGTTTCGTATTCACATTAGCGAATACCAGCATAACTACTTTCTATAAATTCGAAATGCCCCAGGTCATTGATTCAAAGAATTTTTTGCGGGAGAGAAAAGTAATTCAGGGAGATTATTTTGAGGAGGATTTGCGCTTTTTTCGCGCAGAAAGGGTATCCGCATGGGTAAGGCCGGATTTGCCGAACTTTTCCTGGAGCTTATCCATCACTTTTTCCAGAGTCATTTTGCGCTCATTTTCCACATCCAGGAGGCTGGTTTGCATTTTATTTTCGTCGATCAACTGGCTAACGCCAACCCCAATCAAACGAACCGGGCGGCCTTTGTAGAATTCATCAAACAAGCTTTTACTTATACGAAAAATCTCGTCTGTCAAATTTGTTGGGTGAGCGAGCGTTTTGTGGCGAGTGAAGGTTGAAAAATCTTCATATCGAATTTTTAACTGAATGGTTTTCCCGCGAAGGGTTTTCTTGCGCAAACGAACGCTGACGTTTTCCGATAATGACAATAATGTTGCGGAGAGCAACTCCAGATCTGTATGATCTTCCCGGAAAGTGGTTTCATGACTAATCGATTTAACCGGATCCCGGTCATGCACTTCCCGTTCGTCAATTCCCCGGGCCATACGATGAAGGTGAGGTCCCATTTTTCCGTATTTTTTGGTAAGCAGGTCCAACGGAAATTCCCGCAGCTGCCGTACCGTGGTGATACCGAGTTTTTCCAGGTTGGCAAAGGTTTTCTTACCAACGCCCCAAAGCTTCGTTACCGGCAGTTGATCGAGAAACTCCTGAACATTTTCCGGTGGGACAATCGTCATACCATCCGGTTTCTGATAGTCGGAGGCAATTTTAGCCACGCTTTTCGAAGGTGCGATACCTACTGAGGCAGTCAGGCCTGTTTCTTCGAAGATTCGCCGCCGAATCTCACTGCCAATCTTTTCCACGGAACCAAACAAGTGTACGCTGCCACTAACATCCATAAAAGCTTCGTCGATGCTTACGGGCTGCACTTGTGGCGTAAACTCATCGAGAATACTCATGACCTGTCGGGAATAATCAGAATAAAGTTGCCCTTTTGGCTTAACGTAAATGCCGTGCGGGCATAATTTGTAGGCTTTGGAAATTGGCATCGCGGAATGAACACCAAAGACGCGTGCCTCATAGGAAGCAGTCGATACAACCCCTCTCCCCCGTCCTTTTTTCGGGTCAGCACCAATAATGACCGGCTGACCACGTAATTCAGGATTTTTCAGCTGTTCAATCGCTGCGAAAAAAGCATCCATATCAACATGGCAAATCACTTTTTTCCAGGATTGGATCATAGTCCGAAAACCGCCAGGGCAATAACAATTCCAGCGACTGCTGCATATGCAAAATTTTTCAGGATATTATTGCTACCGGTTGTTGGAGAAATATTGGTAGCATCACCAGATTGCAGTTCACTTTTAGCAATAAACAAATCGCCTGCGATTTCAACGGACGAAGATTGTCCATCAGCGCCTTGTAAATCAAAACGGGATTGCATATTGGCATCGAGGCCGGTATTAAATAAGCGTTTCGTTAACGACAACGAGCCGTTTTGATTACTGGCATAAATCTGATTGGTTATAAACTCTCCATTCGCCATAAAGAAAATGCTGGAGTCTGCCCCATCAAAATTATAGGTAATCGAATCTGCTATTTCTTTACCCAGATTGATAAAAACTTCATATTTCGGCAGGTTTACATCCGTTTCTTCATTTGTAAGCATTAGATGGAGATAATAATCGTCGCCAGCATGTAACTGTGGGTAATAGTAAAACTGCATACCGTCATCATTACGGACCTGGAGGGTTGTATCATACTTCACGCTCACATTCTCATAAAAGCCAATCTTTTCGACCTGATAATTATGGGCAGCAGCTTCTCCGATTTTAACAGACAGCTCTCCAAGATTCTCTGAATTATCCTGCGCGATAATGGAAGTAAAGGTTAGTGAGATGAGCAGGGCAATACATAACAAAAGTTTCATAATTTTCCTCGATTTATCATCGTTTAAGCAAATCGGCCAATCTGATCCATCATAACTTTGTCAATTATCTTCACCGAGAGAAATCGCTTCGAACCGCTGGAGAACTTCACTGTCCTGTTCGTTGCTATTATCCAGATATTGCTTATAGTATTCCCGGGCTTCCGAATATTTTTCTTCACGTTCTGCCAGGAAACCCATAAAACGATATGCGTCCCAGTAATCGGGTTTTATACGTATCAATTTTTCAAAATATCCCATACTTTCCGGAAAATAGGATTTTTTGTATTTTAACACGCCGAGGTTGTATAACATTTCCAGGTTTTTCGGTTCAACTTTTTCCAAAAGCGTTAATTGCTGAATTGCCGCATCGGGTTTATCTCGTTCCAGGAAGTAGCGAGCGCGGTATAAATAAACGGCCGGATCGTTTCGGGAAAGTCGATCCGCTTCGTTGAGTACAGAAAGTGCCGCGTCATAATTACCACTTTCAAAAAGTGCAAAGCCTAAAAACTTATGCCCATCAGGGTCATCTTTAACAAGTTCTGTATACTTTTCCAGGGGTGTAATTGCATTCTTATAATCTTTGGTTTGATAATAAACCTTTCCCAGCCAGCGCCAATAATCAGCCTTTGGTTCCGGTACGGCTTTCAGATACGCCCGTAAATGATCCATTGCCAGCAAAGAGTTTTCCAATTCGTAATAAATACCGGCCAGTTTTAGGTGCACATCGGTTGAATCCGGGTAATTTCCGGCAATCCGCTTAAGAAAATTGGCAGCAGTTTCATATTCTTTTTCGGATAAATACAGCTCACTTAAGCGGGATAGCGCCATCGGATGAGAGCTCTGATAGGAGAGGCAGCGAAGATAGGATGCTTTTGCAGAATCCGGATCTTCCAACTGTTCATATACCCAACCTCTAATATTGTGTATATTTGCCAGTCCCGGATTGTAGTATAGCGCTGAATCCAAGCTAACCAGCGCAGATTGAAAATCTCCGGCGCCGATAAAATCTTCTGCCTGATAATAATAACGGTATGTCGTGCGTTCCGGATCCACATGAACGGAACGATCCCGCCCGGATGAACTACACGCCATCATTACAGTTAAGGCCACTATAGCAAGCAAATATGTTGCGAGGCGAGCCCAATATTTTCGATTCATTTTCATAGTAAACTCTTGCAATGAATTCCTCCGAATTTAAACGGGAGGTGCCGTTCAATGCTTATTTTGCAAATCTCATTTCCCTTAAATATAGCACCCAGATTTGATATAATACGGTCAATTGTATCAAATTTCCAAAATATTCTCAAAAATCGTCGATAATGTTTTCTCTGTCGCGCCACGCATAGAAACACCGGGATATTTATTTGCTGTTGCACAATCTTCCGCTAGCTTTAATTCATCCTGCGATACGGCATGAAACCATTTTTTTTCCTGGCATCTGCTCGCAAGATATATCTGCTCAGTTTGCCCCGGAGTGGGAATAAACAATGCCTTTTTTCCGGATTCAGCAAGCTCCATTAGCGTTGTGTAGCCTGGCCGGGAAACGATCATTTTCGCATTATTAATCAAAGTGGATATTTCCTCGCGAGACAAATGGGAAAATACCTGCAAGTCTTCATCATCCTTTAAACGTGCAGTAGATTCACTCTTCCCGAGCACGACTACTTTTTTTCCCGGTATCATTTCTATTTCAGACAGTATACGGCTTTCCAGCAATGTTCGCTGTGGTTCCGGCCCGGAAATCGACACCAGTAAATCCAGCGTTGAATCAGACTCTTTTTTTTCAACACTGGAGATGATTCCAGCATAGGCATAAGTCGTTCGATTTTCCGGATGTCTGCTTAATGCACCGGAAAGCAGTCCTCCGTCTGTTCCTTTCTCATCAAGAATAATTACTTTCCGGAATTTTTTATGAAAGTAAAAATTGCCAAGAGCGGCAAAATGTGCGAATGCATCCATGCCGGCCGGCATTGCAAAATAGACCTGATGTGTTAAAAAATAGCTGGGAACACTACGATGATAGGCGCCGTAGCAATGGTCGCTGAAAATTATGCCCGGGGAGTATTTTTCGACGATATGGTTGGTAAGTTTTCGTTCTTCTGCAATTCGTGTCAATACAAGAGGTGCCTGAAGCATTAATTTGGGGATAAGCCAACGGCCGCGGGAATATTCAATCGCATAATCCGGAGTAACAACAGTTTCTATTTCCGGTAGTTCGTGTTCGAGAAAACGCAGGGCGCGGCCATTACTACCGATAATTACACGCCAACCCCGTGTGATAAATCCGCGGATGATTGGTAAACTTCGGGCAGCATGTCCCAACCCCATGTTCAGCACACTGTAATAGACGCTTCGTTTAGCCATGCTTCAGCTGGGTTGCCTCAATCCAGTCCGCAACTTTGACGGACACATTTTCCAGTACTGCCGGATAGCTAACGCCCTGGCGGACCAACACTTTAAATGAATGGTCGCCACCTTCGACCCAATGCAAAGTTGCACGATCTCTTAAGTCGTTAAGGGTACTTTGCAATAAATCCATGCGGGCATGGCCATCGCGGGTGCCCTGAATAAACAACATCGGCAGCATTAATGGAAAAAGATAACTATCCCGAATATCATCAAAACGCCCGGGGGGATGTAACGGATATCCGAGAAATATCAATCCGTTCAAATGGGGGAATTCATTGGCAACCATGGTGGCTATCCGCCCCCCCATACTTTTACCTCCGATATACAATCCGGAGAATTTCAAATTACTGATTGCCCACTCGATCACCAATTTCCAGGCATCCTCCAGTATTTCCGACCGATCAGGAATTTTTTTCCCGGCAACCATGTAAGGGAAGTTAAAGCGAACGATATTGATATTTCGTTCTTGCAGATGGTTTGAAATTGTTGTGAGAAATGCGGTGTCCATATTATTACCAGCACCATGTGCCATGATAAACAATGGGCGGTCTGCATCTATTTTATCCTGACACCAAATTTCTACTCTTTTGTCTCGATACAAAGGCAGGTCTATTACCGACATTCGTTGCGCTCCCCAACAGTTAGCCGTAATCAAAGCTGTTATCATTGTCTTCGAAAAGATGCTATCCAGAAAAATATGGGGGAACAATCGGGAAGTCAAGTGATTCTCCGCTAAAATGAAAAAGGCGCTCAAAAGAGCGCCTTTTTCGAATTGGAAAATGTATAACAGTCAGCTTATTCGCCGTCTGCCTCGGATTTCTCATCCTTCTTTTCTTCAGCATCTTCCTTTTTGTCGTCGGCTTTCTTCTTCCGTGTCGTCTTCTTCGGCTTAGCTTCGGCTTCAGCTTCTCCAGCCGGTGCTTCTTCAGCAGCAGCTTCTTCTTTAGCCTCTTCTTTAGCTTCAGCCGGTGCTTCTTCAGCAGCTTCTTCTTTATCTTTCTTTTTCGCAGAAGACTTACGGCCTTTGCCTTCTTCCGGAGATTCTTCCAGTTCCGGCACGTCGTCGACCATTTCCTTCAGAGTGGTCGGCGTCAGGGAGTGTTCGGTGAGATAATCATCGACAACTTCCTTTTCCTTACCCTTCAGGTATTCGGTAACAGAGAGAACGATTCTCTTGTTTTCCTTATCGAACTCAACAACAGCCAGCGGTAATTCATCACCGACTTTGAAGTGATCCGCAGCGCGTTTGATGTTGTTTTTGCCCAGTTCTTTCAGCGGCACAAAAGCATCTACGCCCAACGGCAGGCTGACGATAACGCCTTTATCAATCAAGCGAACGATCTTGCCACGTACTTCAGTTTTTACCTGGTAAGCAGCTTCAAAGGCATTCCAGGGATTCTCTTCTACCTGCTTATGACCAAGGGCAATGCGGCGTTCGTGCTTGTTGATATCCAGCACAACCACTTCGATCTCTTCGCCCTTGCGGATAACTTCACTTGGGTGGCGAATTTTACGCGTCCAGGAGAGATCGGAAATGTGAACCAGTCCGTCAACGCCTTCTTCCAACTCAACAAAGGCACCAAACGGGGTCAGGTTACGTACAACACCCTTGTGCTTACTTTCAACCGGGTATTTGTTTTCAATATCTTCCCAGGGATCCGGCGTCAACTGCTTCAGACCGAGAGAGATTTTTCTTTCATCGGGTTCAATGCTGAGCAATACAGCTTCAACAATTTCACCTTCTTTAAGAATTTGTGCGGGATTTTTAATATGGTGAGACCAGCTCATTTCAGATACGTGGATCAGGCCTTCAATGCCATGCTCCAGCTCTACAAATGCGCCGTAATCAGTCAAACTAACAACTTTTCCTTTAACTTTGGAGCCAACCGGGAAACGCTCGGCGATATTTTCCCACGGATGTGGCTTCAGTTGCTTCAGACCGAGAGAAATACGAGATTTGTTCTCGTCGAAGTCGAGGATCATCACGTCAATCTCCTCATCGAGCTTCACCAGCTCGCTCGGATGATTTACGCGGCCCCAGGAAAGGTCTGTAATGTGGAGCAATCCGTCCACGCCACCAAGATCGATGAACACACCGAAATCGGTAATATTCTTGACAACACCGCGGCGCACCTGGCCTTTTTCCAGTGTTTTGAGAATATCGGAACGCTTGCTTTCCAGCTCTTTCTCAATAATCGCACGACGGGAAACAACGATATTTTTCCGCTGTGCATTTACTTTTACAATCTTAAGGTTCAATCCTTTATTAACGAAAGCATCGAAATCGCGAATCGGCTTTACATCAACCTGGGAACCAGGCAGGAATGCATCCACACCGTCCAGGTCTACAACAAAACCACCTTTGATGCGGCGGGTAATACGACCTTCGATTTGCTCTCCGCTTTCGTATTTGCTCATCAGGCGATCCCATGTGCGCAGGAAGTATACCTTGCGGCGGGAAACCTGAATGTTGCCATCAACATCTTCCGGAGATTCCAGGAATAATTCTACTTCGTCACCAACTTTGAATTTCTCGATATCGATAAACTCTTCGATGGGGAGAATACCTTCACTCTTGAAGCCCATATCCACAATTACATGGGTTGCACCGATTTCCGAAATTTGACCGGAAACGATTTCTTCTTCCTTGAATCTTTCAAAGCTCTTATCATAAAGCGCCATCAATTCTGCTGATTGTCCGCCGGTTTCTTCAGCCATCAGTCGTTCTAAATCTTCCAGTTTTACGACTTGACCGGGGGTAAATCCACCTTCCGTGGCGACTGCTTCCACAGCCTGGGTTTCAGTCTGAACTTCCTTGGTTTCAGCCTGTTCTTGTTTAACTTCGTCACTCATCTAACAAATTCCTCGTTAATTAATGGTTTTATGCTTCCCTTCATTAGGAAGTCACAGCCGCCTAATATAAAGCCCCACCATCAGGTTTGCCAACAGTAAAAATAAAAATCCCTTTAAAATATCTCTTCAAACAGGATTTTTGCTGAAATCCGGAAGCACCTGTTGGAAAAAGGGTTTCAGAAGATGATTTTGGAAAATTCTTCGATTCTATTGTTGACAATTTTGATGAAAATCAATTTAATAGAGAAGTATATAATGTATGATAAAATACAGCGGATTGAACCCAATACGCCAAATGAGCGTTTAACGAGAATTAAGATGTTGGATTAACAAGTTCAGGGTTGAATGATCACACCGAGACTGCGCCGATATATTTTACTTTTTCTCCTGCTGCCCGTGCTATTGCTGGCCGAATGGCGTGATGGTGAGATGCGCATTCGCATCGACGATGTCACCCCCAGCGATATGAAGCGCATCATGGCACTTGGCATCGAAGTCGAACATATCCAGCTCCCTTCTCTTTACCTGTATGTTATTCCGCAAGAATATAGCCGCCTGCAGCAGTTGGGCATCTCGCCAGAGATCATTATTGCCGATATGGCCGCCTATACCCGACGACTAATGCAAAGCCAGGCAATCGCCGGCTATCACGATTATTATTCGGCGAATGCATTAACGGACAGTCTCGTTAGTCGTTATCCGACAATTATTCAAAAAGTCAGCTATGGCCTCAGCGTTGAAGGCCGTCAGCTTTTTGCGATCAAAATCAGTGACAATGTTTTGCAGGACGAAGCAGAACCGGAAGTCGCTTTCGATGGCTGTCATCATGGCGATGAGATTATCAGCGGGGAAATTCTGATGATGTTCATTGAAGAGCTTTGCCAGCGTTACGGCAAGGACAAACGCATCACCAAACTCGTCAATACCCGGGAAATCTGGATATTCCCATTTGTGAATCCGGATGGCCGGCAATCGCTCACCCGGCGCAATGGCAACCATGTTGATCTTAACCGGGATTGGGGATATATGTGGGACAATTGGGGCGGCAGCAAGCTCCCCTATTCCCAACCGGAAACCCGGGCAGTTTTCAACTGGCTAAACGATCATCAGTTTGTATTTATGCAATCTATCCATGCCGGCACGGAAATGATCTCCTATCCCTGGAGTTATCGTCCGAATGCCTGCCCGGACTATGCTGCAATTAATTTTCTCGCAACCAGCTATGCCAGCACCTCGGAATATGACATCCTTTATTATGGCCAGGGCTTCAAACAGCTATACCCGATAAACGGTAGTGCAAAGGACAGCTACTACGGTTTACGTGGTACGCTTAGCTGGACGATGGAGATTTCCGAAGACAAAGCTCCCGATGCAGACGACGTAAATAAATTTTACAAACGCAACCGGCCGGCAATGTTCAATCTACTGGAAATGGCAGGAAAAGGCGCTCATGGTAAAGTCGTTTCCGCAACGGATGCTTCGCCAGTCGCTGCAACAATCTGGTTTCGCAATGAAGAGAGCGAACTTTGGCCGGTATATTCCGATCCATTAGTTGGCGATTTCCATAAGATTCTTTTACCTGGTGAATACACTGTTAAAGTTTCCGCTAATGGTTTTCAGGAAAAAATAATATCGGGATTCATAGTGCCGGACAGCGGGCAGGCGACGCTCGATTTAGCATTACAGCCAAGCCCGGGGACATTCGGTTATCAGGTAATAGCCACTCGCATTCCCGGAAACAACTATTCCGATGAAGGACTCACCTACCGGGCACTTGCTGCTCCCGACAATCGATACTATTCCCTGGGCAGAAATGGCTGGGTAATTATTGACATGGGCAAAACACTTTACGACCTTCCCGGCAACGATTTAAAAATTACAGATGGCAGTAAGTCGGAAGAGGGATTCCATTTATCTGTTGCCCGCCACTGGCAAGGGCCCTGGCAATTTATCGGCAGCGGCATTGGCAGCAGTGAATTTGATCTGGCAGATTATAACGTCAGTGAATTCCGCTATGTCCGCCTCGAAGATGACGCTGACGGCTTCTCCGGTACAGCGGATGCTGGCTTTGATCTTGATGCTGTCGAAGGTGGGCTGCTTCACAGCGAAGAACCATATGTTATTGCTTCAGATTGGCGGGTAGCGGATACGCTGAGTAATTTTAATGGTGTATTTGAAGCCGGAGAAACTGTATCCCTGGTGATGACGCTGACGAATCCCGCCAATAATGCGGCAGAAAATCTGTCGGTGACTTTATCTTCCAATGACCCGCAATTAGAGGTTCTTTCCGCTAACTTTTTCGCGGATTTTATACCTGCGAACGGTAGTTTTCTTACAGATCAGATTCAATTACGGGCTTCTCCGGACATCGAAGTGCTAACGCATATCCCGCTGATGGTTGATATGAGAACTGAAGATGGAGAATCCTGGCGGCACTTGCTTACTTTGAAAGTTCACAGCGGCGCCCGTCTGCAGCTATCAGCAGATACCCTGGCATTTAACAAGGTCCTCGTTGACCAATCGCAAACGGCGGATTTAAATATTCGCAATGGCGGCCTGGACACATTAAAGATTTTTCGTCTGGAAACCGGCAAGCAGCTATTTCTTACAGACGAAGCGCAAATGATCATTCCTCCGCAGCAGGAGAAAAATCTTCAGGTTTCTTTTCATACAACCGAAGAAGGAGCATTTGAAGATACATTGGTGATTTGGTCGAACGATCCGGCACATCCCCGGCAAACGGTTATCATGAGTGCGATTGCACAGCTTTCCCCGGAAATTCGTTTGGCGGTAGATTCTGTCGGCATTTCCCTGGCAACTCACGATCAGCATACGATTAATGTTTCCATTGCCAACGATGGCGCCGGTGAGCTGATATATGCTGCCTCATTGCCGGAATCGCGAATTTACGATAAGACACTGACGGCATACGAGATTCCCATTTTCAGCTACCATCTAACACAAACAATTCCGGAAGCGACTGAGGCGACGCATTGGTTGACATTTTCGGAAGAAGAAATTCGGCCAATTGATTTTCGATCAACTTCACCGGCACAATTAATTTCTTTTCCCGATGGATTTCCCTTTTTTGACCAGAGTTATTCAACGATAAAGATCCATGAAAATGGCTGGTTATCGCTACATCATTCGGAAAAAGACAGCAATATGATCACCGGGGACAGTCCAGCGCTATTAGCGCTACAGGATAAATTCGCTCTGCAAGGCAATAGCCGGGTTTACGTGGTCGAAAATGCCACCACGCAAGTCATCACCTGGGAAAACCTCATACAGGAAAGCAGCAGTAGCGTTGTCTCTTTCCAGGCAATTTTATTTACCACTGGTGATATTCGCTTTAACTATCAGCTACCGGAAGGCGTAGATCCGGGCTTCCAAACCGGGCTGCAGCCAGATGGTGATTATGAACTGCTTATTCCTGATGAGCCTTTAGCTGATGGACAATCCATTCTCTTTCGACGGCCATTGTCGGTTGTTATAGCGAATGCCGCACAATACCTCTCTCCCGGGGAACAGGCGACGATAAAGTTGCAAATTAATAGCAACGCAGCACCGCTTGGTGAGTATAAAATCAATCTTGTCTTTCAGAGTAATGATCCGGAACAACCACTCCTGACGCTGCCGCTGCAGATCAACATCACAGAAGATATTATTGCCACTGGTAATGAGAATGAGGTGCCGGAGAGCATTGTGCTTCATCAAAATTATCCCAATCCATTTAATCCGTTTACAACCATAATGTTTGAATTACCGGAGCAATCACAGGTTCGTATGGTTGTTTACAATACGCTTGGGCAGGTTGTAAAAACATTAGTAGATGAAGAATTAGCCGCCGGCGATTACCGGGTCACCTGGGAAGGGAATAACGATATTGGGCAAGGGCTACCCAGTGGCATCTATTTTTATGAGTTAAAGGCGAAAGATTTTTCGAAGATTAAAAAGATGGTGCTGCTACACTAACAAGACCACTCGCGTCAGTGATCAAAACGGAATAATCCGCGATTTAATGCCGTAAACATTTTCCCGTAAAAAATTCAATTCATCAATTTCATCCCTGCCGATAGTGCGGACATTTCCTAACTGTAATGCCGCCAGATAAGACTTCGCCGTATGTTCCATCGTCTCCAGCTTATGGCAAGCCTCCCGTAAGCTATTCCCCACAGTTAAGCTACCATGATGATCCAGCAAAAGGCAATCAGAACGATGAATTAGCTCGCGAATTGATGCCGGCACTTCCGGGGTCGATGGACGGGCGTAGGGTGCAATAGGTATTTTGCCCAGTATGATGATACTTTCCGCCAGGATCGGTTCATCCAGTCCTTTTCCGGCCAGCATCAGGGCAATGCATAATGGTGGATGGGCATGTACAACAGCTTTTACATCCGGGCGCTGCCGATAAACTTCCAAATGCATCAGAATTTCCGAAGACGCTTTCCGGTTACCGGCCAAATGGTTTCCCATCGTATCGATCGTTACCAAATCTTCAGGGGCTAAATCTCCCTTGCACAATCCACTGGGAGTAGCAAGAATTCTATCTTCATCCAGGCGGATGCTGAGATTTCCTTCCGTTGCGGAAATGTATCCCTTCTGGTAAATTCGCCGACCAATTTCAACGATTTCCTGCTGCGCTTGTCCGCTCACTTTTACTCCTGTTACATTTCCGCCAGCACATTCAACAATCTGTCCAGTTCAGCAGTCGTATTGTAATGTACCGGGCCAACCCGAACCATGCCACCGCTTTCGCTGAGCCCCAGCGCATTTACAACTTCAACCGCGTAATAATCGCCATCCCAGACGAAAATATTTTCTTCAGCCAGTCGTTTGGCGATTTGCTGCGGGGTAAATCCTTCCCGGGTAAAGGCGATTGTCGGCACCCGCCATTCGAATTCAGCAGGATCTGTTACACCGTGTATTTTTACCCCGGGAATATTCGTTAAACCGGCAATCAAATGCGCACTCAGTTTTTTCTCATAACTTCTTATCGCCATCATCCCGGCATGAATGTTCTGCTGACGGCCAGTGAAATGCGGCAGATCGGCTTGGAATCCATTACCATACATCTCCCCTACCCAGGCAAGATACTCGATTGCGCCTAAAGTACCGGCCTGACCTTCGTAGCTGGGGGTACCTGTTTCGAATTTATACGGTGTTGCATCTTTGGCAGGGCGCACCTTATAAGCCGGGAGCTCCTCGAGAAGCGCTTCTTTTCCCCAAAGAATTCCCTGATGGCCGCCAAAGAATTTATACACGGAGCAGGCGAGGAAATCGCAACCGATCGCCTGAACATCTGTCGGTCCATGGGGGACGTATTGAACGGCATCGATAAAGGAAAGCGCACCAGCCTCCCGCGCCATTGCAGCAATCTTTGTTACATCATTAATGGTCCCTAAAGCGTTGCTGGCATAAGTTGCCGCTACCAGCTTCACCGGGCCATTTAACAACCCTGTAAGTTTATCTAAATCAAAGCGATAGGTGTCGAGATTGAAAGGTAGCCATTTCACTTTTAAGCCGAGATCTTCCGCCAGGAGCAGCCAGGGATTCACATTCGCATCGTGATCCATCCGGGAAAGCACAATTTCATCACCAGCCTTGAACCATTTTCCCAGAGAGCGGGAAAGCGAGAGCGTCAGTGTGGTCATATTTGGACCAAAAACAATTTCCCGGGGAGAGTTGGCATTGAGCAGTTCTGCAGTCGCCTGACGCGCCTCATCAGACAGGCGGGATGTTTCCAATGAGGTCCGAAAATAACCACCGGAATTGGCATTCATATTCATAAAGTAATTATGGGTATTATCAATCACCCGTTGAGTAACCTGGGTACCGGCAGGGTTATCCAGATAAGTACGAACCCGACCGCTATCCTCCACCGCCAGTGATGGAAATTCCTTACGAATACGCTCAACATTATAACTCATGACTGCTCCTTTAATTAGTAATCAAACTTCATTGCAGTATAATATTTTCGGGAACGATTTAAAATATATTTCTTAACCGGTGTTTTGCTTCGTTGTTCGTTGTTCGTTCTTCGTTAAACGCTATGTTAAAGTGGCTTTCAAATCCCCCCATTTCATGTCTTTCCGTTTGTCTAGCATAGGGATCCAGCCCAACTAAAAAACGATCAACGAACAACGAACAACGATCAACAATCATTTCGCAGGGTTTTTCCGAAAAGAGCGCACCAGTCCATCGCGCATTTCCCACAGTTTCTGGGATATGGAAACATGATATATGTGCGGATTCATTAAGCGGCGAATTCCGGGGTCCAGTCGGCCAACATCCGCCTGCCGCACTTGACGGATCGTTTCGATATCCGGCAGGTCGTATACCCGCTTGCCATCCTTAAAAATATCCACTAGCAGCGGTTCAATTCTGGAAATTTTAGTGCCGTCCATTTGTCGGCTCTTTGCGGCCTGCAACGGGTGTCGAAGGGTTAACTGATCCATGTCAGCCGGCTTTTCAGTATCCAACCCGATGAGGTCGGCAGTGGCATTGCCCCTTTTGTCGTAAAGGCGCCAAACTTTTTTATTGCCGGGATTTGGCGTTTTGCCCGGCGTTTCGGAAATCTTAATCGCAGGCACCCACTTTCCGTTGTTCTTCAGGCTCACCAGTTTGTAAACGCCACCAAGACTGGGCGCGCCATTGCTGGTTATTAACCGGGTGCCGACGCCATAAATCAGGCGTTGCAATAGATGATCCGGGTCGACGCCGTACCGCGGGGCTTCTTCCTGGATCTGAGTGGCAATTTGCCAAACAACCAGTTCATCCAGATTGTTGGATAAAACAATTGAGGTATCGGGAAAACCAGCGGCATTTAGCATTTTTGCCACCTGAATGCTTAGATAAGCGAGGTCACCGGAGTCCAGCCGAACACCGATTGGTTTATGTCCTTTTTTCTGAAGCTCTTCGAACACTTTAATTGCATTTGGCACGCCGCTGTTCAGGGTATCGATCGTGTCCACCAGCAGCACACAATCATCGGGGTAAACCTCCGCATATGCCCGGAATGCCTCCAGCTCCCCCTCTCCCATTGCCAAAAATGTCTGGATCATACTATGCGCATGGGTACCCTTCGGTGGATATCCAAGCACATGGGAAATACCAACATTCGAGGTAAAGTCCGCTCCCCCGATTAACGCAGCACGAGCGCCGGCATTGGCTCCCAGTCCATGGGCGCGGCGCAGACCGAATTCGAGCATTAGCTGACCGTTGCCGCTTTCCCGAATTCTCGCTGCCTTGGTTGCGATAAGTGTCTGGAAATTTAATTGATTCAAAAGGGCTGTTTCGAGAATTTGCGCAATCCCCAACGGACCGCGAACAATTGTTAACGGCACATTGGGATGAACCACCCGTCCTTCCGGAATCGCCTGCAACGACAATCGTTGTAAATTGAAATCATTCTTCAGCCATTTCAGAAAAGCTTCATCAAACATCGGTTTTCCGACGTGATTCTTCTGCTGACGGAGTAAGGCAATATCTGCCTCGCGAAAAGCTGCTGTTTCCATCCAGTCCAGCAACCATTCTAACCCGGCATTGATACAATAACCTGCCTGATGCATGCCGTAATTGGGATAGCTGCGAAAGAAATGATCAAAGAGCGCCTCTTTCTCATGCAGTCCCATCCGGAAATAAACCTGCCCCATCGTCAATTGATACTGATCGGTAAAAAGAATTCCCTCTGCAATAGCGCGATCGGTTGCTTTCATAATTATTGCCTCATAAAGGTGAATTGGAAACCGGATGTTTTACTTCCCTGCAACGCTCTCCGGATAAATGGAAACTTGATCAACCGGCGAAACGACCTATTTTACCCGGCCATTCTGTTATCGGTGTATCAGTTCGAACAATATGCATCCCGGCATTGCTAAAATTGTCATAGGCATCAGCAGCGGCATCGGTAAAGTCAATGACTTCCGGTATTACCACCGGCGAGGCACAATCTTCCAGTAAATAGACATTTTCCAGGAAGGCTGGATTTGTTCTCTGGAAATGTTGCATTAAATCATCGCAAGTCCAGGCAACGCAATGGCTTTTTGCCTGACCGGCAACAATTACAGCATCGTATTCCTCCAGTCGTTTCAATAGCGCCTCGTTCTTCGCCACCAGGATGTTTCCACCCCGATCTTTCGCTACTTCCGGCTGCAGTACCGAATAATTTTCGGTTAAAGGGTGGGTTCCTTTCATTTGAAAGTCAGGTTGGCTATTGCGAGCAATACTGTGAAAGAAGACCGCTTCTTCGATAATAGATACAAGTGCATGACCAATGCCACCGAGCATGGCATGATACGGCCAGACCGTATGTGTGAATTTCCCTTTCTTCGCCAACTCCCCGGTGTAATGCCGGAGGTGGGAATTGGCATCATCGGCGGACATTTGCAAATTAGCACTAAGTGCCTCATTAAATCGCCAGCGTCCTTCGGCGATATCTTCTGCGCTGATCATTGTATAAGGCCCGGGGTGCTTACCATTTTCATCGACAAAAAAGAGACTGTGAAAAATCTGCATTACCTGATGCGTATCGAGTGTGGGAATAATTCTGGTAATTGCGCCAATATTTTTGTAGATGAACGCACTTAAGCGTTGATTATCCTCAACGGCACCGTTACCGGATCGTCCACCGACATATAATTCAAATCCCGGAATACAAAAAGTATTTTGAACATCTACCAACAACAGCCCAATTTTGAATTCATCATTTGCTGCGAATGAAATGCCATTTTGCTCGGTCCAATCGCGGGCTGAAACGGCCAGTTGCTCATATTCAACTCGCCATACTTCGCCGGCTTTTTCCGGTTTAAAATGTTCTGGAAGGGGAAAATTGTTCGCCATAATGCCTCAGGAATCTACTTTGTGTATTATTTACAATATATATTTGATAAATTTAGCTTCATAAACTGCAAAAAAAAAGCGCGGAAATAAAATCGTGCATAGAAAATTTTGAGTCGCGTTACGAAAACCCTCAGCAATTTGCTGCAGTTTGTTTATTAGTTGCAAAAACGCTAAATTTCAGACAGCATACGAATTCTCACCGCTTGCTTGTTGGTATGGAAATGAAACGGCTAACTTCAATCAAAAATTTACTGGTGAAATCCTGCCAATCCGGCATGCTGACTGTATGTACACTGTTTTTAATTTCTTCCGGTTTTGCAGATGACCTTCGCCCGCTTTTTAAAGCACCTTATGTTCCCGGCCTTCCACGTGGTATTGTCATTAAAACAATACAGCAGGATCCCACTGGCTTTTTATGGTTTGGGACGGAAACAGGGCTTTATTCGTACGATGGCTACAACACAACAACTTATCGACATAAGCCTTATGATTCCAACACTTTATCAGCAAACATTATCAGCTATGTTGCGCCTTTGGAGAATGGGACGCTATGGATTGGCTGTCTGAATTCGGTAATTAATCGATTGGATTTAACCACCGGCAGATTTAGTCATTTCCAACATGATCCGAATGATAATTCTACGATTGATGATAATACCCTGATTTATGCAGCCCTGGGAAATTCCGGTACTGAATGGCTGGTAACAGCGAATGGGGTCAATAAACTGGAAACAACCCTAACCGCGGCTGGTGAAACAAAAATAATTTTTAGTCACCCGGAAAACAGGTTCCATACTACCCCCTGGCGAAATATTCCCTCGGAAGTCTGGCGGCAATTATCCCCCGGGCATATATGGAATAATGATAGCAAGCTGAATATTTTTATACCATCTACAGAGGTATTCCATCAACTGGATTTTTCCGATGTTTTCCCAAATTCAAGTCAAGCGCTCCCTCCGATTCAAACCTATTTTCTCGAACCCGGGCATCATAAATTGTGGGTATTGTCCGGTCATGAACTGGCGCAATTGGATTTTCTAACCGGCGAAATACAGCGCTGGCAACTGGATATTATTTTTCCGAGATTTAAAGGCATCACCATCTCCGTAATGCAGGTAGATTCCCGACAGGGTGTCTGGTTAACCGCTTCCGCGACCGGGCTTTACCGATTGGATCTAAGTAATAACGAGCTACAACATTTCCGGCAGGATGACATACCGGGCGGCGTTCTAAACAGTGATCGGGTAACTAAATTATATATTGATCGCAGTCAGCAACTCTGGATTGGCAGCAATGAAGGCTTAAATCTGGTCAATCTCAATCGCCCCGGATTTGAACATTATAAACCCTATCCAAATGCGCCCGCTAGCACCAGTGACAATCGGATTGCTGCCGTCGCCGAAGATTTAATGGGGCGAATATGGCTTTCAGCCAATCGCAGGATCCATCGTTTTACCCCTGAGACCAATGAGTTTGAACTGGATCTTCATCAGCAAATCTTTCCCGATTCGCTGGAAAATGCCCTGGTAAAAACATTTCTGTTTGACCGAGTGGGCAATAGCTGGTTTGGCACATTGGGCAAACATATTTTTCAGTATAGCCCGGATGGTAACTTCCAAATTCTGAAACTCCCCTTCCCCGGCAGGCACCTGGTTCGCTCTGCCCAGGAGTTACCGGATAGCAGCATCCTTTTTGGCGTCGACTGGGATGGCGGTGGTATCTTCCAGTATTTTCCGGAGGAAAAAAGACTTGCCGCATATCGCCAAAAAGCGGGAAGCAGCCGCACCATTAGCAGTAATCTTATTTGGAATGCATATCAGGATAAGAAAGGTCGCCTTTGGGGTTGCACATGGGGTGGTGGGTTAAACCTCTTGATGCCTGGCGATGAAGATTTTTTTCATTATCGTAATGACCCGGAAGACCTTGCCAGTATTAGCGATAACTTCGTCACCGGAATTACTGAAACGGAGAATGGGGTCATTTGGTTAACGACCTGGAATGGCGGCATAAACCAGCTAATAGATACGACAGCGACCGGAGAATCGGCAAGCCCAGAAGCTTATTATTTTCAGCGATTTACCGAACAGGATGGTTTACCCAACAATGTCACTTCCGGGATTCTTGAAGATCGCAGCGAAATGCTATGGCTGTTAAATGGCAGCGGCATCAGCCGGTATCGCCCCGAACAAAAACGCTTCGACAATTACAATCTTTTAGATGGCTTGCAGAGCAATAAATTTTTTGCCGGCAGCTGTCTGGAAACCCGTGATGGGAAAATGTATTTCGGTGGCACCAATGGATTCAATGCCTTCTACCCAGATAGCATTCAGCGAAATGTTAACGTGCCGCCTGTCGTGTTAACAGCATTTAAAGTTTTTGAGCAAGACGTCGCCCTGGATACGGTCATTACCTATAAAAAACAGTTAATTATCCCCTATTCGGACAATTTTTTCTCTTTCGAATTCGCTGCGCTTGATTATACTCAATCGAGTGAAAACATATATCGTTACCAACTGAAGGGATTTGACAAAAAGTGGGTCAACAGCGGCAATCGTCGATTGGCAATTTATACCGATGTTCCACCGGGCAGATACGCTTTCCAGGTTGTTGGTGCGAACAATGATGGTCTTTGGAATGAAGCAGGCACGACGCTAACATTGATTATTACCCCGCCTTTTTGGCAAACCGGCTGGGCCTATGCTATTTACCTGGTTGCTTTGGTTGGTCTATTTTTTAGCGGCAAATGGGTGGTAAAAAATTGGCGGTCGCTCATTAACCTGCGCGCGCGTCGTATTTCCCGCTATAAGCTATTGAACCTTCTCGGAAAAGGCGGAATGGGTGAAGTTTATAAAGCTATTGATACCGGCGATTCGAGTATCGTTGCAATTAAACTGCTGAGCGAAGCATTGCTGGAAGATCCGGAAAATCATCGGCGCTTTCACAATGAAGGCCGCCTGCTCGCGGGATTTTCCCATCCGAATATTGTAAAAGTACTGGAAATCGGGGAGTCCGAGAAACAAAGCTATATTGCGATGGAATATCTCAGTGGGGGCACCTTAAAAGAATTCCTTCAGGAAAACCATCCCCTTCCGGAGGCCCAGGTTCAAAACTTGCTGCTGCGAATTGCTGAGGGCATTGCGGAAATCCACCGGCACAATATTATTCACCGCGATATTAAGACCGGAAATATTATGCTTGATGAATCCGAAAAGATACGCATCATGGATTTTGGTCTTTCCAAATCCTCCCTGGTAACAACAATGACTAACCTGGGCACAGTGATGGGCACGTTAGGATATGTCGCGCCGGAACAGATTACCGGCACCCGCATAGATCATCGGGTAGATATATTCTCTTTCGGGGTTACACTATATGAAATGCTGCTGAATAAACTGCCCTTCTCCGGTGAAAACGAAATGGCCCTGATTCATGCGATATTCAATTATACCCCGCCTCCGTTATCGGAATTAAGGCCGGATTTATCTTCCGACTGGCACTTTATTCTGGAAAAATGTTTAGCAAAAAATCCTGAACAGCGCTTCCAAACGAGCGAGGAAATTATTGAAGCAATCAAAGCAGTTAAACTCTAACGAGATTATGTAATCTCAATGAAAAAAAGTCGAACATTTGTTAGATGCAGGTAATCACAAGTCCGAAGTGAATAATTGTTGAACTTGTTTCACATGCTTCTCAAAATATCCTACGCTTTTGGAGACCCCGCTAGATTATGAGATCGAAAATATTACGCCGCCTGTTTATCGCCAAGCATCATGATTCCAAAGCATCTTTTCTTTCCGATTTCCTTTTTAAAATCAGCACAAAAAGAAATGCTGATAAGCAGTTCAAACAAATTGTTAACACGGTTGATCTATCTAAATTTCAGGCAATATGGAAAAAGCACGACAACCCGCTCCAATATAAAAAATATGGCGATATTCATTATCGGACCAAACTCAATTTGACCCATGCCCTCTACCTCAGGCTTGACCAAAAACCTCCCTTAGACATTCTTGATATCGGCTGCGGTTATGGCTACTTTTCCCTGGTAAGTAAATATTTGGGGCATAACTGTATCGGGTTTGATAAAAACGAAACGCCGTTGCATAAGGACATCTTTGAGCTCTGGGACTGCAAACACATCGGGCATCGCATCAATAAAAACCAAGTACTACCGCCATTAGAGCAACAATTTGACTTAATCACCGCTTTCCTGATCACTTTTCACCAAAACCCGGACGGCACCCTCTGGAATGCAGCGAAATGGCGCACATTTCTCCAGGCCCTAAAACCTGCCCTGAAACCGGGAGGGGAAATTTTCTTTCACTTAAATGCCCTTGATGGCCGCTATTACAGCAAAGAGGTGTTTCAATATTTTGTAAGCATAGATGCACATGTCTTTGGTTCTTATGTCTGGATAAAAGCAGAAAACATCTAGACTAGCGCATTAATATCATCCTGCCGGTATTGGTAAAATTGTTAGCGATAATCCGATAAAAATAAATACCACCGGGAATATTACTCCCGGGATACCAATCAACCGCATGTTCTCCGGGTGAGTGCCATTCGTCCAGTAAAATTGCTACCCGCTGTCCAAGGATATTGAACACTTCCAGGCGAACATCGCCTTCAGCAACTATGGAAAAGATGATTTTAGTTTGCGGATTAAAAGGATTCGGATAATTTTGCGATAATGTATTCTCGCTCGGGATAGCTGGTACGGCCCCCGAAATTCCCACCGGTGAATTTCCAACTACCACATTGAATGCTGCCCCTTCCGGCATCGACGCGAAGCTACCCAGGCCAGCAATTTCCCACCACCCTTCGGGATTATACTGCACACCGGAATAATAATCATATTGCACCCAACCGCTGCCATCTGACCGCCAAACGGGAGTGGAAAGAATTAAGGCATTGGGATTTCTATTGGTGCTATTATGATCCAACCGTGACGCATTTCCCAAGATATTATTCTCGTTTGCAATATGCGTAAATACATCTTCGTTTTCCCAGAAGATTACCAGATTAAAGGCCATACCTTCGACCATGTAAGCAGCATTTTGGTTAAAAATGCCCCATTTTTGTAATCCATTATGATAAAAAAGCCCCAGCGGATGCAGTGTTGCCGGCGTCTCTGCCTGGTCCAGTTGTGTTAGAAAAGCAACAACATTCGGTTGGCCATTCAGCAATGGGTGATCGATGATCGTCGTATGTTCATTCAGATTTTCCGGAGTAACAGTATGGACGAAACTGTTCGGTCCATAATGATGGGTGAGAATATTAAATACGGTGCCAACGGAGATGCCTGTTGCTGCATCCGTTCGTATTCCCCATCGTCCAATGGATGGATAATAAACAGCTGAGAAACCCGCCGCCATCGTCCCTGTTATTGAGTGGCAAACCGGATTTAGAATTACCACAATTCCCGACTGATCATTCGTTGACCAATGGTCAATTATTGTAACGGTGCCCCCTTCAATGATGTTTTCCTCAGAAGCGGTGTGCCGAAGCTGGATGGCATGTCCGGCAACGGCGAAATTCATCAGGAAAATAATTGCAGCAAAAATCCACTTAGATATAATCAGACTTAATTTCATTTTTTCCTCCCGGCAATTTTTAAGCGATCTGTATTAGTGAATTGTCCGGGAAAGAAATTTTTCAGAAAAAAATGTATTTTCGGATAAAAAATTTGGAAGGCTGTTGATTTGACAGGTCTGATAAAATAAAAAACGCCGCAACATAGTTACGGCGCTTTCAAGTTGTGGAGACGCCGGGAATCGAACCCGGGTCCGAGAAGGAGTTTGATGGTTCATCTACATGCTTATCCGATCGATTAGATTTAACTTATGTCAGGCAGTTCGGCTAGCCCTTCATAAGCGATTCCGGTAAATCGGATTTACACAGACCAGAAAACCATGCAAATCGTCCTGCTAATTGCGACGTCTTTCCTTACCCCTAACAGGCCAAGTTTAAGGAAGACGAGCAGCGTAAGTTACGCTGCCAGGGAATAATTATAATCGGCATTTAAATAAATGCTCTCACTAATTGCGGGGTAATGAGAAATCCCGGCATGCCGATCCATCCTACTTCACATCCCGTCGAGACCATTTCGTCCCCATTTCAAAGATCAGGGCTAACATACAACTGAAAGTATGCTGTTGCAAGCCAAACGTTCTTTACATCTATTATATAATAGAACAAGAATAAAAGTTTCCCAAAAACAAAAACTCCTGAAACAAGATCGCTTATTCCAGGAGTTCAAAAAAAACAGGAGTGACTCGCTATGCAGACGTCGGGGGAAAACTTCTGCTTAGCTCAACGCCACTTCCTGTCATGGAAACTCAAGGTGGGGGGAACACCTATCAAAGAGTTTCCATTGAGTGTTCACGGTGGGATTCGAACCCATAAATATCAGCTCCCAAACGAGCTTCCGAGACTGCTGCCAGTAGGCAGAACTTCGGAAAAGTTAAAGCATAATTGACTACCAAGCAAACGATTTTTTCAAATAAAACAACCTTTTTCGAGGGGGAAAATTGTTTTTTGATAATTTTTGCGGTTTCAGTATATTCGTCTTTCTGTCCGCAAAGCAGGCAGCAATATTTCCAGGGAAAACAAGTGAATAAAAGGCAAAAACACTAGTATACATATAAGGTTTAATAAACCCGCCCGGTCTGCCGCAAAATATGCCGCCTGCACCGGAAACCAGCACGAGGATCGCTTATGTTTGATTTTATTCTGGACTTCACCACCCAACTGGACGGTATGTTATGGGGTATTTATACCATGATTCCATTGCTAGTCGGTACTGGCATCTATCTGACCATTAAAACACGTGGTATACAGTTTACCCATCTTGTTCGATCTATTAAACTGATTTTCTCGAAAGAAGCCCGCGAGGGTGAAGGTAAAGGGGATATCTCCCCGTTTGCAGCGTTAATGACCGCCCTCGCCGCAACCGTGGGTAATGGAAACATCGCCGGCGTGGCAACAGCGATAGCGATTGGTGGTCCCGGTGCCCCGGTCTGGATGTGGATCGCCGGATTATTCGGTATGGCAACCAAATATGCCGAGGGATTTTTAGGCGTTCATTTTCGTGAAGTTGCCCCGAACGGCACAATGGCCGGTGGTCCCATGTATTACGTTAAAAACGGCCTGAAGAATAAAAAACTCGGTAGAATTCTCGGTGCAACATTTGCAGTCTGTGGCGTTATCGCCTGTTTGATTGGGACCGGAAATATGGCGCAGTCCAATTCGATGACGGCCTCTTTGGCCAATACCATTAATCAATGGATCAACCCGGGTACATCTGCTGCTGTCCAGGCGCCGGCCTATTACTACTACATCATCGGTGTAATTATCGCGATAATGGTTGGTATGGTCATTATCGGTGGTATCAAAAAGATCGGTGCTGTATCCGAAAAGTTGGTACCGGGCATGATCGTTTTTTACATCATTTTTGCCTTGATTGTAATTGTCACCAATGCCTCACATATTCCCGATGCGTTTGCGCTCATCTTCAAATCAGCATTTGGTTTACAACCGCTGGCGGGGGCCGTGCTTGGGCAGGTTGTCTCCAGTGGAGTAAGCCGCGGCTTGCTCTCCAACGAAGCCGGGCTGGGTTCTGCGGCGATTGCCCAGGGCGCATCTTCTTCGGAAGAACCCACCAACAACGGTTTAATCGCTATGACCGGTGTTTTCATTGATACCATCCTGGTAAATACCATGACGACACTGACCATCGTATTAACCGGCGCTTACATCCAAACCCAGGCCTGGCAGGGGCTCGATGCAGAGAATAACATCACCAGTATTCTCGTTACCCAGCAAGCTTTCGATTCAGTATTTCCCTTCGGTATCGGGGGTGCATTAATTGCTTTCGCCTCTTTCCTGTTTGGATATACCACTTTGATCGGCTGGTCCTACTACGGTGAAAAATGTATCGAATATCTTGGTGGCGATAAGGTGATTATGCCTTTCCGTTACACCTTTATCATTTTCCTGTTTGTTGGGGCAATTTTAACCCCGATTGCCGGCACCAGCCTGAATTACCTCAATATTGTCTGGAATCTCGGTAATATCGGGAATGCCCTAATGGCCTTTCCAAACCTGATCGGCTTGATCTTCCTGGCCGGGATGGTTGCGAAAGTTACAAAGGAACGTTTAGGCTAATAACGATCTTAATGCGGATGATTTTATTTCATCCGTCTCCATTCTCCCCTTTTACGAACCGGAATCAATCATTATTAAAAATGACTGATTCCGGTTCTTTCATCTCAGGATTAATTTTCAGAAAATCTTTGGTAAATCGATATTTTTGATATTTGCTAAAACTTCTCCGGGAAAAATCAGCTATATTGCTTTCAAGATCATCAAATGCTGAAAAGGGCCAGGAGCATCTCTTTGAATATCCCTAATGCTGTGAATATTGACATGGAAGATATTCTCCGCACTTCCCGCATTCCCCGCACATTCGGGCTTTATCTCCTGATTCGGGTGATTATGCTGGCCGGTGGTATTCTGTTCTTTATCCTGTTCGACCTGCGCGAATTTGAATTCGTTCAGAATCAACTGACTGACACCCAACTATTTTTACGAACCATCTTTCTTTTCGCCGGCTGGACTTTTATCCTGCTCTTGCTGCTCATATATGCATTGGTAAAAGAAAGAGTTTTTATCGTCGCCATATTCTTTGCGATCTCTTTACCTGTCGATATGTTAACCATATATCTCAGCGCTGCTGCCAGTGGAGGCATTGACAGTCCCCTATTTCACAACGTCTACCTGGCGATTGCCGCTCACTCCTATTTTTTCTGGGTTTACGACTTTAAGGAGAATGGCTGGTCAGATCAATTTGGCCTTTTAAAATATTTAATCGGCGGGGGACTTGCTTCAGTTTTGCTGGCAGCCCTGGTCTATATTGCGCTTGCTGGTGACGCACTCAATCCGCTAGCATTTTCCTTGGTGCTGGCATTGCAAACATTAGTAGCGGTTACCCTGACTGTTACCGCACGGGCAATTCGGGAACGGAATTTATTGATGCACGATATGCAGAAAGATCTGCTGCAAACCCGTTACCTCTCCGGCACACTATCCCAGGCGCTGAGCAATGTGATAAACATAGCGAAATCCACTGACCGGGAGATGCTTGAACAAAATCTGTATGAATTCGCTGCGGAAATCGGGAAAAACCTGGAAGCGGAATATTGCGCTATCGGCTTCTGTGATAAAGACATTATCGAAGACGTCGCCACCTGGCAGGCATCCGAAAAAGATGCACCGGTAATGCAAGGATTGGAACAAGTGCGCCACGGATCGATGAAAGGCAGTTTGATTGGCAAAGTGTTACTGGAAGATTTCCAGAGCTTTACCTGGGATGCTGCTTTTCAGGGTAACATTCTTGATCCGGAGAATGAAAACTTTGACAGCAGCAATTTACCGACATTCCGGGAAAATGCTGAAAAGTACCGGCGGGAAATTCTGCATAGTGGCGAGATTCGTCATCTCCTGATCGTCCCGATCTATTCCCAGAATGATCCCGGAAGGCCAGTGGGTTATATTCACATCATCAATCGTATGACCAGTGACGGGCAGGTCGATGTCCAGGGATTTAGTGAACTGCAAATAAATCTTATCGACATGATCGGTTCCCAGCTCGGTGTCGCCTTCGAGAATTTTCAAATACACCAGAAAGAGAGGGCGTTACGTAAAGAAGAAGCACTGCTGAACGCCCTGGTGCTGGAGACGAACCTCGATAATGTTTTTCAGGAAATCTTAACATATCTCAATCGCATGTTCGATTCCCGGGTGGCATCACTTTGGTTGCCGGCAGAAGACGGATTTGGAGAATCCCAGGATGCGCTGAAAATAGTGCTTCGAATGGTCGCGGTTGGTCAAAACGATACCTTATCTGCCGAAGACGACATTCTCCGGCAAAAGCTGGAATTTTGCAATATTTACAGCCGAAGCGAAGATTTTATGGGGCGATTTCTCGATCCCAATCAAACAGATCTGAGTATTCAACACATTAGTGATACCAGCGCAGTAAAAGATTGCTGGGCCGAATTTCAAACGGAATTCACCAGTCAGCAAATTATTGCCATTCCGATTATCAGCGCCCGGGGGGAAAATGGACTTTCAGCGAATATTCCCATTTGGGAGCAAGTGCTGGGCATTCTCTGTTTGCGTCCGCGGAATGATCGTTTTGTCTTTACGGAAAGCATGCGCAAGCAGTTAACCCGTTTTTCCCAACACCTGGCAGTGATCATCGAAAAAAACCGCTACCAACGGCGATATACGCATATCGAATTGCTTCGGGATGCCCTGGAAAAGAACCAGAATGTCCCCTATGATCAATTCTATAAAAACCTGGTGGCAGCAGTTAAGGAAGTGATTGGTGCGGAAACCTGCTCGCTCTATATGTACAATGCCCGCAGCAATGCCTTGTATTTAAAAGCGAGCACGGCCAGTCAGGTAATTTTACTGGATGATTCCGGTGAAAAACAAACATTGCAGACCAGCGATTATATCGGGAAAGATATTTATCCTCTGGAAGCGGACAGTATAACCGGAGAAATTTACAAGCAAGGTAAGCCAGTGTTGATATATGATGTCCTCAAACATCATTTACTTTACCGGCAATTTGTGGAAGCGACCAATTTTACCCGGCACCAATCATTGGTTGGCGCGCCAATCATCAAAAGTAACGGGGAAAAAATTGGCGTCATCCGCTGCAATAACAAGAAACAGGCCGGGGTGCGATTTCCGGTTTTTGTTCAAGGCAACAAAGTGTTTATGGAATTGATCGCTCGTTTCATCGCCATGTTCATCGAAAACACTGAAACGAATGCTGTGAAAGCGGAATATCTCAATCAACTGGCCCATGAGTTTTCCACACCGCTTAATGCGATGATGTCTCAAATCAGTTTTGTCAGGCGGCTATACCTTGAGGAAATTTCCGTGAAACAGCCGGATGAGGAATTCAAATACCTTTCCGATGAAGTTCATTACCTCAATCACCTGATCCAGGATATTCAGTTTCAATTCGGAGAAGGCGCCAATGCGACCGATAATTATGATTGGCATAAAAAAATCGATCTTTATCCGATCATCGAAAAAGTGCAAAAGCTTCTGAAATCCGATGCCCGCTTTGACCGGGAAATCGAAATTCAATATATTCCCGCGGTCATCCCCAAAATGCATGTGGATAAAATGCGCTTCGAACAGGTAATTTTTAATCTGCTGCAAAATGCGGTAAAATATTCGCATCGGCGTGGCAGAAATATTATTATTAGCTATGAAGCGGTTTCGCAAACATTTGAAAATTCCGATAGTAGTGAGTGGCACGCCATCCATGTCAAGAATTGGGGAATCGGCGTCGAAAAACGGGAAGTAGATGTCATCTTTGAAGCATATAAACGGGGAAGCAACGCGCGCCTGGTATCAGCCTCCGGCACGGGTATCGGCCTCTCCGTATCGCGAAAAATCATTGAAAATCACGGCGGGTTTCTAAAGGTGACCCGTTTAAAGTCCCCAACAATATTCACCATTTTTTTACCGGATTTTTTAACGGAAAGGAGACCATCATAATGCATATTTTATTTATCGATGATGACATTAAACGGAACCGTCCGTTAGTGCGCTATATTGAAAGTTCGGAACATTGGGAGGTGGATTGGGCAGAGTCTCCGGCGAAAGCACTGGCAAGGCTGGAAAAGCCGGATGATATCGACTGCATCGTTCTGGACATCATGATGCCGCCGGATGACAGTATCGACCAGGACCGCAGCATCATGGGCATGGATACCGGTCTGCTTGTACTGGAAAAAATTGATGAGATTACCGAAGGAAAAATTCCCGTGGTTGTGCTAACAGCCCGTCAGGATATGCAACGTCTGGAAACTGATCAGCGGGTAAAAGAGTATCTAAAAAAACCGCAACCTGCGGAAAAAGTGATCTCGGCTATTAAACAGGCTTGCAGCTGAAGTATCTTAGAAACCCGGCAGCATCTGGCAGACGGCTGCCTGTAACCATCGTATTACTGAAGAAAGTATTATGCATATTTTATTGATTGATGACGATTCAATCCGCACCCATCCTTTGGTGCATTACATAAAGAATGTAACAGAATGGGAAATTGACTGGGCGAAATCGCCAGCGGAAGCGATAGCAAAGATATCCGATGACTCGGTGAATTACAACGCCGTCCTGCTTGATGTAATGATGCCCCCCGATGAAAGCATTGACCGGCTGGAGGGCGACATGGGTTTTGGCAGCGGTCTGGCTTTATTGCCGCGTCTATCATCCATGCTGGCAGCGGATGTACCGGTAATTGTTTACAGCGCCCGGCAGGACCTGGATTTTCTTAATGATGACGAGCGGGTCGCTGCCTACATTATTAAACCGGTATCCCCCCAGGATGTCGCGGATAAAATACGGGAGCTGACTGCTTAGCATCGCCAGTCTTACTAAACAAACACTGTAGCTCGTAAATCAAAAAACGGAATGCGCTATGGCAAATCAACCGCAGGATCCGCAAACAGTTCGTAAAATTTCACGCCGTCTGAAGGTAGCGCTGGGTATCTCGATCATTATGCTCGGTGCGCTGGCTGCACTGTTTGCGCTGGGCAGCTACTTTTTCTTTATCCCATTTAGCAAACATACTTCACAGTTGGATCATTCCCTGCAAACGCTGCAGACCCTCAGCGATTTAAAGTATGAGGCGACGGTTAGCAGCGATTCTACCCGGCGGGAAGAGATCGCCGAAAGGATTACGGCCTTGCAAGCAGAGATTCTCCGGGTAGAATCCTACCGGGAAAAATTAATGCAGGAAACCGCTACCCGGGCGGAAAACATTATCCGCATGTCGACATTTTTTGTTACCTCGGTTTCTTTCTTCTTTGGCATCTTCACCCTTGTGATTGGCTGGCTAAGCTATCGAAGATATGATGAATTAAAGCGAGAGCTGGAAGATCGTATCAAAGAACGGTATGAAATTAAAGAAGAGGTAGAAAACCAGAATGACTTGATCGACCAGCAGCGGAAAATGGTCAACAAAAGCCTGAAGGACTCGGAACAGGCGGCGGAAGTTCAGCAGAAAAAACTGGAAGAAATTCGTGATCAAATTAACGTCCAGCGAACCAATATTGATCAGCAAAAGAAAAACATGGACGACTGGCAAAAAACTTTCACATCGGAAGTAGAAGCGCAGCAGAGTAAGCTGAATGAAGCTTCCTGGGAATCAGAAAAGCTGATTGTAGAGCAAACCCGGAAAGTCACCGAACGCCTGCAGGAAATCGAGCGCCGAATGAAAGATAAGAGTAGCAAACTTTCCGACGATATTCAGGAATTTAATCAGCAAATGGATGCGAATAATCGCCTGACAGTAGAAAACAGGCAATATATCCGAACCATCGCAGATGAATTCTATGGCTCTACAATTATCGAAATCCTTAGCGCCTTGCACGAAAGCGAAGTAATCACCGTCGAATCCTACGAGGGTTTAAAAACCCTGATGGCGGAAGCACAATACCTGATTTCCCTCAATGATCCGGACCCGCAGGAACGCCAGAAGGCAATTTACGGTTTGTATGGTCTGGGAACCGGGAAAGCACTCTCCAAGCTCAAAATGGTAATGGAGAACCAGGAAGAAACCGCCGAACTGCGCATGCTGGCGCAGCGGGCTATATTGGAGATTGAGAAACGGGATGGGTAGGAATGGGTAAATATGCCAATATTCAAATGGGCAAATGGGCAATTAATAGTTTTTGCAGATTTACAGATTTGCTCATTTGCAGATTTCTAAACTAAAATTCTAAAATTACCTGTTTCCTGGCAATTTGTATTAAAACTTACGCCGGGGAATATATGCTACCACCTCATCTGACTCATTATCAAACCTGGGAAAAAAGTGTATTTCTACGAATACGGGAAGAATCTGTTTGGCAATTCTTTGCCTATCGCAAATCTTTGTTTTTGTATGAATTATGTTGGCATGACTGCGAAATGTTGCTCAAAGATTATCGGGGGAGACAAATAGCAAACCAATTAATTCGCAGTATGGGGTCGGTTTGTGCCAATATTGAAGAAGGTTATGGCAGAGGTTTACACAGCAAATCATATCTTCAGTTCCTTCGATATTCAATAGCTTCCGCAAAAGAGACAAAGGGCTGGTATTACAGGAGCCGCTACTTACTTTCAAATTCATTAGTAAAGCAACGCCTTGAATTAATTTCAGAAATTATTGCATTGACGATTGTCGAACTAAACCGCAAAAAGGTATGAAGAAGAAATAAGCAAATGGGCAAATCTGCAAATACAACTTGCCCATTTGCCCATTTGAAAATTTACTTATTTGAAAATTCAACTTACTTCAGCAGTATCATCTTTTTCATCGAAACAAAATCATTCGCATTCAGACGATAGATGTAAATACCACTGGCAACCTTCACACCAAAATCATTTGTGCCGTCCCAGGTTACCTCCTTGAATCCGGCAGTCTGCTTCGCATTCACTAATGTCTTAACCATCTGGCCAAGCACGTTGTAGATGCGAATAGTGACATCGGCAGTTTCCTTTAGACCATACTTTAGCGTGGTCGTCGGGTTGAACGGATTCGGATAGTTCTGCTCAAGCACATACTCGGTCGGGACCAGCTCGGAATCTTCGATACCTAGCGCTATGCTATCCAGCGATACTACTGCACGGAAGTGATATTGATTAGCAGCATCCGGCTGCCAGAGGCCGCCAGAGAAAGTATAGGCGCGCTCGTTGCCCACCGTATGATAAGGTATCCAGGTTTCACCAACAGGTCCAGGTGCGGTAATGAAACCGATAAAGAAATCACCCGTTAAATCGGCCAGGCTCGCAGCGTGGTCTCTTAAGTCCACACGAGTCATTGGCCGGGTATTGGCAAGGGTTGCTTCCGGCCAAACGTTAAACGGCGTAATTAAGTCGCTACCCGGCAGACCATTGTCTTCTGCCCAGACGTGTACTTCAATCGAGTCGAACGGGCGATTCACATCGGTGTAGGTTCTCAGCAGAATTGCACCAAGATCAGCCATGTAGCCCTGCGGTACACTGACTCTTACTGCGACGCCGTTTCCAGTGGTAATATTAGTAACGAAATCCACTTGTGCATTGTCGTAGAAGAGGTGAGTACCAGCAACATACTCGAAGGTGTCGGCAGCGGCGCTGCTGTTGCCAAGTCCGTCACTTGCATCAAAAGTATAAGCAACATTGGCACCGGTTTCCTGTCCCGGCACGGTGTAGTAATAAGTATCATCATTCGAGCTGTCGGAAGCTGCGCTATTGTAGCTGCCGCCATCTACGGCATAGTGCACATTCGTGCTGCCAACGCCGGAAATGTCAATGATATCGGCTTGGCGGACAAAATCACCACTGGCGCCTTCAAAGAAGGCCGGGCCTTCATGCACGATGAGCGGGCCTTCCGTATCAGTATCAGCAGAGGTAATCATGACGTCGTCGATATACATGCCATCGACTTCATAACCGCCATCACTGAAGAAGCGGAAACGCACTTTCACATCGGCATTCCCGACGAATCCACTCAGTGAGTAAGTGTAGAGTTCCCAGGTATCGAACCCTTCGCCATCAAAGGTATCGAGATTTACCCAGTTGCTGCCATCAGCAGATGCTTCGATATACATATAGTCAAAACCCTGCTCGATGTTATAGCGGGCATAAAAAGACAGCTCTGCACCAAAAGAAGCGGAGAGATCCACGCCATTGGCCATTGTCGCAGTGATGTTCAGATTCGGGGCGTAATTACCACCGGGGCTTTCGGTTAGGGAGTGGGTCGGGGAGTTTGCAAACTGTTCGGTCAACGCCCAGCTGCCGGTCAAGGTCCATTTGCTTACACCACTTTCAAAGTCATCCGTGAAAACAACGCCAGGATCGCTGTAGTCGCTGTTCGGCGTAGGAGTAAGGTCTGCAACGAAAGTGTTATTGAGATCTTCACTGGTTTCATCCGCACCGGTGACGCCATTACCACCACTGGTGGTTTGGGCACCTTCAGTGAAATCGATTCGCTGCGAGGAAAATCCAGCATTGTTGGAGCCAAGGGCGGGCACCTGGGAACCGATGTCGGTATCTGGCAGGTAAGCGGACCCATCCGTGTCGACGTCAGGGCCATCTATCACAACGCCGGTCTTGTCCACCTGCTCATTATTCGCCGGGGAGGTGTCGTCATAGATGACATAATCGACATCAGCAACCAGATCGCTTAAACCATCCCAGTAATAAAGAATAAGCACTTCATCACCGCCAGTCAGCAAGCTGCCGCCGCCATCATCAATTAAACCCGGACGCGCTTCGCGCATATTCGCTACGTCATTAGGATTATCGGTGCCATCTTCGTGCAATTCATAGGTCGGATCCACACCGTAGAGGTCAGCAAAGAGGGAATCGCCATTTAGAGCAACGGTTTGAAACTCACCAGGCGCAATCGAAGCACCTTCCGGGAAGCGGGCATGCCAGTCGCCAAAGCCGCCACCGCCGCCTTCACCAGCCCCCAGAACAATCTGATAATAGAAAGTGGGGCCACCCTGGAAGGTTGCATCGGTGAGATAGTAGTTCGTCAGATCTACCGGCATCGGACCGGGATTGTAAATTTCAACAAATTCGCCGCCAGTCGGTGTCACTACGAATTCGGAAATCAGCAACTTTTTCGGCACTTCCGGGTCGACCACCTGTCCGCGAATTTCGCCGGAGGGCACCGAGTCGGTATGCACGTTAATGTAGATGTTGCCAGCCAGCAGTTCATCCACCAGGGCCGAAGTTAACGGCTCAGTATCGCCGCTTGTCCAGACGCCGGCAATCGTAGTATCGCCAGCGCTTACGCCGGTAACGATCGTCTTCACCACGCCGCCATTCGCACCAGCTGGCGCATTGTGGAAATGCATGGCATTAACGTTACCTACCAGATCGCGAACATGGATCTCGTAACTTAACTCGGTACCTGCGCCATTGAGGGTCATACGGGCGCTACCGGTGCCGGGGCTGTCCCCTGCAGGTACTTCCTGGCCGGCATTAAGATAGGCCGCTTTCTCTGTCACCGGTCCCTCATCTCCACCTGGCGCATACAGGGAAATAAAGCGTGCGGAAGCGCCGGCAACAGTTTGTCTTACCACGGAGTTCGTTGTGGGATCAACTTCATGGACGCCAGCGCCATTGGTGACCAGTAAATTGCCATTACCCAATTCCCAAACTCCGCGCAGGCCGGTAACAGCGTTTACGGTATTTAGCAGGTTACCGCTGGCATCAAAAATACTTACACCGGAAGGATTGGAAAAATTTGCCACGGCAATATTTCCACCGGAAATTTCACTTAGCTGCTCCGGAAAATTAATGCCGGTGGCAAAGTCGGATAGATAATTTCCATTAAGGTCATACTGATGTACTGCATCAGAGGAACCACCGGTTACCAAAACATTATCACTGCGGATAATAATGCCCCAGGGCGAACTTAATCCACCCGCGCCATTTGTAATAAAATTTCCCTTGTAATCACCATTCAGATCGAATTCTGCAATCGCATGTGCATTGGCATTGCTGGCAACTGTAACCAATAAATTTTCGGAGCTGGGATGATAGGCATGGCCGCGCATATTATCCAGGATAGCGGTATTCTGGCCTCCAGCCGGTGCAAGCACCTTCAGGTAAGTGCCACTGGTATCAAACTGCTGCACCTGATCTTCTCCCGCCTGGTCAGAGACACTAAGATCACCCGTAGGCATTAATACTGCCTGAATCGGCGTAGTCAAATTGGTATCACTGGGAACAAAATCCAGGTCGATAACTTCACCGGTTGCCATATCAAAAAGCATTACCCGGTCCCCGGTAGATTCCGGAATCATCAGCATGCTGTCGCTGGCAACTTCACTTAAGGGGCGTAGCTTAACCTGGCCAATATGGGCATTTTCCACCCGGTCGTTGCCATAAGTGATTCGAGCGTTGCCGGCATCATATAAATTGCGGATATCAGCAAATTTTCCGATACTGCCGCCCTGGGCGGGATGGGCAAAATTCCGAATAACACCATACAGCGGTTGATTACCTTCAATTCCGTAAACCTCAATTATCAAGCTATTGGGTACAAAAATCTGCACAGGCAGATCCAGTGCAATTGCCGCCTGCTTACCGGCAAGAACGGACTGTGGATTTTCCTCCGCCTGTTCCATTAATTGCTGCAATTCATTTTCCCGGGATAATCCCGAACTAATGAATAAAAATAGTAGCAACAAAATAGCATAGTAGCGTCTACTTGTCATACAAAACCTCCATACATTAAATTGTTATGAATTAGGGAATTACGACAATAAAACGAAAGCGAACTACATGGTAAGGATGCGTCTGAAACTATTACGGGAAGCCCGTTATAATTTCGAATAAATGCCAGGATTACGTGGAAAAATACGGAAGAGAATTGATAAAGTAAATACTAATTTGAGTTTAAAAAGAAGATTTCTTAACGACTAATCTAACGGTTTTGCATCCCCTCCAAAAGTAATGCCCATTTCCCGAAGCATTTTGAAAGGGGGAATGCCGCCAGCAAAAACGAAAACAAAATCATTGGGAATATCCAGCATTGCTTTGTTGGTTTTCAAACGGACGCTGTCCGGTAGAATCTCGGTAAGATTCGAATTAAAGATTGGCTGCACCTTGCCTTCCCTGATCAACAGGTTGATACGATCTTCATTTTTCTTCTTAATGCGAAAGAATTGCGACTTTCGATAGGAGATACTGACCTTATTTCCCTTTTGCCGAGCCAATCCGACAGCGGCTTCCACGGCACTATCTCCTCCTCCGACGACGAGAACATGATTATTTGTATAGGATTTAGCATCAATAAGCTGATATGCAACTTTCTTCTGATCCTCCCCGGGCACACCAAGCTTTCGCGGGGTTCCCCGCCGTCCCATCGCTAACACAACAGAACGGGCGCGGAATTCACTGCGCTCATTTTTTACCAGGAAAAAATCTTCATGCTTTTGAACTGAAGCAATCTTATGACCTGTAGCAATTTGCAGATCAAAATCATCAATAATTTTTTCCCAAATTTCCAGAAGCGCTTCCTTGGAATATTCGCTTTTTTGCAATTTTCCGTAGAGTGGAATTTCCACCGGTTGGGTCATTACCAGTTTACGGCGGGGGTATTGTAAAATAGTGCCACCGGGGGATTGTTGATCAACCAGCAGATAGGATAAATTATGCTTTTGGGCAGTTAAAGCCGCTGTGAGACCGGCTGGACCGGCACCAACAATAAGCACGTCTTTAATCGCCGGATCATTGGATCGATGCGCATCCCTGGCTATTTTTTCTACAGCTGTTTTTCCCTGGGCAATAGCATTGCGGATAAGTGACAATCCGCCCAATTCACCGACAACGAATAGCCCCGGCACACCGGTTTGGTAATCCATATCCAGGATAGGAATATCTTCCCGACTGCTGATATCCCCCAATCCCACTTTGATAGCCCCAACCGGACAGGCAGGTTCGCAGCGAGCATGCCCGACACATCGTAATCCGTTGATAATCCTTGCCTTACCATAGACAATCCCTAACACATCTCCTTCCGGACAGGCAGCTACGCAAGAGCCACAGCCAATGCATAATGAATCATCGATAAAAGGAAATTGCGCTTGAGGCTTGATAATGCCAAGCGTTTCCGCTTCTTTCCGGCGCTCGATAAAGTTTTTTTGTTGTTTCCGAAATTTAAGGAAATACGGTATAAAGATGATGATGCCCATAATAGCAGCAATCGACCAGATCAGCAAAGATTCCATATTCAACTTCTAGCACTCAAATATTAAACAGAAAATTTCACTATCAGAATCGGTATCCCAATTCTGCCAGAATACGTTGCCCTTTCAAATCATCTCCCCAATTATGCTCAACTTGACCGGAAAAAAAGAGATGGCGTAAAACAGCTATATATCCCGATAAATTTATCCAGTAATTATCGCGTTGTAAAACTCCGGCATTGAAGCGGTAGGCATAAACGCCCTGCGCGAGCTCTACCCGGCTACCATTCCGAAAACGGTAGCCAATCCGTGCCGTTCCGTTGTATCCTTTTGTAAAAGTGTTGGAAAAACCGGCGCCGTTGATATTTAAGAGTAATCTTTTAACAAGAAAATTGTTCTGGGAAATGCCCCCGGCATAGGAGTAAGTATTGCGCGTCTCTGTTTCCCTTTTGCGAATGCCTCCATTAACATATAAGCGATAGTTCCCCGGCAATAGCAAACTGGCATTTGCACGGAAGCCGGTTCGCAAAGCGTCGTCAAAAAGACTGTCAGCAAGGGAGCGCACCTCGTAAGTCCAGTAATTTTGCCGGTTATCGAAACTGATGCCAGCACTGAATGAACGACTGAATTTATAACGGCCGGAAAGGAACAGATTGGAAAGCACCAGGCTTTTTCCGCTTTTATCCTTGCGCCAGCTCCGGTTAATATCGATCTCTGCGCTTTGATAAAGATATAATCCCCTCCGGCTGCTAAAGCTGTTTCGAACATAAAGGAATTCCCGGCTAATCGTACCGCTATTATACTGTGCTGCCGCAGCAATGGTAGACTCATGGCGTTGGTTAGCATAATCTCCAGTGATGAAATTGAGAAACGCGCCATATTTCTGTATTTTCGTCTGAAAGTTCGAATTGCGCCAGTCTGGCTGGGTGCCGGCCAGCAGTCCGACGGCCGTGCCAGGATTAATATTATACTGAATCTGCAGTCCATCCAAATAACCAACCCCGCTCAGATAGTTTGAAAGTATTCGCCCAAAGCGGTAATTCAGGGGAGATTGTCGCTCGTCATAGCTAAATGAAGCTTCATATATTCGGTTACGCCATTCGGTTTCCGGAACGTTGTTGAAACTCCGACTACGATGATTGTAGCGGGTGCGAGTGCGAACCCGTAGGGAATATTCCTTTCCCCATAGATTGCGCATTCGCAAATTCAGGCGTGCAGTTGGTTGAAAAAAATCCAACTCACTGCTACTCTGATCATTGAGGTGAAATACTCGCAAGGCAATACTGCCGCTAATTTTTGCAGCGTTTTTTCGCGTTTTTCTGTCCGGAATAATTTTTTCGCTATTCTGGGGGTTTTCAGCCTCTACGACCGTATCCTTCTCACGTTCTTCTGCCGGCGGTACTTCTGTGACGGCCCTCGGGCGCAATGCTTTCCGATAAACATTATCACCGATATTTATCGGCGCATTTAACTTTTCCACGCGGCAGGAGGTCGAATATTCAGCGACATAAGCAGCAACGATTATTGCGATCTCTTGATTGTTTCGGCGAACGATTAACGTATCTCCGACGCTTAAACCTTTTACTTTGCCGCCTTCCAAATAAACATTTTCAGCCGACAAATATTTCACCTTAAATGTCGTTGTTTGCTCCTGGGAATGAACAGCCGAAGTCATTATCATCGCCAGCAATGTCCACTTCAGAAGATAGAGTCTCCAATCAAAAATGTTTGTAAAATCATTCATTCTTTTCACCTTGCGGATAATCAATTTCTACGAATTCTGTCCAGTTGAATTCTTTTCTCACCATTTGGATGACAGTCGTAGCAGGCCTGGCTTTGATAAACATAGTCGTCAACTTCATCATGTTTATCATCCATATCCGCCTGATTATGTTCATGGCAGAAAATACATTCAAAAGTAGCAAAAACATTATTGATATGGCAATCAGCACACAAATCCCATTCCCCCTGATGTTCCCCGAAATAGATCGGAAAATCATGATTAAAATTTGTCTGATTCCAGTTTACAGCGTTATGACATGATTCGCAATCAGTAGGAAATCCAGCGGAAGCATGATTTGGATCCTGCACCGAATTGTAATCCTGCTGATGACAGCTGTAGCAGTCGATTGGCGTATTGGCATAACCACTTTCATGACAGGCAATACATTCCAATGGGATATGGGCGCCGGTCAGTGGGAATTGAGTATTGGTGTGATCGAACGTGGTTGTTTCCCAATCGCTTGTCGTATGGCATTGCAAACAATCCTGACTGAAGTTATTCGCGACATGGTTTGGATCATCCACCGAATTGTAATCCTGCTGATGACAACTGTAGCAATCAATTGGCGTATTGGTGTAGCCACTCTCATGACAGGCAATGCATTCCAATGGAATATGCGCACCAGTTAAGGGAAATTGAGTATTGGTGTGATCGAACGTGGTATTTTCCCAATCATTAGTTGTGTGGCATTGCAAACAATCCTGACTGAAGTTATTCGCGACATGGTTTGGATCATCCACCGAATTGTAATCCTGCTGATGACAACTGTAGCAATCGATCGGTGTATTGGCATAACCACTCTCATGGCAGGCAATACAT
>JANQQU010000080.1 GCA_028284905.1 Calditrichia bacterium
TCGCTTAGGAGCATTTAATGCTACTTCAGGCAACGGGAAGTCGCTGCCTGAACTTTCAACGATAGACTTTTTACACAGTCTCTGGAGTTTGGGAACGAGGTTTCAGGGAAGTGTTAAAAAAATTAACGGAGGGTTTTAATGAAGCTATTGCAGAAGATACTTCTCATCCTAATTATGCTATCTACGATAGTTGTATCCCAATCCGCAGCTGATACTGCCGCAGTTCTCAAAATACTCGATTCCTGGAATCGTGGTTGGGCGGAAAAGGATGTGGACCTCGCTATCCAAGCCTATTCGGAGGATACCGATTGGACCAACGCATTCGGCGATCGCTTTCAGGGAAAAGCCGCATTAAAGAAAGGACTAACCTTTATCTTTAGCCTGGATTTTGTTATGGCTGGCAATTCCGGAGGGAACGAATTTAGCGATGTCACTTTTTTGGCAGCGGATGTCGCCCTGATTCGCAGCAAACTGGTGCGAGTTGGTCAGCTAATGTCTTCCGGGGATAAAATGCCCGATCGTCATATCAATCACCTGCGGGTGCTCCACTTACGGGATGGTGAATGGCAAATCGTCAGTCACATGATCTCCCAGGCCCACCCAAAGCGCTAAATCATCAGATTCAACTAAATATGAGCAGTTGGCAGCCAAGTTATTGACTGCCGACTGCTACTGCAATTGCCACTGGAAGATTTTATTCAGCGACTGTCATACCATTATCACAGTACACTTCAATCGCCTGGTGAATGAATACCGCTAAACCGGCCCGGTATTGTTCATAATGGGCAGTAAAGCGCGCGTCTTCGGTATACATCTTACCTAATCCACGATACCGTTCTTCAGTAACTTCGTAGAAATGATTGAGTAATTTATGATGCATTGCGATTGCTTTCTGAACATGGCGATGATCAGGAGCGCAGTCCATTAGGTCTGCCAAAAGCAGATTCACTTCCTCGGTTTTCTGCTTATGATCATCCCAACCTTCCAGACCCATCGCCCGAATGCGCGCTTCCGTATCTGTTAGCGCTTTGTTACCCCAGCGGTCGCGTACTTCCTGGCGCATCGCCTCAATATCCTGATTTTCAAACCCTTTATAAATGTCCTGATCTTTCATGAGATCTTCCTTTCTATTTTCCAATTCATCAATGGTTTTATCCAGGGTGACTAATAACTGTTTTAGCCGCCCCAGTCTTTGCTGCAAAGCGTTTTTGTGAAATTGCAAGGCCTCCTGCAGATCGAAGTCGGGGTTGTTTACAATCTCCCCAATTTCCTGCAGGGAAAAATCCAGTTCCTTATAAAAAAGAATTTGTTGCAACTTCAGCAGTTCCGCTTTTCCATAATAGCGATAGCCTTTTTCTGAACGAAAAGAGGGATTAAGTAAACCAATCCGATCATAATGATGCAGCGTGCGCACACTGATCCCGGCCATTTTCGCTAATTGTTTCACCGAATATTTAGTCATGACGTTCTCCAGCTTGAAAGATAAGGTAAGCTATGACGTAAGGTGAGAGTCAACAGGAAAATTGAGAATTGCTAAAAAAGTTGAGATGAGCATTTGAAATAACATGTCGTGTCAGAAATAGATGACGCGTTGCATAAAAATTTTGCACTAGTTAAGATATTGTTAATGTTTGTCTTGTAGTTTTGAGTGCAAGGTTTTTTAATGCTTTTGACGCAGTGCGTTAAAATTTTTCTTGACAAATTTGACGCAGTGCGTTATATTGCTTGTGGATGTTAAAACAAGACAATGACAATAAAAAATATTAAGGAGAACAACATGGCAACTCAAACCAAAACCGCCCCGACCGCATTTGAAAATTTACAAAAAGATGTAACCAGCAAGACCCGTGAAGTATGGCTGACCGGCCTTGGCATTCTTGCAACTGTAGAAGAAGAAGGTGGTAAGCTATTAAATAGTCTGGCTGAAACCGGTAAATCCCTCGTCGCGAAAGGCGAAGCTTTCGAACAGCGCGGTAAAGAATTTACCAACGACACTCGGGAAGATGTTTCCAGCAAAATGAATGAAACTGTCGAATTTGTCGAGCAAAAAGTTGGCGACGTCATGCACAATATCGGCGTGAATCCGAAAGAAGATGTAAAAACACTTTCCGACAAAGTTGACAAGCTGACCGCAACTGTTGAGAAATTAATCAAGAAAATGGATAAGTAAGCGGCAATAGCAGATTCCCTACGAACGGAGATTTAGGAGCGCATCATGAACAGGCTGATCAAACGTTATGAAAATCGCAAATTATACGATACGGAAACCCGGAAATATGTCTCGCTGGAAGGTATTGCCGTGCTCATCCGGGAAGGTGTAGATATTCGCGTCATCGACAATACTAATGATGCAGATATTACCACCCAAATTCTTACCCAGGTGATTTTCGAAGAAGGCAAGCGCGGCCGCAATCCGCTCTCACAGGAAATGCTTCACGAAGTGATCCGCTGGGGAAATAACGTCCTCGATGATGGATTACAACAAGTCCGCCGCGGACTGGATCAACTGATACCCGCATCTCTCAGCGATATTTTTAGCGGAACGCATCAGGCGGAAATCAGTCGATTAAAGGATCGCATCGCTTCTTTGGAATCGGTGATTGTAAAGCTGGGGGAGCAGTTAGCCGCCGATGATAATTCCGGTAAAGATAAATAAAACATTTTATATATGATTAAGGAGAACATCATGTCTACAGAAAACACTAAAGAAAAGACTCAAAATGCTCAGGATGTTATCAGCGAAAAAGCCCGGGAAATCTGGCTGGCTGGTTTAGGCATTTTTTCTACTATCGAAGAAGAAGGTTCGAAACTTTTTAATAACTTTATGGAAAAAGGCAAAGAGCTGGAAAATAAAGGCGAAGAGTTCGAGAAACGCGCCAAAGAAAAAGCCGAGAAACTGCCCAGTCTGGAAGAAATTGGCAAATTCGTTGAAGACAAAGTAAATGTTGCTTTCGGTAAAATTGGCATCACTTCCCAGAACGAAGTTAGTGACCTTTCCGCGAAAGTTGATAAGTTGACCGACACGGTTGAGCAATTGGTGAAAAAAATGGAAGATGCTGCGAAATCCAGCAGTAAAACCAGCAAGTAATTTTTGAGCGTAAAAAACGATTTAAGAAAACAGCGGCATTTTGTCGCTGTTTTTTTATGCCTGGTCAAAAGATTAATAATAATTCTTTCGACATAATTAGGGGTAAACTACTCTTTTGAACCACAGATTTACACTGATACACACGGATAAATAGAATCTTTAGAGAGAAATGATCAGAAAGTATTGCTAAATCCGTGTTAATCTGTGCGTATCAGTGGCGAAATTAATAAGTTTTCAGATTCCAGGTGTATATCAGGCATTATACCTAAAGTATTAAAAAACATTTTGGGGGAACGATTTTTTTTGATAATCTGTAGTAGTTACAAGCGCTTGTGAAACGCTGTTAAAGAGAAAGCTATCCATCGCAATGAAAATGAAGGTTACCTACAACACTTTCGCCATTTATAAAGGCGTCCCGCTGCGCTTGTATTTGCTCTACAAGCATGTCGCCGGTTTGTTAATAGGGGGATTGGTAGCCTATGTGCGTGGCCTGCCGCCATATCGCAAAAAATGGTTTCGTTCTTTAATTCCCCGCCTCTCCGCTTTCTTCCTGCGTTGGTTTATCAAGCGGGAATTTCGTAAACAACCTTTTGAAGTCCAGTTACGCCGTCGCCTGGAAATGCTTGGCCCTACCTATGTAAAACTTGGGCAAATTATGGCGATTCGCGAGGATATTCTCCCGAAAAATGTCACCGAAGAGCTAAAGCAGCTACTGGACAGTCTCCCCGAAGTGCCTTTTGAGGTGATCCGGGAAACGATCGAGAAGAGCCTGGAAAAACCATTAAAGACCCTTTTTCTCGATATCAAGAAAAAACCGTTGGGGTCTGCATCCATCGGGCAGACCCATCGCGCGACCAGCTATCACGGTAAACCGGTTGTTATAAAAGTGATTAAACCGGGGATACGGGATACGATTTTGTCCGATCTGAAACTACTGCAGATTCTCGGCGGTTTTCTGGAAATGATTCTCTCCCGTTATCAACCGAAAGTCATTATCGAGGAGTTCTGCCGCTACACCCGGAAGGAAATCGATTTAACCTACGAAGCGGATCATGCGGAAATTTTTGCCGCGAACTTCCGGGATCATCCTAATGTCGCTTTTCCGAAAATTTACCGGGAACTAAGTTCTACCGATGTTCTCTGCATGGAATTCTTCGACGGATTTAAGCCGAATACGCCGCAGATATTCGAATTAAGCGATGCCGAACAGCAACAGGTGATCGATGTCGGGGTGGAAACGATTATTAAGATGCTTTACGAAGACGGCTTCTTTCATGCGGACCTGCATGCCGGGAATTTGATCATTCTGCCCGGACCGAAAATCGCATTTATTGATGTTGGTATGGTTGGCCGCTTTGAAGAAAAAGTAAAAAAGCACATGTTTTACTATTTCTACTCACTGGTCAATGGGGACATTGAGGGTGTTTCTAAGCATCTCCTCTCGATGGCGAAAGTAACCAGCCAAAGCGATGTGCCCGGCTTTAAGCGGGCGGTCAGCGAGCTTTTTCGCCGCTATTTGATTATGTCTTCCCACGGCACATTTAGCCTGGCGGAATTGATACTTCATTCCCTCTCCATTGGTGGCGAATTTCGGATCTTTTTCCCGGTAGAAATGACCTTGATGGTAAAAGCACTGGTAACCTTTGAAGGTGTCGGACAATATCTCGCACCGCATCTCGATATACCGGAACTCTCCCGTAAGCATATGCAAAATATATATTTACGCCGCTATCACCCCAAGAACCTCATCGAGCAAATCATTCGCGGTATGCCGGAGCTGGTAGATACACTGGTTCAAATGCCCAAATTAGTATCGGATGGTTCCCGCTCTCTGGAACAGTTCCTCACCGAAGGCACCGGGGAAAATCCCCTGGCCGGTCTAAAAAGCAGCATTATGGCCGGCGCTATGGTCATTGCCGGTGTGTTGGCTTTTGTACAGGATGCGCATCCGATTATGTGGATTGCGCTCTTTGTTTCCAGTCTAATTTTTTACTTTTGGGGAAAATAAAAGACTAAAAGGTCTTAAAATAAAAGAATTGTTGATAGGCATTTTTTCCATCGCTACTTTGGGGTAGTCAAATAAACCAGAGGAGCGTATTATGAAGAGTCGTTACTTGCATTTTGTGTGTCTGTCAGTACTGGTCGTTTTTCTGTTTAGTGCCTGCGTCAGCAGCGATCAACAATCGGATGCCGCGGCATCGGGAACGTCGGAATTTGCGAATAATCATGGCCAGGCCGGCGTTGTTGATGATGTTTCCGAAAAGAATATTTTGCAGATAGCTGCCGGCTCTGCAGATCACACCACTCTTGTGGCGGCAGTAAAAGCAGCCGGTTTGGAGAACGTGCTGGTAAATCCTGGTCCGTTAACCGTTTTTGCCCCAAATAATGCTGCATTTGCGGCGCTACCCGCGGGCACTGTGGAAACACTCCTAAAGCCGGAGAATAAAGGGAAATTAGCCAGTATTGTCACTTCGCATGCATCTCCGGGAACTTTTAAGGGGGACTTGTTAGCGGATGGTACTAATTTATATCTGGCTACCGGGCAATACGTCAAAGTGGAAGTTAAGGACGGGGATACTTATGTGCATGGCGCTAAAATCTTAGGGTCAATTGATGCTTCCAATGGAGTAGTGCATGTGGTAGATAAGGTCTTCCTGTTTTCTGAATAATATCGCTGAGGGCTAAATCCATTAATGATCTATTCAAGTGCCAGGACGCTGTTTTGGCACTTGTTTTATGAAATTTTTCTTCGGGAACGAGTTTTAACCAATTCCGAACTCTGAACTTATAAAAACGAAAACCGCGAGGCTTCTTGCGAAGCCCCGCGGTTCCCTCCTTAAATGGTAAACAGAGCACTACAGTACTCGTTCACCTCCCGTTATTTTAATTACGCTTCAGTATTATTAAAGTCATATCATCCGGGTAATTCGCCGATCGGGAGAACATCCGCACCTGGTTTAGGAGCATTTTTCCCAGCTCTTTCGGAGGCAGATGGGAATTCTGGGCAATCACTTCCCGCAGTCGATTTTTACCAAATTGCTCGTTGCGTTGATTAGTCACCTCGGTAATGCCATCGGTGAAAAGCAGCATTGTATCGCCCCGGGAAAGCTTGACTTCCGATTGCTCATATTCGAACTCATCAACGATGCCGATCGGTAGTCCACCTGATTTTAGTTTGCTCATCGTGCCGTCTTTTTTGATAATGATCGGCGGAATATGCCCCGCATTCACATACTTGAAGCGGTGCGTTTGATGATTCAGATTCGCCCAGAAAAAAGTCGCAAACATATCCGAGGCGGTATAGAGGTAAAAGTGATTATTAATCTTCCGGACGATCTCCTTACAGGTGTTAATCTCGCTGGCATACGCGTGCAGCGACGCATGCAGGTTTGCGGTTAACAAGGCTGCCGGAACCCCTTTTCCGGAGACATCTGCCATTACGAAAGACATCGTGCGCGGAAACGGGAAGAAGTCATAATAATCGCCGCCAACAAAGGTCGAGGGCTGGTTGAAGGCAAACATCTCGTATCCCGGTAATTGCGGCACTTTTGCCGGTAATAATTGACGCTGGATATCTACCGCCCGGCTAATTTCACTCTCAAGGCGCCGACATTCATCTGCTTTGCCATTCATCAAATTTCCCTGAATCGCCAGCGCAATCAGATCGGCGACAACCATCAGGCATTGTGTATCTTTCTGGTCGAATGCGCCCTGCCGTTTATTGATGACCTGTAAGCAACCGCTGATCTTGCCATTTCTGTTGGTAATCGGAACAATCAGAAAGGAGCGGATCGGCACCTGTCCCAGTTTGGCGATTTCCGTACGATAACGGGGATCGTTATAAGCATCCGCGACATTAACGGTTTTGCCATGTTCCAGAACGTATTCTGCAATGCTGTTTCCCAGCGGCTGGCGAAGCTGCATCAGCTTGCCTTCCCAGAGAAAATGCGGCCAGATCTCTTTCCGGCGATCGTTGAGCAGATAAAAAACGGAGAAATCCGCATCGAGAATGCGATTGGTCTCATTTAATATCATCGTCAACTGACTGTCCAGTTTCTGGCGGGAGTTGAGCAAGCGAGTCAAGCTGTAGATCGTGCTGATCTGTCGGTTGAGCTGCTGCGAATAGGCCAGATTCGCCTTGAAGGCCGGGGCCACTGTCGGTTGCGTATGGTTGGCGATGTTTTGCCCTCTATCGAGTGATAATTGATATTCCATCTTGAAATCCTGTCGTTTACTGGGTTCATCTATTAAGAGGGAAATGGGCGCGGGTTTTTCTCATGAACGGTAAACTTTTTAAAAAAAACTCGGAAGTTGGGGGGCGGGTAAAAAATCAACCGGGCGGCCGGGAAACCCGGCGCGCCTGGTGATGTGCTGTGAGAGGAGGTAAGTACTGTATAGGTGTTTTATGCTGACACGAGTTCCCGGGCATAAAACTGTTTTTCGGATACCGGGATCATCTCCGTATTGGTACGGTAGCTGGGAAGTTTGAGAAAAAGTGTGCTGCCAAGACCTTCACCATCACTTTCTGCCCAAATGCTTCCCCGAAAGGCAGAAACGATGCTTTTACAGTAAGAAAGTCCCAAACCGGCGCCACTGCCGAGATAGTCAAACTGACTGCTGTGATGCTTCATGGTATCGCCCAGTTGGTAAAAATCCTTAAAGATATTCTCCAACTCTTCAGTGGGAATGCCCACGCCTTTATCTTTCACGGCGATTAAAACCTCGTCGCCGATCTCCTGGGCGCTGATGGTAATTGTGGCGCCATCCGGTGAATACTTGATGGCATTGCTGATCAGATTGAGAAAAACCTGATACATTTTGCTATAGTCTGCACTGATTGACAGATCGCCCGGACTGTAAACGTTCAGGGTGATATCGCGTCGCTGTAAATGCGGTTCAATTTCCTGGCGGATTGTTGCCAGCTGATTGTTTACATTTACCGCTTCCCGATTCATGGCCGATAGTTGCTGGTTATATTTAAGAATGCCGCAAAATTTTTCCAGCAGCTCATTTAAGCGACGGGCGCCTCCCAGTGCATTGGTGACAAACTTTAACTGGCTCGCATTGAGATGTTCTTTTTGCGAGGCAAGAATATCCAGCGAAGCGGTGATGATAGTTGCTGGAGTGCGTAATTCGTGATTGGCAATCATCATAAACTGCTTCTTTAAGCTGTCAAAATTATCAACCGTTTTTGCCTGCTGGCGAATTAGTCGAATTTTTTCAGCCATCTCTTTTGCCAGCGCTGCCTTTTCTGCCTTCAGGCGGAAATGTTCAAATGTATTTCGGACAGTGATTAACATCGCCTGCGGATGCCAGGGTTTGGGAATAAATTGCTGCACGATGCCAGTTGCATACGCTTCCCGAATCAGTGAATCATCCGGATAACCAGTCGTGATAATACGAATTGTCTCCGGTGCGATCTCCTGCATTTTGGCGAGCATATCCAGGCCAGACATCTGCGGCATATGATGATCGCTAATAATAAGATCAATCGCTTGTTCATTAAGAATTGCAAGGGCATGTTCCGGATCAGTGGTTTTAATAATTTCGTAATCATCTTCCCGGCCAAGCGTTTTTTCCAGCAGAATAAGATCATACATCTCATCATCGACGATAAGAATTCGCTGCTTGTTCATGAAATCACCTCTTGCTAAAATTCTCTTGTTTTTCATCCTTTTCATCACATAAGAGCGCAGCCATTGTCAATTATTCTCATGAAGCTCTAAATATTTTTCAGTTTACAGTTATCAGTGATCAGTTTACAGTTATCAGTTAACACTTTAATGCTATTGAAAACTGCTAGCCGTACAGTGACAACTGTTCACTGTCAACTGTAAAAAAGTTTTTCCGAATCTCGCTGCCCATTTATTATTTACCATAGGTTTTTCGGATAATATTTCGTATTTCTAGCGTAAGAGACTTTAATGAAATTCTGGAGCGGAATGAAAGTTTTTTGGCTGTGGGGAGTTGGGTGCGCATTCTTTTTGTTGAGCTGCCAAACTCAAGTATCGATAGAAAATATCAGTTCCCCACCAATAATGGTGCCTGAAGATACCGTCTATGCCAATGTCTTTCAAATGTTGGATGGTCACTGGCAGGGAAACTTCGCTATTTATGAAGATACCAGTAAAACCCGGCAAGGAACGGCGCAACCGGAAAATTTGGATGAGAATTTCTTTAACACATTACCATTGCAATTGATGCAGACAATCGAAGTTACCCAGAATTACACCTCGGAAACACCATATTTTCAGCGGGTTAAGATCATCGATACGTATCAGAAACCTAACGGAGAAAAGCAGCAAGTTGTAAGTGCCGGGGTAAATAAAATACAAGATGGGCAATTGTGGTGTGTGGTTATTAAGCCGGATGATACGGTCATTCACCAGGGAATATTAGCTGATAAATCCACAATTATTTGGTCCCGTGACAAGAGAACGCCATTAAAAATTGAACGATTTAGGGAAACCGTTCAGGCAGATGTATATACTATCTATGGCTGGGGATATTATGGAGATGATGACCCGAATTTGCCCCCCAGGATGTGGTTTCGAGGTGTGTATCATCGCCTGAAAAAGGAAAAATAAATTGACTATTTGCGTGCTTCTTAGTTAAAATACACGCGAAAAAGTGAGATAATGCACGAACCGGTACCTATTATTAACAATATTATGTTGCCAATCTAGTTAAGATTGGGGAGCGAATCTGATTAGACAAAAAGGGCGCAGCACCTGTATTTAAGCCGTTTCACCACCAGCTGCACCCCAAAGTTAAACGATCTATGGCATAATTAACCCGAAAGTTGTTGATAGTAAGGTGCTTGCTTTACCTGCAAATGAAGATGAATAATTCTGTTACGCGTAAATAACCTGCGGTTGTAACACACGGGAAAGGAAATCATCTATGTATAAGGTATGGTACGAGTCGCCAATGTTCCTCAACTTTTTGTACGCCATCATTGGGGTTGCTATTGGTGTAATTGCTGCAATGGTCACTTACCGATTGTTTAGCAAGGTAACCAATTTTGATATCGCTTCTGAACTCGAAAAAGGGAACCTTGCGGTTGGTGTCGTCGTTTGTGGTATATTCATAATGATCGGGTTGATTGTTGGCGTAATCATTGGAATGAGCTTGAACTAATTAGAAAATGAAACGGATTTTATTACATTGGGGAGGGGCAGTCCTGGTAATAGGGATGTTGTCTACCGGTTGCGAGACTGGTGCGGTGCCTTCAAATTCCTCTCTTGCTGAGCAAGATAGTCTTTTGAATATGGTGAAAGGCGAAATTGCTCAAAAGAAACTGCGTGAGCAAGAAGTTGAGAACTTCCGCCGGCGCCAGTTGCCTCGTAACTATTCGGAGCAGCTGAAGAAGTACTTCCCGATTATTCGTAAGTACAGTAAACGATATGGGATGGACTGGCGGTTGATTATTTCCCTGATTCTCAAGGAGTCTCACTTTAAAGAGAATGCCCGCAGTCATGTCGGGGCAATGGGATTAATGCAAATTATGCCCCGCACTGCCCGGGAAATTACCCGCGAACTAGACATAGCCTACATTAGTAAAGATCCGGTCGAAAACATTACTGCCGGCATCTATCACCTCTATAAACAATTACAATACTTCCCGGAAGCCGATCCTGTCAACCAGATGAAACTGGCCCTGGCTGCTTACAATTGTGGACCCGCGCGAGTGTTTGATGCGCAGGACATCGCCCGCTTCCGTCGACAGAATCCCAACACCTGGGAGCCAGTGCGCCAGGCATTGCAGGAATTAACCAGCGACGACTGGAAGCTTCACCTGGAAGTATGGGAGCAGGGTGTGCCGAGATACGGTTATTTCTACGGCTACAATGAAACCGTCAACTACGTCGATGATATTTTTACCAAATACGACATCATGCAACACATGTACAAGTTTGATCCTAATCAGATCGACTTCGAAGGTTTATAATACCTACCCAATAACATCATTTCACAAAATCTTTTTGATTTCTGCGCGAATGTCTTAAATTTGCTCTCTTTGGCGGAACTCAGGCCGCCAGAGCATGTTCAAATTTTGAGGACGAATTATGAAACGCATTTTTTATACGATATGGATAATGATAGCTGCCGTATCTTCCGCTTACTCCCAGGATGAATTGGTAGATTTTGTACAGAAAGCTGACAGCTACTATCATTACTGGATGGCGGACAAAGAAATTAAAAACTTTACCTTTCAACTGACTTCCGATCGCTACATTAATTATGTTGCTGCTTATGGAGATAGTAGCCATTACTATCCGATAAAAGTTTTCTGGATGCCTGGAATCAAACCGGATTATTCCCTGATTACTCTACCGGAAGGGCCGGATTCTATTCGCCATCAGTTGCGTGCGCAGGCTCAGGAACTGCGCAACCTCTTTAATGATCTGATTTTCCCGGATATGTTTAATTACCTGGTCGACTCTCCCATGGGGGGCATTCCCAAAACTGCCGATACAAAATTTGGTCAGGATACAGTGAGTATCGCCTATATATACACTCAAGGCGATCAGAATGTGTCCATTAAGCATAAATATACCAAGGCTGGGCAGCTCTACATGTCCGAGTGGATTAACACGGATCGTAAAGTTGTAAACAACCTGCTTTTTCGTGGCGTTGAAGAAAAATGGCTTTGTATGGGATGGCAAAAGCAGGAATCGATTAAAGATGAAGTGATTAACGGAGTTGTGGTTCAGATAGAATACCAAAAAATGGGAGAAGATAAATACATCCCAATCCGCATGGATATTGGTGCTCAACAGCGCGATCCCGCCAGTGGAGAGATTTTTTCCGGCACCTATATCCTTTTTATTCGGGATTTCACCTTTAACGCGAATGTGCAAATTATTACCCAGAATCCGGATTCGACCGGAAGCGCTGCGCAATAACTAAAGATGTAATTATTGGGAGAACAGTCCTGAATATTTATGAAAACTCTCTGTTGAAGATGCTCAGGACTGTCGAACAGGAAAGTTAGTTACGGAACCAAAAGAAATATTGATACATCGCCTGCCGGTAAACACTGATGCGTGGTGGTGGGAAAAACTTAACAAAATAATTCTTCATATATATCGGGCTGAGGAATTCTCCCCAGGTAAGGCGGGCGATAACCAGTAACGCAGCCATTTTCAGGCGAATAGGGAGCTTGGCTTTCTCGGTATTTCTCAAACCATTTTGAATCATTTCTACCCTTTCATTTTACTACAGTTACTCCTCCTTCTGCAATATAGTTGCTACCTATCCTTAAATCAAGATAACAGCCGGGCAAAATTCAATCCCTGTTTAAAGGCTTATTTATTCTCCCGAAAAACCATGCTACCGTAGGTAACCATCGATTGGGTATCTTCCTGAAAATTTTGATCGTAATTCACTAATTCACCATGGCAGTTTTCAATCAGATGCATAAATGTGAAAACTGCTGAACAGGCATCCACCCGGCGTGGAATAAGATCTCCCGGCATAATCTCTAAAAACGCCTCTGCGTCGTATTGTTTCAGGGTGTCGAACATTCGATGATCGGCATCGTGCATTTCCTGGGCCTTGGCTTTATCAATTGGAAAGCTATCCCCGAACTTTGGACCGACGTGAGCGAGATCGACACTGAGGATAAAAACCGCATTGGGATAATTCGCCAGGGTCTTTTTCAAACTGCTTAACAGGCGGGAAATATTCGGGTACGTCTCAGGCTTTCGTCCATTTGCGAGATAAGGATCCATTGCCCCGCAGAGAATCGGTACAATTTTAAATGGCTTGTTCATACCGTGCTGCAGAAATGGTAATTGAAATTCTATGGAATGCTCAATGCGATGGGCCCAGTCTTCCCGGGTCAATTTTTCCCCGGCATGCTTTTCCCAGGTGCGAATGAATGTTCTGTCGGTCTCGACAAGTCCCAATGGCGTTTCAAAATCTTTTTCGGTAGCGATAAAAAAACCGCCTCCGCCATAATGGGCGATGCCGAGGATGATAAACAGGTCTGTATCATGCTCCTCGAACAGGGGTTTGTAGGCATGGGTGTAGGAGGCCGCCCCGACCCGCAAATCGATATGCGGTGTAAGAATACCGCGGATTTTTGTCTGGCCGTTCAACTGCTTTTTTTCCGGTAGTCCAGCACCGCTCGGCAGTTGATAGAAACCGGCAATTTGTTCTTTAAGCTCGGCGGCATCTTCCGCATATGCACTGCCGGCATGCCAGGCAGGTCGCACCGTGGATTCCCGATATTCTGCCATCAGCGCTTCGGAATGTTGATGATAGCGTTCATTGGCAAGATAGTAAGATTCGTCAAGCATCTCGATAATTTCCCGGATGCGCGTTTGCGTCAGTCGAACCTGGGGAAACTGCTTGTGAAAAAGAGACTGTATCTCTTCAAGGGAATGCAGTCCATCAAAGTGGGTAACAATGAAAAATTCCATGTGGCTCATAATGAGCGGCGAGGAAGCAATTTCCAGTGGGTCACGAATGTAAATATAGCGTTTGCCTTCCCGGACAAAGGGAATAACATCAATATAGCGAAGTTCAGGGTAGTTATAGTCATCCATAGTGCAATTATCTGTCGTCAGTTGATGGTAGTGTTGGCCCGAAAACGGGCTGGTATGTATAAGATCGTCCCCTAAATAAAAGGATCGGTAACACTTATAATAGTGATTACCGATCCTTTTGTAAACATTCTTTTTTAGAAAATTATCTTCACTCGATCTTAGTGCAATTTCTCCAGGGCGTTCTCCAGGCTGGACATAATCAGTTCAACTTCTTCCAGGCGGCAGGTGCCCACGGACAGGCGATACCAGGAAGAGGTTTCCGACGCGCCAAAATAAGAGAATGGGACCAAACCGACTTTAGCTTCATCGAGAATATAGCGATGTACATCGTGGTTGGTTTGCAGCAGAGTGCCGTCTGCGGTCTTCTTCCCACTTAAGTCCAACTGAACTGTTAAATACATCGCAGCCTGCGGTTCGATCGCATCTACCTGATACCCTTTTGCTTTCAGGTTGCTAAAGCCTTTGTAAAAGCCATCCAGGCGGCGCTGTATCTGATCGCGAAAATAATTGAGATACTCTTCTACATCTTCAGTACGATCGAGAAAGTTGCCGGTTGCTACCTGTTCGGATTTTGGCGCCCAGGCGCCCATATGCGCAACGATTGTCCGCATTTTTGCCATGACATCGGAAGGACCGTATGCCCAGCCAACCCTCACACCGGTGCCGGCAAATGCCTTGGAAATACCATCCATGCAGATGACATAATCGCGCATTTCCGGGCGCACGTCCACAACATGATAATGCTCGGTGCTGCCAAAAGTAAGCAGCCAGTAAATCTGATCGAAGAATAAGTAGACCGGTTTCTGATCCTTACCTCTTCGCTGGTTTTCTTCCAGAATCAAGTCACAAATTTCTGCCAGCCCTTCCCGGCTTAAGGCGGTTCCCGTAGGATTAAGTGGGGAACAAAGGGAAATTAAAGCAGCCTCTTTAATGTGTGGCGCGATATCCGATGCTTTCGGCATAAAATTTTCTTCCGGGAGTGTTTCCAGCATTACTGGCTTAGCATGGGTGAGATGGGTATAATAATCATTATTCCAGGAAGGAACCGGGAAGATCACTTTTTCTCCGCTATTCACCACTGCCTGGTAAACACTGTAAATTAAGGGGCGTCCGCCGCTGGCGATAAGAATGTCTTTGGGATTATAAGAAACACCGGCTTTACGCTCAACGAATTTTGCGACTGCTTCCCGTAAGTTTAGGGTGCCAAATGCGCCGGGATAATTGGTATGCCCATCGTTATAAGCGTTAAAAATTTCCTCTTTCAATACTGTCGGAATCGGGAATATCTGTGGATTAAAATCTCCGATAGTCAGATTGTAAAATTTTTCTCCCTGCTGAATTTTTTCATTGATCTCTGCAGCCAGGGTAATGATCGGAGAGGTTTGGATTTCTGCCGCTAGTTGGGAAACACGCATGGTTCACTCCGTTTTTATTGTTGAGGTGGAATTTTGCCAACATCATTTTGAACTGCCGGATAATGCGCTTTAGCCGCCTGGCAGTGACGGTATTATCGGAAAAAGATAAGTACAGTGCAAATGCATTTTAACTTTATGCGGATAGGTTTTTACCGGTAAAATTTTCTTCATATTTTCATATCCCGACTGCCGTTGATATATTGACCTCTTGACACAGAAAAGGAGGTAGTATGACACGTTATCAGCAGCGAGGTCTGTGGATTTGGTCCGGCGTAATCGTTCTTTTACTTAGCACATTGGCATTACCGCAGGAGCCGCTTAAAAAACTGACATTTAGGGATGCAACTTCTTTCCGATCATTTTTTAGAATGCCTTCTGGCGTAGAATGGCTGCCGGATGGCAAACAATTCTCCCATATCAAAAGAAACCGGAAAACACTCGGCAGTGAGTTATGGGTGTACAATCCCACGGACGGCAGTGAGAAGCTCTATGTTGCCGCGGAAAAGTTATTGATGTCCGGGAAAGATGCGAACTCAATGGGAGGCAGTAGTGCCGGTGCCGTGACACTGGACGGTTACCAGTGGCTACCGGACGGCAGTGGGCTTATTCTAAATAGCGGCAGTAATCTCTGGCATTACGATCATAAAACACGTCGCCTTAACCAGCTGACGGAAACGGAAGATGCCGAGGAGTTATTTGATGTATCCCCCAATGGCCGTTACATCTCCTTCGTACGCGGGCATAATCTTTACGTCTATGACCGGGAACGACAGCGGGAAACGCAGCTGACCAATGACGGCAGCGATGTCATTCTGAACGGGAAATTTGACTGGGTTTACCAGGAAGAACTGGTTGGCAGAGGGCAATATAAGGCTTATTTCTGGTCCCCCAATTCCGATCGTATCGCATTTCTGCGGTTCGATCAAACTAATGTGCCGGTTTATCCTTTGGTGGACACGACCCCGGTGCATCCTAAGGTTACCTATCAGCGCCACTCAAAACCGGGAGATCCGAACTCGCTTGTTACCCTCGGCGTAATAACGCTGGAAAATCGGGACATCAAGTGGATCGATACCGGCGAAGAAACCGATATTTATTTACCCCGGGTATATTGGCTGCCATCCGGGGAAGAAGTCGCTTTTATGCGTCTGGATCGCCGCCAGCAAAATTTGGAATTCCTTTTCGCTGATGCTGCCTCGGGAAAAAGCCGGGTTGTTGTGAAGGAAAGTGATAAGCATTGGGTAAATATCGGCGACTATGTGCACTTCTTTCAGAAAAAGAAGCAATTCCTTTGGGGGGCCGAACGGGAAAACGGATATAATCACCTTTATATTTATGATTACAATGGAAAACTGGTGAAACAAATAACCAGCGGAGAATGGTTTGTCGATCAGCTCAGTGCTGTCGATGAAAAAAATGGTGAAGTGTATTTTACCGCGACGGAAAAAGATATTCGCGAGCGTCACCTTTACCGGGTAAAAACCAATGGACGTGGTTTCAAGAGAATTTCCGATAACGACGGCATGCATCGTATAAATATGGCGCCGGGCGGCGGTTACTATCTGGACACCCACAGTAGTATTAATGAACCGACAGGCGTAATGGTGCGGGATCGTAAGGGGAAAGCAAGCGGCGAACTTATGACCCGGGATACCAGCATACGGGATAAATTTGACCTTCCCAGCAGAGAACTTTTCACCTTTACCGGGGATAATGGGTTGGAGTATTATGCTTCTATCACCAAACCGGCGGATTTTGATCCCAATAAAAAATACCCGGTAATTGTTGCCGTTTATGGCGGCCCCCATGCGCAGACCGTGCGCAATTCCGCGAGCCGGGGGAACTGGAATCTTTACCTGGCCCAAAAAGGTTGCCTGATTTTCCGGATGGATAATCGCGGCGCAGCCGGCCGTGGCCATCATTGGGAGACCCCGGTGCACAAAAACATGGGGGCGATTGAACTGGAAGATCAACTGCGCGGTGTCGCCTATTTAAAGAGCCTGCCGTATGTTGATGGCGATCGCATTGCCATTACCGGCGGCAGTTACGGTGGCTATATGACCTTGTATGCCATGACCAACTCCGACGCTTTTTGCGCCGGTATTTCCGTTTCCCCGGTAACCGATTGGCGCTTCTATGATACCGCTTATACCGAGCGCTATATGGGATTACCAGCAGAGAATCCGGAAGGCTATAAGACCAGTGCGCCAACCAATTCTGCGGCAAATTTGTCCGGCGAATTGCTCTTGATACATGGCGATGCCGATGATAACGTGCACATACAAAACGCCATCGAGATGGTCGATGCGCTAATTGATGCCGGTAAACAATTTCAATTGATGATCTATCCCGATCAGGGACACGGGATTCGCAGTCCTGCCGATCGTCGCCATTATTTCGAGATGCAGGAAGCTTTTTGGGATCGGCATTTGTTTGGTGTTGATAGTGCGGAGTGATTTTGGAAAGCCCCTGGATGAATCCCGGGGGTATGATAAATAGCCTGATAAATTGGGCTATTTTTTGCATAATGAAATGATGCCTGAATATAGCTTGGCGATTCATCGCCAAGTAAAAAAGCCCGGAAATTCCGGGCTTTTTTATGTAAAAAAATAATGTCGTCGTGGGTGTAGCTTATCCCAGGAAAGCGCGCAAGGTGCGGCTTCTGGAAGCGTGGCGTAAACGGCGAATCGCTTTTTCTTTAATTTGTCGTACCCTTTCGCGGGTCAGGTTAAAGCGTTCTCCGATTTCTTCCAGGGTTAAAGGATGTTCTTGTCCCAAACCGAAATACAAACGAACAACTTCCGCTTCTCGCTTGGTGAGTGTCGCCAGTGCACGTTCGATCTCTATTTTCAGAGATTCACTCATCAAGTCGGAATCCGGGGGCGGTTGGTGGTCATTCTGTATAACGTCCAGCAAACGATTGTCTTCGCTATTGCTGAAAGGGGCATCCATCGATAAATGCCGTCCGGAAATTTTCAGGGTGTCGGCGACTTCAAAGTCGGTCATCTCTAACTGCTCGGCGATTTCGCTGGCGCTCGGCTCTCTTTCAAACTCCTGCTCCAGGGCGGAGTATGCTTTTCCAATTTTATTGAGCGCGCCAACGCGGTTCAGGGGCAGACGGACGACACGAGACTGTTCGGCCAAAGCCTGCAAAATTGACTGACGAATCCACCAAACTGCATAAGAGATAAATTTAAACCCGCGGGTTTCGTCAAATCGTTTCGCTGCTTTAATCAATCCCAGATTACCTTCATTAATCAGATCGCCTAAAGAAAGTCCCTGGTTTTGATACTGCTTCGCAACACTGACCACAAAACGCAGGTTTGCTTTGGTCAACTTCTCCAATGCATCCTGATCATTCTGTTTAATGCGCTGCGCCAGTTCAATTTCTTCAGCCGGTGTTAATAAAGGCACCTCTCCAATTTCCTGGAGATATTTATCGAGTGATTGGCTTGCACGACTTACAGATCCTCTTGCCATGTATTCAGATCCCTTCTGTGTGCTATTTATAGATTTATAATTGCTATGATTTTATTAACGTTACAAATCCATCGTTACTGATACCGAGTGAATCCGCATTCAGTTCCGAGGACAAACGACGGACATGATCAAACAATGCCGTCTTTGCGGCGCCTTCCAATGGCACCGGGCGAAACTCGACTACTTTATTATAGACGCTTATAGGTAGTATTTGAGTCACAATTTTTTTATTTTTTCTTAACTTAAATTTCGCCAGAAAACTATCCCGGGCATTTTCGCTGTAAGAACCAAAAATAAAATTACCCAAAGAATAGATAATCGGCTTCTCTTTGTAAATTTCTATTCCCTGCACAATATGGGGATGATGACCAAGAATAATGTCTGCACCATTGTCGATCAGGCGGTGTGCCATCTTGGTTTGATACGGCTTCGGGGTTTCCCGAAGTTCCTGTCCCCAATGGCAGGAAACGATGAGAAAATCGTTACTGTCGCTGGCAGCGCGCACGTCGTTAAAGACGTATTCCTCATACGGAAAGCAAGTTCCGCCGGTAGTGTCGCTGGCCCAAAATTCTTCCGGAAAAGTCATGGTGTAGGATAAAAAGCCGACGGACATTCCATTGACCGTCATCTGTGCCGCTTTCCGGGCAGTTGCAAGATCCAACCCGGCGCCAGCAAAAGCTATGTTGTTTTCTGTTAAAATCTCTAATGTTTGCTGAAGGCATTCCGGGCCATAATCCATGGTATGATTATTTGCCAGGCTAACCAGATTGATACCTCCGGCAAGCAGCACTTTTACCAAATCCGGTTTCACCCGAAAATTAAATTTTTTATCAAACGGGGTGCCGCCGGTACCAAAAGGTGCTTCCAGATTCGTGAAAAATATATCCGAGCCTTCGATATATTCCTGAATATAGCCGAAAGGATAACCATAGCCACTGTCGATCATTACTGTTTCTGCCCAGGAGCCTAGCATCGTATCCCCGGATGATAAAAGCGTCAGCGTAGAGTCGGTAGTTTCAGAATATGCAATCGAATATGGAAGTGACAGAAATAAAACTAACAGTACTGCGGGAAAAAATGTGCTTTTGGTAAAGGTGTCTCTCTGAACAGCTGATCTTTTAATAAGACTATCCCCGGGATATTTTATGGAAAACCACATGCCAAATAGCTGATTATATCTATCAAAAATTAACATCCTGCCAGCGATGCAGAACGATTCCGAAAAAGCTTTAAGCTTTTGGGAGTTCAATTTTCCCAAAGCCTTACAATTTAACCTTTTCGGGAAAAAAATTCCAATAAAAAATAATTTACCTGGTGCAAATAATAGTAGTTGAGGGAAGAAAAAGAATGATAGAGGTCAACTTTTACGGAATATATTCTGTTAAGGTAACCTTTGTGCCTGTTGGCGTTGATTCAATCTCGACTTCATCGATGAGATTTTTGACCAGAAAAACGCCCCGTCCGCTTTGTTTCCAGAGATTTTGCGGGTCTGTGGGGTTGGCGATATCTTTCGGATCAAATCCTTCCCCTTCATCCTGAACGGATACGATGATGCGGTCTTCTTCGTACTGCACATGTATAGTCACATTTTTTGATGTATCTTGCTTGTGTGCATGAATAATACCGTTGTTGACCAACTCGGTAACAGCAATAGCCATGTTATCACTTTGATCTTCGGTGAGCTTTGCTTTCTTGCAAAAAGAGGCGATGAACTTTTCCACTTTGGGCAGGTGCTTAAAATCGCTGGGGATAACGAGTTCCTCATGATCAGGATGCATTTCTGGTGACTCCTCCGTGTACCATCTCAGTTTTTATTGATAAAGTATTAGAAATAAGAGCATTTTCTGGGAAATAAACAAGCCCTTTTGCTGAATCTTTTCTATGCTGCTTAAGAAAAATTATACTGCTTGTAAGTGGTATAACCCTCCACTAAAAAAACTTTTAAAACGGCCGTCAGGGGCACGGATAGAAGCATGCCGAGAATACCAAAAAATTTCCCGCCAATAATAACAACGAGTAGCACAAGCAGCGGAGGTAGATTTACATTTTTAGCGACCACTGTAGGCTGAACGACAACATTGTCAAGAAGTTGCACAATAATGAAAGCAATTGCGATATAGAGCACCAATCCCATATCTCCCGTTTCCAGCAAAGAAAGAACAATGGCGATGACCGCTCCGCAAATCGGCCCGATGTAGGGAATCACGTTGGCAATGCCGGCGACGGTGCCAATTAAAATAGCATTTTGCACCTGCAGTAAGCTGAGCGCCAGGATTGAAAGGAGGCCAATGATTGAGGCATCTATTACCTGTCCGCGTATATAATTACCGAGCTGTATATCCATTTTGTAAAGGAGATTGCAGGTTAACTCGAAATAGCGGTTGGGGACCAGGCTCACCAGGTATTTTTTGATTGTACGGCCATCCTTAAGCAGGAAAAATGCGATAAAAGGAATAAGCACTAAATTTGTGAAGAGGGAGACAACGCTGAGTAAATTGCCGAAAATATCATTCCCGTACTGCACGACCATATCCACCAGGGTGGTTGTCAGGTTTAGATCCGGCACGCCGAGAAATGCAGTAAAACCGGCTAGGAATGATTCCAGTTGGGCAAATGCCGCCTGGGCCTTTTCCGGGTCGATACTTCGGCTAATGCTGACAATCTCCGAACTGATCACCGGGAGTAGCAGGATCATTATCAAGGCAAAGAATAGCGTCATTACGGAAAAAAGGATTGCGGTGGCCGGGGTGCGGTTGAGCCCGTTCGCTTCGATCATGGTAACCAATGGATCGAGGACATAAGCGAGGATGGCGGAGATGATCATTAATTTTACGAGATCGCCGATAGCGATAAGAAAATAGAGCAGCCCAAGGAGGACCGCAAAAATTATCAGGCTTTTTACCCAACGGCGAATGGTTGCTTCCATTATTCGTCACCTGCCGGGGTTTTGCGTCGCTGCTTCATATTGTAGAGTTTAATCTGTAAGGCCTGTACCTGGTCGTTGGATTTTTTCAGACGTTCCCCGATAACACTAAGCAGGCGCATCACAATTTTAACACCAAGGCGGGGATTTCTCTCGATCAGATCCAGCAAATCGGATTGAAAGAAGCCGAGCATTTTACAATCGAGGCGGGCGACAACCGTTGCCGAGCGCGGGGATTCGTCCATTAAGGCTAGCTCTCCGAAAAAATCGCCATCATATAATTCGGCAATTACTTGTTGAGTCGGTTCGAAAACAACCTGCACTTTTCCCTTTTCGATAATGTACATGCCCGCAGCAGGATCACCCTGATTTAATACGATTTCTCCCGCCTTGTATTCCCGCCGGTAAAGAATTCGTTCTACCGCTGCCAATTCTTTGCGGCGTAATCCCTCAAAAATCGGAATTTTCTTCAGGATATTGCGAATGCCCTCCGCTTCCTCGTCCTTCTGACGAAAAATATTGCCCCAGAAACTATCCATGAAAAAGACCTGTTTTGTATTGTGAAAAGGCGCCAATCATATCGATTAGCCGTTAATTTACACAAAAGAACCCGGATCTGAAAACCGAAAGTGTTTTCCGGACTAGATTTACACAAAACCTTCCTCAAGTACATTGATGAAATTGGCGGAATGCGATTTTGGAAAGTAAAAGCTGTTGTAATGTCCAATTTCCAATATCCAACTTTCAACGTAGAAGTGTAATTTCCTGAATATAATATCGATACATACCTGGAAATTGAGAATTGAGGATTGGACATTGGACATTGAAAGAAACTCACTCGGGCTTGTAGCAGATATTTCATGTCGGTTTATGCTCCTGCTTCCCGAAAATGTGCAAAAATTGCAAGCTGGAACGGTTACCACTATTTCTCACGCCAGTCTTTACGCGGCTTTTAATTCAGGCACACTCTTTGCAATATAGTCTAACGAACGCGGTCAATCTATAATAAGCAATAGAATTTCTCGCATTATCGATTGGCCGGCTCTTTGGAAAAACGTATGGGAAATTTTCACAGGATGTGGATGCCTCACCTAAATATCCGCCTTTTCATAAATCCCATTTTCTATCCGGTGCCGCTTTTGCAGGATTGCCTGCGGACGGGACCATCTATTCGCCAGAAACGAATTGAATTTTTAGATAACTTTAGCTGTTAACATAATACACCAAGAGAGGTTGTTATGTTCTGTCCACAATGTTCAGAGTATCTCGGAGACGGCCGCAGCCACTGCCCAAATTGCGGTCATAATGCATTAAACGATCAGGAAAACCAGGCCAGCAAATATTATTGCCGGCGTTGCAAGCGCTATTTGCGTTCGAAAATTTGTTCCATGCACGGGGTCGATCCCGTCGTTATTACCAAGCCGGCAACTGCCGCAGCACCAGCTGCCGCGGCCAGTAATGGTCAGCAAGCGTTTGTTGATGAAGGCCGCGCGCTGCCTTTGCCCGGAGGATTTGTTGAAGCGCCGGTGACATCAACACCGGACGGCGCCTGGGAAGCACCCGCTGCAGCGAATTATCAGCAAGAAGCCCCACCCCGGGAAGATAGTTTCCACTATATCGAAGAAAACACTCCCAATAATGATTCACCCTTTCAATCGGTTGATCTGGATGATGATGACGTCCGCGCCCCCTGGGAACAGCCAAAGGTGAGCCCGACGCCGCAACCGGCAGCACAAGCGGCTCCCCAGCCAGCAGCTAAAACAGCGAAAAAATCTTCAAAAGCAAAAAAAACATCACAAGGGCCAAGCATCTTCTCCGTATACTGGATGAAGCTGAAAAAGCTGATAGAAAAAGAGTGGACAGATCATCTGGCCGCACGTCAACTCAGAGATTCCGCACGTAAGCAGGCGGCAAAAGCACAAGCCGCTCGCAAAGCGAATGCCGCAAAAACCCCCCTTACTGCAACGATCCCAACGCCTCCAACCGCGCAGAAACCGAAAGCGCAGGGGACGCCCAACAAGAAAAATCCCCGGAAATTTTCCTGGGCATTTGCAGCAGTTCTCTTCCTTACTTGTGGCGGCGTTGCGACCATTATCCTCAATGATGTCTATCCGGAATATGCCCGGAAAGCGCTGTATGCAAAAGCGGCAGCATCTTATGAAGATGGCAAATATGAAGATGCCTGGAGCCTCTACCGGGATTACGTCGGGCAGCATCCGAATAGTGAAAATGCCGATGAAGCGCGACAGCGCATTGAAGATATCCAACGCATCACTGAAGAGTTGCGGCAAGAGGAAATCGCGCTTTACAGCCTGATGGAAAAGGCCGCCCAGGCGTTTAACAATGGCAAATTCATTAGTCCGGAAAGCGATAATGCCTACTTCTATACATCGGCAATTTTAAGCAATCAGCCAACATTCGCCCCGGCGCTTGAGTTGGAAAAGCGTATCGTAAGTCGCTTCTTTACCGAAGCAGAGGCGGCATTTGATGAAGAGCGTTTTGAAGATGCGGTTAGTGCTTTTCAAAATATTCTGAAAATCAAGCCGGATGATCCGGAAGTGCTCGAGCAACTCGATCGCACATTGAAAGTAAAAAATGTCAATGAAATGATGGGAACGCTCGGACAATTGGCCCAGGCCAAAGAAGATGTGAAGAAGCTTCAGAAAGAGAAGTATAAGCTGAAGCGACAGATCAAGCTGGAACAGCGGAAGCTTGGCGGCATCAACAAGAATACCTCGGCCGGAAAGAAATTCGAATATGAGGTGCCGAAAAATGTTGCCAATCGTCAGAAAGTCTTCGATGCCGGTAAACGAACCGCCAGCAGTAGCCAAAATGGTTTACTGACCAAGCCGAATCGTAAGCGGGAAAAAGATATTATCGCCACCACCAGCAAGGCCATTCGCCCCAGCGACACCATCGATGATGCGCCGATTAATGAAAGTAAAGACCTCGGGGAAGCGCTAGGGATTCAGTTGCTGCAACCGAACAGCACCGGCAATGTCGATGAAGCAGCGAAGGCCGCTTCCAAGCTGGTTGAGGAAACATTAATCGACGGCGGTAAGAAGGAATACGTCCATCGGGAAAGCCCCCGCGTATCCGAGAAGAATGATAATGCTGAAATTACCATGATCCTTGCCGAGTGTATTGTTGGACTGGACGGAAATGTAGAAACCGTCAATATCGTTTCCCCGGCGGATGATCAGCAGCTGAATCAATTAGCACTGGAATCTTTCAAAAAGTATCAGTTTAAGCCTGCGACCTTCAATGGTGAGCCGGTAAAATTTAAGTCGATCGAAGTTATTTCTTTTTAAAATATCTCCAAACATCTCCTCCACAACGCGAACACCGGCTGCATTAGTAGCCGGTGTTTTTTTAGGCTTTTTATAGGTTAATAATTGTTTAAATTTTAGCAGTGTCGAGTTGGTTTTGATGCTGCCAGTTAAAAAAAATGGCTGAGCGTCGACTGAACTTTGCCAGGGTTGGATGGTTAAACCCCAATCGATAATTCAATGCGCATAAAAATAGTTGCGGCATTGAAATTATTGTATGATCTGTGAAAATAACAAAAATTAAGAGGAGATATATCATGTTTCGAATACTTGTTGCGGATAATTTGCCTGCTGCCGTGCTGGACCGCTATCAAGATGCGGATGATTTGATGATCGATAACAAGGCGGGAATTTCCAAAGATGAGTTGATGGAGATTCTCCCGCAGTATCAAGGGTTGATCGTACGTAGCCGGACCAAGGTAAAAGCTGATGTGCTGGCGCAGGGTCAAAATTTGAAGATCATTGGCCGGGCCGGTGCCGGCGTAGACAACATCGATACTGCCGAAGCAACCCGTCGAGGAATTATCGTGATGAATACGCCGGGCGGAAACACGGTTGCTGCCACCGAGCACACCATCGCCCTGATGCTTTCCATGTTGCGGAATATTCCCCGGGCAAACAGTTCTATGCGCGAGGGAGAATGGAACCGGAAAGCTTTTTTGGGGCAGGAGCTTTTCGAAAAAACCGTCGGTGTGGTCGGACTGGGTAAAATTGGCCGGGAAGTTGCCAAGCGCCTGCGAGGCTTCGGCGTGAAACTGCTCGGTTACGATCCGATTTTGACTCGTGATTTGGCCAATCGGATTGGCGTCGAACTGGTAGATCTGAAAACGCTTTTTCAGCAGGCGGACATTGTTACCCTGCACGTACCAAAAATGCCGGAAACGATTAACATGGTGAATAGCGAAAGTCTGAAGCTATTCAAAGATGGGGCAATTATCGTTAACTGTGCACGGGGTGGCATTATCAACGAGCAGGATCTGATCGCCGCTCTTGACAGCGGCAAAATCGCCCGGGCAGCCATCGACGTTTATGAAAGTGAACCGCCGGAAAATTGGGATCTGGCAAAGCATCCGAAAGTGTTGGCAACCCCGCATCTCGGTGCATCTACGGAAGAAGCCCAGGCGAAAGTGGCCGGACAAATTCTTGATCAAATTCAGGAATATGTCCGCAAGGATGTGGCATTAAACGCGGTGAATTTTGTTTCGGTGGATGAAAAGATTCAACCGATTATCGCCCCGTATTTTCAACTGGCTCATCGTTTGGGTCGTTTATACAGCCAGATTCAAACTGAGCGCCTGAAAGAAGTATCGATCCGTTTTTACGGCGAAGCGGCAGCATTACCGTTGGAGCCGATGGCTTCGCACCTGATGGCCGGTGCATTGCAGCGGAAAAAGGGAGAGCATTCCGGCGGCAATGTCGATTTCCTCAATATGGTTAACTCGATGGCCCTGGCCCGGGAAAAGGGCGTTTCCATTGAGCTGAGTAAAAAGGATACGCCGCTGACCAGCCATACCAACCTGATTGCCTGCGATTTCTTTACCGAGCATGGGAAAATACATTTGGCCGGCACCGTTTATGCCCGCGACCTTTATCGCCTGGTCGAATTCGATAAATTCAGAATTGATGCGGATCTTTCCGGTAAGCTGGTAATGGTCAAGAATAATGACGTGCCTGGTATTATTGGTCACGTTGGGACAATTCTTGGCGTCGATCATATTAACATTGGCCAGGTCTCTTCCGGGCGAAACAAAGATGACAAAACAGCTATGAACATCTTTAATGTGGAAGGAGAATTCGCGCGGGGATTGCAGGATAATATCGTCGCGGAAGATCAAATTCTACGAGTATGGTTGATTGAACTTTAATCAATGATGTTTGTACAGATTTAAAAACCGCTTTCCGTTTCGGAGAGCGGTTTTTCTTTTTACGAAAACCAATACATTTTAGGAGAGGTCACCAGGGCCTGCCGGAGCAGACCCCGGTATCCCTCCAGAGAGCGATCTACTTCAGCAGGGTCATTTGTTTTACCTGCCGGGTATTATCCACTTGAATAGCGTAAAAGTAGGTGCCGGAAGGCATTGCTTTCCCCCGCGTGTCTTTTCCGTTCCAGCGAACAGTATACTCCCCGGCCGGCTGCATCTCCTCAACGAGAGTGACTACCGGCTGGCCGAGAAGGTTGTAAATGGTTAACCCGACATCGGCCGTTTTATCCAGGCGATAGGCGATGGTTGTTGCCGGGTTAAATGGGTTGGGATAGTTTTGCATCAGTTGGAATGAATTGGGATGATTCTCAGAATAGTTTTCGATGCTAACACTGGAAAGTCGATAAGATTTAAAGAAGTTCCAAATCACCGAGCTGCCATTGATATCGTAATTGGTGTTACCAAAAATATTCGGTCCGCCTGGCCGTGGCCAGCCATGCCCACCATTATTGACCCGATAAAAATGAACGTTGGATAAATTGCCATTGTAGGGCTCACAGCTAGTGTATTTGATGAGAGTAACCGTGCAATCGTCCTCCGGTACAGTATCTGGTAAATCTGTAATTGTTGAATCGAGGCATTGATTCGCGTCAACCCAGAAATCGACAGTTGCCGGTTCAGCCGGGAATAAGCCCGGAATGCCGCTGTAGGGAACATAAGGGTCTGCAGTACCGCGAATGAGTAGCACTGGTTTTACCGGCGGTGCCGTGCAGGAGTCGATCATATCGTAATGGATTGGCGCGGAAACACCGGCAACGGCGGCAAATACATTCGGACGTTCACAGGCGAGATATAGCGCCATTTGTCCACCATTTGAGTAGCCTGCTGCGTAAACTCGGCTCAAGTCAACCGCAAAATCTGCGTTAACGTGGGCAATCAGGCTATCGGTAAAATCCACATCATCCTGGCCGGCAAAGGGAGTAAAACCGGGCACTGCCCAGCCGGTATTTGTACCAGTACCGGGAAAGGTAACCGGCCCGCCGCGCGGATAGGCTACTAGAAACCTGGCGGTATCAGCAACGAAATTCATTTGAGAATGAATATTCATTTGGTTGATATCGCTGCTGCCAAAAACATGGAAGTTGATGACCAGTGGTAAAGGCTCACCGGCATAATCGGATGGTATGTAAAGCTGGTAGCGCCGGTTAATATCATCGTGCATTAAAAATCTTTCCAGGACAGTATCCTGTGGTGCCTGGGCGGAGAGTGTGGTCAGGAAGGCGGTTAATATCAGGAAGATGGTGGTTAGATACTTCCTGATAACATCTAAATATGCGTTTTCTGATCGCTGTGCAGGGGTAAGGCTGAATTTTGTTTGGTCGAGCTTTGCTGACATATAATCCTCCTTAAACATGGTTTTTATCGCTAAATGTTGAGATCGATTCCCCGGTGTTTTCTCCGGGAGCAGCGGTACCGGCTGTTAAAGGAAAATTAGTAGAAAGCGGTCTTTTACGTTAACGCTCGCGGGACAAATGCTGTTGATGGGGTGACAAAAGTAGGAATAAGTGGCCCCAAAGGGATGTCCAGCTGGCAGTGGCAGTTGACAGTCACTAAAAAAGAAAACTTACCTTAATCGCTCGACTGGTGTTTCGCTAAATATTCGGAAGGGGAAGACCCAAATTGTTCTTTAAAGGCTTTGGAAAAATAGGAGAGATTACCGAAACCGGTGGCATAGGCGATGTCGGCAACAGTGCCGCCTTGATTTTTGAATAACTGGGCGGCACGTTTCAAGCGGGTTGTCCGGATGAAATCCCGCGGCGTCAGGTTGGTTAGTGCTTTTAATTTCCGATGCAAATGTTTGCGGCTCAAGGCCATCTCACTGGCGAATTGCTCGACCGTAAATGATTCATCCTGCATATTTTTTTCGACGATATCCGTTGCTCGCTGTAAAAATTGTTCATCTACGGGAGTGGTGGTGATTTCACTAAGGGGGATGTCGATAACTTCTTTGCTGTAGCGCTTGCGCATAATCTCACGCTGGTTCAGGAGATTACGAAGGCGCACGAGCAACTCCCGGGTGGAAAAGGGCTTGGTGAGATAAGCATCCGCATGTTTTTCCAGGCCTTCGATCTTATGATCCTGGGAGGATAATGCGGTTAAAAGAATTACCGGAATGTGGCTGATGCGTTCGTCCGATTTCACCCTTTCACAAAATTGATAGCCATCCATCTCCGGCATCATAATATCGCTGATGATGATATCGACATCGGTCGCCTGTGCTTTTTCCAGGCCTTTAACGCCATCCACAGCTTCGATGATATTAAAATCATCGTGGAGAATATCCCGGATTAACAGGCGCATATCCGGATTGTCTTCGACGATAAGCACCGTTTGAGATGGTGAAGGTGAGGGGGCAGATGCTGGAGGAGGATCTGAGGCCGGCGATTTTAGAAACTGGGCCTCGTATTCGGAAATGTGATCGCTTGGATCCGGGAGTGATTCCTCCGAAGTAGGCGCTAAAATTTCTTCCGGACGTAAATGTGCTTTTCCCAAAGGCAGGAAAATCGTAAATGTGCTGCCCTTGCCGGGATCGCTCTGAACTGTAATACCACCATAATGCAATTCTGCCAGCTCTTTGCTTAACGCCAACCCAATACCACTACCTTTGGATTCCTGATAAGTGGTGTTCTCTGCCCGGTAAAAACGGTCGAATATATGAGGTAATTGCGCAGCGGAAATACCAATGCCGTCATCATTGATTGAAATCTCAACGAATGCATCAGCACTTGCCGGCAGGGAAATTCCCGGAATTTCCTTTTCCGGATGGCGTTCATGCTTTTGACAGTCAACCGTAATACTTCCTCCGCCAGGCGTAAATTTCAAAGCATTGTGAATGAGATTGTTAATGATCTTTTCATAATGTTCCCGATCCAGATAGGCCATAATTGCTGTTTCCGTGCCCTGAAATGTGAGGGTTATCTTCCGCGCGACGGCCAGCGAGTAGAACGCTGCAGTCAGCTGACGGGTGATTAGCATGACGTCTTGCTCGCGGGCTTGTAATTGCATTTTCCCGGACTCCAGGCGGGAAAGATCTAGCAGCTGATCAATAAGCCTTAGCAGGTGTTTGCAGTTGCGGTTAATCAAGGCATATTGTTGATGAATGTCTCCCTTGAACGTCCCGGAACGGAGCTGTTCCAGCGGCGCGCTGATCAGCGTGAGTGGCGTACGAAATTCGTGGGAAATACCGGCAAAAAAGCGGGACTTGGACTGGTCCAGCTCTTGCAGCTTTTCCTTCTCGATTTGTTCCAGCTTTAAATTGTGTTTTAAGTGCTGGCGATTCAATTCATATGTACGCAAAAAATAAAGCAATCCGAGCGCAGATAAAATATATGCCAAATATGCCCAGTTGGTGCGCCACCAGGGTGGTGTAATAATAATGTCAATTGATGCGCCTTCGTTATTCCAAATGCCATCATTGTTCGAACCCTTGACATGCAGCTGATATTTTCCCGGGGACAGATTACTAAAAGTGATACTGCGTTGATGGCCGAGGTAAGTCCATTGATCATGCGCGCCGATAAGTTTGTAAGCATACTGGTTTTCTTCCGGGCTTCGATAATTTAACGCTGCAAATTCGAAGCTGAAAGCCGGATCGCCGTAGGAGAGAACGACTTCTTTTTGATGAGATATATGATCATCAGTTACGGGAAGAGATTCGCGATCGGTTTGGTAACGAATAAAGCGGGTAAATACAATTGGAGGAATATGCGGATTATCGCGGAGGCTGTCCGGATGGAAAAAATCGATACCGCCGTCACCACCGAAGAACATTCGCCCATCACTGCTCCGGCAAAATTCACCATATTTCCACCAGGTGTTGATTAAACCATCCTGATTGGTAAAGCTCCGAAGCGTTTCGCTTTGCGGATCGAAACGGGTGATCGAATTTCGAACATTCAGCCATAAATTGCCATGGTCATCTTCCAGTGCGCCATAAACGAGGTTATCGCTCAGTCCGTCTGCAGCGGTATATCTTTTGAAAGTTTCGCTCGTCGGATCAAATCGGTTTAATCCCCCTGATGTTGTTGCCCAAATCGTCCCTTCATGATCGCAAAAAGCCCGCCAGAGTCTATTATTGCTGATGCTCTGGGGATCCTTCGGATCATGGATGAACTGCCGGAATTTTCCGCTTTCCGGGTCGAAACGGTTAATACCATTTGTATTTGTCGCCACCCAGAGTAAGCCGGAGCTATCCTCAATAACCGCGCTGAGGTGATTGGCACTCAAGCTTTCCTTGTCGTCCGGATCATGGAGATAACGAAGAAACGTTCCGCTTTCCCGATTAAGTTGGTTGAGGCCGCCGCCATAAGTGCTGATCCATAAACGTTTTTTACTATCCTCAAAGATATTCGTCACCAGATTATGGCTTAAGCTGGTTGAGTCCCCTCGTTGAAGTTTGTAATGCTTAAAACGACCGGTGTTCCGATCAAAGCGATTCAAGCCATTTCCGCGGATGCCAATCCAGAGCATCTCTTCGCTATCCTCATGAATGGCCATAATTTTATTCCCGCTAATACTCTGTGGGTTCTGCGGATTATGGAGATAGCCTGTGATCGCTTTGCGGGAGAGATCGACACTGTACAGTCCGCCCTCGGAAGTACCGACCCATAATAATCCATTACGATCTTCAATTATCGTATGAACGGAAGTTTTGCTTTCTCCTGCCGCTGGCTCATAATAGAGATGCGAAAACTGATTTTGCCGAAAATCGATTCGATTGATGCCGTAAGGACCACCGTTCCCTCGTTCCCACAAGCTGCCACTTGCAATCCATAATGTACCGGTGTTATCTTTATAGATATCGGTGATGTCATTTTCGAAAATATTCTGCGGATCATCCGGATGATAACGGAGGTTTTGAAAGCGGCCGCTAAGCGGGTCAAGTATGTTTACGCCACCCTCGGTGCCAATCCAGATCCTCCCTTTATCATCTTCGTTAATCGCCCATACGGTATTATTACTGATGCTGTTGGGGTTATTGGGCTGATGCACGTAGCGGATGGCACTATTCTGCTGTGGATGAAAACGATTGACACCCCCGGTAATTGTGCCGACCCAAAGATGTCCTGAGCTGTCTTCAAAGAGCGCGCTGATGTAATTGCTGCTAAGGGTATGGAGACTGTCAGGAGAGCTGGTGTAAGTCGTAAACGTTTCCCGTTCGCGATCGAAGCGATTCAACCCATTATTTGTACCAATCCAGAGAGTGCTGTCCCGACTTTCTAGAATGACCCGGGAAACTTTATGACTGATTGCCCCGGAGACTGTCGAATCCGGCAAAAATCGAGTGAATTTTCCTGTTTTATGATTGAGGCGATTAAGTCCATTGGTAGTGCCGACCCAGAGGAATCCCCAGGAATCTTCGAGGATTGAGTGCACCTGATTATGGCTTAAACTGGCCGGATTATCCGGGTTACGCAGGTGGCGGGTAAATTTACCCGTGGATTTATTGAAGCGGTTTAGCCCTTTAGAGAGTGTGCCGATCCAAAGCGCCCCGGCGCGATCTTCATAGATGCTTAATATATGATCACTGGAAAGAGAAGTCGTATCTACTGCGCTATATTTATAGACCTTAGTAGTATACCCATCATATTTTACCAATCCCCGCGCGGTGCCGAACCAAATAAATCCTTCCCTGTCCTGAATCAGGCACTTGACTGTGAAGCCATCCAGTTCTTGACCAAAGGATAGTCTTTCGACTCGCGGCTTCGGCTCAATGTCAAAATGGAATTTTCCATTCTGCGCCATCAGCAAAAACGGTAGCAGCCAGCAGAAAAGCAATTTACCGACATCGCGTGTTTTAAACACACTGGATATATTCATTCGTCTGCAAATGTTCGTTATTCAGAAATTGGGAAATCAATTAATATTGAGACCGATTTCAAAAAGTAAGAAAAAGTCGGGAGAAATCCACAAAATAAATTGGTGGAAATGAGAATGAAAACGACAGGGTGAATTAACCAATGGATTGTCTCGCAATCCATTCGATTGCACTGAGAAGGTTTGAACTAATATGATCTGGCTGAGGGAGTGAAGGATTATCTTTCTTTTCCTGATATTGCTGCAATCCTTCCCCGGTTTCCAGGAGAATCGTAGTTAGTCCGAGACGATGTCCGGCGCCAATGTCGCTGTATTTATCGCCGATCATAAAGGATGCAGAAAGATCGATATCATGTTCCCGGGCAGCCACTTGCAGCATACCAGGCGCTGGTTTGCGGCAATCGCAGACCTGCCGGAAAGCGGCTACTTTTCCTTCAGGATGATGTGGGCAATAGTAGTAGGTATCAATGCGGGCATTTTCCAGGGCGAGCAGCTGATCCATCCGTTGATGCGTTTCCGGCACGCGCGCTTCTTCGAAATAGCCGCGAGCAATACCACTCTGGTTGGTTACTACAATCACTTTGAAGCCGAGTTTATTTAGCTGCCGAATCGCTGATCCCGCGTAGGGATAGAGGCGCAGCTTTTCCGCGCTATCCATATAACCGATATCTTCGTTAATGGTGCCGTCCCGATCGAGGAAAACTGCCGGTTGTAAGTTCTTTTTGCTGTTTACAGTCATCAGTCTTGTTGCTTTGTTTTAGTAAATTCTGGAAAATGTTTTAGCCACTGATTTTCACGGATTAACACAGATCTAATATAAGGAGGGGACAACGAAAACCGCTATCTGTGTGTATCCGTGTGAATCCGTGGCAAAATAATGATTCTTAGATAGATTGAGATTTTTTTATTTATTCAAGGCAACATCTCCCCATCCCAGCTCCTGAAAGAGCGTGCTGACTGTGCTATCCGGTTGGGCAGCAATCGAAACTGCTTCTCCGCTAAAAGGATGGATGAAGCCAATATTTATCGCCAGTAATAACAAACGATGCACATTAAATTTTTCCCGAAAGAGGCGATTGTGGCGTCCATCTCCATAGCGGGTATCTCCGATGATATGATGGGAAATCGCTGAAAAATGTTTGCGCAGCTGATTCTTCCGACCTGTTTTCGGGAAAGCGGAGACCAGCGAATAGCGGGCGGTGTTAAACTTTCCCACTGGAAAAGGCAACTCGACCGTAGCGCGGCGTTGAAAATGAGTTATCGCTACTGCCGGTGATTTATGCTTTTCTTCCCGTAACGGCCGCTCAATGCTGCCCTTTTCCTCAATGTATCCACGAACTACTGCCCAGTATTCTTTTTCGACTTTCCGTTCGCTGAACAGATTGATCATCGCTGCCGCTGCTTCGCTGCTTAAGGCAAAAATCAACACGCCGGAGGTTGCCCGGTCGAGGCGATGGACGGTGTAGACCCAGCGATCGAGCTGATCCCGCAAAATACGCATGCAACTATCTTCCCCCCGGGAAAGCTGGGTGGGATGAACGTGAATCCCGGCGGGTTTATGAACAGCGATATACTGCTCATCCTGATAGAGTATCTCCAGCTGTTCGACAGGCTGATTCTCGCTCATTTTTTAATCCGTCCCGGAGTGCTCAGCGAGCCATTGCAGCGCGCCATTCAGGTCATGAAAGCGGCCATCGAGCTGTGCTTCATAGGCGGACTTTAGAATGGCGCCCATGTGAGGGCCTGGTTTTATCCCATTATCCATCAGATGGCGACCCATGAGAATCGCCGCCGGTTTGCTTCTTTCCAGCGTCAACCTTTCGGCAACTGCCTGCCAATGAGATACCGGATTGTTTTTCGGCAAGGGAGGCCGTCCGCTGGCATCCGCTTCACAGAGTGCTGCCCATAAACGGATGTTCGCCGGGGAAAGCCGGTTAGCCAGCCGGCGCACGGCACGATCGCTGGGAGGCTCGTCTGCCGGTAAACTCATATGGGCCATATGTTCGGCAACCAGCGGTTTAACCAATTCTACAACCCAACCCGGCGCTTTTATACTTTTGAAAAAGTTCACTGCCAGCTTCACACCTGCCTCGGCATGGCCGGGAGAGACCCAGCGTCCCTCTGTGCCTTTCTCAGTTGTTTCCGCTTTACCAGCATCATGGAGCAGGGCAGCGAATAACAATACTGTGCGTTCCTTCACCGTGAAATTCTCCCGTTGTGCAATATCTGCAGCAGCGTCGCAAACGTAACCGGTGTGCAGAAAGACATCTCCCTCCGGATGCCATTGCGGCTCCTGCGGCGTTTCCGGTAACGCTGCCAATTCGGGAAATTGTGCAAGCCAGCCGGTTTCCTGTAAAACGGTTAATCCACGGGAGGGATATGCCCCTTTTGTCCATTTCTGCCATTCTTCCCAGATGCGTTCCTTGGAAAGCGTCGGAAACTCAATAGAAACTTCCCGGCACATGGCAATAGTATCCGCATCCATCCGAAAACCGAGACGGGCAGCGAATTGCATTCCGCGTAATACCCGCAGGGGATCTTCTTTAAACGCTGGAGAGGTTGCCCGAAGAATTCCCTTTTCAATATCGCCCTGCCCATCGTACGGATCGATAATGCGATCATCAAAACTGAGTGCAATACTATTGATGGTGAAGTCCCGCCGTAAAGCCGCTTCTTTGTAACTCATGCCCGGATCGGGCTTCACATCAAACCCTTTATGCCCGATGCCCTGCTTGTTTTCCCGGCGGGGAATACCGACATCAATGGCATTGTCGATCTTCACGATGCCAAAGGATTTCCCGACCAGGTCGACCTGAAAATGATCTTGCAGTGCAGCAACGATCTCATCGTAGTCGAGGCCGTACACTTCCAGATCGATATCCTTACTGTCGATCCCCATTAGCCGGTCCCGTACATAACCACCGACCATCAGGCAGTCGCGTGCGCCGGATTGGTATAACAGTTCGGAGATTTTTTTTGCTTTATCGAGCATGGGAAAATGGGATTTTGGTGTTTCAATTTAGGTCTTGCTAATTTTCACTGAATTGTGTTTTTAGGCAGCTCTGAGTAATATGGCTCAGCTTCGCTAATTGTTCCGCTCCCTGTGGTCGCTAATGGTTATATATTTGGGAGAGCCCAATCTTTTAACCATTAGCGACCAAAGGTAGCGGAGCCATACTACTTAAGAGTACATACGATCATATTCCCTGAAATGATTACCAGCCATTCGGCCGCCAAAAAGATATCCCCCCCATCAATAACACCCATCGCAGTTACCACAGGGCTTCTCATTCGGAAAACCGAAGTAGGTGGAAATAAATACCCGCCGGCAAGTTTCCGCCCGAAAGTATTGCACCATGGATAAGAGTTTCTTTTGATCGTTCAGTAGTTTTTCCTGAAAATGATCTTCGTCGAGCAGAATATCCGGCACTTCGTCGAGGAATTGAAAATTCTTCTGTTCCACGCTGCCTTCGGTAACGCCATAACGATCGAGCATATTCAAGGCAGTTTCCAGGCGGAAATCGTGGCGATTCTTAAAATTGAGTTGTTCCCGTAGATAGTCCATCCCCATGGAGTTTGCCATTCCTTCATTCTCATAAAGCAGGGCATAAAGGCGGTCGTAGAAATGTGGCTGAGGATTCGACCATTTAATAAACTCCATTTGCGTTGCCAGATCATTCTGATCGAAGAGCAATAAACATAGTGACGGTTTTCCATCGCGACCGGCCCGGCCGATTTCCTGATAGTAGCTTTCCAGCGAGCCGGGAATTTCCGCATGCACTACGCAGCGAATATCCGGTTTGTCGATGCCCATGCCAAACGCATTGGTCGCCAGCACCAGACGGTCATCGCCCTCGAGAAACCAGCGCTGTGCGCGTTTTCTTTCCCGGGCATCCATTTTACCATGGTAGATGCCGTGCTCGATTCCCCGTTTATTCAGCAATTCCGAATACCGCTCAAGGGATTTGATCAGGGAAAAATAAATGATGCCGGAACCGGGATACTGCCCGATAGCATAATCAATCGCTTTCAAGCGTTCTTCTTCATTGATGACGTCGGTAACTTCCAGGCGTAAATTCGGACGTTCGATGCCCTGATGAAAGATCTTGATATCGCCTTTATCGACTCCCAGCTTGTCGACAATATCCCGCTGTACTTCCGGGGTTGCTGTCGCAGTTAGCGCTACGGTTAAAGGATTACCAAGCAGCTCCCGAAATTCGCCAATGCGGGAATAATCCGGGCGGAAATCGTGACCCCACTCAGAAATACAGTGGGCTTCGTCGACTGCCAGCAAGGAGATCTCCACCTTGCGGACTGCTTCCACAAACTCCGGTTTGCGAAAGCGTTCCGGGGTAACATAAAGCAGCTTGATTTTACCATTGAGAAACTGCGCCATGCGCCGTTCGCGTTTCTCACCCAATACCGTCGAGTTGATGAACGTAGCGGGAATGTCCTTTTTACGCAGGGCATCAACCTGATCCTGCATCAAGGCAATCAATGGACTGATGACAATCGTGCAACCTTCCATACAAAGCGCCGGCACCTGGTAGCAGAGTGATTTCCCTCCACCAGTGGGCATTAACACCAGGGCGTGATCATTACCTGTGGAATTAACCAGGCGATTGATGATCGCTTCCTGAGAGCCGCGAAAGGATTCAAATTTGAAATATTTATGTAAAGCGTCTATTGGTTTCATAAAGCCTTATTTCTATTCGTTAAGTTCGGTTATTCCCGGAGATGGTATTTCAGAGACCGATTTTTCCGCTCACAAAATTGCGGATTTGCAAATTTGCAATTTCCTTCGGATGTTAAACCTGCTTCAAATATAGTATCTCAGGTTTCATTCTCAAATACTGAGCGTATGCTGCATTTTTTCCGGGCGACCACTATTATACGTTCATTTGGCTGGAATTCAAATCGATTTTAAATGCGGCAATCCTTTGTAGATGGCTTAATAACAGGCGTAATCGTGAATAATAAACTGCTGAAACGTTTTCAAATTATTCTGGCAAACTCTGCCCATACCCTGTTGTTGCCGGCATTTAATCTGCTTATCTCATTGTTGGTGATTCGCCTTGCTTCCCGCACTTTATGGGGAGAGTTTGTTGCGGTGCTGATTTTTATGAACCTGGCGATTCACATTATGCATTGGGGAAGCAAAGAATACTTGTTGCGGGAATTTAGCCGTTCTCCAAAACGCCAAGGGACGGATTGGCAGCGTGTTTTGCTCAGTCGTTTTTTACTCGCTGGCCTTTTTCTGTTATGTGTGCTTTTTTGGCCGGGGAGTACTTTTCAAAAAGGTTGGCTGGCTCTATGGGGAATCGGCGCCTTGCTGTATAAATCCTGTGATGTGCTGGTGCTCTATCATCGGCGTTTCCTGACAGCACTACTCCTGGAAATAATTGCAATAGGAATGGTTGCCGGCATTATCTGGTTACAACTGTCCTCACTGGATGTCGATTTATTGATCATGTTATTTGCTTTATCTGCCTGGTTGAAAGCGGTCGGATTGCTCTGGATGTTTCGTCGGGAAATTAACCGAGGTGAAAACGGGAGATTCGACAGCACATTTTTTCTGAAGGCCTTGCCTTTCTTTCTTCTGGGATTCAGCGGCATGTTACAATCGCAAACCGACCTTTATTGTGTCGTCTGGTTTTTGACCCGGGAAGATGCCGGATTTTACCAGGTATTCATCAATATGATGATCTATTTACAAGTAATCGCCAGCCTGATTTTGCAACCTTTTCTGAAGAACATTTATCGGCTGGCAGAACAATCGATCCGGAAAATTTCCACGAAGTTATTTCTACTCGGAATTTCCATGATTCCGCCCGCTTTAGCTGCTGTTTGGGTGTTGCTTACTTATTTCTATCAATTTTCACTGGGCGAAGAGCTCTTGGTATTAGGGGGCTTGTTTGCATTACCGATCTATGCTTACTTGCCGATTGTTTACCAGCTTTACAAGGCTGGGCAGGAAGGGCAGGTGCTCTGGGTTACTGTTGGGGGAATTGTCATCAATTTTATACTGAATTTACTGCTGATTCCGCAATGGGAGGTCGTTGGTGCATTGGCGGCCAGCGCTTCTGCCCAATGGGGAATGCTGCTTGCTTACATCATTTTTGGAAAAAAATGGACGAGTGCCGATGAAACTAATTTGCCCTAACTGCGAAACGCCACTGAATGAAGATTGGGTGTGCGGCAATAATCATCGCTTTAGCGAAGTAGATGACGTTTTGATATTGTTGACGGAAACCTTCCGGGAACGGCTACAGAATTTCGAAAAGCATTTGGCAAAAATGCGGGAAAAGGAAACAGTCAGAAGGGTTAGTGACCCCGCAGCATTTCCGGAGTTGCCTTTCGGTAAAGCCGTTGCCAATGATGGCGAATGGCGATTACGGCAATATGATCTGAAGATTATCGGGAAATTAATCCCCGATCGTTCACCACAAAAAATTCTGGAAGTCGGTGCCTGGAATGGCTGGTTGAGCCACCGCCTTACTTTGCAAGGCCATCAAGTGGTGGCGATCGACTACTTCAGCGATGAATTTGAAGGGCTGAAGGCGCGGAAATTTTATCCTGCCCAGTGGTCGGCAATACAAATGGATATCAGTAATCTTAATCCCCTGGGCGAAGAAAGATTTGATATAATTCTCGTGAATCGCTGCCTGCAATTTTTTTCCGATCCGGTAGACTACCTGCTATCAGCAGCGAAGTTCTTGAGACCGGAGGGGAGAATAATCCTCACTGGCATTGAATGCTTTCCCAATCCCCGCAAAAAAATAGCACAGATTGCCATCGCCCGGGAAAACTTTCAGCAGTCCTATGGTGTTGATCTGTTCCTAAACCCCACCCGCGGCTATCTCGATTGGGCAGACCGAAAACGGCTGTTAACCGCCGGCTGCCGTTTGATGCCTTATCCGCAGCTATTCCGCAATAATTTGAAAGCACGTCTGCGCCGCTTTCTGCCAGTTAATTTTTATGGCGTTTTTTGTAGGCCGTAGGCGATAGACTATTAGGCTTTAGGTAACTAATCCTGAGGGGAATAGTCTAAAGTCTAATGGCCCTAGGCCTAAAGCCTATTTCTCTTTCCGAAGAAAAAAACTTGACAAACAGAAATCTAAAACGTATTATTAGACCGAACGGTTTAATAAAGGTTTCTCATGCGAAAGAAATATGACATTGATGACATCCTGGAAAAAGGCGAAGAGCTGCTTCGCCAGCAGGGGTATAACAATACTGGCATCGAGGATATTTTAAAAGCATGCGGCATCCCGAAAGGCTCTTTCTATAATTTCTTTAAGAGTAAAGAAGATTTCGGGGTGAAAGCGTTGGACCATTATGGCGATAAGCAATATGAATTCGTGTCGTCAATTTTAATCAATCCGAATCTCTCTCCTTTACAAAGACTGAAACAATTTTACAATACAGTTATTGGTGTTAATGTCTCTGAAGATTGCAAATACGGTTGTTTGGTTGGTAATCTTTCCCAGGAAATGGGCGGGATTAATGACAACATCGGCCTGGCGGCGGATCGTAATTTTAAGCGGATTATCAAGTTGATCGAAGCCTGTGTCGCAGAGGCGCAGGAAGCAGGGGAAGTTCGGAATGATTTTCCCGCCGGAGAACTAGCTGATTACCTCCATACCAGTTTTTATGGTGCATTAGTACGGAGTAAAGCCGGGCAAAACCCGCAACCATTTACGCATTTTTCCAAAATGGCTTTTGAATTCCTGGAAATTAAATAAAAATTTTTATCATGAATTAAACAGACCGGTCTAATTAATAATTGAAAGGATTTAATGATGCATCGAGCCTCAGTCAGTAAAAACATGCAAGTAACCCCGGAACAAGCCTGGGATGCATTAAATGATTTTGGCGGCATTCATAAGTATCATCCGCTGATAAACACCTCTCCGATTGTAAACGGCAAAAGCAGTGGATTGGGCGCAGAACGGGTGTGCAACTTCCATGATGGGAATGAAATAAAAGAGCGCATTGTCGATTACACTGAAAACCAGGGATACAGCGTCGATATTATTGATCCCGGTAAATTCCCGCTAAAATCTGCGGTTGCTCACATCACCATCACTCCTGCCAGTGATAACACTACCGACATCAGTTTTGCTATGGAGTTTCAACCGAAATTTGGCCCGATTGGCTGGGCGATGGGAAAGCTGATCATGGAAAAGCAGTTTGAAAAAATTCTCGGCAATGTTGTGGATAACATGGAAGCAGTAATCATTAATGAAAATAACAAATTGGCAGAAGCCATATAAACTAATCAGAAAAAATTAATAAGGAGTATATAATGAGTAAGCTAAAGAATAAAGTCGCTGTTATTACCGGTGGAAATAGTGGTATCGGTTTTTCGATTGCAAAAACTTTCCGCGATGAGGGCGCCAATCTGGCGATCTTCGGGCGGAACCAAACGACACTGGATGAAGCGCAGCGTACTTTGGAAAATGGCACCCTCGCTGTTCAGGGAGATGTCCGTGAACTGAGCGATCTCGACACCTTCTATGACGGTATCAAGGAGAAGTATGGGAAGATCGATGTGCTGGTTGTAAATGCCGGTGGGGCAAAGATGCGTCCGCTGGAAGCAACTGATGAAGCGTTATTCGACGAAATCAGCGATATCAATTTTAAAGGCGCTTACTTCACCATTCAAAAAGCGTTGCCGTTGTTGAGCGAAGGCGCTTCGATTATTTTGATGTCTTCTGTGGCAAACGTGAAAGGGATTGCTGGTATGTCGGTATACGGTGCGGCGAAAGCAGCGGTTCGTTCTCTGGCGCGCTCCCTGGCAGCCGAACTGGCACCGAAAGGTATTCGGGTGAATTCCCTCAGTCCCGGACCGATCGACACGCCAATTTTTAATCGCATCGGTATTCCGGAAGAAGCTGTTGGAGAAGCAAAAGAAGGATTCAAGAGCATGGTGCCGCTGCAGCGGATTGCTGCGCCGGAAGAGATTGCCAGCGTAGCTTTGTTTTTGGCTTCTTCGGAGTCCTCTTTCATCACCGGTGCGGACATCGCCGCGGATGGTGGTCTGGCACAGGTTTAATTTTGATTATGTCGCTCCCCGGGACTTTGCGTCCCGGGTTGGCTTATGTCGCCCTTGCAGGGCTGATTCTGTTCATCTAGTCGTTTGTTGTAGTTACTTTGAAATTGGACATTGAGTGCTGGTTATTGGATATTTACTTTTGCTATGAAATACATAAAATAAATCTGGAGAAAAATATGGATCATAATTGTCATGTCGGAAGTAAGCCGGCAGATGATAATGGTTATTTTGAGGAAATGACCAAAGCGGTTTTTCAATCCGGCTTTAACTGGCAGGTGATTGAAAATAAGTGGGAGAACTTCCACGCCGCATTTGCCAATTTTTCCATTCCGGCAGTAGCCGCTTTTGGATCGGAAGAAATGGCCCGCCTGGAAAGTGATGTCGGCATCGTGCGTAACTATCGGAAGATCGAGGCAACCCTGAAAAATGCCCGGGAATTCGTTTTTGTTCAACAGGAATTTGGCTCTTTCGAGAAATATTTGGAAGCAATTTCCGTGGATGGGGAAGAGAAGATGTGTAAGACGCTCTCAAAAAGATTCGCACATTTGGGGAAAGCGACCAGCATGTTCTTCCTCCGAAAAGTCGGCTGGGAAATGCCGGAAACCGTTAAGCAGTGGGCGGAAAAGAGGTGATACGTGCAGAGAAAGTTCATGAACTTTCTTTACGACGAAATGACATCACTCAACAACACCTTATGCGCCAACCATCGTGGCAAATTCATCTTCCGTCATTATCGTGATGCCCAGATCCTGGGCTTTTTTTAGTTTGGATCCGGCATTTTCTCCGGCGACCAGGTAATCGGTTTTTTTACTGACGGACTTGATTGCCTTTCCACCACGGGCTTCAACGATTTCCGATGCTTCATCCCTGGTAAAGCGGGTTAGTGCACCGGTAAAGACAAAAGATTTTCCGGCAAAGCGCTCATCAACATCACCGCTCCCTTCCTGCACTTCTTCCTCGAATGGCATCCCGGCGGCACGCAGCTTTTCAATAACGGCGAGATTATCCGGTCGACTGAAAAAATCCTGCACGCTGGCAGCAGTCTTGTCACCAATACCATCAATCGCCTCAATTTCTTCCCCGCTGGCGGTCATCATTTTGTCAATCGAATGAAAATGTTTGGCGAGCAATTTCGCCGCGCCTTCTCCGACAAAACGAATACCGAGTCCGAAAATAAAGCGAGCGAGTGGCTTTGACTTGCTGGCAGCAATACCACTGAGAAGATTCTCCGCGCTTTTTTCACCCATCCTTTCCAGGCCAGCCACGGCATCTTTTTCCAAATAATAGAGATCCCCATAATCTTTAATCAGATCATTTTCCAGCAGCAACTCAACGACCTTTTCTCCCAGGCCTTCAATGTCCAGCGCCTTGCGGGCAGCGTAGTGGGCGATTCTGCCGCTTACTTGTGCATCGCAGTGGATGTTCTCGCAGACCAGCGCGACTTCCCCTTCCGGTCGAACCAGAAGGGTCTCGCAAACCGGGCAATTTTCCGGTGCCTGGTATGGCTGGCTATTATCCGGGCGTTTATTAGTGTCGACCCGGATAATTTTCGGGATGATTTCCCCGCCCTTTTCCACCACAACAGTATCACCGATACGAACATCCAGGCGCTGAATCTCATCGATGTTATGCAGACTGGCGCGGCTAACCGTGGTGCCGAGCAGAAGTACCGGTTCCAGGTGAGCCACCGGGGTAACAGCGCCGGTCCGGCCGACCTGCCACTGGATATCATGCAATTGGGTAAAAGCTTGTTCCGTGGCAAATTTGAAAGCGATTGCCCAGCGCGGGCTTTTCGCCGTTGCGCCGAGACGTTCATGTTTTTCAAAACTATTCACTTTTACCACAACGCCGTCTATTTCGTATGGCAGGTCGTATTTTTTGCTTTCAAAGGACTGCCAGTAGGCAATCACCTCATCAACATTGCGGCAGAGGCGGGCATTGGGATTCATCGGAAAGCGCAGTTCTTTGAGCGTCTGTAATGCATCGAAGTGGGTGTTAACCGGCAGGGGAGTCTCGGTCGTGGCATCCAGATAATAGCAGAAAATACGCAATGGGCGCTTTGCAACAATCTGAGAGTCCTGCATTTTTAAGGTGCCAGCGGCGGAATTGCGCGGATTGGCAAAAGGCGCTTCTCCGGCGGCAATGCGGGACTCGTTCAATTGCGCGAATTCTGCCTTGGGGTAATACACTTCCCCGCGAATTTCGATGTTTTGCAGTGCGGGATCTGCCGTTGCCAGTTTCAGGGGAAGGCTGCGGATTGTCTTTACATTATTAGTGACCACATCACCCTGTTCACCATCACCGCGGGTAACGGCGTGTTGCAGCAGGCCATTTTCATAAATCAGGCTCATTGCTACCCCGTCAATCTTCAGCTCACAAACATATTCGAACGCTTCTCCCGGTTCGAGCAGAGAACACACCCGACGGTCAAAATCGCGAATTTCTTCCTCATTATACGTGTTCGATAGGCTGAGCATCGGCTTTTGATGGCGCATTACCGGGAAGACTTTCGTGGGCTCGCCGCTGACCCGGCTGGTGGGAGAGTCCGGGTGTTTGAGGTCCGGAAATTGCGCTTCGAGCGTTTCCAGTTCTTTCATCATCATATCATACTGATAGTCCGAGACTGTCGGCTGCGCGAGGACGTAGTAGTTATAGTCATGTTCGTTAAGTGTTTTCGTTAAACGATCAATTTCTTGCTGCGCGCGGGAACGATCCATCTGTTTCTGCTCTCCTGATAAAATGGCGGATGATGAAATACTGGCAATCTTTTACACCGAAGAATATTTCCGGCCCGATTTTGATTTGAGAGATTCTAGCCTCAAATTGTCTGTTTTTTTTGATGTTGGCTATTTATTACTGGCAATAAATTCGTCTCTGCTGTAACTTGTGTTATGATGAAAAGAAGTTTCTTTACACTCTTAGTATTACTGACCGCCCTGATAATGCACTGCACCAATCCCTTTACAACGCGCACTCCGGAAGCGCCGGAAGGCGATAATACGCTCTCCCGTAATCTGCAAACGGATCCCAATACAATTTTAACGAAGATTCAGCAGTCATTTCAGCAGCGTGATACCCAAAATTATTTTGACTGCCTGGCAGATACAGTGCAGTTTCGCAATGGATTTAATTTTGTACCGGAACAGGCCGAGGCAGACCGGCTAAATAACTGGCAGCGGGAAGAGGAGCGCACTTATTTCTTTAATCTGATTAATGCTGATGAGCTCGATCGCCTGCAGGTGGACATTTTGGAACAAACTTTTCCAGCACCCGTTACTACATCACCAGATACCCTGGAAATGGACTTCGCCTACTTGATAACGGTCAAATTTAGAACAAAAACCGAACGGTATCAAGGAAGAAGTATCCTGAAAATTTTGAAATCGACCGGAGAATTGTGGTTTGTCTATGAGTGGCTCGATTTGCAGGATACCGATGGGGATGTCAGTGACAGCACCTGGTCTACTTTAAAGGCAAACTATCGAATTTCCGGATAAGAAAGTTTGCGCGTATTCAGAATTGCTGGGAGCTACATGATCAATAAAATTAGTTGCTTATGTCTGTTCTTTTTAATGAGCGGGCTCTTTTTAACCTGCAATAATCCTTTTGCGCCCGGCACTGCAGCTGGCGATGAAACCGGGACTTTGCTGTTAACCTCCCAGCTAACTCCGGATGAAGTATTACAAAATTTTCAATACGCCTACACTTTTAAAGATTCCCTGGTATACAGCGACCTCTTCGACTCTTCTTTTATCTTTTTAAGCACAAATTTTAACGTCTCTCCTCCGGAACCATTGGGATGGAATCGGGATCAGGAATTACGGATTGTCGGAAGGATGTTTCGCTTCTTCAATACGCTGGACCTCACTTTCAATTCGGTACTTCGGCGGGATACGCTGGCAATTAGCGTGGATGACAGCCTTCCGGAGCGCATCGAAGATACCATTACCTTTACCTTAACGCTGGATGGCGGCAGCGGTATACCAACGCTTCTCGGAGAAGTCATTTTTACCTATTTCCGGAAAGAAACAACCTGGCGGATTGTGCGCTGGGAAGATAAACAGATATAAGCAGGCATTCGCTTCTTTAGTGAGATTTTTTCATTTTGGTTTGTGTTGCAGATCAGAATAATCCGGAGAAAGGGAACTATTTTCTATCTACCATAGCACATAAATTTTCGCTATATTGGATAAATCTGATACAAAATAGAAAAAATATACCTCTTTTCAATTCCCGCGTAGAATTGGCGAATCTCAGGAGAATACGATTATGAAACGGCTGACGGTGTCTATAGATGATGTGGCGACCCTGCGATACATATTGAATGATAGCGATTTTGACCCGGTGCAGTATGCCATGATGTGCGAAATTTCCGGTGCCAACGGTATTGTTTTAACCCTGGCAAATACTGAACATGGCGTTCAGGAGCGGGATGTGCAGCTGCTAAAAAAATTATCGAAAACTTTTTTGAATGTTCACATTCCGCCGGATCCGCAATCGGTGAAGCAGGCATTAACCTTAAATCCGGACATGGTAACTTTTGTGGAAATTTCCAAGTC
>JANQQU010000001.1 GCA_028284905.1 Calditrichia bacterium
CAGTGCAGCGAAGAGGCCAAAAGGAGCGCCATCCTGGTTAGCAGCCGGATTAAGGAAACCGGAAGCGAATACAACTGCAGCGCCGCCGCCCAGTCCGGAGAGATCTGCTTCGAAGGAAGCAACAATAACTTCATTGGCATCGCCAGGCGTTACATCAAGAATGTAAGATGCCGGGGGAACGGAGATATAGTCAGTGTTGTCGCCGTATGCGGCATTGTCTACCAGGGTAGCTACGCCACGGGCAATTACGTCTACGGTCGGAGCGTCAGTCGCGCCATGGAAAGCAAAGAAATCTACCAAGCCAGGATCGCTGCCAGCTTCACGAGTGTTGCCAACCGGGAAGATGGTGAAGCCGATATCGCGTGCATCCGGGTTAGCGGCAAAACTACTCGGGTCCAGCACGCCATTAGCAATAGCGACGAAAGTACCACCAGCCGGTAAGTTTACTACGAAGTTCGCCAGTGTATCATTTACAGATGTACTGTTACCGGGAGCCACGCCAACATTTACCGGAGTGTCGCCGGGGAAGTCGATATATGGGGTTGCTGCGCGGAAAGCGAAATCATCCAATGCCGGGAGTAGAGCGCCATCTACATAAACGTCTACAACGGCAGCACCAGGATCGGCTGCATTATGAATAACCTGTAAGCGGGCAGTCGTTGAGATACGATCGTATACGAAACGGTCCAGTGAAATAGAAGCACCGTCGTTATAGTTGTCTGCAACATGCTCGCGAATACCGATGTAGATATCCGAGCCTGCTGCGACATAATCAGTCGTTTTAAACGCATATCTTTGCCAGCTGGTCGTTGTATCGCCAGTAGCGCCGAAGACCAATTCAGCAGCGATAACGTCGAAAGCTGCAGGATCATTGCCATTAGTAGTAGAAATGCGTACGTCCACATTATCAGCAAAATTGTTTGGCCAATAGCGCATCCAGAAATAGAAAGAGTCGACATCTGCTACGTCGGTAATCTGCGGTGATACAATCCACTGATCATTAGAAGTTGTGCCACCGGTATTCCAGGTAGAGAAAGCGACATTAGCGCCACCATCCGGGGGACCAGTTACTTCGCCGCCAACCCAGCCGGGTACCGGGGAAGTACCAATAGCAACCTGAGTCCAGCCGGTGCCACCATCCGGATTTAGCTTTTGCCATCCAGCCGGAGGAAAAGCGCCTTCGAACGACTCATCGATAATTGCTGTTTCAATAGGAGATAAGGTACCGGTATTGATCTTGTCCTGCAGTTCTTCTAAAATGGTAAAAGTTTGCGGTGTAGTGCCAGTATATTTTTGCTGGCCGATCGCGAATCCGACTAATGCTATCATCGCGAATAAAGCCCCTTTAATCGATATTTGTTTCATAAAAAGCTCCTCAGAATAATTGTGATTATCTATTTACCATTTACTTGAGTCGATTTCCCGATAACAGTGAATGATTCCCGGGTGATTTTTTAACACTGTCAGTCGCAATGCTGAAGCGATTAATTCTTTGGCCTAAGACTTAAATCGCTCAAATCGCTCACATTTGCTTTTTTACAAAACAAGCACCGTGCCAAACTTTCTGAGAATGAAAAATAATTTTTTGTAGGTTGTTTTTATTGGACTTATGTAGGTGTGCGAAATTCGCTAGCCTGGGTATGATCAGCCTGCTATGTAAATTTTACATAGTAGATATCCAAAATTTAAATAGCTGCCTGAATAAATATAAAATTGCGCGATTTTTATTGGAAGAATTACCAGCGCAGGTCGAGCTGAATTCCGGTAAAAACAGGGGTCATTTCCAGGGAAATTTCTACTTTTTCCCGGACCGGACTAAAGAAAGAAGCATCGATATGAGCGCCAAGCCAAACAGCGCCCATCGCATAAGCCCAATAGAATTGAGAGCGATAAGCATCCCGATAGTCCTCATATCTTTCTGCGGCAGATGTAGCATCGGTTGCATCGTTATAGCGGTCGCGTTTATTGCGGGTATCGAGAATTGCCCGGACAGTGCCGGCCAGCGTCGTAGTACCTAAAGTTAGCCAGGCGGCCCCTTTCCATTTATAACCGCGCCGGTATTGCTCCCAACCCGGGTAAAGAAGCGCACGCCAGGAAGCAGGATGGCTCTCGATGATATTGGTTGTTGGTTGTGCAGTCAGGGTTTTCAGGCGGTCGGAAAGATTCTCAAGATATTCTGCTTTCGTCTGCTGAAAAAGAGTGATGATCTTTGGGGATGTCGTCATCGGATCCAGGGTATGGTTCGGGTCAATTTCCAGGAGTTTCAGGAAAAAAGTGCGTGCGGCATCGGGTTGCTGTTTCCGTACTTCCCGGAAGGCGGCATATTGCCAAATCGTGATTCTTTCCGGAGGAGAGAAGTTGTCGATGCCGGTGATGGCTATCTCCAACAGGCGATCGGTTTCCTGGTAATCGAGGGCTTGGTAGGCAATAGCAATCTGTTCCGGCAGGGAACGGGATTCCTGTCCGGACAATAAATTGCCGGCTAAAAGGATATAAAAAATAGTAATGAGAAAGTGTTTCAAACTACTGTCGCAACTCTTTTCTTTGGCCCCTTATATAAGACATTATTTTAACAATCCGAAATTAATAGAACAAATAATTTATTATCTGGCTGAAAATTTAAGGATCAGATTAGAAAAATAAATTAAAAGAGGGAGGCAGATAGCAGTGATGCGACTACTGATTTGTATCCTCAAGGGGTTTCAGGGAGACTTTGACGCGAATTGTATCACCAGGAATAACGGATAGATTCTCCCGGTAATATTGCAATTGTGGATGCCGCAATTCCAGTACCCGGGTGCCGCTATTGATTGCCAGCGGGCGGGAAAGCGGGGTGGTATCACGATAGCGATCGTCTATGTAGACTTCCGCCCAGGGATGCACTTCCAACCAAAGGTGACCAATTTGCGCAGCGAAATACCATTCAACCGAGCGCGATTCTCCCGATGCTAAATTGAGTTCGAGTAGATGGGGCGGGAACTTGGTATGCGAGAAACGAAGCAGATGTTGCCCGGGTGGTAAATCGATGGTTGTTTCTTCACCAGTGGTTGCCAAAGAATCGCCGTTGATAAAAACAGTTGCCCAGGCATCGTGAGAAATGGTCAAGCTGGCGGGTTTATTCGCCAAAGGCGCCGTTAATATAGTATCCGGTAGTTCCGCCTGGATGTTTGCAGGGGCGCTGGGTTGATTCTCTTCCCCGGAACGCTTTGCGGTAACTTCTTCGGTGATCCGCGACTGAGGCTTAATGTTTGTGCGGATAATGAGACTACTATCCGGAGAAGAAGCGTTTTGGCTGCTGTCAGCTAACGCGAGGGTATGTTCCGCTTCTATTGAAAGCGAATCCGCGCTTGCACTATTATCCGGGAGGTTCTGCTGATGGTCTCTGTTAAACCAGAAGATTGCGAAAAGCATGAATAGTATCGCAGCAATTGCAATTCCCTTTCGGCGATTCGGTGATCTGCTATCTGCGCCCAACGAGTTTTCAGAAGCTGGGGAAAAGGGCTCGGCAACCGGCAGATGCGTCTGAAAAAATTGGCGGTATGCCGGAGCGGTCGTTGCCAGTTCCTCCGGTAGATTGGCATTGTCGAGTGCCAGAAGCGCTTCCTTTACCGAAGACCAACGATCAGCAGGGTCCTTCGCCAGGCAGCGCTCAGTGAATGTCGCCAATGCTTCCGGCAGCTCTGGTAATAAAGTTCGAATATCTTCGGGGTTCTCGTTTAAAATGCGATGTAATGTGGCGGAAACGTTACCGCCTTCAAAGGCTTTGCTGCCGCTAAGCATTTCATACATCACGCAGCCAAAGGCAAAAATGTCAGCGCGGCCATCCGGTGCGCCACCGGTAATTTGCTCCGGTGCCAGGTAAGCGAGGGTGCCGAGGATTGTGCCGGGTTGGGTGACTTCCGTCGTATCCGCCGGGCGGGCGAGCCCGAAATCGGTCAGTTTGACCTGTCCTTCATGATCAATGAGAATGTTCGCCGGTTTGATATCCCGATGGGTAATTTGTTCTTGATGCGCTGCCTGCAGAGCAAGTAGTATCTGTCGGGCCAGGGGCAGCATAACTGCCAGCGGCACTTTTCCAGCGCTTTCCAACAGCTGACGAACATTGCCGCCATGGACGAATTCCAGAATCAGGTAGTGATAATTCTCCTGCGCACCGGCGTCATAAATGTCGACAATATTCGGATGATCCAGGCGGGCCATTGCCTTTCCTTCCCGCTGGAATCGCTTAATGCGCTCCGCATCGCCACCGGTTTTTTGCGGTTTGAGAATTTTAACCAGCACCGCGCGATTTTCTGCAGATTGCCAGGATTTGTAAACGAGGGTATTCGGACCCTCGTAGATCAGCTCCTGTAGCGAAACATCCTTGATAGTGGAAAAAGGCAACGTCATGGATAGTTAAACATTTCTTTGGCAAAGTTGTTCAATCCTGCCGGTCGTTGCCGGCAGAAGGTGCAAATAGTATCAGCGAATGCCCCATTCGCGGCACTTGTAATGCACCCAGCTCAGGGAAACACCGAGTGTGTTGGCAGCATGTGTTTTGTTACCATCAAGCGCCTGCAGGGTTTTTTCCAGTAAAATGCGCTGCATTTCATCCATGGTCATTCCCGCTTCGATGCCCTGTGCTTTTCCCTTACGGCGTAATATAATATCTTCTTCGGTAATAAACGATTGTGTTGCCATAACAACGGCGCGTTCGATAACATTCTCGAACTGGCGAATATTACCGGGCCAGGGATACTCGACAAGTTGATCCATGGCAGTTTCGGTAAAGCCAAGGAAGTGCTTACCGGTCGCTTCGCTGTATTTGTTGAGAAAATGTTGGGCAAGTAAGGGAATATCTGAGCGGCGCTCGCGCAGCGGGGGGATATGAATCGGAATAACCTGCAGACGATAATAGAGATCTTCCCGGAAGCGTCCTTCCTGTACTTCCAGCTCCAGATCAAGATTTGTTGCGGCAATCACCCGCACATCGACATTTACCGGCTGATTGCTGCCAACCGGCTGAATCTCTTTTTCCTGCAGAAAACGCAGTAGTTTGACCTGCAGAGCGGGAGGGATTTCTGCGATTTCGTCCAGGAAAATTGTGCCGCCATCGGCACTTTCAATCAATCCTTTTTTATCCGTTACCGCACCGGTAAAAGCCCCTTTTTTATATCCGTATAATTCACTCTCGATTAACTTTTCCGGAATTGCGGCGCAATTGACTGCAACGAAGGGACGGTCATGACGCAGGCCATTGTAGTGAATTGCCCGGGCGAAGAGTTCCTTCCCAGTGCCGGTTTCCCCGGTCAGCAATACCGTTGAGATATTGTTTAATACTTTCCCTACCATGCTGAACACCTGGCTCATCGATTTGCTTTTGCCGACGATTTCCTTAAAAGCATATATACGATGGAATTCTTCCTTGAGAATATTGTTTTCCTGGCGGAGATTTTCCAGCAATCGCGAATTTTCCAAAGCTATTGCGGCCTGATTAGCAAAGGCGTTCATAAACTTCAAACTTTGATGATTTAGTTTCGCTGTGTGGGATTGACTGTCGATATAAATGACTCCGATCAGCCTCCCCTTTAACAGTAATGGCACGCAGGCGATGGAAGAAATCTTATTGAGCATGATGCTTGGAGCGCCGTCAAGTTCTTCGTTTTCGGCGGTATCAAAGGTTAGCAAAGCCTGCTTTTTTTCAATCACTGTTTCTATCGCAGTAGAGGAAATTTCCGAGATATCGCTGATCTTTTCCGGGTCGATATTTTTCGCTGCCCGTGGCAATAAGCCTTCATCAGATTTCAGAAGAATGAATCCGCGTTCCGCAGAAAGTTGCTGCAGGGCGATATCAAGAATGCGATTTAACAGCTCATCGGGATCCTGAATAGAATTAATCTCACCGCTAATTTCGAGCAGGGCCTGTAAATATTGTTCCGGAATACTCATGGGGTCTCCTGAAACGTTTAATTGTTATTGATAACGACAAAGCGGGCCTCTTCCGAACGGCTAAAATTGTTCAGTTGATCGCGAATACCGATTGTCCATAGATACTGCCCATCGGCCAACGAATCACTAATCGTTAGCGATGCTGCACTTTCTGAAATGCCCTTTTCTGAAAATGTTGGAAATGGCGTGCCGCCAAAAATACGAAAAAGCTCTATCTCATATTGAAATTCGAATTGCAAGTTCAAATGTTGCCATTTGAGCGTTGGAAAAGCATTGGTGGTATCGAAGGTTGCAGGGGAAACAATCGTCGGTGTTTCCTGGATGATCCGCTTCAGAAAAAATGGCCCTTCCTGACGCACAGCGCCGGGTTTATCTGCCAAAGTAATGATACCGCCGGTTTCTACTAATGGGGAAAGGTTGGTTTCCGGGAATTCAATGTCCAGCATGGTCAGTGTAAATGAATCCGGGCGAGCGGTCGCCGCAAAGGAACGGGTAAAATTGATCTCCGGAATTTCGAATTGGAGATTATCAATATCGCCAACGCCGTCAGGATCCGCGATGATTACACTGAGGGTTGCCTGAAAGAATTCGCCGGGAAATATCTCGTCAATATGTGTACTGAAAAAGAAGCTGCGTTCAATCCGCGGAAGGCCATTAAGGAAAAAGTTCTCTACGATGAGATCGCTTTCCCGGGCAACATTAATTTGCAAACTATCAGGATGGTAATTGTCTTGTTCTGCCAACAGGGTGTAATCTCCGGGCGTGATCGTTGAAAACTGATAGTTGCCTTCACTATCGGTAAAAGTGAAGCGGCCGGTTGGCAACAAGGTCACTTGTATATTGGCGAGAGGGCTGCGCGGCTCATAAAAAGAGAAGATACGTCCCTGAATAGCATTACTGCTCGCCGGGGAAAACGCGAGGTCGAAGGGATTATCGCGGGTTGGCTCCGGCACACAGCTTATTAACGCCAGGCCAAACAGTATGCCTGGTATCAGATGTTTAAGAGAATGGTTATTGCAGTATTTTGCCAGTCGTCGCAAATTGAACATTATGCCCCTTCTTTTACTTCCGATAGTGCGCCTTTAAAAGCGGCTAATGCCCGCTGCCGGGCGTAGCTATGTTCGATGATGGGGGCCGGATACTGTGCAGTATCGAATTCCGTTACCCATTTTTTTATGTAATGAAACTGAGGATCAAATTTTTTCTGCTGCGATTCCGGATTGAATATGCGAAAGTAGGGGGCGGCATCGCAACCACAGCCGGCCGCCCATTGCCAGTTACCATTATTCGAGGCCAGTTCAAAATCCAAAAGCTTTTCAGCAAAATAGGCTTCTCCCCATTGCCAGTCAATTAATAAATGTTTTGTAAGGAAACTTGCTGTAACCATTCTTACCCGATTGTGCATAAAGCCGGTGGCGTTTAGTTCGCGCATGCCGGCATCTACCATGGGATACCCGGTTTCCCCCCGGCACCAGCGCTGAAATTCATCTTCATCATGCCGCCAGGGCACCCGCTTATATTTTGCCCGAAAAGGCGCGTTAACGACGTGGGGAAAATGCCAGAGGATCGACATGAAAAATTCCCGCCAGATCAGTTCACTTAACCAGGTTTCGTTCAGGCTCATGGCAATTTTAACCAGCTTTCGCGTGCTGATGGTCCCGAAACGAAGATGAACACTGAGCAGCGTCGTCCCTTTGACCCCGGGATAATCGCGCCGCTCATGATAATTGGTTATAATTTCCTGATCAACGATTTTCGCCGGGAAAGGCAGATCGCTCAATTGAAATCCAATAGCGTCCAGCGCCGGGAAGTTCACCTGAAATTTCAGGCAGTTCTGCAACATTTTTTCTGATGGATGCGCATTCAGATCGGACTGCTTCAAACGGCTTTGCCAGCGTTTCCGATAGGGAGTGTAAACCGTGTAAGGTTTGCCGGCATCGGTCATAATATCATCTTTTTCAAAAATGACCTGATCTTTAAATGTGTGAAAAGGAATTTGCTTCCCAGCCAGTAATTTTTCTAGCGAAGCATCGCGCTTGATTGCATAGGGTTCGTAGTCGTGATTGGTATAAACCGCCCGAATATCAAATTCTTCAAGAAGCTGTTCCCAGATTGCCAGTGGGCTGCCATGCTTGATCAACAGATCACTGCCGGCAGATTGCAGATCATTCCGGATTTCGCTAAGGGCATTGTAAATGAAAGTTATCCGGCGGTCGGATTTATCCTGCAGCGCTTCGAGAATTTCGCTGTCGAAAATGAACAGGGGAAGCACCGGATATTCCCCGTTGAGTGCGTGGAATAAACCGGTATTATCCTCCAGCCTTAAATCTCGCCGAAACCAGAAAACAGAAACTTGTTGCTTTGATGTGCTCATTTATTATTACCCAAAACGCCTGTCTGTATAGATTAAATTTTAACTATTCGCTAACACAGCTTCTTCGTTTTTGTCTGCGCCAATTTCGGTCTTTTCGGTTGGGAAAAATTTTTCGATTTGTTCCAGTCGGTAAGCAAAAATTTGCTCCACGTTGTTACGGATAAAAAACTTGTGGGCGATGGATCCGAAAATCCAACCTGGTACTCGATATTCCACCCGATCAGACATGAGTGTGCCGCCATCTTTTGCTTCAAAACGATGCGTATGCACCCATTTGCTGTAAGGGCCTTTCAACTGCGAATCGGAAAATTGATAGGGCGGCTGCCAGGAAGTAATTTCCGTTTTCCAATACATCGGAACACCATAAAGCTTCAGGCGATAATCAATCAATGTCCCTTCCTCGATATCCGGCGTGGAAGTTTTCAGAATTTTGAAATTCAGCCAGGGTGGGGTGATTTTTTCGAGGTTTTCGGCCGCTTTAAAAAACTCAAATACGTCTGCAACCGGATAAGGGACCCAATGCGAGGTTTCAAATATGTAATCTTTCATCTTAATACCTTCTCTTTTTCAAGGAGATCAAAATATCTCAGATATTCATCATTTATTTAAATATTATTACGCAGCATTAATTCCTGCGGATACGGATTCATATACGCTTGTTCGTTAATCCAGGCCACCGGATTCCGGCGAAGATGGTGTTTTAGCAAAGAGATCGGTACTACCAACGGCACCATTCCTTTTCGATATAATTCAATGGTTTCAACGATTTCCTGCTTGTCACCAGTGTCGATGTCTCTTTTGAAGTAGCCGAGGATATGGTAAAGGACATTAGCATGCTTGCGGGTGCTGGCGCGTTGCTTCAGTGTGTCCATCAATAATGTGCAATACTGTGTAAGAACTTCGGAGAAGTTTTCTCCGCCGGATTGGGCAACCAGGCGGCCAAGCGCCCGATAGTTCACCGGATTGTGGGCCATTACCGTCAACTTGTAAGCAGTGTGAAATTTTACCAGTCCGCCCGGTGTAGGATCATTTCGTAAAAACTTTTGCAAATCACGATAGGCAAATACCCGGGCAATAAAATTTTCCCGGAGAAGCGGATCATTTAAGCGACCTTCTTCTTCTACCGGCAGCAAAGGAAATGCTTCCATCAGCTTACGGGCAAAAATGCCGATGCCGTTTCTCTGCGGAACGTTATTGTGGTCATATACCCGAACCCGTTCCATACCGCAGGAGGGGGAATCTTTCTTTAAAATGTAGCCGGATAGATCTGAACTGCGAAGTTTTTCCAGGCGCTCGTCTGCATACTTCAGCATTTTCTCGGTGTAGTCGCTGCCGCTTTTCGGTGCGATCATTTTCGGATTGTTAATATCGCCAACCAGGCGGACATTCTCCCGGGGAGTTCCCATGCCAATTTCAATCTCCGGGCAAACAGCGACCCAATCAAAATATTTGCTCAGTTTTCCGGTCAAAAAGCGATCATGTTTATGGCCACCATCAAAGCGAACTTTCATCCCAAGGAGGCAACTGCTGATCCCAACTTTGATTTTTTCTGCTGCCATTGCTGCTCCATTATATTTGATTTTGTTTTTGTCTTTAAGCCAATATAATACAAAATCGCTCAAAACGCTCATTTTTTTTGAAAAAGTTTTCCGGCACTAAACTTTTCGAGAAATAGTCAAGGGGGTAAGTTGTTGTTATTGTAAGCTTAATGCAAAATTTAGTGGGGAGGAAAAAGTGTGAAAAAAAATCGCTTGTAGGGCGTATTGAGCGTTTTGATTATCGTTTTCGGCGTTTTCTCGACTTGCCTGAGCGTTTTGGTTTATTGAAAATCATTTGTTTTAGTACCCCGAATTCCTGTTCAAAATTTGGCGTAAAGACATCCTGACCGAGATTTTCTTCAATCTCCCGGATTTGCCAAAATCGCCCTTCGGATATCTCTTCTTTGTTGATATGAAACGGTCCATCATCTTTGAGGAGAAAGCCATGAACCAGTTCACTTTCATGAGCGTTTCGCATTACATAGCGGAAGAGCGGTTGAAATTTAGCCAAGCTAATACCCAATTCTTCTTCCGATTCCCGGTGTAAGGCGGTTTCAATCGATTCTCCGCTACTGACATGCCCGCCGACAGCGGTATCCCAATAGCCGGGATAGAGATCTTTATTATCCGCACGCTTCTGGAGAAAGAGCTCGCCTTTTCCATTGATGATATGAACATGCACCACCGGATGGAGTAAATCCGGGTTACCATGAACGGTGCTCCGGGGCGCCTTGCCGACAATTTTCCCTTCCGGGGTAACCAGATCAAACCATTCTTCCTGCTCATATTGCTTGATGAGTTTCCGGCGCTGCCAGCGAACACGAATAAATTCTCCGAGCATCATGCCGCCCAAAAGGATGTAGAGCAGTCCTCCGCTGATAAAGGCCCAGGCTTCGTTGCTCATAAAATAAGCGGAATAAATGATCAGCATGGTGTGAAAGGCGAGCAGATAAAACATACGACGCATCATTGTCTTCATCTGCGCCATCTGCTCATCGGAAATTTCCATCCCCTTCATGTAGCGACCGGTCATTTGGATCAGGATAGGGTTATGGGAAAAAGCGGTGATACCGAGCAGTACTACCAGGATCAGTTCGATTAGGGCAGGCTTTATTTTGAAAAAAATGTCATTTTGAAGAAGAATAGAAACCAGGCCAAGGAGAACGATTAAACCGGTATCAAACAAAATAAACCGGTCGATTCGTTTTTCTTTATAATAAATCCAGGCGGTTTCCAGAATACCGAAAGTGATTGCAATTATTAATCCCCAGGTTAGCCCGAAAAACTCATCGGCAACAATAAAGACCAGCAGGGGGAGAAAACCGATCGAGAGATTTTTAATGAGCGTTTTTTTATCGAGCATTTGCTGTCCGGTGCGAAATTCAGGATTAAAATATCGGTAGCAGGTGAATTGTTTACATCAGCCAAACTACGGCGATAAATATAAATGCTTTGCTGTGAATAGAGAAGGGGAATTTTGCTGCAAATAGGGGGGAAGGGTTATTCTGCAGACATTGCTTCCGAGATTGTATAAATACTCTCTTGCACTTGCTGGAGGAAGGGATGGGCTTTAGATAATTTTGCCTTGTAAATATCGAGGGTTTTCCGGAATGAGTCCTGCGCTTGCTGATACTTGCCCTGCGTCTGATAAACCCGGGCAATGTTGCTATGAATCGTGCCGACAGTAAAATCATCCGGAGCGACTTTCTGCGAGCGAATATCAATGGCCCAGTTGAAATACTTCAGCGCGGTATCGCCATTGTCGGTGTGGAAGTGGGTAAGGCCGACATCGTTCAGTAAAAGACCCATGTACGGATGCTCGGGGCCCATCGTCCGCTCCGCCATTTCCAGGGTGCGATAAACATAACGACGTGCCATTTCCAGCTTGTTCTGGTTGTAATAGGTCATCCCGATATTTTGCATAATGAAAGATGCGTAAGGATGCTCAATTTTTAAGCGGCTTTCGACGATTTGCAGGGCCCGGCGGAAGTAGTCCAGTGCGTCATCAAATCTCTTTTGCTTGCGGAGGACATTACCGAGTTTCATAATGATCGGAATGAGCGAGGCATGCCGCATACCGAGTTTGTTCTCGCCCATGCGCAATGCTTTCCGGCAATGTTGATAAGCATCCTGCAATTCTCCCAGGGAGCTCATCACATCCCCGATGTTCGCAGTGATAATCATTTTTGCCGGATGGTTGTCGCCACGAAGCTTCTTCTCGCCGATGGTTGCTGCCTGTTTCATGAAGGTGAGCGCTTCTTCGTAATTTCCGCGCGCCTCATGCAGTTTACCGAGGTTGTTGAGAATTTCCGGAAAGAAAGTTTCATTGCCAATTAACATGGCAAGGTCCATTTGCTGATTGAGTAAATCAATCGACTCCTGGTATTCGCCCATGCGATAATGCAAAGCGGCAGTTTTGCCCATCAGATTATATTTCAGGACGAGATCAATATTATCATCTTCATATTCAATATTGAGCGCGCGATATACTGCGGATAAATTATGCTTTTTCGAATGGGTCTCCGCAGAATCCGAATTTGCAAAATGATCCACCAGGTAATGCGCCAGACGAAAACGGTCCTGATCCATCTGCTGGAACATGAAGAGGTTCGCCCGCCATTCCCACATATCCGAAGCATCTTCCCGCACGTATTCAAGAAAATCGATCGGCATGAAAAAAATCATGGTATGATTGAGGCGGCGCATATCGAAGAGGCGTAAATTCAGATTCTCCAAAATGTCCAGGCGGAAATCTGTTGGTGTCGGCATCACCGCTTCCGGTAATCCGGTGATTGCAAAACGGGATTTCTCCGGTGCCGTTGCCAGCGTTTTTACCAGCGATTGTAAGGGATCTTCATATTTGCTCAGATCGAAAGACTGGAGAGGGATTTTATAGGTTGTTGAAAGCTGTTCGGTAATTTCTTTCAGGGTTTCGGGGGCGTCATATACGACAAAATGCAGGGCAAAACCATCGCTACCCTGCAGCACTTCCGCAAGGCGGGGAAGGTCATTCATTCTCTGCCGGAGATTCTTCGCTCCGTTAGTTTTGCCGTTTGTGCTCATTGTTTAACCTGCTGAAAACCGGTGCAGATACGACTACCGGAAGTGAAAAAATATGCTGTATCTGATGCAGATTGCCTGTTTACAAATATTATGTTGCGTTATTGTTGTGACAGGCCATCTTCGGTAAAGTTACATATAAAATTTACCGGATTGCCACAATATTGGCAAATAATACAATATTTTACACTAAAATTCGTTACTATCTGGTGATGCCAATCAATATTATAATTGCCGATATCAATTTTTCCAATCGAATCGGAAGTTTTGGGAGGTTACTGCCGGGGAATGCCGGGATGATACTGGGCAGTCAATATTTGATTTTCTTTTTCTCCTCATAGTTATTATAGTAAGCATATGAATATTTCGCAACCATTATATCGCGGTAAATTAATTCGCCGCTATAAACGTTTCCTGGCAGATGTTGAACTGACGTCAGGGGAGGTTGTTACTGCCCATAGTGCCAATACCGGCAGTATGCGCGGTTGCAGTACACCTGGCAGCGCGGTTTTACTTTCCAAAAGTGATAATCCGAAAAGGAAACTTAAATACACCTGGGAATTGGTGGAAGTAAATCAAAGTTGGATTTGCATCAATACCGCTTTACCGAATCGCCTGGTAGAAGAAGCAATTGAAAATGATCATATCCCGGCATTGCGTGGGTATTCGCAAATTCGCCGGGAAGTTCGCTATGCTGAAAACAGCCGGATCGATTTACTGCTGGAACGCCCGGGGCAGCACTGTTACGTTGAGGTGAAGAATGTTACCTTGATGGAAAACGGTACCGCGCTTTTTCCTGATGCGGTAACTACTCGTGGACAAAAGCACTTACGGGATCTGATGAAAATGGTTGATGAGGGACACCGCAGCATTATTTTTTATGTCGTAAATCGAAGCGATACTACTGGTTTTTCCCCGGCGGATGACATCGACCCGGTTTATGGAAAATTACTAAGAGAAGCAGTTGCACATGGCGTAGAAGCACTCGCTTACCAAACCCGCATCACCCCACCAGAAATTATCATCTCCGAACAACTACAAGTACTACTGTAATAAATATGCCTTTTTGCCCATTTGCCCACTTGCCCATTTGCTAATCTATTCCACATCAAGAAGTTCTCATCGTTATAGCAAGTTTGTAACGGGACTGCAATATCCAGATGTAAATTAGATCAAAATTTATGCATAAATGCTTGTTATTATTTTCTCTTATTGTTTTTCAAATTTTTATTTTGCACATTTCCGCGATATAATAATCCTTCATGTGTAAGTAACTAAAAGTAAAGAGGTTAGGTATGAGAAGTCTGCGATTGACTGTTGGTTTATTAGTCTTTTTGTCACTTGGAGGTTTTGCCCAGGATGATGAATTTTTTAGCAATGTTCGAACTTTTCAAAGTTTCTTCCGGGATGCGGGTGTTATGGACAACGCCTACGGAGAGACAGGTCTTGGCTACTCCGATATGAACTTCGGAAGTCTTCTGGATGTTGCTGTTCAGGGAGGCCTTCCGGTAAGTCCGCAGTTGGAATTGGGGTTTGGTGCAAATTTCCTGAGTTTTAGCCCGGATGCCGGGGACGGTAGCTCCGGTATTGGCGATGTTCGCGTGTCTGGTATTTACAGCTTAGTGCCGGATCCCAGTAAGATTGGTGCCGGTGGATATATAACACTGCCGGTTGGTAGTGAGGATGTTGGCGCCGGCGATCTGGATTTTGGTTTCTTCGGAGCCATTCGCCATCCTTTGAACGATAATATGGTTCTGACTGGTAATGTCGGTATCGATTTTTTTGAAATTACAACTTTTAGTTTTAATCCGACGACATTCGAAACCGAAGAAAGCACAGAGTATGAGTCTTCTCTTGGTTTAGCCGGCGGTGTGATTAACAAACTGAATGAGCAAACGCATATCGTTGGTGAATTTGTACTAAGAACCGAAGGCAACTTTATGTTGATTAGTGGTGGTGTGAATCATGATTTGGGCTCCGGCACTGTCCGTGGCGCATTAGGTGTAGGTCTGGATGATGGCGCACCGGATTTTGTTATTTCCGCCAGCTTTCTGAAATTCTTTAATTGATTATTCATTAGCACTAAAGCAGCTTGAAAGTAGTTTTGGAAATTTACTAAACACCGTCTCTAATCAGAGACGGTGTTTTTTTATATGCATATGCTAATTGAAGGGAGATAGAGGAATGAATCTGAGAATGTTTATGGGGTATTTGTTGATATTATTAATTGGCGCTTTTATGATCTCTGCCTGCGAAGGGCCGGTAGGTCCACAGGGGGAAACCGGGGCAGCAGGTGAGCAGGGCGACCCCGGATTGCCGGGTTCTTCCGATAAACAAATTCGCCTGGGGTTTGAAATGACCGGCGGATTTGGTATAAGTAGTGATACTGCCCGGGTGATTGGTCCTTCGGTGTACATTACTAACTTTGACAAACGTAATTATGCCGGTGTCGATTCAATCGTATTTTCCGCACTGTTAACACCAGATGACAGTACTTATTTTGCCCATGTCGAGCTCTATAATGTTACGGATGGTGTGCCGATTGCTAATAGTGATATTTCGACAAATTCATACCAATGGGTAGAAAGTGGAAATATTTATGATGATTTGCCGGATAAAGCAATCGATCTGAGTTTTCAGATTCGTCTCTCCAGCTATGGTGGCCATGGCTCTCTTCGGCGGGCAGTATTGTTTCTTTATCGCTAGTGTAAGTGATCTTTATAAAGGCAATAGTTTTGTTTTGCCGCAAACCGAATTTAAAAGAGAAGCCGCTTCAAGGAAGCGGCTTCTCTTATTTACTAATGTGTCAACGCTTCCAAAAATTGCCTGCCTTTTTCAAACGCCGCCTCATTGAGCGGAATAAGCGCACATTTTTCGGAGAGCGCACTGCGGATAGCTGTCAAAAATGTACCGGGAGGAAAGAGTTCCGTTACCGACTGCAGGGCACCCAGGGCGACAATGTTTTTAACCATGATGTTGCCGAGGCTGCGGGCAATCTCCGTCATCGGCACGCCGAAGCATTGGACATTGCTATCCAATTCCGGCACTTCAGTGATAACCGAACTATCATAAATGACAATGCCACCCGGTCTAACCGCCGGTGCAAATTTCATCAGACTTGGTGAGTTAAAGGCAATTAATATGTGTGGATCCGGTGCGGCTGGAGAAAGCACTTCCGTACGGGCAATATGAACATCCGCATAGGATGTGCCGCCCCGCGATTGTGGTCCATAGCTGGGAATATGGGTGGCATCAAAGCTTTCATTGATGGCTGCTCTTGTTAGAAGCATTGCCGCCGTCTGGGCACCATCGCCACCAGCTCCGGCCATCTTTACGGAGATATCATCCGTATCAATATGCGCCGGAAAGTGATCCGAGAATCGCGGTAGTTCTTCTTCTGCAGTGCCAAGTTGATCGACCAGCGCCTGTGGATCGAAATTGGGAAGATCCATATCAAACCAGGGTTCCACGACAAGATCTTTCTTTACGCCCAACGGGAAGATCGGCAGCATTTTCTCTTTAATCCACTCCTGCGCTTCATCGCTGCTCATCCGTAAGTGCGTGGGGCATTCGGAAAGTACTTCGACAAAAGCAAATCCCCGCTTTTCCGTTTGCAGGCGGATTGCTTTCCGAATCGCTTTCTTCGCTCGATTCCGCTGCTTGTTATCAAACAATGCCACCCGCTCGACATAGATCGGTCCATCCATCTGAGCGATCATTTCTGCCACTTTCAATGGTTCGCCCATCAGGCGATCTCTGCCATCGGGCGATGTCGCCGTGGCCATTCCCATCGGGGTGGTCGGCGCGAGCTGGCCGCCGGTCATTGCATATGTGCCGTTGTTTACAAAAATCACTGTAATCGGCAGTCCCAGTTGAGCCGTCTGGATAATTTCCGCCAGGCCAATGGAGGCGAGATCGCCATCGCCCTGGTAGCAAATGACCACAGCATCGGGGTTGGCGACCTTATGCCCGATCGCTACCGCCGGGGCTCGTCCATGCGCTGCCTGGGTATTGCCGACATCCATGTAATAGTACATAAACACGCTGCATCCCACCGGAGAGATCAATACCGTGCGATCCTGGATGTCCAGCGCTTCTATCGTTTCTGCGAGATAATTATGGGCCAGACCATGGCCACAGCCGGGGCAGTAGTGAGTTGTAGCGCCCTTGATTCCTTCCCCCCGGGCGTGACGGGTAAACTTTTCATAATAAACGCTCATTATCGGCTCCTTTATCATTTAGGATTTCCGAAGAAGGCATACCGGAATCTATCGTTCAGGATGCCCACACCCGGTAGTTAAGCACTTTCTCGACAATTTCATCCTGCTGTGGTAAAATGCCGCCAAAGTGACGAACATTTTCGATCAGCGGCAGATCGATGACGTGCGCTTTACTCAACGCCAGGCGAAGCTCATCTTCCAGTTGCCCATTGCTTGCCTCCACCACGACGATTTCCTGAACATCCTCCAGTAATGGCGTCAGCAGATCGATGGGGAATGGCCAGAGTGTGATCGGGCGGAATAATCCCGCGCGAACGCCCTGCCGGCGGAGGCTTTCTACAGCCCCTTTTGCCATGCGGGCCGGGGTGTTTGCCGCGATCAGGAGAACATCAGCATCATCGCAGTAATAGGTCTCTGCCCGTTGCTCATGTTCTATCATTGCCCGGTATTTCCGGTTCAAGTAGGTATTATGTGCTTCCAACGCCTCCTCGGAAAGCATGATGGAGCAAATAAGATTATCGCGATGTTGCGCATCTCCGTATACAGCCCAGCGGGGGATGCCCGGCGCTACCATGGTTTCCGGCAGATTGACTTTCCCGGTTATCTGTCCGAGATAGCCATCTCCAAGCACTACAACCGGATTGCGGTATTTAAAGCTGAGCTCGAAAGCGAGCATGGTTAGATCGAGCATTTCCTGCGGGGAAGATGGTGCCAGGGCAATCGCATGCGTGTTCCCATGGCCAAGCCCCCGGCAGGCCAGCTTAATGTCCGATTGTTCCGGGGCGATATTTCCCAGTCCGGGGCCGCCCCGCATAATGTTGACAAATACGCCCGGCACTTCCGCACCGATCATGTAGGAAATACCTTCAAGCATCAAACTAAATCCCGGTGATGAAGTAAATGTCATTGCCGGGCGGCCGGCGCCGCCACAGCCGTAGATCATATTCACCGTTGCCACTTCGCTGACGGCCTGCACAAACACGCCATCCAGATCGGGGAGCAGTTTCGCCATTAGCTCTGCACCTTCCGTCGATGGCGTGATCGGGTAACCAAAGAAATGTCTGCAACCGGCCAGCAAAGCACCGACGGCTGAAGCGTAAGTGCCTTTCAGAATGAGCGGCTGCGCGGTCGGTAATGGCTTTCTCGTGGTTGGGATTACAGGGGGAGCATTTTCCGCTGCCGGTTTAACTTCAGCCATTTCCAGTTCAACTGCAAGGGCATCTTCGATCCAGCGTTCCAGAGCATACGGTTCCGGACAGGCATCAAAACAAAGTCCGCAACCATTACAAGCGTTTAAATCAACTTTGGCGGGAATTAATCCGGAAAGCGGATTAATCATTTCTCCCATGGTAAAACAATGTTTTGGGCAGGCATCAATACATCGCCCGCATCCTTTGCATAATTCCGGGGTAATTACCGGTTTGGGACGTTCTTTTAACTTTGGCATAGTATCCTCCTTTTACGCTTCGGCGTCAGAAATTTCCGATCCGGCAGAAGGTTTCCGGGATATGTCGTGATGGGATACCGAGCAGTTTGAGCTACCGAGCGGACTGATAATCGACTGATATTAGATTTCGAAAATGTTATCAGATCGCCGGCGGATATCTGACGCCGTTAGGCATTAAGAAGCACTGACAATTTCCGGTTCGATAATAATTCGGGCACAGACCGAATTACTGATCAAGCATTTGCGATGAGCGCTTTCCAGGATTTTTTCTGCTTTCCCGATTTCATCGCTGCTGCCCACCCGAATTTTCGGTTTTAGCGTAACCGTCGTAAAACGATAGCTGCCATCAACAAACTCCAGTTTGCCATCGGCAGCACTCTCGTACGAAATGAGGTTCAATTTGCGGTGATGGGCGAAAGTACTGAATGTCATCAACACGCAGCTTTCGATGGCTGCAACAAAGAGATCTTCCGGCGTCCATACACCCGCTTCGCCTTTAAATTCCGGCGGGCTGGCGACCCGAAATTGTGGTTTCCCTTCGGAAGAGAGATGACCGGCTTTGCCACCAAGCCAGGAAATTTCCGTGTGAAAATCGAATGATTTATGCTTGACCGTCGGTTTTACTGATTGAGTGGTCTGTTCCATTAGTTTTTCCTTTTTCTTTTATGAAAATATCTGTTCAACTCGAATTCCCGGAGGCAGAATCACAGTGGCGGGTGAACGACAGCAGGCATTGGCAATCAATTTTCGCTTTTCATCATCTGGTTAACGATTGGAAAAAGAATTGCACCGAATAGCGCTACGGGAATTCCCGCCAGCCAAAATCCGAACCAGCCCATCCGGTTAAAACCAATCATTCCCAGAATGGTCCATAAGCCACCGATAATAATGAGGGTAATTACCAATGCGATCGATAAACGATTGAGTGAAGACCAATCCATGATATATACCTCCGTTATTTAGTTTAATCTGAAAGGGACAAAAAGTCTGCCAATCTCCCTTATTTATGTAACCGGCTGATAATAATGATATTACTGATTGCAGAAAAGTATACAGGCTATTTTCGAGAAGTGCCACATTGTTGCCGGAATTTAAAGTGTGGTGACGTAAGTGCTTTATAAATAAATATTTACAATGTCTTCATCTTTGAGTCCGGGAACAAAGTGTGGCATATATTGGAGGGGATTTATTGCAACGTTTTGAGCAGATGAGCAAATAAACGAAACTGCTCATTTGCTCATCTGTTCATTTGCCCATCTGCCCATTTACCCATCTGCAAAAGGCTTCACCCGCGGCCAGGCATGGCGGGCATAAAAAATAATGGCGATTAGCTCCAGTAAACGACCGCCGAATGCAAGAGCGTCGTTGTTGACAATGAGGGAAGAGAGGCAAATCAGGAGAATGCCTATATTCAAAAGTAAGAATGAGGCCCAGACCAGCTTTTCGTTCCCACGAATGGGCGCACTGCCGAACTTTGGCAACATCCAAAACGAAACACCAATGACCAGTTGAATTATCCAGCCGAATAAAAGCATCTCGATATGCATTGGTAAGAATAGCCATATTGCCGGGAAATAAGAGAGGCTCTTTTCAAATAAAATCCCTGCGCCGATTAAGCTACCGAGCGCAAAATATATCAGGGAAATGCGGATGATGTGGACACTCAGGCGTGGCATTTATTTCCCTTTCACCCGTGGCCAGATCAGGAAAATATACCCGATGGCAGCGAGCACCTGTAGAAACGCGGATACCGCCAGCAAGGTTTTTGGGAGAAATACGCTCTCCATCATCTGCCAGGGTTCTCCGATAATTCTCAGTAATAATCCCAGGTTTAAGGCGATAAATACGATCCAGCCGAGTGAATCGCTGCCCCGTGGATTTTCCCGGGTATGGCGAGGGAACATCCAAATCGATACACCGATAATGATCTGGGTGATCCAGCCAACCAGCAAGGTATGGTAAAACACCGGTTGAAAATAAAGGAACCCATCCCATAACTGAAAAATTGGACGGGCTTGCATAGTCATGATCAGCAGCAGAGAAAAAACGAAACTGATAATACCGGCTTTAATGAAATAGCGGGAAAGAAGTGGCATGAAATATCGTCTCCGTCAATGGCAAGAAAATTTATCCGTTTTGAATAAGCGCAGTAAAATTTTTATAAAGGTAATGCCGACTGTTTGAGTGAATCAAGAGAGGGCGCATAAATTGCAATTGCCTCAAAGTGCTTCTCGGAATCCAGATCGGCAATGTGCAACATAACCCGGGTCGCAAAATTCGGTGAATACATCCTTTCCATAATTATTGCGTTTGCCCCAAGTTTTCCTGCTAATTTCCTCAGTTTATTAATCATTGTCGTTTTATTTGCATAATCGTGTCCCCGGGCGCGCAAATATGCCAGGCGTTGATAATCCGGTAGCGAATCTGCCAGATAGAAAACTTGCACATCTTCCATAGTGTAAATATTGCCAGTAGGATTGGGGAGAATTATGGATTTATCAACAAAAACACAATTGGAGGCAAGAAGGATTAAAGTGATTAGAAATGGTAAGCAATATCTTTTCATTTTTCCGGCCCCGGTTAATTAAACATAAAATGTTGAATCTGATCCGGAACTACTAAAATTCATGTACTGAAAAATAGTAAAATAAACTATTCTTGTAAATTCGTAAAAAATATAGATGGGAGCAAATTACGAGTGAGGAGAAAAAATAAAGGCGAGTGATGGGAAACGAATCCACTTCCCCGGGGCCCAGCCTGCTGGGCTACACCCGCCATATTTTTTAAGTGATTGTTGATAGTTGATCAGATAGTTTAGTCTATCAACGAATGAGGAGCATTTGCCGGGTTTGTTTTAAGTGCTCACTATTCAACTGATAAAAATAGACGCCGCTGCTCACTGCCCGGCCGGCATCGTCTTTTCCATCCCAAACGACTTGATAGGCACCAGGGTTTTGCCGTTGATTTACCAGGGTCCGGATATCACGCCCGAGGGTATCATAAATTTTGAGTGTAATGGGGTGACTTGCTGCCAACTGATATTCAATTGTCGTAGTAGGATTAAATGGATTGGGATAATTCCCTAATAAATGGATATCCCGGGAAAGTGTTGCTTGAGTGTCACCATCTGTAATTCCGGTAATGCTTTGGTAATGTTGCATTAAATCCCGCAGTGCCTCCGGTGGGTTTTCAGCGGCGAGATTACCAGCCTGATCCGCGGTATTTACGCCATGGCACCCCGCGCAGGTGCGGATTTCGCCCGGTTGAAAAGTGACCCAATAACGCTCCCGAACAATGCCGTTGCCGGTAGTGTCGGTAAGTTGCCAGCTAAGCGCTCGCCTGGCTGGTACAAAGGCCGCCATTGATCCGTCCGACCCAATTTTGACGCTCCCTTCCGGGCCTTCCGGGTTCGGGAGATTATGTTCGTCATCATGCATCGGGACAGCTAACACCCGCCTTCCTGAGCTGTAGCTGCTATATGCCCTTAATTGGTCTCCCTGAAAAAATTGCAGATGGGCAATATCATAGATTTTACCGCTACTACCGATCGTTTGTGTATTGGTATTTGCGACCCGCAGATTGTAGGGCTGCTGAGTATCCGCGCCATCGCGGGTTGTCATGTTCCGGCTAATGACCAGGGCCAGATTGTTTTGTGTCAGGAATGATTTCAATGAGGCGACGTTGATGTTTTCTTCACTAAAAATTTGCTGTTCCGGAGCGGCGATTTCCGTATGACGATAAGCCGGCCGTTGACGCGGCACTACTTCTACCGGATCAAATTCCCACATCGGTATTGAATCGGGATAAGTGACCATAACATCGGGATCCCAAAAGTTTACGGCTTTATAAATGCCATTGGTGAGCGGCTCTGTTGGGAGTTGGATACCACCGCTTTCGGAGAGCATCATCAAACGAAAACGGAAGGGCGACCGTGGAAAACTACGATTACCAAGATTAGTGGTCGCTCCGGAATAGGCAGTGTAACTACTGATCATAGTGCCATCAGTGAGCATGCGGGGGCTGCGGAAATGTCCGGCATTGCTAACTTCGTCTGTTAGAAAACTGACTAACATCGAGTCCGGATTTACTGCTTCCCCACCATTTAAGCGAATTATTCTACCGGCGGAATGATGATAAAATGTCGGTGAATCGATACCATAGTAGATACCGGCCTGGGTGGGATCCTCGGAAATTTGAAACATATTCTGGATCCGATTTGGGTTGAATGTTGGAATGTAAAAATCATCGAGATTAGGATCATCCGTAAAAGATCGCGAAAAATAACCGGACAGTTCATGGCGTCCAATATGATTGAGAATTTCTTCTTCGGTGCCATCTTCGTTGATTTGCCAGGGGAAAAAAAGTTCGAAGGTATGGCCATTGAGATTGCCATTCGCATAGCGCGATTCCGGGAAGTATTCGGTATTAGCAGTCGTTTGAACAGCATTAATACCCTCGCCACTCCAGTTGTAAGCGCCGTAGGTGCCGGCATCATTTTGCTGATCCCGTTGTAAATGGTCCCAGCGCGTATAGATGATGCGCCCGTAGCTGTCAACAAAAGGACGAAAGCTGCCGGAGGGGGAATGATTCAGAATGAATAAGTCGCCGCTGGCAGGGTCTAACGACCATAGCCCGGTAACTGTAGGAGCGGATTCGTATTCATCCAACTGTGGGTATAAGTGTGCTGCACCATTGCGCGGCCGGTCGGAAGCAAAAATAATCCGCTCATCCGAACCATATGCCGGATTGATATTATTAAAGTTCTCCGGTTGGTTGGGGACTTTACTGATTTGTGGTGTATCATTAATGCCCAGGCCACTGATTTCGTAAAGTTGCCAGAAATAGTCATTGTAAACATATTGCTGTTCGGCCGCGCCGATGACCATACTGAAAACCGCTTTCGTGCCATCCCAGTGAACATGCGGGTCGCGAACGGCGATGCTGCCGCTGCCCTGAAAGCCACTATTGCCATATCCGGCCGCCTCGGTAAGGTTGCGCAAGGTGCCATCGGGATAGCGAATCCAAAGATCTCCACCGCGACCCACTTTATTAGGGCTGCCGAGATGATTACCAAATGTTTGAGAAATTGTCATCCATTCATCCGGAATGGGTAATTGCGTGACAAATAATATCGGATTGGTGTGGGTCTGTGCCATGAGCATGGCAGAAAACAGCATCGCGCCGTAAAATAAACATTGTATCCAATTACGCATAATCAGGCCTCTTTCCATGAGTTTGTTTGATTGATGTTAACTTTAGAGATCAAAGAATATGCCAAACTTCATAGATAAAGATTTGATTATTAATTTACAGTTTTTTGGATAAAAAGGTGGAGGTATCGATAATATCGTATAGAGCCAAATCTGTGATGTTAAATTATTACAAACTCATAATTAACAATAATGAACAGTTGTAAAATTTGTGCGCAGGTTTAGTCTTAGCCTATCAAATAATAATAATTCATTAGCTGGTATTCTTGATTCATCAGAATAAGGGGAAATAATAAGACTGGAGAGGAAAAAACTAGGGCGAGTGATGGGAATTGAACCCACGACCCCCAGGGCCACAACCTGGTGCTCTAACCAACTGAGCTACACCCGCCGTAAAAAAATCTATTTTAAAATCCTTGCGCTCCCTGGAGGACTCGAACCTCCAACCTACGGCTTAGAAGGCCGGTGCTCTATCCATTGAGCTAAGGGAGCTTAAATCTTTACCTTGTCGGAGCGACTGGATTCGAACCAGCGGCCCCCTGCTCCCAAAGCAGGTGCGCTACCAAGCTGCGCCACGCTCCGATACCCTAATGCACAGAAAATAATCCAGAGCACTAGCGAGCACCAAATATAAATGGCACTTTTCCAAAAATCAAAACAAAAAAATCAAATTTTTTCTCCACACCAAACAACCACATAAATCGAAGATGTCCGACAGAAATATTCAAATGCGGAATGCGGAATTCCGAATTCGAAATTCCGCATTCCGCATTCGACACTCGTCTCCCCTCCTGTGTAGATTTTTTACAAAGTATTAGCGCTAAGGGCAGGAAAATCAACCTAAACCCGCATTTATTCGTTTGGTATGCTTTTTGAAGCTAGCAGAGACAGAATGCTTAAAACTGAGGAAGATTTGGATGAAAAAGCCCGCTTTACTACTTATTTTGTTCTCTGCCATTTTAGCGATGGGATTTGTGAAGAATAAAAATTATCACTATAGCCAAAATAGTTGTGCAGCTGCCAGTTGCCACGTTTACCAGCCGGAAATGGTTGACTTGAAAGTGCGGGAAAATCTGACCCTGGCACTGACGCCGGTAAAATCTTTAAAAAAGGGTAAAGTGAGTGCAGAGATGGTGAATGAAGAGGGGCAGATTGTCGATTATAAGGACAAGTTGAATAAACGCAATCAAATGGTCCTCAATGCCCCGGCGCCGGGGAAATACAAAGTGCTGGTCGGATTCAAAGCAGAAACGGCAGGATACGATTCTTTCCTGGTAGATATTAAGCCGTCGATTATTAGCCTTACTTCGGCAAATTACAGCGCTTCCGCCCTGAAGTTTTTGCCGATCCATCCCAATCCGGTGAATAACGGCGCCTGCGTCTCCCGTTTTGTGCTGCCGAAAAATGCTGACATCGAGCTGACGCTTTATAAATTGGGAGGCAAGAAAATTCGCACGCTCTTTAAAGGAGAATTGAATGCCGGTATGCATACTTTTAGTTGGGAAACCCGTGACGATGCAAAGCGGCCGCTCCGCACCGGGAATTATCTTTGCGAGCTAAAATATGGCAACCAAAAAGTTGTTCAAAAGCTATATATCGTAAATAAATAACAGTATTGCAGCAGTGCCATTCCTGATCTTCTAATCTTGCGCTTATGTAAACGAATAATGATCTGTTTACTTCGGCGATCCCATCAAAATACTGATCTCAAATAAAAAATTTTATAGCAGCCGGATGTGGTAAATCCATCCGGTTGAATTTCCAAATTTCCATTGAATGTTTTTAACGAATACGTTAATATCAGTTCAACAAACCGTATCGGAGGTTTATCATGAAGAACATCGAAGTCAAATATGCCATTAATAATCCGGAATTAATCGCCCAGCGATTAACGTCCACCCCACAGGTGCAGGTGGAGTTTCGGCATTATCAAAAAGATATCTATTTCGATGTACCCGAAGGTCGTATGAAGATTCGCCTGGAAGAGCGCAAGCAACCTTGCTTGATTCGCTATTATCGCCCGGACCAGGCTACCGCCCGCATCAGTGACTATACTCTGAATTTTTTAGATGATTTTTCCGCTTCTTATGAAGACCTGAAAATGATCTATGGTGTCTTGGTCGAGGTTGAAAAAATTCGCGAACTGCATTTATACAAGAATGTTCGTATTCATCTGGACAATGTAACTGATTTGGGTTGGTTTCTGGAATTTGAATCGGTTATTTCGGAAGAATATGATTATGATACCTCCCGGAAAAACTTGCAGGAAATTCAAATGATTTTGGGAGATCTCCTCGGAGAGGTTCAACCATCCGGTTATATGAATTTGTTGCTGGAAAAGGAATTAGTGCCGGTATTTTAATGCAGATAAAATTGGCCGCATGGGCGGAAGCACATGCGGCTGTTTGAAAGGAGTGGGTATTATCGAAACGGTCGTTCTGGCTTCCCGCAATGAAAATAAGCTGCGGGAAATTGCACGGATAATGAAAGATGCACCGGTGAAAATGATCTCCCTGATGGATTACCCGGAGATACCCGAAATAGAAGAAACCGGCACAACTTTCGCAGAAAACGCTTTAATAAAAGCTCGCACTGTTTTTCAGCATACCGGTTATTGGACTTTATCGGACGATTCCGGTCTGGAAGTTGACGCGTTGAATGGTGCACCTGGCGTTTATTCCGCTCGTTATTCCGGGGAAGCAAAGGACAATGCGGCAAATAACAGTAAGCTGCTTGCCGCCCTGGAAAACACACCGGTAGATGAGCGCGGCGCACAATTTCGCTGTGTGGTGGCGATTGTCGGTCCGGATTATGAGAAAGTTGTGGAAGGGATTATTCGCGGCAAGATTGGGCGAGAACTACGCGGCAGCGGTGGATTCGGCTATGATCCACTATTTTTCCCCGATGGCTATCATGAAACATTTGCAGAATTGGATAGCGATTTTAAGAATGAAATCAGCCATCGTGCCATTGCATTTAAACACGCCAGCGAAGTGCTTTTGGAAATATTGAAATAATCTCGATGACAGTTATCAGTGAACAGTGAACAGTTATCAGTTTACAGTTATCAGTGAACAGTTCTCAGTTATCATCTTGCATTAGGCATTTAAAAGCTATTGGTTCTTTTGATGATATTGTAAGAAAAAGTATAATGATTGTTATTTCTTGAATATATTCTGTAACCTAATCTTTGTTAATGCCTATTGATAATTGTCAACTGTTCAGTGATTACTGTTCACTGATAACTGATAACTGTATTCGAGGTTGAAATGCCAAAATTTCCCGAGTTTGCTGATCGCCTGGGCCAACTGAGGGGCTCTGTCTTTGAGAAATTCCTCCCGAAAATGCGTGAAAAAGGTGATGCGCTGGTAAAGCTGCATATCGGCGATTCTTATTTACCACCCCCCTACGAATTACCAATCCATTCTCAATTTTTGTCCGAACATCCATTCTTTAATCGATACTGCAATACCATGGGTGTGCAGGAACTGCGGGAAGTCCTAGCGGACAAGGTCAGTCAGGATAATCAGATTCCCGTCGATCGCGACGATGTTATGATGACCTGCGGCGCTTCCAACGCACTAAACGTCTCGATGCTCAGCCTGGTTAACCCCGGGGAAGAAGTACTGGTGCTAACGCCTTGCTGGCCGTTCTTCCCCGGCATGGTTAAGGTTGCCGGTGGTAAAGTGGTGGAAGCACCGGTTTACATGGAATTATATGACAACCCTGAGCTGGATCTCAGCGCTTACCTGGAAAAATTTATAACCAATAAAACCGTGCTGCTTTATCTCAACACTCCCAATAATCCCAGTGGGAAAGTTTTACGGGAAGATCATCTGGCAGCTGTCTGCGATGTGGTTCAGCGGCACAACCTCTGGCTGGTTTCCGATGAGGCCTATGACGGGATGACCTTCGGAGAAAATAAACATATTTCCATCGCCCGCATGCCCGGTATGTTTGAAAGAACGCTCTCGATTTTTACTTTCTCGAAAGTGTATATGTTTGCCGGTTTACGGCTGGGGTATATCGCTGCGCCAAATGCTATTTTGAAGCATTTAAACAAGATGCTGGTTCATCAGCTTTATAGCCCTTCTACACTGGCGCAGCAAATGATGGTTGCACCAGTAAAGACCCGGGAAGACTGGCATCGGGATTTTGTTCAGCACTGCTATTCCCTGCGGGATATATTTACCCAGGAGCTGCAGGCGCCTTATCATCATCCCGAGGGGGCGTATTACTTGTTCTTCTCGGTAAAGGATTTGTTGCAAGGTCGCGACTACTGGGCATTAATCGACGAATGCCTGGAAATTGGCGTATCGATTGCGCCGGGGAATGATTTTGGAAAGGGATTTGAAGATTATATCCGGATATGTTTTGCCGGAGAGCCGCCGGAGCGCCTGGAGATAGCGGTTAAGCGATTGAATGATGTGCTGTTGGGAATGTAGGGGAGATACGCATGCTATAAAAAAACCAAAGACGAAACGTTGATGCTGTTCCGTCTTTGGCGATAGTACCGTTATTTAGGGTCGGAGGTTATACAACGGTATTTTTTCTTTGATATATCTTAGCCACGGGGGCCTTTCGGACCACCGCCACGAAAATGCCCGGGACGATGTCTTTCCCGCTCGGCTTTCCAGGCATTATAAATTTCCAATTGAGTTTCATCGAGGAGTGCGGTAATCTGCGCATCAAGCTCTTCGAAAAGGGCGCGCATGGTTTCGCGAAGTGTTTGATGATCGACACCGGAGTTACGTGCATCGAGCATTTGCTGTCCAAAATTACTGATTAAATCTGTAAAAGCGGTTTGCTGATCGGCGGTAAGGGCGAGTAATTCCGTGTAGTTGGCAACTCGATGGTCTACAATAATCTGCGGGTAAACGCCGTTAGCGAAATCATTTTCAATCTCGGTGACAATCGCCTGCTGATCGGCGGTTAAAACGGTCTCAAAGATCTCAGCACGCATTGAATCCTTCAGGGCGCGACGCTGTGCGCGAATTTCTTCCCAATTACTGCCATTTCGCCAATTGCCATGTAATGCCCGGAAATCATCTTTATAGCCGGCAGCAATTTCGCGAATCTGCTCTCTTTGCTCTTCAGTTAAATCCAACACCTTGAAGTAAATCGGGCCGGCGCCATCCATCAGGAATGCATGATCATTTGCTAAACCAAGTTCATCGGTTTCTTCGACCAATAGGAAAGCCGGGCCGGTATCCAGTGCTAATTCATCCGGGGAAAGGCCATCATCAGATTGACAACTGGAAAAAACTGCGAGTAAAAGGGCTGCGAAAAATAGGGATACTAATTTCTTTAACATAATAGACTCCATAAAAATTTAGGTCAAATAACTGCGATAATGAATTTATCCTTTGTCTCTGAGGTCTTCGGTGCATAGCATGTAGCTGCTGTGTAACCTCCTGTAGCTTGCTGCATTGTCAAGATTTTCCGGAAATCTTTTTTGTTGCTTTATAACTGCTCTCTAATACCTTTGACGCCACTTCTTTTTATTTCTTGCAAACTTTTTTCATTTTTTTTATGGCTGCAAACAGCGTTAGAAACCGCGCCTTCTTCCGCGTTCACCACCGCGACCCCCACGGCCTTCCCGGCCTCTTCTTTCCCGAAGTTGTTCCTGGTACTCTTTGTAAAGTTTCTGTTGCTCATCGTTTAACAGGGCCATCACTTTTTCATCGGTTTCTTCCCGGTGTTTCCGGAAAGCATCGCGCATTTTCCGGCGGTCGCCATCGATGTTGTAACGCATCTCTTCCATCTCTTCCCGGGAAGTTGCGAGAATATCAGCAACTTGCTCGGCCTGCGTGTCATCCAGGCCAACAAAGTCGACCATGCCACGGGTGCGTGGATCCAGGGATGCCCGGAAAGCGACCATATCTTCGAATAACACTTTTTGGTCTTCATTTAGTAAAGCGGCAATCTGCTTGTTTTTCAGATCATCTCTTTTCTGATTGGCCTCCTGCATGGCTTCGCGGTTATCTTTGTTTGCCTTCCGATCTGCCATTGCCTGCTTTTGACTCTCCTGAAGAATTTGTTCGACCTGACTGAGCTGCGCCTCGTCCAGGGTCAGTTTTTCATTCAAACGTTCCAGTTCCCGGGCAACCCGATCTTTCTCAGCTGCCAGTAGCGGACTGATGGCAATGAAGGTCAGTAAAATGATTATTAATTTTTTTAAGTGCATTGTTATCTCCTCTGGTAACTTTTTTACTTTCCTGGTTAGACGCCCGTGATTTTATTTTCTTGCAAAATAATTTCAAAAATTTAAAATCGTTTTTCGTGAAAATGGTAACAAAGTATTTGCCGGTCTTGTGTATATTGCTTGCAGTTCAAGGATGAACGTTCTTTTGAAGGGACTCAAAAAAATGCGGTAGGGGCTGTAGCTTAGCCGGGAAAGCATCGTGCTGCTTGCAGTACGAAGACAGAGGTTCGAATCCTTTCGGCTCCACTAAAAATATTTTTGTAACAAGACGGGGCTGTAGCTTAGCCGGGAAAGCATCGCGCTGCTTGCAGAGCGAAGACAGAGGTTCGAATCCTTTCGGCTCCACCAATCTCCTCTCAATAAAATGATTATTACAGGTGTTTGATTTTCAAACACCTGTTTTTTTGTACAGACTACCTTTTTCTCGCCAGGGTTAATCCATCAGCAATCGGGACCATGCTAATATCCACGCGATCGTCCCCGTGCAATTTCCGATTAAGGCGCCGAATCGCTTCCGTATCATCATCGGTAATTGAAGGATCTACGATCTTCCCATCCCAAAGCACATTATCAATGGCAATGAGCCCGCCAGTGCGCAGCAGGCGTAATGCATACTCATAATACCCATCGTAATTGGTTTTGTCAGCATCAATAAATGCAAAATCGAAACTATTCTCTTGTCTATCGCTAATTAACTGCTCAAGTGTTTCCAGGGCCGGGGCAAGACGCAGATCTATTTTATCGGCAACGCCAGCTGTGGCCCAATAGCGGCGGGCAATCGCGGTAAATTCCTCGCTGACGTCGCAGGCGATAATTTCACCGTCATCCGGTAAAGCATGGGCGACAGCAAGTGCGCTGTAACCGGTAAAAACACCGACTTCCAGCGTTCTTTTTGCGCCAATGAGTTTGACGAGCATTGCCATAAATTGTCCCTGCTCCGGGGAAATTTGCATGTTTGCATCGGAGCGCGTTGCAGTTTCCCGGCGTAGATCTGCCATGATCTCGCTTTCCCGCAGAGAAACATTGAGCAAATATTTATAAACAGTATCAGTGAGATTAAGGGTTTGATTGGACATTATAAACCTCTTTGTGTTTTCAGGTGTATGAAAGAAATTAGCCACGGATGGACACGAATTGACACGGATGCTAAGATTAGTACATTTAAATATAAAAAGGGTATCCGTGTCAATCTGTGTAAATCAGTGGCTCTTAATATACTGAATTCATTTGATTAGTTTACAGGAGAAATTTTCAGCGACACCTGGAAAACGTGTTGCCAGTATCATGTTGAGAAATATTTTTCCCGGACAACAGCAGCGAAGAAAAAGCCTTGATAAGTTCGTTCGGAAATTCTATGTTTGATTTCTTCATAAATATAGCGGAGTTAAAATGTCTCTGGAAAAATTTATCCGGGAAATACCAAAGGTGGAATTGCATGTCCATCTGGAAGGTGCGATTCAACCGGAAACCTTGCTGGCACTGGCTAAGCGGAATAACGTAGATTTACCGGCTAGCGATCCGGGAGGCTTGCGGCAATGGTATCAATTTACCGATTTCCCGCATTTCGTGGAAATTTACCTGACCCTTTCCCAATGCATTCGCAATGCCGATGATATCGAATTGATTGCCCGGGAATTCCTGCGCGGCCAGGCGGCGCAGAATATTCTTTATAGCGAGGTTACTTATACTGCCTTCACACATTATCAAAACTATCGGATACCCTTCGGGGAACAGTTGGCAGCATTAAACCGGGCGATTCGCTGGGCGGAAGAAACGCTCGGTGTCAGTATGCGAATGGTGATTGACATCGCCCGGCAGGTAACACCGGAAGAGGGGATGATTACCGCTGAATGGGCGATTGGAGGCATGAATGACGGTGTCGTTGCCCTCGGGCTGGGTGGACCGGAAGTCGGCAATCCCCCGGAAAAATTTCAGGCAGCTTTCGAGCGTGCCCGGGCGGCCGGCTTGCCAGCAGTGCCTCATGCGGGAGAAACTGTCGGACCGGAGAGCATTTGGGGTGCCCTGAAGAATTTACAGGCGCAGCGCATTGGCCATGGCGTTCGCTGCATCGAGGATCCGCAGCTGGTGGAGGTTTTACGGGACGAGCAAATTCCCCTGGAAGTTTGTCCAACCAGCAATCTTTGCCTGAAGGTCTATCCGGATATGTCCAGCCATCCATTGCCGCAGATGTTGGCGGAAGGATTGAATGTTTCGATTAATTCCGACGACCCACCGATGTTTAATACCACGCTTACCGATGAATATCTGCGCACTGCAAGAACATTCGGCTTTGACATTCCGGTGCTGGAAAAACTGGTGTTTAACGCGGTCGAAGCCGTGTTGTTACCCACTGGCGAAAAGGGCGAACTTTCGAAAAAAATGGCGATTATGTTTACAGAGCTAAAAGATAAGTATCCCGATGTCGCCGGGATTTAGTCTTACAATAACCAACGATCGATGAGAAATTGGAGATATTCAATGAATGTTTACTGGAAGCATTGGCTCTTTATCCTGATATACGCACTTTCGATGATGGGCGTTGCCCAGGAAAATATCCGGCAAATTGCCATCACTATTGATGATTTACCGTTGGTGCGTGGCCGGACGGCAGAACGGATGCAGCGGATCACCAAAGGGCTGCTCGATAATCTCCAGCAGCATAAGGCGCCGGCGATCGGTTTTGTGAATGAACGGAAATTGGGAGAACCGGAAGCGCAGCCAGCGCAACTGGCGCTGCTGCAACAATGGCTCGACGCAGGCATGGACCTCGGGAATCACACCTATTCACATCCGTCATTTTATCGCACGCCGCTGGAAGAATATCAGGCAGAAGTGCTCCGAGGGGAAAAAGAAACAAAAAAGCTACTGGCGGCTGCTGGAAAAGAGATGCGTTACTTTCGTCATCCATACCTGAATACCGGGCCGGAGTTAGCGGTGAAAAGTGCCTTCGAAGCATTCCTTAAAGAACATAGTTATACGATCGCCCCGGTGACCATTGATAACGAGGAATGGATTTATGCCCAGGCCTACGACAAAGCGAACGATGATGCGGAACGGCAAAAAGTTGGGGAAGATTACCTGCGATACATGGCGGAGGTCTTTGATTTTTACGAAAAATTGTCGCGGGATTTACTGGGATATGAACCGCCGCAAATACTGCTGATTCACGCCAATTCGCTCAATGCGGACTACCTGGGGAAATTATGCGAAATGATGGTAGAACGCGGCTACCAGTTTGTTTCTCTGGACGCCGCTCTACAGGATAAAGCGTATCAACATGAAGATAATTATGTCGGCCGTAGTGGCATCTCCTGGCTGCAGCGCTGGCGCATTACCCGGGGGGAAGAATTCCTGCCGGAACCAACTTCCCCGGAATGGCTGAAAACGCTGGCACGATCTTAAATAATGAGCAAGTTTGCCCATTTGCCCATTCTAACTATTATCACCACTATCGCTTTTATTGCTATTGCTGCCGGATGATTTGCCACCCTGTTGGGAACCACCTCCGGATGAGCGCTTACGCGGTGGCCGTCTACGCCGCTGACGGGAAGATGACTGCGGTTTTTCCGATCGACTACCTTCCGATTTTGATGTGGCGGCTGCATTTGCGGCATCACCCGATCCGCTGCTATCCGAGGACTGGTTTTTCCGGTTACTGCGATTCTTCGAATGCCCACCGTAGCGTTTTCCGCGGGAACGATTCCGGGACTGCGCCGCTTCCGCCCGCTTCCGCCGTTTTAAGCCAGGCTGATAGTATTCCAGGTAGATTTCCAGAGTGGTTACCAGGAAAATCATAATCACCGGGCCATAAATAATTCCAAGAAAGCCAAACATGCCGAGACCGCCAAAAGCACTGAGCAAGATCAGGGCAGAATTTAATTCGGTTTCTTTTGGTACTAAATATGGGCGAAGCACATTATCAATATTACCGACAATTACCAGGCTGCCGGCAATTAAGACAATTCCCTGCCAAATATTTCCCAGCAATAACAGGATGATCCCTGCCGGAATAGAGAGAATTTGGGCGCCCATCGGTAGGATGGATAGGAATATCGCCAGGATGGTAAAAAATAGCACGTAATCGATGCCGGCAATCCAAAACAAGAGACCTGTCACCAAACCCTGAATGAAGGCGATGATAAAAACGCCGCGGGACATCGATTTGGTCATTGCTGTCATGCGGTCGATGTAAATCTGGTCGAGTTGATCATCCAGTGGGCTGAGATCTTTTAAAAGCTGGATAAAGCGATGATATTGAGGCAATAATACGATAATGATGGTCAGGAAAATAATGAATTTTGCCACCCATTCCACCGATGAGCTACCGATCGACAGCACCTTATTGCCAAGGAAAGTCGCCACCGGTTCGATGGTATTGCGAACGGTTTCAATGACTTTTTCTTCGGTTAACCGATAATTTTCAGAATAAGGAATACGGGCGAGAATTTGGTTGACTTCATCGACAACGATGCTAAGAGAATCCCGCTCGAAAGAGACATCTTGCCGGGAGACCAGAGCGGATATTTCCCCCTGAAATTCCAGGGCTTGATTAACAGTAATGTTAATGATCAGGAATACCGGGATGAGTAATGTCAGGAAAATAGTTACTAATGTTACCGCTGTTGCAACGGATCGCCGGCATCCGAACCAGCGAAAATAACGGTCATAAACCGGGCGAAACATCAGCACTACCACAAATGAAAAGGCAATAGTGGCGATATACTCCTCCAGTAAAAAATAGGAGATAAACAAGGCCACAGCCAAAAGTATATAGAAAAAAGTTTTTCCCTCTTCGGTATTGATTTTCATTATAACTCCTCGAAAAAGTTAAAGGGCTGTTCGGGGTGAATGGAAAGATTAACGGCCATTGACATTCAGTCCGGTAAGCCGGATCGCGACTCGGCCGTTATTGGGCGGGGTTGTTGTGTTGTTCAGGTCCGGTAAATCCGGCGAGGATTGCGGCTGAAAAAGCTGGAGTTTTTCGCTTAATTCTCCGAGTATCTCCAGCGCGAGATTGGCATTCTCAAAGCCTTTCCGCACAATGGTTGGGTCTTGCCTTTCACCAATTTTAGTCAGCGCATTCTGGTGAATTTCGGTGGACCAGCGTAAGGGGCTCTGGAAAATTTCCTGATTTCCTTCCGCATCGCTGCCGTTGTTCTGGTAAGATTCCAGGCGGGATGCCGTTGCGGTATGAATCTGCCAGAAAACCGTATTAACAATACGATTGACTTCCTGGGCCAGGTCCTCAAAGGGAAGTGCATTGATGAAAGCGAGCTGTTCCGGGGTCATCAATTCAACTTCGCTGTGGATTTCGTTGGCTTTTTTTTTAAGCGCCTGAACTTCCCGTAGCCAGATGCTGCGAATATTATTTCGTAAAAAGGTTTGATCATTATTTCTCAGGGCGATGAGCACTTCCAACTGCTGTTTCCACTGTAAAAAAGCAGTGTTTGCGGAGTCGATGAGTGCATCTGCCTGTTCATAGTCTTTTTTTTTCAGGGCGGCGCTTGATGCTTCCAGAATATTCAGAAACTGGTTGGCATCCGGGGAGGCCGGCATTTGCTGTAATGTTGGGGAGTGGTTCTTTTTAAACGCGGTATATGCCTGTTCCAGAGAGGCGATTCGCCCTTCAATACGCCCGGAGTCCCGGTCACTTTGCCAGGAAGAAAGCAGGAGGTAGGAGCAAAGTCCTAAAAATACAAGAAGTGCCGGAAAGAGGTACTTCGGATTAAGATCACGAATTGAGCGGGTAAGGCGATTAATTGATGATCTTAGCTTCTTTAAATAATCCCCGATAGAATGATAAAAAGATTCCGTGGCGTCGTCATCTTCGATAGGGTCGGAAAGGGAATCGTCATTAATGTGGGCGATGATTACGGTGATATTATCATGCCCTCCGCGATCATTGGCGAGGTTGATTAGATTATTACAAGCTTTATCCAATCCCTTCGAGTGCAGGATAACTTCCAGCATCTCCTCTTTTTTGACCAGGCTGGAAAGGCCATCGCTGCAAAGCAGGAGGTAATCATTTTGCTGCAGGGGAACCGGCGTAAAGGCCACATTCATTTGTACCTGGTTTCCTAACGCCTGTAAAATAACATTGCGCCGCGGGTGGGTTTCCGCTTCTTCTTCGGTGATTTTACCAGCTTCCACCAATTGATTAACAAAAGACTGGTCCTTGGTTTTCTGGGAAATTTTTTCGTCGCGGATCAGATAGGCCCGGCTATCGCCGATTTGCCCGAAGTAGGCGTAATTATTGAGAATACCGGCAATGGTTGCAGTTGCCCCCATACCGCGCATTTCCGGATGCTGTTGGGCATGCTCACTGATGACCTTGTTGGCCGTCTGCAAAGAAGCGTCGATCTGCTCAATAAAATCTTCCTCGGAAGGAGGCTGGGGGAAGCGCATTACTTTCGAAACGGTTTTTACCGCCAAACTGCTGGCGATCTCTCCGGCAGCCGCACCGCCCATACCATCAGATACCATCAAGGTAATTCCGTGAGGATGCAGTGGCGCTTCCAGAACCGCCGGCAGATAATCGATATCCTCGCTGGTTGTATCGACTACCAGGAAACTGTCTTCGTTGCCCTTTCTTACTCTACCGGTGTCGGTGCGGGCAAATATTTTGATCATAACATCGGACCAAATAAATGTAATTAATCTATACAACGCCTGAGCAGCATTCAGTCTTCTATATTCTCAAGCCGCTATAGTATCGGGAATTATTCCCGTAAGTGTTGTGCTGCGCGTCAGACAGCCATTATTTATTGGCGTCTTTTTCCAGCATAACTTTAGTTTAATCAATATTTCTTTCAGATCAAAATCAACGACAATCTTCACATTCTTAATTAAGATGCGGGATCATCATTGCGAAATGGTGAAATTTCATTCAAAATTTGAATACCCCGCAGAGAAAGAATGATGCCGATTGCCAGAATAATAAAGGCGCAATAGACAAGGTCGGGATAGGTTCTCTGAAAAAGAAAAAAGTCGTACGCCCCATGAAAAAACACCGCCATAAACAAACCGGTCAGTCGTAATTGCCTCGAGTTTTTCCGAAATTTGGCCAGGCCGACAAAAAAGCCCATGAGCACACCAAATGTTGCGTGGGCAGGTACGGCAGTCAGCATACGTAATATCGCCACGCTCATGCCGCCACGCAGCACATAAAAAACATTCTCGAATGTGGCGAATCCCATGGAAATTATTACGGAATAGGTGATGCCGTCAAAAGGCTCGTTGAATTCGCTGTGCGGATAAATATTCGTGGTAAGCAGGTAATATTTGCAGCCTTCTTCGATTAAGGCGACCAGTAAAAAGGCTTCAATGGCAACCATCCAAAGATTTGGCGAGGGGGGGAAAAGTGTATCTGCCCCAAATTCCAAAATACCGGCGAGTAATGTTACCAATACCCCGCCGACAAAAGCCTTGACCAGCAAAGGCCAGGGCTCTTTCTCATACTTGTCCTTGAAATAGATGTATAGTGAAATGGCGATGCCAGGCGCAACCGCCAGCGAAAGCAAAAGGGGAATATTGAACATATCGCTGGCTACTTCATCATAGCGAAAATTAAGAATCTCTAACGTCAACATTGCGGAACTCAGCTATAATTATACCGAAGAATCAACGGTAACAGGTCTTTTCCACGGGGAAGTTAAATGTCAGCCGGCGATTTTAATATGGTGATGAATTTTAATATATAAAAAATGTTAGGGAAGTCCAAAGAGATTTGGCCGCTGAAGCGGACCATATGGCACAAAAAAAAGATACCCTGCCTAAAGAAAACGATAGACAGGGTATCTAGGGCTTTATGAGTGGGTTTTTTTCAATCGTTGCCCCGAAGGGCGGCTCAGGTTCAGCGAAAAATCGCTGTTTTCAAATAATACTGATGTCCTGATTGCTGCTCTAAGAGTAGCGAAATAATCGGAATTTATCGTGATTCGAATCACGGAAAATAAACTCATATTTTTCTAGAAAATTGTTCGGCGAGATAGAAGGAAAAGGCCGGTTACCAGCCCTTGATTAAAGTGGTCGGGCCGGCTATTTTATGACGGTTTTTTCGGCAATTTGAATTTCAGAATCACTTCGCCGCTCTCTTTATCCAGCGTAATCGATTGCTCATCGGTGGTGAGCTCCTGCCCGGTTGCCATTTTGAACAGACCGCTTAGAAATTGTAATCCCTGGTTGAGCGTATTTTCCAGTACCTCCGGGGAGGCGCTGCCCGATGCGACACTTTCACTCTCGCCATCTGCATTGGTTTCGGGGATGTTCAATACTTCCTCGGGGCTCTCCTCGAAAAAAGCGTTTGGCGCCTCGGCACCTTGCATTTCCCGGTCGAACTCTTCCGCGCTTTCCGGTTTAAACGGCTGGATTAGCTGCTGCACTTGTTCGATAAAAACGGAACGGCCCTTGCGGGAGAAATCCACCTCATCAGTCATGTTGCCTTCTTTGAGTACCGCATCGAATAGAGATTCTTTCAGGGCGATGCCGTCCATAATGCGTTCTTCGATGCTGTTACGGGCAACCAGATTGATGGCGGTGAGCTTGGTGCTTTTCTGCCCAATGCGATGAATACGTCCGATTCGCTGGTTCTTCCGGGCGGGATTCCAGGGTAACTCGAAGTTGATGACCGTATCGGCAAACTGCAGGTTAAGACCGGTACCACCCGCTTCCGAGGAAAGAAAAACAAGGCAGTTGGGATCCTGTTCGAAGGCCTCAATTAATTTGCCGCGATTTTTAACCGGGATGTCTCCGGTTAGCATTACCGATCCGATATTATTGCTATGCAGCATTTTTTCGATCAGGCGCAACATCGCCTTCCACTCGGAGAAAATGACCACTTTTTTTCCCTTCGCCACGATGTTCAGTTTTTCGAGGAGAATTTCCTGCAACTCTTCCAGCTTGGGGGAAATATTACTTTCCTTGTCGATCAGAAAAGTAGAATCGCAGATCATCCGCATGCTCATCAGAATTTGCTGGATGCGCTGCATATCGTAAACGGTTTTGTGCTTCTTTTGCAGGATTGGGGCCAGCGAGCGGGCCATACCGGCATGCATTTCCTGCTGCCTCGGGTGGAGATTGACCGGCACAGTCACTTCCTGCACATCGGGAAGCTGTTCGAGAACATCTTTTTTCTCGCGGCGAATCACCCAGTTACTGAGACGTTCCTTCAGTCCCTGTAGATTGTAGTAACCGGTAATTTTGTTTTTCTTCGATTTGTCGAAGATGCAATGATTCATGGAAAATTCCCAGAGCGGGGCGAGTATCTCCGGATCGATAAAGTTAACGATAGAGTAGAGATCGATCAGGCGATTTTCCAACGGCGTGCCGGTAATGATCAGCGAGTGCTTCTTGGGGATCGCTTTTACCGCGTAGGAGGTCTTCGTTTCATAATTTTTGATCCGCTGCGCTTCATCGAGAATAATCATATCCGGAGGATGATTGATGAGAAAAGTAACATCGCGCATCACCGCGGCGTAGTTGGTGATGACAAAATATTCTTCGGCATTCTCATAAATTCCCTGCCGTTTCTCGCGGCTTCCTTCCATGATGACGGCACTTTCCTGGGAAAACTTTTCGATCTCCTTCTGCCACTGCTGTTTTAGCGAGGCGGGGCAGATGACCAACACTCTCTTAAAGCCGAAGAGGCCTTTCTTACAAACCGCGGTAGTGATTGCCTGCAGGGTTTTCCCCAGCCCCATTTCATCCGCAATAATGACGCCCGGCTTAAAGAGGGCGAAGCGCACTCCTTCCTGCTGATAGGGAAAAAGCTCGCCGTTGATTTTGCTAAAATCCGGCTGCGCTGTTTGGGTAAGATGCGCCAGCTGTCGCTGCTCAAAATACTTGTCGATTTTCTTCGGCACGGCGGGACGGATAAGGATCTTCTTTATATCCGCGGCTCTTTGCAGGAACTGCAGGAATTCCGAATAATTCTCCGGGCGAATATACTGATCTCCCTTAAAATGTTTTTCCAGTAAAGCGGCAACATCTAAAGTAAGGTCGCTTTTATAAAAATAGGTAATATGATAATCGTTCAGCGGATCGCAATAGATTTCCACAAAGGGAAATGGCTGGCTCTGGGTTAACTTTTTTACCGGCAGCTTTTTATTGAGTTGGCGGAGAGTGTACATCAAGTGCTTGCAGGTGCCGAGTTTATTGGTGCGATAATCCGGGCAGGAGCAGTATCCCTGCTGCTTGTCAAAATCGCGAATGGTAATTTCATAAATCCGGTTTGCTTCCGTTTTTAGCTGATGGATACCATAAATATTATCGGCATGGATCAGCTGAAAATTCTCGGAAGTCGCGCGTTCTTCCCGTTCCTTCAATACCCGTTTAATCATCTCATCGCGGGTATAGGGTGCGCCTTCGCCGCTGATTTCGCTTTCCTCGGCATCCTGATGTTGCTCGTAGAGATACAACAGCGCGGCGGCGGCATGATGGCAGCAGCGTAAGAGGGAAGCGCAATTGCATTTATGCGCAAGCGTATTTCCAACTGTAGAGACCTGAACATCATAATCTTCGAAGCGATCTTCCACCGTAAAGCGAAAGCGGTGATCGTCCCGGGTCGTGAGGGAACACATCTCCATTTTCAGTAACTGGCGTCCACGATGAAAAGTTATATTGGAGCGAATGTATTCCGATTTCAGCAAATCCAATGGTGGAAATGGCGGATCGAATTTCATGAAAAACTCCTTTTGAATGTCCAATAATCAATATTCAATATCCAATGATCAATGCCAGTAAATGATATCTTTAGTGCTTCTAGTGCTTCATTTCAACATTTTATATTGAAAATTGATTATTGAACATTGAATATTTCCCTACCGAATAGTAAACGCGGTGATCGGATGTGGAAAAACGTCCTTGCTAATAGCAAATTCAAACTTGCCATCAGCGTTTTTAATTTGCCGGATTTGCGTCGACAGTCCGTTGCTGTAAAATGCATCGAGGGTGGCGGAATAAAGATTAAATAGTTTCACTTCATCTGCGGTCATTTCCAGTAAATACTGTTCGCTTTGGTAGGGAGTGTCGGGAAAAATTTCTGCAAATTCCTGGCTGTTGAAATGCTTGATAGGTGCCGGTGGTGTTAAGCGAATACCCCCTTTTAAGCGAAAAATATAGCTCGATTCGCTTTCCCAAATTTCTCCCCAATCCCCGGAAAGGATCGGCTGAACATCCGGTATTTCCGGAAAAGTAATCTGGGCAGTCTGGTTAAATGTGTTCAGATAATTCATAAATTCGCTGGAATCCGGTAATTGACTCAGCGTGAGTGCCCTACCGCGATGACGGGTATTGGTGCCACTGTGTTTGCGATAAAAAGCAAGGTATTTTTTCAGTGGCCAACTGTCCAGTAGAAAACGGTTAAAAATCCCGCTTAACGGATAACTTAGCGAGGGATTATTATCCTGAAACTGCTGTAACGAGACAATCTCGCTGTATTTCAGAAATCCGGATTGCTGCAAAAAGGCGCCGATTTCGTTGATCACCTGTGGCGATTTTCCACCGCGGCCACCCATTGCGCAGGCAAATCCTTCCTGAAAAAACGGATGGGTATACAGGGGCAGTTTCCTCAATTTGAAATTGATTAAAAGATGCGCCACTTCGTGCTGATGATTATTGAAAGTGCTGACAATATAGTCGTTGGCAAGGAGGTAAATGCCTCGGGATTCAAAGCCGGTAATATCTTTCATTTCGTCAGTGCTATGGCAAAGCAGGTAGATAATCTTTTCTTTTTGCAAAATTCCCCGCTGCGCTTCGGAGTATTCCAATCGGGCAATGAGGCTATCGGTGAAAGCATCCAGTAAACCGGCAGCATAGTTGTTGAAATCGCTGCTGTCACTGACGCGGAAGTGGAAGTACTTGCTCTCGATCTGCTGCCAGTTGCGGGTATAATAATCGGCGGGTGAACTTAGCTGTTTTCCCCGGAAGTAAAAGGTCTGCGCATATTCCCGGGCAGGCACCAAAACTTTCAGCAGGGAAAAGCCGTCTGCCAGCGGTTCAATTTCCAGATCCTTCGCCAAATCTCCGGCGCGTAATGCACGTTTAATTGCCGGATCCAGGTCGTATTGAATCAGGAATTTCACTGGCGCGCCTTGATACTCAATGCCGAGACGGCCGGCAAGCGCCAATGCAGCAGAATCAATATGGGCTTCCTGATCACCATCAGGAGTAATAAGCGCCTGGATAAACTGATCTGCATCTTCCATCGTCAAAATGTCATTTGCCATTGCAAATGTCGCCATGCTGAGAAGTAATAGGATAATCGTTGGGATATGTCGCATAATTCTGTCCTGATTGTAATCGTTCTGCCGGTCTGCTGCTTTAAACATAGTAAATAATGTAAGGGTTTTCGGAAGTGGTTCACAGCAAAAAATTCGTTAAGCGTTGTGTCACTTTTCACCTTGTTTTTCCTGTACGGGTATCATACATTTTACGGTTGAGTGATAAATAGCGCAGCGATGTTGCTGCGTTGATGATTGGAAGTCATTTTTTTCGTAATTGTTATCTATAACCGGTTTTTGCCGATAATATAATCTGTAACTAAATTCTAGAGAGACACACTTTACCAGGAGTTTTATCATGAAAAATCTTATGTTCCTTGTATCTCTATTGTTCCTTCTTGCCGGCCTTGCTTTTACAGCCTGCAGCAGCGAAGAAGCATCCAGCGAAGATGCTGCCGCAACAGTTGTTGTGGACGAATCGAAAGCGGAAACCATCAAACTGGCGGTTAATGGGATGACTTGCCAGGGTTGCGAGAGCAGCATTACCCAGGCGTTGGCAGAAACCAATGGCGTTGTATCCGGTAGCGTTGTGGTTAGTTTTAATGACAATACCGCAGAAATGAAATACGATCCTGCAGTTGCTAGTGCAGACGATTTAATCAACGCTGTCAAAGAAGCCGGCTACGAAGCCAGTGTTGGCGAATAAGCCGCTACGTCAACCCATGCTGCAAATGTTTGACAGGCGTTGCTGCCTGTAAATTAAATTGAAATGTCGGAAAACCGGTATGTGGTAGAAATTGTATCATACCGGTTTTTCATTGGGGGCAACCCGAATTACTGTTGGTCCGCCGGAAAGGTAAGGATGTTCGAATATGGAATGGAATGTTTCGCCGGAGATATTTACGATCGGCATGTTCTCGCTGCGCTGGTATAGCCTGATGTTTATCATCTCCTTTTTGTTGGGCTATTACATTATACAAAAGATCTACAAGGAAGAAAACCTTCCTGAAACTTATATGGATGCCCTCTTCTATTATGCCTTTGCCGCGACAATTATCGGGGCAAGATTAGGACACTGCCTTTTCTACGCACCGGATTATTACCTCGCCAATCCTTTGGAAATCCTGAAGGTTTGGGAAGGGGGGCTGGCCAGCCATGGCGCGGCGATTGCCTTTCTGATAGCGATTTACATCTATGTCCAACGCCGGGAAGGGCTTCGCTATCTTTGGGTGTTAGACCGGGTGGTTATCGTGGTGGCGCTGGCAGCATTTTTTATTCGTATCGGAAACTTCTTTAATTCGGAAATTCTCGGCAAAGCCACTGATGTGCCCTGGGCGGTAAAATTCGTTCGTCTGCAGGAAGGCGGCATGGTGCCGCGGCATCCTACGCAGTTGTATGAAGCTTTCGCCTATTTGCTCATCTTTCTGTTGCTTTATAAGCTTTACCAGATGCACAAAGGTAAAATTTCCGATGGGTATTTTCTGGGACTGTTTTTAGTGCTCCTCTTCGGGGTTCGCTTTTTTGTCGAATATTATAAAGAAGTACAGGAACCCTGGGAAAGTGGTCTGCTACTGAATATGGGACAAACATTGAGTATTCCATTGGTTGCTATCGGTGCGTACCTGATTTACCGCTCCCGGCAAACAGACCCGCAACCTTTACCGAAACGACCGTCCGCGAAGGCCAGGAAAAAGAAGGCTCGCCGTTAATAGATATTTAAGTGGCAGTCGCTCCGAAGGAGTGTACAGTCGGCAGTTGCAGTAATATTATTTGGAATGTCAAATTTGTCATGCTAGCGGTTGTAATCAGCGCTTTTTCACTTTGCATTTCCAGGGCTAGTTCTTTATTTTCCCCTGCCAAATTTTAACAAGGAGATTTCAATGGCCGTTTCCGGGAAACGCCACCTTTCCCTGCTTTTTCTTGCCTGTTTATTCCTTTCCGGCCCGCAGCTTCGGGCAAATGAACCGGAAGTTATCAAGTTTAGTGAAGATAATATTACCCCACTCGTACAGCGACAACTGCAGTGGGAAATACCGCGCCGGCAGTGGGTTTTCCTGAACGATGGCTGGTCGATCCGTTACCCGGGAAGCAGCGACGTCATTGATGTAACTACTACACCGTTTGCTTTTTTAGGTGGCGAACGGTTGATTTTTGAAAAGAAGTTTGAGCTGCGAAAATCGCCCGGCAGTAACTATGGACTGCATTTGGGGGAAATTAACGGCGAGGCGACGGTTCGGCTCAACGGCAAAACCCTCCATGAAGGCCTTTGGAATTATCTCCCCATTTCTCTTTCGCCGGATGAGAGCCTTTTTCAGGATGGGGAAAATGTCCTGGAAATTGAGCTTTCCCGCGAAAACCGCCGCTTTGGTGATGTGCCGGGATTTTCTGCCATTAACCTCCCGCGTATCGACACCGGTGTGTTAAATACGGTATATCTGGAAATCCGTCCGCGAAGTCATATTCTTGGGGTAAATACCCGGGGAATAGTGGGAGATTCCGCCATTAATGTCCAGGGAGAAGTGCTGTTTAACCGTGAATTACCCGCAGCGGCCGGTTATCGTATCCAGGTTGCTTACGTCACCGACAACCGGGTGTTTTTCAACGGATTTTTTGGCACCAGTCCCGGCTCGGATGATCGCCTGACACTACCCCCCTGGCCAACGCGGGAAAATACTGCCTGGCAACCGGAGGCCCCGACGCGTTATTGGATAGAAGTAGCGATCGACAGTGCCGGGCAAACCCTGGATCGCACCCGCACACCGTTGGCACTCCGCCGGTTTAGCGCTGATGGTAATGGCTTCCGCTTGAATGGAGAACCGCTGACGATCAACGGCGTTAATTACGTCTTTCAGAATATGGGCGGTTCCGAGCTCTTTGATCCGGTGTTGGTACGGAAAGATCTGGAAGATATCAAGAAACGGGGATTCAACGCCATTCGGGTGATACTACATCCGTTGCCCGAATTGTTTTATCAGATTTGCGATGAAATCGGCCTGCTCTGTTTTCAGGATCAACCTTTTGTCTACTGGGGGAAATCATCCCTGAATACTTCGGAGCGCTTTCGTCGCTGGCAAGCCTATAATAACCGCCTGATCTATCTGGCGAATCGCTATAATAGTCTTGCCGCTGCCGGTATGGCTTTTTACCTCGACAACCACGCCAGCGGACAGCAACGCCGGGTAAAAACAGTTGTTGCGGATGCCGAGAAGCTCCCACTTGCTACCTATACTTCTTCCCTGTTAAACAGCGCTGCTTTTCAGGATAGCGTCGACTTTCATATCGTCGATATTATTGATCGCCGCCGCTTTACCGAAAAGATAACTGAGTTAAAAAATGGCGCTGGCGTCGGCATTGCATTGCCGGGGGCCTATACCCGCGCGCTGACTTATCGCATCGATTCTACTATGGTAACCTCGGACCTGATGCAAATACAAACGATGCATCAGGAAGCTACAAAAATGACTACTTCGCCGGGGCATTTTATCCCTACTTACAGCGATTATTATCTTTATTTGCCAGCACTGCAGAACGGGGGCAATGGCCAGCTTTATTTGAACGAAACCGGTCTGGTTAGTGTAGAAAGAATCGCCCGTGATCGTTCCGGGAGCAATCAAAATATTCAGGAGTTTTCTTCTCCGGCCAATACCGGGGAAACAACCATCCGGGAAGACCGTTCCGCCCATTCTTTCCTCTATATTCTCATTGGGTTTCTGAACCTGTTTATTTTTCTCATTTCCTACAAACGCTATCGGGTATTTCGCCAGAATCTGATTTACAGTATCAAAAAGCCCCATGGTTTTTTTGTTAATCTGCAGGAGCGTATTAGTATTCCCATTAAGCAATCCCTATTCCTTTTGCTGGTTATCGCGGTGAATGGGGCGATTATCTACAGTTCCCTGGCCTATTTTTATCGTAGTCATCTCTTATTTGATTACCTGCTTTCGATTTTCTTTTATACGCCTTGGCTTAAGGAAAGCGTGGTTGGACTGATCTGGAATCAGCCGGTGTTTATTATGCTGACAACTTTAGCGATTATTATTGGCTACTATTTGCTGGCTTTCCTGGTAAAGCTGATCTCGCTAACCGGGGAAGGACGCGTGCTTTATAACCAGGCGCTGGCCGCGACAATCTGGGCGTCTTCGCCACTCGTATTCATCTTGCCATTGGGGATTGTTTTATACAGAATGTTGCTGGAATTGAATTCTTATTGGATTCTCCTGGGCATACTTTTATATTGCCATGTTTGGGCGTACCTGCGTTGGGTAAACGGTACCCGGGTGTTGATTGACAGTCTTTACTGGAAAGTGTTCCTGTTACTAACCCTTTTACTGGGCGGTGGCATTGCGCTTTTTGGCTATTTTTATCAGGATTACTATCACGTTCGGGAGCATCTGGATTTTGTCTATCAGCTTTATCAGACAAATATTGCCGGACGCTAATTGCGCCACTTTTCGGGGCAGAGATAATAGACTTGTTCGACTAAATGTGAAGTTTTGCTAGATGATTCTAACGCGACTGGAAGTTTTCGGTTTTAAATCGTTTGCACAGAAAGCGGTTTTTAAATTTGACCGCGGCCTCACCGGGGTTATTGGCCCCAATGGTTGTGGAAAGAGTAATATTGTCGATTCCATCCGCTGGGTGCTTGGCGAACAACGTCCCTCCGCACTGCGTTGCGATCGAATGGAAAACCTGATCTTTAATGGCACCGCCACCCGCAAGCCGCTTAGCCTGGCGGAAGTGTCCATGTTTATCGAAAACAACCGCGGCGTTCTGCCTTCCGAATATACCGAATTGAAAATTACCCGCCGCTTACACCGTTCCGGTGATAGCGAATACTTGATTAACAATGAAGTTGTCCGCCTGATGGATATCGTCAATCTGTTTACCGATACCGGTATGGGGGCAGATGCCTACTCGGTTATCGAGCTGAAAATGGTTGAACAGATCCTCAGTGATAATGCCCAGGAACGCCGCCGTCTTTTCGAGGAAGCGGCCGGTATTAAGAAATATAAGTCCCGCCGGAAATCTGCATTTAACAAGCTGGATACCACCGAGCAGGAGCTGACCCGCGTCGACGACATTCTTGCGGAAGTTCAAAAAAATGTCAATTCGCTTGCTCGCCAGGTCGGGAAAGCCCGTCGCTACCACGAGTATAAAGAAAGCCTGCAGGAAAACGAGTTACTGCTTTCCCACCTGCGGATTCATTCCTTCAAGAATCAGTTAAAGCCGATCGAAACAGAACTGTCGGAAGTATTGCAGTTGAAAAATTCGCAGGGCAGCGAAATCCATACTCTGGAAGCACGCCTGGAAAAGCTGCAGGTTGAATCTGTAGAGAAGGAACAGTTTTTTCGAAAAAAAGCGGCGATTCTTCATCGTAAGGATGATATGATTCAGGAACAGCAAAAACGCCGGGAGCTGCATCAGCAGCGGGTTGGCTCCCTGGAAGAAGCAACGCGTTCTTATAATAAAGAGATCGAATTTCAACGAGTGAAAATTGAACAACTGGACCAGGAAAAAGTGCAGTTGAGTGACCAGATTAATTCAGTCAGAAATGAAATGGCCACCGCCCAGGAACTCTATCGGGACTCGGCGAATAAACAGCTGAATGCCGAAAATAGTTTTCAGGAAATCCGCGATGAATATCAGCGTTTTGTGCAGATGAACATGCAGGAGCTGCAGCAGTCCGGGCAAGTGAAGCAGGCCTATCAAAAGATTCAGCTGGAAAAAGACAGTATCAACAATCGTATTTTAAAAAGCGAAAGTGCCCTGGAAAGAGTAAATGCGGATTGTAAAGTCCGCCGGGAAAACCTGGATACTCTGGAAACAAAGCTGGGCGAGGTCAAGGAAGATCTGGAGATGTATCAGCAGGAGCAGGCGCATCTGGAAAAGCTGATTCAAAATCTTCGGGAAACCCAGGAAAACCTGCGTTCGGAAATCAATACAATTGACGGGAAGCTGGAACGAACCCGCAGCCGGAAAGACTTTTTGGAGAACCTGATTAAAAACTATGAAGGCTTTTCCCAGAGTGTGCAGTACGTGATGTCTAAAAAAGGCGATTACAGTGGCGTCGTCGATACCCTGGCGAATCTGGTAGACTGTTCCGAGGAATATCGCCCGGCGCTGGAAAGTTATCTCGCGGAAGTTTCCAACTACCTCGTCGTAAAAGAAGTAGAAACTGCTCAGAACATTCTCAGTCATCTACGGAGCAGCGAAAAAGGGCGGGTGACCCTGGTGCCGCTCACATTGTTAAATGGCGCAGCGAAAAACCAGACCAGTTTACCGGCAGCAAACGGAAAGAGCATGCCATTGATGGATGTGGTTTCCTTTCCCGGCGAATATGACTCGCTTTTCGGTTTCCTCTTTCGTTCGGTGTACGTCGTGCCGGATCTGGATACTGCAATCAATATGCGCAGTAACTATCCGGAAGTTACCTATGTTACCCTCGATGGAGAAATTCTTGAGCATTGGGGGAACCTGACCGGTGGTGCGAAATCCAAGCAAGTTGGATTGATTGGCCGGAAAGAGCAATACGAGAAAACAATCAAACGCTTCGAGGCGCTGCAGTCCGAGTTGGAAGAAAAGAAACAGCAACTGACAGCAACAACGACAGAACTGCAGGAACGGGAAGCGAAACGCCAGGAATTTGAGCAATTACAGAAATCTGTTCAACAACAGCTGGTGGATGTGGAAAAGCAGGTTAGCCGGGAAAGCTACGAAGTAAAGCGTCTGGAAGAAACCGCCCGGGACATCTCCGATGAAATAGCCAACGAAAAAGAGCGCCTGAGCGGTCTGGATGCCCAGGAAAAACAGCTGTTTCCGGAAATCCGCAAGCTGGACGAAAAAGCAGAAGCCTATAAACGGCAGGAGCAGGAAGCACGGGAGAAACAGCAAGCGGCAGAAACTGCCTTAAAATCCGTGACTCAGGAAACGCAAACCCATCAAATTGCCTATCTCAATCTAACTTCCCGGGAAAAAGAATCGGTGCAGAAATCCCAGTTTGTTGATCAGGGATCGCAGGATGCCCGCCAGTTTATTAATGACCGGGAAAAGCGCGTGCTGGAGAATCAGCAGCAGATTGAACAATTACAAAGTGAACTGAAGGCTATCCAGGAACAACTGGAAGTGCTCTATAAAGAGCGGGATGCTGCCGAGAAAGAGAAAAATGCCACCGAGAAAGAATTCCAGGAATTGCGCACAACTATCCAGGCAATGGAAGGTGAGTTGAAAAAGAAGCAGCGCCTCTGGAACCAGGCCCGGGAGCGTTTGCAGGAGCTGGAACTCCGCAAGAAGGAGATCCAGGTGAAGCTCTCCACTATTCAGGAGCAGATGAACGAGAAGTATGGCGATGTGGAAAAAGAATTCGACATCAAAGATCTAAATCCGGCGGTGGCGATTCCGGATGTGCAGCGGGAGATTGAAAACCTGCGCATTAAGATCGAACGCTTAGGCGATGTTAATCCCTTGGCAATCAAAGAGCATGAGAAAGAAAAGGAACGTCTGGATTTTCTCAATAACCAGCGAAATGATTTACTGGAAGCGCGGGATCAGCTGGTAGAAACAATCGAAAAACTTAATACTACGGCGCGCGAGCAGTTCGTGGAAATTTTCGAAAAAATTCAAATTAATTTCGAACGTGTCTTCCAGGAATTCTTTGATGGTGGACATGCTGAGCTGGTGCTGATCGAAAGTAAGGATCCACTGGAGGCCAACATTGATATTCAGGTTACCCACAAAGGGAAAAAACTGAATACGCTGACCTTGCTTTCTGCCGGGGAGAAAACCCTGACGGCGATCTCGCTCCTCTTCGCGATCTATCTGGTAAAGCCTAGCCCCTTCTGTATTCTGGACGAGGTAGACGCCCCGCTCGATGACGTGAATATTTCCCGCCTGACCCAGGCGCTTCGTCAATTCTCCCGGGATACCCAGTTTATTCTCGTCACCCATAACAAAAAGACCATGGAAGCTGCCGGCAGTTTATACGGGGTAACCATGGAAGAAGTGGGTGTCTCGAAAGTCGTCTCAGTACGCTTCGATTAAACGACAATTGTTTTACGCGAAGGACGTTTATGCGAGTCTTTCATCAATTATTTGCAACGGCCGGTTTACTGAGCCTCTTATTGTTCGGGCTCACTCATCCGGCGAACGCCCAGCCCCGTTTTATTCCGCTAAATGTGGACTATGCCACTTTCAACAATGCTGATAACAGTCAATATGTTGAAGTGTATATTTCCATTCGCCAAAATGCCATTTCTTACACCACTGCGGATTCCGGATATGTTGCTAACTTTTCGGCGATTCTGGATATCCGGGATGGCGAAGGCGCCCGGCAATTTGCCCAGGAACAGCCTTTCCTCAGTCGCATTACCGATCAGCAGGTGATTACGCCAGCAAACGAATTACGCCATGTTTTTCAGGCAGAATTAACCCCTGGTAACTATGAAGCAACCGCTACCATCCGGGATAATAATACCGGTGCAAAGGGCGAATATTTGTTGGAGATTAAAGTTGATGGTCCGGACAGTACTAATGTTCAGCTGAGCGATATTCAGCTCGCAGCCGGTATCTCGAAAAGTGCTAGCGCTGGCAAGTTTATCAAGAATGGATTGCAGGTCGTGCCCAATCCTTCCGGGGTTTTTCATCCCGCTCATCCGGTGCTCTATTACTATCTGGAAGCGTATCAAATGGCCTATGATGCCGAAAAGTCCGGCAGCTATACTGTCCGTGCGGAAATCGAGAATAATGCCGGGGAAGTGGTGAAATCATTCCCGGATAAAACATCGAAGAAGCCGGGGAGCAGTGCGGTTATTGTCGGTGGCGGAAATATTATCACTTTACCTTCGGGGCCTCACTTTCTCAATATTCGCTTTACCGACAATGAAAGCGGAGAAACGCTACTGCGCCGGAAACGGTTTAGCGTTTATAAACCCAGCCAGGAACAGGCCGACCGGATGAGTGAAATGGTGACCAGCTTGATGGCATCTCACTATGCTAAATTCTCTGAAGAAGAATTGGATGAGGAATTTGCGCAACTGACATACCTCGCCAGTAAAACCGAGAAAGACGTTTTTAAATCCCTCGGAACAGTAGAAAGTAAAGTGAATTTTCTGGTGACCTTTTGGCAGGAAAGAGATGAAAACAGGGACACGCCGGCGAATGAGTTTAAAATACAGTATTTTCAAAATTTGAAGTATGCCAATGCCGCGTTCAAGACAAAACGGAAAGCCGGTTGGAAGACCGACCGGGGGAGAGTTTTTCTGGTCTATGGTCAACCCAGCGACATTGAACGAAATCCTGTTGGCGGTACACAACGTCCTTATGAAGTCTGGACCTATAATACCCTGGCAGGGGGAAGCATTTTTGTTTTTGCAGATTTGCATGGTTTCGGCGATTATGAGTTGTTGCACTCAACATATCGTAACGAGCTGAGTCAGCCGAACTGGCGGGAGCAGGTCGGTATCGAGAATAATCTTTCCCAGTAAATTCTAATAATATTCCTCCCAATTTCTCTGGTTGCCAAACTCCAGTTTGGTAACCCTGTTATGCGCGAAACTGAGTTTCGCAACTAATTGCGTCCCCATCCCGGCTGCCGGGATAAGAACAAGAAAGAGTGGTAGCGGAGATTAATCGTCGGTTTCTTCCGGATCATCAGTTTCCGCATCCATCCCCAAATCATCACTAAGATAGCTTTGAAAGTTTTGCTGATTCATCAGCTCAATACCGTCTTTGGCAGCTTCCTGGACGAGAGAATTTTCGTGCAGACTGAAATGCTGGAGAATGTCGCCGAGATTGTCAGAAAGGTTGATGTTGGAAAGGGTGAGAATAGCAAAACGAAGCACTTCCGGATCTTTGTGAGTGAGAATACCCTCGATTGCCCGGGAGAGTTCTCCTGAGCGGGAAGAATACGCGGCACTAATGGCCTCTTTGAGAATCGCCACCGGGGTTTCCAGCTGAATGGCCTCAGCGAGTGTTTCGATCCAGTATTGGGGAAATTTCCCCATCGCATGGAGGGCGATTAATCGGGAAGCCTGTCTTTCACTATGAAAAAATTCAGCGATTTTTTCCCGGATTTCCGGCTGAAAACCAAGATCGGCCAGGGAAGATAAGGCCAGTTCCTGCATACTAAGATCGATTTCATCTTCCAGTACATTCAGGAGCAAATGCTTTACGCGAAGGTAGTCCTCTTTCAGTCCGCCGGTTTGAAATTCTTCCCACTCTTCGGCATCATCCATAAAAGTATCTGCCCCATGGGATTCTTCCAGGCCTTGCATAACGCCTTCGTAGATCACCGTGCTGAGCGATTGCAATGCTGCTTTGCGGATAGCGACATTGCCATCGGTTTCTGCAATATCGATGACCAGATCGAGGATATTCGGCTCAAACAAACAACCGGTGGCGGCCAATGCTGCACCACCGCGAATACGATCATCAAACGAGGTGAGGTGGGTACGGATAAACTCCGCGTTGCCAATGCTATAATCGTTTTCCAGGCGAATTTTTGAGAGGCGTTCCAGAATTAATTTCCAATCCGGATCCATCTCAAATGGTAATTCGTTCATTCTAACTCCTTGCGCAAAATATGCAAATGGGCAAATGGGCAGTTAAGTATTAGTTGCTCATCTGCTCATTTGCTCATTTCTCTTATCGTATTCTCACAAACTCTATTCGGCGATTCAGCGCTCTTCCCGAGCGGGTTGCATTCGATGTCAACGGCTGATCCGGACCGATACCGATGGCGACCAGGCGCTCCGGGGCAATGCCCTGGCGAATCAGGTACGCACGGACCGCTTCTGCGCGGGAGCGCGATAAACGCTGATTCAATGAGCGGCTGCCGGTATTATCGGTATGGCCCTGAATTTCGATGATAATATCCGGATAGGCCATCATCGTTTGATAGGCTTTTTCCAGCACCGGGTAGGATTGCGAGGTTATCCGCGCGCTACCGGAAGGAAAGAGAATGCCTTCCAGTACGATAGCATCGCCAACATCTTTAATCGCCAGCACGCCATCGTCATCAGGGTTATTCGGGTCGGTGCCGCGTTCAACTTCCACCCCATCATCTACCGCGCCACTGTCGGTATCGGCAACAATTGGATTGGTTTCGTATACCAGTAATTCGTCTTTGTCACTGAGGCCATCGCCGTCGCTATCGCCATTGTTCGGATCCGCACCGCTGCTGATCTCCTGACCATCATTCAGACCGTCGCCGTCACTGTCCGGATTTTTCGGATCAGTTTTGTAGACTTTCAGCTCATCATTGTCATTTAATTCATCGCCGTCAGAATCAGGATTGTTCGGATCTGTCCCCACCAGTTTTGCTTCCGCTCGGTCACTGAGGCCGTCCTGATCGGAATCGGTGCGATTGGGGTCGGTTTTAAAAGTGAAAATTTCTTCTGCGTCACTCAGTGCATCGCCATCGGTGTCGGCTTTGCGGGGATTGCTGCTGTAAAGCAACACTTCGTCCTGGTCGTCCACGCCATCGTTGTCCGTGTCTCTTTTCATCGGATGGGTGCGATGGGTATAGAGTTCATCGCCATCATTCAGTCCGTCGCCGTCGCTATCGGCAGATTTTGGATTGGTCTTGAAGTGCTTTTCTTCTTTGTTGGTAAGGCCGTCTTTATCAGGATCTGCGCTGCCGCTTTGACCGGTAATCGTTATACCGCCACTGGCATGAAAGTAACCGTCATCCTGGTCCCCAGCGATAACCTGGTTGATCTCGTCGGAAAACGCCAGACTGTAGCCACCGCTAAAATCCAGGGAGACCCGGGAAAAGAGTTTTAGTTGAAAACCACCGCCAGCGGTTGCGAAAGGCACCCATAATTCATCATCAACACCGGGGGTGGGATTGGGAGGAGGCATCTTCGCTTCATAATACATGCCACCACCGCCGCCAAACACATAGGGACTGAAGACCTCCAGTGAAAAAAGGCGGAACAGCAAGCGGTAATCGCCCAATACCAGGTTCGTGCGATAATGATTGTCCTTATCCCGATGAAGCTCACCATAGCCGGCGGTAATTTGCCCTTCCAGGGGACCGATAATGGAGTGGCGAATAAATCCGTGGGCCGCCGGGCCGATCTTGTCATCTCTGCCAAAATCCGTATCCCCAATAAAACCGCCTCCCCCAAGGCCAAAGGCAATTCTTTCGGTTTTCAATTGTGCATTTATTGACAATGGTAGCAATAAAAAGCCGATAAATAAGATGCAAGGATAAACACGCTTTCGCATGAGAAAAGTCTCCCTTCCTAATTGACAAAGAAAAATTTAAGGATATGATATAGCGAAGTGTTGTAACTGATGTTGGATTCCCTTGTCCAGTTGAACTCTTTGAAAAATAATGCATTGGATATTCAGACTCAAGAAGAAAGGATAATTTGGCGGATAAATAATCAACCGGACAAGGGGCAATAATTTTAACGGGTAACCCAACCCGGCTTTCCGTAATATTGGCCGCCATTGATATAGGGATCATCAGCGGTAATGTGGTAATGGTAAATCCCTTCAGGATATTCCTGCGTCGGATGCTCATGGCCATGAAAATCGTCCAGTTTTTCGCTTTCTACCGTGGCGCCATTTTCTTCCGGACCATATACCGGAAAACCATCAAGCAGGAAGCCGATAAGCGTCGATCTGCCTTCAGTCGCGGTAATTGCCAAAGGCTCGATATGATAATGATACTGACCGGTTCGCTGCGGGTGACCATTGTATTGATCGAAGGAGTTGATTTCGTAGGATAACGATCGTCCGGGACCGGCAAATTGATTAAAGAGGGGCACGCCATTGATGGCAATGCCGATCGGGCCAAGACGGGTTTCCGGATGATAACTGGATTTTTTTGGCCGCCGGGGAATTCGAAAGGTTAAATTTTGTTCACGAATAGAATTCGGATTGCGGCGGAAGCGAGGGTTGTTTCCATTGTATGCCTCATAAAGTGCGTGCCCCTTTGGGTAATATGGGCTGGCATGATCCGGAATGCCTTTGGTTTCCAGGAAAACAAATTCGTCATTTGCATAAATATTCACCTCCTCGGAAAATAGCTCGAATGCCGGGGGGATTTCCGCAGTGAATGATTCCTTGTCCGCTGGCATAACGGAGAGAAGTAGGGGCAGGGTGCAAATTAGAATTAGGCATACGTAGAGATAAACTTTCATAAAAACTCCCGCTTTATGGTTGGCGGTTATAAGTTGTGAACTATCGACGTTACAAAATTATAGACGATGGATTCTTCTCCGGCTTGCGGAGAAATGCTTTTATTGTTGATAATTCTCGGCAGTATTGAAAAAATATCTGGTGGAGATAAATGGTAATGCTCGCTGAAATGTCATTGCGAGGTATCTTTTTGCCGAAGCAATCTCTAATATGAGTATTTACAGGGAGATCGCTTCGTCGCTGCCCCGTAGTAACTATATTTGAAAAAAAGATACCTCCTTGCCATATTAAAAGAACTCATCAATTAAGGTCATGGTCAAGGAGGTATAGTGAAAGCTTATAAAAAGATAATCGAATTTGTAGAGAACAAGCAAGTGTTTTGTGGTATCGATGTGGATAATGAGAGTTGGCAGTTATGTTTTGTGTGTGATGGGGAAGTTGTCGAAGAGCTTCGAATGAAGGCAAATTACGACAAGTTGCGGGCCCATTTAAGGGGCTATTACAGTAGCAGCCGTCATCTGCGTCTTGTTTATGAAGCGGGTTTCAGTGGGTTTGTCTTGTATCGGCAGCTAAGCAATGATGGCTACGATTGCACAGTAACACCGGCGAGTCTTGTGCCGGTAGATGCCAGCAAGGTAAAAACAGATCGTCGTGATGCGAAGAAGCTGGCCTATTGTCATAGCGCGCGGCAATTAAGAAGTGTCTATGTGCCACCGTTGGTAGTGGAGAGTGATCGTGGTGTTTGCCGTCGCCGAGTGCAGTTGGTGAGGCAGCAGACTCGGGCGAAGAATGAGATTCGCTCATTTCTAAATCTGCGCGGTCTAAAACGGCCGTCAGAGATTCGAAGTAGCTGGAGTCGTGCTTATTTGAACTGGTTGTCATCGCTAAGCTTCGATACTGCCAGTGAGCAGTTTGTTCTGTCAGAGATGTTGGTGAGTTACCAACAGGTTCGGGATCAGCTGGCGCGAGTAACACGCTATGTTAAGCAGTTGAGTCAGAGTGAGACATACAAAGCTGACTTTAAGCGTTTAACATGCCTGCGAGGTGTTGGCTTGATAACAGCGATGACTTTTTTGCTGGAAATTCATGATTTTCGGCGCTTTGGTAATGAGGGGAAGTTTTGCAGTTATCTGGGCTTAACGCCAAGTCAGCACTCCAGTGGCAGTAAGGTAAGGATGGGGCATATCAGCCGGCAGGGGAATCGGTATGTTCGCGGTGTATTGGTAGAGAGTGCCTGGAGCGTGATTCGCCATGATCCGCATTTGCGGGAGAAATATCATCGGATCAAGGCGAAAGGCAGCAATGGTAAAAAGGCGATTGTTGCTGTGGCGCGCAGCCTGGCAGTGCGACTGAGAAGATGCTTGTTGAACGAAGAAGACTATACGGTTGGCATCTGTTAAACAGCCAACCTTCCAAGCTCTCCTCCCTCCCAACGATAGGGAGCTTGCTGGAAATTATAAACTGAATGCAACTTGTTAGGATATCAGTTGGCGACCGCGAGGGATCCCTAAGTCAACAACAGCGTTTTCAAACGACCTTGTCCCGAAGTGTGCGGCGCCCCTACTTTTACGAAACAGTAACTTATGGCTGTTTAATACAGACCATGAATAGCAGGATGTCTAAAGGCAAGGAGCATTAGTTTCAGCTTTATTAAGCAGGGAGTTCGTATCTTTATATCGTTTCTCTATCTGGCCACAGATTGCGCCAGAACAAAAAGGAACTTGATTTTCAATATAGCAGGGATCACTATGTGGCGAGGAGTGAAGCGACGAAGCGATCTCAATTAGACCGATAATATTTCAGTATCGTTAAACATGTTTGTATTGGGCAATAGCAGAAAAATATGCCGCCCCTACAGGGCTTTGGGAATGAGAAAAAGTGTTAGTCTATAAATATGCCGCCCCTACGGGGCTCTGAGGTGGAAAGATAATTCCGTCGCTATAAATATGCCGCCCCTACAGGGCTTTGGGAATAGGAATATCACTAAAGCTACAAATATTACGCCCGTATCGGGCGTCGGGCTCTGAAAAATATTTTATCGAATCCCTCAACAAAAAAGTCCCAGCGGGATGTCATATTTATAGAATAAGTGTACCAACACCATTTCAGCCCCATAGGGGCGACATGTTTTCTTACAAGGCTTTGGGAATTGAAAATAAGTTTGCGCTATAAATATGTAATTATATTGGCACCGGCTCTTAGTGGAAACCTGTTACACTATGCGAAGAAAGTCCCAGCGGGACGTCATATTTATAGAAAAAAACATCCCAATACCATTTCAGCCCTGTAGGGGCGACATATTTTCGATAATGTTAAATATGTTTGTATTGGACAATAACAGAAAAATTTGTCGCACCTAAATGGTTTTGGGATGGAAAAATAATGCTGGCGCTTAGATCATGTTAAGATGAAATGTAGATTTGCTGTCATTGCGAGGCGTTTTTGGCCGAAGCAATCTCAATTAGTGCACCCACAAAGAGATTGCTTCGTCGCTGCACTCCTCGCAATGACAGCTTGTCCCTCACTTTACCTCAAATTGTAAACTTGATGATGAAAAATAAATGGCACCCTTCCTTTCTGTTCCTGTTTGTGATTTTGCTTAGCACATGCACCCAGCAAGGAACCACAAACAGAGAATGGACCGAACCAGTCACCGGGATGACATTCGTCCGAATTCCACCCGGGAAATTCATGATGGGCACCCCGCCGGGGGAAGTTGGGCAGCTGAAGCAGGGACCCACCCATGAGATGGAGATCACCCGGGCGTTCTATATGGGCAAATACGAGGTGACCCAGGGCGAGTGGCAGCAAATTATGGGCGATAATCCCAGCCATTTTAAAACACTCGGCGTTCGCTTCCCGGTAGAGAACATTAACTGGCATGAAGCGCAGATGTTTATCCAGCGCCTGAACGCGCTGAATTCGCAATACCGTTTTGCCCTGCCAACCGAAGCACAATGGGAGTACGCCTGTCGTGCCGGGACATCCACTCCTTTCAATACAGGCGAGGATTTATCCACCGCCGATGCCAACTATGATGGCCGTTATCCTTACCGGGAATTTCCGCAGGGCAGCTATCGAGATCAGCCCACTGCTGTGGGGAGCTTTCCGGCGAATGGCTGGGGCTTGCACGATATGCACGGCAACGTCTGGGAATGGTGCGAAGACTGGTTTTGTGAATATCCGACCGAACCTGTGAAAGATCCCCGGGGAGATTGCGAAACGGACCTGAAAGTCATTCGCGGCGGCAGTTGGTATTTTAACGCCGAGAGTGCCCGCTCCGCCCGCCGCTATACCCATAATCCCCATGATCGTGGCTTTAGTTTGGGATTCCGCCTGGTGCGGGAAATCGTTGATGCGGATTTTGATGAATGACAGCACATCCTGGCTAATGCTAACAGAACTTATTCATCAATACATCGAACGGGAATAATTTGTCTATAAATAGAAAAGGTGCTATCATATTAGTATAATAAATCTTTCTTACTGATAGATCTTCGTATTTTCTCCGGCGCCAAAATCTGCAGTTTAATGGCAGCCAGATTATCAAAAGCTTTTGCAGTTCAACTGTTCAGGAGAGGCTTTTTTGGCTATCAGAAAAATTAAAATTTATTGGCTGCTATTTCAAATTTGTTGCCTGGCCTCCCACCTTTATCCCCAACAGCAGGACATCAAATTTGATCATCTTACCATGGAGGACGGGCTTTCAAGCAATATTGTTTTTGATATTGTTCAGGATAAGCGTGGATTTATGTGGTTTGGTACTATAGACGGGTTGAACAGATATGACGGGCACATGTTCACGATTTACCGGAATGATCCAAATGATTCTTTAAGCCTGGCGAATAACTCGGTTTTTAAACTTTATTTAGACCATGCCGGAATATTATGGATTGGGTCTGATTACGGCGGTCTTTGCCGCTATGATAGCAACCGTGATGTTTTTATCCGCTACCGCCACAATAAAAATGATCTCACTAGTTTAAGTAGTAATCAGGTAACCGCCATCTATGAAACAAAGCAGCAAATTCTCTGGATAGGCTGTGAGAACGGCCTCAATAAATATAATCGAGAAAGCGACATTTTCACCCGTTATTATCCGGAAGAGAATAAAGAATCGCTTAAAACCAAAGTTAATTGTATTGGTGCCATTACCGAGGATCATACCGGCCGTGTTTGGATTAGTACATACAACGAAGGCCTCTTTTATCTGGATACCGATAAAGACAAGTTTATCAGCTATGAAGTCCCCCCGGAATATTCGAAAATTTTTATTAGTCAGTTCATAACGAAAATATATGCTACTCATTGGAATGACAAAAATTTGCTTTGGGTAGAAAGTTCTACCAATGGTTTATATAAAATCGACCTGACAACCAATAAAATAACCCAGTATAGGCATCAACCGGGCAACCCCGCCAGTATATCTGACAATGACATCTTTGCCATATACCAGCCAGAAAACAACAGTGAAGAACTATGGCTCGGCACCTTGGCAGGAGGATTAAATCGACTGGATATCAAAACGGAAACATTTACTCAGTATCGCAATCAACGGGATAATCCATGGAGTTTGAGCAGGGATTTTGTACTTTCGATCTCAGAAGACAACCTGGGAATTATATGGATTGGCACCAGTAAAGGCATTAATAAATTTGATCCTATCCCTTCCGAATTTCGATCCCTGCGAGATTACGGCGGGAGCCAAGTTGATTTATCTGGAATTCATGCTGGGGTGATCCATGAATCTAATTACGGAGAAGACCAATCGGCACTCTGGATCGGTACTGGAAAAAACGGTCTGATTAGAGTGGAACATAGTAGTGGGTACTATCAAGAATTTACTCACGATCCGGAAAATGAGCAAAGCCTGAGCGACAACTGGATTACAGGTATTATCGAAACCCAATTAGCTGAAAAGAAAGTGCTTTGGGTAAGCACATTGGGCGGCATGGGGGGACTGAATAGGATCGACTTTCAAACAAACCAAATTACCCGTTATTTTGTCCCACATGATAATCCGGAGCATAACCGTATGCATACATTATGTGAAGATCTAAACGGCACGATTTGGATATCTACAATTAGTAACTACCTTTATAGTTTTGATCCGAATACAGAACAGTTTTCCCAGCATCAGTTATTTGACAATAATATTTTAATAATTAAAACGGATTCTTCGGGGATGCTCTGGCTGGGCGGGGATGCTGGTTTTTACAAGTTCAATCCGCTTACAAAAGAAATAATACACTATCGGCATATTACCGGAGATAGCAGTAGTATTAACAGTGATGTTGTTTTATCGATTCATGAAGGCCAGGTCGGCAGCCTTTGGATCGGCACAACCGAGGGGTTGAGCAAATTTGATCGTTTCGGGGCAACATTTACTCATTTTGCAGAAAAAGATGGCTTATCATCACCCATTATCAATGGAATCCTTGAAGACCAACAGGGGAATCTCTGGTTAAGTACCGGTAAAGGAATATCAAAATTTGACCTGCGCAATGAAACATTTAAAAATTTCTCTGAAACTGAGGAGCTATATGGAGATGGGTTGAGTATATCTGGCATTTTTTCAAATCAGAAAGGAGAATTATTTTTCGGTGGCCTCGATGGATTAACCTACTTTCATCCGGATAGCATTAAAGCGGATAATTTTATTCCACCGATTGTTCTCACCGAATTTCAGGTTTTCAATAAAAGCATCCGCCCCGGGGAAAACTCGCCCCTGAAAAGTCACATTTCGGAAGCGCGGGATATTACCCTGACCCACGATCAGTCTATTTTTTCCATCGAATTTGCGGCACTGGAATACCAGCAGGCGGAGCGCATCCAATATGCTTACCAGATGGAAAATGTTGATCCGGATTGGGTGATTACAGATGCTTCCCGTCGCTTCGTTACCTATACCCAACTCGATCCTGGTGAATATACTTTCCGGGTGAAGTCTTCCAACAAGGACAAGCTTTGGGATGAGGTGGGCAGGTCTATTACCATCACGATTCTCCCGCCCTGGTGGCGAACCTGGTGGGCCTATCTCATTTATGGAATACTTTTTTTCGCTATTCTGTTTGTCCTACGCCGCTACGAATTGAATCGCCAGGGATTAAAGCACCGGATGGAAATGGAGCAGCTATCCGCTGAAAAACTAAAAGAAGTGGACCGGATGAAATCACACTTCTTTGCAAACATCTCCCACGAATTCCGCACGCCACTAACCCTGATCCAGGGACCGGTGCAGCAAATGCTCTCCGGGGACTTTACGGGCAGCGTAACCGAGCAACATCAGCGCATTCTTGGCAATACCAGGAGACTGCTCCGTCTGGTCAATCAATTGTTGGATATCTCCCGCCTGGAAGCAGGGAAAATGAAGCTGCAGGCCGCTCCGGAAAACATCGTCGCCCTGACGCGCCAGCTTACCATGGCCTTCGAATCCCTGGCCAGCGTCCGCGATATCGAAATAAACTTTGCCGCCCCGGAAGCATCGCTAACTATTTACATCGACCGGGAAAAATATGAAAAGATTATTATTAACCTTATCTCTAATGCGATTAAGTTTACCGAAGAAAACGGGCGCGTTAGCGTAGACATTTCTAATTCGGAGGGGGCGAATTCGGAATTCGGAATGCGGAATTCGGAATTTGAAAATTGGGTAGTCACCCGTTTTTATGTTGTTTAATAAATTGTTATCTTACTCCCAAAACTTACATGGGAGGAAAAAGTGTCGGATTTAGGAAACCCGGG
>JANQQU010000002.1 GCA_028284905.1 Calditrichia bacterium
TTCGCATACATTCAACTCTGGGATATAAATCCCCCAGAGAGTTCGAGCAAATAAACCGTGCAGCTTAAATTACTGTCTACCGTTTTGAGGAAGACCATAACGATCAACGAACAACGATCAACGAACAACGAACAACGATTAACCGCTATATAATGCCAAACCTGAAAGATACATATCACCTGACGGAATGCCTGAAAAAAGACGCGCACAGCAGTGTCTACCTGGCAACACATCGTCAGGAAAAACAGCAGGTTATCGTAAAGATCCTTGGGACAGCAGCAGTGCAGGACCCCACCATTCCCAAGCGCTTTCAGCGAGAGGCAAAAATTCTCCGCGGGCTCGATCATCCCAATATCATCAAGTTGCTTTCTGCCGATGCCGCCGAAACAGAAGCCTGGATTGCCTTTGAGTATTTTCCCAGTGAGAATCTCCGTCAGGCACTGCGCGACACCAGCTTAAGTGAAGAAAGAAAGTTTCAATATACCCATCAATTACTCACTGGCCTGGCATATGCGCATCAGCAGCAGATTATTCATCGCGACATCAAACCGGAAAATATTCTGATCAACAAGCAGGCGCACCTGAAAATTGCTGATTTTGGTTTGGCGCAAGTTCAAAATGAAGCCGGCGTTACCCAGAAATCTTCAATCGTTGGCACGCCCGGGTATATGTCTCCGGAACAAATCAGTGGTGAAAAGCTAACGCCGCAGAGTGATTTGTTTTCCGCCGGTATCGTCATCTTCGAGCTTTTTAGCGGCAAAAATCCATTTGTCGGAAAAGACATCAGCGAAACGATTAATAATATCCTTAGCAAAAACATTGACGATATTTTTACAGCAGAAAATAACCTGCCGACCGACATTCAACCTATTTTGAAAAAAGCATTACAACGAAAACCGGCAGACCGCTATGGTACAGCCGGAGAAATGTTAGCAGATTTACCGCCGGTTCAGCTACCGGATTCCTCGCCAGCAAACAGTCCGGCAGCCTCCGGAGAAAAATCATTTTTTCACCGGCAACAGCTTTGGCTGCTGATACTTTTTCCCCTGCTGCTATTCGCAGTCTTCTTTTCCAGGATTTTTTCTTCTTCTCCACCGGCAGACACAAATATGAGTAGTAAAAGCGAACGTATTTCAAGAGATACCGCCAGCACAGCTGTAGTTGCTGATTCTATCCCAACAACGACTGACAGCGGTCTCGATCTGTCAGCGATCAATACACCAAGCGATACAATCTTGCCGACACTGGAAAAGCCGCTGCCTATAGAAAACCTGCCGGAGACAGCAACGAAAACAGCAGTGGCAGATAGCCTGACTCCAGCAACGGCCCTAGTTCCCGGCGCATTAACGATTCGCTGCCTTCCCTGGGCGGAAGTTTATATCGATGATAAAAAAATTGATACCACCCCATTGGATAGCCCGATTTCATTGCAACCGGGCAACTACCAGTTGGCCCTGGCGCATCCGGAATATCCCCTTTATCGGAAAGCAATTTCCATTTCTGCTGCACAACAGTTGACTGTGCAGGTGAATATGGATACCCTTTTCGGTTTTCTCGATTGCCAGGTTTATCCCTGGGCAACAATTATCCTGGACGGCGACAGTCTCGGACAAACACCATTAAGTGCGCCGATAAAATTATTGCCCGGTGCCCGGCATTTAAAACTGCTTAATCCAATGTTTCCATCACTGGAAAAATTTATTACCATTACCAGACAGGAAACGCTTCGGGTAAATTTTAATCTTGAGGCAGAGAATTCCCCATGATAGTCCGGTATGATAATTGCCTGATCGATATTGATCATAAAAGGCAAAGGTTTTAAAAAGATGAAGAAGATGCCGAGAAGAATACTGTTAATTTTGCTGTTGTTGTTCTGCCAACCAATTTTTTCGCAGGAATGGCAGCTCGCGGATATCATGCCCCTGCCGGTAGCTGGAGGGAGAGCTATCGCCCACGATTCGCTGATCTATTTAATTGGCGGATATAACGATCCCAGTGATATTCAAAACAGCATGTCCACGATCATACAAACCTATAATCCCCAAACCGGTGAGTGGGACTCCACAGCAGCCGGTCTGGAAGTCGGACGGGCCGGTTTTGCCGCCGGCGTTTATCAGGACAAGGTATACTGGGGCGGCGGCGTTTGGGATGTTACCGGCCAGCCCTTCCTCTTTAGCATCGATAGTTGGAATTTTGCCGATACACTCACCTCAGTTCAATTTAATCCGGAATTTGGCCGCACCAACACTACTGGCCTGGTTCATAATGGCGCGCTGTATATGATTGGCGGCAGTCCGGTTGGCGCTGCTCCAGCCGGTTTAGCTTACATTGTCGAATACGATATCGAAAATCGCACGACAGAAACTTATCCCTATATATTTGGAAACAATCCGCCCATCCAGCACATGACTGCGATTATCGGTGACGGTATTTATATTTTTGGCGGCTACTTCAACGGTTTGCTAAGCTTAACCTTACGTTTCGATACGGTGACCAAGGATTTTGAAGCGGCGACCACTTTGCGGAGAGAACGGGCCGGCGGTGCAGCAGTAACGGTCAACGATCGCGAAATTTACCTGATTGGCGGATTCAATGAAAATCCCAATCAGACAGCGATGGATTCTCTCACAATCTACAATGTGCACAACGATGACATCACAGCCGGACCAAACCTCAATTGGGGCAGAACCGATCTGATGGCCGTAAAACATAACAGCTATGTCTATGTATTTGGCGGCTTTGATGAAAACGGGAATATTGTTCCCATCGTGGAACGGATTGCGATCATCACCGGCATTAATGACGCTATACCTCCGCTAATATCCGATAGATTTCAGCTCAATCGCAATTATCCTAATCCGTTCAATCCTTCCACGACGATCAGTTATCGGATTGGCCGGGAAACCGGGGTAAAATTAACCGTATATTCGATTCTCGGGGAAAAAGTGCAAACCCTGGTAGATTATCGCCAGGCGCCCGGAGAATATCAGGTTCGCTGGGACGGCCGGGATGAAAACGGCCAGCTTGCCGGCAGTGGCATTTACATCTATCGTCTGGAAACCGATTATTATACCGCAGCAGAAAAGATGACCCTGGTACGATGAAATATAGTTTTTCGACATTTCTGGCATTGTTTTTTGCTTGCGCTCCCCTTGTAGCTCAGGATTCAACATTGCCATTGCAGGCTATAGAGCAGAGCTTTAAGTCTTTTAAATACCAGGAAGTTATCACCCTTTCAGAATCAGTCGTATCTCAACAGGATCAGCATCCGGACAGTATACTTTTACCGGTCCTGCGAATGCGCACTATTGCTTTTTATTCCCTGGGAGATAGCCGGAACGCAGTGAATAATTATCTGGAGATTCTCCGCCGGCAACCGGATTTTCGTTTTGATCCGCTACGTACTTCCCCGAAAATTATCGACTATTTTACAAACATCCGGGAAAACTTTCTGGACCGTCAGTCGACCGCGGATACCAGTTCAACAATTCCCCCGGTTACGACTGTTGCTCAGCCTTTTCCGCGGGGGGCGATAATGCGCTCGTTACTCCTCCCCGGTTGGGGACAATTACATCAGGGGAATAAAACCAAAGGATGGATTTTCGCGACATTAGGCGCCGCCAGCCTCAGCGGAGCGATATATTTTGCAATAGACACCCGCGACAAAGCGGATCAATATCTCGCCATCACAGACCCTACGCGCTTTGATGCGGCCTATGACGAGTACAATGCCGCATACCAAAAAAGAAATGTCCTCTTTACTGCCTTCTCACTGGTATGGCTTTACAGCCAGATTGATCTGCTATATATCACCGGCAATCGTTCCGGAGATGGCAGGCAGAATCAGCAAACGAAGATATTTCCGCTTTTTACTCCGTACGACTCACCGGCTTTTGGTCTTGGTCTAACACATTCATTTTAAGTATGCCAAATCCGCTACGCATATTTTTCGTCAACTACGAAATTTTTTCGTAGTAATTATTGATCGCTATTTTCACGAGAACAGATTTTTTCGCCGCACGGATATCTCTAGCAACTTTCCTTAATTTTTTCCACCGGAAAAGCAACTTTAAATCCCCTTTTCCCGCGCTTTAACAATTTTTATTTTACAATTTTGCTGAAATGTGCCGGAAAAGTTAAAAATTTATCACCGGATTTATTTTCTGGCATCTTATTTGGAGGGGGAATAGACAACGGTTACTGGTAATTTGATTAACAGGCTCATTTTACCAAAATATTTGGAGGATTTATGCAATTATTAAAACGCGTTACACTACTCATACTATTCCTGACTGCCAGCAGCGGCCTGTTGTGGGGTCAGGGCAATCTATCCGTTAGCGGCACTGCAATCGATGTCACTACCGGACTTGGTGTAGAAAATGTCGAAATCATCGCATTAGGATTTAATAATAATGGTGATTCATTGTTTTACACAACCACCACCAACCCCAATGGCGCCTTTCAGATCGACAACATTATTGAAGGCACATATTTCTTTTTAGCAGCTCACCAATCTTATGAACCGGAAAATGTCGGACCAGTTGCCGTCGGGCCAAATACGCCGGCGCCAGTCGTTAATTTCCAGCTGGTTCCCTTAACCGGTGGCGGCGATGCTTCCCTCAGCGGCAGCGTTTTTGACAGCCAGACCGGTGCTTTGGTAGTCCCCGCACGGGTGACACTATCCAGCGTTACACCAGCAGGAGATTCGCTCTTCTACGTAGCTGGAATCTCAGCCAACGGCGGTTATATTTTCGATCAGGTACTTCCCGGCTCTTATACGCTTTCCTGCTTTGCGCCGGGCTATGACCTCTTCACATTTGAGAATTTCCCGCTGAGCAGTGGTCCGAACAACTTTGATATCTTTCTTTCCAGCAATGGCGGAGGTGGCGATGCTTTCCTTAGCGGTGTCGTTATCGATTCTACCAGCGGTCAAATTATTCCTTTCGCAGAGATAATATTGATAGGCATTAACAGCGCCGGCGATAGCCTTTTCTATCACACCTTTACAAATCCCGACGGCAGCTATATGCTGGACAATCTCACTCCCGGGAATTACCTGGTAATTTGCCAGGCGCAGGGATATGAAGATTTAGTGATTCCTTCTTATCAAATCCTTTCCGGTAGCAATACTCTCAATCTATTCCTTATTCCCGGCAACGTCGGCGGCGAGGCAACGTTATCCGGATACGTTATTGAAGCGGATAGTACCGCCACCGGCACGCCCATTCCATTCGCGGATATTGTTGCAACGTCCGAAACGAATGGTTTTATTTTTACCGTAACAACGCGTTCGAATCAGGATGGCAGCTATTTTTTCCCGAACTTAATCCCGGGCACCTACGAATTGATCTTCTCCGCCCAGGGATATGAAACATTAATTGTGGAAGATTTCGAAATAGTTGCCGGTAGCAACAGTTTTCTTGCTTTTCTGCAGGGTGACGGCACTTTCCCCACCAGCAGCATCAGTGGTCAGGTCGTATTTGACGATGACGGTGCGCCGGTTTTTCCCGCCTACCTGGAATTCATCAGCATGAATGGCGCCGGTTATTCTACAGTTACCGACGCGCAAGGTAATTATACTGCCGCCTTACCGGTCGGCGAGTATTATGTTGCCTGTACTTACATCGACTCCCTCTGGTGGAATTTTTACATCGAATATTATGATGATGTGCAAAATATTTCTGATGCAACACTAATAACGCTTGCAGACAGTCAGAATGTTACCGGTATTAACTTTGGTATTCCGGCGATTAATAGTGGCACGATTACCAGCATCAGCGGTACTGTTACTGATAATGGCAACCAACCATTGGCTGGCGCTGAGGTGGTTATCCAATCTCCAATCTTTGGACCGGTTGGCGACTCGCTCGTTTATCGCGGATTTACTGACGATAATGGTGAATACACAATTTCAGTTGAAAGTGGCGGTGGTTTTTTCCCGAACATCTTCTTTATCGCCTCTGCAGAGAAGCAAGGCTATCAGATCGAATTCTGGAATGAAAAGCCGTCTTTCCATCTGGCAGATCCGATCTTCTTCCTTGGGGATACTTCCATTACAGACATCAATTTCACACTCGACCCGGAAGGCAATCCGAACAACTCTATTAGTGGTACGCTGACCAATGATACTGGTCTGCCCCTAGCCGGCGCGTTCGTCGTTGGTTCCAATCTCAACTCCGGTGAGATCACATTTACCTTTAGCGATTCCAGCGGTGGCTATGCACTTGGTGGACTGGATACTGCCCCGCACGTCCTCCTTTACGCTGCGGACGGCCATGTGCCGGAATTTTATGACGATGCCTATGTCTGGGAAGACGCCCTGCCGGTTTTTGCCAATGGCACAGTGAGCGGAATAGATGCCAGCCTGAACGCGATTTCCAACGCACCGACGGGTGGTATGGTTACCGGTACAGTCATCGATGCCGGTGGACAATCCCTGGCCGGAGTATTTCTGACGCTGCACAACGAATTTGGTGATGTGATTGGCTACGACTTTACTGACAGCCAGGGCGGATACGAAATTCGCGGACTGGTAGACGGTAACTTTGCTGTGCACGCGACCAAGGTTAGCTATAACAGCCAGGCGCAGGACATCGACTTCAACTCCGCCAGCAGCAACATGATTCTGGCGAACTTCGAAATGTCTGATGCACCGACAGGACTGGAGCCGGAAACTTCCGTGCAGATTCCGCAGGATATGGAACTGGCTCAGAACTTCCCGAATCCGTTTAACCCGGAAACCCGGATTGGTTTCTCGATTCCGGAGAGTCAGCAAGTTCGCCTTACCGTTTACAACATTCTCGGTCAGGTAGTAAAAGAACTGGTTAATGAGAATTTAGCCGCCGGATCCTACAAATACAGCTGGAATGGCACAGACCAGCTAGGTCGGAAAGTTGCTTCCGGTATCTATCTCTACTCCCTGGAAGCCGGCAATCAGAAGCTTGTGCGTAAGATGTTACTGACGAAGTAAAAACCTTCACAGATCAGCAATAAGAATCCAGTAACCGAAGCGGGCGGCAGCCGAAAGGCGCCTGCCTGCTTCGGTTTTTTTGTGGAGTAATCATGCTTTATTCGTATTTGAGTATCGGAGGGCAATAAAAAACACCCGCGAAATTTTTCAGAACACGAAACGTTCAGTGAAATCCATTCGCGTCTTTTTTATTCCGCGGGTAAAATTATAAGACAGAATTAAACATGCCATGCTACAAAATTTCTTAGTGTCATCGCGAGGCGCTTTTTGCCGAAGCGATCTCTTTGTTGCTTGCACTTTTGAGATTGCTTCGGCAAAAAGCGCCTCGCGATGACAGGAGCAAAAAGCATTAATTCTTTGATAACACTACTTACAAAAGAAGATATTTTAATATTAACGGATCCGCTTCCCGGAAATCTTAAACTGGGTCGTCCAGGTCACGCCTTCATCCTGGGAAATATCCGACTTCCATTCAAAGGTATCATCGGTCATATTGTAAAACACTACCCGGGTCATCTGTCCGGCCTGATTTAAACCACCAACCGGCGTCATAATAATTTCTTCCGGGGTGGAGACCGCTTCCAGGTGACTACTGGCAGTGCCACTGCCGCCGGGGATCTGCCCATTATGCAGCCAAACCACATCCCATTTCCCGCTACTCCGGTCGAATATTCGCAAATTGGTGCCGGCGAAATCGCGATGAGGGGCAGCATTTGTCGGCGGGGCATCCTCTGCTTTCTGCATCCAGGTATCCTGAACCGCAAAGCCATCAAGGATATACCGCCAGGCCCAGGTGGCCGGCCAGCCGCCCACCCATTGTCCGTTCACATTCGCGTAATTGGTACATTGCCAGACACCGGCGAGACGTCCCCAGTGTTCCGTTTCGGGCGGCGCTTCCGGATGCAACCGCCCAAACGGATACTCGGCCCCCTCCGAAATCAAATCCTCAATTGCGGTGGAGTGAATTCGATTCGGTTGGGTCAATAATTTAATTTTCGCATTGGCATTCCCCTGCAGAAATTGCTTCTGCTGATCGGGCAAATTAGCACTCTCCAATTTTTCCAGCGCAATACGATAATTTTTCACTGCGGACTCATTTTTACCGCTGCGCATTAACGCTTCTGCATAGCTATCATATACATTGGGAGACGCCGGATACATTTTGGCGTTCAATGCAAATATTTCAATCGCGACATCCTGCTTACCTTCCCCAAGTAAACGGTAGCCCAGGTTATTTAACTCGCCCTCAGCGAAAGTATATTGCGCACTTTCTTTATCCCGCAGTTTATGATATTGCTCGACTGCAGCAGTCACCCCTTTGGCAGAAATCGTTTCATAAAGCAGCGTGCTGATCGATTTCTTTTCGGCGAAAATCCCCGGGACAATCAACATACAACAGAGTAACATTGTTAATCGAATCGCAAATGGTTTCATAATCTCTCTCCGATAGTTGAAAATTTTACTTTCTCTAAAATACGCACACCTTTATCGGTAAAACAATGCCCCGTCGAGGTGGTTTGAGAAATTTTTAAATCATCTGTAACCCAGGATGGGGTAACCCGTAGAAAGGAGGCAGGAGACAGTGTACGACTTATCCAAGGGGAATAAATCTAACCAAAGTTACTTTCAGATTATCACACATCCGGCGTAATTAACATCATTTTCTCTCGGCCGTGGAAATTCATCTCTGAAAAATTTTCAAAATTGTTGTAAACCTTTTTATTTCTCCGGAGGTCATACAAGCGGTATTCAATTTAAGAGACATGTCTGTTAATTCATTTTTTTAACCCGGCGAATTATCGGTATTAATCCACAAGGAGTTGCCCTATGCAAAAATGGTTAATAGCATGTTGCCTATTATTCTCCTTTGCCTTGTTAGCGAAGGAACCCATCCTGGTAAAGAAAAAGTACTTTACCCAACGTACGACCCTCCCCATCAAACTGGACGGCAAACTGGATGAAGCCTCCTGGCAGAGTGTTGATTGGGGCGGTGGCGATTTTATCATCCGCACCCCCAATGAAGGGGAAACCCCCTCCGAAAATACTGTTTTCAAAATTTTGTATGATGAGAACAACCTTTATGTCGGCGTTCGCGCTTACGATCAGGAACCGAACAAAATTGAAACGCAAATGTCCCGGCGCGACGGTTTCGCTGGTGATTGGGTCGAAATTAATATCGATAGTTATTTCGATCATCAGACCGCGTTTTCATTTACCATCAGTGCATCCGGTGTCCGTGGGGATGAATTCATCTCCCAGGACGGCGATAATTGGGATTCCAGCTGGGATCCGGTCTGGCACGCGAAGACTTCCATCGACAAAGAAGGCTGGGTCGCGGAGATGCAAATTCCGCTTAGTCAGCTGCGCTACGGCAGTAAAGAAGATCACGTTTGGGGCATTCAGTTTACCCGGCGCGTCTATCGGAAAAACGAGCGTTCCAACTGGCAGTTTATCCCGCAAAATTCCACCGGTTGGGTTCACAAGTTTGGTGAACTGCACGGTATTAAAGGCATTAAAGCGCAACGGCAGATTGAGCTTTTGCCTTACAGTGTAGCGAAAAGCGTTAATGCGCCGGCAGAAGCAGGAAACCCTTTCGCGACTGGTACAGACAATGATTTAGCGATCGGCCTGGACGGCAAGATTGGCCTGAGTGGTAATTTTACCATGGACCTCACGATCAACCCTGATTTTGGTCAGGTAGAGGCAGACCCTTCCGAGGTAAACCTGACTGCTTTTGAATCATTCTTCCGGGAAAAACGCCCCTTCTTTATCGAAGGTCGAAATATCCTCGATTTTCAGGTAACCGAAGCAGCCTGGGGTGGCTCCTATTCTTCCGACAACCTTTTTTATTCCCGCCGGATTGGCCGCCGGCCCATTTACAGCCCGGATCTTGGCGATGACGAATACATGGAGAAACCGCAGAACACCTCTATCCTTGGCGCGGTAAAAATTAGTGGTAAAACCAAGAGCGGGCTTTCCATCGGTATTCTGGAAAGCGTCACCTCCCGGGAGCAAGCGACCATCGATCTGCTCGGCAATCGCCGGGAAGAAACCGTCGAGCCGCTGGCCAATTATTTTGCCAGCCGGGTACAGCAGGATTTCAAACAAGGCAATACCACAATCGGCGCCATGTTTACTGCGACCAACCGGAAGATTGATGAGTCGCACCTCAATTTTCTCCACACCCAAGCCTATAGCGGTGGCGTCGATTTTCTCCATAATATACAGAACCGTAATTATTATGTCAGCGGTAACGCCATCTTCAGTCGGGTTTCTGGTGATGCTGAAGCTATTCTTCGCACCCAAACCAGATCCGCCCGCTACTTTCAGCGCCCGGATGCGGATCACCTTACCCTGGATTCCAGCCGGACTTCTTTAAGCGGCCACGGCGGGACCGTCAGTTTCGGTAAGCGTGGGAACTTTAAGTTTCAGAGTGGTGCCACCTGGCGTTCCCCCGGCCTGGAACTTAACGACATCGGCTTCCTTTCCCGCGCGGATGAAGTCAATCAGTGGACCTGGATGGGCTATCGCATCACCAAGCCGTTCAGCATTTTCAACAATATCTCCCTGAATGTGAACGAACGTTTTTCCTGGGATTTCGGTGGGCAATCACTGGGCGGCATCACCAATTTCAATTCGCATATTCAGTTTAAAAATCAATGGCGGGTTGGTGGTGGACTGACCTACGAATTTGATAATGTGTCCAACAGTCGCCTGCGTGGCGGACCTTCTCTGAAGCTGCCCGGCGGTATCGGCACAAACATCTACGTCAATTCCGACCAACGTAAAAATATTATGCTAAACTTTGGATATTATAATTTTGTCGCCCGGGAAGATGCCGCGGATATTCATAATTTCTGGATGTGGACTTCCTATCGTCCGTCCAATGCGATGTCCTTATCTTTTAATCCTTTTTACACCACACGGAATCGCCTGATGCAGTTCGTCGGAACTCAAGAAATGAATAATGACGATCGCTATCTTTTCGGTGCGATCGAGCAGAAAACGCTTGGTGTTACCTTTCGTTTGAATTATAGCGTTACACCGAATTTCACCATTGAGTATTATGGTTCTCCGTTTGTATCCGCCGGAGAATACATGGATTTCAAACGCATCACCGATCCATTGGCAGACCGCCTGGATCAACGCTATGCAGCACTTACCGGTGAATCTGTTACCTTTGCAGACGACGTTTATTCTTTTGATGAAAACGGGGATGGGGTCAGCGATTATAGCATCGATAATCCCGATTTTAACTTCCGGGAATTCAACTCGAACCTGGTAATTCGCTGGGAATATCATCCCGGCTCAACGCTTTACCTGGTTTGGTCCCAGGGGCGCAGCAGCTTTGTAAATGACGGGCGCTTTTCCTATCGCAGAGACTTAAACGACCTTTTTAGCAGCGAGGCCCAAAACGTATTTCTCCTGAAAATCAGCCGTTGGTTTTCAATGTAATTTTTCTCTTACTTCCAACCCAGAGGCTTAATGAGCGCCTCTGGGTTGAGATATGTAACGCCTTGGCGTATTTTACCGCAAAGCGGTTACCTGCCATAACCTGGGGCTGAAAATATTTTCAGCCCCAGGTTATGAATCCGCTAAAAGTTTACCCCAAAGGGGTTCCCAGCAATTACTAAAGATATTGCTCATCTGCTCACTTGCTCATTTGCTGCCTGCCCAATCTTCACATGCGAATTATCACAAAACGGCCCGGCCTTGCTCGCTTTACAATTACACAACTTGAACTGCCCGTCTTTCTTCACCTGAAAAAGCAGCGGCTTAAAGCGTGTCCCCTGGTGCGAACCATCGCAGAAAGGCTGGCTGCGGCTTTTTCCACATTGACACCAGAGATAGTTTTCCCCCTTCTCTAATTGCACAATCGTTGGCACCAGGGTTGTGGTATCACTCTTAACGAATGCCCGGGATAGCTCACTTTCCGGTTCCTTAGCTGTGATCAGCGGATAAAAGTAAGCAGCCGTCCATTTCTCTTTCGGGTCGTTGGGAATCCCGTACTCTTCCGGAAACTGGCGGGTGTAGAGTGCTGTTCCGAATAATTGATCCCAAATGGAAAACATATTTCCGAAATTGCCATTCGGATCGCTGATGCCATCCCGACGGGTTTTCCCATGATGGGCATGATGAAAGGCCGGGGTGATAAAAACTCTTTCCAGCACCGTCATCAGGGGATGGAGAATTTTATGCCGGTAGAGAAACTCATCCCAGTGCACCCTGCTATGCGAGCTAATAATCACCAGCTGTTTTAAAACCAAACCAATAGCGATAGCCGTTGCACCACCGAGAAACGTAAATATGCCGATCCACCAGATATTCGGCATCATTACATAGTATAATCCGGCATTCCGATATGAAACAAAAAAGCCCATTTCTTCCGCCTGATGGTGCGGCCGGTGCAGCTTCCAGAGAAAATCATACTCATGGGCAGAGCGGTGATACCAGTATTGCAGGAGATCGTCCACCAGTAAATAGAGGGGTAACATCAGCCACAAACTTTGACTGTTTAGAAAATATTGTATTGTGGGGAAAAAAGTGTTTCCGAGAAAAAGAACGGTGAGGACGATGCCCGGCTTTATCAGCAAGGCAAGCACCAGGTAGCCGCCGACTTCCTGAATCCAGTCAGCAGACGTTCGTTGAGATTCGTGCCAGTAACCTCCCAGCACTTCCAGGGTGATAAAAAATATCAGAATGCCAACCACCAGGTAGACATCCATATTCGGAATACCAAACAGCGCACTATTCATTCGGGTTCACCTTCAATTCGGATATTTGCCTGAAAAGCGACTCTTCAACTAAAAGAATGAAGACTCAGCGGAAAAAGTATATCCGCTCAATATACGAAAAAAAACTGAATGTTCAACGAACAGCCACTACTTACGGCGGGCGATATAAACACCTCTGCCGGTTAGCCCTTCGCTAAAATGCTTCACTTCAAAATCGGCATCTTTAAAGCAATCGCTCATCTCTTTTACTGTTAACAGGCCCAATTCGTGGGTTTCCTGAAAATGCCGGATTTCATCCCCTTTCGTCACCAGGTATTCAAAACGGATGTTGGACATCCGCCCTTTTTTTCTGCTGACGCCAATACGACAAACTTTCAGTTTCGGCTTGTCCACCGTTCGCATGTCCACGTGATGACGTTTTGCATTTCCCGGAGTAAACCAGGGTTCAAGAATCACCAATCCACCGCTGTTCAGATGATTACTAAAATGCCTTAGTGCAGTGGTTATCCGCTCCTGTGTTTTTAGATAACCAATAGAGCTGAACATACAGAGAATGACGTCATAGGATTTGTTCAGGGCGAGCACACTCATGTCTTCGCAGTAAAAGTTGCCGGCAGGATGTTTCCGGCGGGCAATATCGAGAAATCCTTCTTCAATATCCACGCCATCCACCAGGTAGCGCCAGCGTTGATGGAGCAGCGCTGCATGGCTACCGGTACCACAGGCAACATCCAGCACGGTTTCCGCCCGGGGATGATGTTCACGAATTAATTTGGCAATATCCGCCGCTTCGCTCTCGTAATCTTTGAATTCGTCATAAATCAAATCATAGTAATCCGTTGACTGGGAAAACATTCTTCCTCCATTTACTAAGCGGATGACAATGAAAACCGGTTGATTAAATCCCGGCCTATTTCTATATTTTTATTGCTGAACTTGGCATATTCACAATCGCTTCAGATTCGAAAAGCTTTACCCTGATGCTATTTTTCTAAATCTAATTCAAATTACCAGCTGCCACAAAACTTAACGTAGAACGATAAATATGGAAACATATGCGCTAGCCTTGATGATCGCCATCCCAATTTTTACAATCCTAGTTTTAACAGAGCTTCTTTACGGACGATTGGTGAAGAATCAAACCCATAATGCCATGGATACAATTTCCGGGCTTAGCTCGGGCGTTACAAATACCGTCAAGGATTCATTTGGCGTGGTTTTGATTATTCTTTCATATCCTTTTTTGACTGATTCCCTGGCAGTTGTTCAGCTGGAAAACACGTTTCTGATTTACTTTATCGGATTTGTAGCGATCGATTTTGCCAGTTACTGGAATCATCGCCTTAGCCATCGGGTGAATTATTTCTGGAATCGCCACGTTATCCACCATAGCAGCGAAGAGTTCAACCTGGCCTGTGCACTACGCCAGAGTATCTCAAATTTTATCGGCCTTTTTCCCCTCTTCCTTATTCCGGCAGCAATTTTGGGGGTTCCTCCAAAAGTGATTGCGACAATAGCGCCCATTCATCTTTTTATGCAGTTCTGGTATCATACCCGGCATATTCCCAAACTGGGTTTTCTCGAATACATTATTGTGACGCCTTCCCAGCATCGGGTTCACCACGCCATCAATCCGGAATATATCGATAAAAATCTCGGGGCGATATTTTGCATCTGGGACCGCATGTTCGGCACTTTTCAGGAAGAACTCGATGATGTGCCGCCAGTCTATGGCGTTTTAAAACCCGCCCAAACCTGGAATCCGATCAAGATTAATTTTCAACATCTCTGGACACTCATCGTCGATGCCTGGCATACCAGTAGTTGGAAAGACCGTTTGGTTATCTGGTTCAAACCTACCGGCTGGCGCCCGACGGATGTACGAGACAAATACAAACTTGATGTAATTGAAGATGTCTACAATTTCGAAAAATATCGCACCCCGGCATCGAATGCATTTATCTTCTGGTCCGCAATGCACCTGGTAATCACCGTGCTGCTGCTAATGTATATGCTCTATAGTTATGCAGATTTAAGCACTGGCAGTCTTTGGTTATACGGCGGCCTCATCTTTGTCAGCATCTACGGTTATACCTCTCTGATGGACCGGGACAAATCTGCCGTATGGATAGAAGCACTTCGAGGGATTGCCGGGATGGCAATTATTATCTACAGCGGAGACTGGTTCGGCATTTCCGGAAAATTTCTTTTCGCGGAGAATTTCATCTTTGCCTATTATCTCGCCACAATTATCGGTGCGGTCTACTTTACCTTCTTCGAAAAAAACACTTCACAGGAAACCCCGATGCAGCAATCTACACCATAATTTTGAGCAAAAAAATCTTCCTAAACGGAAAGCATTCATCAACTCTCCGGAATTTCCAATAAGCTAACGGGACTGAATCTCTCTAAAAATAAAATAAGGTAGCGTTAAAGGAGTAATGCTACAAGCTGTCATCGCGAGGAGTGCCCCAAAGGGATCCCTACGGGGCAACGACGTGGCGATCTCTCTGCGGATATAACTTGTGGGATTGCTTCTCCCGGCAATCCGGGATCGCAATGACTGAGTCAAAGAGTATTACATGTTCAACACTACTTAAAATATTTCGCAAAAAGTTTGAACCATTTTCCTTGATCGGAAGTATTAAGAATATCACCATAGGAAACGCATCAATATTTCATCATCATTTGCTTTTGCAATACAACTTCGCCTTATTCTGATTTTCGAAAAGTATTCAATACAACTTTAAGCCGGGAGAAATTATGAAAATTCTGCGACTGCTTCTAGTGTTATCAATCGCTGTTTTCTGGGGATGTGACAAAAAATCGACGGAGCCAACACCTCCGGAAACCCCACCGGATCTTCTCGAACAATTACAGGCCATCGAAGGATTTACCGTTACTGAATTGACGCCAACCGATCACTTTCAACGACTATTTGAAATTCATCTTACCCAGTTATTAGATCACGGCAATCCTGCCGGGCCAACCTTCACGCAGAAAATTTATGTCGGGCACGTGGATGAAGCCTTGCCGGTCGTCTACGAGACGGAAGGGTATTCCCGCAATAACTTTAGAGTAAGGGATCTCTCCCCCTGGATGCAGTGCAACCAGATTTCTGTCGAACACCGCTTTAACGGTTCTTCGAAGCCCGATTCTCCGGACTGGCAATATCTAACCATCAAACAGGCCGCGGATGATTTACACGTAATCGCCGAAAAGCTGAAAACGATTTATGGTGCAGGTTGGGTATCCACCGGCCGAAGCAAGGGCGGCGAAACTGCTGTATTTTATCGCCGGTTTTACCCGGATGACGTCGATGCGACGGTCGCATTTGTCGCCCCATTGCTTTTGAGTGAGCGCGACGATAGAGTTATTAATTACCTCAATACCGTAGGTGATGAAGAGTGCCGTAATAAGATCAAATCTTTTCAGCGCGCGTTATTGCGAAATGTTGATCAGCTGGCTGCACTGGTGCCCGGGTATGTCGATTGGGTGAACCAAACGTTTGATGTTAATATGACTTATTCCATTAGCTATGAATCGGTTATCAAACATGCTGCAATTGACTATCCTTTCGACTTCTGGAGTTCGACAGCGCATGGTTGCCTCTCCATTCCGGACAGCACTGCCAGTCCACAGGAAATGTTTGATCATTTAATGGAAGTGATCGACATTTTTCTTTATTACTCGGATTATGGATTGGACTTCTGGGAAGGCTGGTATTATCAGGCCCAGACGGAGATTGGAGATTACAAACTGGATAACAGCCACCTGGCAGATTTAATCGGTAATCTGGATGTACTCCATGGTTTCGGCAACTCGCTGGTATTCGATCCCGCACCAATGGCAGATGTCGATAATTGGGTAAGAACTTCCGGAGACCGGATCATTTTCATTTACGGCAGCGAAGATCCCTGGACCGTCGCCCCGTTTGAAACCAGCAACCTGGATGTGCTGAAAATTATCAATCCCGGCACCAAGCACGAGACCGGCATCGTTCATCTGAATTCAGCCAATCAATCTCATGTAAAAGCAAAACTCACCGGTTGGCTGAACTACAGCTTCTAAGAACAATGCGGAATGCGGAATGCGGAATTGCGAATTCGGAATTCCGCATTCGACATTCCAAATTCCGCATTCCAATCACTTTTTCTCGTCTTCCAAATAAAACAACGACTCCACCGGTCGAAGTGGGCGGTTCATCCACAATGGCCGTCGTAAACCTCCCGGTCCCGGTGCCGGACGGGTCATCGCCAGCCATTCCCGGTATATTTCCATGGATTTTTCCGTATCGACTTCTACGTCGCCATAACGGTCATCAGCATGTGCTTTTTCGATGCGTACCTTCTGATGCCAGCAATGCATACCGCTAATCGGGTCCGGATGTACCGGGAAAGTGATATTTTGATGCACGCCACCATCGCTCCAGAAGATGCGGCGGGAATCCGGATCTTCACTATCGAATGGCCGCACACCATCTAATACGCGCATTTTAAACTTGCCGCTATTTTCTTCAATAGCAACGGTATTGGTCGCCCAGCGATTGCCAATTTTATCCTGTGGACGACGCCAGCGACCGAGGTGATGAGAACAAGCGACAATGCCCGGTTTAATCCCTTCCGTTACCCAAACTTTGTCGACAAAGTAACCAATATCCGTATTTACCCGAACCAGGTCACCGGTTTTGATGCCGAGCCGCGCACCATCGCTGGTATGCATCCAGACCGGATTCCGGTTGGATATTTCCGTCAACCATTTGGCGTTGGCGGAACGGGAGTGAATCAACGTGGGCAATCGGAAAGTCGGCACCAATGGAAAGTCGCCTTTTTCCCGGTCCATATTTTCTTCGTGAATATGACTTTTGATGTATGCCGGAATCTGATACTCCGGCCAGCCCCAATCGACCAACGTTTGCGAATAAAACTCCTGCTTCCGGGATGGCGTGGGAAATCCGCTGACTGCCTTGCCATCAACCATTACGCCCAATGCTTGCCCATCGCGGGTAATCAGTCCGGTTTTTTCATCAACTTTCGCGCCTTTCAGGGCGCTTTCCGGAATCGCTTTCAAATGCTTTTCGTATGAAGTTGATTCCACTTCAAACGCACCATATTTGCGCATGTATTCCAATGGAGCAAGTCCCTCTTCCGCCGCTTTCTCCGGCAGGTTCGGGGTATGCTCGAAGATAAAGCGGTAATATTCTTCGATGGAAATCTTCTCACCGTCGCGATACGGGGAAATAAAGTGCTCCCGAATGCCCAGGCTGCCATCAGGATCGATTTGCCAGGAAAGTTCGATCCAGAACTCATCTTCTTCCCATACCTCGCCAGGATTGGCTTCCCAGGTAAACTCGACATCTTTCCCCTGGCGGCGCAGCGCTTCCCGCAACACCGGCTGGCGGTAGGCCACCCACATACCGGAATGAGTTTCGTAGCTGAGCAGATCATGACGTTCGCCGGAATGCCCCATCGGTAGAACATAGTCGGCATAATATGCAGTTTCGTTCCAGGTTGGGGTTAGGGCGATATGCATGCCCACCAGCGATTCATCAGAGAGCGCATCCATCCAGACAAATCCATCCGGGTAGGTCCAAACCGGATTGAATACCCGGGAGAAATAAACGTCCATTTTCCCCCTGCCCTCTTTCAGGAAATGCGGTAGTAATTGGCTCAGTTCATAATGCGCCAAGGGATATTCCTTCGGGAAATGCAACTCATTCCAGAACTTCTGCGCCGGCGGTTTATCAAAAAATGTCGGCTTGTATTTATTCCAGCCACTGGGCGAAGTACCACCAACGGTACCAACGCTACCGGTAAGCACATTGAGGAAATGGAGGCAACGGGACACCGCCCAACCGCCAAGGTTACCGCTACCGGCGCTCCGCCAGTTGTGGGTGGAAAAACGCTCGCCGGCTTCACCGATTTTCCGGGCGACATTTACGATCATCTCCACATCAATTCCTGCTTCTTTTGCAGCGAATTCTGGGGTGTACTCCCTATACTCTTCCTGCATTGCGGCGATAAAATTTTCGAAGCTGGCTGTTTTTTTCGGATGCACATTAGCCATATAGGATTCCCAATTCACCCAATTCCGGATAAACGCTTCATTGTAGAGGCCTTCATCGAGAATCACCTTGGCCATCGCCAGCAGTACTGCCGCTTCCGTGCCCGGATAAGTCGGCATCCAGTAATTTGCCATGCTCGCGGTGTTAGAGAGACGCGGATCCATTACGGCCAGCTGGGCGCCATCCATCATCCCTTCGATGATCCGCTGGGCGTGAGGATTAAAATAATGGCCCGATTCCAGATGCGCGCTGATCAGAAGAATAAAGCGAGCGTTGGCATGGTCCGGGGAAGGGCGATCATAGCCATGCCAAATCGCATAGCCAAAGCGGGCGCCGGAAGAGCAAATATTGGTGTGGCTGTTATGGCCATCGATTCCCCAGGATTGTAGCACCCGATTGGCGTATCCTTCATGCCCCGGGCGACCAACATGATATGCCACTTCATTATTGCGGCCTTCCTGCAATGCTTTCCGGATTTTTGCGGCGATATCTTTTAGCGCTTCATCCCAGCTTACCCGCTCCCATTTTCCCTCTCCCCGCTTCCCGACGCGCTTTAACGGATAGAGAATACGATCCGGGTCGGTAATCTGGTTAATGGTGGCCGGCCCTTTTGCGCAGTTTCTCCCCCGGCTGCCGGGGTGATACGGATTGCCTTCGAATTTCCGTACAGACATATCATCCTTATCTACATAGGCGAGCAGGCCGCAGCCCGCTTCGCAATTGAAGCAGCTGGTCGGCACAATCATATAATTTCGTTTTTCCCGGCGATGCCCGCTGGTCGCCTCGTATTCTGCCCAGTCATCCCACTTTTCCGGCGGTGGATAATCGGTCAAATTACCTGCTTCATTAAGGCGTGGCAAGGCAGCAGTTTCCTCATGCAGGTTCGGGATCAGGCGCAGTTTTTCTGCAATTTTTTCAATAAAGGTTGGTTTATGTTTTGTTGCCATATCTATCTCCGAGTATGATCCTTTACTTGATCATTGAAAATTGTTCATTCGACATTGGATATTTATCTTTATAACAATGCGCATTTCCTTAAACTTAACTTAAGGGAATCATCTGCGGTGCCTGCACCCAAATGTGCTCGGTAATGTAAATGCCAATCAGCACCAACGCACCGGCGACCGGCAGCATGGCGCTTCCCAGGGCAAGCAGCAAGACCAGCGGGAGTAAATTCCCCAACAGGATTGCACCGCCCCAAAATGCAGTACGATAGCGTCCGGAAAGGATTGATTTCACGGTTCGGTGCGCATCTTCAGTCGGATGCGTCGTCGTTAATTCGCTAACAAGAATAAGCAGATTTGCAAGAACAGCGCTGATCAAAGTGATATTCAGGAAGGATTGCCAGCCACTGCTAGTAGCAGATGCCATCATAAATATGGACAAAATAGCACTACCCGCCATAATTGAATGAACAAGCATATGCAGTGACAGCGTTGGGCTTTGCCAAAAATCGCGGCCTTTTGCCTGTGCGAAAAGAAAAGCAGTGTAAACCGCAGTAATTACCGCAAAAATAGCACCGCCCCATAATGCAACGCTTGTTAAAGCTGGCAGACCGGCCCATTTTCCGATGCCCCAAAGCGTTAGCATCGCACCATAAATTGTAATCGCATAACCTCCTTTAGTTAGCCAGGATTGCCATTGCGGACGCAGCAATACGTACAGAAACCGGCCGGGTTGATCGAGATCTTTAATCAACAAAATACCGGTGAGGGTCAGGAACAGCAGCGCGCTTCCCCACCCCAGCCAAACGCTGCTTTCCGGCTGAGCGACGCCAAACATTGCCGCCATATAAATCAACAGGAAAGAACCGGCAGCAATAGCTTTCGTCCAGACATATGCAGACACTTCCCAGCCCCATAATACTCCCTTTGCCGGTGCATCATAAACCCGCCGGGCTTTTGTGCGGAGCAAATCGGTAATCGGGTTGCCGTTCCCCTGCAAAGCTTCACTATCCGGCAATGCTTTCCCTGGCGTGTGGTCGTCAGAGCCATTATCGCCAGAAAGTTGTTTCACCATGGTAATGGGATCGGCCTTCGCAATCAGCGATTCTGCATACTTGGCAAAATGCCCGACGCCGCTGGACTGGGCGCTCCACATGTAGTCGCTTTGTTGAGGAGTGGCCGTTGGGTTCAGAGAAACTTCATCGCCATCAATGTAGAAGAGTTTGGGACGAGTGCCTTTTTCAACTTTCCGGGCAGTCACCTGCTCCGTTGCAATCAGTTGCGCAATTTCAGAATTGGGATTGTCCATATCTCCGGAAATGATCGCATGCTCCGGGCAGACATTCACACAAGCCGGCTCCAGGCCAATATCCACCCGGTGCGAACAATAATTACACTTGGCAGCGGTATGGGTTTGCGGGTCGATGTACAGTGCATCATATGGGCAAGCCTGCATGCACGCTTTGCAGCCGATACATCGCCGCCCATCAAAATCGACAATACCATCATCCCGCACATGCAAGGCTTCCACAGGGCAAATTTCCACACATGGTGCACTTTCACAATGATTACAGCGCATCACGGAAAAGAGCCTGCGAGTGTGCGGATACTCCCCTTTTTCAATATACTTCACCCAGGTACGGTTCACTCCCACCGGCACATCATGCTCGGACTTACAGGCCACCGTACAGGCATGGCACCCGATGCACTTGCGATTATCAATCACAAATCCGAAATTCATAAGCATCCTCGTTTGTTAAATCTTTGATTTTTAAGTGATTAGGCTTTAGGCCATAGGCCATTAGGTGTTAGGTTAAAAGATATTACTCCTCGTGTATTATATCGGCTTAACCTGTTTGATATTATAGCATTGCCTAACGCCTAATTACCTAAAGGCCTAAGGCCTATCTTTATCATTCATGTCTTCACGTTCATCCAGAAAGGATTTTACTGCTGCTTTTTTGCTAAAGAAAAAGTGGTCTCTCCCTAGTTTCTCATAGAGCCCGGCCCGTGCCATAACATCCCGCACGGGACCTTTTACATTTGTCAGGTAAAACTCGATATCCTGTGAATGAAGCTCATCAATAATCTCATGCAATGCCAATGCTGCGGTCGCATCTATTTCATTAATACTGGTTGCGTCCAGAATAAACGCTTTTACCGGTGTGTCTCTTCTGGCAATGCTCGCCTGAATTTTATCTTTTAAATATGAAACATTGGCATAATAAAGGGATGCATCCATGCGGAAAATAATCAGTCCTTCGATCTCCTCTGCATTCGGGGCACGTTTGGGATTGCGAAGCACATTGGTCCCCGGTATCTGCCCCAACAGGGCAATATGCGGGCGGCTGATTCGCTGAATTATTAGCACCAACGAAGCGACAGCGCTAAGAATAATGCCGTAGAAAGCACCAAATAGCGACGTAATTACAAAAGCAAAAACCAACACCATAAAATCCTGACGCCGGATATAGTAGAGACGTTGTGCTTCGCGAATATCGATCAATCCAATAACCGCTACAATAACGATTGCTGCCAGCACAGCCTTGGGCATATAGTAAAACAATGGTGTAAACAGCAGCAACGTCAGTCCGATTACCAGGGCGTTAAAGATTGAAGATAACGCGCTTTTCGCACCTGCTTCGGCATTTATCGCCGTGCGGGAAAAACTACCGGCAATGGGATATCCGCTAAAGATACCCGCTGCGCTATTGGCAACGCCTAGCGCCATCAATTCCTGATTTGCATTGATGGTATATCCTTCCTTCGCCGCAATTTTTTTCGCAACAGCAATCGCCTCCATAAAACTGATCAATGCGATTGTCGCTGCCAGCGGAATCATCTCCAGAATCGTTGACCATTCCAGGGTAGGTATTGCCGGTTTCGGAAATCCGTCCGGTACTGCCCCGACGATTGCCAGGCCGGTTTTATCCAATCCACTCATCCAGACAAACAAAGTACTGAGAATAATTGCAATCATTGCCCCCGGCCAGGCGGGCCGCCATTTTTTTAACGCTAGCAGTAACAGCAAGCAACCTAGACCAATTTCCAGACTCACCCAATGCACTTCATGGAGATGATTGCTTATTCGCCAGAGCACTTTAAAAATCTGCTGACTTCCCGCATATTCGATCCCCAGTATATGCTTTACCTGGCTAAAAGCGATGATCAGGGCTGCGGCAGAGGTAAAACCACTAATCAGCGGCTGCGAAAGAAAGTTGACCAAAAAGCCGAGCCGAAACATCCCCATCAGGAACTGCAAAAGACCAACCATTACCGCCAGCAGCATTGCCAGCGCAATGTATTCCTCGCTTCCTTGCCGAGCCATTACACTGACTCCAACAGCCACCAGTAGAGAATCCATCGCCACCGGGCCAACGGAAAGCTGCCGGGAAGTGCCCATTAACGGATAGACGATCAGTGGAATCAATGCGGCATAAAGGCCCATAATCGGCGGTAAACCAGCCAATAAAGCATAGGCCATTCCCTGTGGGATCAGCATGGTGCCGACAGTTAAACCGGCTATCGCATCATTTTTTATATATCGCCACTCGTACTGGGGAAGCCAGTGAAGAATGGGAAAAAGTTTTTTCATCCAGGGCAGGCAGAAAAGTACTTCTGCGATTTAACAAAAGACTACTAAGGCACAAATTATCTAGCCAATAAATTGGATCTCGTTTTCGATATCGCTTTTTTCGCCGTTAATATGCATTACCGCATCATGAATACTGAAGAAGAAATGGTCTTCGCCGAGCACTTTATATAATCCTGAGCGGCGAAGCACATCCCGCACCGGTCCTTTGACATTGGCAAGATAAAACCCGATACCGCGTTCGGTGAGGTCGCGGACGATGCTGTGGAGCATTGCATCCGCTGATGCATCAATATCATTAATACTGCTGGCATCGAGGACAATCGCCCGCAAATTTTCTCTCCCCGCTAAAGCATCGATTTGTGTCTTCAGAAATGCGCAATTGGCGAAGTATAATGCCGCGTCTATGCGGATAATCGCTATTCCGTCTGGCGATTTTGCTTCCAGGTATCTTTCCAGATTCCGATAAATATCGCTGCCAGGAATTTTTCCCAGTATCGCCGTGTGGGGGCGGGTCGTACGCCGGATAACCAAAATGAGTGATGCTACGACACTGACCAGAATCCCTTCTTCAATTCCCAATAGCAGCGTGGCAAAAAATGCTAATAACAACAGGTAAAAGTCGGCTTTTTTTATCGCATATAAATGGCGGGCTTCCTGAATATCAACCAGGCCAAAAACTGCGACCATTATTATTGCAGCCAGGGATGCTGTTGGTAAATAGTAGAATAGTGGGGTCAAAAAAAGCAAGGTAATCGCAACCATAATGGCGGAAATAATTGACGCCAGGCCACTTTTAGCGCCGGCCTGATCATTAACAGCGCTGCGGGAAAAACCACCAGTCACCGGATATGATGAGAAAAATCCACCGGCAATATTCGCCAGACCCAGGCCGACCAACTCCTGGTTAGCATCTATAGCGTAACGATGTTTCGCAGCAAAGTTTTTAGCGACCGCAATCGATTCCATAAATCCGACCAGTGCGATCGTTAAAGCGACCGGCAATAAATCTGTCAGTTGCGCCGTATTAAATTGCGGCAGCGATAGCGCAGGTAATCCTTCCGGCACCGCGCCAACCACTTTCACGCCTGCTTCGGTCAGGCTCAATCCCCAGGCAGCAAGGGCACCGATCACTACAACCATCAGTGCACCGGGAAAAACCGGTCGCCAGCGCTTCAATACGATCAACAAAACGATACTAACGAGGCCAATGCTCAAGGTAAGCGGATTTATGTCGGATATTTGAGAAATGGCGTGCCAGATGGTTTCATGAATATGATGACTGCGTGGAATAGAAATCCCTAAAAGATGTTTCAATTGGCTAAATCCGATAATCAATGCAGCTGCAGACGTAAATCCGCTGATCACCGGGTGCGAGAGAAAATTGACCAGAAATCCCATTCGCCCAATGCCCATCAGCAGTTGGATGATGCCAACCATCAACGCCAGTAAAATAGCCAGCTGAACAAACTGCTCGCTCCCCGGCGTTGCAAAATTGCCGATACCGGATGCAACAAGCAAAGAGACCATCGCTACCGGACCGACCGCCAACTGACGGGAAGTACCAAATAAGGCATAAACAAATAAAGGAAGCACCGATGCGTAGAGGCCGATTATCGGCGGCAAGCCTGCTAACAAGGCATAAGCCATTCCCTGCGGAATGAGCATTACTGCAACAGTCAGCCCCGCGCTGATGTCCCCTTTTAAATCGGCGTTGCGATAATTAACTGACCATTCCAGGAAAGGGAAGTATTTTCTCATCAGGAAAATCTTTGCTCTTTTTTCAAATTCAGCAAAGTTTAATTACAGCTTTATTTTTTAATAAACAATTATTTATTGAAATAGAGAATTAAACTTAGAAAGATTATATAACTAAAAAAGCATACAGTAATAAATCAAGCAGTTTTTTATTCTGTTTAATCTTACACTTAGATATTTTCCAACTTCTCTGTTATTTCTGCCAATGTCGGAAAGCGGCGTTCCTGCTTCTTGGAAAAAACCAACTGCTCATTTGCGACAACTTCAAATGCGCCTCCGGACGATTCGATCAGCGTTACTGTAATACCAAATTTTTCTTTTAATTGCTCCGCCAGACCGGCGGCTTTCGGGTAATAGTTTCACATTACGCAATATGCAACGGACACTTCTAAAGCCATTAAAAAACACCTCCATAATTTTGTTCTAGCAAGTTACTATTTCCGCCGGAAAGGGACAAGCAACATCACACTTTTTATCTTTTCCAATAAAGTGATACCGCTGACATTTTTCCCAAATACAAACCGGCATATTTGGTAGCTCATGGCATAATTCTACGCCAAACTGACAGGTTTATTATTGAAATTCGATTTCAGACTAAAATCAGCAATAACAGAAACTTGAGAGATTTTAATTGTATGGCATCATATTTGTGGTTTTAGCGCTAACACTGCAAAAAGCAGTGAAGGAGAGAGAATGGAATTCTATTTTCCAGCTAAAAACCTGACAAAATCACCGGTGGTTGTAAATACATTGTTTTTCTTTACATTTATATTTACAATATCTGGTGTATCATTCATTCTCCTTCCGGCAAATTTTATCGCTTTAATAACCGGGATTTTTGTACTAACCGGAATATCTTTTCTCCTTCCGGCGTATAAAACCCGAAAAGAGATGAGCAGAAATAAAACCATGATTTTTCACTGGTAAGAAAGGACAACTACACATGTCTACATCATCAAAAATTAATACTGATGATTTTGTTCTTCCGGAATCTATTCCGGTCATATCCGTAAGAAATACAGTCTTCTTTCCACACCAATTTATTCCGCTGGCAATTGGCCGGCCGAAATCGTTACGCTTGATTGAGCATGCGATTCGCGAAGATATGGTCATCGGCGTTCTTACTCAAAAAGATGGCAGCATTGACGATCCCAATTATGGTGATCTTTTTACAGTCGGCACCGTTGCCCGTATACTGAAAGTCATCGATTTACCCGATGGCAGCAAAAGCGCATTTATTCAGGGAATCTGCCGCTTCAAGGTAGATGAATTCGAAGAAAAAGAACCTTACTTTCAGGCGAAAGTGTCCCGATTGGATGACATCGTGCCGGAAGATGAGTTAAAAATTCATGCCCTGGCGACCAACCTGAAGAACCTCTTCCAAAAAGCGTCCGACCTTGCGCCGGAAATCACCTCCGAACATCAGGCAATGGTATCGAATCTGCACGACCCTGGCGTTATCTGTGATCTGATCGTCGCATTTTCCAACATTCAGGTCGAACACAAGCAGGAAGTCCTGGAAATTCTTGATGTCGAAAAGCGCTTGAATCGCACCACATATATTTTCAATCGTTACCTGCAGGCGTTGGAACTGGGTAAAAAAATTCAGTCCGAAGTTCAGGATGAAATTAGTAAAGGCCAGCGTGAAATGTATTTGCGCCAGCAAATGAAAGCGATTCAGAAAGAGCTGGGTGAATATGACGACACTTCCGATATCAGCGAAATTCGCAAACGCCTCGATGAGACGGAATTACCGGAAGAGACGATGAAGGTTGCGGAAAAAGAGCTGGATCGCCTTTCCCGGATGCATCCCTCTTCCGCAGAATATACGGTATCCCGCACCTATCTCGATTGGCTGCTGGAGCTGCCCTGGTATAATAGCAGCAAAGATAATCTCGATATTCCCAATGTCAGCGACCGCCTGGAAAATGATCATTTTGGCCTGGAAAAGGTTAAAAAGCGCATCCTTGAATATCTGGCAGTACGGAAACTTAAAAACGATATGCGCGGCCCGATCCTTTGTTTTGTTGGCCCTCCCGGGGTTGGTAAAACCTCTCTGGGACGTTCCATTGCAGATTCACTGGGCCGGGAGTTTGTTCGTATGTCCCTTGGTGGCGTGCGGGATGAGGCGGAAATTCGCGGACATCGTCGCACCTATATCGGCGCCTTGCCGGGCCGGGTGGTCCAGGGAATCAAAAGAGCTGGCACCAACAACCCGGTATTTATGCTGGATGAAATTGATAAACTGGGCTCCGATTTCCGCGGGGATCCGTCTTCCGCGTTACTGGAAGTACTGGACCCGGAACAGAACCACACTTTTAGCGATCATTACCTGGAAGTACCGTTTGATTTAACCAAGGTAATGTTTATCGCTACCGCAAATATGCAGGACACCATTATCCCGGCATTGCGGGACCGTATGGAAATCATTGAAATTCCCAGTTACATCGAACAGGAAAAATTGGAAATCGCCAAGCGCTTCCTGTTACCCAAGCAGCTCAAAGAGCATGGCCTGGAGCCGGATACTGTGAACATTACCGATGATGCACTGCAAACCGTTATCCACTCCCATACCCGGGAAGCTGGTGTGCGTAACCTGGAACGGAAAATCGCCACTATTTGCCGTGGTATCGCCAAGGAAGTAGCTTCCGGGAATGAGCCGCCGGAGGTTGTCGATGCCGATGCAGTTGCTGAATATCTCGGCCCCAATCGTTTCTACAGCGAAGTCGCTGAGCGCATTGATGAACCCGGCATTGCGACCGGTCTTTCCTGGACGCCAGTTGGCGGGGATATCCTCTTCATCGAAACACACCGTATGAAAGGTAAGGGCGGGCTCGTTCTCACCGGCCAGTTGGGTGATGTGATGAAAGAATCAGCCCAGGCGGCACTGAGCTATATCCGCGCCCGCACCGATGAACTGGACGTTGAAGAAGATTTTAATGAGAAATATGACATTCACGTGCACGTGCCTGCCGGCGCGATTCCCAAAGATGGACCGTCCGCTGGTGTCACACTGTTTACGGCATTACTTTCTCTGCTCACCAGTCGTTTGGTCCGCAATGATACCGCAATGACCGGCGAAATTAGCCTGCGTGGCAAGGTGCTGCCGGTTGGTGGCATCAAGGAAAAAGTGCTCGCTGCACACCGTGCCGGATTGAAGCGGGTCATCCTGCCGGAGAAGAATGAAGCCGATTTGGTAGAGATTCCTGATACGGTTAAAAAAGATCTGGAATTTATTTTAGTGAAAAATATGAGCGAAGTCATCACCCATGCTTTAAAATCTCGTAAAAATAATAAGGATAAACAGAAATCCAAAGATTGGCAGGAAACTGCAGAGATAAAAAGCGAGATTGAAGAAGGGGTTTAGTGGATGAATCCTCAAACAAATTATTATCAGGTACTCGGTATTTCGGAAAGTGCCTCAACAGATGAAATCAAGAGCGCTTACCGCCGGATGGCCAAACAGTATCACCCGGACTCAAGCGGTGGCGATAAAGCTGCGGAAGAAAAGTTCAAGCAAATTGGTGAAGCGTACAGCGTACTGGGCGATAGCCAAAAGCGCAGCAAATATGACATGTTGAGACGCGGTGGTTACAGCAACATGGGGCCTGGTGGTTTTAATCCCGGCGCCTCCGGTGGCTATCGGACACAGGCCGAAAATATACAGGATATCTTTAGTAATCTGTTTGGCCCCAATGAGCAGGATGGCGGGTTTAATTTTAATATTGATGATTTTTTCAATGGGCCCGGCCCCGGCACTCAATCCCGGGGAACCGATATGGAATCGACAATTACGATTCCTTTCGAAATGTCGATCAATGGTGGCGAAACGATCATCAAGACTGGTAGTAACAAAAAGGTCAAGATCAAGATTCCCGAAGGCACCGACGATGGGAAGAAAATCCGCATTCGTGGCCATGGTGCGCCGGCAGTTCAAGGCGGCCCTCCGGGCGATCTTTACCTGATTATTAAAATTGCCCCCCATCCGGAATTTGAACGGCGCGGCAACGACATCCATTCGCATATTTACATTAATGTTGCGGAAGCGATTCTTGGTACCGAACTACAGGTCAAAACGGTCAGTGGAAAGTTTGTGAAGTTAAAAATTCCCCCGGGCACCAGCAGCGCAAAAATATTCCGCCTGCCCGGTATGGGTGTAAAAACGACCAATGATCAGGGTGATCACTATGTTCGCATCGAAATCGATGTTCCCCCGAACCTCACGCTTGCCCATAAACGCGAGTTTAAAACCTGGGCCAAAAAAATCGGGATGCTCAAGTAAACGCTTTTCAGAGTTGATACTTTTTTAAAACTGCCGTTCGATTTCGGACGGCAGTTTTTTATGTACGGACTATTCAATCTTTCCCGTCAATGCTGATTTTTCTGCAAACGCTTCCCCACTCGCTAATAATGCCCGGGCAAACTTAAGCTTCTTTGGCTTGTTCCAAAGGACGATTCCCCGAAGACGATTTTCCTCAAGGTAGTAAATTACCCCTTCCTGGAAAGGGATTTGCCAATCAATCCAGGTATCAAGCTTTGCATCAGCAATCCCAATACCTTCGTAATTGATATCGAACAATTTGGAATAGAAATAAGGGGAAAGCTTATATTCTTGTGGACTTCCCGCCATTGCCATCCCCGCATAATAGCCGCCCATATTGGCATTTTCCTCATGAGCGACAACCCGCGGGGTATTCAGAACGGCATCGTGAAATTCCGCATTATCACCGGCTGCATAGATATCTGCGACGGAAGTAACCAGGTTTTTATTTACGACAATGCCTTTATTGACCTGAAGCCCGGCATCGCTGGCCAATTTAATATTCGGGCGAATCCCAATACCGGCGACAGCGGCATCAACAGCAAGCATCTCGTCGTTATCCAAACGCAACGATAATTTATCCCCTGCCCGTACCAATTGTTTAAGGAGTGCGTTTGTATGAACATCAATACCATTATCCCGGAATTTACCGGTTAAATATGCAGCAATTTCTTCCGGGAAGATATTTCCACAAACTGCGGATTCGGGAAAAATCATCGTCACATTTTGCTCATTTTTCAGCAGGGAATTGGCTATTTCCGAACCAATAAAGCCACCGCCGATAACCGCAAAATGTTTGTTCTCGTCAGTCAACTGGCGAAGCCGGCGATAATCTTCCAGATCGCGCAGATAGATAATTTCCTCATCACCAAACGGTAAACGGATGACCGAACCACCGGTGGCCAGCAATAATTTATCATAACCATACTGCTCACCCGCGGCTGTCGCAATAAACTTTTTATCAGGATCGATGTTTTCTACAGTACATTCCAAATGGATGGAAATATCCAGCTTTTCAGTGCCCCGCCAAATAAATGTTTCCGGCTTACCCAGCCAGAGTCGTTTTGACAGGGGCGGGCGATTATATGGCGGATGAGGTTCCCGCGAGAACATGCCAATTGTACCCGTCTTATCCACCTGGCGAATCCCCCGAACCGCCGCATCCGCTGTCATCCCTCCGCCAATTATCACGTAGTTATATGATTTCATATCATCCTTTACAACCAATTATCCAGTAATACAATTCTCAACAGCCGTTAAAAACAAAATTTTAGCGAAAAACCTATCCAAATTTGATTCCAGGAGTGTCAGATTCGACTTAAAGCAGTGTCTAAATTTTCTGATTTTTGATACTCGTTTTACCCCTGTTTCAATCGCTGATTACGATGAAATCTCTTGATTATGAAATAATTTATGCTAACTTATTTTATCAATTTTTATGTTCTTTAAGATAAAAGAGCTTAAGTTCATTTTTAACTGATTTTTTACCCTGCAAATGAAACGATAGTGAATATACCCAATTTAACCGGAGGAACAGCTAGATGAAACCAAAAACTATACGCCTTAGCATGCTTGATTTGCCTGGAAAAATTTTTCTTACCTTATTTACGATGCTGCTGGTCGCTGCTTTTACCTTACCCCTTACGGCTCAGGAAAGCGAATCCGGTAGTACCCTGGAAAGCGTTTTCGAAAGTTTACCGGAATCAGCCGCCAGTGAATTTGCACAGCCGCTGGTAAATGCTGTTGGCGCCAACCTGAATACTGGCTGGATGACCAAAGCACCGGACCCGGACATTTCCAATTTTGATTTGCGCATCGGTATCGTTGGTATGGGTGCTTTTATTGATGGCGAAGAAGACATTTTCCAACTGCTGGATGTTATTTTTCAATTCAATGAAAGAGATGCGGAAACGCTTGCAAGAGAATCCCTCGGATCCAGCTATGATGCATTAAGTGCTGCCGAAAAATCCGCTTTAATTGACGCAATTACTGCGACCGAGTTTACCGCAACAATTACCGGACCGACCATCTTCGGTAGTGAAGACGACATTCTTCAAGTGACACCGGATCAAAAAACAGTGACTGCAAGTGGGCAATCCTTTACAGTTGGTGGCGAAACCATTAATGTAACCGATGGTGATGGCAACACAATTACCGGTTTAATCGATTCCGGCATCTTCCCCACCGTTGCACCGCAGTTATCTCTTGGTACCGTTTATGGCACCCAGGCAACGATTCGTTACCTGCCGCCGATCAGCATAGCTGATGAAGTCGGTGACCTGAAATATTTTGGTTTCGGCATCCAGCACAACCCGGCAGTATGGTTTGCAAATGAATTGCCGGTAAATTTCTCCATCTCTTATTTCACCCAAAAAGTTGAAATCGAAGAAGCAATGGAAGTGACCACAGATGCATATGGCCTGCAGGTCAGCAAGACTTTCCGCAGTGGCACTGCCAGCTTCACCCCTTATGTTGGCTATCTTCGCGAAAGCGCAAACATGGCCGTTGATTATGATTTTGAACTGAATGGTATTCCGGCAAATCTCAGTTTTGACCTGGAAGGTGAAAATAGTGATCGTTTTATTGTCGGTACCGGCCTGAGCCTGCTTGGCTTGAATATTTTCGCAGACTATAACTTCTCAGAAGTTAGCTCTTTCAACTTTAGTCTGATGTACGGTTTCTAAACCTCCCTATTTGAACAGTCTGCCTGCAAAATACTGTGGGCAGACTTGATTCACTTTCATTATTCTCAAGTATTTTGATTTACCAAAGGGGCATAATCGCAATCCGATAAAAACCGAAAATTTTTAGTAATCTCATTTTTATCATCTGGCAGATAGCCAGGTCTGTTTTGCGTTGCCTCTAAATTGCATTAACGTTTATATCCGGAGGATTTCATGCACAAAAAGCTACAATTATTAATCTCTTTAGCATTGCTTTTAACTTTCACATTTTCAATACAAGCGCAGCGACTGCAAGCCGTTCATGCTATTTCGGATGATCTTTTGCATCCCGCCGATGTTTATATTTCCGTCAGTATTATTACTATCACTCTCGACGATGTTCAATATCGCAGCGCAACCCCGATGGCAGATGTACCCTTTGCCGATATCCCCATCAATGTTGGCGCTGCCCCGGGCAATAGCACATCTGCTGCAGACACGCTGGTTAATTTTGTTACCACCCTTTCCACCGATATTACCTACATCGGTGTTGTTCGTGGCCTTAGTGATCCTGCATCATTTGCGCCAAACCCTGATGGCCGCGATACCTTCCTGGATTTTACTTTAAAAGGTGGCGTTAGAGAGCAGTCCAGCAGTCCGGGTATGGTAGATTTTATCGTTGCACATACCGTTACAGATGCTCCCGCAGTAGATGTTGTCGCGCGCGATGTCGGCACACTCTTCAACGGATTGCAATATGGTGATGTCTCCGATTATGCCTCAGTAGCGCCCGGTGCTTATGTTATAGAGTTGAAATCTCCCGATGGCACCATGAATTATGGCGCTTTCGATGTTGATCTGACCGATTGGGCAGATAGCACATTTATCATCACAGCTACCGGCTTTTTGGATCCGTCTCAAAACCAGAATGGCGTTTCCCTTGGCTTGAACGCATTTACCCCCAGCGGGCAAATTCTCACTTTCCCAAGCAATCCGACTGCGATTGATGACGAGCTGGCCGCACAGCCAAACAATTACGAATTGACGCAAAACTATCCGAATCCTTTTAACCCGGAAACGACAATTTCTTTTACTTTAGCAAAATCGCAGCAGGCCACACTGGCAGTTTTTAATGCTGTTGGGCAACAAATTGCAACGCTTGCCAGTGGTACACTCAATGCTGGTCAGCATGTGGTTACCTGGAATGCAACCGATTTTCCCAGCGGTATTTATTTCTACCGTTTGCAAACCCGGGATTTTGAACAGACAAAAAAAATGATATTGCTTAAATAGATATTGGCAGTACTTTTTTTTAAGAAGGTCATTTCGCTCTTTCGGAGTAAATGACCTTCTTTTTTGTAGTGCAAAGTAGCGCAGTTCATTGAAAAGAAGCTTGCGTTTAATATGATCAGGAGATGTTGGAAATGGCTAGATACACATTATGGATGATTACTGTTTTAACATTGTGCTTATCCTTTTCTTATGCTCAGAACGGGCGTTTAACAGGTAAAATAACAGACGCCGATAACGGCCAGGGATTAGCAGCAGTTAATATCGTACTGAGTGAAACACTTGGCGGCACTTCGGACGCTGAGGGCAGGTATAATCTGGACGTCCCACCGGGAAGTTATCAGGTCTCTTTTATCTATATCGGTTATGAAGAAGTTAAACGGAATGTGGAGATCGCTGCCGGCCAAACCCGCAGGTTAAATGTTGCAATGAATACGGAGGCAGTCGAGGGGGAAATCGTCGTAGTTTCCGCTGGTAAATTCGAACAGGACCTGGGAGAGTTAACTGTATCGATGGAAGTTCTACAGCCGCGAATGATCGAAAATAAGAACACCACATCGATGGATGAAATCCTTGATCAAGTGCCTGGCGTATCGATTGTAGACAATGAACCGCAGATCCGGAGCGGTAGCGGATTTAGCTTTGGCGCCGGCAGTCGGGTCATGATTCTTATTGATGATTTACCAATCCTATCCGGGGATGCCGGCAGGCCGACCTGGGGATTTTTTCCCGTGGAGAATGTTGAACAGGTTGAGGTAATTAAAGGTGCATCATCGGTATTATATGGATCTGCAGCTTTAAATGGCGTTATCAACGTGCGGACTGCCTATCCGCGCGGTGAACCGAAAACCAAGGTATCTTTCTTCAGTGGTTTTTACGGTGACCCGAAAGATGAAGCAGCAAAATATTGGGAGAAAACCCCAATTGTTAACGGTGCAAATTTCTTGCACTCCCGCATCATTAACAACTTTGATGTAATGATTGGCGGTAGTTTTCTCGCCGACCAGGGCCATCTCGGACCATTCGAAAGAACCGAAATAAATGAAGCCGGCGAACTGGTTAAAATCCCTTATGAAGAGACGTATGATCCTTTCGAAGTTAACCGGGCGGATGCTGCTACCCGGGGCAGAATTAGCGTTAATTTACGCCATCGCAACCCGAATATCGTCGGCCTCGATTATGGTGTTAATACCAGCTGGCAGAAAGCGCAGTCCGTTAGTACGCTGTTGTGGGACAGCATCGGGGTAGATCTCTACCGCCCCTTTGAAGGCGCAGCGACAACTTCAAAACAAACCATCGGCTATATCGACCCATTTATCAATTACGTTTCCCCCCAGGGCACCAAGTACAGCTTCCGCGGCCGATTCAGTCGCTTGAACAATGACAATGATAACGATCAGGCCAATTCGTCGAACGTGTATTTTGGCGAGCTGCAAGTACATCAAAATTTTGCGCCGGTAGGTATCGAAGGCATGAATCTAACCACCGGGGTCATGGGAATGTTTACCGATGGCGAATCTGAGCTTTATTCCGGCGGCAATCCGGATGGCTCCAATAGCGCAGAGAATGTCGCCTGGTATGCCCAGCTGGATCAAAAGCTATTTGACCGTTTGAATATTTCCGGTGGTATGCGCCTGGAAAAGTTTGCCATCAATGATTCCTCTGAATCGAAACCGGTTTTTCGAGCAGGCGTTAACTATCGACTTGGGGTCGGCACCTTCCTTAGAGCATCTTACGGCCAGGGCTATCGCTTCCCATCCATTGCGGAAAAATTTATACAGACACAGGCGGGGTTTGTCGTTGTTTATCCCAATGATACCTTGCGTTCGGAAACCAGCTGGAATGCGGAAGCAGGCATTAAGCAAGGTTTTCAGATCGCAGATTTCCGGGGTTTTCTTGATCTCGCCTATTTTCATCAGGAATATGATGACTACATTGAATTCACCTTTGGTGGCTGGGGTGGCTTTACCGATCCCTTATTCGGTTTTGGCTTTAAATCGCTGAACACCGGCAAATCACGCGTTACCGGCCTGGATGTATCGCTAATCGGGCAGGGTAAAATTGGCGGCGTCGATTTTCAGACCTTAACCGGATACACTTATACCAAACCGGTTTCACTGACCCCGGATTTTGTTTATGCCCGGGAAACTTCCGGCGGACGGGAAGTCACCTATCTTTCTACCAGTTCCGATACCACAGATCATATCCTGAAATATCGCCTTCGCCATATCTTACGGGCAGATTTAGAGTTGAATTATAATCGCTTCCTGATCGGAACCAGCTATCGTTATACCAGCTTTATGGACAATATCGATTTGGCGTTTATCGAATTCGATGATGATCCGGATGATCCTAATGACGGATTTAACCCGTTAACTTCCGGTATTGTAGAGTGGCGGCGGGATAACAATGGTGGGAATCATATCTTTGATATGCGGCTTGGTTATAATTTCAGCGATCGCCATCGCCTTGCTATCGTTATTAACAATCTATTTAACAAGGAATACTCTGTGCGTCCGCTAGTAATAGAATCCACCCGGAAAACCGTTCTGCAATATTCTACTACCTTCTAAAAAAGACTTATACAAATCTGTAAAAATTAAAAGGCCGAATTCCGTAATGGAATTCGGCCTTTTCTCTGAGGGAGATGTGAATGTAAGCTTTTTGGTTTACTGCACACCGTCTTCGGTAAAATATATTTCCATTGAAGGATCGTAAAACTCCCCGCGTAAGGTAGAACTTCTCAAGCGATAATCCTTAAATCCGGTTTCATCAACAAAAAGGAATTTTGCACCGCCGTCGAGGTTGTGGTAAGTCCAGATCTCATACGGTTCGCTATTGAGGTTGTTGGGGCGTCTCAGATTGTGATCCGGCGCGCCATAAAGGATATAAACCCGTCCGCGATCGCTCTTCCAGCCATCCCGGTTGGAGAAACGGAATTGATCGTCGGCATAGGCGACTCTGGTATAATATTCTTCCTGTAAACCGGGTGTTTCTCTTTCCCGGTCAAACCAGAATTTATAAACGAACATCCGCTTGTTTTCAACGGAAGCCAGTGATTCATATACAAGCAATTCAGTTTTGGTCGCGATGTATTTGGCTTGCTCGAAGCGATCGTCTACAACGTCTTCGGACATATTATAATATTCGCTCTGCGGGAAGATCGCCATTGGGTCGTCCCCAAAACCACTCTGCGCTTTGTTTACCACGTAAAAATTACTGATATTAAAGGCCGAGTATTCAGAAACCGGATCGACAACAGCAACCATAAGTGTGTAAAGTCCATTATCCAGTTTAGCAATGTTAAATCTGCCAACCTCGACCAGAGATTCGGAATTGCGATTTCTTTGATAGCGTTTTTGTTCCAGAGTATTCCCTTGTTTGTCCTTGATTGCTGCATGCACCTCGATCATTCCTTCCGGATCGCTGGCATGTTTGGTAATATTATAAACTTCCAGGTAGTAGAATAATTGCGGATTGGACATTCCAAAAATCCGGGTGGGATTCGGATATACTTCCATTGTATTTTTGTAGAAAAGACCTTCTTTGTTAGGGGAATTGGAGCGAATGTTGGAGCAAAGTTCGATGTCACTTACTTTGATCTTCTCGTCCTTAAATGAGGTGGTCTTAAAATCGTATTTGATTGAATCAACACTGGCAGTGCCGGCTTCATTCAAGCGAAGCATTTTGATCATGTAGTCGCCTGGTGGCAGCACTGTCTTAATTAAGCTACCACGTACTGCCTGACCGGATGCATCGGGCTTTTCCATTTGAACAGTTATGCGCTCGGATGCCAGCACTGTTTGATCATTCTCGTTTACCAACGAAAAATCCAGAAATACTTCCGAATTCTCAACAACTTCATTACGCTGATCATAAAGGGAGTAATAAATTTCCAGGTAGGTGTCTGTATCATCGTAGCGGAACCTCGCAAAGTCGAGATACATTTTCATTTCGCCGTTTGCGAATCCTGTTTGCATGCAGCCTATCAGAACTAAAAACAGACAGCAAATTCTTAATGTTGACTTCATAACTTCTCCTTAGTACTAAAATATTATCTGCGTTACCTTATCTCCTCTAAAATAAAGATAGCGCTTAAAAGATATAAATAAAATACCATATTTGGGGCATTCATACCAAGGAGTGATTAAAAAAAAAGGCAAAACTTACCAATATTGGGTGAGCCGCTAATTACTGTTCTGAATAGAGAAGTTCATCCCAGGATGGATCATAGATCTCTCCGCGCATGGTAGAGCTCATCAGCTTATAATCACGGAATCCGCTTTCATCAACGAACAGAAATCTTGCGCCTCCTTCCAGGTCATGATAAAACCAGACCACAAATGGCCTCGCATCGGGATTTAGCGGGTGGCGGAGCACCTGATCCGGAAACCCATAAATAACATGCACTCTACCGCGATCGCTTTTCCAGCCCATATTGTTGTAAAAGCGGAAATTCTCGTTGGCGTATTCAACTCGCTGGTAGTATTCCTTCTCCAATCCGGGATTATGAACTTCCCGGTCAAACCAGAATTTGAACAGGAAAAACCGCTTGTTTTCCAGCTCACTGAGCTGAGCGTATATATCTCTTTCTTCCTGGGAAGCAATATAAATCGCCTGATCAAATTTCTCATCGATTCGCGGTTCTGCCATGGAAAAGTAGTCGCTTTGCGCAAAAAGGGCCATAAAGTCCCGGGTTTCTGCCAGTTCTTCGCTGGAATTGATAACATAGAAATTATTCCGTGTATAGACAGAGTAATCGTTGTGAGGGTCCTTAACGATAAAGACAATGGTATAAAGTCCGTTCTTGAGTCCGGAAACATCAAACATTCCCTGTTCAACCAGCGACTCATAAGCTTTTTTACGTTTATACTGTTTATGCGCCTGCACATTCCCTTTTAAATCAACGATAGCAATTTCGACATCAACTTCTTCATCCGTATTGGCACTTTTCAGATTATAAATTTCACTGTAATAATAGAGCTGGGAAACCGCACTGCCATAAGTACGCATGGGATTCGGAATCACTTCCATGGTATTTTTATAGAATAATCCTTTTTTATTCGTAGAGTTGGTCAGAATGTTCGCACAAAGCTCCAGATCACTCAAAAGGATTTTCTCTGCAATAAATGGCTTTACTGTAAATTCCCGGCTCAAGGAATCTATACCACTGCCATCAACAGCTTTCCGAACCATCTTTATTTTATATTTACTGGGAGGCAATACCGTCTTTATAACGCTGCCTTTTGCTTTGGAGAGATTAAATCCATTTGAATTAGTGAGAGATATATCCAGTTGTGAAGTTGCCAGGGTGCTGTCGCGGATAATGTCGGACAGTGAGAAGGTTAAAGAGATGTTTTCGACCGAAAAAGTTTCTGCTTCCGAAACATCGTAGAGCATATAATAGATTTCCAGATAAGTATCGCGATCATCGTAGCGGAATCTCGCATAATCCAGAAACATACGGATATTGTCTTGCGCGTTTACCATTACCAGCCCCCCCGGTAATAGCAACACCCACAAAAGAAACAATTTAAACTTACTTTTCATATCCGCCTTTGTAACATTCAAATGACCGGAATCTACTAAAATTATCCCGAAAACCCAATGTTAAATTCACCTCCGGAAAGCGGATTGGTTCCATAAAAAAAGAGGCCGGTATAAGAATACCGGCCTCTTCCGAATGTAAGATGGTTATCTGATCTACTTAGAAACCAATGGTCAAGGAGAACAGATTGTTACCATCGAAATATTGGGAATCACGGAATGCATAGTCAAAAGTCATGTCCGTGCCGCCAACATTGTAATGCAGGCCAACACCCAGCGTAAAGGAATACAGCTGGTCTTCGGAGTCAACATTGTTGGTGAACAGGTAGCCGCCTCTTAAAGCAAAGAGATCGGAATACATGTATTCAACACCAAAACGGAAGTTGTCATTACCGAAGTTGTTGTTTTCGAAGTTTCCGTTGAACTGAACGGAGTTTTCTTCGTTGATGTTACGCAGGTAACCAACACCCAGTTCTACCGTTGCGGGCAGTTCGTGGGTTGCAGTGGGGCGCTCACGGAAGTCATTACGTCCGGTAGCCTGGTCTGCAGCCTGAATCAGGAAAGCAGAACCGCCATAAGACATGTTGGAACCAATATTCTTCACTGCGAGACCGAAGGACATACCGTCGATGCCGCCGAGATTATGATACTGGATACCTACGTCGAATGCAAATGCACTAGCGCTTGCACGCGGCACACTCTCAGTGATCAACTTGGCAGTAGCACCAACCTGAATAACGTCCGTCAAACGACGAGCATAGGTCAATGCACCAGTCAAGAAAGTCGGTGCGAAAGTTGCGCCGGTAGCGCCGTCAATATCTTCGTTGGTTGTAATCGGAATATCGCCAAAATCAAAAACTTTCAGGCTTAAACCAATTGTTCCCAATGCACCAGCTTTTACGCCGAGTGCCAGATAATTTACATCTATATCATTAAAAATCTGCATGGTGGAGAATGTACCAGCAGCACTGCTCTGCATTTTAGCAATCCCTGCCGGGTTCCAATAGAGTGCTTCCAAACCGGAAGTATATGCAATATTGGAGCCACCCATTGCCAGACTGCGCGCGCCAACAGGTACCAATACCTGCTCACCAGCAGCAGTACCGAGACGGGCAGGATCACCGGCAAATACCGGGGTCAAGCCTAAAAAGAGCACCAGTGCTATCAGGGCAACTACCCCAATGAAATTTTTATGTTTCATTATTTGCTCCTTATTCATTAAACAAAATCCTAACGTTTTACTTTTACTCATTCTGATTGGTGCTGCCAGTGTTTTACTTGTTAGCTGGCAGCGATCATCAGCTGACTTCTTCATTAGAAGTATTCCAGAATTTCAGCACCCTGAACGATAAATACTTTAACAACTTTTTCCATTCCCAGGTCAGGCAGTTCGATGTGGCAAATATAAACACCACTTGCTACCGGCAGGGTGGACTCGTTCAAGAGGTCCCACTGTAAGAATTGAGATTCGTCATTCTTCTCCAGTTTGCGCACTTGAACACCGGAAAGACTGAAAACTCTAACCGTTGCTTTTTGCGGCAGATGAGTAAAAGTAACGAAACGGTTGAAGCGATTTGCTTCTTCCGGGTTGAAAGCATAGTAAGGATTCGGGAAAACGTTAATTCTTTCAACTTCGGCGCGTGCCATGCCATCATCGCCGGTAACAACAGCTTCTGTGGAGAAGGTGAATTTGTCATCGGGATTGTTCGGCAAGTTAGCGAAGATGTCCATGGTGAACTCTGCTAATAAATATCCACGAGAACCACGCTGCTGCGGCCAGATTGCATAAGCCACGTCCTGAGATGTAGGATCAGCACCAGTAGCATAGGTAGCACCTTCATCATAGTCAGTGTTGTGGAAGAACAGATATTCACGGGCACCAAGCGCACCAAATTCAGTACCATTCCAACCCATGTCCCAAATCAGGTTAGCGTTAACACCAGGCGCACCTTGCGTATCATCTTCTACGAAAGAAACGTTAACCTGACGCGGATTAGCCGGATCAGTATTATCCCAGGCGGTAAAAGGTAATTCACCAATACCGGAGAAAGGATAACCTAAGTCACGACGAACGGTGGCGCCTTTACTGGCATAACCATTCGCATCAACGTCAGCTTGATCTTGCCAATCCATGTGTAATGGGAACAAGTCAGCAAGTGTTAATGTAGAACCAAAGAAATTGGCACCGAGGTCCAGGCCACCAAAGAATTCCTGACCACCCCAGTTTACACCGGAAACCCAACGATTACCGGAGAAGTCCCAGCCAGCAAGACCGGCTAATTTCGGACCGGACGGACGAACCAAAACACCTTCATAGATGTTATAGTTGTTGTCACCATTCAGGTTAGTGTTGCCACTAGTGAGTACTTGGTTGGTCGAAGTGTTGGTTAAGCGCCACTTGTACCAGGTACCAGTGGTATCGCCAGTAGCGTTGGTAGAATACTGCGGCTCATCTTCAAAGCTTACTTCGTAGTTGTCGCCAGTAGTTGCAGCCGGGTCAACAACTTCTACAGTAACGCCACCTGTGCTGGCGCCGCCAGTACGGGTAACTTCAAGAGCATCACCAACGGAGCTCGGATATTCCGTGCCAGGCTTCGGGGACTGCGGGATAACAGTGATGATTTCCAGGGAGCTCTCGAGAGAAGCTTCCGGAACGTCTGTATCCACAAGGCCGTCGCCATTTTTGTCTTTTGCATTGTATGCAGTTACTGCATAGTAGTAGCGGTTACCAGCAAACAGCGGAGTGTCCTTGATAAAGTCTCTATCAATGGAGATAAAGCGCTGCAGACCGGTGTTGGTTCCGAAACGAACCGGAACGTTTACAATGTCACCAAATTCCGGCAGGAACTGATCCTGGTTGATCTGGGAGATTGTGTTGTCTTTATCAAAAGTAGCAATCAGCGTTGCCTGAGACTTGGTAGCGCTGGCGCTCGGTAATTGATAAACATTATAACCTTCAAAGTTGAAGCCTAACAATGCATCGTCTGCTTCAGTCGCAGTAATACGTTCAGCATCGGATCCCCATTCCAGTACAACCTGGTCTTCCAGCGGCGTAACAACAACTTTCGGTGCCGGAGGAGGAGAAGGAATGCCTTCGAAACGTGCGTTGAAGATAAACTGAGCAAAGTCATCATTCAGTTTTACAGCTGCAACCGCATTACGGTTGTTACCACCATCCTGGGCAATAATACCACCCACAACAGCGAGTACGATTTCCTGCTCATCACCAGGCTCCATAGTGAAAGGACCGGAGCTCAGGGTCATACGACGGTCGCCAGGAGGCAAGTTAGTTCCAAAACCGTCAATGTCACCAGTGGACTTAACAGCGTCACCACTAACTGGGAAGAAGGTTGCCTGGCCAGCATTCGGGCCAAAACCAGCGGTAAACGGCTGCGGGTTTTCGATATCATCCAGCGGCAGGTAACCATTTAACAGGTTATACCACTGCAGAGTACCTTCATAGTCACCCAAAGTCGGGTCAGAAATAGCGCTACCTGCAGCAAAATAACCGAAAGAGGTCATCGGCAGGTTAATTTTACCAGGACCTACTTCCTGGAAATTGGAAAGACCATAGTCAGAAGCATCGTCTACGCCATTACCATTAAGGTCCTGACCAGCAACGCCGTCTACCAACGGTCCCTGGAAGAAGTCATAACCGACAGCTGCCGGGGGCAGACCGAAAGCTTCGAAGTCACCGTCAGTCAAACTACCGGTGTAAGCAAAACCTAAACTTCTAGCAACATCGGAACCAACATAGTCGTCAGTATAAACACCAACGTCCGGGTCACTCCACTGGCTAATGAACATGGAGTCTAAACGAAGACCGGATTTGTTGATAACCTTGAAACGCTTAAAGATAATCTGACCCAGTGTAGCACCAGGCTGATTGTAAACCCACAGAGTGGTTTGAATTTCGAGACCAGTCGAAGGAGAACCATACAGATTTGTGGAAGCACCATCGTCGAGGTCGTTTACTACAAACCAGATAACCTGGTCAGCACCAGCAATACCAGGATTGCCACTGCCATCAACCGGAGCGCCTAATGCGGTCGGCCAGTTGTTCCAGTCATCTCTGTATTGATCTAATACAGCTTGCTGCATTTCCGGAGTAACCGCATCGCGGGCAACACGGAAGATGTCTGCAGCATCGTTAACCAGTGTAGCTTCACCGATAGTCAGGCTTTCCCAGTCCGTACGAATACGATAGATCGGGGCAGCGTTTGCATCAGAAGCAACCGGCGGAGTTGTTGCGGTACCAGGAGTCACGATGTGACCCGGAACAGTACCGATACGATAAGTAGAACCACCAACACGAATAGCAGGATCGTCAGGGTTACGGGTGTCATTTACAACAGAACCCCAAATAAGACCATCTTGATAAATCGTTGCAGCAGTTGCACGCGGGTAAATACCACCGGAGTTATCTTCCGGAGTGTGTGCGGATTTACCAGCGTTAGTAAGCCAATACTCCCAATTAGAGGCATTGGTAACGGTGATCTCTACGAAATCAGAGTTTGGCTTATACACCGTTCTTGTATTTTCACCGTCTGGCCCCTTGGCAAACACGGAGGTTGCCAGAGAAAAGGCAATCAGGCAGGTTAATACGATGAAGAGTTTTTTATTCATTATTTTGCTCCTTATCAAATTTTTCTCAAATCACGAAAAGCGACATGATTAGTAAGACAGCTTAACACCAAAGAAGATTTGACGCGGATTGCCATACAGCTGGAGACCTAATTCATCCCAGTAAGATTGGCCATTCACGATATTGATCGCCTGGTATTGATTTACCCAGTCTTCACCATGTGCTTCCAGATAGCCGTTACGAGTTGCTTCGTTGATGTTGAAGAAGAAACCATCGTCTTCGGCATTACCGGTTGCATTGTATACATTAACAACATTCTTGGTGTTGAACAGGTTGTTCACACGCATGTATACGGTTGCGCCCAGTTTATTTGTAAGATTAAAGGATTTGTCCAAACGCAGATCGAAAATTTGATTGAACGGCGTGGTGGAGCTACCAACTTCTTCCAATGCTCTACGGGCACGGGTGTCATTCATATAGTCAACACCAGAGTTGTAAGCATTAGCCTGTCCAACTTCACTCTCAGCAAAGGTGAACGGGTGACCACTGTTGAAGGTAAAGAGAACATTGGCACCAAAGTTCTGAAGGATGCCGCCGTCGTTGTTACCATAACGATAGTCAAGATTGATTGAACCGGTATGCGCCTGTGCGAAATCCAGCGGATTTACAACATTCGGACGCGGAGTAGAACGTTCCAGAGCAGCTACGTTAGATGTTCTGGTGGAACCAGTACCTTCAGCCTGGCTGAGAGTATAGTTCAACTGTGCCTGGATGCGCTGCACTCTTCTCAAGGTCATGCTGAATTCCAAGCCCTTGGTCGTAGCGAAGTCACCATTAACCAAAACGTTAAAAGTTTTGCTAGCAGCACTTACTTTGTCTACCTGAACCTGACCTTTTACATTGCGATAGAAACCAGTCAAGTCAAATGCAGCAACGGAACTTAATTGCTGACGGAAACCAATCTCGTAAGAAGTGGTTCTTACCGGATCCAAACCATAACCACTCGGGTTCTGGAATGAGAAACCAGCGCCGATATATTCGAAATTGTAGCGTGCGCTACCGGAGAACATTGCTTCCAGTTCCGGCATCTGGATGAACTTACCATACTGCATGTAGAAATTCGTCCGTTCGCTTACCGGGAAGGAGAAGCCCAAACGGGGGCTTACTTGCTGGAATACATCCTGCTCAATCCAGGATTCCTGGGAAATGGTATTGGTATTCGCATCGATTACCAAGTTGTCCAGATCCAGTCTTTCACCTTGCGGATCGAAATAGTCAAAACGCAGACCAGCGTTGATGATCAAGTCATTGTATTCAATTTTGTCTTGCAGATAGAACGAAGAGAATACCGGATTCTTCGGTGCGTCTGCAGTCTGAATACCATCACCTGTAAATGCATCATCATTAGCTTCGTTGCCATAAATGTCAAAGCCATAGTTGTTCGGCTGTGCATTGGAAATCCAAGAAGTAACCGGTACGTCTTCGATATTAGCAACATTAAATACATCCAGCTGATTCATAGCAGCAGGCTGTACAGCGAATCTTCTCAGTGTATAACGACGGAAGTCACCACCAATTTTCAATTCGTGATGGCGGCCGGCCTGAGTTACGAAATTCAGGGCACCAGAAATATAGTTCTGCTTTTGATGGACAAAACCATTTCTGGGATCGCCATTACGGGCGAAATTCCAACCGTTGAAACGATAGTTGGCTCTCGGTCTCCATGCATCACGGTATGTAACCGCGCCACCGGTGGCCTGGGAAACTTTCGCACTATCATACCAGCTTTGCCAGTCATTACCGAAATAGCTGTCTTCATCTTCTCTATTAGAGTTGAACATACTAAAAGTACCTTCAAGAAAACTCTTCGGATTGAGGACATAAGTCAACTTACTGGAAATCAAGGTATTAGAGAATGCTTGCTCCCAATAGCGCTCGTTCAATACATCCAACATCGGAGTGTTGTTGCCAACACCAGTGTTGAACTGACGGGTACGGGCACTGTGAGAACCGCTTAAACGAATCTGCAGCGGCTGAAAATCAAACAGCAATGTACCTTGAGCTGCCCAGAGATCTTCTTCACGATCCGGAGTAAAGCCATCCGGATAATCGTAGGTGGCGAATGTATCAATATATGCTGCATTTGCAGGCTGCTCGTCAATCAGGTCTGTCAGTGTAAATGCTTCACTGAAACGCTGAGTACGGTCACCCTGGAATGCATTTTCAGCAGCAATGAAGAAGCGTACTTTGTTACCGACCAACGGGCCGCTTAAAGTAGCTACTGCATTGTGATGACGGAAGGAATGGGTTCCCAGGAACTCTTCACCTTCATCCGCGAACTTGTCAGTCTGGAAGTCCACAGTTGCTTTGAAATCGGAAGAACCGGTTTTCAATTCAGTTCTGATAATACCAGCATTTGCACCACCGAATTCAGCAGTGTAACCACCAGCGAGAACCTGCAACTCTTCTACAGCTTCCTGAATGATGTAGAGGGATTGGGTGTTGTTCAAGGGGTTAATGGAAGAAGCACCGTCGATATAGTAGCCAACTTCATCATCACGGCCACCACGGATGTAAATGTTACCATCCTGAACGACAACACTATTCTGAGTCGCAACGAGACTGTTGAATCCACGAATCGGAATATTCTCGATGTCTTCAGAAGTTACTAAAGAAACACTCTGAGTCATGTGCTTCTCTACGAGCGGCTTTTCTGCGGTGATAACTACGGCCTGACCTTCGATCGCAGCTTCCTGCAATGCGAAGTTCACTTCAGTAGTTTTAGCAGCAGAAACACGAACACCCTGAACGAGAACGTCCTGGTATCCGATAAAGCTTGCTCTTACGTCATACGTACCAACCGGCACGTTTAGAATAACAAAATAACCGTCTACGTCGGAAGCTGCACCTAAGGTGGTACCGTCAAGGCTGACGTTAACGCCCGGCAGAACTTCGCCGCTTGCCTTGTCGCTAATAACACCTACCAGCTTTCCGGAGGACTGGCCAAATACAATAAAAGGAGTAAATGCCAGTAAGACTGTTAATAACAGTACTTTTTTACTCATCTCTCTGTCTCCATACGATTTGTAGTAAAACAAAAACAATTAAAAACGAAGTACCCCAAATGAAAAACAGGGTTCGACAAGCTTATGTCATACTGACCCTCCTGATTTAGATTAGACTCTGTAATTAATAATTAACCAGTAACTATATTTAGAAGAATACCAATGACTTCTTTAAAACCGAATTTGTTTTGCTGATAATAGAGATGACGCTGTCGTCATCAGGAATGACTGATGGATATTTTTTTTATGAAATGCAGAAAAGAGTGAAACATTTTGAGAAAAGATGGCGTATTGTAACAAGCTAAACATTGCGCTCCTGTTTCGTTTAGTCAAACGTGCCATTTACATACAAAAATCGTGCACATTTTTTCACATATCCCCATAAACACATCTAAATCAACTACTTAAGTCGCCCCACATTGATTTTGCATCAAATGTGATAATGATCAAATTTTCCCGGTTACTAGGAAAAAATTTTCCTAGTAGTGGTAATTTTTTTCGGAATCTCGTTGGGGATAAATGGTATGGTGGTCTGTTCAGCAAATTTACTCTAGCGAATTAATTATAATAGACTTACAATTATATAAACCATGTTCCTACTAGTAAAATGCGGCATAGTATAAGTGCTTTTCAGTAAAGATGCAAGTGGTTTTATGCTTTTACCGGGCAAGATGGATGTATCAGCGGTCACAATGCAGCGCTGCGAAGAACTTACTTCAGTTCCGCTACAAAATAAATACTTTCAATTTTTCAGGAGGTAGAAAACATATCAGCGAACATTTGATATTGTAAAAAGTAATGCCGGCAACACAATCGCAGTGATTATGAATCAACAACACGGCCATCAAGCAAGTGAATGATGCGATCACTATATTCCGCATTTCTTTCGGAATGGGTCACCTGCACGATGGTTACCCCTTCCCCGTTAAGGGCTGTTAACAGTTCCATGATTTCTTCGCTCTGTTTGGAATTGAGATTTCCGGTAGGCTCATCGGCAAGAATCAACCGCGGGGAAATAATCAACGCACGAGCAACACCGACCAGTTGCTGCTGCCCGCCGGACAATTGATTGGGGAAGAGATCTTTTTTTCCGACCATCTGGAAACGATCGAGCATTTCCGCGACCATCCCCTGCCGCTGGGATTTTTTTATTTTCTTATAAAGGAGTGGTGTCTCAAGATTTTCCGCGACTGTTAATTCATCAATAAGATGATAGCTCTGAAAAACAAAACCGATAAACTCCCGCTGAAATTCACTGCGCCGTTTCTCGGACATTTCGTGCACCGGCTCCCCGAGAAAATTGTATGAGCCACCGGAAGGGGCATCCAGCATCCCCATAATATGCAGCAATGTCGATTTCCCGGCGCCTGACGGCCCCATAATAGTCACAAACTCACCTTCATCGATTTCCAGAGTGACATCCTGCAATACATAATTTTTGGAAATACCTGATTGATAGTAGCGAAAAATATTGTTCAGCGCGATCACGGCAGCAGTCCTGGTTTCGTTTCCGGTTTTTACAGTTAGCTTTTTCTGGCAGCAGCGAATATCACAATAATAAGCATGATAAATAGCCGGGCAAAACAAATTTCCGGCAATTTAGAAAATGGTAATGCCGATACTAAAATTATACTCGTTCAATTTAGCTGGTTAATTAGTTGCCTTCCTTGGTGCAACGAAAATGCATAGCGCTTTTTTCCTCATTTTCCGGAAAGTATAATATCACTGTTCCATTCATGGTAATGCCGCTTTCGGAAAAATTGCCGGCAAGGGAAACATTTACACCATCAGCATCCTGACCGAGGAATTCATAAAGCGCGTTGCTGACCAAGGTGAGACCATCGGCATTGGAAGTTTGCACGGTATAATATTGACCGAGAGAATCCCTCCAGACTTCCGCAGCGAAGCCAGTTACATTCACCCGATTACCGTCACGGCGAATCGAAACGAACACATCCGACTGATGGCTGGTTTTGCCGGACCAATCACCAACCAGCAGTGTGTCACTAAAGAGTGATGAGGGCGAAGCCGGCGTATCTACCTGTTGCGGCTCTATTCCCCTATCTGCACAGCTCCAGACGAATAGCAGTAAAACACCGCTGAACAAACATAGTCTCAAATTATCCATCTATCTATACCTCCGGGTTTGATAAGATAAATACAAATGTCCAATGTTCAATATTCAATAGCCAATGTAAAAGTTTGGAAACTTTACTTGTTTTGTGCTGTTTGGATGCTCTTGGAAAATATGGCTATAAGCTCATTAGATTCATTAAGTGCTTTTTGAATCTTGCTCGGATCATAAAGCTGCATTTGGCGCACAAATTTTATCCAAACTTTAGTCTCCCTTAATTCTTTTAAACACAACTTCATTTTATGGACAAAATCTTTTCTGGATTCAGCAGCTTGTGCCTCACCATAATTTGCTGCAGGTGCTGTACTACTTCTAATTATTTGCCCAACAACGTGATGACTTACTCTGTTCGACGGCAATCGATTAGCAATTTTGCATATTAATACGGCAAAATCAATCAACCGATCTTCCAAGTCATATTTTTTTCTCGTAATCATTTTTCCCCCTGTTGCTGTTACAAGAATTAAACCTTAAAAACTTTAGTAATTCATCTCCTTACTTTTACATTGGACATTTATTATTCGATATTGGATATTTCATCTAATTTTTAGAAAATCAGCGAAATTAAAATCTTTATCCACATACCGAATGCTAATTTCCCCAATCCTTCCCATACCATTTCCGCAAAACAGTTTCCGCCGGTTTGCCGTTCGGGGTAAAATCGTTGTCACGCATACCACCGTATTCCAGAAAGCTCGGCCACTTCCACCAAAAGAGTCCCTGGCACCAATCTTTATCCTCCAATGCCAAAAAGATTGCATTGTAACACCGCGCCTGATCCTCCAGGTTCAAAGATTTTCTACCAGCGACCTCATGAGGCTGTAACCAGGGCGAGCGGGTGCTGGTAAAACCGATCTCGGTAAAATAGACCGGCTTCTTATACTGTTTTTGGACACTTTCTATTTTTGCGACAACCGCTTTCGCCCCTTCGAGCAATTCTGCATCGGTCGCGGAAGTGTCTTTTGATAACGGATAATAACTGTTCACCCCAATGTAATCGAGATCTTTCCAGAAGCTGACATTTTCAAACTCATCTCCCCAGTTGGCGGCATACGTCAGCGTGCCGCTGTATAAGCCGCGAATCCGGCGAATCAACTGCTGCCAGCGCGCCTCATTTCCCACCGTCGCCTTTGCCAGTTCCACACCGAGGCAAAGGCTCTCGACCTCATACATCTCGGATAGCAGCGCATAGTGGCGAATCCAGCGATAATAGTAATCGAAAAAAAGATCCCAGTCGTGCTCATTGGTCATCTCGATATCCCCCGGCCAGCTTCTTCCTAGCCAGATGTGCGGCTTCATCATTACAGCCATATCCAGCGATTTCGCTGCCAGCGTTGCATGGATAACACTTTCGTCATTTTCCGAACCGGCACCGCGGGAGAAGTTGAGGAACACCGGTTTATTAGGATTGCGCATATAACTAAAGGGTGTAATGGAAACGGCATTCACCCCAATGGTATTCAGCTTCGCCAGCGCCTGGTCGGATTTTTTGGAAATATAACCATTGTAAATTCGATATCCTTCATGGGCATGGCAGAACCCTTTTTGAAAACCTTCCATCCCCTGAAAGTTTTTCCGGTCATTTTCAATTTGCCGTCGGTATTTATTCGAGAGGCGATCAAGATAATCATACCAGCCGGCCTGTAAGCTGGGCCACTCGCTTTCGGCAGGATCCCAGGTGTTATAATTTTCCAGAAAAGCCTCTATTCCCCATTTTTCCATGGCATAGGCAATAAATGTTCCGGCCATCGGGGCCATAACCAATTGCGATTCCTGTTTAAACCGATTGTCATCTAGCATATCCGGGAGCAGGCAGGCGTTGCCGGAGAGATAGAGCCGGCTCGCCCAATACTCATAGCCTTTCTCCCGCCACTGCTCACTGAGGTAAACGCTCATTCCCACTTCAAGCATCTTGTGTGATGGTTGCCCCAATGTTTGATAAAGCAGGACGCGAACATCCTCGCAGAAGTCATTGCCATGAACATCCGGGCGAATGACCGTGTGCACTTCGTTACGGGCAACATTTGCATTGGTGAAATCAGTATTCCCGATCATCAATCCCTTATCTTCGAAATTAGGATAGACATGGTAATCGATCTTTTCCAGGTTAGCGGTATTTTTCAAGAGGCGACGTGCAGCTTGCAGACGCACTTCCTGTTGGTCAGCGATGTTAGACATCTCCCGGGCAGTAAGGAATGATTTATGAAAATGGAAGCGGTAATTGTCGGTATCCAGCGTTGTAATTGCCTGCGCTTCGAAATCACGATGATTGGCGGGATCAAATTGCCAGCGATCTTGCGCCTCCTGGGAGAAAAAACCAAACACCAGGCAACGATCATTTCGGACAATCCGATAGTCGCCGATGCTGTTAAATAAAAAGCGGGGGCTGTTTTCCAAATGATTCAGTAATCGTTCATCGTCGTTGGCGGCGAGAATGTTAATCGCATAATTGGGGTTATGGGGATTTGGGTAATAGAAAGTCAGCTGATCCTGAGCATCTCCGTATACTTTCTGGTGAAGGTGAATGCCTTTATTACTAAATCGTACCGGCAGGCGTTGGTGCAAGTTTTTTAGCAGTCGATTGGAATGAACAGTGCCGATTAAGTAAACCGTTTTTTCGGCCAAATCATCTACACGAACTTCCTGATCGCTCTTCAGTTCTACTTGCATCCAGCGCGATTGTTTTTGAAAATTTGTTAAGGTCGTCTTGTATCTCTCCACAAATTCCGAATCACTGGCCCCATATACGATCAGCGCCTGTCGGTTCGCCCGAAAGTTGTCGATCAGCTCACTCCTGGTAGGTAAAATTTCTCCGGAGTCGGGATTGGCGGAAACCGAAAGCCCTGTAGCGGCATAGAAGAGAAGAATACCCCGGCAAAGAAATGACATTGTATTTCGACGCAGATATCTGTTTATCATATAGATTTTCATATATTGTTTTCAAAAGTGTGTGCGTTTAAATTGCTTTCAGACGCATCCGCAAAATACCAAGATAAGGGGGTAGAGATGTTAAAAAAGTTATCCATACCACTAATTGCACTTATTTTAGTCTTCAGCAGTTGCGATTCTGAAAAATTCCTTAATTATAATTTTGATGCAGAGTTGCAGGTGAAGACTGCAACCGTCTCCGGCAAAATCACCAACACTTTTGACGCCCGGGATGTGCGGGGAGCAGAAGTTCAGATTGGCAGTCAAACCACCTATACCGACAGTCTTGGCAATTTTAAATTAACCTATTTACTGACCGAAGACAACCAGGTTGGTGCCCCGGTGGAAATTATTATAAAGGCCCGAAACTACTACGACCTGACCCTTACCCGGGAAATTTTCGAAAGCGACAATATCGAATTGAATTTAAAGATGATTTATGGTGCCCCAATTATAGAGCAAGTATCACTAGCGAATTATGAAGTGTGTCAGGCAGTGATTCTCGATTACCAGGGGCCAGATGATATTGTTTCTGTTATCGGGCATTTTGAGTATCGGAATGCCTCCAATACCGTCACTTTAAAGTATGATCAGGCTTTGTTCCTGAAGGGTTTTTCCTTCGATGGCACCCGGGCGCATTTTCAAGCCTCGGTCCAACGCACCGGTCTCGCCGATGGGGAGCTGGGCGGCCTCTTTTCCGTTACTGCGCGGGACAAGGACGGCTTTGAGCACACCCTTATCCACTTCAATGATCCGCGCAGACCAGACAGTTTTCTTTTTGATCCGGACTAGGTCAAATTGCCGATGGCCAATTGACAGTGGCTCCGAAGGAGTGTACAGTCAACAGTAGCAGGAAGCAGTTTTTTCCTGCCACTGCTACTGCCCATTGCCACTTTTTTACCTTGCTGCGGAAGCTGCCGGCACATCGGCATAATAGGCCTGTAATACCGCTTTACTTTCCTTATCCTGCACCCAAACGATGATCGCCAGATTATCATGGTTCATCTTATCCAGACGCTGCCGCCAGCCACTGCTGCCCAGGCGGGTACCGGGTCGCTTGGCATATTCGTCCAGGTATGCCGCCAATTCGCTTTCTACAACACTCAAATCGATTGATTCGTTCAGTGCCATAGTATTGCCATTCATTTCCAGCGGTGTACCTTCCCCACCTCCCAGGAGCTTACGCACGACAAATTCATGATTCGGCACGCCATTACCGCCTTCATAGGAGACATCTGTTTCAACCAAAGCAGCGTTAAACACCGGTGTTATGCCACTCAATGCGTCTGATGAGGTTGTTTCGATTTGCACCTCAAGACTTACCTGGTCTTTTGTGCGATCGGTTGTTGCTTTCATGGTTATGGGTGCTTGATTAGCAAGATATTTTTCAATGATCCGTTCGTAGGTTACGTAACGATTTTTCGTAACAACCGGCGGGCCTCCGCCGCCGACTTTCTCACCGTTAATATATGCCGTGGGCGTTCCGGAATTCTGGCCATAATAGGCATACCGCGCCTCGGTTGAGGTATTGGTCATCGGATCTGCGCCGGGTATATGCAAGTGATATTTTAGAATAGCCACTTTCGAACGAGGATAATAATTGCCGAGGGCCTGGTAGGCATAATTGGCGCTAACACAGGGATTACATTCCGCCCCGGTAAACATTTCCGCCAACACTACCCGGCCGCTATTCTTATCATCACCAGTAAATTCGCCCGGGGTAAAATTTGTCAGCTTCTTTGCGGTGGCAGAAATCTTTTCGTCCGCTCCTTCGGTAGAGCCATACGTTTTTTTGTGGAGAGTATAATAGGCATCTTTAACCTTATCCGGCTTAATAACCAGCAGCCCTTGAATGTAGGCATTTAATGCTGCTTCCGTTTGTCCCTCTTTTTCGAACGCCTGACCGAGCACATGCCAGAATTCCGTCTTCCACGGCTCAACGAAATCACTTACCCGCGCAGCCGTTTCGATAACCGCGGGATAATCTCCACCATAAAAAGCCGTTGTTGCCAGTGCGGAATTGTAAGTAACCATCTCGGTAACGGCTGTTTCCGCATCAATGGATGCAACTGCTTCGCGCGTCCATTTAGCGGCCTTATCGGTATCGACATTTAACTTTGCCAGAAAAACAGCCGCATTGCAACGCTGACGATGATTTTCCGTGGGTTCTTCACCAAGATATTCCTTTACCGCCGTGCGCACATAGCTTTCGATTAGCGCCTTCGCCTCGTTATCGCCGGCAGCTGTCTTCGCCCACTGTTTCAGGTTTTCGACATCTTCTCCTTCCCCACCGAGCAGTGCTGCCTTTGCGACACTCTTTAAAGCGTCGTCATATTTCTCAACGCCGGCGTAATAGATGGCGAGGCGGCCAAGCATATCAGGATTATTCTCATTTCCTTCCATCGCCTGTAATTGAAGCGGCACTGCCGCAGCCGCATCGCCACCTTGATAGCGGGCATATGCCTGCGTATCGAGAATATTTCTCAGCGTGCGGGGGCGATTGAGCGATTTTGCCCATTCAACCGCCATGTCGGCATATTTGTTAGCGGCCTCCAAACCCAGGCCACTTTCAGCAAGGTTCCAGGCGACTTCGTTATAAGCGGAGCCGCGGCGCCCTTTCGGTGCAGTCTCCAGATATTTTTCTACAGCATTCACTGCACCGCCTTCATCCTCCAATTGGATGTAAGCACGATACATCAGGCGATAAGCCCGGTAAACATTGCCGCTCTCGGGGTATTCCTCTACAAAACTTTTTAAAGCAGTAACTTTCTCTTTGGGATCATCAATCCCGCGGGCAGCATCATATGCCGCTTTGTCATCCTGGGCGAAAAGCAGCCCAGCCATTACCAGCATTAGCACACTAATTAGCCTGTTGCGGATAAAGTTAGTTTTCATATAAAGCCTCCAAATCATAGGTATCCGGCCGCTGGCCGATTACAAGGTAGTTGATACATCTATGTGGAATGTTCAAAAATTGTTGGTGGGAAGCGCCGGGTCGTAATAAAGCATTTTCCAAAATCTTAAAACGACCGTTGGCCAAAACACTGCGGCTTTCCGCGGGAAAGCGCATAATGCCCTCCGTTGCTGCCGTACATAAGAAACCAGCCACTACCAGGAAGCAATGGCGGGATTATAATGGCAAATTCAGTTTCCGAAACTAACTAAGACTGCGTTGGCGAAACATGATCGGAATGTGTCTGTCAGTCGGCTGACCGATATGATACAACTGCCAGTTCGGGTCGTAATTACTAATCATCTCTTTCATGAAACGAACCCGCTCTTCCACCGTGCTCGCTTTTCCATGCCAGTCGAACAACTCGACACGATAATTATACCGCCGCTTTTCCCCATTCACCTTTACTTCTACTTCAATAAGCTTGTGGGAATCCATTTCCGGAACCTGGATACAGATATCTGCCATATTAAACTCCTTAAAATTTGTTGTGCACCCTTCTTAATGATATTGCTTCCTCATTAAAAAAACAATTAGGAAATGTCTCTTAACCTTTTTAGATGGCGTCTCTTTCTCCGGGTATTTTTTGCCGATCAATAATCAAACGGGGGAAATTGTTTTGGGTTTCATTAATTTAACGCCAGGCTTTATTTTTGTCCGGGCCAAGCGTTGAAGATTAATTCGGAATTTCGAATGCGGAATTCAGAACCCAGAATGCGGAATTCGGAATTTCGAATGCGGAATTTCAAATGCGGAATGCGGATTAAAATTGCAACCACTACCACCATTGCATCTGCAAGGATCAAAATTAACACGTCAATATTAATACGATGAGCAAATAGCTGTAAACATTCAAAAATTAATTCGGAATTCCGAATTCGAAATTCCGAATTTGAATCATTCGTAGCGTAGCGCATCTACCGGGTTGCTTCTCGCTGCTTTGATTGCCTGGTAACCGATCGTCAGAATTGCAACTACTATCGCTAATAAACCGGCGAACATTAACGTTAGCACATCGATATTAATACGATAGGCAAATGACTGCAGCCATTGATTCATTGCCAGATAAGCCACTGGTGCCGAAACGACGCCAGCCAGCAGCACCAATTTCAGAAATTCGCCGGAAAGCAATACGAAAATGCTGGTAATAGAGGCACCAAGCACCTTTCGAATACCGATTTCCTTAGTGCGACGCTCGGCGGTATAAGCGGCCAGGCCAAACAGCCCCAGGCAGGCAATCACGATCGCTATCAGGGAAAAAACACCGATAATTTTTTCTACCTGCATTTCCGCCTTATAAAAACCGGCGATATCTTCATCGAGAAAAGAATATTCAAAGGGATGATCGGGATCGAAGGTATTCATAACGCTTTCCAAATGCGCAATTGTTTCCGGAAAATTTTCCGGTTTTACCTTTACAGCCAATTCGTAAAATTGATCCGGCCAGTAAAGCATTACCAGCGGCCGGATGTCGCTTTGAAGGGTTCGATTATGGAAATCCTTGACGACCCCAATGACCGGACTTTCCAAACGATAAATACCCAGTGGAAAGCGCTTTCCAATAATTGCCTCGGGATCATTATATCCGAGCATTTTCATCGCTGTTTCGTTGATGATATAGGCATTCATACTATCCACTGCTGTTCCGGTTTGAAAATTCCGCCCGGCAAGCAGTTCCAGCCCAAACTGTTCAATGAAATCCCCATCGATGCTGTTAATGGCAATCGAAAAGGAGTTCCCTTGGTCGCGGGTCCCGGGATATAAAGCGGTTACAAAATTATACTCACCAATTGGCGATTTAAAGCAGGCGGCTGTACCAAGCACATTCGCATGCCTGTTCAGCTCGTGTTTAACGGTCTCATAGCGCTCCTGCACCTTATCGGCATTAATCGGCAGGCTGACAGAAAACGCTTTTTCAAATCCCAGCGGCGCAGTCATCATATATTGTAATTGATTACGGACAATCAGCGTGCCGATGATCAGGGCAATCGAGATTGTGAACTGGAGAACCACCAGGTATTTGCGCAACACATTCGGGCGCAAACCACTGCCTTTCCCGGAAAATCCCCGTCCTTTTAAAGTTGTCGCCGGGCGGGCGGCTGCAAGAAAAAGCGCCGGATAAAGTCCGGAGAGCCCACCAATGATTACTGCTGCCAACAGCAGCAGCAGCAATAGCTTGCCATAGCCAAGAATGGCCACATCTAATGGCTTGCCGATAAGTGCCGAGAAATAAGGCATCACCAGTTCGATCATCGCTAGAGCGAGGGCAAGAGAGAGGAACGTTAACAGTACCGCCTCGCCGAGGAACTGACCGATCAGTTGAGATTTAACCGCGCCAAGCACTTTACGTACACCGACCTCCCTGGTACGATGCAGCGAACGGGCTGTCGTCAGGTTCATAAAATTGATCGCGGCGATGAGCAGAATAAATCCGCCGATAGTAGCAATAATCCATAGATTGCTTCGCGAATTATTCTCCCAGTAATCGCCGGCAATTTCCGGCGTCAGGTGGATATCCGTAATCGGTTGATAAACGATTCGGCGGGGAATCTCCCGCAATTTGCCTCCATGTTTATCCATAAAACCGGCGGTTTTTTCCGCAAACGCTTCAGGATCACTACCCGGCGCAAGCGCCACATAAGTATAGTGGGAAGTATACATTCCCCATTGATCCTGGCGATACTCGAATGTTTCATAATCATCGAGTGCGCTGAAAGCGACCAAACAGTTAAATTGCAAGTGAGAATTCACCGGCAGATCTTCAATAACCGCGCGAACCTGAAAGTCATATGTGTTATCATAGGTGAGGATTTTACCCAGAGGGTTTTCTTCGCCGAAGTATTTTTCTGCCAGCGATTTCGTCAGCACAATATCGTTCGGGCGGGTCAATAATCCGTCACGATTTCCCTGAAGCAGCTTGAAGGAAAAAATCTCAAAAACAGCCGGATCTGCAAACGCAAAGCCACTCTCGTAAATCTTTTTCTCATCCACCGAGAACATCACACTTTCCTGAAAGAGGAATCGCCCGATTGCCCCAATCTCCGGATAATCCGCCTGCAGCTGAGGGGCGAGCGGAATTGGCGTCTGTGCACCCCATAAGGTGCCACTGGGACGTTCACTTTCAATCGTTACCCGATAGACATTCTCGACATTTTCATAGAATGTGTCATAACTGGTTTCCTGCAGCACATATAGACCAATCAGCAAACAGCAGGTAATACCAACGGCCAGCCCGAAAACGTTGATCAACGAGTAAATCTTTTGCCGGGCGAGGTTGCGGAAAGCGATTTTAAGATAATTTCGCAGCATACTATTCTCCTTCCCTTTTACTCATACCTTAAGGCGTCTACCGGGTTAGCCAAAGCGGCGCGCACAGCCTGGTAAGCAATGGTTAGCAATGCGACCAACAATGCCAGCCCGGCGGCCAGTAGAAAGATTGTCGGTTGAATATCGATCCGGTAAGCAAAGGCTGTCAGCCAGTTGCTCATCAGCCAGTAAGCGATTGGTGAAGCAATCAATGCCGCGACAGCTATCAACAGGAGAAAATCCCGGGTAAGCAAAAGAATGATATTATTAACGGTCGCACCAAGCACTTTCCGCACGCCGATTTCCTTTGTGCGTTGTTCCGCAGTATAAGCGGCCAATCCAAACAAACCAAGGCAGGCGACAAATATCGCGAGCAAGGAGAATACCCCGACGATATTGACGACATTCTCTTCCTGTGCATAAAGCGCGGCGATATCTTCATCGAGAAAAGTGTATTGGAAAGGATAATCCGGGGAAAATTCCGCCCAAACGCCACGCATATGATCCAGCGTTTGCGGGATTTCTGCCGATTTTATCTTCACCGAGAACTGGTTAAAAAAGCGTGGCCAATGCATGATTACAACCGGCTCGATAGCCTGGTGCATTGTGGCGACATGAAAGTTTTTTACTACACCGATAATAGTTCCATCGATGCGATTGATACCGGAGGACAATACCCTGCCGAGCGCCTCTTCCGGATGACTATAACCCAGGCGAGCCAGGGTGGCTTCGTTGATGATAAAGGCTTCCCGCACATCACTGGCAAGATTTTCCGAAAAATTGCGTCCAGCTAACAGTTCCATGCCATAAAAATCGAGGTACTCGGTATCAATAATTTTAATGTGGATGCCAAAACTGCCCCCGGCTTCCCGGCCATTCGGATAGGCGGAAGTGCTAAAACCATATTCACTGAGCGGTGAATTCATTCCGGCCGTTACCGCAAACACATTCGGATGACTGAGGAATTCATGGGTAACCACATCGATCCGACTTTCCAGGGAATCGTCATGAATCGGAATGTTCACTGTATAGGCTTTCTCGAAGCCTAATTCTGCATCCTGCATGTAGCGCAATTGTTCCTGGGTAATCAGGGTGCCGCTAATTAACAGAATTGTTAAAGCAAATTGTGTTACGACCAGCAGACGACGCAATCCGAATATGTTCGTTAAGCGTTGCCAGAGGGTGCTGCTCGCGGTACCGCGCTGGGATGTATTTCCCTTAAGCGTTTCTACCGGCTGATAGGCGGAAAGGAATAACGCCGGGTAAATACCCGCAAAGATGCCGGTAAGTAAGGTAAAACCAAAAAGGGCGAAGATTGTCCAAGTATTATTCTGTAAGGAAAATTCAATCGGCGTAGACACCAGCTCGGAGAAGGCCGGCAGCACCAGTTCAACCGCCGCTAACGAGATGAGCATTGCCAATATCGCCAGCAGCAACGACTCTCCGATAAATTGCCCGATCAGCTGCAATCGCTGCGCGCCAAGCACTTTCCGTACGCCAACCTCCCGGGCACGGCGGATCGATCTGGCAGTCGTCAAATTCATAAAATTGATGCAGGCGATCAACAGAATAAACGCCCCGATAGTTGCGATGATCATCAGGTTGGAAATATGATTACCAGGGCCGATTTCGTCATCAATATGCGAATAGAGATAGATATCCTGCATGGGCGTGAGAAATGCTCGGCGGGCACGATCCGGACGCTTGCGGGAGTGTTTATCCATAAAGGTAGAGAGCTTTTCTTCAAACGCTGCAGCCGAAATATTTTCCGGCAGCAAGAGGTAAGTATACAACGATGTATACATGCCCCACTGGTTTAAGGGAAAACCCATAAAATCATCGGTTAACGCCATACCGGAAAAGATCATCTCAAATCGAAAATGGGAGTTCACCGGCACATCGGCGATAACTGCCGTAACGGTAAAATCGTATTCATTTTGATATGTGAGCACTTCTCCCAAAGGATTTTTCGTGCCGAAGTATTTTTCTGCCGCGGATGCGGTTAGCACAACTGAGCGGGGATCATTCAATAAAGCCTCTGCACTGCCCTGGATAACCTCATAGCTGAAGATCTCGAAAAAGTCCGGATCGGCAAAGATAATATCATCCTGAAAAAACTTTCTGTCCCGAACACTCACCAAATCATTTTCCGTGAAGTAAATGCGGGCGATTTTTGCGACTTCCGGATAATCCGCCTGCAATTGCGCTGCTAATGGAAAGGGGGTATTGGCATTGCTGTAAACCCCTTCCGGCGTGGTATTTTCTACCGAAACACGGTAAATCTGCGGGCCGTTCTCGTGGTAAGTATCGTAGTTGGTTTCCTGAAGAACGTAAAGTGCGATGAGCAAACAACAGGTCATTCCCAGGGCAAGGCCGAGAATGTTGATTAAGGAATAGGTCTTTTGCTTGGTAAGGTTGCGAAAGGCAATTTTCAGATAGTTTTTAAACATGGCGTCTCCTTATATCGGTAATGATCCGGCAGTGCTTTCGTTTTTCGTTCGCCGAATTCGAACAACGATCAACGAACAACGAAAGAGACTAATTCAAGAATCATACCAAACGTTTTTAGGCGAGAATCGAAGTAATTTCGGGATTTACTGTGTACGCTGAAAACACATTGGTGTGCATTTTCGAACAGTTTTATGGATGGAGATCGCTTTCATATGAAAACCCCTCACCAGCGATGAATCTGCCGGAAAGGGGTTTTCTTCTTCTATTACGGGAAAATGTTTAGTGCTTACCAGGCAATACCAAACTTCAGTAAATCGATATCAAGCGCCATGCCGGAGCCGGAAATAGTATCACCGGAGTTATCCTCGATACTGCCCCAGGTTTTACCCATGCTAAAGCTGGTGCCCCAGAAAAATCCATCCTTGGAAATCACCCGGTAACCAAAACCGAAAAGTACAGAGTTGGAAGAACCGGAAACCGAACCAAACTCATCGGAGCCACTGCCATGCATATAGTGCCAGCCGGCCTGCGCAAAGAATCCGGATTGTTTTTCGTTAAAAAAACGCCGGTAGTTAACGCCGGTCATAAACAGATTGACATCGACATTATCTTCATCGTCGATGGAAAAGGGATTGTGCGCATACTGAACAGGGATATTGATTTCCGCTTTTTTATCCACATTCCAGAGATTGATTTCTCCTGATCCCCACTGGAATAAAGCCAACACCGGATTGATGGCAACACCCATCTTTTTTCCATGGCTTTCATCATTGAAGTTAAAATTTGTATTTGATTGTGCAAAACCAGTACTGCTGAATAAAAACATCGCTAAAGCTGCTGTGAAAAGAATCTTTTTCATGGTGACTACTCCTTCATTAAATAAACCCAATTAAGTTATATCCTCTACAGCCGCTGATAACGCGATTTACGTGCCATGGTATGCCAAACTACTCTAAAAGCACCTAACTCTATAAAAAACAACAACCATGAAAAACACTACAATAAAACATGGTTAACACAACATTGTTTACAATCGACAAAAATGTCGACATTTTGTATTTTTTACCCATCATTCCGCCCCGGACTTTACGTCCGGGGCTAGGAGGTGTCGCCCTTGCAGGGCTTTATCCAATTTTTAGGTCCGAAGGACCGGCATATGCTAGCCAGGTGCATACAGCACCGGCAAAAATGTAAACAATAGTTGACATTTGGTATACAATACGCTACATTTCGTTAAGGAGGTTTGCAATGATGTTAAAAAACGAATTACGCACATTTCGTTTTAACAATGGCCGCATGACCCAGGCAGCTTTAGCTGAAAAATTAGGCATTGCCCGGCAAACGGTGATCGCCGTGGAAAATGGCCGCTTTAATCCATCAGTCAAACTCGCATTGCGAATGGCAGCGTTGTTTAAGTGTAATGTGGAAGATTTATTCTATCTAACGGAGGAAGAAGAATGAGAAAGCGATTTTTATTTGAAAGCCTAATTGGCGCTATCTGCGTATTCGCTGTACTTTTATTTGGTACAGTCGGATTTATCGCTTTTGCCCTGCTTGCTTTACTTCCCATGGTTGCCCGGAATTACCAGCCGGACGAACGGGAACTACAGCTTTTTTATAAAACCGGAAATCTTACCATGGGACTTTCGATGGTGGGAATTTACCTGATTTACTTTTTCTCGGAAATTAGCATTAATGGACATCTGATCGGCAATAACTGGATGCCTTTATGCATTACAACCCTGATTCTTATTCACGGTGTTAGCGGATTGGTTCTCTTTCGATCTGAGTAGCGTCCGGAGGATTGTAATTAAGAGGAGTTTATGTGACCGGCAGCTCGATTTTTACCGTTGTGCCTTTACCAGTAACACTATCTATGGCTATTTTACCCTGGTGATCCTGGATAATGGTATAAACAATTGATAATCCCATACCGGCGCCATAGCCAACGCCTTTCGTGGTGAAACCGGGGTCAAATATTTTTTCCAGGTTTTCAGCCGGAATACCGACGCCGCTATCGGCGATTTCGATAGTTACCCCTTCTGGCAGCGAAGCAGTTCGGATAACGATTTCCCCCTTCTCTTCGATAGCTGCTGCCGCATTCAATAGAATGTTCATAAATGCCTGGTTCAATTTCCCGGGAAAACAATTGATCAGCGGTAATTCCCCATATTCCTTCTTTACGGTAATCCGATCTCCTAATTCCGGACTAATAAGACTCACCGTTGCATCCAGACCTTCATGCACGTCGAAAGTATCCCGGGCGGCACGATCCAGGCGGGCAAACTGACGCATTCCGCGGATAATACTATCGATTCTCTCCAGAGCACCGCGGGAAGCAGCTTCCAGGTTTTCATACTGGCCAAATATGCGAACCGCCTTTGAGGGCATTTTTTCCGCATCTTCGACGACCTGCTTAAATGTTTCCTGCAGTTTCAGAATCATTCGATTATAGGTATCCAGACTACTTTGCAGTGCTCCCAGCGGCGTATTTATTTCATGCGCGATGCCGGAAACCAATTGCCCCAGGGCGGCCATCTTACTTGCCTGCACTAATTCAACCTGCATATCCTGCAGCTTTGTATAAGCCTCCTGTAAGGCGGCATTATGTTCTGCAAGGTGCTTAAAATCGAGAAAACGCGCCCAGGCCAGGGAAACGGCGTCGGCAAAACTTTGCAACACCCGCACGGCATTCACCGGAAAGCCTTTTTTCCGAAACGTATGAATAATCAGCAACCCGTGCGAAAATGGAACACCAATCCAGGCGCGGGGTGTTTTGCGATTATCAGCGGCTTTATTCTGCCAGATTGCCTGAAAATATGCCGGATAATCGGCGGTATCCTCACTGGAGAATCCGGCCGGAAATTCTCTGGGCAGCGGCCGGCCATCCGGTAATGAATCGCAATTAATGTCTTTATGATAGCTATGTAATTTCGGGAGAATATTTCGTTCTACCGGCTTTACGCCATATTGATCTTCCAGCCAGCTGCGTGCTGCCGCGTAAACCGTTCCGGTATCTTTTTTAGCGTCGACGATATCGATGGCACAATAATCTGCATAAATGCCGACATCATTTAACCCTTCCCATAACACGCCCACAACGCGGGTGATGTCCGCAGCCGACTGCATTGCCAGCACTTCCGAACGTACCCGCTCGACAATCTGCTGACTGGTAAAAGCGATATCATTTTCATCCAAAACCAGGCGGCGCAGGGAGACATTCCCGTTCACCGTCGTCTGGCAAGCCAGGCGGGTGTTATGGCTGAAATGGAGCTGCGAAGCAATTGCGGATTCCTTATCATTTCGCGGCGCACAATTCTCCAGGCCATCCAGAATAACCACCCGGCAGGTGGTGCAGCGGGTTTTACCTCCACAGATGTAACTATGCGGCACACCCGCCTTTAGCGACGCTTGCAGAATCGTGGTCCCATTGTCACAGCTGACGGTTTTTCCGTCGGGTAAAATTTTGATTTCAGCCATTGTCTTACCGATAAATCGCGATTGATCTACAACCAGTTAAAAAATACTCACTTCGTTAAAAACCGTAACCGATGGGACCATGCCCGGGCACACTCACGTAGCCCCGCTGGTTGCCGGAATCGTAGTTTCCTGCACTGAAGCGGGAAGACCAGAAATTATCCCCGGAGCCACCTTGTCCCCGATAGGCATTTTGTTGCGCAGCAACATACAAATTGACGACCGGTATTGAACTACCTTCATAGCCGGCATTCCCTTTATTATCCAGCCAGTAAGATCCCGGCTGAATCCAGTAGCCAATCATATAACTCCAAACCGCCCACTCATTCTGCGGCAGTTCTCGTTTATTGACAAAAACCCCGGTATTCCCCGCGGAAGCATCTCTGGCAAGGGTCCCAAAATCATGGCCTGGCAGCATATACCCATAAGCCGGGTATCCGACGACGCCATACAATCCACACTTGGCGTCATACCAATAGTTGCCAGGTTTCGGGCGAACACCATAGTTTTTTTCCAGCTCGGAAATTTGCGCTTCCGTAAGCGTTATGCCATTGATTATCACTGCGCCATCATTTTCAGCTGCAGCGATTTCGTCAGTGTTGTTAGGAGCATCACTGCGTCGCTGAAACACGAATTGCTGTGTGGTTTGCGGCAGCATATTCCCGAATTGATCGACCTCGACCATGGTCATCGAAAGATACTCGCCGCTCAAACCCGCCTGAAAGATGATGCCACCTTCCCCAACGGTGCCACTCAGAAAACCGCCTTGTATAATTCCGCTTAGCTGAAATGAATTCCCATTGCCGGTCAGAGTGCCGCTATAGCCGCCCTGGTCATTTGCTTTTAAGGTAAGCGCGACTTCGCCTTCGGCGGTCTGGATAAAATATTTCCCGGAAAAATCCTGTGCCAATGCCAGCGAGCCGGAGAACAATAAAGCTATGCAATAAGCCAACACACTACTTTTCATGACATCTTCTTTCTCTATGTCCAAAATTTCATCAAATGTTGAGGCAAAACTATTTAAGTAAAATTTACAAATTTGCAAATGGGCAAAAGGATCAGTAAAAGACCTTCGATCTCTTTATTCCCAATTTTTATTACCCATTTAATTATAGGGTAAATAACTATTTACCAGAAAGTACCGCTTCTATATCTGCAGCAACGGCTTCGATCGACTGCTCGCCGTTAATCCGGATTAAAGTGCCTTTTTTATCATAGTATTCGACCAGCGGATCGGTTTGCTGATGGAATATGCCAATGCGATTCTTAATCGTTTCTTCAGTATCATCCGCACGTCCCCGGCTCATCAGACGGCGGGTCATCTCTTCGTCCGAGACTTCCAGGTAAAGCACCCGAATGCTGGTATCGCCCCGACGCTCAAGGATGCCTTCCAGTCCGGTCGCTTGCGGAATGGTGCGGGGAAAACCATCGAGAATGAAACCGTCCTTGCAATCCGGTGCTTTCAGGCGATTTTCCACCAGGGTGAGAATAATACTATCGGCGACCAGTTCGCCCCGCGCCATAATCCCGGCGACAAGCATGCCGAGCTCAGTGCTATCAGCTACTTCCTGACGCAGTATCTTGCCGGTGGAAATATGGCCGATTTTAAACGTATCGACAATTGCCCGTGCTTGAGTCCCTTTCCCGGCGCCGGGGCCGCCTAAAATGATCAGCTGCATGGAGGCAGCATCAGCACTGCCGCTGCTTTCTGAATTTTCGGATTTCTCACTACTGCTACATCCCAGTAACAAAATCGCGGTGAAAAAAAATGCCATTAATGAAAAAACTAAGAAATGTCTCATTTTATCCTCCTGGTTCTCAAATGATAATTATCGAGTTCGTTGTATTATGGACGATCGTTACTACTATTTTTCTGATCACGTACGGATCGTATTATTCCCATTGTTTGCCGGCAATTTTAATACTTGCACCAAAGCGTCCCGATAGGCAGGAATACCACATTCCGGATCACAAACGCCCCGGCGGATCAGGACATTCGCTTCCGGCCAGTACATAATGACAATCCCGGGCTGCACATCACCAGCGCGAACTGTCGCGGTCATCTCCCCACTTTCGGAGCGAAGCAGAACGGAGTCGTTATCCCTGAACCCTAAATTACGAATATCTTCCGGCGCCATCAACACCTGATTACGACGAGTATTCGAGAGCGGATCCCGATCGCTGAATTCGATACTGTTAAACTGCTTTCCGCGCCGGGTAGAAAGCTGGAACCATCCTGCCGGTACTTTTCTTTGCGGTGGAGATAATGGGATAAAACGGGCTTTTCCATCATCCGTGCCAAAAGTACCATCGCTGCCCAGGCGTTCTCCGCCCCACTGAAACTGATCTCCTTTTTGCCGGAAATTTTCAATGCCGGCATAGAGCGACACGGTCTCCGCGATTTCCCGGCGGATCTCATCAGTGCTTTCAAAGTGAATTTTATCCGCATTGGCCGGATCGACTTTTTCTGCAAGGGTCATTAAGGTTCGCCATTCATCTCGGGCTTCCGGGATGCGCCGGCCGGGAATTTCCGGGTTGAAGATAATTCGCCGTTCCGTTGTTGTTTCGGTATTGCCGCCAACCATTTCGTAGCGGGTTGTTGCCGGGAGAAGCAGCACGACTTCCGCGGGATCAATCAACATCTGTTGGTTCAAAACAATATCATGATGTACCCGGAAAGGAATTCGCTGGATCGCCTTGCGGACGTAGCGGCTGTCCGGTAATACGCTGAACAGGTTGCTGCCGACACAGTAAAGCATATCCAGCTTGCGTTCCCAGGCGGCATCGATCATTTCCGCGGCATAATAACCCCGCTGATAAGGCACCGGAAATTGCCAGTGGTTGCTAAAAAATTCCGCGTTCTCTTTATTCACCCCTTTGCCACCGGGGAAAAGATTGGGCACGGCGCCAACTTCTGCCCCTCCCTGCACCCCGGAATGCCCGCGAATTGCCATTAATCCGGTTTTCGGACGGCCGACCATTCCTCTTGCCAGGGCGAGGTTCGCAATAGATTTCACGTTGGAAACGCCATGACGATGCATGGTAATCCCCATCGACCAGATGAATACCGCCGTTTTTGCCTGCGCATACATTTTCGCAAAGGCCCTCATCGAATCCTGGCTAGCACCGGAGAACTTTTCCAATTCATCCATCGATTGTTTATCCAGCTCGGCAACCAGGCGCGGCCAATCGTTGGTGCGCGCTGTGATAAAAGATTCGTCGATCCAGTTTTCCGCGATCATAATCTTCAGTACGCCATTGATAAATGCGATATCGCCCCCCGGTTTGATCCGGAAGAAACCATCGCTTATGCGGGTGCCGAACAGGGCAGAATCTACCGCCGATGGCACCCAGTATTTTTCCATACCGGGCTCGCGGAATGTATTTATTACTGCAACGCGGGTGCCCTGCTTTTTGGCATAATGGAGATATTTCATTACCACTGGCTGATTATTCGCGGCATTACTGCCGATAAAAACCACCAGATCGCTGCCGATCATATCTTTATAACTGCAGGTTGTGGCGGCAAATCCGGTCGTCTGTTTTAGCGCTGTTGTGCTGGGGGCATGGCAAATACGGGCGGAATTATCAATATGATTAGTACCAAGATAGCGAGCGGCTTTTTGGGCAACATAATAGGTCTCGTTTACCGTCCCGCGGGAAACCAGGTAAAAAGCCAGTCGCTTACGATCGATCGACTGAATGTAGCGGGACATCCGCTCAAAAGCTTCATCCCACTCAATCGGTTTAAAGCCTCTGTTACCACGCACTCGCAACATTGGTTGAGAAAGCCTCCCCAACTGCCGCAGTGCTTTCTCCGAATGCCCACTCAGATTATCAACATTTTCCAGCACCGTCGGATCGAAGGCCGGCATGGTGTTCAGGCGAAGCAAATTGAGGCGTATCCAGCAGAGGTGGATGCCGTCCAGCGTCCAGTCCTTCATACCACTGGTACCGAGTGCACAGCCATCGCAAACCCCATCACGGAGAATCCGGCTGGCATATCCCAACTGATCCCGATTCTCCCAACCAGTCTTCAGCATATCAAGAAAGGGATTCATACGATGGAGCAACTGACGTTTCATTGTGGATCTCCGGGGTAAATAAACGTCGGCAATTTAGCTTTTTTTAATGGGATAAACAAGTTCGGGTGAGGCAAATGGGCAGTAAAGCAAATGAGCAAATGAACAAATGAGCAAATTTGCATCTCTGCTCATTTGCTCATTTGTTCATTTGCCTAAAGTCGTTCAAATATTCGGTAACATTATCCGGGCTAGAATCGCTACTCGCGGGCACTCATCAGAATACTGATAAAGCGGAGACTGCTAATGTTCTCGAAAATAATTTTGACAATTACGGAGAGCGGCACTGCCAGGAACATACCGACGATTCCCCATAACCATCCCCAAAACATCAGGGAAAAAAGCAATACCAGCGGACTCAGATTCACCCGCCCGCCAACCACCTGTGGGTCGACGAGGTTGCCCATCACGAACTGAATTACCACCAACAAACTCACCACCAAAAAGATCGTCAAATAACTATCGAATTGAATAACGGTAATCGTTGCCGGCAGTAAGGTAGAAATCACTGAGCCAATACTGGGCATAAAATTGAGCAGAAAGGTTAAGACGCCCCAAATCAGGGCAAATTTCACCCCGAAACTATACAGCACAATCGTACAGAGAGTGGCAGTAATTAAACTGATCAGGGTTTTCATAATGATGTATTTTTCGATCTGCTGATTGATATTCGAGCAAATCCCGACCAGCTTTTCGGAGACATCATTATCAAATGCCAGTTCCAGCTTTTTGATCAGCTGATTGCGGCCCATCAGAATAAACAGTAAAAAGAGCAACACCAGCACGGTATTGGAGAGGAATTTCGTAATAGAGCTCAGTGTGCTGGTGATCAGGCCGGTAAAGGTCCAGTCGTCTATCCCGGTGAGCACCTGAATACGCTGGGTAAGGCCGCTGTTCTGCGGAATTAGTTCCTGGGGAATTTTGAAGAAGCGAATCAGATTGTCGATTATCAGCCCGAAACGTTCTTCATATCTCGGAAATTCGGAGGCAAATGTCTGGATGCTTTCATTAATAAAAACGGCTATCACACCGAGAATAACGAAGGTAATGACGACCGCCATCAAAATCGAAACCGGCACCGGTACCCGGCGCTTTTCGAAAAAAGAAATTAAGGGATTGAGGATATAGCTGATGAACACAGCCAGGGCAAACGGCAAAACAATACCGCGAATTTGATATAACACTACGCCAACGCCCATCACACTTAAAATGCTGAGCAGGCCAATAATTATACGAGAATCTCTAACTAAAATTTGTCGTGGATCGGGACTCATTCTCTCTCTGTCAACAGCTATGCAGTTCCTTTATTCGGAAAAAACTAGTGTGCTTCCAGCCAGTTTTCCCCGACACCGTCATCGACCTTCAAGGGCACATTGAGATCCATGGCGGTTTCCATTTTTTCCTTCACAATACTTTTTACTGTCTCCAATTCATCTGCGGCTACTTCGAAGACCAGTTCATCGTGTACCTGCAGAAGCATTTTCGACTTCAGCCCTTTTTCCTGAAAGGCTGTATGGATATTGATCATGGCCAGCTTGATCAAATCCGCAGCGCTCCCCTGAATCGGGGTATTGATCGCCACACGTTCGGCATTCTGGCGTATATTGCCATTACCGCTATCGATCTCATTTATATATCGACGTCTGTTCAGTAAAGTTGTGACGTATTTCTTTTCCCGGGCCATTGCAATTGTATCGGCGATATATCCGTTCACTTTAGGATATTTTACAAAATAACTCATAATAATTTGTTCAGCTTCCTTGGCGGTAATACCAAGGCGTCCCGCCAAGCCAAAACGGGAAATGCCATAGATAATCCCGAAATTAATCTCCTTTGCCTTGCGACGCTGATCTGGAGAAACTTCGTTTATGCCAACGGCAAAAACTGCCGCTGCAGTAGCGCTATGAATATCTTCGTCATTCTCGAAAGCTTTTTGAAGAGATTCATCACCGGAGATATGGGCCATCATCCGTAATTCTACCTGGGAATAATCCGCAGATAATAATACATGCTGATCATCGCCGGTGATAAATGCTTTGCGAATTCGCCGCCCGATTTCCCGGCGGATGGGAATATTCTGCAAGTTGGGATCGCTGCTGGAAAGGCGGCCGGTGGCGGCAATCGTCTGACTAAAGGAAGTATGAACTCGATCAGTACGCGGGCTGATCAGCTTCGGCAAAGCATCCACATAGGTCGACTTTAGCTTGGTTACTTCCCGGTAGTTGAGGATCTTGTCGACCATCGGGTGGGCCTGAAACTTCAGTAAATCGGATTCTGCAGTTTTATATTGGCCGGTTGGCGTGCGTCCCGGTTTCCGTTTGCCCAGTTCATCATGAATCTTCATCTTGTCGAAGAGGATTTCACCCAATTGTTTCGGGGATTTCACATTAAACTCTTCCCCGGCCGCTTCACAAATTTCACTGCGTAAACGTTCGGCATCTTCTTTCAATTTGGCGGACATATCCGCAAGGAAATCAACATCCAGCTTCACGCCGTTAATTTCCATCTGCAGCAGCACTGCCACCAGAGGCATCTCTACTTCATAAAAAAGTTTTTCAGTATCATTTTCCGCCAATTTCTTTTCGAGAATTTCCTTCAGCTGAAAAGTGATGTCCGCATCCTCACAGGCATAGACGGTTACCTCATCTACCGAAATATCCTTCATGTTTTTCTGATTTTTCCCTTTCGGCCCAATCAGATTCACAATCGGAATCATACTGTAATTGAGATATTTTTCGGCAAGTAAATCCAGCTTGTTTTGGCGGGTTTGAGAAGATACCAGGAAGTTGGCAATCAGCGTATCAAAATAGATGCCCTGAATGGAAATACCATGCTGATGGAGCATCAAAGCATCGTATTTGATATTTTGCCCGCCTTTTTTGATCTCGGGATTCTCAAACAAAGGCTTTAGTGCGGCAATGACTTTCTCCGCAGGCAAATTGCCACTATCGTCATTCAGCGGCACATACCAGGCTTTATTGGCTTCCCAACTGAAAGCAAACCCGACAATGTCACTAATAAAAGCATCCAGTCCGGTCGTTTCCGTGTCGAATACCCAAAATGGCTGTGCGGCTAAATCCGCGGCAAGCGTCTCCAGCTCCGCGAGATTAGTGATACGCTTATATGTTTGTTTTTCCTCATCATAGGTTTTCTTTTCGGAAGTCGGCATAACATCTGCACTGCCCTCTGCCAGTTCGATCAGACGGGGAATTTGGGTTTTAAATTCAAGGTCTTCGTATAGTTTTACGATATGCGGTAAATCGACCGGCGAGAGTGAGAGCGACTCCCAGCTAACTTCTACCGGCACACTTGTATCGATCGTTACCAATCTTTTCGAGAGATCGGCCAATTCACGATTTTCAGAAAGGCTGGTATGAATTGATTTCTTCGTCACCTTGTCCAGATTGGCATAAATGTTTTCCATTGAGCCAAATTCCTGGAGGAGAGACTGGGCGGTTTTTTTCCCGACTTTCGGAACGCCGGGCACATTGTCACTGCTATCCCCCATCAACGCCAGGTAGTCGATCACCTGCTCCGGACGCAGACCGAGATTGACCATCAGATGCGCTTCATCAATAATTTCTGCGGCGGCGGCACTCCCGCGCATGCTATACATTTTAATATGTGGTGAAAGCAATTGCATCATATCTTTGTCGGCAGTCGCCATGTATGCATCGATATTTTCCGATTCTGCCCGTTTCGCCAGCGTGCCGATGATGTCATCCGCTTCAAATCCGACTTTATCGACCAGGGGAATATTAAATGCGTCAACCAGCTCAACGATTCGGGGAAACTGCGCCGCCATATCTTCCGGCATCTTTTCCCGGGTGGCTTTATAAGCATCATACATTTCGTGGCGAAAGGTTGGTTCTTTGGTATCGAAAACGACCGCGAGATACTCCGGTTTTTCCTCGAAGACAATTTTCATCAGGTAAAGTGCAAATCCGAATACGGCGCTGGTATTTTCACCTTTGGAATTGATCAGCGGGTTTCGGATGAAAGCAAAATAAGAGCGGTAATAGAGGGCCGATCCGTCTATTAAAAACAACCGTTTACGATCCATGCATCTATCTCGGTTTAGTCATGTTCAACTGGCTAATTATCTAGGGACTGCAAAATATATTCTGACGAAATTAAAGCTGATGAGATTCGTTCAAGCTTTAGCAAATATACATAAAATTTGACGGATTAAAAATGGATTCGAAAATGAGTGGCGGTTGTTTTGCAGCAAAAAAAGTAGCAGTGGCAGGAAAACTGCCACTGCTACTTTTTAGTCATTTTTTCTCAGGGTAACGACCGTGACACCAGTATCTCCTTCGCCCCATTTTCCCAGGCGTTTACTGGCGACTCGCTTATCGCGGGAAAGAAATTGATTGACGCGTTGCCGAAGAATACCAGTGCCTTTGCCATGAACGATGCGCACTTCCGTCCAATCACTCTCCCAAACCTTGTTCAGGTAGAGATCGGTTTCTTCGATGGCCTGCTCGGCATCCAGTCCACGCAAATCGAGCTCCGGCCCCACACTGGCGCCTCCGAGAGTGTCGACATCCTTTCCGGAATATTGCCGTTTGACTGGTGCATCGACATTTTGTTTTGCGGATTTACGAATGCCGTTTACGTCCAGGGTCATGGTTACATTACCGACCTGCACCCGCACCCGCTTTTTCCCTTTCGGATTTTCCAGTAGTTCCCCATGGGTATTCAGAGAGTCGACATAAACAATATCGCCCTTGCCCATGACGGCAGGTTCGCTTTTTTTCTGCTTTTTCCGCGGTTTTTCCAGCAGTTTATCGAGGGCCGCTTTACTTTCCCGAACAGCATCACGAGCAGCTTTCGTAGTGGATTTTTCCGCATTACTTTCCCGGATTTCCCGAACGACGCGTTCTATCGTCGCATTAGCATCCTGGATTATTTTTTGCGCTTCCGCTGCGGCTGCCCGCTTCAACTCAGCTTTGTTTTGTTTTAACTGCTCGGACTGGCGCTGATAAAGTTGTTCCATCGCCGCCGCTTCAGACAGTTTGATACTGAGCTGATGTTTGTCTTTCTCATAGCGCTGGATTTGCTGTTCCAAATCGAGGATCAGTTCTTCCAGGCGGTCTTTCTCGCCGCCGATGTAGTTACGGGCACCGCTGATCAGCTTCTCCGGCAAGCCATATCGCCGGGCAATCTCGATGGCATAACTGCTCCCCGGCACGCCCATACGCAAACGATAGGTCGGTTCCAGGGTTTCCAGATTGAATTCCATGGAACAGTTTTCGACTTTTTCATCCTCGTGGGCAAAGGCTTTGAGCTCGCCATGGTGTGTCGTTGCAATCGTTAGCGTGCCGCGTGTCGTTAACTCTTTCAGCATCGCTATTGCCAGGGCGGCCCCTTCCTTCGGATCTGTGCCGGTGCCGGCTTCATCCAGCAAAACAAGGCTTTCGCCATCAGCTTTTTGAAGAATCTCGCTCAGACGAACGACATGGGCCGAAAAGGTACTTAAATCCTGTTCCAGGGACTGACGATCGCCAATATCCACCAAAATATTTGACAACAGCGGGATTTCACTGTCCGGTTTTGCAGGGATTGGCAAGCCCATCTGAACCATCATTAATACAAGCCCGACCGTTTTCATTGCCACGGTTTTACCACCGGCATTGGGCCCGGTAATCAGCAGCGTATTGCGATTCGCAGAGAGTTCTATATCCAGTGGCACTACATTTTCGAATCCGAGCTTGCGAATCAACAAAGGATGACGGCTCTCATTTAGCTTAAGATATGGGCGGTCGGAAATTTTCGGCACTACGCCATTCAGGTCCCGCGACAGCCGTGCCTTTGCGTAGATCAAATCCAACACGCCAATATTGTCGATGCCATAAAAGAGATCATCACGTATTTCCCGGATCATACCGGTTAACTTCCGGAGAATTTTGATGATCTCCGTTCTCTCCTTGATCCGGAGATTTTGCACTTCATTACTCAGCTTGAGGGTTTCCATCGGTTCGACAAAGACTGTCGCCCCGGTGCTGGATGTACCATGCACAATGCCATTCACCTTACTTACAAAGCTGGGAATAATTCCCAGTACCTGGCGCCCGTCTCGCAGGGTTACAATATCGTCCTGAGAATAGTCGCTATAGCGTTTTTGCAGATTGCGTAACATGCGGGTCTGGTCGGATGCCAGGGAGCGAATTTTAATCCGTATTTGGCGCAGCTCTGGACTAGCGTTGTCAAAGATTTCACCACTGGTATCAATCTTGTTTTCAATTTCCCGCACTATGTTGCGGTGATAATGGATCCGCGCACCATACCGGTTAAGGGCAGGAACATCTTCTTTGTGGCGGTTAAAAAAGCCTGTTAGCTCTCCCATCAACTGTAGATTACCTTTTACTTCCAGCAGAACGTCTGCATCCAGGTAAGCATCTTCCGGCTTAATTCGATCCAGGTGATGGCGCATTTCCACAAAGCCGGTTAATGGTATGTGTTCACCGGATTCTATCAGGCCAATCATCTCAGAGACTTCCTGCAGCATGGCCTGCACATCTGCACGATCCCAGGAAAAATTCGCCTGTTCCAGCTTGGCCGGTCCAAATGGCGTACTTAACCGCTTAAACAGCGAGGCCAGAATTTTAGAGAATTCCAGTTGTTGGATAGAGGTAAGGTCGTGGGATAAATGCTTTAAAAAATCAGTTGTATATGTATCATCAGCGCTCGTCAAGCGCGTCCCGTAGGTTATCTTCGAATTCGTCTGTTGCATCGTTTATTACTCGTTCTTTTCCTTGTTTGATTAACTTTCTGATCGGCTCCGGCAATTCATCAGGGGAACCGAGCGCTTCGTATAACAGGGGAAAAACACGTTCCACCGGTTCATAAAGCACGCTTTCTTTCCGGGATGAATCTACAAAGCCTTTAATTGGGAGAAATTCCGCATACATAAAAATCAGGCTTAAAACGATAGCGCCCTTCACACCGCCCAATAATCCACCCAGGGTGTTATTTATCCATCCCAGAGACGAGTTATCGAGAGATTCTTTCATGTGTTTTGCGATATTTCGGGTCAGAAAATAAAAAGCGAGGAAAAGAAGCATAAAGCATAAGAGGTATGCAGTGACTGACTTCCCGGCAAAATCCGGCAGCCAGCTTGCGAAAGATTCGCCAAGTGTCGCAGCGCCCCAAATACCAGCCAGTGTTCCTCCGGCAATGCCTACCAACCCGAGCAGCTCATGGAAAAATCCCCTGCGCAACCCTGCGATGATAGTGCCGGCTAAAACAAGACCGATGATAATATCCAGAGCAGACATATCAGAGAGCGGCCAACTTTTCTTTCACAATATTTTGCACCACTTTGCCGTCAGCTTTACCTTTAAGCTGAGCCATAGCAGCGCCCATAACTTTACCCATATCTTTCATCGAGGTTGCACCTACAGAAACGATAACATCCGCAACAATTGCCGCAACTTCGGCTTCATCCATTTGTTTTGGCAAGTAGGATTCCAGCACTTTCAATTCCACCATTTCTTCCTCGGCGCGATCATCCTGCCCCAATTCGCGGAATTGTGCGATGGTATTCCGTTGCTTTTTTGCAACACTTGCAGCAACCTGCAGCATCTCTTCGTCGGTTAATTCTTCTCCTTTTTCAATCTGGGCATTTTTAATCTGCCCCCGGAGTGCTCGGACTGTTTCCAGGCGAACTTTATCCTTCGCCTTCATTGCGGCTTTCATGTCAACTGTTAGCCTGTCCCACAAAGTCATTGCAACATTCCTCTTCGACTGAAATTTAACAAAGATATACTACTCGGTAATACGCTGACAGCAGCATTGCTGAAAGCGTATTTAACAAAAAAAGTTATATGAGTAAAGCGATAATGAAGTAGGTCTTAGCGATTTTCCATCATCATTTTGCGCATCTTACGCCGAGCGGCATTGTCTTTACGCTTCCGTCTTTCGCTCGGTTTTTCATAATGCTGATGCTTTTTAATTTCTGCCATTAATCCAGATTTTTCGCAAGCTTTGGTAAAGCGTTTCAACGCTTTCTCAAAGGATTCATTATCTCTTACTTTTACATTGATCATACTGCTGATGAACTCCTTTCCGATCTGCCCCTTTCAGGCAGACAAAAAATTAATTAGTATATTTATCCGGGTTTTGTAACAAATCGATTTCATATTCTGCGGACTGTTTCCAGGAGCGATCCTTGGCAGCCAGGCGATAATGCTCTAATGCCTTGCTGGCGTTCCGCATATTTTTGTAAGCTTCGCCTAAACCGAAATTAGCGCCGCCTTTTACCACACTTTTACGTGCGGATTTCAGACAATTTGTGTAAGCGGTGATTGCTTCGTCATAGCGCTTCAGGGAACGTAATGCATCTCCCATGCGATAATAAACATCTGCCTGGTCTTTTTTCCGGCGTAAAACGCTGACCGCTGCCTCAAAGGCGCTGACGGCACTTTCATAATCGCCGTTTTCCAGATAACTCACGCCAAGCCCTTTCAATGCATTACCATAACCGGGATCCAGCTGAACTGCATTCTGGTAGTGGGTAATCGCCTGCTTGAAACGCTCCTGCTTGCGATTTACTTCACCCAGACCATAATGTGCCCTGCGGGTATACTTATCTTTTCCTTCAGGATCGATCTGGATAGCTGCTTGGTAGGTATTGGTTGCATCATTAAATTTGCGCTGCATTTCCTGAACATAACCAAGAGCGGTATAAGCTTTAATGAGTTGTTTATCTTTTTCGATGGCAGTTTGGTAGGCTTTCGTAGCGTTAACGAGGTCCTTCTTCTTGCGGTAGCAATTGCCGATCCAAAAGTGCGCTACTGCAAAACCAGGATAAGCGGCAACGGCTTCCTGATACTTTGCCAGTGCTGCATCTGTCTGACCTTGTTTGTATAACTGATTACCAGCATTGAATGGTTTTTTTGCGTCGTTACCCGGTCCCTCGTCCTGAGCAAATGCAATAGCACTTAAAACGATAAGCGCAACGAATATGCGAAAAACACTGCGGAATTTCATTAATGCCTCCTATAAATTGTTATTTAGATTCCAAAATATACCGATCGGGCACCAAACTTCCAACAGCTTCGAGGTTGTTGATTGGAAGTCTTCATCTAAACTATACATTTTTAAAACTGATGAGTTCCCGACGGTATCTTAAGGATGCGGTGATATCCTAAAGTACTCAAGCAACTGCGATAAATTATTTTACTCTATCCAGGTATTTACCATCACGTGTATCGACCCTGATCACTGTACCGGTTTCAATAAACGGCGGAATCTGGGTAACATATCCAGTCGACAGTTTTGCAGGTTTATAAGAACTGGTAACGGTTGCGCCTTTAATAGCCGGCTCTGTTTCCACAACTTCTAATTCTACCGAAGCGGGCAACTCAACACCGATAGGCGTGGTCTCGTGAAATAAAATTTGCACGATCGCCTCTTCCAGCAGAAAGTATACGCCATCATCGAGCATATCTGCCTGCAGGGCAATTTGTTCATAAGTTTCCAAATCCATAAAAGTGTAACTGTCGCCATCCTGGTACAGATACTGAAATTCCCGATTGATCAATGTTGCTTTTTCGACATTCTCATCGGGACGAAAACGATTCTCGGCTTTAGTACCGTCCGACAAACGTTTCATTTTAACTTGCATCACGGCCTGGCCTTTACCGGGAGTAACGTGTACGGATTCAGTTACCCGATACAGGTCGTTATTATAATTAAGCACGTTTCCTTTACGGATTTGGCTTGCTTTCATTTTCATCTTAGTAATGCTCCGAACTAGCTTAACAATTCACTTCTTTTACAGAATAAAAAATTTAATCGGCAATCGGCAAAAATGCAATCGCTTTATTAAATATTGTTAAAAATTTCATTTTTTATCTTTTCTTCAATAACTTGACATAGAAGCATTAAATATCCCTATCGGATTCAGGTTTCCGGCGATAAACAATTTTCCCGGATTCTTTTAAGACAGGTAGATGCCTGACTATATCAAGTTTCGAAAACTGCCTAAATCATAAAACTTTTTAAACGCAGGAATTAATCCAAATCACTTTTTCAGATAATATTTTCGATAGATTTCCCGCCATGGGTGAGTTTTAGCCATAACAGGAAAAACTGGATATGCGCAGGGTAACAACAATTTCAAAAAAATATTTCCACCACGAGCTAAACCTTCTTAAAATTAGTCCGATGAAAGAATCAACGGAACAAATTCGCCGTTGCTAGTATCATCACTGTATGCTTTGCTGATCAGGCAGCATATATTTTACCGATTATTGGAAAACGAAGAAGCTATTTGACATGACGGAAACTAATACACAAATAACAGATCCTTATTTACAGCGGATCAAAGCAGAAGAGTTCGAACATTTTTTTCGCGGGCTGGAGAGCGATGTCCATCCCTTTCTGAATCATCTAAATGAAGTCAGCTGGATGACGGATGAGGAAGCCCGGGACCAACACGAATTTTTCGATTACCACGAAAGTGCTTTTACAAGCTTTAAAAAACGCTTTTTGTATCAGGGATATCCAAGTTGGCAGGATATGACCACGGAAGAGCGTGAACTTCGACTGCAATTTCGCTGCTATCTGGAACAAAAATTTATTGGCAGATTAAGATCCGAAACTGCAATGGCAGTGCCGCAAAATTGGCAAACCGAGATTAGTGAACGGGATATCGAACAGATCCCGATTACGCTGGAGATACACGAGTCCGGTTATTGGCGCAGTGGTTTGCTCGGGTCCATTGCCGCTGTTTTTCTCGCACTGGTTGCCCTTTCATTTTTTCTGTTTTCCGGAGAACAAGTTGAAACCGGCAGCCTGGTGATCGAATCGAATGTTCGCGGTGCCAGTATTTATCTTGATGAAGCCAAAAAAGGATACGCGGATTATTCCCAACGACTGGAAAATATTCCCTTCGGCACTTATCGTGTATCTCTTCAAAAGCCGGGCTATGTCTCCATTCCCGCCTCGCAGGAAATTATCATTTCCGACAACACCCCACTGAAAATCCGCATTGATATGCAAAAGATCGCCCCGGAGAATCATGGCTATCTTCATATCGATGCAGACCAGCAGGATTCGAAAGTTTTTATCAACAATGAGTTCATGGGCCATTTGGCCGAAAGCCGCATTTTCGACCTGGCCGAAGGCAGTTATGATATCATCCTCGAACGTAATGGATTCGAAACAATTCCCAGACAGCAGTCGGTGACTATTTCCAGCGGGGATACGATGCGTCTGGCATTCAGCCAGCGGGCGAAGTCCTTTCGTAGCAGCAGAACTGCCAGCACCTCCCGGGCACCGTCCGGCACTTTGGAGATTACTTCAAACATTAGCGGGGCGAGAATTTATTTGAACGGCGAAGATACCGGGAAAGAAGCAGATCATGTTTTTACTGATATCAAGCCGGGTAATTACCAGGTAAAGCTGGTCAAAAAAGGCTTTCGCAGCGTGCCGGAAGTGCACACACTCTCACTTAGCGGAGATGCCCTTTCCGGGGAATTAAACTTTCGCATGGAAAAGGTCGATGAACTGGTAGCAATACGCACCGATCCGCCCAATGGTAACATCTACATTAACGGCCAGCTGCGCGGAAAAGGATTTTTCAAAGAGAACCTGCCCCTCGGTGAACACAAAATTTCCTTCGGCGACTTAACCGGCTACAAAACACCAAGGGAACGGACCATCAGCGTTAAAGCAAATGGGGCGATTGATATTCAGGCCGACTATTTCCCGGAAATGCGCCTGGTCGCAGAAATCGCCGAGAATGGCAGCATCAACATAGAAAACTGCGAAGTGATGACCGGTTATACCGTTAGTAATCAAGGGTTTTCATCCAGTAGTGAGGCTGGTCCGGAAATTGTGTTTCTCGACGATCTTGATAACTACTATTGGAAGTTCGGTTATGCTTTCCCTTATCGTAGCCCGAAAGGCAGCGATGCGCTGAAGCTTTCTTTCCGTTTACCGCGCGACCTTAATTATAACCAAAAATTCACCGTAAAATTACTCGGGGCCACTTCCGACGAACGGTATCCGCTGGCGATTAATCGCAAAATCGGCATCAAGTTAAAGCTCAATGGCAATGTGATTAACTATTCCTACGAGCCGAAGTCGATTGATGATCTTGACGGTATGGAAGAAATTTCATTCGACATCAGCAAATTTATTCGGTCCGGCATTAATTCCTTTGAAATTATGCCAACGGAAAAAAACAACACTTATTATCTCCTGAAGAGAATTACAATTTCCAACGAATAAAATTCGATTCAGACCTTCTTTTCAGCCCCGGTTGTTTTCAGCCGGGGCTTTTTATTTTAACACCATTAACCATTGTAGCAAGCCAGCGCCATCAGCCCTAATTAAGCTGATTTCTTCAAACATTGCCCCGACAATAATTCGTTTCTTTTTACGGAAATCCGTATTACATTAATTTCCTATGGACCTTTTTTCGCAAAATATGCCAGAGGATTCAGCGGCCAATTTAGGGGTGCCGCTGGCAGAACGCTGCCGCCCAGAGCGATTGGAGGATTTCGTCGGGCATCAACAAATTGTCGGCCCCGGCACTGCGCTATACGAGGCAGTGAAGCAAAACCGGATGAAGTCGATTATTCTTTGGGGCCCGCCCGGCGTCGGCAAAACCACGCTGGCGCGCATCATTTCCCACGAAGTTAAAGCGTCTTTTACTTCTATCAGCGCGGTAACTTCCGGGGTCGCCGATGTGCGGAAAATAATTGAGCAGGCCCGGCAAACCCGTAAGTATTATACCAAGAATACCATTCTGTTTATCGATGAGATTCATCGTTTTAACAAAGCACAGCAGGATGCCTTGTTGCACGTTGTGGAAGACGGCACCATTACCCTGATTGGCGCGACCACGGAAAATCCATCCTTTGAAGTCATCTCTCCCCTGCTATCTCGTTGTCAGGTTTACCAGATGCAACCGCTGACCGATGAGAACCTGAAAGAAGTCGTTTTGAAGGCGCTAAAAAAGGACAAAGAACTAATTGAGAAACAGGTCAAGATAAATGATTGGGAATCACTCTACATTTTATCCAGCGGGGATGCCCGGAGAGCATTAAATACGATTGAAAAAGCAGTCGATTTATTGGCGCAAACGCCCCCTCCCATTACACTGGACAAGGAAATATTCGAAAAAGCGGCACAACGCAAAGTGCTTTATTATGATAAGTCCGGCGAGTTTCATTATGATATCATCTCGGCCTTCATAAAAAGCCTGCGTGGCAGCGATCCGGATGCGGCAGTTTATTGGATGGCCCGGATGCTGGAAGCCGGAGAAGATCCCAAATTTATTGCTCGACGCATGCTTATACTCGCCTCGGAAGATGTCGGCAATGCCGATCCGCAGGCATTAACCATTGCTACCAGCTGTTTTACTGCGGTCACTTATATCGGGATGCCGGAGTGTCAGATCATTCTTAGTCAGGCAGCAACCTACCTGGCTTCTGCGCCGAAAAGCAATGCATCCTATATGGCGATCAAGCGGGCGATCCAAACTGTGCGGGAGCAACCGGAGGTGCAAGTCCCCCTCGCTTTACGAAACGCCCCAACCGGACTAATGCGTAAATTGGACTACGGCAAAGATTATCAGTACGCCCATGATTTTGAAAATCATTTTATTAAAATGAATTATTTGCCGGAAAGTTTAAAAGATCGTATGTTCTATGAGCCTACTGAGATGGGGCATGAAAAGAATATTCTGGCGAGGTTAAGAGGGTTATGGGAAGGGATCAAATCGTATCCAATACGGAAGCAAAACAAAGGAAAGACATCGTCATGAGCGGGATTACCGGAAAAGTTGCAGCATACATGATCAAGAAGAAAACAGAACGCATCACCCGCAAATTGCAGAATCCGATGAGCTTTCCTATACGCTCGAATGTGATTCAACGGGTGCTGGTAATTCTGCCCCGCAATTTATCTTTGCTGGACCTGGCCAATCGTTTTATTCATGCCCTCCGCGAAGCCTATCCCACCTGGCGAGTAGAATTGTTTGATGTCGATAAACTCGGCTCGGATGATCTCAATCGCATGAAATTACCGAAGCAGGAAATTATCGATCGCCTTCGCAAAGCAGACTATCATTTTGTGCTCGATCTGAACGACAAACTGGATGAATTATCCGCTTATATCACTCTGATGACCGAAGCTCCCTATCGCCTGCGCCTGCAGTCGGAAGGCTCCCTGAATTGCTACAACATCGTTTATCATCCGGAAAAAAACGGAGAAGAGAAGGCGCCGTATGAATCGCTGCTGAGCTATCTCAATCTTTTGTTTGTATTAAACTGATATCTTTTATTACGCTTCGTTTTTAATGGCATTTCCTTTGTGCTGATATCCTTCCTGGGAAACCTATATTACTAATTTTTGTTTGCCCGCCCCGGACTTTGTCCTGGGCTGTTTTGGGTCGCCCTTTCGGGCTGATATTGTTTTATGCTTTGCGAAGGTCTGTTTATTTGCTGTTTTCCTGAGAATGTTCGATATTCTTGGAAAAATGGGGATATTATGGTACTTAGCAATGCTCAAACGCTTTTAGAAAACTGGAAAGAACGTGGTCGTTACTTAACTATTGCTGAGAAGGAAATTTTTCTTCTCACTGCCGGAGATGAAAAAAATCCTCCGCTGCTAATCTTGCACGGTTTTCCAAGCTTCTCCTATGATTTTCATGCGGTGCTTGCGACATTAAGTGAACATTTTTTTGTGGTTATCCATGATCATCCCGGCTTTGGCCTTTCCGGGAAACCGCTGGACTATTCTTACTCCCTGATAGAGCAGGCGGAAGTTGCAATTGCGCTTTGGCAAGAGTTGGGGATTCGCCGCGGACATTTACTGGGGCATGATTACGGCACTTCGGTTGCCTCGGAAATTCTCGCCCGCCGGGAGCAAGGCAGCTGCCCTGTTGAGCTCGAAAGCGTAACGCTTTGCAACGGCAGTGTGCATATCGAGCTTTCCAAATTGCTGATCACGCAGAAAATTCTGCGGAATCATACCTTCGGTCCGATCTTAGCCAGGCTGGTTTCGAAACGGTTTACCGATGCCCGGTTGCGTAACCTTTGGGGAGACAAATCCCGGGCGAAACAGGAAGATCTTGATGTATTATGGGAAGCCGCCAATTATCGGGATGGACGAATGCGGTTACCGCAAATCTCCCAATATCTTCGGGAAAGAGTGACGTTTTGGCACCGCTGGATAGGTGCGCTGGAACGCCTGGATATTCCGGCGCATATCTTGTGGGGAAAGAAGGATCCAATCGCGGTACCGATAATCGCACAACAGTTGGAAAAGGAAATCCCGAATAGTCAGCTTACCTGGCTTAACGATCTCGGCCATTATCCCATGTTGGAAGATCCCGACGCGTGGGCAAGTGCGGCATTGGCTTTTTTGGAACGGCATAAATGAGCAGATGGCAAATGGGCAAATGGGCAAATATGCAGATGAGCAGATGAGCAGATGAGCAGATGAGCAATTTGGCAGTTCTGCTCAATTGCTCATCTGCTCATTTATTTTACTCTGCTTCTTTTGCAGCTTTGGTATTGTCTTTATGGTTTCGGTCGATCAGTTTGGCATAAGGATCGATGCCGCCTTTCAGCGGTAGTTCATCAACAATTACCGTGAAAGTCATCTCTTCCCGATCAACCTTGTGTTTCTGCAGATATAATTCCTTATCATCTTCTCCCAATACGCCGATATCGATCCAGTCGCTCATTGTCACCGGGGTTTCTGCCCCAAGGCTATCGGCGCGTAATTTCTTGCTCTGGATATTCAGCGTTACCTCGTAACGATCATCCGCGGTTTTGCTGTAGCTGATATCGCCGGCGCGATTATCGTAGAGGGTGATTGTCTCGAACCAATCCTCAATGATGTAATCGAGAGAATCCGGCACCGCTTCCCGGATGTAGCTGAGAAACTCCAGCGAGGTAGTAAACGGCGCATCCTGAAAGGCAACCGCATCGATGTATTTTGCCAGGGCCTGATTGAGCTTTTCTTCCCCGATATAATCCTTCAAGGCATACATGATCACGCTGCCTTTGCGGTAATGGATATACTGCTGGTTCTCATTGTAAATGATTGGCAATTCTTTAATCCGTTCATTACTACGGCCCCGCAGATAGCGATCCATTTCATATTTCAGAAATTTCTGCATCTGTTCCCGACCATATTCTTTTTCCATCACCATCAGGGCAGAATATTGCGACATGGTTTCGGAAGTGATCGTCGCGCCCTGCACATTGGCGCCAATCACCTGATGCGCCCACCATTGGTGGGCCACTTCGTGCGCGGTGACGTAGAAGACATAGTCGATATCATCCTCATCTTCCAGATTCGCGATAAAGCCGATCGATTCTGAATAAGGCACCGTATTCGGGAACGACTGCGCAAACGAGGCATAGCGGGGAAACTCCAGAATACGCATCTGCTTATGCTGATAGGGACTGAAATTCTCGGTGAAATAATCGAGGGATTTCTGGACGGATTGAATCATCTTATCCAGGTTATATTGATGTGAAGCATGGTAATAGATCTCAATATCGACATCATTCCACTTTGCCCGCTTAACTTCATAATCTGCAGAGAGATAGGAATAAAAATTCAGGATGGGCGAATCCATCTTGTAATGGAAATAACGCCGCCCGTTCTCTTCCCATTCCCGTTGCAGATACCCGGGAGAAATCGCAATTTGCTCCGGCACTGTACTGACGATGGTTTCAAAATTCACCCAATCGGCATCATTGAGAATATAGGTGTTGTTCCGCGCCAGGGAATCATCTATCGAGGGCATCCGCTCCTTGGGAGGCAGATCATGCTCGCGGCGATCATTCAGGTCGCTTAATTCCAGGCGGCTATTATAACCAAAGTGGGGAAAGCCACTGAAATTATTGAAGAAAGTGCCATTATAAACGATGTTGGTATTCGACCCGCCATTGAGAAACCCTTCGGTGTTAAAGGATAAATCGAAGGAAACTTCCAACGTATCGCCGGGCTGCATTGGATTCTCCAGGGCGTAAATCCGGTAGTTGAAGCGCTCGTCATTTTTCGCCAGCGTGCTTTTCCCGATGGTCAGGTCCCGCACATCCATTTTCAAGTTTCCGGGATGGCTGAGCATCACATGTACCGAATCAATCGGCGACTGGGATTTATTACTGATCAGGTAACGTCCGCGCAGATCGACATCGCGTTCATAGGGAAAGATATCTACTTCCGCATACACATCGACGATGCGTGGTTGGGGAATGCCTTCGTACTTTTTGTACTGCTTTTCGTAAGCGACCTGCTGTTCCTGCTGTTCATCATTGGTGGTATATTCGTTGACGACATTGGTATTGTAAAAGATAAATCCGCCGGTTCCTAAAAATGCCAGGGCGCAAACACCAATACCGACTTTTTTCGGAAGCGAGAAACGCTTTTCGCCGGTCATCATTCGGGACTTCCAGCCGGCATCGGTGCCGCGCACCCAAAAAATTAGGGAAATGGCCGCCAGGATACCGGAAAACATTAACCAGTAAGTATTGAACCAGAAAGCAGGGATACTGAAGTGCCCAAAACCATTCATATCCGAATAAGGACTGCTTGGCACACCACTAAAGATGTAGAGGTTATGGGTATAGCCCATACTCGGCAAAGCCATAAAACAGACGATATAAAAGAGCACCACCGCCATATGGCCGAGGTATTTATTATCTACCATCACATGGATAAACATGACCAGAAACGCCAGCAGGGTAAAAGAGGCAAATTGATTGACAAAAAGGTTTTTAAAGTAAACACTGAGTTCTATATCGGTAAACCCATTTAGCAGCTGGTAAATAATGCCCAGACCAATAGCGATCAGTTGCATGAAGAGGATAACCCCGACCAAGGCAAAGAACTTGGAAACATAAGGCACCCATTCCGGCACCGGCAGGGCATCATAGAATTCACTCACCTTAGTTTGTCGTCCTCTCCAGATTAGCTCTCCGGCGTAAATGGTGAGAATGATCAGAATGAACAAGCTAAAACTCTGGGTAATCGATTCCGCCATCACCCGGGTGACCAGGTGGACATTAGTGCCAAACAAACGCTGGGTAAAAGAAACATCCGCCCAGACGTTGAAAATCCCCATTAGCAGCAGCGCCACAAACGGCACGGTTTTTACGATTCCCGAGAACTCTTGGCTGGTCAAACTGAGAAATTGTTTGAAGTAAGCACTGCGGGAAAAATTCGGAATAAACTGGGGCAGTCCTTTGGGAACAGCAGTATCTACAGTTGCTTTTGCTGCTGCTTTTTGTTTCTTGCGGGATTCCTTCTTTGCCGGTGGTTCGGCAAACCGGAAGCGGAAATAGGTGGCTGCCAGACTGAGAATAGCAACTCCCATCCAGAGTAAGCGATTCCAGAGTAATGTGCCCTCAAAAGGCGGCACGATGCTATTTTTCTCAATAACCGTCCAGTAACGGCTGCTGAGGGCAAAAGTGCGAATGCCGAAGGGATCGAGCATGCCTGCCAATTGCTGATTATCGAGCTCGCGCAGAAATTGACCGGAAACCGCAAAGGCAACAAAAAACATCACCACGCCAACAAAAGTATACATGTTGCTGCGGCTGAGCGTGCCTAGCATGAAAAAGAAAGCACCGGTAATGAAGACATTGGGCATCACAAATACGAACCAGCTTTGCACAAATGGCGAAAGCATAAAATCGCCCAATCGCTCCGCATCCACCCAGGGCATTACGCTGCCGAGCATTAAACCGAGCACCGCACCGGAGAAACTAAACAGCGTCACAAAATAGGCGCCGGTAAAGCGGCCGAAGAGGTAATTAAACTTGGAGATGCCAGTGGTGAAAAATGTCGGGTAAGCCTTGGTTTCATAATCCCGGATGACAATATTCGCCATCAACGCGCTGGTGATAAACATCCCGATAACGGAAAGGACGATCAGGGTTTGCAGAATGACAAAGGGGGAATTGATATTCACATTCCCGATACCACCGCCAATCTGCACAGTATCCGTCGTAATCGAAAGGAAGCTAAGCAGGAAGAAAACCACAAAAAATACATAGGCCATGTATTTCTTCTTCAGGCGGAAAATCAGTTCAAACTTAACAAAATTCCAGAACATAGATTATCCCTCCACCAATGCATTTTCTTCCGCAGCGGCGATTTCCCCCCGGGAGAAATACAAATCTTCCAGGTTAGCTTCGACGCCCTGAAAACTATCGTCCGGCTGGCTATCGGCCAACACCCGAATGGTTGGCTGCCCGGCAAAAAGGCGGCTGGAGAGGAAATTATAGTTCGCTTTATAAGCATCCATTTCTGTTTTGTCGATTGTTTTCTCCCAGACCTTTCCGCTGATTGTGGCAAGCAGCTCAGTGGGACTACCTTTAAGCACTACTTCGCCTTTGCTGATAATCGCCATGTTGCTGCAAAGATCGCTGACATCGGCCACGATATGGGTAGAGAGGATAACGATGACATTTTCCCCGATTTCGCTGAGCAGATTGAGGAAACGATTGCGCTCGGTGGGGTCCAGTCCGGCAGTAGGTTCATCGACAATGATCAGGCGTGGATTTCCCAGCAATGCCTGGGCAATGCCAAAGCGCTGCTTCATCCCGCCGGAAAACCCGCCAAGGTTCTTTTTCCGGTCTGCCTGCAGATTGGTTTGTTTTAAGAGGGTATCGACAATTTCTTTCCGTTCCCGGCCATTGGTAATGCCTTTCAGTACTGCGACATGATCGAGCATATCTTCCGCGCTGACTTTCGGGTAAACCCCAAAATCCTGCGGGAGGTAACCGAGCAGCTTACGCACTTCTTCTTTTTCGGTTAGTACATCAAGGTTATCGAGATGAATACTGCCTTCATCCGCTTCCTGCAATGTTGCGATGGTACGCATCAGGGTAGATTTTCCCGCGCCGTTCGGCCCGAGCAGGCCAAACATTCCGGTGGGAATATCCAGTGTTACATTTTTTAATGCCTGCACGCCATTGGGATATGTTTTGGAAAGATTTTCGATCTTAAGTCGCATTTCGCTCCTCTCTATACTTGATTTCGATTAGACGCTACATTTCCGCTAACAATAACGATATCAACGGATTTTTCTCTTTGGAGAATGACAGTTCAGAAAAGCCACGATCGTTAGAGATGGTTAAATTCAAGCCAAACTGAAGATATTCAATCTGCCTGAAAGAGACTAAAAGAAATTGAAAATTGTTTCAAAAAGAGGGTGGAAATTATTCGGAGATGGTGTATTCGTAAAGTTTTCCACTGTCATCACTAACGAGGAAAAGCCGGTCTTCCTGAACAGCAATGCCTTCCACTTTACGGAATGGGAGCGAAAATGAGCGGGAAATTCCTTCTGTCGGCGTCCAGGTAAATACGGCACGGTTTTCATCGCTGATGATCCAGAAGAAGTTGCGCCTGGCGTCAAATGTGATGCCGGAAATATCCCGGACATCCCGGATAAGATGCTTCTCTACTATTTGAAACTTCGAATTTAACTGAAGCACGAGGGCGGGTTTCTTTTCGTTGAGGACGTAAAAGACTTTTTCTATTGGATGCCAGGTGAGCCCTTCCAGGCCACTATTCTTTTTACCGGAGATATCCAATGCATGGCGGGCGAACACTCTTCCGGTTGTGTCGATCTGGATAATTTCCCGGCGACGTTCTTCCGCCAGGTAAAGATGTTTAGCATGATTACTAATTGAAATGCCTTCCAGATCCGCTTTCGGATGTGGCGCTGGTAAAACCTGCAACAACCGGCCTTCCCGGTCCAGCTGGTAAATGCTGCCGGTGCGATCGCTTACCGTCCAGAAAGAACGGCCATCTGCTGCCAGCGTCAGGCCGGACGGCTCAGGCACTTCAAGCTCGATTGTATTTTTAAGTTCGAGGGAAAGAGATCGGGACGTCGGTGAAATATGCGCCATGCCAACAGCCAGCAACATTAAAATGATACTCCCGGTAATCATCCAACGATATTGCATTAGATTTTTTCTTCATCAAAAAACAGGTTTACATTTCCCACGCCGTTAATACCAGAAAGTTCACGAACAAACTGGTTATTTTTTTCCATGTCTTTCAAACGCACATAATAAGACAATTCCAGTCCGTTAGGCAAGTGTCCGGAACGGGCATTAATGACCTGGTAATTTCGGCAATAACTTTTCAATGTGGACTGATATGGGGCATCTTCCGGGTTATCCGATTCAAAGGTAAACTGAAGCAGGTATTCCTTTCTGCCCGCCAGGTTTTGATTCCAGGAGTTTACCAGCCAGTTAATGCCGCCGACCAGCAACGTCGCGACAATAGCGAGAGTATGATAACCAACGCCTGCCGCTAAACCCACCGCGAGCGAAAAGAAAATAAAGATGATATCCTGCGTATCTTTTACCGCCGTTCGGAAGCGGATAATCGACATCGCCCCAACCAGGCCAAATGCACGCGCCAGGTTGTTGCCGATAACCATCAGAACAACGGCGGTAATCATTGCCAGTAATATCAGGGAATTGATAAAAGCAACAGAGTAGCCCGGTCCTTTATAACTGATCCGATAAAATACCGAGATAAGATATCCACAAAGTAATGCAACTAAAATGTTCTTGAGAATGTCGGAAATTGTGAGCGAATAAATTCCTACGTTTTGAAAATCTTCCAGCATAGTTTCTTCCTGTTAATGCTATCTTTAGCGCCTTCCTATTACATGTTCCATTGATATTATCCGGTGAGAATGTTTGTGCGAATCCAGGCCCATACAGTATTTGGAAAGCGCCATGCGTTGTAATTCATATTTGCGAAGGATCGCGCGGAACCACTCCGGCAGGCCGGCGTAGAATTTGGCTTCGAGAATAAAATAACCGGGCATCGTATGCACCAGGTCTCTCTCGTCGACAAACTCATCATAAGTGTTGGTGATAACGCTTCTTAAATTTTTATCGAAGGTAATTCGGAATGAATGATCAAATTTACTGGTAAATGGCTCCCGCTCATAAATAATCAGAATTTTAGGGTACAGTCCCTGCCGGCTGAGATGATAGAAGAACTTTTTCGCAGCATCATATTCTGTCGGCTTTCCATTGGCAGTTTTTACAAAACTTTCCACCTCTCCGCTTTTCAACAGCGGATTGAGATGTTGATACTCCAGCGGGGCACGGTCTTTGGAAATGAAGACACCATCCTTGCGCTTTATTTCCAGAAAGACAAGACTATCATCAACCGGTTCGTTGTAGGCACGTATCCGTAATTTTTTTCGAATTCGAATACCGGCCATTTTTTCGCGATAAAATTTCATATCGCGGGTATCGAGATAAATACTACGAACCGTATACTCTTTATCCGGCATGCGATCTGCGTAAGGATCGACATGCACATAATTGCTCATCAGATCCCGAACTTCGTCCAGAATCGTAACAGGCAGTTTAAATTTATATTCATAACGCTTTTTCAACATAACGTATTACTCAACAGAAGTTTTCAGAAATCGCTGCAACAGTTCCCAGAAGGTAATCGACCGGCAGTTTATGACACACTTGGCCATTATTCCCGGCTTAATATTCGCAATATTTTTATCCAGGCGAATGCCAGCCATCATCACTTGTTTGCCATTCATTTGTTTTACCGACTGCTGCTTGTCAATTAATTCGCCGTTAAAAGTAGTTTTTACATATCCGCCAACTTCAACGGTAAACGTTTCCTCCTGAGCCAGATATTGGTAATCATCCAGGGGAATCGGCATAAACAAAATATGGGACGACGTATCAGCAATTGCTATCAATGTGTTATTAGAAAACATTCGGGTTACCCGACCGCTGATTGGAGTGGTAATTTTCATTAAATCCAACTGCCGTTCCAGGGTAGCAATTTTATTTTCCAATGAAACAATCTGCGATCTGGCCAGCGCGATGCGGCTATCCTTGGCACCGGTTTTTGCCGTTACCAATTTAGATTCTGCAATCGTCATCTGAATTTCCGCCAAGCGCAGGCGTCCCAGTTCTACTTCATACTTCTCTTTTGAAGTTAGCTCTTCTTCATATAATTTGCGCAGTCGACTGACAATCCGCCGCTGCTCTTCAACTTCTTTCTGAGCAAAGTTAAATTCCTGCTCATTGGTAAAAATGACTGAAGATTTTGCGCCTTCCAATAAGTTTTGGAGGTCTAAACGCGCAATCGCCAAATCTCCCTGTAAATCGGTAAAGTTTTTCTCTATTTCACTGGAATAGATTATCCCGATTGTATCTCCTGCATCCAGCGCGTATCCGGAGCGAATACTTTCGTGGATGCTTAGCGTCATTATATCACCACGTTCAACCAACCGCACTTTCAATTCTTGCGGCACACCTCTTTCATTATCATAAAGCATCTCTGTCAGGCGATCATCCGTGCCTTTTGAAAACACCCATTCCTTCGTCGGTACGATTTTTCCCCATTCTTCAATTTTATAGGGAAATTTGAATGAAAAGAGGACAACTAATAAAACTATTAATGCTACTATTGCAATTAGGTTTCGAGTATTTCTTTTTGTCATAAGATCCGTAAAATTCCCTGCAAATATGAGCCTCTAAGCTAAAACATTTGTTAATAAAAAACAATTTAATGTGAGAAATTTTTCACAGGATTTTAGCCGAAAAGCTTACAATTTGTAAGATTTCTCTCCGAATTAATCCGCCGTTGCGTGTTTTCCCCATCAGTATATATATACAACGAATATACAACATGGCTTTTAAATCATGCTGTTATTTAACAGCCTATGAATTTAAAGCTTCATCGTTGATAACGTCAGTATAAAAATGAGGATGACATTATCCGCTATTTCAATGAAAGTTTTTAATAGAACGATACAATTTGATTGCAGATGTTTCATTAAAATATAAAACAATACATTTTTTTTGATTGATTCAGCATTATTGTATAAATTTTTTTTAAGCCCTATTCCTTCAAGGTTTATTGTTTTAAAACATTGATTTAAAGCAATATTTCCAACTTAGAGTATAATTTCGGGGTATACTTGCTACGTTGCACCAGGTAACTCTCAGAATGCCTGATCAACGCTGAATCTTTCGTTATATGAAGGCGATGAATAAGTCCGGGCAATTATAACGAACGGTCAGGGTCCTGGCCTTTCTTCTCTGTAATTCTTCCTTAATTCGACGAACAAGACGAGTTTAATTCGAGCATAACCAAAATTCCCTTTGAGTATCCCGTTTCCATGTGGTGAACAGGAAGGCCAATTTCCAGCCATCTTCCAGGTCGAATAGTAAATCCAATCAGAGAGGCGTGACTATCAACACAAACCAGGGGCATATATCATTGATATTTCCTTGCAACGATAAAAAATTTCCAAAAAAAGGAGTTTGCAATGTCGCATAAGCAGATTAACACCACGTTCGAGGTTTTACTGGAACAGGTGGAGGAAGCTGTTGGAAAGTTGAATGAAAACAGTGCTGTATCGGTTCGATATGGCGACTATGAAAGTGCCCGTAATCTTATGCAAGATGCCGAGGGGATTACCTTCTTCCGGCAAAAGGTTCGGGAATTACAAAATGAATGGCAGGCGCTCTTTCTGGCAAATGCCGGCGCCCAGACGGAAGGCGAAGAAAACGGCGTTTTACCGCGGGGATTGCGTACTGCCGAAGCTGATTTCCGGCTACCGATTCTGGAAGTTATTTCCGATATGGGCGGCCATGCCGAGATAGAAGCTGTCTTTGAGCAGGTAGAATCGCGCATGGAAGCGGTTATTAACGATTATGACTGCGAATCCCTGCCGGCAAACCCAACTTTGCTTCGCTGGAAGAATACTGTTCTATGGAGCGGTAATACCATGATCAGCGAAGAATTGTTAAGCAATGCCCAGCCGGGTATTTGGGAAATTACCGAGAAAGGCCAGGAATTCATCTCCAGCGAGAGAAACGGAGAAATTAACTTTCCGGAAGAGATTGACGAAATCGCTGAGACTGAGGCAGTGGAAGATGTCGTTGAAGAATCTGTCGTGGAAGCGGAAACCGACCCGGATGAGCCGGTTGAAATTCCCCCGCAATTACGTCAGAAGCATACGGTTAAGCGTTTGTCCTAACCAGCTGGCGTTTCGGTTATTCCGCTGCGCCAGTTCAACAGCAGCAAAAGCGTAATAATTATGATACCGACAAATTGCAGCCAAAGGCCGAAGGTCGCTGGTGCAAGCAGCAGAAACAACGCTAATACCAGCAAGGCACCCCGTTGCCAGGGTTGTAATTTATGAAATGCAAAACCGGCAATACCGGCAGCAAGGGCAATAATACCGCTCAAAGTAATAAAGACGCCAAGAACAACACTGGCAATTTCCGCGCTGCTACCATCTGCAGCCAATAGCAATAGCTCCGGCCGCTGAACGAACGCAAATGGCAGGGCAAACCCTACCAGGGCAAAGCGAAATGCCGCAAACCCGGTTTGCATAATTTTTGAACCGGCAATTGCCGCAGCAGTGTACGCCGCCAATGCCACCGGGGGCGTTACCATAGACATCATACCAAAATAGAAAATAAACAAGTGCGCAGCCAGGGGCACCAACCCCATCTCTCCCAGTACCGGGCCTACCAGGGTCGCCATCAGCAAATAGCAGACGGCCGAAGGCAGCCCCATACCCAATATTATCGTTGAAACCATGAGCAGGAGCAATGCCAGCAGAAGATTGTCTTGCGCTAGTGGCAGGATCGCCGAAGGCAGTTTCGTGCCGATGCCGGTAAGGGTTACCACGCCAATAATGATTCCCACACAGGAAGCAGCGGCAATCAGCGCCACGCCTTCACGGGCAGTTTTTACCAGGGCATCCCGGATGTCGCCGAGCCCAATGCGGGTGTCCTTATGACCGATGCTGATCAGCAATATTGCCAATGCACTGATACTCACCGCCCGAAACGGTGTATATCCCATCAGCAGCAACACAATCAGGACAAGAAACGCCCCGAAAAACACCAGTCCCTGCATCGGGGACAGCTTTTCATTATCTTCTTCTGTTGCCTGACTTTCCGCCTCGGCACCAATTTTACGGGAATGAAAATGAACGATCAATAACAGCGCAATGTAGTATAACATTGCCGGGATTAATGCGGCGGAAATAATCTCCACATAAGTGACTGCCGGCTCGACAATTTCCAGCATCATGTAAGCACCGGCTCCCATAATTGGCGGTACCAGGGCGCCCCCGGAGCTAGCCGCGGCTTCAATGCCACCGGCAACTCGCGGTGAAAAACCGGCGCTGCGCATCATCGGAATAGTAAAGGTACCGGTGGTCGCCGTATTCGCCACTGCACTACCGGATAAAGAGCCCATCATCCCGCTACTGATCACCGCCACTTTCGCCGGCCCGCCGGCACTATTGCGGAACAATCGCCGGGCAAAACGGATAACGTATCCGGTGGCACCAGTGCGCTCCAGCAGTGCGCCGAACATTACAAAAAGAAAAACATAGGTAAACATTACTTTCAGGGCGATACCAAAAACACCCTGGCTATGGAGAAATGTCTGGCTGACAATGCGCTCCCAGCTATAACCGCGATGGGGAAAAAGCCAATTGGGCATTGCCGGGCCAAATGCGGCATAAAGGAGGAAAACACCGGCGAGAATCGGCAACGTAAGTCCAATAGTGCGTCGGGTTGCTTCCAGGACCAAAATCAGTCCGATATAGCCAACGAGAAAATCCATCCCTTGTTCTACCCCGGCACGATTTCCCAATGGCTGGCCATCCACCCAAAATCCGGAGAAAAATGGCTCGGACTGAACCAGGACATATCCGAAACAAAACAAGGTGAGCACAATCAGCAAGCTATTGATCGCAGTGCCAGCAGCGCTGCCAGCCAGTTTCGGATGGGGCGGCCGACTCAAAAAGATTAACAAGAGCCCGGCCATGGCAAAAAATGCCAGCTGCGTCTGCGGTGCTAAAAAAGGATAATTAACTTCCAGCAAAACAAAGAGGCTTAATACAACGCCAATAAAACCGAAAAGCCGATCCTGAATTTTCCTCGGTTCACTCATTCGCCTGCAGCATCCTTCGGCCAGGCACCAATTTCCTGAAAATAGCGAATAGCGCCGGGATGAAACGGCGTACCGGTGTTGCGCACAGAATTTTTAGGATTAATCGCCCTGCCGGCAGGGTGTTGTTTTACGACATCCGCACTGCTCTGAAACAATACTTTCGTAAACTGATAAACCATCTCTTCATCGGCAGATGCAGAAGTAATCAAATGCATATTCCCGACGTTCATTCCAGCAAAATCAGCATCCTGACCGCGATAGGTGCCAGCGGGAATACTGGCCGGTCCAAAGAACGGATAATTTTTGAAGAGGCTATCCCGTTCAGCAGCACCAAACGGTATAAAATGAATATCCTGGGATGCACAAGCCTGGGTGATTGAAGCGGTTGGTACCGCACCACCAAGAAAAGCAGCGGCGGCAGCGCCATCGGCAAGCATGTCCACAGCGCCGGCCTGGGTATTGTTTAGCGGAGTAAAATCATCATAGGTAATGTCGTGGGCCTTTAAGATCGGCTGAATAAAGTATTCAAATCCTGCACCAGCCGGGCCGACAACAACACGCTTGCCAGCGAGGTCTTCAATCGATTTTACGCCGGAACTTTTTGGCGTGATAAAAAGAGCGATATTCGGCGCTAATGTCATTACCGTGCGGATATTATGCGGTTTCTGCCAGGCTCCTTCTCCCCGAACGGCAAAATAGGAAATGGCGGCGTTAGCCAGGGCGAAATCCAGTTCGCCGCTTTCCAGGCGACGAATATTTTCCTGAGTGCCTTTGGTGGCTTCTGCGGAAACCTGCCAGGAAAGTGCTTCTGTTTTACTGCTAACGGTAGAAGCAATAGCACCACCGACAACAAAAAAAGCACCTCCGGGAGGGGCTGTTCCAATACTGAGGAAGCGGTTTTCGTTCGCACTGTCACCATTATCTGAACTGCCGCAGCTCATTAGCAACAGCAGTGTAAAAATCGTTGTAATCACTACCAGGGACTGAGGTTTTATTCGTCGCATGGATATTTCTCCTTCGGTAAAAGTTTTCGCGCAGGCGCGTCGCAAAAATAAACAACCCGGCGGATTAATCCAAACCCAAATGTGGGGGAGAAAAAAATTGGGAATTAAGGCATACTCAATTTGCAAATTTGTAAATTTGCAAATTGTGAACAACATTACGCTTTAATCAGCTTCTAGTGGTCACCATTATTTTGCTATTTTTTCAGGTTTCAACCCGTCCTCGCTAAAAAAGTAAAATCGCTTTCCGGTTGTTTATCAAAGAAATCTATTTTTCAATAGAGTAAATTAAAAAAAAGATGATATTTAATGCAGAATGTGATAATATGTATTTTAAGTTCATTTTTCCGGGTTTCTGATTTCGAATCATTTCAGAGGTAGCACATCTTTCATGTTTTACCGCAGCAGATTCACCCTGTTTGCAAGAAGAATAACCAAATAGTGCTTTATTAAGATATTTTTTAATTATGCGACGAAATATTCCCGGCAACCGACAATCGTTTATTCCAAAGCCAGCCTCCCTGGCTTATACAGGCGTCATATTGCTACTGTTATTCACGGGCAAAATGTTGCCACAGGAAATCCTTCCCAACGATGTTATTTCCATTGAAAATGCCCGCATAGACAGCGATAGCAATTTTGTGCCGGACAACCTGGGCATTCCGGCAATTGTCAGCGGCCGCGCCAGTGTAGGCACCGGTGTATTACAATCGGAAAGATTATCGGTGTTTATCCAGAACGACATTGCCGGGATTGAGTTGTTTAGTGATTCCATCGGTCCGCCGGTTTATGAGGGTGACAGCCTCATTGCCAGCGGCATTATTGCCCAATACGATGGCGTCACTTTCCTCGCCAATGCCAAATATCGGGTGGTGCCGATCAAATCCCGTTTTCAGCGCCCGAAGGTCGTAGACCATACAGTTAACCTGGAAGCACTGGAGGGGATGCTCATTAGCATTGAGGGGAAGATCGTTAAAAAATGGCGACGCTCCTATGGAGAATATATCAGCATTCGTCTTTCGGATGAAGAGGAAAACCTGATCAACGTTTTTGCCTCGACACAACGGAGCACCCGAATCAGCTTTCAGGATTATGACATCGGCGATAACCTCAACATTACCGGGGTGCTCGGGCAGTTTGACCGGGAAGCGCCTTTTGATGAAAATTATGAACTTTACCCGCGTTACCCGGAAGATATCCGCGTCATCGGCTTTACCCGCTCTTTTTACACGCAGGCGCTTGCGATTGCCCTTTTTTTAATGGCGGTTGCCGGTATCTGGGCCTTCACCTTACGCACTACGATCAAAAAGCGCACCCGTCGCCTGACTGAAACAGAACGGCGTTTTCGCTCTATCTACAAAGGCGCTGACGATGCGATCTTCCTCTGTGATATGAGCCTTTATGTTCAGGAAGCAAATCCGGCAGCGCATGTTCTCTTATCAGAATTTATCGGCGCATTGCCAGGCAAAAGCATTACGAAATATCTCGCCCTGAAGGACTATACCCCGGAAATTCTGCTAAAGCTGCTTCGCCAAAAGCAGGTTATCGAATTCGAAAGCGAAGTCAGTGATCATACCGGCGAAAAAAGCGCGGTCAGTGTTAAGATGAATATGATCAAGGCATCCGGGCAGAATAATTTACTGATCATCATGCGCGATATTACAACCCGCAAACAGGCGGAAACCCGTCTGAAGAAGCAACAGGAGTTTATTCGTCTGGTTATCGATACAACGCCGAATTTGATCTACGTAAAAGATGCTCATGGCAATTTTCTGCTGGTGAATCAGGCAGTTGCTGATCTCTTCGATTCCACAGTTCGCGAACTGGAAGGCAGCAGCGCTCAAAATATGTATATCAATCCGGATGAATATAAAACCAGCCAACAGGCAGACCAGGAAGTACTGGAGAATCTCTCCGAAGTGATTAGCGAAGCGCCTTACACCCGGCCAAACGGCCAGGTCCGCTGGTTCCAAACGATCAAGCGCCCCTTATTTGAGCCGGGTGGGCAGGTCAACATTCTCGGTCTTTCGATCGATATCACCGAGCGGCGGGAAGCGGAAAGCCAGCTCCAATCCGCTAAAGAGACCGCCGAGAGCGCCAGTCAGGCCAAGAGTGATTTCCTGGCGAATATGAGTCATGAGATCCGCACGCCGCTAAATGGCGTAATTGGAATGAACCGCCTGATGCTCGATACCAAACTCTCCCGGGAACAACATGAGTATGCTACCAATGTTCAACACAGCGCGGAAGCATTACTGGATTTAATCAACAACATTCTCGATTTCTCAAAGATCGAGGCCGGCAAACTGGAGCTGGAAATTATCAATTTCAGCCTTTTCCGCATGCTGGAAAATACTGCCGATCTGCTGGCACACAAAGCCCAGGAAAAAGGACTGGAGTTGCTGGTAGATATCGATCATGATATGCCCTCCTACCTTAAGGGGGATCCCTCGCGTATTCGCCAGATTCTCCTCAACTTTATCGGCAATGCCATCAAGTTTACGCAATCGGGAGAAATTACCGTCCACTGCCAGCGCGTGGATGAACCAGCCCGGCAGGAAAACAATGGCAAAGAGAACACGCCATTAATTCGTTTCGCGGTAAAAGACACCGGTATTGGTATCCCGAAAGAGAAAGAGGCGATTATTTTCGAGCATTTTACCCAGGCAGACACCTCCACGACAAGGCGCTACGGCGGCACCGGCCTTGGATTGGCGATCTCCAAACAACTGGTGGACCTGATGGGGGGCGATATAGGCGTGGAAAGTGTGCCCGGCAAAGGAACAACCTTCTGGTTTACTGCCCGGTTATCCCTCGCACCGGAGCCGAATGTAGAAGTTCAGAAATCCCAGCAATACAGCGCCGCACTGCGGGATGTTCCCATCCTGGTAGTTGATGACAATGATAATTCCCGGCGAATTTTACAGGAATTGCTGGAAAGATTCTCGGCAAAAACCGAGGGCGCAAACAGCGGTAAAGCTGCACTGGAGAAGCTAAAACAGGGATATCGGAATGAGGCGCCATTTCAGCTGGTTTTATTAGACCAGGATATGCCGGAAAAAGATGGGCGCAGCACTATAGAAGACATCATGGAAATTGATGCGCTGAGCGAAACCCGGGTTATCTTGATCAGCCCGCTCGGTTTTCATATGACCAAAACTGAGCAAAGCACCCTGGGCATTTATGCCATTCTTCCCAAGCCGTTGCGAAGCGAACGCTTGTTACAAACCATCATTTATGCCATGAACAATGAAGCAGAATTACATGATCCGGAAAATGAAGGTGCTAAGAATAGCGATGATGCGCCGGAAAAACGCTATCGGATTCTGGTCGCAGAGGACAATATTGTTAACCAGAAGTTTGCACAGCGGCTTCTCGAAAAGAGCGGATTTAATGTTGATGTCGCCGCAAATGGAAAAGAGGTATTGCAGACAATAGAGCGGATTCGCTACGACCTGATCCTTATGGATGTGCAAATGCCGGAAATGGATGGGTTGGAAACCACCGGGCAAATTCGCCGCTATGAAGAGAAGAACGGGGGCCACGTGCCGATTATTGCCCTTACTGCGAATGCTGTTAAGGGAGACAAGGAGCGTTGTTTGGAAGCCGGAATGGACGGCTATATCACAAAGCCAGTTAAACGTACCCACCTTCTGGCTGCGATAGAGGAATTAATTTCTTCCGAGACAGAGAACGCTACAACCAGTAACACGCCTACAGTTTAAAATTCCCAAAAACAAATTTAGTCATCACTGGTAATACTAATTCACAGGTATATACTGTCAGAATATCAACTTAAATTTTAACAACCAAAAATTCACTTATTTGGCGATTTGATATCTACGCTTATTTTCAGATATTACCCGACCAATGAATGATACGAATACATCTTAGCATAAGGAATAAGAATGAATCTCGATAAAGCAATTGTTTTTGACCTCGGCGGGGTATTGATCGACTGGGATCCGCGCTACCTCTTTCGGAAGATGTTTAATGATGAAGCGGATATCGAATATTTTCTGAAGAACGTCTGCACCTCCGAGTGGAATTCCCGGCAGGATGGCGGATATCCACTCGCCCAGGCAACGGCCGATAAACTGGCGGAGTTCCCCGAATTTGATCCTTATATTCGCGCCTTCTATGGTCGCTGGCTGGAGATGATCCACGGCTCCGTCGAAGACACGGTGGAAATATTCCGGGAACTAAAGGACGCCGGATACTATATCGCTGCATTGAGCAACTGGTCTGCGGAAACATTTCCCCTGGTGAGAAACAGCTATGAATTCTTTAACTGGTTCGAGGAAATTGTGCTTTCCGGGGAAGAGAAGCAGTTGAAGCCGGCCCCGGATATTTACCATACATTGCTCAAACGAATTAATCGCCACGCAGAGGAATGTGTGTTTATCGATGATAGTTTCGACAATATCGTTACTGCCAAGTCCCTTGGATTTACCGGCATTCATTTCCAATCGCCGCAACAGTTGCGCAAGGATCTGGAAGCAGCAGAAATTCTCTAAACAAAGGCAGGAATAAATATGCGCCTGATCGTCCTTTTACTTTGCGGCATTCTGATTCAGCCTGTTTTTACCCAGGAAGCGGCGGATTCGCAGCCGCTTTCCCAGCGAACAGCCAACTATGATATTAGCGGGGAATACTTTCCCGATGCGCAGCAATTCCGCGGTACAGCCGTACTTAGCTGGACAAATGTTGCCAGTATTCCCGCCCGGGAATTACGCTTCCATATGTATATGAATGCCTTTGCCAATCCGCAGACCACTTTTTTGCGGGATTATGGTGAGGTGCCGGCAACCCTTGATGACAATTGGGGATTCGTTCGCATTGAGCAGCTGCAGCTTGATAATAGTCCAGACATCCACAATCAGCTACAGTTTATTCAACCGGAAGATGATAACCCGAATGACAGCACCGTTGCACGAATAATGCTCTCCCAACCAGTGCCGCCGGGGGAAGCCGTTGAGATTAAATACACATTTACCACCAAACTCCCCGCCCTGGTGGAACGTGCCGGTTATCTCGGTAATTTCATCATGGCAGCCCAGTGGTATCCGAAAATCGGGGTTTTTAGTGCCGCCGGCTGGCAGTGTCATCAATATCATGGGAATTCGGAATTTTTTGCGGATTTCGGGACTTACCGGGTGCGCCTGACCGTTCCGGAGAATTGGGTAGTCGGTGCCAGTGGCACCCTGCAGGAAACCATTGAGCAGGAGAATCAACGAAAGACCCTGCACTATTATGCCGAGGATGTTCATGATTTTGCCTGGGGTGCGAATCCGGATTATATCGTTCGGGAAACCACTTCCGGGAATATGAAGATCCGTTTGCTCTTACTGCCGGGTCATGAAGGCGAGTTGGCGGAGAGAATTCTCCACTCGGTGAAATCTTCCCATGTCTATTTCGAGACCAATTATGGTCGCTATCCGTACCCGCAGCTTACCATCCTGGACACTCCTGTTTTTTCCACAGTGATGGAGTATCCGACCCTTTTTCTCACCGGCAACTTTGATGGCTACAGCAATCCACCGGCGCCGAAAGAACCCCAGCCAGAAAACAACCGTTTTCCGGAACGGCTGACCATCCATGAGTTTGCTCACCAGTGGTTTTATGGGATGAGCGCGAATAACGAATTCGCCGCTGCCTGGATGGATGAAGGCATCACTGAATACATTACCGCGAAGGCATTCGAAGCGGCTTATGGCCCGATTATGCAACCGGACTTACAAGGCAATCCCCTGCCGGTGCGCGATTTTCGCAAAAACCTTTACCTGGCCAATCCGGGTAATCTGCCAATTTTGCTTAGCGCCAACCGCTATCCGACTTTCCGGGAATATTATGTGGGTAGTTATGTAAAGCCGAAACTGTTTTTCTATACTATTGACAATGTGCTTGGCGAAGCAGTAATGGCCGAAGTCATCCGCCGTTTTTTTCAGACCTGGCAATTTCGTCATCCCCGGCCGGCAAATTTTTTCAGTACCTTTGGCGCTGTTACCGGTGGTGAATACCAGACACTGGCTGAACGGTTTTTCTCTGGTAGTGATTCACTGGACTATTCAATTACCGAAAACGACAACGGGCAGGTTTTGCTGGTGCGCAATGGAAATTATCATTTTCCGGTGGATGTCGCTTTGACCAACTTCAACGGGGAGGTTCGTATGATGCGCTGGGATGGTTTGCAAGCAGCTTACCCGATAGACGTTAACATTCAAGCGCCGATCAATAAAATTGTTATCGATCCCCAGGTAAAACTGGAATTCGAGACCAACCGAAAAAACAATATTTGGATTAGAAGGTAGTTCGGGTATAAGAAAGTTCAGACGCCATCCAGATAGCTTCCGACGATGGCGTCTGATGAAAGATCATAGCGGGAATTATCGCACTAACAACATTTTTTTAGTTTGAATAAACTGATTGCCAGCAATTAAACGGTAAAAATAGAGGCCGCTGGGAACGAGCTGCCCCTGACTATCTCTACTACTCCATTTTATCTCCTGCCATCCTGCCGGGCGGGAATGTATGCTCAAATTATTATACGACTTAATCAGCTGGCCAAGCGTGTTGTAAATTTCCAGGCGAAGGGCAGTGCCGCGATTTTCCGGCAGATAAAACCGTATCGTCGTTGATGGGTTAAAAGGATTGGGGTAATTCTGCGATAGCGAAAAATCTTTCGGGGTAGTTTCAGTTTCTTCGTTGTCGCTAATGCCGGTGGAACCATCGACAACAATCACTACATCCAATTCTTCACCAAACCAACCCATACCTGTTTTGCCCATGCGCCATTTTGTATTGTAGACGCCTGGCGCTCCCGGTGCGGTCGGTTTCAGAATAAAGGTTTTCGGCCGCCCCCGGAATATTCCGCCAAATGTAGGAATGTCATCCTGGAGATCATTGATAGGCATCGGCGCCGAGAAGATCGGCACACCCGTGTCAACCTGACCGAAATAATAGCCATCAGCACCATTCCAGCGGGCATCCCCGGTGTTACGGACCGTTACAAAAACAGTGTCAACTCCCCCGGCTTCCAGGGTATCCGGAAAGGTATGGCTGAGCATGACAGCGTCATTTTCCGGAATATCATTCCAAAGGGCCGCACCATGGGCATTGGTATTAATGTATTCGTAAGGATCGTTAGTGATCGACCAAAAATCATCATTGGTATTGTTACTGCCGGGATGAATATAAGGTGCGCTGGTATCCGCAGCATAATGCCCAGTGCCTTCGTCGTATTCGTTCCAGCTTTCCAGGTAAATGCGATCGATTGAGTTGTCTACTTGTGCCCAGGCGCTGTCAAAATGAACACCGCCATCGCGCGGTAAAAAATCCCCGGGGGTACGAACATTTTGATCCCAGTATCCGCCCTTAATTTGCAGAGATTTGATGCCCATAAAATCATTCGTTACAAAATATTCGTTGATCTCAAATTGAGGCGTTCTCTGATCCGCGAAAGAAAATACCTGTGGACTGTAAGCGGTTGTGATCATGTAAATACCGTTATTAAAAACCGGATAAGTGGATGCCAGTGCGTTTTGCAGGCGACTCTCCAGATCCGCGCGCGTCATAGAGGCAACATTATCCATATTCAGGTGCACATGCCAGGTATCCAGATTAACACGCCCGTCTATTTTCGCCAGGTAATCCTCGGCAAGTTCGTCGGGATTCGCGCCAAAGTATTGATTAAAAAAACGAATGTATTGTGCTGCAAGTGAGTCCTTGCCAGCAGTCGTATTCAAATCGATATTAGGTTGATTATGCCAGGTGATCAATGGATCCAGAAAGGGGGCGACTTTCGGCACATCATAGCCCTCAGCGCGCATCTCGTAAAGCGCGCGGAAAAGATTGACGCGGATATTTTCCGTTTGTGGAATCAAGTGAACCCATATCGCATCAATATTGGCCGCCATAATCTGCTTAACCTGCGATTTCCACCAATCGGTTTGCCCGGTCCAGTTCGGCCGTCCCTCTATGGGGCGCCAGGGGCCGGTCAATTGGCCGCCATTCGTTGCATACCAATGAAAGACCGTGGCGCTTACATACTTGCTATTCATTGTAAAGGAGGGTGCCGGTGTACTTAACATGGATGGTCGCTCCAGATACAACTCGGCAGAAACAATATTCATCGCGTCAAAAGGCTGAACGGTAATCCGTAAATCTGCACCAAGGTTTTGGGCATTTCGGAAATCGGCATTGGGCAGCTCGAAAATCGCCGAGCGGATGCCGTGGGTGTTTTGCATATCCGCAGCAATTGTTACGGGAGCCAGTTCATAATCGTTACTGGTAGAATTATACTGCAGCAGGAAGTTACTATTACCAATATCAAAATAAGTCACTTTAACCCAGACGGTAGTAGACTGCACCGGCACATCCGTTGGGAAATAAATATAAAGCGATTGCGGCCATTCGTTGCGATAAACATTCACTCCTTCCACCGTTTCTATGGTAAAGGTGCCATCCGCACCGGAAACAGGGAACAGTGGCGTGCTGTTCTGGGCGTTAACGGGCTGAATAACGCTCGTCCATAGCAACAAAGTACTCAAAATTTTCCAGGTAATTCTTCTTAGCATCAGAATCTCCAATCACGTTTTTTCGATAATAAAATATAGATTAGGACTTTGTTCACTTTTATTAAAAACGTATTTCGCCAAGCAATTTCCCCAGAGTTTCTCATCCGAAATTGCCGCTACGTTAATCGAAACGATGCTATTAAAAAATGTTAGATAATGTTTGCAGAGGATGGTTGCATACTTAATGCAACCAGGGTTTTAACTATCTAATTTTATATTTATTTCTCTTTATCGCTCATCGCGATCGCGGAATCTTTCTTCATCGAAGCTGTCGCGGTCACTCCGGCCGCCATCCCGGTCGTTGCTGCCTTGATTGCTGCCGCTATTTGTCCTTGTTGGCTGGAAGGCCTGCCCCCCGCTTTGATTCACGGCCTGCTCAAACGGCATACTAAAGCGCATCATTGTTGCGAGCGTTTGCGCCCGCTTCCCAACTTGCTGAGCCCAAAGGGAATTGAGCATTTCTTCGGCAGTCCGATTGTAATCACTTCTGTTTAGTGCCCGTAACATATTTTGAAAACGCAGCAAGCCGCTGATGCCCAAATTGAAGGCCATATCAAGAAGAACATGTTGTCGTGGTTGAGAAATTTGAAAATAGGCGGGAATGTTATTTTTAACCTGTTTTTCAACAGTGGTAATATCGTTATTCAGCAGAAAGATTGCTTCGCCTTCACTGATGCCATTACTATCCACCTGGCGGCCCAATTCATCATCGACGGGATTCGCTTCCATATTACGACCAACCCCAATTGTCCATATCCCTTTGGTATCCCGATATGGTTTCAGGACCATTCCTTCGTGGAAAATCAACTGCTGCTTCAATCGCTCCCGATTCATATCGTCTCCTTAGGGATCACTTACTTGCGTATTTGCTGAGCAGCGATTAGCCTCCGCTTGGCTTGCTTCCGGTAGTTGGCGGACTTTTCCCTGTTTCCAACTCCTTGAAATCCGGTTTGGTATCGCGAAATTTAGCATTGCCGTAGCGCCACACACCGGAGAAGCTGCGGGTGGTGCCACTTTCTACTTCCAGGTCGATAAACTGCAGTTGCTGACCATTGAACTTGCGCCGTTTTTTTATAAAACTGCTATAATCAGATTCTGCCCAAAGGCTGAAATTATCTTTCCCGGGGCTCCAAAGACCGGCGTATTTTTTCACGCCACCTTCATAAAATATTTCAAAATCGAACATGCGATAGTTTTCGCCACCAAACTCCCGCCATTTTCGTTGAAATTCTCCCCAGGAGGAAGCTTTCCAGATTTTATACTTCTTTTCGTTTGGTTGCAATTTCCACAAACCGGCATACTTTACCGCGCCATGAGTGGCATACACTTCCAAATCGACCAGCTTAAAACCCTCTTTCTCCAAATCATCGCGGGCTTTCACAAAATCTTTCCAGTTCAGGTCACTGCGGAATCGGTTCTTGCCTCTTTCAACGCGCCAGATGCCGACAATTTTCCGGTTACCGTTTTCCAGAAAAACCTCAAAATCGGAGAGCAACAAACCCACCCGGTCATATTCATTCCATTTTTCCTGAAAACCGGCCCAGCCATCCGCTTTCCATAGCCGATGCGGTGCCTGTCCCGGCTGCCAAATACCGGCATAGCAGCGATCTCCGCCAATTTTATAGGTTTCCACATCGACCATATTAAAGCCGGCAACGGCCAGCGTATCACGCTTTCGCAGCAAAAAATCCCAGCTGACATCTACGGCCATCCGGGAATAATGCGGGGGATAAGGACTGGGAACAATGTCCTGTTCCACTCTTTCAACTTCCCGTGGGTTCCCTAAGTCTACTACCGGATCCGGCGGATTGCAGGAAAACAGCAACAGATACAAGCTCCAGAAAGTTATCAGCAGACAGGGTAAAATGCTTTTCAATTTTTCAATCAAAATCATCCGGATTTAACAATCGTCCGTAATAAATTAAACTTCAAAATTTCATAAATAATTGCTGGAAAAAAATGCAGCTTACTCTTTTTCCGATAGCAAGCTGTTATAAACAGTGGTCACGAAGCGATCGGGATTAATGAATCCCCCGCCCCATCCTTCATCATATTCGGCGGAAGGTGCTGCCGTCTTTACTTCGTCCAGCGATTTACCCGCTTCTACCAATGGCGCGATTCTGTCGCGAACCGTTACGAGCATATTACGATATTCAGTTAAAGCCGCCATATTAGTTAACGGGCCGTGACCGGGAATAATTTTCGTTTCCTCGTCGCACAATGCCAAAATATGATTCACCGCCTTTATCAGGCCATTAACAGACCCATTGACCGAAAGGTCGATATATGGAAATCTGCCGACAAAAAAGATATCGCCGGTATGTATTACATTCCCATTGCGGAAATGAACAACTGCATCGCCATCGGTGTGGGCATTATGCAGATGAAAAACATACACCTCTTCACCATTAAGATAAAAAGTGACATCCTGGGTAAAAGTAACGATCGGCAATGCAGCTTTCGGTGCGGCAGGCCGCTTTCTGCCGGAAAAGCGATTGAATTCTTCCTTACTCATCCGCTCACGAACATTTTCGTGCGCCACAATCGCCACGCCGCTGTTGGCAAAATTTTCGTTACCGCCGGTATGATCCCCATGAAGGTGAGTATTGAGCAGGAAGCGAATATCTGCTTTACTTATTTCGCTGACCGCTCCACGAATTTTATCACTCAGTTCCGCAAACTGATCATCGATCATTACCACGCCATCGTCGCCGGCCAAAATGCCGATATTGCCTCCCCGGCCGGTCAGCATGTAAATATTGTCGGTTACGCTTTCACTTTTAATGGTTACCTTATCCCAATCCTGCGCCAATAAAGCATTACTGCTCATGAACAAACAAATCGCCAACACGGTGAGTGTTGTAGAAAAGATACGAGACAAATGCATAGGGGAGGCTCCGTTTAATTATATGAAAGGTATATATTTACATTTCTTTTGTAAATATAATCAGCGAATTTTCTAAAGTGATGAAAAAAATTGAAAAATCAAAATTTTATCAGGTTGGGGCGGGTTGTTAATCGTTGTTCGTTGCTTGCCGAAAGTGTTTATTTTTCTGTGGGTTTTCTGGCGGTCTGAATCTCATCAAGCAGGCGAATTAATTGCGGATCACTAATGGCAGTGGCAGCGCTATCGAAGAACTCCTGTAAATTAATCGCTTCTACCGATTCGTAAACACCGGCCTGCAATGCCATTTCCAGTTTATCGACCTGTTTCACCAAACGTGCTTCCGGCGATGCCCCGGTTTCATATTCTTCCCAAAGGGCCAGCCATTGTTCCCCCTTGGAAAGCCGGCTGAATATTTTTTCGACGGCAGCTTTTTCCCGCTGATACTTTTCGCTGGCGGAAACGTCATCCGCCGGTGTGATATCGCCGGCGTAAATTTCCCCGACATCATGCAGTAACGCCATTCGCAGCACTTTTTGGCTGTCCAATGCCGGAAAATATTCCTCGGCAATCATCCAGGCCATCATCGCGGTGACGAATGTATGCTCCGCAACTGTCTCACAGGCCTCCGGGCCCATCCGGCGCAGCCAGCCCTGGCGGAACAATTGTTTTAATTGAGTGATTTCGCTAAAGAAAGTAAGCAGGGAAGAAGCATTTTCCCTGTTATGGAAATCAGATTTAGGGAATTTGGTCTGCATCAGGGTTTCTTGCGTCCGCCGGGATTAACCGGGAGACTTTCCCACATTCGGATAAATTCCTGACCCTGCCCGATGTTATGCAAAGTGGAGAAACGAGCAATCAACCGGCCGATTTCGTTCAGACGATCTTTCAGCTCTTCATCGACCAGATTTCCCTCTGGATCGAAATAGTTCTGTGCTTCCGGCACGGACACTTGCTGAGGCAATACCCAGGCATGGAGGCTGCGACCGATATTGCGCAAGCTATTCAAGGCATTGATCGCCCCCAGGTTACCGCCGGACACCCCGACAAGGCCCATCATCTTGCCTTCAATTTCATTAAAACTCATCAAATCCAGCGCATTTTTTAAAACGCCGCTTAAGCTGCCATGATACTCCGGCGTGCCGAGAATTATGCCTTGCGCTTCTTTCACCTGGCGGCGCAGCCGGAAAACATCCTCAGGATAATCAGCTTCATCTTCCACTGCGCCACAAAAGATCAGGTTATAATCTTGCAAATCTATCATGCAGATTTCCGCGCCATTTTCTGCCGCACCGTCCAGGGCTAACTGCACAACTTTTTTGGTATAGCTGCCTTTTCTTAAACTCCCGGAAATGCCTACAACTTTCACCGGCGTCCGGGATGTTTCCTTCTCAACCATTCTTCAAACTCCTCGCAACACTATCGAATTTTATCAGGACAATAGTTTGATAAATGTCCCGGTAATCCATAGAACATAAAATTATCCGCACTTATTCAGCGGTATTTTTCTGACCGGGCCTAAAGACCGATGAAGGCCTTGGTGCCTGCCAGACTTTCAAAATAGGACGGTTTCTTCGGCAAAGCGAGTCTGTATTGAGAAATTTGACTGCGGGGTTTCTTAAAAAGCTGGATTTATCGGCAGTACGGTGTGAGAACAGATTGGTATTCACCGGTGTCTGTTGCAGGTGGCCAAATGGCGCTTACGTCCGAAACATATTAATTAGGGAAGTTACTCATCTTCGGCAGCGCCATTATTAGCAACCAGCGGCAACTGGGAAGATTCCTTCACGGTCTCCAAAACGATCGTAGAACGGGATGAAAGTATATTATCGAGGCTGCCGAGCTTTTCCCGCAGAAATTTACCAAGCGTTTCGGTATTGCGGGTACGGACCTTAATCAGATAACAATCTTCCCCGGTAATGTGATGTATTTCCTGAACTTCCGGCATTTCCTTTAGTTGCTTGGCAGTGTCCAGATGCCCATATGTTTCTGACGTTTTGATAAAAATAAAAGCCGTCAGTCCCAACAGCAATGCCTTCGCGTTCAAGCGTACTTCATACTGCTCGATAATACCCTTATCTTCCAGCTTTCGCATTCGTTCGAGAATCGCGGATGGCACCATCCCAATTTTCCGGGCAATTTCCGCATTGGATACGCGCCCGTTCTTTTGAACTAAGGACAAAATCTTTAAATCAATATCATCTATCATGCAATTTTCCTTTTTCAGTTGTCAGTTGGCAGTTATCAGTTGACAGTTATCAGTTATCAGGCGTCGATAATATATGTAGTTATTTAAATGATAACTGCTAACTGTTCACTGATCACTGTTCACTGTTCACTGTTCACTGATCACATAAAAACTTATATCCCCGGCATAGCCAATTCAAGGCAATTTATTAGAAAGTCGGTTTTCAAAAAATTTCGGCAATAAATGGTCGAAACGATTCCCAATGATTTTTCTTTGAAACAAAATGCCCCCGGTTTACATTTTACGATTATGTTATTCGCGAAAAGGAGATGAAATGCTGTTACCCATATTCAAATTGTTTCGTAATTTACTGTTACTCTCTCTCATTGGTTTACTATCCTGCCAGTCCACCCCAGACAACCCTCGCCATGATGTGCATTCATATGCCAAACCGGCAGAGGCACTGATGACCCATCTGGATCTCACCCTGGCGGTAGATTTTAAGAACAAACAACTGGATGGCAAAGCCACATTATCCATAGATAATAAAACCGGCACAAATCAACTACATCTGGATGCGCGGGATTTAACCATCGATAAAGTTACCCTGGGCAGCGCAGAAACAGTCACCAATTTTAAGCTCGGTGAAGAAGATGATTTTATGGGGCAACCGCTGATTATCGATATAACTCCGGAGACGGAGCTGGTTAATATCTACTACAAAACTTCCCCGGCAGCCGTGGCATTGCAGTGGCTAACGCCGGAGCAAACATCCGGGAAAAAACATCCTTTTCTCTTTACCCAGTCCCAGGCAATACTCGCCCGCACCTGGGTGCCCTGCCAGGATAGCCCCGGTATTCGCTTTACATACAATGCGACGGTTAAAGTTGACACCGCGTTAATGGCGGTAATGAGCGCAGAGAATGGCACTGAACGCAACAATGAAGGCGTCTATCATTTTACCATGAAGCAGCCGATTCCCGCTTATTTGCTGGCGCTCGCAGTTGGAGATATCGAGTATCGCTCGCTCGGCCCGACCAGTGGGGTTTATGCCGAGCCGGCAATGCTTGCCAAAGCAGCATTCGAGTTTGCCGACACCGAAAAGATGATTACGGCGGCGGAAGCGCTCTATGGCGAATATCGCTGGGAAAAATATGATATTATTGTACTTCCCCCCAGCTTCCCCTTTGGCGGCATGGAAAACCCACGCCTCACTTTTGCAACACCGACGATTCTTGCCGGGGACCGTTCCCTGGTGGCACTCATCGCTCACGAACTGGCGCATTCCTGGTCCGGCAACCTGGTTACTAATGCCACCTGGAACGACTTCTGGCTCAATGAAGGGTTTACTTGCTATTTCGAACATCGCATTATGGAAGAAATTTATGGTGAGGAGTATGCCGGTATGCTGGAGCAGCTCGCTTACCAGGATGCGATGGATGCCGTCAACGACATCGGGCCTACCAGCAAAGATACTCATCTCTACCTTAATCTGAAGGGGCGCGACCCTGATGATGGCATGACCGGTGTCGCCTACGAAAAAGGCCGCTTCTTTCTGCAAATGCTTGAAGATACTTTCGGGCGGGAAAAATGGGATGCCTTTCTGCGGGATTATTTCGATCGCTTCGCCTTTAAAAGCATGACCAGCGCAGAATTCGTTGCTCATCTAAATAAGGAATTGATTAAGGGAGACAAGGCACTCGCTGAGCAAGTGAACATCGATGCCTGGATCTATGGCCCCGGTATGCCGGACAACTGCCCGGTGCCGCAATCCGGTGAATTTGACCGGGTGAATGCGCAAATAGACACCTGGCTGGAAGGTACAGCAGCATCTGCGCTGAATACCGATAACTGGACCACCCACCACTGGCTGCACTTCCTGCGTAATCTCCCGCATGAAATAAGTACGGAACAGATGACTGACCTGGACAATCAATTTCACTTCACGAAATCCGGGAATTCAGAAATCCATCATGCCTGGTTAATGCTGGCGGTTAAAAACAGCTACGCACCGGCCAACGATGCCGTGGAAAATTTCCTCACCAGCATTGGTCGACTGAAATTTCTAAGACCGCTCTACCAGGCACTGGCAGAAACACCCGAAGGTAAGGAAAAGGCTTTGGCGATCTATGAAGTCGCCCGCAGTGGTTATCATCCGGTCAGCTATTCGACGATTGACGCTTTGCTGGGATGGCAACAGTAACACCTGGCAATAAACGTTGTCACTTCTTGCCCATTTGCCCATTTGCAGATTTGCAGATGGGCAAAATAACACGCAGAGATAATCACATGTTTTGGGGAAAGCAATTACATCGAAATGGAGGTAAGTTTATGAAAGTTCTTTTAATGATTTTGTCGGTCTTGATGTTATCAACGATGATGAATGCCAACGACCAATGGCGGGGCAAAAACCGCGATGGGCATTACAATGAAGGCACCTTAATGAAACAATGGCCGGATGATGGTCCGAAATTGTTGTGGAGCACAGAAAGTCTCGCTGCGGGTTATGGTGCCGCAACTGCCTCCGGAGATGCTCTCTACCTGGTTGGCGTTCAGGATCAGGTGGAATATCTCATCGCCCTGGACAAGAGCGGGAAAGAGCTCTGGCGCACCGATATCGGTCATGCCTATGAAGGCGATTTTGCCCTCGGGCGCTGCACCCCGACGGTGTCAGATGGCAGCGTCTACGTCATTACCAGTGCGGGAACAATTTCCCGGGTAGATGCTAAAACCGGTGAGGTCAACTGGTCGGTGGATGGCCATAAAAAATTTGCCGGCAGCTGGGGAATCTGGGGCACTTCGGAAAACCCGTTGGTCGCGGATAATATGGTTATTTATACCCCTGGCGGTAACCAGACCACCATCGTTGCATTAAATGCGGAGAATGGAGAAACGGTCTGGCAATCCGAGAGCTTGAAGGACAAGTCGGCATATTCTTCCCCGATTTATTTTCAGCATGCCGGTAGAAATGTGATTGCCAATGTCAGCGCCAATTATATTTTCGGCGTCGAGGCATCTTCCGGAAAAATGCTCTGGAAATACAGCTACGGCACATTGGAAGCACCACCGATTTCCTGGGGTGCCCCCTATGTAAATACCGTCACGCCGATTTACCGCGACGGTCAAATTTACACCACCAGCGGCTACGATCACGTCGGTGCTGCTTTCAAACTGGCGGATGATGGCTTAGGCATTTCCGTTGCCTGGACGGACAAAACCCTTGATACCCATCATGGCGGCGTTGTGTTGGTTGGCGACTATCTTTACGGCGCTAACTGGATTAACAACCGCTCCGGGAACTGGTGCAGCATCAACTGGAAAACCGGCGAACCTGCTTACGAAACCAAGTGGCTAAGTAAAGGCTCGATTATCCATTCTGATGGTATGTTGATTTGCTACGAAGAAAAACGCGGCACAATCGGTCTGGCAAAAGCCACACCGGAGAAGTTCGAAATTATCAGTTCATTTCAGGTACCGTTGGGGAGCGGTCCTCATTGGTCTCATCCGATGATAAGTGACGGTGTGCTTTATATTCGCCATGGCAAAGCCTTGATGGCCTATAGCATTAGTGCCGGTTAAGATCCACTGAAATTAAAGTAGCAGTAGCAGTAGCAGTAGCAGTAGCAGTAGCAGTAGCAAACGATGATTTTAAAACTGCCACTGTCAACTGCTACTGCCACTTTTCCAATTACGCCAAGCACAGGAGCAAAGATGATCTTACGCAGATTTCACTTCATAAACAGCCTTCTTCTTTTAATCTTACTCTCTACCAGCACTGTCCTTGGGCGTCAGGAAGATCCACGGATTCATGAATTGATGAGTCGTTATCATGACAATGGGGATTTTAATGGTGCTGTTTTGGTGGCAAAAAATGGAGAAGTAGTTTATAAGAATGGATTCGGCTGGGCGAATGTGGAATGGGAAATTCCAAATAGAACGGACACTCGTTTTCGCCTTGCTTCGATCACTAAACAATTTACTGCCCTGCTGGTATTACAGGAAGTTGCCAAAGGCAGCATCAAACTAGATGGGATTATTCGCGATTATCTCCCCGATTATCCTCCGAAAAATGGCGATGTAATTACCATCCATCAGCTGTTATCCCATACATCCGGGATGCCGCATTATGCCGGCATTCCCGGCTTCTTTCCAAAATTTAGCCGGAAGCTCTATACACCGCAAAACTACATCAAGCTCTTCTGGGAACTGGACCGAAAATTTGAACCGGGCAGCGAGATGAGTTATAGCAGCTTTGGTTACTATCTGCTCGGCGTCATTCTGGAAAAGGTAACCGGGAAAACCTACGCTGAATTACTGCAGGAACGCATTTTCGATCCCCTGGGAATGGCCCACTCCAGCCTCGATGATGATCTGAGCATCGTGAAAAATCGCGCTGCTGGCTACGACCGCACAATTGCCGGATTTCGCAATACCACCTTTCGGGATATGTCTACCGCCTATGCTACCGGCGGAATGCTCTCCAGCGTGGAAGATCTTTACCGCTGGGATCGCTCGCTTTATGAAGACACGCTGCTCCCGAAAAAATATCGGGATTTAATGATGACGCCCAATCTGAAAAATTACGGTTACGGCTTCAATATCGTCGAACGTACGATTGCGGAAGATATGACCACAACGGTGGTTTCTCACAGCGGCGGCATCAATGGCTTTAACAGCCTGATTACCCGTTTGGTGGACGATGGCCATCTTATCGTATTGCTACGCAATGCCCCCGGTAGCAGTCTTCGCCAACTTACCAGTGATATCATCGCCATCCTTTACAATCAGCCGCTGGAAATGCCCCGCGCTTCCGCTGCCCGGAAGGTTGGGGAAATAATGTACGGGGAAGGTCTTGAGGCTGGCGCTGCCGCCTATCAACGGTTAAAGAGTACAGACGATAAAACTTATCAATTTTCCGAAGGAGAGTTCAACCAGCTTGGCTATGAATTTCTCCGCCTGAAAAAATACCCGGAAGCGATTAAAATTCTTACGATAAACATGAATGCTTTTCCGGCATCCGCAAATACTTATGACAGTCTTGCCGAAGCCTACATGAACAGTGGTGACCGGGAAAATGCCATCAAGTACTATCGCCTTGCCATTGAAAAATCCGCAGCGGATAGCTCCATGGACGAAACCCGCCGGGAAAATTTTCTGAAAAATGCCCGGCAATACCTGAAAGTGCTGGAAGGCTCCTGATAGCAAGGATCCCAATTCCCCTGAAAATCTGCGAAATAATTTTACACAAAGCTGTCCGGTGTTAGTATTCAGCCGGACAGCTTTACTTACCGCAAGCCTTATCTGCCGCTATTTAGTGACAAATCAACTATTTGGCACTTCTTTTGCGAACAATCTTCTTCAAATAGCTCAATGACAACTGTGATCTTAGCCCGCGACAACGGGCAACATTTTCGGCCCATCCGGCATTCTGGAGAGGTTGCCTCAGGAGAAACCGAAGGACAGTAATCCAGCAATCGAATACTGCCATGTTACCAGCCCCTTAAAATCGCAGCATTCAACATCAGTTAATCTCAAATGCGAAAGCAGGTGTAAGATGATCAAATATCTATTGATTTTGGCCGTGGTAATATTAATCAGTCTCTTCTCCGGAAGCAGCGATAATGAACAACTATCACCAACGACTTTAATGGCGGCAACCAATGCCGAAGAAACCGTAGATAATAAATTGTACCTAAAAGATCTGGTCACCCGTTTTGTCGGTTACACCGATGAGAATGACAATCGCACCGTTCTGGAAATGAACATCGCCCGAATCGACTCTTCTGCCCGGGAAATTTCATTTCGCTATGTTCTCAATAGCAGTGGCAGTGAAAAAAGCGGCGTTGGCAAAATTCATCAGGATATGGCAATGATCGAAATTGACGACCGGATGGCCGGTAAAATTTATTATCAATCAGACAAAAGAATTGCCATGGAGGCACTGAATCCGGAGAGCGGCGGATACTGGAAATTGTGGGAGAAATAAAAAATGCGCTTTTGGCTGTTACTCATCCTGATCTTGTTCATCAGCAGTTGTAATCAGGATAAAATTTCAACTTTGGAAAAGATTACTCAGGAACTGGCCGAGGAAAACCAGCGCCTGAATGAAGAAGCAACCATCAAAAATGACTTTATCCGGGAATATACGAATACAGTCAATGCCGTTTATGAAAACCTGGAGAAGATACGAAAACGGGAAGGCTTTATCGCCAAACTTTCCAAAGATGTCGAGAAGCAGCGAAAAACAACCGTAAAAACCCTGATGCTCAGCGACATTAACAGCATCGATGGTTACATTAAACAAAGCAAAAAACGCATCCGACAATTAAAGGTAAAGCTCTCTGCCGCCGAAGTTGAAACAGAGACACTTACAGAAATGATTGACCATTTGAGTGATACCATTGATGCGAAAGAAGCAGAGGTATTACTCCTGAAAGAAGAAATGACCGTTTTAAACGAGCGCGTTTCCGAAGCGGAAAAAGATATAAAATTGAAAAATGAGGTGATCATTCAGCAGGCAGAAACACTTAACACTGCCTACTACATTATCGACTCAGAAAAATCATTGAAAGAGAAAGGGATCATCATTGACAAGGGAGGGTTTCTGGGTCTTCGCAAAACCCGTCAATTAGCAGATGATTTTGAAACCGCTCATTTTCATGTAACGAATATTTCCGTCACCGAGCGAATTCCCCTTTCGACCAACATTGAGCAAATCCAAATAATCTCTCCTCATGATCCTGCTTCCTACCAGCTGGTAGACCAGGATGAAGACATGGGGGCACTGGAGATATTGAACCCTGCGGAGTTTTGGAAAATGCGATACCTGGTTATCGTAGAAAAAAGTTAATTGAAATAATGTGGCAGCAGCAAACAAAGTGAGCATCTCGGACTGTTACCGGATTATTTTGATTTCAGGGAAAAAAAGGCAGCATCGCAAGGTGCTGTCTTTTTTATTTAACTCATTTCCTGCCAGAGATTGGCGTCCCGGGCTATTTTATGACGCTCTGGCGGGCTGGGATTAAGCAATTTTTTACTGCTATCTGTATTTCCCTTTCAGCCTACTACCTACCGCCTATTGCCTACTGCCGCCATATTTTTTGAATCATTCCTCCCTTTTCTCTCGTCTAAAAATTTTTGCAACTATTTCCCCCTAAAATGCATTCCTGAGTCGGAGGACTTTATATGCTTAGAAACTATATCAAAATCGCTTTCAGAAGCTTATTCAAACAAAAATTGTATTCGTTTATCAATGTCTTTGGCCTGGCACTGGGCATTGCCTGCTGTTTGTTAATAATGCTCTTTGTGCGGGACGAATGGCAGTATGACCGTTTCCATGAAAAATCCGAGCGCATCTACCGGGCGGCTGTTGAGGAAATTTATGGTGAGGATGAACAATTTTTCAACACCGTTACGCCAATTGTACTGGCACAGACGCTTCAGGAGAATTTCCCGGAGATTTCCAAATCAGTCCGAATTGGCGTAATGAACAGCTTGGTAAAGCAGGGGGAAGATGCTTTTACCGAACGGATTCATATCGTCGATGCGGATTTCCATGAGATGTTTGATTTTCCGATAATACAGGGGAATCTCGGATCGGATCCGTCATCGGTGCTGCTTACCCCGGCAATTGCCGAAAAATATTTCGGCGAACGTAATCCTGTTGGACAATCACTTGCCATCCGTATTGGCAACGATTTTCAGGATTTTATCGTCAGTGGCATCATTTCCGCCCCACCGACCTATTCCAGCATTCAGCACGAAATGATTATCCCCTTTGCGGTGAATAGCAAAAATATTTGGAGCGATCGGGCGCTGCGCAGCTACTTTAATGTAGCAGTGGAAACCTACCTGCTTTTTCCGGAGAATTATGATATCGCCAGCATCACACCGAAAATTGAACCAATGATGCGCCAGCAATTGGGAGAACGTTACCAGGCAAATTCCTACCAAATTCATTTTCAGCCGATGAGCGATATCCATCTGAACAATGCGTATCCGGCTGGCATTGAAGCGACCAGCGATCCTGCCTACGCATATATATTATCGATTATTGCCCTGCTGGTATTTCTCATCGCTTGTTTTAATTTTATGACCTTATCCCTTGGCCGCTCCACCGAACGCGCCCGGGAAGTTGGCATCCGAAAAACTGTCGGTGCCGCCCGCTTTCAACTAATGGGACAATTCTGGGGAGAAACTATTTTACTGAGTAGCCTGGCGATGATCATTGGCTATGGGATTGCCCGCTTACTACTGCCGCTGTTCAATGATTTATCCGGCAAGGTTTTAACCCTATCGATCGACCCCACCGTATTATTGGCAATGTTTCTGCTGATTATTCTCGTTGGTATGATTGCCGGTAGTTATCCCGCCATGGTTTTATCGGCTTTTCGTCCGGTAGAAGTTTTACGCGGGCAGGTTAGCACCGGCAGCTCCCAAAAACAAAGCTGGTTTTCCGCAGCAAGCGTGCAAAAAGGGGTGGTTATTTTCCAGTTCGCCCTTTCGGTATTGTTAATTATTTGCACTTTGGGGATTTCCAGTCAGTTGAAATTTCTCCAGCAAAAAAATCTTGGCTTCGAAAAGGAGCAAGTTGTCATCATACCCACCAATCTCCCCCGGGATGAAGGCCATCCCCTAATCGAACTTTTCCGCAATGAAATTTCCGGACATAGTGCGATCAGCGGTATTGCCTCATCGGTATTTGCACTGGGTGAAGGCTGGATGACCATTGGCTATGATGCGGATGACGGGAGCTATCGCGGTTTTCAAATGAACCAGGTTTCCCCGGAATTTTTAGAAGTAATGAATATGGAGATGGCCGCCGGGCGATTTTTCTCCCGGGATATCTCTTCCGATGCCCAATCGGCGATCGTCATTAACGAGGCCCTGGCGAAAGCATATGGTTGGGACGATCCGATTGGGAAACAATTGCCGGGCAAGTTTGAGACACACGAAGTTATCGGCGTGGTGAAGGACTTCAATTTTCAATCATTACACAGCCGGGTCAATCCGTTGGTGCTGGTATTGCAGCCACGGATCATCATGGCCGGCGCGTCGGATGTCGGCATCATGGTTAGCCCCAATCCGAAAATGGCCCTGCGTATTAAACCCGGGGACTTTTCCGAAACTCTCGACTTACTGAAATCCACCTGGGCGAAAGTTGCCCCCAATCTTGATTTCGACTTTTACTTTCTCGATGAAACCCTTAATCGCCAGTATCGACAGGAAATGCGTTTGGGCAGTATCGTCACCTCTGCAGCGATGTTTGCTATCCTGATCGCCTGTCTCGGTTTGTTCGGCCTGGCAACACTCTCAGCAGTACGACGCACCAAAGAAATCGGGGTGCGGAAAGTGCTTGGTGCGTCGGTTAGTGGTATCGCCCGAATGCTCATTGCCGATTTTCTTAAGTTGATTGTCGCAGCAGTGGTGTTGGCGATTCCTGCCGCTTATTTCGTTATCGACCAATGGTTGCAGAGTTTCGCTTACCGGGTCGATATCGGCAGCAGCATCTTCATTCTCGCAGCGCTGATATCGTTGCTTATCGCCATCTTCACCGTTGGTTTCCAGGCAGTTAAAGCCGCCTTAATGGACCCGGTGAAGTCTTTACGATACGAATAAATTGTCCCAAATGCGGAATTTCGAATGCGGAATTCCGAATGCCACATTCCGAATCAATCGTGTGCGAAAGATTTTGCAGCTGCTTAAAATCCTCCGTTTCGAGAATTGGAAATTGGATTTTGTGAATTATTTGAGATTTATAGTTTGTCATTTGGAATTTATTGTCGAATAGTTATAGAAAATGCCAAATAACAAGCAACAAATGACAGACAAATAACAATAGTCAAATACGAAATTCCAAACTTTCGCATACAATTGATTCCGAATTCCGAATTCCACATTCCGAATTCCGCATTTTATCTGTTCCTGCCGAAGGGTGAATTTTCTCCAAACCAAACAGGTGCGAAAAATTTCGCATTTCTTCTTGACAATCCCCTTTTCAGCTTCTATTTTAAAGGTGCGAAAAATTTCGCACCTTTAATCATTATTGCTAAACGGAGCTTACAATGCCGAAATCCTCGGATATATATCTCAGTCGCCGGGAACGCCAGGTAATGGACATTATCTATCGTCTTGGCGAAGCCAGTGTATCGGATGTGCTCGATCATCTCCCCGATCCCCCCGGTTATAATTCCATCCGCGCCATCCTGAAAATTCTTGAAGACAAGGGACGCCTTACTCATCGCAAGGAAAGTCAGAAATTTATTTACATACCGACTGTTCAGCCGGATAAAGCAAAGCGATCCGCCATGGCCCATCTCGTCCATACCTTTTTTGAAGGATCGGCACCGCAGGCAGTATCAACCCTATTAGATATGTCCGCGGAAAACCTCAGCGATAAGGAATTGCAGGCCTTATCGGAAATGATAGAAAAAGCAAAAGCGGAGCGTAAAAAATGAGCAACTTCTGGGAAATTTTTCAGAATACCATCGGCGCCAATCCGTTTCATTGGATGGTATTAGCGCTTATCATGAAAGTTACCGTTATTCTCGGGGCAGCATTTTTCATTCATCGTTTTTTAAAACATACTGCTGCTGCTTACCGGCATTTTTTCTGGTTGCTAACCTTTGCCAGCACCCTATCGTTGCCGATATTGATGCAAACTTTGCCTTCCTGGCAAGTGCCTTTGCTGCCAACGGTCGAAGCGCCTGCTGAAACACCAATCATATCTGCTCCCCCGGCAGTTTTACAAAGCCCGGTCGTTCCTGAAAGAACAATCATTGATAACAACATGCCCTTGCTTCAACCTCAACCAGCAACCGAAACCAAGGCTGTTGCTTCCCCGTTTCCCTGGCAGACGCTGTTTGTTATCGGAGGCAGTATATGGCTAATTGGTGCGGTGCTGATGCTTCTGAAAGGCCTCCTGGAAACCGGCGGTATTTGGTTTTTATTTCATCGTGCCTCATCCCCGGCCAATCCCGCCTGGGTAGCTGCGATGAGTCGCACTGCCAATCAGCTTGGGCTGCATCAGCCACTACGCCTGAAGATCAGCGAACATACGCCGGTGCCGGTCACTTTTGGTTTTTTTTCACCGGTTATTCTTCTCCCGAAACAGGCGGTCTATTGGCCGGAGTCGCGCCGTAATGTCGTTATACTGCATGAACTGGCGCATATCAAACGAATGGATTATCTGAGCAACTTGCTCATCCAACTCACCTGCGCTTTTTACTGGCTTCATCCGCTGGTATGGCTGGCCGCCCGCCGGGCCAATCTGGAACGGGAACTGGCCAGTGATGATTGGGTGATTCGGCTTGGCACCGCAAATTGCGATTATGCCGAACATTTACTGGAGATCGCTCGAGGTCTTGCCAATGGCAACCAACTGGGCAGCAGGGCCGTCGCCATGGCCGATACCGGCGAACTAAAATCGCGTATTCAACGAATTCTTTCTGCGAAGATACACCGGCATGGCCTGACCCGCAGCGCCACGGTGCTGGCTTTTCTACTCTGCTTAACTTTCCTGCTGCCGCTATCGGTGTTGCAATTGCAGGAACAATCCATCGCAGCGAGCTGTCAGCTTTCCGCCGCGGAAAAAATGCCTTCAACCGACCGGCAGTTAATGCTTGCCAATCTCCGTAGCGATCAACCGGATATTCAAAAGCAGGCCGCCTGGCAATTGGGCACTAAAGAGGATGTTGATGCGGTACCGATGCTTATAGAGGCATTGTCGGATAAAGACGCTGGCGTTCGCGCCATGGCAGCATGGGCCCTGGGAGAAATCAAATCTTCGGCAGCAATTACACCGCTAATGAACGCCCTGGCAGCTGAAGAAACCTTCGCCGCCCGCGAGATGTTTATTCGCGCTTTAGGCGAACACGAAAGCACCATTGCGATCCCGGCGCTCATTGTTCAATTAGACAATACTTCTCCGGATATTCGTTATGTCGCCGTTTGGGCGCTGGGAGAAATCAATGCCCCCGAGGCGATTGCAGCGGTTCAAAAATCGTTGACTGATTCGGAAGCTTCGGTGCGGGAAATTGCCGTGGAAGCATTCGGGCGATTTTGCAATCCCGCCAATGTTGATGCGCTCATTGCCCGTCTGAAAGATGACGATGCCGGGGTTCGCCTGAATACCGTTCGTATGCTCGGCCGGCAAACAATGCCGCAGGCAATTGATGGGCTCATCCTTGCATTAGAAGATGCAAATGCGGCCGTGCGTAGCGCAGCGGCGCAATCCCTTGGGCAGCGGAAAAAATCAACAGCCATCCCTGCTCTGATTACTGCACTGCAGGATCCATCTCCGCAAGTGCGTGCAATGGTTGTTTGGGCAATGGATGAGATTGAAATGAATTGAATGAAGTTTATTTGAGTTTTTAACATTTATTCGGCAGACAAATATGCCGCCCTACAGGGCTGAATCGATTATTGATTTCATTTTAGCTATAAATATTTTGTTCCTACGGGACTTTAACAACCATTTCGAATGAACAGAATGCTCCGTAGGAGCACAATATTTATAGCCTGTTTATTTTGGGAAATTCCTAAGCCCTGTAGGGGCGACATATTAATATCTAATTCAAACAGCGCATAAAAATTGCGCTATTTTTTGACAGACAGGTGCGAATTTTTTCGCATCTATAAAACAAACATTTCGACAGCCTTTCGGATAATGATCCCATTTAGTGAATGGTTAAAAAATCGCCACCATTCGCACAGGATTCCTATGCCTTTTCAGAATCCTGGATTAGGTCTTAAAAAATGTTCAAACGCATTTACAAGGAGCAAACATGAAACAAAATCACCTTAAATCCAGAAAAACAGCAGCAAATAGCTATAGTGGCGCAACATCTTTTCTTTTCTATCTAGTGCTGATGCTGATCATCGGGACAACGCTTTCTGCCCGGGACATCATATCTCTAAAGCGAATATCATCACCGATCATTCTCGACGGCAACATCAGCGAAACTGCCTGGGAGCAGCTCACACCACTGCCCCTGATAATGTATCAGCCTACCTACGGCGGTACCCCCAGCGAAGAGAGTGAGATCCGCGTCGGTTACGATACTCACTATCTCTATTTCTCCGGGAAATTTTATGATCATGATCCGGAAAATATCCGCGTCAACTCCCTTTACCGCGATCGTAACAGTGGCGATGATACTTTTGACATCCTCATCGATACCTTCAATGACCACGAAAACGCACTGTGGTTCTGGACCAATCCCGCCGGAGTCCGCGGGGACATTGCCCTTTCCGATGACGGTGGCAGCAGAAACAGCAATTGGAACACCCACTGGGAAGTTGCTTCCCGACAAAATGAGCAGGGCTGGTTCACGGAAATCCGCATTCCCTTTTCCAGTCTGGGATTTCAGGAAGTCGCGGAAAAGATCGTGATGGGTCTTACCGTTCGCCGCCACATTGGCCGGAACAACGAACAGTTGATTTTCCCTGCCATTCCCGCCAATTGGTTTTTTACCGCGCCGTCTCAATCACAACGCGTATCTCTGGAAAATATTCAGGCCACAACCCCGGTTTACGTGACACCCTATGCCCTCGGTGGTGTGGGGCAAACTGCAGTCGAAAAATCTGCCGGCAACTTCGGCCTGAAAGATGATTTTGCCCGCGAGGCCGGGTTAGATTTGAAATACAACGTCACCCCTAATCTCACTCTCGATATGACACTCAACACCGATTTTGCCCAGGTTGAGGCCGATAATCAACAGGTGAATCTGACCCGCTTCTCATTGTTCTTTCCGGAAAAGCGACAGTTTTTTCAGGAACGGGCAAGCATCTTCTCCTTTCATACTGTTAGCTGGGGGAGCGATCGCTTATTTCACAGCCGGCGCATTGGCCTGGAAAATGGACGGGCGGTACGGATACTCGGTGGTGCGAGGATGGTTGGCCGGGTCGGCGCCTGGGATTTAGGAATGATCAACATGCAGACTGAAAAGACCGGTGGCTTACCATCAGAAAATTTCGGCGTATTGCGTTTGCGCCGCCAGGTGTTTAATCCGTATTCCTATGCAGGGATCATGACCACCAGCCGCATTGGCGACGATGGTTCTTATAATGTCAATTATGGCCTGGATGGTAATTTTCGCCTGAACAAAAATCATTATCTCACCCTCAGATGGGCGCAAACTTTTGATGATGGCAACTCCCTGAGCAGCGCCAAAGATGTTTTCGATGCCGCCGCTTTTCGTATGCTTTTCTATCGGCGGGGGCGTCATGGACTCGCTTACTGGCTATCCTATGCCCGCAGCGGTCCGGATTATCTCCCGGAACTCGGCTTTACCACTCGCAAGAATTTCACGGAGTTTTTCTGGTGGATCAATTACGCCTTCCTGATGGACGAAAACTCTCGTTTCCGGCAAATCGACCCGGTGCAGTTCTTCGGTTTCGCAGCATTACGAAATGAAGACAACTCGGTGGAATCCGCACAGTTTGAGTATGATACCGATTTCACCTTTAAATCCGGAGCAAGTATCTGGGCGGATGTGGAATTGTATTATGAAGATTTACGGGATTCACTTTTTTTTACGGCCAACTCTATAGTACCTACCGGCAGCTACACCTATTTCAACGCGGAAGGTGGTTATAACATGTCATCCGGAAAGCTTTTGAGGGCCAGCGTTAATGGCGGTATCGGCGCTTTTTACGATGGAGAAAGATATCGGATCGGATTTTCTCCGACCTGGAACGCTTCCCGACATCTTGATATCAGCGGGCAATATCAGGCAAATCTTATCCGCATGCCACGAGATGGCCAGAATTTTTCCGCGCACATTGTTCGCTTGCGAGTTGATAGCGCGATTAATACCCATGCCGCCATCAATGCTTTTATTCAGTATAACAGCCTGGCGAATCTGCTGGTGCCGAATGTACGCTTTCGCTATAATTTCAAGGAAGGCAGCGATCTCTGGATCGTTTATGATGAAGCGTTTAATACGGATCGGCGCCGGGAAGATGATCTGCTACTACCGCGCACTTTGAATCGAACTATTTTGTTGAAGTATACCTATACTTTTCAGATGTAGATTTTACAAAGCGAATTGAAATTCATCCATCTTTCTGGAATTCACTCGTTACCAAACTCCTGTTTGGTAACGCAATTTTCATGAAAACTCTGTTTACAAATTCTCTTTTCTACTTTTTTATGCATGCGAAACTGGAGTTTCGCTTCTAATTGTGTCCCCATCCCGGCAGCCGGGATGGGAACAAATAAATCTACCTGTTATCGATTGGTGATAATCAGCAGCAAAAAAATGCCCCGGCATCAAAGATACCGGGGCGCGGGGTTTACAGCATTACTGCTGTATTGTTGATGAAACTTTCTCAACCTTCCTGGGTTTCCCCCTGAAAATCCCGGTTGCCGAAACGGCCTTTACGATGGCCGGCTTTGCCACGATGGCCTTTGCCCGGGCGATCGTTGGAAAGAATATGCAGGTCAAACTTCTTCCGCTGCTCATCGGTCAAAAGATTACGAACCGCCTGCTGCTGCATCAAATGCTTTAACTTCATTTTTGCGCGCAGATCACTGATTTTATTTACCAGACCTTCCGCTTTGCCTTCATCGAAATTTTCAGCTGTCATTACCAGCTTCAATTCACCCTGGTATTTTTCCACTTCGCTTCGCAGGGGAATCATTTCTTTTTGCATACTCAGGCGCATTTCCTGGATTTGCAATTGCTGTGCTTCGTTTAAATCGAGCATTTTTGCCAATCGTTCATGGTGATTGCCGCGCACGCCCATGCGGGCTTTACGCCCCTGTCCAAAAGGCTGGGCGACCAGCATACCGGTGAAAAGGATGATCATTAAGGTTGATACTGCGATAAGAATGTTTTTTCGTTTCATGATATTTCTCCATATGATTTTTTAGGTGTTACGGTTTATCTTCAGGTTCATTGAACCTTTTCGGTCTATCGAACCGAGGGCCGCGGAAAGATCCCCGCCGGTTTCGAAAGCCTTTGCGGAAAGGCGGGCCTCCCCCCCGAAAACCCGGACTTGCACGCATAATTGCATAAAAAAGTCGTTTCTGTTCTTCTGGCGTCAGGAACGCTTTGGCAGCGATGAGCTTGTCTATCGCTTTACGGCCGAGCGCGCTGCGCATTTCCTGTAATTTATCCAGCTGCCGGTAGAGACTGTCCTCCGGTGCATCACTTTGTAATAATTCAAAGAGGATTTCTTGTTCAGCCATCATTTCGGCGTTTAGTTCTGCACTCTCCTGCCGGAATCCCCGGAAAAGTTCATGGATCATGCGCATCTTTTCCATGCCGAGACTGTCCGGATATTGTTTCGCCCAGGGTGCCCCGCGATCCATTAAAAAGCGCTCCTGCTTTTTCTGGGACTGATGGTAAAAGAAACTTCCAATCGTTGCCAGGTTGATGACGATCAGAAAAACCAGTGCGCCGATGAGTATTTTAATTTTCATTATTACCCTCATCGTCATTTGTCAGCACATATTCCCAGCTATCGGCCAGGTCTTCTCCGTATAATGCCTGGGATACTTCTCCGAGCAGGTTGGTGTCATCTGTTTCGCCCACAGTAGCAAAATCTTTCCCCAGGTAGATACCAGTATAGATGGCAACAGTCAGCATCAGGGTCGAAAATCCCCACTGGGCAGCGGCAGCGCCGGTGAAACCTGGTTTTTCCGGACGAGCATTTTTCGCAGTTTCCCGAATACGCGTCGGCAGAAAAGGATCCGGGGTTAGCGCTGGCAGATCGAGTGCATCCGGTGCAGCGAGCAAGGCAGTCATCTTATCGTAAAAAGAGCGGCATTCCGGGCAATCCTGCAAATGCGCCTCGACGTTTCGCCGGGATGCTTCGTCCAGCCGTTTCTCCGACCAGTCTGTGAACAATTTTTTTACATGAGCCGTTTTCATTTTCTTTCCTCGTTACACTCTTTTGACAACTTGCCTGCGAAAAACTTGCAAAAAATTTATAAAGATTCCGCTAACGGTGTCAATTTCTCCACCAGCATTTTTTTCGCCCGGTGAATTCGGGCTTCCACCGCACTTAAACTCAAATCGAGAATTGTGGCAATTTCCTGATAACTAATACCTTCATAGCGATGCAGTAAAAAAGGCACCCGGTATTTGACCGGCAATTGTTCGATCTGTTGGCGAACAATCCTTTCCTGCTCCTTTTTCTCCATCTTGCGGTCCGGCGTTGCGGGTCGTGCGTTGCTCCAATAAGCAGCATCTACCTGCTTTTCAGTGAGCACATCCTCGATGGATTTATCTAGCAAACTAAACCATTTCCGGCGATTTTCTTTCTTAAGATGATTGAGAATATGATTGGTCGCTACCCGATAAATCCAGGTATAGATTTGCGAATCACCGCGAAAATCCTGTCGTTTTTCAAAGACCTTCATAAAGACATCCTGAGTGAGATCACGGGCAATATCCTCCCGCCCTGTCATCCGATAGGCCAGGTTAAGGATTTTACCACCGTATTCCTGATAGATCTCTTCAAAGGTCATCGGCGATTGCATATCATCGCTGTCTCGTTTTGGCGCCTGCATATTCATTCCGTTTTAGTCTGCAATTACTTAGATGCCGGCGAAAGAGATTTCTTGCAAATTTTAATTGATTTTTTCCCCGTTTATCGCAATAGTGCTTATATACGCCAGAAAAAGGGAATAAATTGGAAAACCTCAATCTTGCCTTACATCTCGCGGAAACGACCGAAACAGGATATGCCTTGTTAAACGAAATGTCGCCAGCTGCGGCATTTGAAAAAAGCCATCCGGGCAAATGGTCGGCAGCAGAAATGGTCGGTCATTTAATCGATTCTGCCAGTAATAATCACCATCGCTTTGTCCGGGCAAGCCAACAAAAGGATTTGATTTTTTCCGGCTATGATCAAAATGCATGGGTTTCCCTGCAGGCTTATCAGAAGGGTAATTTTCCAACTTTGATAGAACTTTGGAGCCAATTCAACCGGCATTTGGTTCATGTTATTGCCCATATTCCGGACGACGTTCTTATGCGTTTAACGACAAATCATAATTTCCATCAGATTGCCTGGCAAACGCTTCCGGAGGGTCAGCCGGCGACGCTGGATTATTTTATACGAGACTATATTAATCACTTGCGCCATCACCTGAACAGTTTATTCCCGGGGACATTTACATTTATTGAGAATCCCCCGCCGGGAAATGTTTAAAATATTAAGTGCTTGAACAAAAATATTTAGGTAATAACCAGGTCGCCGGTCTTTCTCTGAATCCCTTGCCCATTTGCAAATGGGCAAATGGGCAAAGGTGCCTGATTTTTCAGTAATAATGATCTTTGGAAGCTCGCATTTTATCAAATTATTTTTGTCTCAATACATATTTCAGACTATTTCTTTTAATCAAACCCAGGAGAAAACATGAAAAAGTTAATTTTACTGGTTTCATTGCTGGCAGCGTTTACCGGTTTTGCAATGCTCGATTCCGGCGAAGATGCCGATGCCGTTGCAATTAAAGCCGCTGTTGCCGATTATGTGGAAGGCATTTACGAAATTCAGCCGGAGCGCATCACCCGCAGTGTGGATGTCACCCTACGCAAGTATGGATACTGGCGACCGGATGACAGCAAAGAATATCGCAATGGCGGAGAAATGAACTTTAAACAATTGTATAACCTGGCCGCGACCTGGAATAAAAAAGGCCGCGTCGATCCGCAAACGGCTCAGAAAGAAATTGTCATCCTCGATCAGCTGGACAAAACAGCCAGTGCCAAGCTGGTAGCATATTGGGGCATCGACTATTTTCATCTTTCCAAGGAAGACGGCAACTGGAAGATCATTAACGTCCTTTGGCAAAGCCATCCGCCGGCAGCGGAAGAGTCTGAGTAAATCGTAAACTCAAGTGGCAGTTGACAGTGGCAACTGGCAGGGCTCTTTTGTTTTTCCTGCCCACTGCTACCGCCGACTGCCACTATCACTATAAAGATATTTCCATTGTTTTAATCCGGCAGTCTTTCAATTTTGCATAATAATTAATACTTTCCGAAGAATGATTACACGGGTATTTGCATGACTGCGGAGAAATCCACATCCTCCAATACATTTGTTAAGATTATTTTTGCGGCCCTGTTTGCCTTTCTGGTAATTTTCGGCGCGATTTACTATTTCGTTCTGAAACCAACTGGCACGATGGCCCGCGATGCCGGGGAAAAGATATCTAACGGCATCAGCGCATTGTTCAATGTTACTCCCCGGGTAAAGATCGACAATACCGTGGTTATTCAGGAAAGCGCGCCGACACTGGAACTGGCGGTGGTTAAGCAGGATGTGCTGGACGAATTTATTTATGCCAATACCGAATACTGGAGCACGAAGGAACTACATCTGCGGGGATTCTATACAGCGAAAGGCGGCTTTAACCTGATCAAGGGGCCGTTTACACTGAATATGGTTTCCAGCGAGGTAAATGGTGAGAGTGCTTACCAGATTCTCGTCTCCTTGCCGGAGCCGGAACTACTCTCCTTTGAAATGAATGAATATAAAATTCTCAAAGATGACCCCGGCTGGTGGAATGAAATTACCAAGGAAGACCGGGAAAATGCTTTTCGGCAAATGCAGGAAAAAGCCCGGGAACGGGTGATCCAGGAAGGGATTCTCGATAAGTCGAAACTGTCTATCGAAAACCAAATGCGGAAAATGCTGATGCAAATGGATCTGGAAATTCGCATCGCCGATATTCAGTTTGAGTGGCGCAATGCCGAAACATTGTTGCTACCGGCTGATTCACTTCAGTAAATTCTCGTATACATTGTAAAAACTCCCTTTTTTAACTCATTATTATTTTATCTACAAAAATGAAACAAATAAAAACTCCTCCCCGTAATCGCCTTTTATGAAAGGTACAAATCTCGGCGAATTTGAAGAACTAATTCTCTTAACAGTATGCATACTGTTTGAGAACGCCTATGGCGTAACGGTAATGCAGGAACTGGAAAAGCAGACGGGCCGCTCATTATCCATTAGTGCGGTGCATGCTGCGCTCATCCGCCTGGAGAAGAAAGGCTTCCTCACATCCCGAATGGGTGGTGCAACGCAGGCCCGGGGTGGCCGACGCAAACGCTATTTTCAGATTACCGATAGCGGCAAAGCGGCGCTTACTGAAATGCGACGCATCCGCGAAAAGCTCTGGCAAATGATCCCGGAAACCGGCTGAACAGATAAAAGAAGAATGTCCAATGTTCAATATTCAATTTAGAATTACGAAGTAAACGCCAGTCTTTATGTGGCATTGTTTCCTTCCACGTTGAACATTTTACATTGGAAATTGGACATTAAAAAGCTACCGAGGCTTATGAATTCCTCTGAGAAAAAATTATTAGCTCCGCCCAAATATGCCGATCGCTTTCTCGAATGGTATTGTGCCGATCGTTTTCTCGAGGAAGTGCAGGGGGACTTACATGAGCTTTACGAGCTTCGGACAGCGGATAGCCATCACCTTTCCGCCAGTGTACAGTACTGGTGGGACGTGATTCGCTTTTGCCGGCCTTATCTCTGGAAAAGAAGACCCGCCTATCAAAGCAGAGGACCGATTATGTGGCAAAATTACTTCAAAATGGCATATCGTAGTTTTAATCGTCAAAAAGGATATTCTTTCCTCAATGTACTCGGTCTTGCCATTGGCATGGCTTGCTGTATTCTGATATTTCTCTACGTGCAGGATGAGCTGAGCTACGATCGATATCATCAAAATGCCGGGCAGATTTACCGGGTGATCGGCGAAGAAATTAACGAAGGGCAGTCCCGCCAGATGGCCAGTACCTATAACCCAATGGCACCGGCGCTGGAGAATGATTTCCCGGAAATTATCCATACCGTCCGCTTCTTCCCTTTTAAACCGGCAGTCCAGTTTGGCAGTGACAAGAAATTCCAGGAAGACGCTTTCTTTTTCGCCGACTCGACCGTTTTTTCTATGTTTGATTTTCCTTTCCTGCGTGGCAATCCGAATACTGCCCTGGACGAGCCTTATAGCATTGTGGTCACCGCTTCCGCGGCGCGAAAGTATTTTGGCAACGAAAATCCCATCGGCAAAATTCTTACCCTGGAAAACAATTATGATTTTAAAGTCACCGCTGTATTGGCAGACGTGCCCGGCAATTCCCACTTCACTTTCGATTTTCTCGCATCTATGAGCAGCGCAAAGCAGATGATGGACTATGCCTTCGAAAGCCACGCCTGGCACTGGCCACCGGTATACAACTATCTGATGCTGCCGGAGAATTATTCTCCCGAGCAAATCAATGCCCGCTTTCCCGCTTTTATCGAAAAACATATTGGCGAGTGGGCAGTTGCGGAGCGCAAATATGAATTACAGCCCCTCACTGATATTCGTTTGCACTCCGCCCTGGAAAATGAAATCGCCCCCACGTTCAATATCGTTTACATCCAGATCATGATTATGATCGCGGCATTCATCTTGCTCATCGCCTGTATTAATTTTATGAATCTTGCCACTGCCCGCGCAATAGAACGAGCGAAAGAAGTCGGCTTACGGAAAGTAATCGGCGCAGCGAAAAAAGAGCTGATGTTGCAATTTTTCAGCGAATCGCTTTTCTACGCTTTTGCTGGACTGGCATTGGCGCTCCTGTTGGTGCAACTGAGCCTACCAACTTTCAACCAACTCATCGGTAAATCGTTGATGCTGGACTTATTTGCTACAGCACCGCTTCCCCTGGGCCTGCTAATACTTACTATTTTCACTGGTATTTTTGCCGGTAGTTATCCGGCAGTTTTCCTCTCGAAATTCCGACCGGCGCAGGTATTAAAAGGCAAAGGGAGCAGCGGGAATGCCGGGAGAAGCAGCAACAAATTTCGGGCAACGCTGGTTACCTTTCAGTTTGCCATATCCATTGCTTTAATCATCGCTGCGTTTATGATTCAGGATCAATTGACTTTTTTGCAGAACAAGCGCCTGGGATTTGAAAAAGAGAATGTCATCATCATGCCGGTGCGCGATGAAACCGTGCAGGCGAACTGGCAGGCAATCAAAAACTCCCTGGGAGAACATCCGCAAATTCTTAGCATCACCGCTACTTCGACGATACCGGGTAAAGAGCGGGATATAGCATTTCCAATTGCCGCAGAAGGTCTCGCTGCTGATACCGAATTGAACATGCAAACTATCCTCGTCGATCATGATTTTCTCAATGCATTTAATATCGAACTGACCGCCGGCAGAGGATTTTCAGAGGCCTTCCCCAGTGATAAAGCCGGCGCTTTTATACTCAATCAGTCCGCAGTTCGCAAGCTGAATTGGCAATCCCCACTGGGGAAAAAGTTTGCCATGAAGCATATCAACGAGGGTAAACAGAAAGAAGGAGAAGTGATTGGGGTTATTGAGGACTTTCACTTCAAATCACTCTATCATGAGATTGAGCCATTGGTATTACAAATTGCCGTGCCGGAATACTACCTGGATAATATCGCCGTGCGGGTAGCACCGGGGAGCAATATTTCCGCGGTTCTCGAATTCCTGAAAGATCGCTGGGCCTCGGTCGTCCCCCATCGTCCTTTTGAGTTCACTTTTCTCGATGACGATCTTCAGCAGGCCTATTTGCAGGAACAGAAACTGAGTCAAATTTTCACCTATTTTGCCGGACTGGCAATATTCATCGCCTGCCTTGGCCTTTTTGGATTGGCATCTTTTTCGGCAGCACAGCGCACGAAGGAGATTGGCATTCGGAAAGTGCTCGGTGCCTCCGTCGGCAGCCTGGCCTTAATGCTCTCCCGGGAATTTACCCGCTTTGTGCTGATTGCCAATATTATAGCTTGGCCACTGGCATTTTATGCGATGAGAGAATGGCTATCGGGATTTGCCTATCATATCGATATATCCTGGGGAATATTCGCCCTCGCGGCACTCTCGGCATTTCTGATTGCAGTTTTGACGGTGAGTTATCAGGCAATTAAAGCATCTTTGAAAAATCCGGTGAAGGCATTGCGGTATGAATAAGTCAATGGGCAAATGGGCAAATATACAAATGGGCAATTTTAAAGCGTTTAGTGTTTCAACAAACTGTAAAAATGAGCAATCGGGCGCGTGAGAATGTTTGCTCATTTGCCCGATTGCTCATTTGCTCATATTCTTATTTCCTCAAGCCGTCCAGCCAGCTTTCCAGCCGTGCGCCGAGCATCTTGTTGGAAAAGTGCGATTCCGCCCGGGAGCGGCAAGCTGTGGTCATTCCGCTGTATTGATCTGACGCCTCCAGCACAGAGTGCACTGCTTTGCCGAGCGCAGCGCTGTCCCTCTCCGTCAAAACACCGGTTTCCGGAGTGACAATCGAAGAAACCCCGCCGCCTTCGTAGGCAACGCTGGGGGTGCCGCCAGCCAAACCTTCCGCGTAGATAATCCCAAAGTGTTCTTTCTTTTCCGGGGCAGCAACAATTAACGTCGCAGCATTGATCAAGTGGGCTTTATCTTCAGCGGAAACAAATCCGAGAAAACGACCGCGATCACCGAGCTTCTCTTCCAGTTCGCCGCGCAATTCCCCATCACCAATAAAAATTGTCGGGGCCAAATCGGCATAATGCTCGGAGGCAGCAACCACATTCTGCGGTCCTTTCGCCAGGGAAAGCGCACCGGGGCAAATAACGAATTTTTCCGGTAATTCATATTTTTGGAGGATATCGCCGGTATTTTCCGGGTGAAATTCGTCCAGATCGATACCGCAGGGGAGAATGATAAACCGTTCCTCCGGCACCTCAACCATATTAAGAATCAAATTATCGCGGACATATTCCGTGGTTACGATAATACCATTGGCATTTTCAATCGAAGACTGAATCAGTTGCCAAACTTCATCATCATATTGCCCATGATGGCGCGGCTCGATACCGGTGCCATGCAGGAAAAGCACATAAGGCTTATTGTGGCGATCGGCGACATTGCGGGTGGCAATCGCGGAAAGATTGGCATGATGCCCGATAATAATGTCGACATCTTCAATCACACTTTCCAACGCGCTTTCGTATGCCGGTAGATATTCGGCCATTTCCCGAAAGCTCATGGAAGAAACCGCTTTTTGACCTTTGCCAGCGGCCGGTAAATATTCATGCACCGGCAATACGTCGGTATGTAACTTCACCGCGACATCACTGGCGCCTTCAACGCCGGATCCTTTCTGCGGCTGAACAAAATATACTTTATTTCCCTGCTCTACCAGGTAACGGGCGTGCTGCCGGGCAACTTCCCCGCTGCCACGACCGTGGTTTAATAATAGAATGGCAATATTCATTGGTTCTTCACCTCCATCAGTAGTATTAATATTTATTTACACCCAAATGATCTCCCAATTCAATTGAGATTCCTCCGGCAGTGATAAAGTAAGCTTGGCCGGTAGTAATTAATTAGATTGGCATTATCAGGTGCTGTCAATTGTTTGATATCGAAAGTTGCTAAAGAAACGAAGTAATATTCTACGAACAATTTCGAAAATCTTTATGATCAATATCATCCCTCAGAAAAGATTGCTTATTATCTGGATTGGAAAAGTTGCTCCTCACAACGCTGGCAGAATGAGAAAGAGAATGTGCAAATCGAATTTTTTTCGGAGTAGGCGGCATAGGGTAAGCACCAATGAGCATCGTATAAAGCGGTTGACAGTATTCCCCTTTATCTTTCTTCAATTCTCTTTAGAAAAATTTTCCCAACCCTCCCGATAACAAAAACACTGCGCCGTATTTTATTCAATATTTGTGTATAAAAAAACGCTTTTTGAAATTCCCGGAAATTCCTGAGAAAGAATATGCGAGGGCAATGAAACTTTCAGCGGTAATTGTTATATTAACACTCATTACTGAAAATTTTTCAGATACAGCCAACGCGTTGAGGTGATTCAGATGCACAAAACACTATGGTGTTTTCTTTTCGGCATATTATGTGGACAAGTCATGTTTGGTCAATCATTTTCCGGACAGACCGCCACAAAAGTTATGGCAGATATGGTTTTACGCAATGGCGCCATTTACACCGTCAATCCATCCCAACCATGGGCGGAAGCGATTGCCATAGTGGGAGATATGATCGTCTTTGTTGGCACGAACCAGGACGCACTCGCCTTCATTGACGAGCAAACGGAAGTTATTGAGCTGAATGGCAGAATGGTACTGCCGGGGCTTCATGACGTGCATATGCATCCCCTGGAAGCTGGTTCCCCTGCTGCCGGCGACTGCCTGCTGGATAATTCAGAAACAGACCCGGAGAATTTTATTCCGGCGCTGCAGGCTTGTAATCTTTCCCCGAACAGCAATGGCTGGATACTCGCTGGCGGCCATTCGATATTCACCCTTTATGAAGCGCAGCGTCCTCCCAGGTTAATACTGGATGATCTCTATCCCAACGTGCCGGTCGCCATTCTCGAAGAGACCTCGCATTCGCTCTGGGTAAATTCCCGGGCGTTGGAAATTAGCGGTATTTCCGCTGCAACACCGGATCCGATCGGCGGACACATTATCAAATGGGATGATGGGGCGCCGAGTGGCATTTTGCTGGATAATGCCGGCGATTTTGTTTTGCAGATGGCCCTGGCCTCCACCCCGGATATTGATGCTGCCAATTATGATGGCCTGGTCAACTACAGCTTGCCATTGCTCGCGGAAATGGGCATTACCTCAATTTGTGAAGGCAGAACATACTGGAAACGCAATTACCATCAAATATGGCAGAATATTAAAAATGAGGGTTTGCTAACGGCCCGCGTGGTGCTGGCCCCCTGGGTCTACCCGGAAGATATCGATGCCGATCTAATCGCTGCTTTGCAAGGTCTTTATGATGAGGGTGATGACATGCTCCGGATTACCCAACTGAAGTGCTATAGCGATGGCATTATCATCAATGCGACTGCAGCGCTTCATGATCCATATCTGGATAATCTTGGTCTCCCCTTTAACGATGGCTTGAATTACCTGACAGCCGGCCGTTTGAGTAATCTCATCACTACGCTGGAGCAGAGCGGGTATGATTTTCATATCCATGCGATTGGGGACCGGGGCATTACGGAAGCGCTTGATGCAATTGAAGCTGCCCGGGATGTCAATGGAGACATCGGCGCCCGCCATCGCGTTACTCATCTGGAGGTTCTCGATTCCCTTGATCTACCCCGTTTTGCGGAATTAGACGTCATTGCCGATGCCCAGGTCGCTGGCGATTTTACCAATCCGGAACATTGGGGCGACAATGAGCCATTCCTCGGTCCGGAAAGATCCGATAATTTCATTCCAATTCGCTCCTTATATGATGCCAATGCGCGCATATCTCTCAGCAGCGATTGGGATGTTAGTTCACCGAATCCGTTTGTCGCGATGCAGAACGCCCTCACCCGCGATCCACAGGCCTTGCCCACCCTCGACGCGGTTATCGAAGCTTATACCATCAATGCGGCTTACGTAATGCGCCAGGAGACCGATCTCGGTTCCATCGAAGCAGGTAAACTGGCCGACGTGATTGTGCTGGACCAGCATATATTTAATATTCCCGCCAGCGAAATCGGCCAGACGAATGTTCTGTTAACGATATTGGGAGGAGAAATTGTGCATCAGGACCCGGCAATCAGTAGTATCCGGAACAGAGCTCCCATTCCGGAAACATTTACACTGGCACAGAATTTCCCCAATCCATTCAACGGCAGCACCCTGTTTCGTTTTACCTTGAAGACTTCCGCCAAAATGACCCTCAGTATTTTCAATGTAAATGGAGAACTGGTGCATCAATTGTTCAGCGACTCCCTGATGACTGCCGGCACTCATACCTTTAATTGGAACGGTGTAGACAGTGCCGGGCTGACCCTCTCTTTCGGTGTCTATTATTATCAGTTGAAAACTGCCCGGGAACGGCAGGCGAGAAAAATGCTGCTGGTGAAGTAACCGGTATGAATGTATTGCCAAAAAAAACGCCCGGCCAGAATATCTGACGGGCGTTTTTTACTTCTTCGCGGCAAGACAAATATGCTTTTACTTCAATAAAATCATTTTCATCACTTTCTGGTAATTTCCGGCCTGCAGACGGTAAATGTAAATACCGCTGGCCAGTGGGCGGCCAAAGCTATTCGTCGCATCCCAGACAGCCTCATGATATCCGGCTGCCAAACGTCCATTGACCAACGTGCGAACTTTCTGCCCAAGCATATTATATACAATCAGGCTAACATCCGCAGCTTCTGGAATTTGAAATTTGATCGCCGTATTGGGATTGAACGGATTGGGATAGTTCTGCGACAATCCATACGTCATCGGTGTATTGCCATCCGGGTTTTCAATAATACCGGTCAGCGGATTGACCACCAGACGCAGGGTATCACTAACAGTTGCATTCGCTTCGTCGGTGACAAAGATGCCGATGTCAACCGTGCCGAAGAATCCCGGCATTGAAAAGAAACTTAACTTTCCGGTATCGGCATTATACACACGGGCGACCTGATTAGAACTGCCGGTTAATTGTATCGCTAATAGTGAATCGGCAGTTTCTACATCTTCAACAAAATCCCAAAGCATTAAATGAGCGGAACTGTCCGAGGCGAAAACCAGCGAATCCGGCAGACTGCTGAAATAAGGCAAGTCATTGACTTCACTGACTGTCAACGTAGATGCGGATGTGTCGCAAGCGTTTGCCGGATCGCAAACCATCAGCTCAAACGGGGCATCTTTAAAAGAAACGTTATCGTTCGGAATGATGGTAAGGATATGACTGGTTGTATCGAGAGAAATCGTCAGATCACCCAGCGGGAAATTGCTGCCTAAGGACAAGGCCCAGCTCAGGGTGGTGATATTGTTATCGACGTCGCTGACCAGCGTATCGAGGAAAACGGTGAGCGTGTCTTCTTCCAGCATGGTAAATCCGGCAGACAAGTCTGCAATCACCGGCGCATCGTTTACCGGCTGAACGGTGACGACAAAGCTATCGTCAATAAAAGTAGAACCATCGTCGGTCGCACTAACGGTAATATTTGCACTGCCGTTATAATCTGTGCTGGCACTGAGAAAAAGGCTATTTCCCTGCAGGCTGGCCTGGATATCACTATTATCAGATCCGACGGAAAAAGCCAGGACATCATCCGGGTCCGGATCGCTGAAAACCGTATTCAGGTCGCTCACCACCATCACCGGGGCGCTGTCCTCCGGAAAGCTCTGGCTGCCGATCGGATTAGCGAGCACCGGTTGATCGTTGGCTGCTTCGACGAACACAAAAATATCCTGTGTATCGCTCAGCCCATCCGGATCAGAGAGTATCATTTTTACGGTAAAAGTACCGCTGGAATCCCCGGTCGCGGAAAATGTTGCTATCTGCGTATTGGGATCGATGCTAATGAGCAGATCATCGGTATCGATCTCGATAACCGATCCATCTTTACCTTTCCGGAATTCCCGGGTATTTTCGTTCGGAATACCGCTGGCAGTAAGCACCTGGGCAGACCAGCTGAGATCGTCGACGGCATTGTCGATATCACTGCTATGATTGCTCAAGTCGAGGTTATAACTACCATCTTCGGGAAAAGTAATGCCAACCAATGCCGGAGTAATCACCGGAGGATCGTTAACCGGGTTGATGGTAACAGTAAACACATCGTTGATAACATTACCATCGCCATCTTCCGCTGTGGCAGTAATCGTCGCCATACCGGAATACTCGGCTGCCATAGCAACATTCAGCTTCCTTCCAACCAGTGAAGCGGGAATATTGGGATTATTTGAGCTAACCCCATAGTTGAGGCTGCTGCCATCCGGATCGGCAAAGACACTATCCAGGTCGCTGACAACGGTATGGGTCCCGCTATCTTCCGGATACTGGCGATCGGCGATCGGATTAATAACTGAGGGAAGACCGCCGACAATCGCCTGCATGGTGTCGCTGGCGCTGGCATTCCCAGGATCAGTTGCGGTGAATGCAACTGTGAAAGTACCTGTTATTCCCGGTGCAGTACTAATCGTTGCTACATGAGTGGTAGGATCGATACTTATCTGCAAATTTGCATTCTCCAGGGGCTGCTTACCATCTTGCTTACCCTGGCTCAGCTTCTCCTCAACCGGCTGACTGCTGCTTATAACGCTGCTTTGCCAGCTTAAAGAAGTGAGGGTATTGTCGATATCATTTGCATAATTATCGAGGTCAATCGTTTTGCTCGCACCGGCGGTAAATGAGACATTCGGAATACCGATCACTGTCGGCGCATCGTTTACTGGTAGAACGTCCACCAGCACCATGGCGGAGTCCAGCAAATTATTAGCATTGCGGATTGTATATTGGAATGTATCCGCGCCAAAAAAGTTTTCGAATGGCTGATACCGGAAAGTGCTGTCGCCCTGCATGGTAACAACGCCGTTACTGCCCTGGCCAAAACTCATAATGGTGAGAAAGCTGCCTTCGGGATCATTGTCATTTCGTAGCACATTTACAAGCCCGTCGCTATCTTCGTTGGTCACTAATGGATCATTGACTGCTTCCGGCGGATATACTTCCGATACAGAAGTGAGGATGACACCATTGTCATCATAATTCACAGTAAATACCGGCTGACCATTGATCAGGGGCGTGTTGATCGTTTGGAAAAATCCGCTGCCGGAAGGATAGCTCATGATGCGAAACGTATCGCCAACGGCCGGAACATATAAATTCAGTAAATCAACATTCAGCGTCGCCCCTAATGTCGCGTTTCCGCTAACAACCAATTTATCATATCCACTGCCCGGTGTTCTGCCGGCAATTTCAATATTGATGGATGAAGTAGCATCGCCGCTATAATCCCCGTTAAGGCGGAGAATGCCCGGAGAACTGCCGGGATGAAAACTGCCGGAATTACTGAATGTGGCATCGGCGATATCGACAATACCACTACCTTTGATGGTTGCACCGGCTGCATTACTCAAACCTTTATTAAAATCGATGGTGCCGGTAGCAGCATTTAAAATGCCGAAATTATTCATGTCCACGTCAATAGCGAGCGTGCCGCCGGTATCGTGGATAAAATTGCCATGATTAACGATGCTGCCTTCATTTGGCCCCTGCAACGGAAAATTCGCCTCACCGGATACGGTAAAAATACCAGATGCCTGGTTCTCAATCATCGCATTGTTTTTCAGGGTCAGGTCGCCGCTACCTTGCAGGTTAATCTTGTTGTAGTTGATCAAAGAACGGGCATCGAGCATCTTTTGGGTAGTGCCGTTGATATTCAATGTACCGTGGTTAACGATATCGCCGGTGCCGGCAAAGCTACCGTCGTCCCAGGACATAATCCCGGAAACATCAATGGTACCATTGCCACTGACGGTTCCCTGCCCAAAAGCAAGATTGCCGTTACTGCCAATCTTCAACGTGGAGTTATCATTAATTTCCAGCAGATTGTTATTGACCAGATTTACATCGACGGTGGCCTCCCCAATATTTGCCTGGGTGCGGATCGTACCATTATTATTGATGGTACCACCAGAAGGCGCAACATGAACCATCGTTGCCGGAGACTGAAACTCGAAAACCGCACCGCTATTATTTTCAAATACCGCATTTTCCTGGAAGCGCAAACTACCGGTGCCGGTAACCAGGGTTGTGCCATTATTGGTAAGCGTACGGCCATTTAAAACTTTAAAATGAGACCCGCTCAGCTTCAGTGTGTTATTGATTATCAGTGCGCCGGTGCCGTTGAGGACGCCCTGCCACCAATCCAGCGTACCATTGATAATGGTTGGTCCATCACCTTCTAAAAGCGCATTCGTATCATTGATTGTCAGGGTAACGCCATCATCCACTTCCAGGCCATCTTCCTTAATTTCCATGGTTGCATCGGTCACTTCTACCGTGCCGCTTCCCTGGAATTCCGCGCCTTTCATCATAAAGCTGCGCTCGGAGAAAACCAGCGTACAGCCACTGGCAGTAATAAAATCACCCTTACTGCTATTATTCGTGCTGCCCCGTTCGAAGCGCAGGGTGCCGCTATTCACTTCCACGTCGCCGGTGTTGTAAAAAATCGGGTCGATCGTTGCGGTGCCAGTGCCGGCACTTTTACGAAGAATCCCCTTGTTAACAAAAACGCCGCCATCATCAGCCAACACGTAGTCGATCAGTCCATCCGTTTGAATGTCGAATAATGAACCGGGATCGTTGGTCAGTTTCGCGGAATCTTTAAATTTGATATTGCCACCGGTCCAGGTTAATGTTCCCTTATTATCAAGATCTCTCTTAACCAATTCCTTAAAGTTTGAACCGGTAATGTTCAGCTGACCGTGGTTGGTAATATCGCCGCTGCCAGTGAGCGCACCGCGCATCCAGTTAAACGTGCCATCGATGAAAATTTCGCCGCTACCGGAAATCATCCCGGCGGGCATATCCAACGTCGCATCGGACAATACCCGCATCCCCAGACCGGTAATTTCGATGTTGCTCGTGGAGAACTCTACAGTCCCGGCACCACCGAATTGCACGTTGCTTAATACGAACGCTTCATCATCAAACACGATTTTACTGCCGCTGACAGTATTATAGAGTCCATTGACGCTGCCACCGCCGCGGGTAAGCTCCATAAAGCCGCTGTTAAGATTTACAACGCCATTGTTCTGAAAAGCAACATCAACAATCATTGTGCCGGTGCCGGCGCTTTTTGTAAAAGTACCGTCATTGGTAAAACTACCGCCGATGGCATCGGAGAAATCCAGGTTGGCGTCGGTTTGTAAATCATAAGTAGCGCCGGATTTATTAACGAAAGCAGCGCCATTATCGAGACGCAGGGTGCCGGTGGCTAAATAGGTAACATCGCCATAGTTTGTCACGGTTCGGGCATCTATCGTGCGGGAGCTGCTGCCGGTGAAGACCATACCACCATTTACGGTGAAAGCACCGCTACCGGCAATCTTTCCCCGTTCCAGATCGACAATCCCATTAACCACAATCGGTCCGTCACCCTCCAGGCGGGCATCGGAATTTCTTAACCAGATAAAAATACCGGTATCGATTGTTAAGCCTGCGCCACTGGCAGAAAGGGAAGCATCAATAACTTCGACAGTATCGCTACCGTTGAAAGTAGCACCGTCGAAAAGGAAGGCACTTTTGGCAAACTCAAACTGGCCATTCGAAGCAGTATACGTTCCAGCACTGGGCGTATCGCTACCCCGCTCGAATTTTAAATTTCCGCTATTGACCTGAACTGTACCACCAGCGGCGTTAACAAAAATCAAATCCATAATCGCAGTACCAATACCTGCACTCTTGACGATTGAGCCGTAATTCGTGAAAGTACCACCGCTGTCCGGCAGGATAAAATCAAAAATCTCGTCGCTGCGAATATTGAATGTGGCGCCGCTTTGGTTAATCACCGGTGCATCACCCCGAACCTTAATATCGCCGCCATCCCAATAGATGGTGCCCTTATTTTCCAGTCCGCGACCGATCAATTCCTTGTATTCGCTGGTGCTGATGCGCATTACCGCCCCGGACTCGATTGTCAGCATACCACTGCCTTCAATAATCCCGTCCTGCCAGGTCATATTGCCGGTAACACTCAAATTTCCCGAACCACCAATTTTACCAATCAGGGTGATTCCGGAAATCGTTTTATCGCTGCCTAATAACGCCTCGCCCGAGGAAATCGTAATTGAATCGGCGCTACCAGGGATACCACTGGGGGACCAGTTCGATGCCGTGTCCCAATCTCCGCTACTACCGCCAATCCAACTATAATTAGTTTGACTCCAACCCTGGATTGTCAAAACCATTACTAAAAACAAAACATAGTGCTTAACACATACCCTGTACTTCTTCATTCTTCAACCTTTCCCTGGTATCCATTTCCATAAGCCTGGAATAGTAATAAATCCCTATAAACGAACATCCTGATTCGTCTGAGAATGTATATTAATGCCAATCAACACAAATGAAGTTTCCCCTCCATGTGTGTTTAAACGGAAGAAAATTTTAGCAAGAAAATACCCACAAAACTAAGTTGCGTATATTTACACCGCCAAAATCATTAATAAACCATATAACTGTTTAGTAAATATGACCGAACTACATATCTTCCCATCATCGTAAACAGCTTACAACAATGGTTGCCCCGAGATAAAAAAAAACAGTGGCGCTGAATACGTCAATAGCGGATAATTCGGGATTTCCTTCCAATTCCGAATCACATCTATTGTGATGCCACAATAATTTTATGGATTAACTTTGCAAGAACAGTTTGTGTAAACGAGGTTGTTTACATCTGCTTTGCGATATTCGCAAGGTATAATATAGTGTGCTGAATTTAGGGGAGAATGACGGATTGCAAGAAAATGAACCGAACGTTTTTGAAACGGTTTAATGGCCGTTCAAATCCGCAGCTTTATTTGAGGAAAGTCATTTTTTTCCGAATCGTATAATCGGGCGTCCACATCTCATAGAAATAGATGCCCGAGGGTAGATCCTTTGCTTCGAAGCGCAGCTTATGCTGCCCGGCACTTTGAAAATTGTCCAGCAAAGTGCTTATCATCTGCCCGGCAACATTATAAATGACAATTTTTACCGCACTGGCTACCGGCAACTGATACTCGATGATCGTCGCCGGATTAAAGGGATTGGGATAGTTTTGTTCCAGGCGAAACTCATTGATGGAAGCGCCCCCTTCCACATCATCAATCGGCAGGGAAATATCCAGGCCCTGCAAAGCGCCGGCAGGTACGATCGTCGCTTCGTCATCCAGGAATACAACCGTTGCATTCGGGGTAATTGTTCGCCAAAGGATCAGGGGTGATTCCTGATTGTTCGTGATTGTAAAGCGCAGGGTAACCACATTGATAAAGGAATCCGGGAGCATCGTACCAAAATTGGTCGCAAACAGTTCAATATTGATTGACACTCTGCCGGTAACCGGCTCGGTTGTCCGCATGTTCGCATAAAACTGACCGCTGAAATTATGACGCGCTAACAGGGAATCGAACTGCAGGGCTGCCGTATTGTAATTGAAAACCAGATTGCTTGACCCAACTTTAAAACTATCCGCACTGGCTTTCATTTGAACCAGTACATCGAATTCACCACCATTGATTTGCGCATTTTCCACAATGGTCATTCTTAAATCGTAACCATCCTGCCCGGGCAAGTTTGAAGACAAAATTAAAACAGGAATCAGAATTGCGAGTAAAAATAAGCGTTTTTTCATAAGAAGTTTGGTTTGTTTAATCAGGGTGATTGGAATTGTGGCATTTATTTAGGGTATGCCTTTTACAAAGGCATACCCTGTTAATATAGTAGCAGTGCGAGTTAAACCCAACTGATGAGGATTAATTCTCAGTCGTTATCGGGATAACTTTTCCGGGTGTCATCTGTGGTTCTGCATCGGAAGGAACTTGCGTCGAGGCGCCATTGTTCGCTCGCCAGAAATGATTCAGGTCGAGCACATCTACGCCGCCATCAAGGTTAAAATCACTAAATTTGCTGTATTGCCAAACTGTGCCATTTTGCAGGCGCCAGAAGCTGTTTTTGTCCTGTGCGTCTACACCGCCATCGCCATTACTTTCCCCGGCATACAGCGCAAATTTTCCGGTACTCACTTCCTTCATCGGATTAGTGCCGAATGCCTGGGTCTGAGCGGTTGTGAAATCGTAAAGTGTCGCGGATTCCCCTAACGACAATGCCAATGCGCTCATCACAGAAAGATGATTATGATGATGGACCACCAGGAAATACATATCGTCTGCCGCAAGTATATTCACCGGGCCGCTACCGCTGGTATCAACGATGCTGCCATCTTTCAGCAAAAAGGCCGCCTGGCGACTTACCGGCAAAGAGCTGTCCAAACCACTACGCAGCTCCAGCAACACCCAATCGACAGCGTCATCCGGGATGCTGTCAAGCGCTTCTCCCCCACTATAGAACCAGGGTGCCGTATTAAACGGCTGCGCCAGTGGCAACAATTGCGCCTGGTTAAGGGTTGTGTGCATGGAATCGCTGCTAACAGCGCCTTCCAGCCACACTTTCGCAGAAGCGGCAACAGCATTGGGAACCGCCAGGGCAGTAAGAAGAATTTCATCACTGTTATAGGTAATATTAAATACCGTTGTGTTAAATATGACCGGCGAGTTAAAAGTATTAAAGGTACCGCTGCGGCTGCTGAAAGTCATTACCCGGAAAGTATCTCCGGCAGCCGGCACAAATCCGTCAATTAATTTTACATTCAAAATGCCATCCAGTTCGGCACCTTGAGACAACGCGAGTCGATCGTATCCTACCCCGGCGGTTGGTCCGCCAATCTCGATCGAAAGTATTGCATCGGATTGAAATGGAAAAGTACCACGGCCACGCAATATCCCCGGAGAAAGTCCCGGTGATATAGTGCCATTATTGATAAATTCCGCATTGGAAACTCTTAATGTACCATTTCCCTGGATGAGGCCGGTTGTCGTGTTTGCTAAAGTATCGCTAAAATCCAGCTGGCCTTCCTGAATATCCAAAGTGCCGTTGTTGATAAAATCGATACTAACTTCGCTATCGATCAGCGCATCGATTTTCCGGAAAGTGCCATCATTTATCACTCGGCCACCCATCGGTGCCTGATAGGCTAAATCTGCGGCGGCATCAGTTTTGAAAACGCCCGCAGCATTGTTGACAATAACCGCTTGATCGGAAACATCGACATCACCATTATCACTCCACAATACCACACCGCTGTTTGCCACAACACCGCCGACCAGGCTCTTCGTGCTGCTGCCGCTAATACTGGTGGAATCCATCAGGCTCAGTGTATCGTCCAGGCTGATCGTTCCGCCCGTCCAGTCCAATGTGCCAGCGACGTTTATTTTCGCATTACCGGTCAGAAAGCCCCCGGCAACCGCCAAAATGCCCGGCGTGTTTATCGTTACATCGTTCCCATTAAACTGCAATGTATTTGTGGATAACAGCATCGTTCCCGAGCTGTTAATTCCCGCATTCGTTAATTGATGCGTGCCGCCATCAAACTCTACGGTGGCGCCGCTGCCGATGGTATAGCTACCACCCGTGCCGCTGCCGCCACGGGTAAAGCGCAGGGTGCCACTACTGACATCGATAGTGCCGTTATTGTGTACGGGAACATCGATTGTTGCAATAGCGCCGCCGGCTGTTTTCTCGATGGTGCCCATATTGGTAAATGTGCCACCGCCCGGTGCGAGAGAATCCAGCAATGCATCAATTTGAAAATCGAACGTACCAGCTGCGGCATTTTGAAATGAAACGCCCTCGGTAAAACGAAGACTGCCTGTCCCCGTCCAGATAACGTCATTATTATTCGTAAAAGATCGTTCACTAAGCGTACGGGAACGGGAAGAGCCAATTTCCAGCGTGCCATTATTTACAGCATTACCACTACCGCTGATCGTTCCGCGCAACCAGTTAAGCCGGCCATTAATGGTTAAATCGCCACTACCACCAATTTCCGCTCCGGAGCCATCCATGGTTACAGTGGATGCAGCATTGATTGTCAATCCTCCCCCGCTCAGGGTTATCTGGGATTTATTAATCATTATACTGCCGCTGCTATCAAAAACAACCGTCTCAAAGCTATGCGCAAAGTCGCCAAATTCTATCGTTCCACTGCTGCCGCTGAAGAAAGCCGCGTTAGTGGCATTCGTGGTATTATTAATCAATATTTTGCCGGTGGACGAATGGATTGTACCTGTATTGGTAAGGGCAACATTTATCGCACATGTGCCATTATCTACTGTTTTCAAAATCGTTCCGCTATTGCTCATTGTTCCCCCGGAGGGATTGACATAGCGAACATCGGCATCTGTTTGAATTTCTAAAGTATCCCCATTTATTTGCAAACTGGCATTTCCGCTTAACTTGAGATCGCCATCGCCTGTCCAGCTTCCCGGGCCGTTTACATTCAAAGTTTGCATATCAAGGGTTTTATCGTTACTGCTGGTAAAATTATAGCTGCCGGTAACAGAGAAATTTCCGCTACCGCCGATAGTGCCGCCCGTCCAGTTCAAAGTACCGGGTACTGTAACATCTCCACTACCGGTGAGGATTCCACCACTAATCAAAAAGGTTGCGCCGGCATTTACGGTAAATCCGTTGCTGCCAATTTCCAAACTGTCACTTGCTAATTGCACAATCCCGGTGCCACTCGCAGATACATCATCAATCAACTGATTGCCGCCATTAAAGCGCACAATGCCTCCGGCGCTGGGGGTAAATGTGCCACCGTAATTACCACCACGGGTAAACTTGATCGTTCCACTGGAGGCAGCAATATTTCCAGTGTTAGTACAAAAAACGTCGATTGTCGTATTTCCGGAACCGGCTGTTTTTTGAAAAGTGCCGGCATTGGAAAACGTCCCCCCCGCCAGACCGATAAAGTCCATAAAAGCATCTGCCTGTGCGTCGACAGTTCCCCCTGCTAAATTATTAAACTGCGAGCCATTCTCCATCCGGATCGTTCCACTGCCATCCCAGACGATGTTACCGGAATTTTCCAGGCTGCGTTCATCCAGGTCTTTTGTGGAGCTGCTGGATATGGTCACCATCGCACCGCTGTTAATTTGCAATTCGCCGTTGCCGGCTAGGGCACCTTTCGTCCAGGTCATCTTCCCGGTTATTTCGATGTCATAGTCACCGGAAATTGTGCCGTTCGTAAACGTTAGTCCGCCCAGGGTAATATTATTTCCCAGCGCGACATCTCCGGCAACGATGGCCGTATCGCCGGCCCCCGGCACGCCCGATGGCGTCCAATTACCAGCGACATTCCAGTCTCCACCGCCGCCATCCCAGGTATAGGTTTGTTGTGCTTCGGCAACAAGCGTTGCTGCCATCATTAAAAAGCAGATCAGATGATAGAATTGAGTTCTCATATAGCCCTCGGAGTGGGGGTTTTTACTATAGGTTTAAGGGGAAAAATACAAATGCGCGGAGAAAACCTGATGATTCATCGCACAAACAAAAATTATCCGATTTCAGGAGAGTTTACTTGTCTTGAGAATATGTCCGGCAAAAAATGAAAATTTGCCGGAAAAGGAAGGAATAATGCCTGCGATGCCTTTACTATTTGAGCATAATGGGCTGGTCCAAATAAAGGAAAAGCGGTTCGCCAGGATTGAAATGTGGAATGGCTAAGATCGTATTTCGAAACGCCGGGGGAATGCCAAGAAACTCCGGAATCAGCTGACGGGTTTGATTTTTCAGGGAGATATTACCATCGAGCACCCGATCGAAGACGCTTTTTAATCGGGGATAGGTGCGCAGAACGACTTTATCACTTTCCGGAATATCCGCCATTTCTTTTGCAACGGTAACCGCTTTGGAAAAATCGCCGAGCAAATCTACCAGGCCAAGGTCTAACGCTTGTTGACCGGTCCATACTCTTCCCTGGGCAATTTCATCGATCGCTTCCGGGGTCATTCCGCGCCCTTCCGCAGCCTTACTGATAAAATCCTGATAAAACTCCATCACGAAGCCAGTCATCGTTTCCCGCTGCTCCGGTGTAAACTTGCGGGTCTCGCTAAAGATATCGGCATTTTTTCCCCGCTGCACCTTATCGCGGTTATAGCCGATCTTATCGTAGAATCCCCCCCAGGCAAATTTCCCGATGTAGACGCCAATGCTGCCAACAATGCTGTTGGGATGAGCAACAATCGTATCGGCAGCCATGCTAATGTAATATCCCCCGGAAGCGGCCAGATCGGATACGGATACAATGATCGGCTTCTTTTCTTTTGCAGCGACCACTTCATTCCAGATAACGTCCGATGCAGAACCGGAGCCGCCGGGGCTATCGATTCGTAAAATAATCGCTTTAACATTATCGTTATCAGCAGCTTTCCGGATGTTTTTCGCCATACCTTCGGAGGTAATCAGACCATCGCTGTAGAGGCTTTCGCCCCCGGTAACAATCGTACCAACACCGTAAATGACGGCAATGGTATCCTGCGCATCGAAAAAGCTCGGGGCATCCGGTTCAGCATTGCGGTAACGGCCCAGGGAGACGAAACGCCCTTTATCATCATGGCGCTTCTTCAAAATATCCTTGAATTCATTATAATATATAAGCGTATCGATCAGTCCAGCTGAATGCCCATTTGCGGTTGTCGCGAACCCCTGGTCTACAAAAGTAATGACATTCTCCCGGGAAAGTCCTCTTGCGCTGGCAATACTGTCGATTAAAACACTATAGTAATGATCGAGCAAATTGTTGCTGACTTCCCGCTGCGCGTCGGACATTTCCGTGCGACGGTAGGTATCCGGCGCATTTTTGTATTTACCATAGGAAATAAAATCCGCCTCAATGCCCAGTTTGTCCATCGTGCCTTTTAGAAATTCCGGTTCACTGGCAAATCCGTTAACGAATAATAAACCGGTAGCAGTAGCAAAAATGGAGTCTGCGGCCGAAGCGAGATAGTATTCACGATCCCCGGCGGCATCCAGGTAGGCATAAAGGGGTTTGCCGCTATTTTTGAATTTCAGCAAGGCATTGCGGATATCGTCCATCTTTGCCCAGCCCATGGTATTGGGAAAAGGGCGGAGAATGATCCCGGAAATGTTTTCATCGAATTGCGCTTTGCGAATGGCAGAGAGCAGCTGCTGCACCGAGGTGAATGCCCCTTCTCCCAGAAAATCCATCACATCATCATCGACAGTGCGTTCGGGAATTTCCCCACCGATGGTCAGGATCAGGTAGGAATTGGGCGCCACCGGATTTGCTTCTTCGGCGAAGAAGGCGCCAATAATATAAAACGCCAGCAGAAAACTGCCGACGATCAATAGTGCAACTTTATGCCATTCTTTTAACTGCATACTTCTCTAACTCCGTTAATAATACCGAAACAAAACGTTGTTCGTTGATCGTTAACTGTAGAGAAAATTCATGAATTTTCTCTACAGTTAACGATCAACGAACAACCAATCATCACGCGTAGGCGGTCAGGACGCCAGCGATGGTAGCAGTCATCATTGTCGCGATGGAACCACCAAGAACCGCGCGTAAGCCATAGCGGGCAAGGTCTTTCTTGCGATCCGGCGCTAATGGCCCGATACCACCGATCTGAATCGCGATTGAGGAAAAATTCGCGAAACCGCAGAGCGCATAGGTAGAGATTAAACGCGCTTTCTCGGAAAGAGTTGCCTGCACTTCATTGAGATGAACATAGGCGACAAATTCGTTTAACACTACTTTTTCGCCAATTAAACCACCCACCGTCAATGCATCGTTCCAGGGAATTCCGATCAACCAGGCAAGTGGGCGTAGCAGATATCCGAGAATCAGGGACAGACTAAGGCTTTGACCCAGCCAGCTGTTCAAACCGCTTATTTCACCGAACCACTGTAATGGTGCGTCAATCAGGTAAATGAGTGCAATAAAGGCCAGGAGCATTGCACCAACATTAAGCGCCAGTTTGAGTCCGTCAGCCGCCCCATTCGCTGCAGCCTCGATAACGTTCAGGGCAGTTTTCTCAACTTTCAGTTTCACCGATCCCTTGGTCATCGATTCCTCCGTTTCCGGAATCAATATTTTTGCGATCACAATCGTTGCCGGCGCTGCCATAATACTCGCCGAGAGCAGGTGTTTAGCGTAATAAACCTGCAGGGCGGGATCGTTACCACCAAGAATCCCAACATAGGCCGCCAACACACCGCCGGCGATGGTTGCCATTCCGCCAACCATCAAAGTTAACAGCTCTGATTGCGTCATTTTAGCAATATATGGTCGAACCACCAATGGCGCCTCGGTTTGGCCGATAAAGACATTCGCTGCCACAGAGAGTGATTCCGCCCCACTAATATTCATCGCCTTGGTCATCACCCAGGCCATACCGGAAACAATCTTTTGCATCACGCCAAGATGATAGAGAATACTCATCAACGCAGAGAAGAATATGATGGTCGGCAGGGCGTGAAGCGCAAATATAAAACCGGCACTGGCGGGATCCCCAAACTGCTGCCCGAATATAAATTTCGTCCCTTCGTAAGTAAAATTTATCACCGCGACAAACACTTGTCCGATAGCATCAAAAATGACTTTTCCCCAGGGGGTGAGAATCACCAGAAAGGCAAAAAAGAGCTGCAGACCGATGCCGATAGCCACCAATCGCCAGCTAATCGCATCCCGTTTATTGGAAAACACAACTGCGATTCCCATTAGAACCGCGAGGCCCAGAATACCAAATAGAATATCTCCAATCATAGGGCTATCTCCTCATGAATAATGACCAGGTTTCCGGGTTCAATACGGTGTCCCGGATAAAGTCGCCGTGGCGAGCGCCTACTCAGGCTTTCACTTTTTTCTTTTTCTTTTTCTTCTTTTTCCCAGCGCTTTTTTCTTTGCCGTTGCTGGCAACGCTTGCCTCTTCCGCTGGTGGCGGGATGTAGCAATTACGACAACGTGCTTCGTAGATATTTGCCGCACCGATCACGACCCGGTCGGAATCCTGGATAGTGCGATAAGTGAAGGAAGCCGGATTTCCACAAACCACGCAAATCGCCTGCATTTTCGTGATGTATTCGGCAATTGCCAATAAATGTGGAATCGGCTCGAAGGGCATGCCGCGATAATCCATATCCAATCCGGCGACAATCACCCGTTTTCCCATATTGGATAATTTCAAACAAACATCGATCAGGGATGCATCAAAGAACTGTGCTTCATCGATGCCAACCACATGGCTTTCCAGCGATGCCTGAAGAATCTCTTCGGCACTGCTGATAACTTGGGAAGGAATTTTGTTGTCGGAATGGGAAACAATATGATCTTCACTATAGCGATTATCAATTGCCGGCTTAAAAATGGCGACTTTTTGCCGGGCGATCATGGCACGGCGCAAGCGGCGAATCAGCTCCTCGGATTTACCGCTAAACATGCATCCGCAGACGACTTCTATCCAGCCGGTGTTTCGTTGAATAATGGGAATCATTTTTACTCCGTCATATTCGTTCTACTGCCGGGGAGTTGCTAATTAGCTCTCTTCCCCTTCGGTCAGCAATTGCTCTATTTTAGATTTAATAATATCGATCGCAACAACATTCTTTCCACCCCGCGGCACGATAATATCGGCATAACGCTTGGATGGCTCTACAAACTGGAGGTACATCGGCCGTACCGTTCCCTGATATTGCTTCAGCACCGAATCCAGGTTACGCCCTCTTTCCTGAATATCCCGCTGCAGGCGGCGTAGCAGACAGATATCCGGATCAGTGTCGATATAAATTTTGATGTCGAGAATTTTTCGCAGTTCAGGAATGGCGAGAATGAGAATGCCTTCTACGATAATAATTTGATGGGGGCCAACGCGTTTGGTTTCCTGCTTGCGGGAATGGATGCTGTAATCATAAACCGGATGTTCGACAATTTCTCCCCGTTGTAATCCGGAAAGCTGTTCTACCATATAATCGTGATCGAAGGCGTCCGGATGGTCGAAATTTGTTTTCGCCCGTTCTTCCATTGGCAAATCGGAGAGGTCCTTATAATAGGCATCTTCCTGAATAACCGCCACTCTCCGGGTGCTTAAAGATTCCACTAAAGTTTTAGCTATCAGAGTTTTTCCCGAACCGCTTGCCCCGGCAATGCCAATCAAAATACCTTTTTTACTCATTGTAATTCCGGATATGTTTTGTTAAACCGTTGGTAATTGGTGGCGACAGCGGATTTCGACTTTGGCTTGCGGATGGTCGTATTCATTCAAAAAGCAGCTGATTTTTCGCCGGGAAAAGATAGCACAACGCGGGGATTAATGCAAGGTTGAAAAGGGTAGAAAGAGAGGCACCGGGCGGATTCGAACCGCCGAATGGAGGTTTTGCAGACCTCTCCCTTAAGCCACTTGGGTACGGTGCCTGATAAATTCGATGGGAATTTGTGGAGCCGAGGGGAATCGAACCCCTGACCTCTTGAATGCCATTCAAGCGCTCTCCCAACTGAGCTACGGCCCCATAATGCTGCACTTCAAAAAACGGCTCGAAATGTAATACATGAGTCCGGCTTTGTCAATATTTTTTATTCGCAGGATTTATGAATAGAAATCATTAAACCAACTGCGGGATAAATCTCTTCCCTGTGGGGGCGAAGCATTCCTTCTCAAGAACATAGATATATCTCCGCCCTTGAGAAGGAATGCTTCGCCCCCACAGCCTTATTTAATCAACATCATTTTCTTAGCAGCATTAAATGTTGCCTTACCATCCACCCGCAGCTGATAAAGATAAATTCCCGATGCAACCAATCTGCCATTTTCATCCCGTCCATCCCACTGCACAACATAACTCCCGGCAGTCCGCGACTCACTCACTAAAGTTTTCACTATGCGCCCTGTTACATCATAAACCATCAACTCAACAAATCCGAGGTCCGGAATTGTTAATCCGAAATTAGTAGTGGGATTAAACGGATTGGGATAATTCTGGGTCAGCTGAAAATTAACGGGCAAATCAACATCATCATCTCCGGCAATGCCGGTAACAATCTCCGGAATACTCCCCATGCGGGCCGCATTATATTTGTAGGTTGGCCAGCTTGTAGCGGCAGGAATACCGGGCGTATCAAACACGAAAACGGTGCCACCGTGCGAGGCAGTGATAATTTCTGTATCGCCATCATCATCGATATCGTAAATCGCCGGCGTGGATTCCAGGGAGCTGAGCAATTCATTATTATAGTAGGGATAGCCGGAAATGACGTTTCCTTCATAGTCAAAAGCATAGAGACGGGCGGGATCGTTGGAAACGCCATTGGTGCCGCAGACAATATCCGGCAAAGTATCCCCGGAAACATCTTCCAGAGACACAGACTCTTCTACCCAGGTAGCATAAACCAGCTGGGGAAAACCAGGCATCAACTCGCCGCTGTTATTGAAGAGCCAGACCTTTCCGGAATCAACCGCCAGGGCGGTGCCGTAAGCGATTTCCGGTAATCCATCGCCATTCACATCAGCAATCGCCGGAGCGCCATGGGATGAGCCACCACGGGTAATCTCTGCGGGAAATCCCGGTAAAAGATTGCCGCTGCCATCGTAAGCGTAAATGCCATTGATATCCGTGCGGGCCAGTTTGATGCGAATGAGTATATCATCAACGCCGTTCATGTCGATATCGTAAATCGTTGGTGGCGTGTCCACGCCATAGCCGACTTCAACGGGAAACCCCGGCACAATTGTGCCATCGACGTTATAGGCGTGCAACTCTCCGGGAATTCCGCCGTTCGGCACATCGCCACTGCCAAAAACAATTTCCATTTCACCGTCACCATCAATATCGCCGACCGCCGGGGAACTTTCCGAATACTGCGCTACCGAGATGGGCCAGCCGGGCAAATTCGTTCCGTTGTCATTAATCATATGGATTGATCCGGAAGCATAGGTTTGCTCGGGAAAGGTATAGATGACCATTTCGTCCCGGCCATCATCATCGAAATCGTACATCACCGGATCGTTGGTGGACACCTGTAAACCGAAGTTAATCGGGAAACCGGGCAACTGTTCGCCGAGATGATATTGATAGGCATACAGTAAACCAACCCAACGGCCGAAGATTACTTCATCGACATGATCACCATCAAGATCGCCGGCAGCTGCAGTTTCCCGGGAGCCGGTGCTCCAGAAGTTGGCTGGGTCCGGTGAGCGGGGAAAACCGAGCACAAACGCACCATTGGGCCGCCACATGTAGGCATAGCCTTCGGTGTTGGAAAGGAAAATAGACTTTTCGCCATTGCGATTGAAATCGTGCACAGTCGCTGCCTGGCCGTAAACCCCGGGAGCGCCGGCCATACTGCGCGGCCAGCCGAACTGAAAGGGCGGCACATCCTCACTGGGCTGCAGTCGTGCCTGGCGGACATGCACGCCTTCGCGAAGAATAATGTAACCGGCATCGAGAAGCGCAGACCGCTCCGCGTCGGAATTGATAAGAATCGTGACAAATCCATTCTCTGGAAACCATTCGAAGCGTTCGTTTCCACTGATGGCATTTTGCCGCACTTTCACATCCGCGAGGTCATATCCGGACTGATGAAGCGCTGCGACCTGTACTTCCGTAGTTACTGCCACTCGCAGGTAACGTATTTCTTCCGCCTGAGTGGTTGCAAGGAGCGCGATGAATAAAATCCAAAAGAAAATCTTCATATTTTTCGCTGTTTTTTTCATTAATATTCGAATTTTGGGAAAAATTTCGCCCCTACAGGGCCTATTGACTGGGATAATCTTTTAGCCCCGGACAGATGCCCGGGGCTAAAAGATGTCGCCCTTACAGGGCTAAACAGATTAAGCCTTCGGGTCGTTATTCTAGATTTTTGACAAGACCTTACATTCTGAGAAAAAGCCTTTTACCAAGTAATTACTTAATCAACATCATCTTCTTCACCTGCTGGAAGTCGCCAACCGTTAGCTTGTAGAAGTAGATGCCGCTGCCGACTTTTTCCCCGGCACTGTTCGTCGCATCCCACTGCACATTATAATTTCCGGCAGCCCGATTTCCACTCACCAATGTCTTAACCAATCGTCCGGTGATGTCATATACTTTTAGTTGAACAAATCCGAGATCGGAAATCGCAAATCCGATATTGGTTATGGGATTAAACGGATTGGGATAATTCTGATCCAATGCAAAAGCCGTCGGTGCAGCAATTTCATCTTCCCCAATTGCGAGTGGATCTTCTCCGCCGGAGAAGGTGAGCACCAGTCCTTCATCGGAAGCACCGACCAGCTCAAAGGTATTGTTGCCATCGATCGAAGGAAGGATCGCTACCGCATTGACCTGATTACTGGGAAAAGTATAATCGAAGAGCAAAGAATCGCCTTTTCCGCTCAGCAGATGCACCTTCCCGGGAGGGGTGGCATTGGTGCCGCTGCCCACCCAGACTTCCTCAATACCATCGCCGGTAATGTCCGGGACAGCAACAATGCCATTCTGATAGGCCATCGGATATTGCCAGAGAATATCCCCATCTGCACCGCTCAGGCAGGTCGCACCGGCCGCGAATGAAGCGACGAGAATGTCGTCCACGCCATCTTCATTGATGTCGCCAATCCGGTCCATTTCGATAATGCCGGAGAGGCCGCCGAGATTGCGCATCCACATCTCAGTACCGGTTTCTCCGTCTACCCGGAAAATTTTAGAAAAATATTCCGCAACAATTACGTCCGGCGTTTCTCCACTGATTGGTAATTCGAGGATTTCCTTCGGATTGTATTCGGCGGTAATTGCCGGAAAATCCCAGACCGGGAATCCGGTTGCGCCATCGAGACAATAAGCTTTTTTATCATCAGAGCCGTTGTTACCGACACCGATAACCGCATCGGGGACGTTATCATTATTAACATCATCAATAGAAATAATCGTTTTCCCGAAAGACAAATTCGGGCCGGGATAATTATAACTCCACTCAACCGCCCCACTCGCGCCATTAAAAAGGTAGGCGCTTTTATAGCCGGTGCCGGTTTCATTTCCACCGGCAATCGCCAATACATCTACCACCCCGTCATTGGTGAAATCCCGCTGGGCATCGACCGCTTCGAAATCGCCCAGCCCGAAACTGTTCGGATCGTTCGTGCCGAACTCCCAGAGAATATCTCCATTGGTGCCGTCGATGGCGTAGACGTGTTCGTTCCCGCCACCTGTGGCGATGACCACATCATTATAGCCGTCGTCGTTCAGGTCTTCGGCGATTGCCAGGGCATCCTGCACCCCAAAATCGAAGTTACCCCCGATCGATCCAGCGCTAGAATTACTGATGTACGATGTGAATGTCCAGAGTGTATCGGCATTGCCACTGCTTGCGCCGTTTACACAAATTATCATGTAATTCTCCGTAGCGACAACCACCTCGCTAACCCCGTCGCCAGTGATGTCATTAATCGCCCGCAAGCCGTCTACCTCATATTCCTGGAAAGATCCGGCCTGCGGATTATCCACTACCTGGTATTGCCAGAATTGAAAACCGGTGTTGAATGGGCCGGCCGTACCGCTGCCGGATAAAGCTACCGTCAGATTCGGATCGGACGGATCATCGCTACTGACAGTGAGCGTATCCTGGTAATTGCTGGCGGCAGTGGGGGTGAACCACACCGTCACGTTAACGGTATCATCGCGGCCAACCTCAAACGGCAGAGATGGGCCATTCACGGAAAAATTGCTGCTGCCGGTGGCCAGCCCGGAAACTGTTAAAGGCACAAATCCCTGGTTTACAATTTTCAGCGGCCAGCTGCCGACACCTTCCCCACTCACCCAAACACTGCCAAAATCGTGGGACGTTGCCCCCAAAACCGCAGTCGGTTCCGGATAAAGTCCCTTCCCACTTAAGTCTACGATTATTTCCGGGGTAACCGGATCATTGGTCCGGATAGTCAATGTTGCATTGATGGTTCCGTAAATTACCGGTGCAAAGCTGATTTCCATAACCACACCGGAGTCCGGCGCCAGTGTTAACGGAAAGCCGGATAAATTGCTGCTAAATGCGTCGTTGCTGAAAATTAGGGTATCGATAGTGAGGTCGGCGGTCCCCGGGTTGTTGATGCCATTGACAAATGTCTTCATTTGTCCGATTTCCGTCAGGGAGAAATTCATCTCATCGGCACTGACATTGATGCTCGGCGTGCCGCCGCGGGTATCGAATTGGTAGATCAGACTATTCGTGGTTTGATAATGCACCAGCCAGAAGTATTGCCCGTCAAAGGTCATATCGCGTGGGGAGTCGGTGGGATTATCGATGAAATTGCCGGTATAACTGCCGTCAGCAGGATTATATTCGTACACTTCCTGGCGGGTTGCTCCGAAGCCGGTATCTTCCGCACACCAGAAATTTGTGCCGTTATAAGCAATCCCCATCGGCTGCTCCCCGACGCTAACAATCGTATCCTGCGGTACACCAAGGGTATCCATCTTGATAATCACATCTCGACCAATTGTATTACTGGCATAATATTGCGTGTACCAAATGTGGTCGTCATAGTACGCCATCCCGCCAATATAATTATTCTCCGGACTGTTGAGGGTTTTCAAGACCGCCCCGGAAGAAGGATCCACCTTGTAGAATTTATCGGGATGATTCGCTGACGGCAGGTCCATAAATACCCAAAGATTTGCGCCATCATGAGCCATTGCTTTTACGGTATAAGAACCGCTGGATGGCACAAACGGAACAGTAATGCTGCCCTGAATCGCGCCGTTCTCCGGATTCAATTTCCAAATTTTATTATCATTAGTAGAAGACGTTCCCACCCATAAAGAAGCACCATCGAAAGCGAGTCCATAGGGATAATTCGGCGCCGGTATCGTTTTAATTATCGTCCCGGATTGTCCCCAGGAAACAGTTGAAAAACAGCAAAAGCAAACCATTAAAACACGAATGATACCTGTCTTTAATGACCTCATCATGGCACTCCTTCTTATATTTGGGATTCAGGATACTTCAGCAAAATACCGCAGAAATAACTCTTAGACAATACGGAAATGATCCCTGCTGAAAAGGGGTAACTCTTTCCGCAAACCAATATTTTTCGCGAAAATAGCCCCAAGCAATCTATTTGCAAATACCCCCTTTCTTCCATATATTTCAGCATCATTGTAACTCAAAGGAAAAGCGAGCGTAAGTGAATGAGTGTTGAGGATAAGAAAAGTATTGAACAACGACGTGCGGAGGATCAGAAGTTAATTCATGCGGCGCGGAATGGGGACCAGAAAGCTTACGAAGCACTACTGAACAAGTATCGGAACCTCGTTTATCACGTAATGATTAAGATGGTCCGGAATCCCCAGGAAGCGGAAGATCTCTCCCAGGAAGCTTTTATCAAGGCTTTCAACGCACTCGCATCTTTTAACGAAGAGTTCGCTTTTTCGACCTGGCTAATGAAAATCGCCACTAATAATTGCATCGATTATCTCCGGAAGAAAAAGCTGAAAACTTACTCGATTGATGAGCCGATTCAGTACAAAGATGAGCGGGTGAAAATTGAAGTGCCGGATAAAGATCCGACGCCGGAGAAGCTTCTACTGACGGAAGAACGAAAAGCATTAATTGATGATGCGGTGCAATCCCTACCTCCACGCTATCGGCATGTAATTGTTTTACGACATAAGGAAGAAAAATCCTACGAAGACATTGCCGAAATTCTACGACTGCCGCTTGGCACCGTAAAAGCCCGTATTTTCCGGGCGCGGGAAATGCTCAACAAGAAGATTAAGGGCATCCTGTAAGTAAACCGCACATTATGTTCAATTGATTATTCTCTAAAAGATCAGTAGCAGTTAACAGTGGCAATGGCAGAAAAAATACAGGTTGCCAATGGCTACTGGTAAACAAAAGGTGACATATCCATCACGATACGGTCTTAATTAACAGACAGATGAAATGTCACACTAAAATTAAGTTGTAGTATATCAGGAAAATTATTATGAAAACCTTATTTTTTTATCTCACCTTTTCCCTAGCAGCAATGATGACGCTGTCCGCAGCGCCTCGCGATGACGGCGACGAGCAAAGTAAACTGAAGAAATCCGTAGACATTACCAGCGAGAAATCTATTTTCGCTAAAGTCAAAGTAAATAATGGCCTGGTCTATCTTAATCAGGCGAGCACCTCCCAGGCATTTGCCGGTGAATTCCTCTTTACAGAAAGACCCCCGCTGGTTTCTTATGAAGTCGTCGGCGACGAAGGGCGGCTTTCCGTGAAGTTCACGAAAAAGAGCGGTAAAAACCGCGATGGCAATGATGACGATGGCATTTCTGTCGATTGGGACGATCGCTATAACAATGAATGCTATCTGAACTTTACCGACCAACTACCGCTGGATCTGCAGATGGATCTCGGATTTATCAAAGGCGACCTCGATTTCGGTGGCCTGCGCCTGGAAAACTGCGAAGTTAAAACTGCGGTCAGTGAAGCAAAAATTCAGTTTTCCAAACCGAACCGCATCCCGCTGCGCAACCTGGAGATCGAAAATGGTGTGGGCGATCTGACCGTGGAAGGCATTTGTAACGCCAATTTTGATGAATTCGATTTCGACGCTGGCGCCGGTTCCTACGAGCTATCTTTTGACGGAGAATTAAAACGTGATGCCGAAGTCGATATCGAAATCGGTGTCGGGAAATTGGAAGTGTATATCCCGCGCAATGTTGGCGTTCGTGTACGGGTGGAAAAATCTTTTCTCTCCAGCTTTGATATCGATGAAATCTACAAGAGCGACGACGACGAATATTACAACAAACACTGGAACACCGACAAGCCCAGCCTGGATATTTATATTGAATGCGGCGTTGCTACCGTCAGTGTTTATTGGCTCGATTGATTTTGGATTTAGGGTTGGCTCCGTAGAGAAAATTGATGAATTTTCTCTACGGAGCCAACCCTAAATTCGCACTCGAAAATCCCAAATCCCTCATAAAACCCCTCCTTTAAGATTTATCGCCTAAGAAACGAGATAGAAAACACAACTATCCGCTTTATTTTCCCCAAATTTGGTGAAATTGGCAATGTCCGGAGCGACGGACGGAAAGTGTTATCTTTAGAGCTTTACAATGAGTGATTACAGCAAAACCAAAGAAGAATTAATCGCGGAGCTGAATTTACTACGGGAAGAAGTTGCCCGCCTGAGAGAATTAAGCGAAGCAAGCGTCCATCGTCATCTGCAGTTTCAGAAAGTGCTGGAACTGGTACCAGATGCGATTGTCATCGTCAATGAGAAGGGCGAAATCATGCTCTCCAATGCCCGGGCAGAAACATTATTCGGGTATTCTCGCGAAGAGATGATCGGAAAAGCGATTGAGATGTTAATGCCGGAGCGTTTCCGTCAGTCACATCAGGAACACCGGCAGCATTATCAGGCGAAGCCTTATACGCGCGGAATGGGCGCTAACATCAATGAACTTCTCGGTCGTCGTAAAGATGGTAGTGAGTTCCCGGTAGAAATCAGCCTAAGCCCGATTGAAGCGGAAGACAGTATTTGGGTCTACAGCGCCATCCGCGATATCAGTAAGCGCAAAGACCTCGAATCCGACATTAGGAAAAGCATGCAAAAGCCCAACCTGACGGAGAAGGAACTGGCGATGCTGGAAGGTATTCTCTCCATCTGTTCTTCCTGCCACAAAATCCATGACGAAAGTGATGATGTCTGGAAAACGGTTGAGCAGTATATCCTCGAACACTCCGATGCGGTTTTCAGTCATGGTATTTGCCCCACCTGTTTTAAGGAATTATACCCGCAATTTTATAAAGAGTATCTCGAGAACAACCAATAATTGCCGAACTACGTCAATGTCCAATTTTCAATAAAGAATTTCCAATGTCGAAGTGAAAGCTTATAAACTGGGTTTCTTTTTACTTCGATATTGGAAATTGGGTAGTCACCCGTTTTTATGTTGTTTAATAAATTGTTATCTTACTCCCAAAACTTACATGGGAGGAAAAAGTGTCGGATTTAGGAAACCCGGG
>JANQQU010000014.1 GCA_028284905.1 Calditrichia bacterium
TTTCAAAGCAAACCCTCCTCAAGTGTATGAACAGTTGACTATCCTAAATCATCTTACTTATTCCGAAAAGCAGCAAAAATTTTAACTTTTAATAAAAAAACTATTTCAAGAGAATCATTTTCCGGGCACGGACGAGTAATGGATAAAAGTAACACGTTTCATTCTCTCTCCTTGAGCGAAATGATACTTGATGAATACGCTGACTGAGGGCAGTTGCCCGGAGCAAATTGTAGACAGTCAAAAAAATATGTTATATAATTACTTATTTTAATTTCAATTATTTGGATGGATTTTTTCTGCGAATCAACTGAATTGTATTGTCCAGTTGCTGCAAAAAATTTGAACGATCCTTCTTTTGGAACGGAGGTGGTCCGCTGGTAATTTCGCCGGCGCTGCGCAGTTCGGAGAGCAGATCTCGCGTGGCCACTGCCTGTCCGATATTGTCTTCCGAAAAAGGCTTACCCTTGGGAGAAATAACATACGCCCCTTGCTTCAGGCAGCGGCTGGCCAGGGGAATATCGGCGGTAATGACGATGTCATTTTTTTCACACTTTTCGGCAATCCAATCGTCTGCTGCATCCAATTCGCCGTCTACCAGCACAAGTGATAGCCAGGGTTTCTCCGGGGTGCGCATCCAGGTATTTGCTACCAGGGTGACCGGCAGCTGATAGCGCTCGGCAACCCGGTATATCTCCGGCTTTACCGGGCAGGCATCGGCATCGACGAGTATATGTAGCAGTTTGTGACTCCTTAGTTTAAAAACTTTGGTAAATGGGCAAATGGGCAAAAATGCAAATGGGCAAAAATGCTCATCTGCTCATTTGCTCACTTGCTCCCTCCCCCCAACTTAACATGAAAAATTACCTTGATATTACCCGATACTTCGCAAAATAAATATCCGCTTCCAACTGTTGCTTTTGATTCTGAGAGGCGATTTCAGCGACCAGTGAAGGAAACGGATCACCTCTGCCATACCTTTTAATGAATACTGGATATAAATATGCTTCAGCCAGGCACACATGCGCCAATGCTTCTGGCAAAATATCCAATTGTAACCGCTCTGTACCGACCCGCAATTCCTGGAAATTGCCGGCATCGGAAAAATTGATCGTATAGTCGTAGTCGAGGGGCGTTGACTTTGCTTTGATGCCTAATTGTTGCAAGGCATGTGTCAACAATATCTGGAAATCATATACAATAATCAATGCTTCATTTTGGCAAACTTTTTTCAGAGCGGTAATTAGTGCCGGGGAGTGCGCATAATATAAAGACCCGGCGAAGCTGACGAGATCGAAAGCGTTTGCTGCAAGCGGAAGCGATATCAGCGTGCCATTGCGATAAGTTATCTTCGGATGCGGCGTTGCTTTCTCCAGCATCGACTGACTGGGATCAATTGCCAAAACAGTCTGGCAGTATCGACTGAGGGCATGGGCAGAATAGCCGGTGCCGCAGCCAACATCCAGGCCATTTTTGAAGACGGGATTATCGCCTACTATTTTTTCCAGAATAATCTCGTGCAACGGCGGCCGGTAGGCGGCATAGTGCGCGGCTATTGCGGAATTATATAGTTGATTGCTCATTCATTATCAATTGCTAGGGATTTACTATGAAGCATCTTCACTTACTTGAAGTGGCAGTAGCAATGGCAGTAGACAGTAAAACAGCAACTGCCTATTGCAACTGCCACTTACTACATTAAGGAAGATTTTTCAAAAAATCACCCAACAATGTCTTTAAATCCGGTGTGCCGATTTCCTGTAATTCGTAAGTCACCCGAATCGCTGGTTTATTGATATTGATTAAGCGGCGTAGATCGATTGGGGTGCCGATGATGACTGTATCGCAGTCGGTCTGGTTAATGGTCGTGTTTAAATCTGCAATCTGTTGATCGCTGTAACCCATTGCCGGGAGGAGCGGCCCGATATTCGGATATTTCTCGAAAGTATCGCTAATCGTGCCGGTCGTATATGGGCGGGGATCGACGATCTCCGCTGCCCCGAACTTTTGCGCGGCAACAATACCCGCACCGTAAGTCATCTCTCCATGTGTGAGCGTGGGACCATCTTCTACCGCCAGGATGCGTTTGCCGCGAATCGCAGCGGGATCATCAAGAAATACCGGTGATGCCGCATCTACAACAACTGCTTTGGGATTGACCTGCTGAATCGCTGCCCGTACCTTGATAACATTTTCCGAGTCTGCGGTATCAATTTTGTTGATGACAACGATATCTGCCATTCGCAGATTTACTTCTCCGGGATAATACTTTAAGCCATCGCCGGGACGGTGTGGGTCGGCCACGGTAATGAGTAAATCCGGTTGATAAAAGGGCATATCGTTATTGCCACCATCCCAAACGATGATATCGGCTTCCTTTTCTGCTTCGCGAACGATGGCCTCATAATCAACCCCGGCGTAGATGACGTTGCCACGGGTGATGTGCGGCTCATATTCTTCCCGTTCTTCGATTGTGCATTTATGTTTATCGAGATCGGCCACTTCGGCAAAGCGCTGCACCCGCTGTTTGGTGAGATCACCATAGGGCATGGGGTGACGAATTGCGACCACTTTTTTGCCGTTTTCCATTAAGAGTTTAACGACTCTCCGACTCACCTGACTTTTCCCACAACCGGTACGGGTGGCGCATATTGCCACTACCGGCTTGGTCGATTTTATCATGGTTTCCTGCGGCCCGAGCAGTTTAAAATCCGCCCCGGCAGCATTAACGACGGCGGAGCGGGCCATGATGTAACTGTATGGCACATCGGAGTATGCGAATACGACTTCATCAATTTTATGTTTGTGAATTAAGGCTGGCAATTCATCTTCGGAATGAATCGGAATGCCCTTCGGATACAACTCACCAGCTAATTCAGGGGGATATTGTCTTCCGTCTATGTCGGGAATTTGGGTGGCAGTGAATGCAACAACTTCGACCGCAGGATTATTCCGGTAAACCGTATTAAAATTATGAAAATCTCTTCCGGCAGCGCCCATAATAATGATCCTGGCTCTTTTCATGATGTTCCCCTTAACGATACGTTTTCTGAACTATGAATTATATGATCATCGTGCCGGATACGATAAAGCGTGGATCCGGTACGTATACATTTGCAAATCAGGAAGCAGAAAAATCGCTAAAAAAATCATCGGGGCACTGCGAAAATGTCCCAAATACTTTAAAGTTATATGTTGATAAAATGCTTAAAAATCAAGGCAAACGTCTTTTTCTCAAGGAAGGATAACTTTGCGGAATATGTCGGGAAAAGGGTTAGACAGTGAGTTCGATGCGGTTGCCTTCCGGATCGAGCACAACGCTTTCGTAGTAGCCGTCCCCGGTGCGGCGCGGGCCATCGATATGTGGATAGCCGTCCCCGGCAAGGCGTGCCGTTAAGGTATCAACTGCTGTTTCGCTGCCGAGGGAAATGGCCAAGTGTGCATAGCCGTAACATTCCTGCTCAGCAGAGGTTTTCGCGTTGGAAAGTATATCCGGTCGTTGCATTAATTCCATGCGGGCACAGCCGGCAAAGGTGAGGAAATATGAATGAAATTGCTTTTGGGGGTTGTGGTAGAGCGATCCTGCCGTTGCGGCAAAATACGTCTCGTAAAACGTTTTCATTGTTTCAATATCTTTAACCCAAATAGCGAGATGCTCGATTTTTATCATGGAGAAAGATCCCTATCAGTTGTAATTAAGTAGCCACGGATGACACAGATACACACAGATTTTAAATATACATAAACCGATGATAATAAAATTCTATTCAATCCGTGTGCATCTGTGTATATCCGTGGCTAAAAAGTTACTCCCATCGCTAAGTTATAGACTGAAAATGAGGAAAATTAATAAAACGGATGTTAAGGTAGCAAAGACAGTCCGGGTAGTGTTCCAGCGTATCCAGCGCGCTTCAAAGTTTTGCCGGGCTTCCTGGAGCTGAGCGGCACTCATCGCATCCAAGTCCTGTTTTTGAAGTTGGTTATTCAGGGGAATATTGATGGTCATCGTCGGTAGCTGGACACCTAAAAGATAAATCGCAGTTGCGATGATGAGCAGCATTTGCGTTGACCCGGTCAATTGCGGAATACCAAGGAAGGCGCTGATTACAATCGCCAAAATTGAACCAACCCAAACGACCATGAAAACCGGCTGATTATTCTGAATCACTGCATCCATCGCCTTAAACGCCTGAAGATAATCGCGATCCTTAAACCCCTTTATTCCTGGCATTACAACAATAGCAAAGGCTAATACAAAGCCCGCGACCAATGAGCAAAGTAATGCGGAAATCATTAACACAGTGCTAAATATATCCATTAATAACCCTTACTTTAGTTTTTGTACCTATCCAATTTGTTATTAGCAGCATAAAATGTTTCCTGAAAACGATCAGAACAACTTATTTCTTAGTATCAGTTGATAGTTCTCAATTTAAATGATCACTGTCAACTGATTACTGATTACTGATTACTGATTACTGTTCACTGTTCACTGATAACTGTCAACTGTTCAAGTTACTGAATTTCCGCCGCAACTTCCCAGACACCCGTCGCCGCGACTTCCCGGGCATAATCGGCAAAGTCCTTCGGTGCCCGCCCCAATGCGCGTTGAATGCCGTCGGTCAGATATGCATTCCGGCCATCAAGCACCGTCGAGAAAAGATAATCGAGCATCCAAATGACATCCTTCGGCGCGCCGGATGCAGCGGCACCATCGACAAAAGCCTGATGGGGAACCTGCGTATAGGTAATCTCACGCCCGATCGCCTCGGATAGCTCGGCGGCAACTTCGCTAAAAGTCATCAGACGCGGCCCGGTCACTTCGTATAGCTCACCGGCATGACCCGGTTCGGTCAGCGCCGCGATGGCGACTTCGGCAATATCATCGACATCGACAAATGGCTCGCGAACGTCGTCGGCCGGGAGGGTGATCTGCCCGGCATGAATCATCTCAATGAAAGCGCCTTCCGAGAAATTTTGGTAGAACCAGCTGGCACGAACAATTGTCCAGGGCAAGCCGCTTTCCTGCACAATTTTTTCACAAGCTTGCGCTTCGGCCTCTCCGCGACCGGAGAGAAGCACCAGGTGTTCAACGTCATAACGCTTCGCTTTATCAACAAATGCCTGAATCGAGTCTGTTGCTCCCGGCATCGCGAGGTCCGGTGCATAGTTTATATATATGGACTTGACATCTTTCAGGCAAGCATCCCAACCCGCTTCGTTATGCCAGTCAAATGACGGAGTGGCCGAGCGGGAACCGACCCGTACCGGCAGACCTTTCTCCTGCAAACCGGCGACAATTCTCCGACCGGTTTTACCGGTGCCGCCGAGTACCAGAGTGATTCCTGTTGATTGCTGTGCTGCATTTCCATTCTTATTCATCGCTTGTTCCTTTCAAGTTATATGTTAGTGACAAGCGAATAATAATGGATTTGCCCGGGGAAGTCTTGACAACCCCTGCCAATTTTTTGACACTGCACGCCAGGGGAAAAACAACGGACATTTCGTTGTTCGTTCCTCGTTACTCGAACAACGAACAACGATTTTCGAAATGTTCGGTCCAATAAAACCAATGTTATTTGGATTGCGCAGCAATACGGAAAGATCGCGGAGTTTGCCCGGCCCAGCGTTTGAAAGCGCGGGTGAAGGCGCTTTGTTCGGAAAAACCGGTCATAAATGCTATTTCGACCAGGGAGAATTCGGTTTTTTGCAAGAGGCGTTTTGCCAATTGTCGCCGGGATTCGTCTACCAGGGTTTGAAAGGAGTAGCCTTGCTCGGATAACCGCCGCTGCAGGGTGCGGCCGCTCATTCCGAGGTGACTGGCGATATCAGAAAGCATCGGCACCCCTTCGCTGAGAGATTGCGCAACCTGTATCCGCACCTGCCGATCCAGCGCTGCTTCATCTTCATACCTGGAAATTTCGCTTTCCAGGTGGGTATCAAAAAATTTGGAGATGCTTTCATCGCCGAGTTTGTTCGGGGTGAGTAATGTGTCATTCGAAAGGAGTAGGGCGTCTTTATCTGCGTTAAAATGCACCGGGCATCCGAAGAAACTTTCATGTGCTGCTGTTGAGGCCGGCGCCGGGTGTTTAAAATAAATGGCAAGTGGTTTGACTGGCTTTGTGGATATCTCCCCACTAAAGGTGGCGATGCTCGCAATGGTTGCTTCGTTGGAAAGGCGCATCCCGAGTCGGCGCTCCCCTTCCCGATGCAAATGCATAAATGCGCCTTCAGAGACCTGCTCAACTTCATAGGTGGAAACGCTCGTGAGGACTCGGGCGTATCGCTCCGCGCGTTCATAGGATTTACGCAAATTTGTAGCGGATTTCATCGCTAAACCGAAAGCGCCGTAATCATCAGAGCGCATTGCTGCCCCCGCTCTTAAGGGAAGGGTTGTGCCGTCGCCGTCAGCTTTAGCTGTTCGCTCCAGAAAGTCGTAATACTCGCTGTCCGTTATCATGTGGGAGACATCTACCGGACTGTCCGGCGCTAAACCCACTAAACGCAGCATCGCATCCTTGTCGACTTTTTCATCGGCAGCGCCCAATACTTTTCTAACGAATAATGTGGTTATTTTTCCCATTCTTTTATTCTACGCTATCGCTAAGATGTTGTTGGCACTATTGATTTAATTCACTCAAATATTATAAACCTCCATTCATCCTGAGCCTTTCGCAGGATGAATCACTGGCAGGAACATTTAGTCTGAAATCATATTGAAATAGACATCTCCTAAAACTGATCTCTTGAACTTTTCACCCTCCGACAAGCTCAGGATAAATAGATATATCATGCAAAATATGCAATGGTTAAGTCGCTGATGATTTATCAGAAAAAGCCAATTGATATTTCCGGTATAAGGCCATCTGCCAGCGCCAGCCGATAAAGAGACATCCCACGACTAGAATGCCATAAATAATTTCCGCACGATGATATTGCTGCATATAAAAATCAGTGTAGTTAATCAACAACCACATAATGGTGGAAACGATGCCGGCAAACACCAGCCCGCGTGTTAGTAAATGCCCGATATAATGGTTAAAGCGATGAATATCCCGCGGCAATTTGTAGAACATCGCTGTCCAGTGCTCCTTTTTCCCAAAGTAGGTGAAAGCGGCCAGTTCCATAAAACTGAACCCTCTTTCAGCTGGCAAAAAGTTGAAATTTTCTTTCTGACTGATATAAAAAGCATAAATGGCATACAGTGTTAACAAGCCAATAATTATCAGCAGAGGCGTCCAGCTTAATCCAAAAATGGACACCAGCGGATTGGCTTCATGACTTAAATCCGGCGTATATTGATAGGTCGAATAAGCATCATATGCCCGGCTAAAAATGATCCAACCGGCAATCGTTAAGAATTTCAATCTACGAGTCATTTCGCTTCCGTCTCCAATGAAAAGTTGTTATACCTGATTGCATTATAAAAAGATAAGCTTTAAAACAGCAAAAAGGCCTAAAAAGTTTCTCGAATTGGGAATTGGGAATGCGGAATGGCGAATTCGGAATTCGGAATTGTTCGACCCGTTTTAAATTCCGCATTCCACATTCCGCATTCGCCATTATCGTTCATAGACCCGCAGTTCACTAATCGCCGTAAAATACTGCATCCCCAAATGGGCATTGGCAGCATCTTTTTCAACACCACCGGCCAGGCCGCTGATCCGAATAGCAGTTGTTTTCACTGTTGGAAAGGAGACTTCATAATCGATGAAACTGCCTTTCAGCCACTGACTATTGTCGATATTCATTTCCGGAGTCATTTGATAATCTTCGATAGCTACCCAGGCATCATCCTGCCAGTATTCTAGCGCGAAAGAAGTGAACCAGCCGCACCACTCCTGCGGCAGGCCAGTATTGAAAGAGATGGCAGAAATAGCCACCGGCGCATCCCAGCGGTAGCCGTAAAAATCAATCTCCCGGCTGTCATCTTTCTTAGTGCTGTAATAAGTGGTTTCGCTGGAACCATCGCGAATAATTTCGATATTCTGGTCGATGGCATTTTTATTAAAAAGAACCTCCGTCGCTTTTCCGGCGATATTAGCGGTATGGACGGTTAGATGAGCCGGTTGGCTTTTGGAAATACCGCCTGCGGTTGCCGTTACTGTGAAATTATATTTACCGGCCTGCGTTGGCACACCACGAATTAGGGCATCGGTAACCACAATGCCTGGCGGTAGATTGCCCTGCACGGAAAGGGTGAGTTCTTCCGGGGAAATGCCGGTATAAATCGGGTAAATGAAGTGTTGATTAACTTCAGCATAAAATGGGGGGAACGGATTGAGTTCGAACGGCACTGCAAAACTGGCGGTTTCATTTATGTGATAATAAGCTTTGTCATCGACCTGAACAATCTCCCCACCCTGCGCTAAAATTACCTTTTCGCCCTGGGTGGCAATGCGCGCGGCCATACTGCTGATAGTCGCATCGGCAAGCCCCTCCCGGGTAACCATCTTGTAAAGATCGTTAAAAGGCTGCGTCCAATCGACATCCTTCAAGGGATAGAGAAGATCTTTCGGAATGGCATCAATACCGTAAACGACACCAAGCAATCCGCACATGGTTGCGGCCTGGTTGTCCGCATCCATCCCAAAGGCGCAGCTGTAATCGAGGGTTTTCTGGAAATCACCCTGCCCATAGAGCAGCGCCATGATGCCATAGGCGCCGTTCAGATTGGCATCGATCGGTGGCCAGGTGTATTTGTTGTAATCTGCGTAAACCAGGTAGTTTTCTTTTACAATCCGGCGCGCGGTTTGCCAGTCATCCGGATATTCCCGATACAGTTTTTTCACATGCTCGACGATCCCGGCAAAACGAGCGCCTTCCGGCAATGCTGCAGTGCCAATATTGATCAATTTCCCGATATCTTTTTCGAAGAAAGCGGCGCTATACATCGCAGCATAGTGGAGAGTGGGCTCGATGCCAAAGCTGTCGTTGGTGATGCGGGCGGCAAAGGCGGACTTCTGCACGGCGTAGTCGATCATTCCCGGGGCGGTGACCGCCCAGATTTCGTTGACCAGCTGCGGATCGATCTGGCACCATTGCGGATTGTATCCCATCGAGCCGGTAACCGGGGGATAATGCCCGGCATGCATCAAAGTGAGCGCGGCCCGATTGGCGCACCAGACCCGTTCTTTCACATGGGCTTTCCAGGCTTCCGCGAGATGATAGTAGCCAGGCTCGATACCATGCTTCTCCATTTGGGTGAGATACATATATTCGATGTCGGTATCATCATCGGAAAAAGCACCGTCGTACTTGCGGAGCAGGTCGAGCGTCCAGGTGTAGCCGTAGGGGAATTTATCCGGACCGGGGTCTTCGATAAAGGTGAACTCGTAGCACAACCCATATGTATTCCCGACAATTTGCCCCAGCCAGGAAGCGTAAACCGCTTCCTGATATTCCTCTACAGAAAGCAACTGCCGATCGTCTTGAGCAAAATTGCTTACCGGATATGTGCACAATACGAAAGCTGCTAAAACCAGTGTCTTGATAATCTTCACGCTTTGCCTCTGCTATACAGGTTTAAAACCTCATTCCCATCCTTTAATGCCGGGATAGGAATGAATTATTTTAAAAACTCTGTTTTGAATAAAATTGGTGGTGATTTCCATATGAAACAGAGTCTCTATTGAAACTGCGCTCCCAAACGGGAGTTTGGGAGCGAGGGAAAAAGGAAATTCTTCAGAGCAATGACAGTGTTGTATTCCTCTTGCCTGATAACAAAATTAATCCGAATATGGCAAACTCAAATAAAAGTTACCCAAATCATTTAACTCGCCCGGGGTGGGATTAAAAAGATAGGTATAATGATTATCCGGCTGATTGCCCCGGCCGATAAACCAGGCATAGCGAAACACATCGTCCCGGCTTTCGCAGAGCGCAACCATCTGTTCCATCTGCTCTGCCTGCTTGTTGTAGGAATTAATCTGGGCATTCCAGTTGGCCATTTCGGTAATCCAGATCTGCTTACCATATTTCGCCAGGCGATTCAGCTGCTCTTCCAGTCCATAATCATACCAATGAAAGGCGAGATAATCAATTCTCGGATCTCTGCCGTCATTGGCGCTGCGGTAGGCCTCGTAAAAAGAATCGAGCCAAACCACCGGATCCCAGTAGTCGGTCATCGTGCCCCAGGTCATCTGTGGACCAACGAGGGAAACGGTACGTCCCTGCGCAGCAAGGTCAGCAATTACTTGCTCGTAGGCCAGCCAATCGACGGCCGCCTGTTGCGGAGTGATATTCGCCTGATCTACCAGGTTCGGCTCATTCATTACCAGAAGATATTTTATCTCCGGATGAGTAATGATAAAATTTTTCACCGCGGTTAGATCGTTGCCGGGATTTCTCCCCCAAAGCATCGGTATAAACTCCATCTGGTAATCCTCATGATAGCCTTCCGGCGCATCGGTATTGAAATACCAGTTATACCACCAGGAGACGCCATCTTTTAAAGCTTCCAGATCGGCGGCGTTGGTCACGTTATAAGCCAGACCGCGTTTCGAACTTTTTTCGATCGTGGCTGGCGGGTCTTCCGAATCCATCGGCGTGGGCTCCTCGGAACTGCAGCCGGCAAAGATCAGCAGCGCTAAACATAGCAATAGATATTTTTTCTGAAAAACCATACGTGAACCCCTTTTCGATGAATGATAAACCATACCCAATTCAATGTCTACCTGCCGTGATACCTTCAAAAATTATACCAAGCGGTCGTTGCATTCTTTTCGCCACGGATGGCACCGATCTCCACGGATTCTTTTTAAGAATCTTGCACAAAAGCCGCCAATTTCCTACTCGTTCCCAAACTCCAGAGACTGTGTAAAAAGTATTTGCAATCCAGGAAACCTGGTACTACCGTTTTACAGCTAAAAAAAGAATGTGGAGAGCTAATG
>JANQQU010000016.1 GCA_028284905.1 Calditrichia bacterium
TCGCTTAGGAGCATTTAATGCTACTTCAGGCAACGGGAAGTCGCTGCCTGAACTTTCAACGATAGACTTTTTACACAGTCTCTGGAGTTTGGGAACGAGAGACAACATAGCCGTTAATTTTGCGTGTTTCGCGGGCATTTCATAGCGGCTTTTATTTATCCATCAGTTTTTTCAACATATCTTTCCCATGGCTATTACCCGGATTCAATTCAATCGACTTATTGTAAAATTTGATCGCCAAATCGTTTTCGCCTTTCTCCATATATGCCTCGGCTAAGCTGTCGTAAACATTCCAGGATTCTGGGTATTCTTCTGTATTTAACTTGAAAAGTTCAATCGCTTCATCGATGCGATCCTGTCCAAGCAGAACGTATCCGAGGCGATTGATGCCTCTTTCCGTAACGCCGATTTCTTCCGGACTTTTGGTTTCGCGCATGGAGCGATATTTAGCGATGCCGGCAGCAGCGCCTTTCTTTAGCACGAACTGTCGTAATTGCATAGAAGGAGAGTCGTATGTTTCATAATCCGCCCAATCAAATGCCGGATGAGTGCCGCCAATTGCCCGCGAGACCAGCTCCTGGCGTAACGACATGCCATCCGAACTATTTGTGAAGAAAACCACGCCAATTTTTTTCTCGGGATATGCAACAACGTAGCATTTGTAAACGCCGTTATCTCCCCAATGCCAGAAAGCATTTCCATCGGCCGTTTTTTGAAGTCCCCACCCAAGGCCCCAGCCCAGAGAAGATGAGCGCTCATCGGAAGAATTGCTGGTGCAGACTACGCAATCTGGATTGAGATTAACAGCCGGGGTGAGGATTTTGTCAAAAATTTCCCCGGGAAGCCCCTGCTTGTTAATTACTGCCAGCATGAATTTGGCGTAGTCGCCGGCGGTGGTACGTAAGCTGGCGGCCGCGTTTCCTTCGCTATTCTGGCGTAAATCAATCGGTTTCCCGGATATGGTATGTCCGAAGGCAATTCGATCCTGATAGCGATCTTCCCAAATAAAGCTGCTCTCACTCATCCCCAACGGTTGGAAGGCGTATTCGCGCACAAACTCGTGCATTGGCTTCCCAACCAGATGTTCGATCACCTTCGAGAGGTAAACGAATCCTTCCCCGGAGTAACTGAATTTCTCGCCGGGAGTGAAATGAATTTCCAGCTCCCCACCCCGCGGACGCCAGTTGGGAAAACCGCTACGGTGACTCATAACGATGCGCGCGGTAATTTGAGAAAGGCGCTCGTCGTCTGCGTATTTCTCCGGCAAGTAATCCGTTAAGGGAGCATCGATGTTAAATTTGCCTTCCTGGGCGAAACGTAAAACGGCATAGGAAAACAGCGGCTTGCTGAGGGAGGCAGCATCAAAAATGGTGTTATTAGTAACCGGCTGACCACTTTCCGTATTAACTACACCAAATCCTTTCGTCCAGGCTAGTTCCCCATCACGGATTAGCGCGACAGATAGTCCCGGTGTGTTTGCCTTCTCCATCAACTCCGGTAAATATTTTTCCAGATCGTTTACAACATCTGCGACCGGAACGTTTGTTTTTAATGCATCCCGGGCAAACAGGCTGCCGAAAAGAAGTAATACGGTAGTTATAAAGTAACGAGTTTTCATTGATGATCCCTTTCAATACAAATGATCGGTTCGATTGGTCTGAAAGTATTGACGGAGAATTTGTGGAGAAGTTTACTGTTAAACCGATCTAAATTGTTTTCAAAATTCGCCCAAAATTGCTATATTTCTCTCTTGTACACGATTATTTAATAGAGGATCCTATGGCGTTTCATAAATTTTTCAATTTGTTTGTTCGAGCATCGGTTATCGCAGTATTCGTGTTTTGCGGTAGCAGTCAGGGAGACGAGATACTCGATAAACTTAAGGCTTTGCCCGGTGCGAGCGTAAGTATCATTGAGAATGCTGCTGGCTTCGAGCAGGGATATCATCTTACCTTAACCCAGCCGCTGGATCATGATAATCCTGATGGAGAATCTTTCCAGCAGCAGATTTATATCGGCCATATCGATGTAAATGCGCCGGTGGTATTAGGCACCGAGGGATACCAGGTGTATGGCCTCACTAAATATGAACTGAGTGCCGTGCTGGGTGCCAACCAAATTGTGGTAGAGCATCGGTTCTTCAATAATTCCTCTCCGGATTCCATGAATTGGCAATATTTGAATATTCGCCAGGCGGCCGCGGATCATCATCGTGTGGTAACTTTGCTAAAACCGATTTATGGTGGTAAATGGGTGAATAGCGGGATTAGCAAAGGAGGACAGACGGCGCTCTTCCATCGCCGTTATTATCCGGATGATGTCGTTGCGACAGTCGCCTACGTTGCACCGATTCCCTTATCCTTTACCGATGGCCGTTTGTTGGAATTCCTCGATAACGTTGGAGAAGCGGAATGCCGGGAGAAAATTCGCAACCTGCAGCGAATGTTGTTATCCCATCGGGATGAGCTATTGCCGCTGATGAAAAAGTGGGCGGCGGATGAGGAAGAAACCTATGCCATCGGCATCGAACGGGCATTCGAATATGCCGTACTGGAATATCCTTTCTCATTCTGGCAAAGTGGCGGGAGCAGTTGCGAAAAGATTCCTGTTGACTGGAGTGGTGCTGAAGAGATTTTTGCACATTTTAAAAAAGTGGTGCCTTTCGGTTTATACAGCGATAAAGGCATCGCCCGCTATAAATCCTTTTTTTATCAGGCGGCGACTGAATTGGGCTATTATGGCTACGCGACGGAGCATTTAAAAGATCTGCTTAAAGTTGTGCCGGAGCCGAATAATCAACTCTTTGGCCCGCAGGAAGCAGACTTGACTTACAAAGACGGCGTGATGCAGGATGTCTGGGAATGGTTGACGAATGAAGGGAATAACATCATCTACATTTATGGGGAAATTGATGCCTGGAGTGGCGCAGCGGTGAATCCGGCTGCTTCGACCAATGCTCTAAAAATGGTTAATCCCGGCGCGGATCATTCTACCCGTATTGCTAATTTTTCTGCGGAAGATCAGGAGAAGATTTTCAATACGCTGGAATCCTGGCTGGGGCAAAAAATTCCCGGATTTGCCGGCGTGACAAACCGGGGTAGCATGCCGGTGAATGCACTTTTCCTCCTGGCGGCAGTATTGTTGACATTGATTTTGGTCCGCCGGAAAATGCAGCAGAATTAGGGAGATAATTTCCATAAATATTTATATCCGTGTTCATTATTTTCGCCATGGATTTACACAGATATACACGGATATTTAGAGAAACAAATCAGCGTCCTCATATGTCGCGCCACTATATATTTTATTTCTAAATAACCACCATTTCGGTTAATAAACTCATAGACCGCACAGTTCACTTGAATAAATATGGTTAACTGGTTTGTTGCTTATGAAGCTGATCTATGATGACATCACCGAAAAAATTATTTTTGCTGCTTTCGAAGTGCATAATTGTTTGGGATATGGTTTTCTTGAAAAGGTGTATCAACGATCAATGCAGGCTGAGTTGGTTCGTTTAGGGCTGCGTGCTGAGATGGAGTATGCTTTAAAGATATATTACAAGGGAATAATGGTTGGAGAATATTTTGCCGACCTGTTAGTAGAGAGTAAAGTTATTATCGAGTTTAAAGTCTCTAAACGATATAATCCCTCTGATGAAGCACAAGTTTTAAATCAATTGAAAGCATCGGGAATGAAAGTTGGTTTATTAATTAACTTTGGCCGATATAAGGTAGAATTCAAGCGATTCGTCTATTAACATCTGTGTTTAATCTGCGTCATCCGTGGCTATATTTTTTGCCTGATATCTTGTGTTTGCATCCCAATTATTAACCTCCGAGAAAGCATCATGAAAAAGATTATCCTCCTCCTGATCCTTCTTTTTTTCGCCTGTAGTAATGAAAAAGCGAATGAAAATGCAGAAGTATCGATAACGAAACCGGCAGCTTTTGTCTTTGGAGAATCCCGGGCGGCGATTATCGAAAAGATTAAGCCACTTTGCGATAGCTACAGCGAACAGGTTGTAGAACCGATTCAACTGCCGACCGCGAAAACATCACAAATTCAGATCGATTGTGAAGGATTTGAGTATGCCGGGAAAAAGCGGAAAGTGGAGCTAATCTTCGCGGACGATGTGCTTGACATCGTTTGGATTCTGACCGATTCTACAGAAGAGACAATGCTTGTCGAGCGTTTTACAGCTATGTATGGCGACCCTACGCATCGACTACCGGAAGTGACCTTCTTCCTCAACAATGGAACAGCAGTGCGTAATAAGCCGCATGAGGTGCTTTTTATCTCCGAGCGATTGAAAGCGCCGTATGGTGCATTTCTCAGCCAGGCGCCACAAAACCAGGGAAATTAAAAATCGGGTCTATGCGATGAATGAAGAGAAAAATAAAGCAGTGGTTCGCCGTTATATCGAAGAGGTTTTGAACCAGGGGAAATTTGAATTAATAGATGAATTTTTCGGTGATAAACTGCGTCCGCAGGTAAAAAAAATTGCCCGGGAGCTGCACACGACATTTCCGGATATGCACGAAACGATTCACGATCTGATTGCCGAGGGCGATACGGTAATGGCCTATTGGACATTTCGCGGAACGCAACAGGGACAATTCCTAAATGTGCCACCAACCGGAAAGCCCGTTGAATTTACGGGCTTTTCAATCTATTACCTGAAGAATGGGATTATTGAGGATGATCTCGCGTTGCTGGATTTGTACAGCGCACTGCAACAACTAGGCGCCCGTGTATTGCCACCGGCGTAAAAGTGGCACTGGACAGTGGCAGTCGCAGGTTTTTACTGCAACTGCCAGGTGCTACTGCCATTATTTCTACTTCCCGCTCAATTGAGCAATATTATCTTCCAACAAAGCTAATTCCGCTTTCAATTCTTCCAGGCGCTTCCGTTCTTCTTCAACGACATGCTCCGGTGCGCGCTTAACAAAATTCTCGTTGCCGAGTTTCTTTTCCGCGCCACCAATTCGTTTCAGCAAATTCTCTTTGCTGTTGTTCAGGCGAACCAGCTCTTTTTCCACATCAAGGACACCATCAACATAAATTTCCAGCTCACCGAAAACATCTACTGCAGCGAGATCCGGCTTGACAGCGTCCGGGCCAACCTGGAAAGTGGCCAGCTTCGCGGAGCGTTTGATGTGATAAGTCATATTCTCCAGGCTTTGCGCATCATCGCCGCCAGCCTTAATAATCGCATCAACTTCTTTATTTAGCGGAACGGTGTACTTGTTGCGAATATTACGGATGCGACGGACAACGTCCTGCATCAAAGCAAATTCTGCTTCCAGCTGATCATCTTCCCACTCCGGATTAACTGAGGGCCAGGTCGCCAGCATTACCAGCTCTGCCGCCGGCAGCGGTTCGCTAACACCACGTTCCGGGGCGATATCGTTCAGCGATTCCCAAATCGTTTCCGTAATAAAAGGAATAAACGGATGGAAAAGGCGCAACACCTGGTCGAGGACCGTCGCCAGCACCTGCCGGGCGATAAAGCCACTCTCCGGATCCTTCATGCGCGGCTTGATCAATTCCAGATACCAGTCGCAAAGCTCGGACCAGAAGAAATCCCGGGCATGATTAATCGCTGCGGATGGGTTGTAGGCCGCTAGCTGCTCATTGACGTTGGCAACAGTTCGGGAAAGTCGGGAGAGTATCCAGCGGTCTTCCACCGTGAGCATATCTTTGCTCAAAGGCTTAAAATCCTGTGTCTGCAAATTCATCATCGCAAAACGGGCGGCGTTCCATAGCTTGTTACAAAAGTTCTTCCCGATCTCGAAACGGTCGCTGATGATCTTCGCGGAAGGAATATCATCCATAGTGCCGAGAACGTCGAATTCCTTCCCGCTTTCCGGACAGATGTAGGTGAAAATGCTTCGTCCATGTTTGGCGGTAGCGAGATCCACCGGATTGCCGGTGAAGGGGGAAATTGCCTGTACCGGCAGGCGAATGTCCTGGGTACCGGTTTGCATATCGCACAATACATATCGCAGTGCATCGGTGCCGTAAAGGTCGATAATATCTACCGGGTCGATGCCATTGCCTTTGGATTTGCTCATGCGCTCGCCCTTACCATCGAGAATGGTAGCATGGATAAATACATCCGTAAAGGGAACATCGCCGAGATTGTAAAGTCCGGCGATCATCATTCGCGCGACCCAAAGGGTAATAATGTCTCGTCCGGTCACCAGACAGGAGCCGGGGTAATAATAAGACAGGGTATCCGGGCGACCGTCTGCTGATGCTGTCGGTGACTGCCCTTCGCGAATCGGGGCATCTTCCGGATTCGGCCAGCCGAGAGTGCTCTGCGGCCAGAGGGCGCTGCTAAACCAGGTGTCCAGCACATCGGGATCCTGAATAAGGCCGAGCGCGCTCAATTCAGCATCAATTTGTTCCTCTTCGGTTTTATGGCGAATGCAAGCCTGTACTTCATAAAGGGTTTCGTCCTGGGGTAATTCCCGGGCAGCTTCCAGAGAATATTTGCTGTCCTGCGGACCATCCACCCAAACCCAGACGTTTTCCGGATCGTAAGCGGATAATTTTTCCAATACTGCCGGTAGCTGTTTGCCGGAAACTACGCCATGCCAGATCGGGATGCGATGGCCCCACCAAAGCTGGCGGCTAATACACCAATCGCGCTTTTCTGCGAGCCAGTTGTAGTAGGTATTTTTATAACGCACCGGATCGGGATAAAAAGTGAGATTTCGGCCAGTAGCGGATTTCCAGTTTTCATCAACCGCATCCATTGCAGCCTGAGCAAGGCCCGGTGCTTTGAATTCTTTGTCGGTGTTACGGCCAAGAATGATGCCGCCATCAACATCACCCATGCGGACAAACCATTGCTTGGAGAGATATGGTTCAACCGGCGTTTTCGAGCGATCGGAATAGCCAATTTCAATTTCCCGGTCATCGATGCGCTCCAGTAAATTCTGGCTGTCCAGATCGGCAACCAACTGTTTACGGGCATCGAAGCGATCCTGCCCCTGGTAGGCGCCGGCGTTTTCGTTCAGCGTACCGTCAGGGTTGAGAATGTTGATAATATCAATTTCATCCTGGTGACGGGTCCAGACATCATAATCGTTGGCATCATGGCCGGGGGTAATTTTAACACAGCCGGAGCCGAGTTCCGGTTTTGCCCATTCATCGAGGATAAGGGGAATTTCCCGGTTTTGCAGCGGCAGCAATACTTTCCGGCCATCTTTCGCCATGGCAGCGAGCTGCGTCAGTTGGGGAATGTGCGATTCCCGGCGAGCTTCATAGCGCTCCAGCTCGGCTTCCAGCGCCGGTTTTTCTTTGAAGGAAGCAGCGTCAATTTTTTCGCGAAGTTTTTCAATCTGCCGTTCCAATTCCGCTGCAGGATTCGGATGACAGGCAACCGCGGTATCGCCAAGCATGGTTTCCGGACGGGTGGTTGCTACAATCACATATTTCGGTTCGCCGGGCTGCGGATCAACAATCGGATAGCGCAGATGCCAGAAATGCCCGTCAGTGGTTTCGTGATAAACTTCGTCATCAGAAACAGAGGTTTGCAGCTTACAGTCCCAGTTAACCAGGCGATAGCCGCGGAAAATCAGGGCATCGCGGAACAAGCGGTAGAAGGTTTCCCGAACGGCGCGGGCACAGACGTCATCCATAGTAAAACGATGACGATCCCAGTCGCAGGAACATCCCATGCTTTGCTGCTGGGAGATAATGCGTTTTTCGTATTGATCTTTCCATTCCCAGATGCGCTCAACTAACGCTTCCCGACCGATATCGTGACGGGTTTTCCCTTCCAGTTCAAAAAGGCGTTTTTCGACGACTGCCTGAGTAGCGATACCGGCATGATCGGAGCCGGGCATCCAGAGCGCATTGTCCTGCATCATGCGGTGCCAGCGGATAAGCATATCCTGCATGACGTTATCCATGGCGTGTCCCATATGCAGGGCGCCGGTAACGTTCGGCAGTGGCATCATAATGACGTAACGGTCATCGCGGTCATCAGGGTGAGCGGCATAAGCTTTCTTTTCCATCCAGGTATCGTAAATCGGGCTTTCGATCGCCTTGGGGTCGTATTTACTGGGCATTTCTTTCACGATTGAATCTCCGGTGCATTAAATGGGGACGTTCAGGAAAAGAACATCCGGCAGACTATCATATAAAATTATAAACGATTAATTTAACCGATGACGGGATATAAATAAACCGGTTTTTTTAATTATTGTTCCTTGATGGTTGATCGTTGATGGTTTGAGCCTCTCGGCTGTTTTTTGAATTGAGGAATTTTAAAAATTCTTTCAGCGAATTGGAAATGTATTAAAAATGGAAATATGTATTGACTAAAAAGGGGGCAATCATGAGTAAATTGTTTCGTAAGCAATCCGGGCAATTCAGAAAAATTTCTTCAGGACTGTTTTTTGTTCTAATTCTCCTTGGGGAGAGTGGGTATGCACAACAGTATCGGGTAGGCGTGCCGGTTTGTGACACGTTGGCCGTTTTTGAAAATTACGGGGTCGCCTGTGACGCAGCGGTTGATTCCCTGGTGCTTACCCTGGATGATATGTTAGTGCCTTTTGTGAGCGGCTTGAATTTTCAGGTTGAAATTACCGATGTTCAGGGAATAATAACTTCCAATGTTATCGATACCTTGAATAATGGCGATATTATCGTAATGCCGACGTCCAATCCCGGCGGTGTACTGAAAATATTTATAAACGGTGTTAGCAGTACAGTGAGTTTTATTGCGAAGATTGCCGGCACGCCGACTGTGGCCAATGAAAATTATTTTTGTGATATCGATGTTGCGATTACGCTTCTGTCATGTAACAACGGCGGCAGCTTTTTTCCTGCCGGACCGGACACCTGCAGCGTGCAACCGGCGACGGCTATTAGTGAACCCTCAAAAATTATCAAGGGATATAATTTAGCCGGGAATTATCCAAATCCTTTCAACCCGGCAACGACGATCAGCTATACGATACCGGCAACCGGTTTTGTCCAGCTGAACGTTTATGATGTTACCGGAAAATTTGTGAGAACGCTGGTAAAGGAACAACAGCTGGCCGGTCGATATTCATTGCAATTTGAGGGAAAAGACCTCCCGAGTGGTATTTATTTTTATCGGTTGATGGTGAAGGATTATGAGCAAACCAGAAGGATGGTTTTGCTGCGATAAGGGGCGCTTTTAATAGACGTTTTGGGGAGAAGGGGATTGCTCTAAATTTGCCCAATGCAGCTGCGAAAAGATGCAGCAGGATTGGGCAGCGTTCTGTAACGCCTTTGGCGTAAGGCCTGTGTGCCAACGAGAGTTCTTGGGCAGCGGATAACCCCAAAGGGGCAAGCGATCAACGTACAATGAACAACGATCAACCCCAAAGGGGCAAGCGAACAACGAAGAACCATCCTCCCAAATAAATTTGCACCAACCGAGCCGGAGAATTATATTGTATTTTGGCCTTTTTCAGCAATTGGAGTTTTAAATGAGCAGCAACAATAAAGTCATTCTCTTTAATCCCCGCAGCGCGAATTCCAAATATCGTATTCCCAACACCATTCTGCAGTTAGGCGCGGCGCTGGAAGGCCGTTATGAATATGTTTTTGTCGATGGCAATCGGGAAGAAAATCCCTGGCATACCTTGCAAAAATATTTGGAGAGCGGCGAGTTTCGCTATTTTGCCTGTACGACTATGCCGGCACAACAATTGAAAGAAGCGATTCCATTTACAAAACGCATTCGGGAAAATTATCCGCAGGTGGTGAATATCTGGGGAGGCTATTTTGCGACGAATCAGCATCCCGTCGTGCTCAACTCCGGCTACGTCGATTATGTGGTTGCCGGTCCGGGCGATGTCGCTTTTCCGGCCTTGCTGGATGCCCTGGAAAACAATCAGCCGGTCGATGACATCGAAAATCTGATCTTTAAAAAGGATGATAAGATTGTCAAAACGGCGAAAGAAGCCTTGCTGGATCAGGATACTTTGCCGACTTTACCTTATCAAAAGCTGCACGATACTTACCCGATGGAAGGCTATCTCGGGAAAACATATTTAGGGGAACGTACCATCGCTTATCATTCCAGCGTCGGTTGTCCGTTTACCTGCTCGTTTTGTGCAGTGGTGCCGATCTACAATGCCCGCTGGCGGGGGAAATCCGCTGAGAGCATCTATCGGGACATCAAGCATTTGAAAGATGTGCATGGTGCCGATGCGATCGAATTTCATGACAATAACTTTTTTGTCTCCGAGAAACGAACCACTGCTTTCGCAGAATTGGTTAAGGATGATAAAATGCACTGGTGGGGAGAAGCGCGCATCGATACCATGCATAAGTATAAAGATGAATCAATGGCATTGATCCGGGAAGCTGGCTGCAAAATGATCTTCTTTGGCGCGGAAACCGGCAATGATGCAGTGTTGAAGCAGATGAACAAAGGGGGCACGCAAACCGGGGAGCAAATCAAGGCTTTTGCCGAGCGGCTGGCAAAATTCGATATTATTCCGGAATACTCCTTCGTTTTGGGCACGCCTGCAGATACGACGGAGGAGGTGCTCGCCCAGCTGGATTATGATATCAATTTTATTAAGGAAGTAAAGGCGATTAATCCGGCGACGGAGATCATCATCTATGTCTACAGTCCGGTGCCGACGGAGGGATCGGAGTTGTATGAAGCGGTGCAGAAGAGCGGATTTACTTTCCCGGAAAAATTGGAAGACTGGATCAATCCGCGCTGGGAGAATTTTGATGCTCGGAAGAATCCAATGACGCCCTGGCTGACGCCGGAGATCGTCGATCGGATTCTCGGATTCGAAACGGTACTGAACGCCTATTATCCCACCGTTTCCGATATAAAACTGACCGGCTTTCAGCGGAAAACGATTCGGGCGCTATCGGCGCTGCGCTATAAAAAGAATTGGTTAAAAATGCCCTATGAACTTCGTTTTCTGCAAAGCCGTTGGTTACGGTATCGACAGCCGGAGATTGAAGGATTTTGACAGTTTACAGTTATCAGTGAACAGTTATCAGTTGTCAGTGAACAATTTTTAAACGATCAACGAACAACGATCAACCTATAGCAGGAAGACCTATGAAGAACCTTTCCAGCATTTTTAAGTTAATAATCACGACATTTGTCGTTGTCATCCTGGTTAGTCCGATTTCGGGAAAAGAGGCCGCAGAGAATCCGCTCTACATTGATCCGGCGACCCGGGATTTTTCCGAAAACCCGGCTTTGCTGGAACGGATTTTTTCCGGCCCCCATGGTTATTTCCGATTCATCAATATTCCCTTTAGCCAGGAAATTTGCCGGCGCTTTGGGACGGCGCTTGCGCAGATGCCCTCCCTGAATCTGCACGGTGATGCCCACATTGAACAATATGCGATAACCGACTTGGGACGTGGACTCACCGATTATGACGATGCTTCTTCCGGACCAGGCATTCTCGATTTGATGCGCTTCGGAGTATCCATGCAGTTAGCGGCGAAAGCCAATGGTTGGGCAGATCAATCGGACATGTTGATGCAAACCTTCCTTGCTGGCTACCAAAATGCCCTGGAAAATCCGGATAGTAATGCTGCAATTCCGGCGCTGGTGAAACGTACTCAGGCTAAATTCACGATTGACCGCGAGGGCTATTTCCAGTGGGTTTCTTCGATAATGGAACCAATGCCTGATGAAGTGCGCGATTCATTGATTACGGCGATCGATCCTTACATCGAAACCAAGCTGCTGGAAGCACCACATGTGACCCGGAATTATTTCCAGATAACCAGCAGTGGTTTTCTGCGAATGGGCATCGGCAGTGCGCTGGACATGAAATTTCTGGTGCGTATCCGCGGAAATACTGACGATCCGATGGATGACGTGGTGCTGGAATTTAAGGAAGTGCGGGATTTGAGTGAAATTAACTGCATCGACAGCGGGCGGGAAAAAGATCCGTTTCGGATTTTGCTCGGGCAAACCCGTATCGCCTATTCTCCATTTAAGCATTTGGGCTATTTCCGCTTTCGTGAGCGTAATTTCTGGGTGCACTCCTGGGTGGATAATTATAAAGAAGCAGATATCAAGAAATCCTTCAAAAGCGTTGATGAAATGAAGGAAGTTGCCTATGATGTCGGGGTGCAGCTGGGAAAGGGGCACGTCAAACACATCGCCACGCCGTTTGATCTGCAACTCCGGCGGGAACAGTTACAGCTGTTAAAGAATCACCAGACTGCTATCATTGCAGCCAGCAAGGATTTGGCCGGGCAAACGGTTGCTGCCTGGGAGGCGTTTTGTAAAGTGATGAAGGGGGATTAGGCACTGATTCTAGTGGCAGTAGCAGTAGCAGTAAAAATACTTTTTAATCCTCGTTCCCAAACTCCAGAGACTGTGTAAAAAGTATTTGCAATCCAGGAAACCTGGTACTACCGTTTTACAGCTAAAAAAAGAATGTGGAGAGCTAATG